>NZ_JAKMUS010000001.1 GCF_027570075.1 Corynebacterium meitnerae
CCTCACCGTTTTCAACGATGGCAAGAACTCTGGTTTCGCTAATACGACATGTAGGAATGCTAGAGGCTTCGAGCTCTTGAACAATCCGTTCTGCGGTGCGGTGCTCCTGCATGGATAGTTCAGGGTTCTGATGAAAGAACTTATACAGCTCTTCTCGGGAGGCTTTGGTGGTTGCAAGATCCCCCTATATCTTTCTGACACTATCTGTATTGATGGGCATGCCCTCACGGTACGCCTGAGCTGCATTTCCGGGGATAGCCGTGAGCCACTACTCGTGGATGTCAATGACGTGCTCCGGGCCGAACTCGATGAAATCGCCGAGCTTAGCGCCTTGTATCAAGACCGGTTCATTCCTTAATTCGCCGACATAATTCCTGCCTTGCAGTGCGGATATTTTTACCCACATGCGTTCACCGTTCGGTTGATCTGCCGGGGGATCATCAAGGAGGAACACGAGCTTCACTAGCGTGCCAACGGCAAGGTTCTCGCGCTTAATGCGGTGGGGGATTATGAAAGTAGTTGGGTTCGCAGCGTGTAGCTTTTCGCCGTTGTCGAGGTGGTAGTCGACGGGGATGGGCATTTCAAACAGTTCGTTGTTCATGCGCGCATTGTTGCAGACGGGTGCGACATGCCCCCTTCTTGTTGCGGTGACGTGGCGAAGGCATAGAAAAACGGGCCCGAAGGAAGTGTTTCCTTCGCGCCCGGTAAAACCGTTGTGGCTTAGTTAGCCGGTGCTGGTGCTGGGGCGCCCTCTGCAGGAGCCTCAGCCGGGGCTTCCTCGGCAGGTGCTTCTGCCGGAGCGCCCTCAGCTGGCGCGCCTTCGGCCGGTGCCGGGGCCTCTTCAGCTGGTGCCACGGTGGTGGTCACGTCGACAGTGGTGGTGCCGATGATGGTGGTGGTCTTCTCGGTGGAAGCCTCCTCGCCGCTGCCGGTGGCCAGTGCCCAGATAAGCCAGCCCAACAGGACCAGAGCGATCAGGCCGAGCAGCCACTTCCACCAGCCACTGCCGGTGTTGTCGGCGGTTCCTGCAGCCGGTGCGGTCTCAGCGGTGTCAGCGTATGCAGCCGCAGTGTCCTCGGTTGCAGCCGGCATGGACTCGGTGTGGACGTCCTGGATACGGGTTTCGTCATTAATCGGGTTGCCGTGTCCAAGGTTGTTGGGGTCCTGGTTGGTCATTATCGGTCTACCTTTCTAAATAACCTAAATAACGCAGTCAGATGCCCACGCTAACAAGTTTTTGCGTTGAGTGACGTGATCTTTTCAGGCGCGTTGCATGCCGTGTCGTCGCGAGAATAGGGCGATATCACGCATCGCAGCAGGTGGATGGCCTGGCAGCTGGACGTGAATGAGGCCACCCTATTTTCAATAAATTGTCATTAAGTATCGAATTGTCATAAAGTGGGGGTCATGCATGATCACTCGCACCACCACCATGATCACGGTGGCACGGATGCTTCCGTACGTTCGTTGGCCATTGCGCTGACCATCACTGGTGTTGTTTTCTTCGCGGAGCTCATCGGCGGCTGGTTATCCGGGTCCATGGCGTTGTTGGCGGATGCGATGCACATGCTTTCTGACGCAACGGGGATGATCATCGCGCTCGTCGCCGTATTGATTGGGCGTAAGCAAGTGTCACGTTTTGCCACGTTTGGGTACCGCCGAGCAGAGGTTCTCGCCGCTGCTATTAACGCAGTGACGGTGGGCGTGGTGTCGCTGTGGATCGTGTATGAGGCCGTATCGCGTCTCGGACGGGGAGCAGAGATCGCCAGCCGCACGATGATCATCATCGCCATCATTGGTCTTGTGGCTAATGCGGCATCCGCATTGGTGCTGCACCGCCAGCGCAAGGATTCCATCAACGTCGAAGGTGCTTACCTTCACGTTTTGGTGGATATGGCCGGATCGGTGGCTGTGATCGTGGCCGGCATTGTCATTGCTACGACGGGATTCCAGGCAGCGGACGTGATCGCGTCCCTCATCATTGCCGGCATGGTGTTGCCGAGGGCGTGGGGGCTGCTGAAGACGTCGACAAGCATTCTGCTTGAGCGCGTTCCTGAGGGCTTTGACCCAGATGTTGTGGCTGATGAATTGTTGACGCTCGAAGGTGTGGAGGGGATCCATGACCTGCATCTGTGGTCGATGAGTGGCAACAACGTGCTGTGCACCGTGCACCTGATTACGCGCGCGGACCATGGGATTCTGCTGGATCGCGCTCAGGCAAAACTCGCGGAGCTGGGTGTTGGTCACGCGACGATTCAGATCGAGCCGCCGGGGCACGTGAACCACGAAGTTGTGTGTGCGCCAGAGGAGGCGGGGGAGAACCTCTAAACCCAGCTCGATCCGCCGGTGTCCTCTACAGTTGGGCGCATGGGCTTTACAACGCCGAGCTACTCCTTGACAGACTTGTTCGCACGTGCCGAACGTGGCGAACTTCAGATTCCTGATTTTCAGCACACGTACTTGTGGGATGTGGACCGTACTCGTACGCTCATCTCCACTGTTCTTCGTGGTTACCCGGTTGGCACACTGCTGGCGCTGGATACACGGAATGAGCCCATGCGGTTTAGTCCGCGCCCGCTTCCTGGAGCGCCGGCGGCGCAAAGCAATCCGGGGTTGCTGTTGCTCGATGGGCAGCAGCGTCTGTCATCGCTGTACTCCACGCTTCAGGGCGACGGTCGCGTGGAGGTACTTGATTTCCGCGGGCGGAGAATCTTCCGCCGCTTTTTCGTGGATGTCCGTTTGGCCGTGCAATCGGACCCGATCCCGGAAGAAGCAGTTTTTGCTATCGACGATGACGGCGTCGTCCGCTCCCACTTCGGCCCGGCCATCCCTGGTGGAATTACCACCCGCGACACGATGGTGGACAACTACGTTGTCCCCGTCTCATCGCTGCTGTGGGAAGAAGGCAATGATCTGCTCTTCGACATGGCTGCCAACACGGAGGACCCAGCCCTGCGCGAAAGTGTGAAGGAATTCCACCGTCGCGTGCTGCGGCCATTAGCTGCCTACGACATTCCTATGACACGCCTTGATCGCGGAACCTCCCAGATCGGGGTGGGGCAGATTTTCGCGCAGGCAAACTCCCAGGGTGTTCCGATGGATGTCTTTGAACTCCTCACTGCCAGCTTCGCGCTGGAAGACCCCGAGTTCTCCTTGGCACAACACTGGGAACAGTGCGAAAAGGAATTGCGGGATCACCCGGCGCTGGATGAGATTGATCGCGTGCGGTTCCTCCGTGGTGTTGCGCTGCTGGTCTCGAGCGAAACGGGACAATCCCGTGGGCACCGCGGCGACATCCTCAATCTGCGTCTTCAGGACTATCTATGGGCATCGCGCGAATTGCTCGCGGCGTTTGAGCGCACCGCAGTGTTCTTGGAAGAGCGCTGCATCTTCACCGTGGATCAGGTGCCGTATTCACACCAATTGGTGCCGCTCGCGGTGATTCTCGCGCGCCTTGGCAAAGAGCGTGACAACATCACCTGTGAAGAGCAGACCACCACGGACCGCATCAACCAGTGGTTCTGGTGCGGTGTCTTTGGGGAGCTCTATGGCGCACATTCCCCGTCCATTCGCGCTGGCATTGACGTTGATCAGGTCACCCCGTGGGCCATGGGCACAACGGATGAGGCGCCCAAGACGGTCACGGACGCGCAGTTTGCGGAGTCCCGCCTGCTCACAGCCGGCCCTGAAACCGCCGTGTATCGCGGGATGTACTCATTGCTCATGGCGCGAGGCGCGCGGGATTGGCGCACGGGTAAGACTTTTGACGTGGCGAGCGTGGAAGAACTGCACCCGGATTTCTACCAAGTCTTCCCCGAGAAGTACTGCCGGGCGCATGAGATTGATGAACAGCTCGCGGAATCAGTATTGAACCGCACGCCCTTGGGCAAGCGCACCGAAGGCGTGATGGAAAGCGGTGATCCCAAGCGTTACCTGTCGCGGCTTCAGTCGAAGTCGATCATGGAGGATTCCGAATTCGATGCGGTGCTGGCTACGCATGAGCTCGTTCCGGAATACCTCCTGACATCCAACTGGCAGGCCTTCTTCGCTGACCGCGCGGAGCGCTTCATTGGAATGATCGAATACGCCATGGACAAGCCGGTCGTGCGTGACGGTAACGTCGGTGAGTAAGCACAGCAATAAGGGATAGCGAGGAGACGTGACTCAGCTCAGCAAAGCAGCACAGAGATTATCGGTCTGTGGTGTTGTCGCGTGCCTTTCGCTGGGTCTCGTTGCATGTACATCGCTTAACGACGATGCCACGGAGCAACCACAGTCACCCACCTCACCCACCACAACCGTGAATCCACTGCTTCAGCAGGCGCGTGCGGTGAACGGGTCAAACCATGTGTCGGAGCGCTTTGAACCAACGCCAGTAGTGGTGGATGACCCGCTGGGATTCGAGGCTTCCACGATCTTCTTCGATACATCAGAGGTGCTGATTATCAGTGATGCTGATCCGCAGTCACAGCTGCGCGCAGCGTCGCTGGCGGTCGTTGCACATGCACCGATGGTGGTGTACTCCCGCGAGCACCATGCAGCTGTTGTTCAGGAGATCGAACGATTAGGGGCACACACTGTCTTTGCGGTCGGGGATGTGTCTTTGCTCAATTACTCAGAGAAGCTCACCGTGATCCGGGACCCGGGTGGCGTGGAAGCGTTGGAGAAGGCCACGTCACTTAAGTTCGGTGAAAAAGTGGTGGAGACACCTAAACAAGCAGCGGCCGCCGTGGCTGCCTTGGATCCGAATGATCCCATGTGGTTAAAGGGTGGCTATGGGGGAGAGCAACACGTGGCGGACGGTGCCAAAGACGGAGTTGTTCCCCTCCAGTCTCGTCACAATGCGGAAATGGCACCCCATGTGATCGCGCTTTCCTCGACGCCGCTGCCCGCAATCGCAACTGCCCGCGCGTTCGGCGCATCGGTCTACGTGGTGGACAATCCGGATCCGCGCGTGGATTATCGCGCATTGCTCGTCACAGTTGGATTGGCCGACCGCCCGTTGATTGCTTTAGGGCCAGAGTTTGGAACTGCAGAAGAGTTGCGTAGTCGCATCCGCGCGGCTGAAGCGTCTGCCGGGCAACGGAGCTTCGCGGGTGTGGAGGAACTGCCGCAAGAATCGTGAAGAGGGCGGGCAGGGGAGACGTCGATAAGCAAGCGTGCATGAAATAGAACCCTGAAATAGGGGAATACACGCGAGTACGCATAAAATAATCGACGCTGCCAGAAGCGAATGCACAGTGACGTGCACCAACCCACTTAGCAGGAGATGTAAATACCGTGTCTAAACCCGTTGTCCTCATTGCAGACAAGCTCGCCCAGTCCACCGTGGACGCACTCGGAGATGCAGTGGAGGTGCGTTGGGTAGACGGTCCGAACCGCGCTGAGCTTCTCGCTGCGGTACCGGAAGCGGAGGCGCTGCTCGTTCGCTCCGCAACGACTGTTGACGCTGAAGTCCTGGAAGCCGCACCGAACCTGCGCATCGTGGGTCGTGCCGGTGTTGGCCTGGACAACGTAGACGTGGACACCGCAACCAAGCGCGGCGTCATGGTTGTCAACGCTCCGACCTCCAACATTCACTCCGCATGTGAGCACGCCATTGCTCTGCTTCTGTCCACCGCACGTCAGATCCCGGCTGCGGACAAGACTCTGCGTGACGGTGAGTGGAAGCGTTCCTCCTTCAAGGGCGTAGAAATCTTTGGCAAGACCGTGGGCATCGTCGGCTTTGGCCACATTGGTCAGCTCTTCGCACAGCGTCTTTCCGCTTTTGAAACCACCGTCATTGCTTATGACCCGTATGCGAACCCAGCACGCGCCGCACAGCTTGGTGTGGAGCTCGTGGAGCTGGAGGAGCTCGTCTCCCGCGCTGATTTTGTGACCATCCACCTGCCCAAGACCAAGGAAACGCAGGGAATGTTCAACGCTGAGCTGCTGGCAAAGGCCAAGGAAGGCCAGATCATCATCAACGCCGCACGTGGTGGCCTGGTGGATGAGCAGGCTCTGGCGGATGCAATCACCAACGGCAAGATCCGTGGCGCCGGTTTTGACGTGTACGCCACCGAGCCGTGCATGGACTCCCCGCTGTTCGCGCTGGATGAGGTTGTTGTGACACCGCACCTGGGTGCATCCACCGCTGAGGCGCAGGACCGCGCAGGTACGGACGTTGCTGGTTCCGTACTCAAGGCACTCGCAGGCGAGTTCGTTCCGGATGCCGTCAACGTTGTCGGTGGCGCCGTGGGCGAAGAGGTCGCTGCATGGCTTGAGCTCGCGCGCAAGCTTGGTCTCCTCGCAGGCAACCTGCTTGACGACGCCCCTGTCTCCCTCCGCGTCACCGCCCGCGGCGAGCTGTCCACCGAGGACCCCTCCACGCTGGCACTGTCCGCAGTACGCGGCCTGTTCTCCGGCATCGTGGAAGAGCCCGTCACCTTCGTGAACGCCCCGGCGATTGCAGAAGCCCGTGGCCTCGAATTCGATTCCGGCGTTGCCACCGAATCCCGCGGCCACCGCTCCTCCCTGGAGGTCCAGGTTGTGTCCGCGAACGGCTCCACCGCAACCGTTGAAGGTGCGCTGACCAGCCTCGAGCACGTGGAGAAGATCGTGCGCATCAACGGCCGTGGCGTGGACATGCGTGCAGAGGGCCGCAACCTCTTCCTGTCCTACACCGACCAGCCTGGTGCACTGGGCAAGGTTGGTAGCCAGCTGGGTGAGAAGGGCATCAACATTGAGGCTGCTGCTTTGACCCAGGCAGTGAAGGGCGACGGCGCCTTCCTCATCCTTCGCGTTGAGGCTGAGATCCCGGCGGATCTGGAAAAGACCATCGCCGAGTCCATCCAGGCATCTAGCTTCCAGCTGGTTCTGGACTAAAACCCATTTGGCACATCAGCCCTCAAGCCACCCTCAAACGGGAAGAAAGGTGACACACCACATGAAGATCGCGGTTATTGCAGGCGACGGAATCGGCCCCGAGGTGATGGCGGAGGGCCTCAAGGTTCTCAACGCGGTACGCCAGGACATTGAGTTCACTGAGTACGATCTCGGTGCTCGGCGCTACCTGCGCAACGGGGAGCTGCTCACGGAGGAGGATGTGGCGAGCCTGCGTGAGCACGATGCCATTCTGCTCGGCGCGATCGGTGACCCAGACCGCGTCCCGGCCGGCGTTCTGGAGCGTGGCCTGCTGCTCCCGCTGCGCTTCAATCTGGATCACTTTGTGAACCTGCGCCCATCGAAGCTGTACCCAACCGCGGTGAGCCCCCTGGCTAACCCAGGCAACATTGACTTCGTTGTGGTGCGTGAGGGCACGGAGGGTTTGTACTGCGGTAACGGCGGTACCCTGCGTCAGGGCACCCCGGCAGAGGTGGCCAGCGAAGTTTCGCAGAACACCCGCTACGGCGTGGAGCGCCTCGTGCGTCACGGCTTTGAAACGGCGATGGAACGCCGCAAGAAGTTGACGCTCGTGCACAAGACCAACGTGCTGACTAACGCTGGTGCGCTGTGGCAGAACACCGTCAACGATGTTGCCGCGGAGTACCCGGATGTTGAGGTGGACTACAACCACATCGACGCTGCGACCATCTATATGGTCACGGATCCGGAGCGCTACGACGTCATCGTGACGGACAACCTCTTCGGCGACATCCTCACCGATCTGGCTGGTGCTGTCGCTGGCGGTGTGGGGTTGGCCTGCTCCGGCAACATCGATGCATCGCGCACGAACCCGTCCATGTTCGAGCCGGTCCATGGCTCCGCGCCTGATATCGCTGGCCAGGGAATCGCTGATCCGACCGCCATGATCTTGTCCGTGGCGATGATGCTGCGCTGGCTCGGCGATGAGGACAACGCCGTACGCATCGAGGATGCTGTGGCACAGGATGTCACTCAGCGTGGCGGCGAAGCGGTTGTCACCGAGCGAGTCGGCACAAGGATTGCTGAAGCTCTCAAGTAGGCTTCGGCCCATGCGTGCTTCACACCGCCCATCCCGTCGGGTCCGTACTGTTGCTGCTTTTGCAGTCAGTCTGTCCGTGGGGATGGGCGTTTCCGCGTGTACAGCAAAACCTGAACTCACCGCCGAGAAGCTGTCCGAGACAGATGCCCTGCTTCATTCCTTAGTTGAGGGCGGCTCCACAGTTCTCGCGGATGTTGATGGCACGGGCATCGATGCCTCTAAGGCGTTCTTTGAAACCGCCAATGACGTGGTCATTTCGGCCTCATCCCAGGATGCTCAGCTCAAGGCAGCCGCTATCGCCGTTGACCTTGGCGCGCCGATGCTGATCCGTCATCCGGGCACGGAAGAGGGCGTGGAGAAGGAGGTCTCCCGCCTCGGTGCGCAGCGCCGAATTCAGGTTTCATCAGAGGATCCCGCGGACACTTCCATGGAGGCGGAGGAAGACGCGGAGGACCTCGCGCTTATCGACGAAACCCCGCCCCTTGCCCCTGACGCAGGTCCCGGCGTACCCCAGATCATCGAACGCGGTGCATCCTCGGTGAATCCAGCCAAAACCCCAGTTCTGGCAACTGAGGCGACCTCGTTGGCAGCGGTGGCCACTGCGACTGCAAAGCGCATTCCCATCACGGTGTTGTCCCATCCGGATCCCCGCGTGACCCGGGAATCAATGGATCAGGTTCAAGGCAAGCAGGCGGTTGCGCTTGGCCACCAGTTCGGTTCGTCCGAGTATTTCCGTGGAGCCGTCGACATGGCTGCCAACGGCGAACTCCCGGGTGGGGGCGGACTCGTCTTCCCCGGCCGGCGTATGGTTGCGCTCTACGGTCACCCGTCGGGTCCCGCTTTGGGGCAGATGGGGGAGCAGCCGCCAGCTGAGGCGGTGCAGGTCGCCCAGAATTGGGTGGAGCAGTACCGCGAGTACACCGATGAGCTCATCATCCCGGCATTTGAGGTCATTGCGACGGTGGCCTCCGGTGGACCCGGGGATGATGGCAATTTCACTAATGAGACGGATCCCGCCGAGCTTGTGCCGTATATCGATGCGATCACCGAAGCGGGTGGGTACGCCGTGATTGACTTGCAGCCGGGTCTCGCTACGTTCAAGGAGCAGGCTCTCATCTACGAGGAGCTGCTCAAGCGCCCCAACGTGGGCTTGGCTCTGGATGCTGAATGGAAACTAAAGCCGGGGCAGGCGCCGGCAGCACAGGTGGGTTCCGCAGATGCCGCGGGGATTAACGAGGTCACCGAGTGGCTGGCGGAGCTCACCCGGACAAACAACCTGCCGCAGAAGGCCCTCATCGTCCACCAGTTCCAGGTGGCGATGCTGCCGGACCGCCAGAACATCAACACCGACCACCCAGAGCTGTCCTTCATCCTTCATGCTGATGGTCACGGCACTCCGGGCCAGAAATTCGATACCTGGAACATCCTGCTGGAGAACCTCGATCCGCGCTTCTTCGTGGCGTGGAAGAACTTCATCGATGAGGACCAACCGATGTTCACTCCGGAGCAGACCTATACCCAGGTGAATCCTCGTCCGTGGTTTGTCAGCTACCAGTAGTTGACCTACTTCACAGAGCAAAACCGTCAAAGCGTGTATGCGTGGCCGGAGTTTCTGGCACTCTAAGCGCATGACAGTTGAGCTCGATGAGGTGCGTGGCTTCCTCGCCCAGCACGAACCGTTTTCACACCTGCCGGACGAGGCCTTGTCCGCTCTGCCGCGGCACATGCAGATTATTTACGTGCGTCGTGGCGAAGTGATCATTTCGCGCGGTCAGGTCAATGACAATCTGTACATCATTCGTTCGGGCGCGGTGGATGTGCTCGCCGAAGGTGATGCGCTCATTGACCGGCGCGAGTCCGGCCGCAACTTTGGGTATTCCACACTTGTTGGTGCCCCGGAGTCGGAGTACACGATGGTCGCCGTGGAGGACAGCATTCTGCTTGTCCTGCCGCGCGAGGCGTTCACAACGCTTATCGACGAACACCCCGACATCCTCCGCTTCTTCCAATCCTTGTCCCGCCGCGTAGCTGCCTACGCCCAGGAGCTCAATGATCCCGGCAATTCGGACACTCTCCGCACCAACGTCAGCGAGATGATCAAGACCGGCAACTTGGTCACGGTGGAAGCTACCGCATCCATCCGCGATGCAGCTGTGCGGATGACGGAGTGTGACGTGTCGTGCATCGTGGTCACGCCAGGGGACAAGGACGGGGAGATCGGCATTCTCACTGACCGCGATCTGCGTGGTCGCGTGGTTGCGCAAGGCTTTTCGACGGATGCGCCCGTCTCCGATGTCATGACCTCCCCAGTGCGCACCATCGGCGCAGAAACCCTGCTCTTTGAAGCCATGTTGGTGATGAGTGAGCACGGCATCCACCACCTTCCTGTCGTGGAGTCGGGGTCGGAGATCATTGGTGTTCTGACCAGTAGTGACGTCATGCATCAGCTGCAGTCGGACCCGATTTATCTCGCTGCGGATGTGGCCGGCAGCACCAGGGAAGAGCTGCGTGATGCATACAAGCGCGCGGCGGCGGTGGCGGCGAGGTTTGTGGAGAGGGGGTCGTCGGCAAGCGATGTGCAACACCTTCTCACTGGCATTGCGGATGCGATTGCGCGGCGTCTCGCTGAGCTGGCCTATGAAGAACTTGGCCCTGCGCCGGTGCCTTTCGCTTTTGTGGCTGTGGGCTCCCAAGCACGGCGGGAGATGGGCCCGGCTTCTGATCAGGACAACGCGCTGGTGCTGTCCGAGCTTTACGACGAAGCCGCACACGGCGAGTACTTCCAACGCTTCACCGACTACATCTGCATGGGCCTTGCGGATGCCGGGCAGGCGCTGTGTCCAGGCGACATGATGGCGTCCTCGCCGCAATGGCGGATGACGGAGAGTGAGTGGAACCGAACCTTCCACGGCTGGATCACTGCTCCGGAGTCTGAGGCGCTGCTGAACGCTCAGGTGTTCTTTGATTTCCGGTGTCTGTTTGGGGATGAGGAGATGGCGCAGCGAGTGCATGAGAACGCCGTTGTGTCCGCGCGTGGCTCGAAGCGCCTCCACGCGCATTTAGCTGCATTGGCTACGCGGCGTGAACCGCCGATCGGGTTCTTCCGCGGGTTTGTGGTGGAGCGGTCCGGTGAATACGCGGACACTCTGGATGTGAAGAAGGGTGGTACCGCGGCCGTTGTGCAGATGGCACGGCTGTACGGAATTCTGGCAGGCACCACCGTTGTGGGCACGCAGGAACGCATCGAGCAAGCCGCTGGTGAGAGTATCTCCGTTCGGGGTGCCGAGGACCTTCAACGCGCGTACAACCACATCTCCAACCTGGCGCTGCGCCACCAAGCAGAACAGGTGCGGACGGGGGAGACGCCGAACTACCACATAGATCCGTCGAAAATGGCTTCGTTGGACCGTGATGCGCTGCGGGACTCGTTCCGCATTATTAAGGCGCTCCAGGCTGCCATGGCTTCGAAGTTCCCAGTGAGGTCGATCTAGATGCTCTCTGGTCTGTTTGGGCCTCCTAAGCGCGACATCGCCCCGGGGGCCTTGCTCGCGGTGGATGTGGAAACGACGGGACTGAAACCTGGCGTACATGAATTGGTGTCCATCGGCTGGGTGCCGGTGAATGACCGCGTGATTGACCTCTCCGGAGCGGGGTATTGCGTGCTCAGCGGGGCGCATGTGGGGGATTCAGCAACCGTTCATGGCGTGACTGATGAGGACGTGGAACGTGATGGCGTTCCAGCAGCGGAAGCCCTCCAGAAGTTTCTGAAAGCTGTGGAGGGACGAAAGATCCTCGCGCACTTCGCCCAGATGGAAACAGGATTCTTGGGCGCGTTGCACAAAGATGTGTTTGGCAACACATGGCGTGTCCGGGAGGACGAGGTGGTGGACACGATGACCATGGAGCGCCGCCGCATGGAACGCAAGGGAACTTACCCGCGTGGTGAAGACCTGCGCTTGGCGCGTGTGCGCCGCAGACATGGTCTGCCTGAATATGGCAATCACAATGCATTGACGGACGCGATTGCATGCGCGGAGGTTTACCTGGCGCTCACCGCTGCGAAGGAGGATAACTAAGCCAGAAAAAGATTGTGCTGGGTTGGAGCCACCGCCCGCTCCGCGCTGGCGTATGCTCTTCTGCATGCGTTTTGGACGAATTGCGACACCTGAGGGAATGACCTTCGCGGTCATCGATGACGAGGGCACTACTGCCAAGCAGATTAAAGGCACCCCGTTCACGGAGCCGGAGTACACCGGTAAGGAGTGGGCACTAGAGGACGTGCGCCTCCTGGCACCGATGCTGCCCAGCAAGGTGGTAGCCATTGGCCGCAATTACGCCGACCACGTTGCCGAGGTGTTTAAGCAGTCCGCTGAGCACCTGCCGCCGACTCTGTTTATTAAGCCGCCGACAGCTGTCATCGGCCCGGAAGCCGCCATTAAGATCCCGGACTTCGCCACCCGCGTTGAGTTTGAGGGTGAGCTGGCGCTCGTTATCGGCACCCCGTGCAAGAACGTCAAGGCAGAGGACTGGAAGTCTGTTGTTCGCGGTGTGACCATCGTGAATGACGTTTCCTCACGTGACCTGCAGTTCGCCGATGGCCAGTGGGCGCGCGCTAAGGGTATTGATACATTCTGCCCGCTCGGCCCGTGGATCGAGACGGATCTGGACAAGTTTGATTTTGATGATCTGCCCATCAAGGCTCACCTGACCCACGATGGTGTCACGGAGACGAAGCAGGACTCGAACTCGAACCAGATGATCTGGAAGCTTGGCAAGATCATCGAGTTCATTACCGCTTCCTACACCCTCTTGCCAGGCGACGTCATCTGCACTGGCTCCCCGGCAGGCACCGCAGAGATGGTCCCGGGGGACGTGATCGAGGTCGAGGTCGAGGGGATTGGCTCGCTGCGCAACCCGGTTGAGCGGGCTTAAAGTCCCAGCGCACGCTGGATAGTGAGGAGCTTCGCGGTTGTTTCCGCAAGCTCCTCTTCTGCGTTTGAGGAGGCAACGAGTCCGCCACCGGCCCAAGCACGGGCGGCCGTACCGTCCTCATTGACCTGAGCGCAGCGGATGGCCACGACGTATTCGCCGTCGCCATCAGAGGTCGACCAGCCGACTGCGCCGGCGTAGAAAGAACGGTCCGATTCGGCGGTGGTGATGAGTGCCTCGGCCGCATGCTGCGGTGTGCCACAGACCGCTGGGGTGGGGTAGAGCTTCGCAGCTAGTTCAAGCGCACTCGGTGCCGGATCTTTCAGCACACCACTGATGGGGGTAGCCAGGTGCCACATTTCATTCGTGGCCTCAAGCTGTGGCCGTGAAGGGATGTTGAGCTCGGTACACAGGGGCTCAAGAATCTCCCGGATGTGTTCCACAACGTAAGAATGCTCTTCGAGGTTCTTCTCCGAAGCCGCGAGTTCCTGGCCCGCTGCCGCATCTGCATCCGGGTCTTCCGGATTGCGTGGCGCCGATCCAGCGAGCGGATACGAGTAGATGTTGCGCCCTTCACGGCGAATGAGAAGCTCCGGTGATGAACCCACAATCGTGTGGCCCTTCAATCCAGCGGGTGAGAGATCCGCCATGAATCCATCGCGTGTGTGAGAAAGGTCGATGAGCCGCGCGGCCACGAGGCGCGGATCAACAGGAGGATCAAACTCAAAGTCAACGGCGCGGGCCAGGACGACCTTGTCCAGCAAAGACTCACGGATCGTGTCAATCGCCGCTTCGACGCGCCGCAAGTGTTCGCGGGGTTCTGGGTCGTAACCCACTAAGCGCGCATTAACGACGGCCCCCGGGCCCGTCCTGTAATACTCATGCGGCTGCAGGCACCCTGGTTCCCGCACAATCCGCTCTGGGACAGTGAGTGCCGCCGGCGCATCGCGGTCGAAGGGGAGTGCGCCCACGATCATGTCCACGGCGCCTTTGTCGAGGGCCTGGACTGCGCTCCACACATCGGTAAACGTCGATGCCGCTCCTTGGGTACGCACGGAGCCTGATGGCCGGGACAGAGCAAAGTCCGGGGCAGAATCGGGTGCGGAATCAGGGCGGGAGGACATGAGGTTTCATCTTAGCGGGTGAGGCATGTAGACCCAGAGGGAGGATGACAGCAAAAACACATCCCGCGTTGAAGAAACTTTCACGTGTTACTAATGTGTTCAGAGTCAATGAATGGGGTGTGTGTTGCGGCGAGCGTCGATAAGCACATGCGAACCGATCTTTCGAAGGACCACCATGAAGCTGTTTTCTTCGCGCCTGTCTGCAATCGCTGCCGGGGCTTTGCTCGCTGTCTCTCTTGTGCAGGCGCCCGCGCACGCGCAGCTGCCTGATATTTCCGCGATCACCGCGCCGTCAAGCCAGGCGGCCTTTGACGCGAACCGTGCGTGGAATGGCCTCGCGGATCAGATCAACAGCGCGCTGCCACAGGGATCCTCTGTGCCGCGCAACATCATTCCGCAGCCGGCCCCGATTAATCCGCCGGCAGCTGCTTGGCGTCCCGCTGGGCCGCAGCCAGTGGGCAACGGGCACAGCGGCGAGCTTTCCGTTAATGGGCGCGGGTACCTCATCCACGTGCCGCATGGCTACAACCCATCGCGTGCTTGGCCGGTCATGGTGGCGTACTCCGCATACCAGGACACCGCGGAGCACTTCCGTGGTTACTCGCGGCTGCGTGAATCTGCCGTGGGGCGCGATGCCATCATCGTGTACCCGCGTGCGATTGGTCGGTCCTGGGAGGGCTCGCCGACCGCTGCCTCGCGTCCTGGCCAGGACATTGCCTTTGTGCGCGCGATGATCAATGATTTGCACCGTCACTACAACATTGACCGCGGCCGAATTTACGCCACCGGTATGTCTACGGGTGGCGGCATGGCCGCTGTTTCTGCGTGTCACATGGCCGATATCTTCGCTGGCGTTGCCGGTGTTTCCGGTGCCTACTACGCGCCCGTGAATGCTGGGTGCCAGAACATTCCGGTCGCCTTCCTTGCGTACCACGGCACCGGCGACACGTTGACGAACTACCACGGTGGTGTGCGCCACGGCGTCCCGTACTTGGGTGTGCCGCAGATGTTCAGCTCCTATGAGCGCCGTAATGGCTGCCACGTCGGTCGCATTAGCCAGGCGCCGGTTGGCTTCAATGCAACGCGAGTGTCCGCAAATGGATGCTCCAAGCCGGTTCAGTCCATCAAGGTGCACGGGTCCAACCACACGTGGTGGTACAACCCGTCTGTGGCCGATGACATGTGGGCGGTTCTCTCCCACGTGAGGAAGTAAAAAAGGCAGCGCGCTACAGTTGTGGGCATGACTGACTCTGCCGCATCTGTACGCGTTCGTTTCTGCCCATCACCTACCGGTACGCCCCACGTGGGCATGGTGCGCACGGCGCTGTTTAACTGGGCGCAAGCGCGCCACACTGGGGGAAAGCTCGTGTTCCGCATCGAGGATACTGATGCCAAGCGTGACTCTGAAGAGTCCTACCAGGCGATCATTGATTCGCTGACCTGGCTTGGCATGGAATGGGACGAAGGTGTGGTCAAGGGGGGACCGCACGAGCCGTACCGCCAGTCCCAGCGCATGGATATCTACAAGGACATCCTGGACAAGCTGATTGAGGCCGGCGAGGTCTACCCGGCGTACTCCACCGCCGACGAGGTCAAGGAGCGTCACATCGCCGCCGGCCGCGACCCGCAGCTCGGCTACGACAACTTTGACCGCGACCTCACCGAGGAGCAGGTCGCTGCCTTCAAGGCGGAAGGCCGCGAACCGGTCTGGCGTCTGCGCATGCCGGACAAGGACTGGAAGTGGCACGACCTCGTGCGCGGTGATGTGGAATTCAAGTCCGCCACCCAGCCGGACTACGTCGTTGCGCGTTCCAACGGTGCGCCGCTGTACACCCTGGTGAACCCTGTCGATGACGCGCTCATGGGCATCACACATGTCCTGCGCGGCGAGGACCTGCTCTCGTCCACCCCGCGTCAGCTCGCTTTGTACGAGGCACTGCAGCGCATCGGTGTCACCGATTTCACCCCGGAATTCGGTCACCTGCCGTTCGTGATGGGGCAGGGCAACAAGAAGCTGTCCAAGCGTGACCCAGAGTCCAACCTGTTCAACCACCGCGACAACGGCATCATCCCGGAGGGCATGATCAACTACTTGGCCCTGCTCGGGTGGTCCCTGTCGGCCGACCAGGACATCTTCACGGTGGATGAGTTTGTGAAGGCCTTCGACGTGTCTGACGTGCTGGCCAACCCGGCTCGCTTCGACCAGAAGAAGCTTGAGGCCATCAACGCGGATCACATTCGCATGCTCGAGCCGGAGGACTTCAAGAACCGCCTGCGCGAGTACCTCACCGAGTACACCGACTTCCCGGCTGATTACCCGGCTGACAAGTTCGCCATCGCCGCGGACCTTGTGCAGACGCGCATCAAGGTTCTCTCCGACGCATACGGTCTGCTGAAGTTCCTGGTCACCCCGGATGCTGAGCTCGCCCTCGATGAGCGCGCCGCGAAGAAGAACCTCAAGGAAGCAGCCATCGAGCCGCTCGACGCTGGCATTGCCGCGCTGGAAGCAGTCGGGGAGTGGACTACGCCGAACATCGAAGCAGCACTCAACAAGGCGCTTATCGACGACCTCGGCCTCAAACCCCGCGTCGCCTTCGGCGCCCTGCGCGTCGGTGTCTCTGGCGAAGCTGTTTCCCCGCCGCTGTTCGAGTCCATGGAGCTCCTCGGCCGCGAATCCACGCTCGCTCGTTTGCGTGCTGCACGCGCCGTCACGCCATTCGTGGCAGAAGAGCCAGCACAGTAGAAATCACAGCAGGGTAGTTTGCCCTGCTATGTGGGGTACTATTTACCGCGCCTGAGCAGGCGATTTGGTGCTATAGCTCGGGCGTGGTTATAGTATCCCACGTTGTCTTGAACAGCTTAAGAACTTAAGAAGTTCAACAGCAACGATGGCCTATGGTGTAATTGGCAACACTACGGTTTCTGGTACCGTCATTCTAGGTTCGAGTCCTGGTAGGCCAGCTGCAGAGAATTAGCAATAAGGATCTGCAGGACAAAAAGTCCTTACGCCCCGTTCGTCTAGCGGCCTAGGACGTCGCCCTCTCACGGCGGTAACACGGGTTCAAATCCCGTACGGGGTACAACGAAGTCCCTCCGGATCTGGTTAACAGGTTTGGAGGGACTTTTTCGTTGAGTCCAACCCGTATTGGCGGGGTAATGTGAGGGGGTTCCGGGCGCCAAATGGCTATTCTTACCAGCCGGTTTGGTGTTTTTTCTATTGGTCCTTTACTGTTAGCAAGTCGCAAAAAACAGCGAGCGCGCCCCGTTCGTCTAGCGGCCTAGGACGTCGCCCTCTCACGGCGGTAACACGGGTTCAAATCCCGTACGGGGTACAACGAAGACCCTCCGGATCTGGTTAACAGGTTCGGAGGGATTTTCTCGTTTATGCAAGTCCCTTTTTCGGGCACACCGAGTAGCCGGACGAGCCGGCTACTCGGTGAGGTGGTGGGTTATCTGCCGTAGAGCAGTGTCATGGCTCCGAATGGGTGGACGGTGTTGGGTATGAGGTATCCGCGGGGTGATCTCCACATTGGTGTGCCTCTGATGTTTTCCACCCGCCCGTGGTAGCTACGTTCGGGGTCATCGTCGTTGGTGCGGTTGTGATACCTGCACAGCATCGCCAGGTTATCCATATTGGTTAACCCACCTTGGGACCAGGCTTTGATGTGGTGGACCTCGCAGTTATCGGCTGCATGTCGGCAGTCTGGTACTGGACAGGTCGGCATTGTGGCCCGGGCTAGGTCGCGTTGTTTCTGGTTGGCGAAGCGTTGCGTGTCGTACAGGTTGACGGGGCCTTCTTGGGGGTGGAACATCGCTACTTCTAGGACGTCCCCAAAGTTCTGGGCCAAAAACTCCGCACCGGTCATGGTGGTGCCGTCGGTGAGCCCCAGGATGACGTCGTCGCCGTCGCCTTTCATGATTGTGATGTGCTCGTCCAGTGGGATGAGCACCAAGGGGCGCGGCACTGCAGGAGCAATACCAGTGGGTTGATCGTTCTCGTCGGGGCGAAGACCCAGGATGGCCATGAGCTTTTCGTACATCTGCGGGCCGGCAGGACCATCAGTGAGGTTTTGGCGGGTCGCGAATTCAATAGCTGCCGCGTCTTCTTCCAGGGCCATGATGGTCACAGGACGCCTCTTCTTGTTCGAGCGGCCATACCGGACTGTGGGTTCCGGCGCTGGTTTGTCTACCTCCGGGACGATGTCCTTGGAGCGGCGCTTCAGCGTGTCGTAATTGCCGGGAACAGAAAGCAGGGCAAGGCGGAGGTCCCACTTCTCTTTGGGGTCGGTGATGAGTGCTACTCGGGATTCGATGTAGACGAGTTGATCCATGGACTTCTTCGTCGACTTCGCGATCTTGATGGCGTTGGCTTGCTTGCGGGTGAACGTGGTTTTGCCGTAGTAGGCCTTGTGGACTTTTACTAATTCGCGAACACGGGCAGGGCTGCAGCCAGCATCGAGGAGTACCTGGGCATCAAAGTCTGCCAGGGCCTCGATCGGGTTGGTGAGACCCGTTACCAGTGATCCGAATGCGTTCATGCCACGCACGCTAAACGCAAACGCAACAACGCGCGAGAAGGGCCCGAAAAACCTGTGGATAACCCAAAATTCTATCCACAGGGAGCGCGGGCTCAAGCCCGCGCAGGAAGCGGAGGACCAGCAGAAACAGGCCGGTTCCACAAAAACCCAAAAAAGTTTTAAACACTTACCGCGGAATCAAACTCGGCGGTTGATGTTGCGGGTTGTGGATGTGGCTCTGCCCGCTTGGATTGTTTCCTTCGGCGGGCTAGTCCTCTTTGGGGCCGAGTTCAGCCTCGAGGACTTCTTGGGCGACCTTCATGGCGGAGAGCGCTGCGGGGGCACCGCAGTAGCCGGAGGAGTGGATGATGGCTTCGGTGATCTCTTCGCGTGTGAGGCCGTTGGCCAAGCCACCACGGATGTGGCCGCGGAGCTCCTCAGTCGCGCGAAGGGCCACGAGCATGCCGATGTTGAGCAAGCTGCGGTCGCGGCGGCTCAGGCCGGGCCGGTTCCACACGGAGCCCCAGACGGTGGCGGTGATGTGATTCTGGAGTGGCTCGCCATCCTTTCCGGCGTTGCGGGCCAGGGCGGCGTCGACGAAGTCATCGCCCATGACTGCACGGCGGATTTCGATGCCGGCGTCGTAACGGCTGTCTTTCTCGGTCATGGTTCTAAGTCGCTTCCTTTTGTGAATTTAAATCTCTGACATGAGCTTGTCGGCGGCCTTCAGGAGCTCCTTGCCCCACGTGTTAGCAGGGGAGGGCTTGAGACGTTCGGCGGGACCTGAAATCGATAGGACAGCGCGCAGGCGCCCAGCTGAGTCATGGATAGGGGTGGAGACGCTGGACAGGCCAACCTCACGCTCATTGACGGACTCGCCAAGCCGCGTTTTGCGGACGCGTTCGAGTTCTTTGGAGCTGAAGGGAGCGTCGATAGGCTTGTAGGCCGCGAAGACGCGTGCAGCGGAGCCGCGGTCGAGCGGGAGCTGGGAGCCGACCGGCACGGTGTTGGTCAGTCCGCTCGGTGGCTCGACAGCAGCCACGCACGTACGGGTGCTTCCGGTGAGTTCATAGAGCTGGACGGATTCACCTGTGGTGCGTACGAGGGTGCTCATGATCGGCTTGGCGGCCTCGATGACGGCCGAAGGCGCAGTCGCGGCATAGCGGGAAAGGGCAGGCCCGATCGACCAGGCGCCGGCTTCCGTGCGCACGAGGATGTGGTGCACTTCCAGGGCCGTGGCTAGACGGTGCGTGGTTGCACGCGGCAGGCCGGTGGCATCGCTCAACTGTGACAAGGTCTTGTCACCGCCGGCAATGGCCTCGATGATGCTGACAGATCTGTCGAGCACCTTGATGCCAGATGGCCCCTCGGCAACCACTGCTTGTTTATCGGTGTTTCTCACAGAGTGGATCGTAGCAGTCCACTATATGGGAGGGGAGGGGACGGGGGGTCGTCGATAAGCTGTCTATGGAGATGCTCTATACTGTCTCACTAAATGGAAATGCACTTCCCATGTAATGGGAAACTTCAAGGAGGCGACAATGGTTGATAAACCGTTGACACTGGCTGAGAAAGTCTGGCGCGACCACGTGGTCAAGAAGGGTGAGAACGGTGACCCGGATCTGATCTACATTGACTTCCAGCTTCTCCATGAAGTGACCTCCCCGCAGGCTTTCGATGGGCTGCGGATGAACGGCCGCAAGATCCGTCGCCCGGAGCAGCACCTGGCTACGGAGGACCACAATGTGCCTACCGTGGGCATTAAGTCCGGCAACTTGCTGGAGATTGAGGAGCTGACCTCGCGCACGCAGGTGTCCACTCTGCGTAAGAACTGCGAAGAATTCGGCGTACGCCTGCACTCTATGGGTGATGTGAAGCAGGGCATCGTGCACACCGTTGGCCCGCAGCTGGGCATTACCCAGCCGGGTATGACGATTGTGTGCGGTGACTCGCACACGTCCACGCATGGTGCTTTCGGCTCCATCGGCATGGGCATTGGTACCTCCGAGGTCGAGCACGTCATGGCAACGCAGACGCTGCCACTGAAGCCGTTTAAGACGATGGCTATTGAGGTATCTGGTGAGCTGCAGCCGGGTGTGACGGCAAAGGATTTGATTCTCGCGATCATCGCGAAGATTGGCACCAACGGCGGTGCTGGCCACATCATCGAGTACCGCGGCGAGGCTATTGAGAAGCTCTCGATGGAAGCGCGCATGACCATCTGCAACATGTCCATCGAAGGCGGCGCGCGTGCTGGCATGGTCGCCCCGGATGAGAAGACCTTTGAATACGTCAAGGGCCGCGAGTTCGCGCCGAAGGGCAAGGACTGGGACGAAGCAGTGGCCTACTGGAAGACCTTGCCGACGGATGAGGGCGCCGAGTTCGACACCGTCGTGGAAATCGACGGTTCGGCTCTCACCCCGTTTGTCACCTGGGGCACGAACCCAGGCCAGGGTCTGCCGTTGGCAGAGTCTGTGCCGGACCCAGAGTCCTTCGGCGATGACACTCTGAAGGCTGCCGCTGAAAAGGCGCTCAAGTACATGGACCTTGAGCCGGGAACACCGCTGCGTGACATCAAGATCGATACTGTCTTCCTGGGCTCCTGCACGAATGCCCGCATTGAAGACTTGCGTGCCGCTGCAGAGGTGCTCAAGGGCAAGAAGATCCACCCGGAGACCCGCATGATGGTCGTTCCGTCGTCTGCCATGGTGAAGCAGCAGGCTGAGGAAGAGGGATTGGACAAGATCTTCATCGAATTTGGTGCTGATTGGCGCACCGCTGGTTGCTCCATGTGCCTGGGCATGAACCCGGACCAGCTCAAGCCGGGCGAGCGTTCTGCCTCCACGTCGAACCGTAACTTTGAGGGCCGCCAGGGCCCTGGTGGACGCACCCACCTGGTTTCCCCGCTGGTGGCTGCTGCCACCGCTATTACCGGCCACCTGTCCAGCCCCGCTGATCTGTAAGGAGCACAACCCATGGAGAAGTTCACCACCCACACCGGCGTTGGTGTCCCGCTGACGCGCTCGAATGTGGACACTGACCAGATCATTCCGGCTGTGTACTTGAAGCGTGTGTCGCGCACTGGCTTTGAGGACGGTCTGTTTTCCAATTGGCGTCAGGGCGAGCCCGATTTCGTGCTGAACCAGGAGGCGTTCAAGAACGGCTCGGTGCTGTTCGCGGGCCCGGACTTTGGTACCGGCTCATCGCGTGAGCACGCCGTCTGGGCGCTCATGGATTATGGATTCAAGGCCGTATTCAGCCCCCGCTTCGCGGACATCTTCCGCGGCAACACGTCGAAGGCCGGTCTGCTGGCTGGTCAGATGACGGAATCTGACATCGAGCTGATCTGGAAGATCCTCGAGCAGAACCCGGGCACCGAAGTCACCGTTTCCCTCGAGGATCGCACGGTCGCGGTGGGGGAGAACACCTTCACCTTTGAGATTGATGATTACATCCGGTGGCGCCTCATGGAGGGCCTGGATGACATCGGCCTGACCATGCGGGATGAAGAGACGATTGAGAACTTCGAGGAACACCGCCCGGCATACAAGCCGGCGGTCTCCTAGCTGACGGCGCCTAGCGTACGGGGAGGGCTGTGGGCATGTAGTCCGCCCCGATGAGCTGCCCTTCGTTGAAGGTCAGCACCCACACCGAACCCTTCTTGGCCTTGATCTCCCCATCGATGGGGAGGCGGCCATTTGCGGACAGCCAGGCCAGCATGTTCGGGATGATCAGACCCTGGCCTACGATGACGCTGGTGCCACCTTCATTGACCACGTCCATGAAAGCCTGCTGGGCGTCCACCATGTTGTTGATCCAGGCCTCATCACCAAAGCGGGCGTTCACTTCAACGGGGAGCTTTAGCTCGTCGGCAAGCGGTGCCGCGGTGCTTTGGCAGCGATCGGGCAGAGCAGAGTAAATCCGCTCTGGTGCGAAGGGTGCGAGCAGCGGAACGAGCATCTCCGACTGGCGGCGCCCCTTCTTGTCCAGCGGTCGGAGGTTGTCATTGCCCGCCCATTTCGTGCGGTCATGCGCGCGTGCGTGGCGTACGTACAGAATCCGGCTCGTGGACGGCAGGCGGAAGCGCTTCTCAGCCTTGGCCAGCACCTGGCGGTCGAGGTCGTAGGACATGAGGGCCTTCGCTTCGTCGATAGGCAACCAGCGAATTTCGTCTACTTCCTCGTTGGGCACGAACTCGCCGCCGACAACCTTGCCGGTCCAGTAGTACACAACCTTGGTTGAGTTCTTGATGGGGTAGACGGTTTTGCCCAGCAGTTTGCCCAGGTTGATGTGGTAGCCGGTTTCCTCTTTGATTTCGCGCACGGCAGTGGCCACGAGGGATTCGCCTGGGTCGACTTTGCCTTTGGCCAGCGACCAGTCGTCGTAACGCGGGCGGTGAATACACGCGACCTCGATGCTGTCCATGTCCTCAAGATCTCCTCGCCACAGCACTGCGCCTGCGGCGAGCGTCGTCTTAGCAAACTCTTCGTGCGGGTTGCGGGGGATTTCTTGGTGGCGTCCCGTCAGGAACATTTCGCCCTGAACATCCTTGTCATGCTCGTGCAACTTGGAGTTTGGTTGTGACTGTTTGCCCATGGGTCCCCATTGTTCCGCATGAGGCGAGCGCGCGCACGGAAACCCCCCTTCTTCGCGCGTCCTTATAGACTGTCACGGAGTTCGTTTTCATAACGCGCATGCTTATCGACGAAAGGGAAGGGCACACACATGGTCAAAGTAGCCGTCCTTGGCGCTGGATCTTGGGGCACCGCTTTGGCAAAGGTTTTTGCGGACGCGGGAAACCAGGTCAGCTTGTGGGCCCGCCGGCCGGAATTGGCTAAGGCGATCGCTGAGACCCGTGTGAATGCGGATTATCTTCCCGGTATTGACCTGCCTGAGGGGATTGAAGCGACCTCCGATGCGGTTGAAGCCCTCGAGTCGGCGCAGATCGTTGTGCCTGCTGTTCCAAGTCAGACGATGCGCACCAATCTGGCGGAGTGGGCGCCACACTTGCCGTTGGATTCGACGTTGGTGTCTATCTCCAAAGGCATTGAGTCCGGCACATTCAAGCGCATGTCTGAAGTGATTGCGGATGTGACGGGTGTGGCAGAAGACCGCATTGCCGTGCTGTCCGGTCCGAACCTCGCGCGTGAGGTAGCAGAAGAACAGCCGGCAGCAACCGTTATTGCTTGTACGGATATGAACCGAGCCAAGCTGCTCCAGGCTGCGTGCGCTACTGGGTATCTTCGCCCGTACACCAACACCGATGTGGTGGGGTGTGAGATCGGTGGTGCTTGTAAGAACGTGATTGCTTTGGCCTGCGGTATGGCTGCCGGCAAGGGGTTGGGTGGGAACACTCAGGCCACTCTGATCACCCGTGGTCTTGCTGAAATCACGCGCCTGGGTGTGCAGCTGGGGGCCGATCAAAAGACATTTGCTGGCCTGGCGGGTATGGGGGACCTGGTGGCTACGTGTAGTTCAACCCTGTCGCGCAACAGGACCTTTGGCCAGCGACTTGGCCAGGGTATGACGCTGGCGGAAGCACGCAAGGCAACCAACGGTCAGGTAGCTGAGGGTGTAACCAGCTCGACCAGCGTGTATCAGCTCGCGGAGGCCCATGGGGTGGAGATGCCGCTGACGGCAGCAGTGCACGCAGTGTGCCACGGTGACATGAAGGTTGATGAGATGGTGGTGGCACTCATGGGTCGCTCCAAAAAATCGGAGTAGTACCCAAGTAGTGTGGTGAACCATGATCACACTTGCCGTCGTTTACGGGGGAATGTCCTCTGAGCATTCCATTTCCTGCATTTCCGCAGGCGCCATCATGGCAGAACTGCCACAAGACTCCTTTGAGATTTTCCCGGTGGGTATCACCCAAGACGGCGTGTGGGTCCAAGGATCAATCGACCCGGTGGGGGATTCGACGTTGCCCTCCGTCACGGAAGGCCGTGAGATTGCTTTGTCCGTGAACCCGCAGCGCCGCGGTGAGTTCTATGACGCGCAAACAGGTGAAGTGCTAGCCACCGTGGATGTGGTTTTCCCAGTGCTGCACGGCACCTACGGTGAGGATGGAACGATCCAAGGACTGCTTGAAATGGCTGGCGTCCCCTACGTGGGCACGGGCGTGTTGTCCTCGGCCTGCTCTATGGACAAGGAATTCACCAAGGCGATCACCCGCGCAGCAGGTATCCCGGTAACCCGTGAAGTCATCCTGCATGATGGTTCTGAAAGTGACGCGATTGGGAACAAGGAACGTGAGTACCTTGGCCTGCCGGTGTTTGTGAAGCCGGCGCGTGGCGGGTCCTCCATTGGCATCACCAAGGTTGATGCATGGGAGGATTTGGCAGATGCGGTGCGCATGGCACGTCTGTATGACTCGAAGGTCATCGTCGAGGCAGAGCTGATTGGCGACGAAGTTGAGGTCGGCGTCCTCGAACTTCCCAATGGCGAATTGGTTGCTTCACCACCGGCGAAGCTCAACGGCACTGCTGACTCGGAAGAAGGCTTCTACGGTTTTGAAACGAAGTACCTGGACAACGTCGTCACTGCAACGATTCCGGCTGGCTATGATGACGTGCTGAATGAGCAGCTCGCGGAACTTGCCATCCGCACGTTCAAGGCGCTCGATTGCCGTGGCCTGGCACGCGTGGACTTCTTTGTCACCGAAGATGGCCCGATGCTCAATGAGGTGAATACCATGCCTGGCTTCACCTCAATCTCTATGTTCCCGCAGGTTTTCCAGGCTGTGGGAATGAGCTACAGCGAACTGCTGACGACGTTGATTACTTCCGCTCTGGAACGTGCGAAGTAATGACGGCTGACACGGTGTTCAAGGCTTCGTCCCCAAGCCCTGCCGGCAACGAGATCGCAATGTTTGCCTCACGGCCCAGGGCGTAAAGGGTGGTTGCTAGTCCGCCGGAGGTTTCCGGATCCTCAGCGGCAGCCTCATCCTCAAACCACGGGATCTCATTGACCTGGGTGAGCACTGCACCAGGGGCATAGCTGTCAGGCTGCTTCACGCCACAGCGAACGACGATGGGCTCCAGCCCATCACCACCCCACACCTTGGTGCGGTCCTTAGGGTAGCCCTGGACATCACCAACCTCAATGGGGGTGTAGCCCTCCGTCAGCTCTTCCGGGAGAGCAGCCATGAAAGCGTTGCAGGCGTGGGAGGAAAACTCAGGCGCGTCTTCCACAGCAGCCAGTGGTGCTCGGGCTGGCGTTGCAGCATCGCCCTTCGCCGCGCCCAGGTTAAGGCCCTCAACGGGGTTGTCGTTGCGCCCCAGCGCTTCGCTTTCAGCCGTGACAGCAATGACGGGTGAACGGTCCACCGTGAACCAGGTGGCCAGGCCCGTTCCCGTCGGGTCCGTCACCTTGATCCACTCAGCACCAGCAGCGGTGAACGTGGGCGTGAGTTTGGTGTACTGCAGCGGCATATCCACACCACAGCGCAAGGTCACGCGCTCGGTGGTAGAAGACTGCCACACTGCTGCGCCTGCTGGAGCTGGGTCCGCCAGAGGCGTGCGCTTGTGGCCGACGAGCTTCTCCGGGAGCTGATCTACAAGCGCAGCGCATTCAGGGGAATCTGCCATCGGTGCTGGCAATGGTGACAGTGTCACCGGCTGTTGAGCAGTCCGGCTAAGAACAAACTTCGAGCCAGCAAGGACGCCAATGACCAGCAGTAGCGCCAATCCAAGGCTGATGTAGACCAACGAGCGATTGATGGGCTCGTTGGGGGAGGAATCTGTGTGTGTATTCGCCGTGCTCATAACGGCATAGTGTATCCGTCCCGGTGGTGAGTACTGGTGTCTCCACCCCAGGCACGGGGTTTAAGCCCCTCGTCGTTTACGCTGTGACCTGATTGTCTTATCTCCCTGCGAAAGGCTGTTACGTCCTGTGATCAACACTGGTTTTCCCACTGAGGGTCCCACTTTGGGTGAGATCGGCGAGGAAGCTGTCATCCACGCCATCATCGAAGCCAGCCCTTCGGCGGTCAATGGTGATGATGCAGCGGTGCTGCACCCACCGTCACCGAACTCCCGCATGGTGGTGACCACGGACATGGTGGTGGCAGGTAGGCATTTCCGTCCTGATGTGACCACACCGTTCAAGCTGGGGCGTAAAGCTGTGGTGCAGAATTTCGCGGACATCGAATCGATGGGAGCGCGCCCGCTGGCAGCATTGCTGTCTTTGTCAGCACCGACTTCAACGCCGGTTGCCGTGGTGGAAGAATTCGCCCGCGGGATTGGCACGGAATTGGATAAGTACGGCACCGAGCTTGTCGGTGGTGACGTCACGGCGGGGGAGAACCTAGTCATGTCCATCACGGCCATTGGATCTCTTGGCGGTAATCGTCCGCCACTGACTCTGACCGGTGCACGCGCGGGCCAGATCGTGGTTGCTCACGGCCGAATTGGATATTCGGCGGCTGGATTGGAGCTGCTTGAGTCCGGCATCGATATTCCTGAGGTCTTGGAACCGTTGGTTCTGGCCTACCAAGCACCGGAGCTCACACCGGGGTCTGGTCTCGTGGCGCGTTCCGCGGGGGCCACGTCCATGACGGACAACTCGGACGGCTTGCTGCATGACGTAGGAGCCCTGGCGAGGAAATCTGGTGTGCGGATTGATCTGAAATCAGAGGCAATTGCGCCGGATGAATTGCTGGTCCAGGCAGGGGAGCTGCTCGGGGTTGATCCCTGGAAGTGGGTGTGTGAAGGCGGGGAGGACCACACGTTGATCGGCACTTTGCAAGGCGAGGCACCAGTGGGCTTTCGGCCTATCGGTACGGTGCATAAGCCGGCCAGCGAGACCGGCTCCTCATCAAACGCTGCGAGCGTTCCAGTCACTATTGATGGGCAGCCACCGGTGTACACCCAGGGGTGGGAGAGTTTCGCATGAGTCTTCCCGTGCACCCGTCGTGGCAGGAACCACTCGCGGGCGTCGAAAAGCGTATCCATGAGATGGGTGATTTCTTGCGTGCGCAGCCAGCGTATTTGCCGGCTGGGAAAGACATTCTCCGCGCGTTCCAGGATCCATTCGAGGATGTGCGCGTTCTCATCGTCGGGCAAGATCCGTACCCCACGCCAGGGCATCCGATGGGATTGAGCTTTTCCACTCAGCCGGGCGTGAAGCCGCCCCGTTCGTTGGTGAATATCTATCAGGAGCTTTTCGACGACATGGGCATCCCACCACGTTCCGACGGAGACCTGAGCTCCTGGGCACGCCAAGGCATCATGCTGCTGAATCGGGTGCTTACCGTTGCTCCGGGCCAGCCAGGTTCCCACCGTGGGAAAGGGTGGGAAGAGGTGACGGAGGCAGCTATTCGCGCGTTGGCACAGCGTGGAACACCGCTCGTGGCCATCTTGTGGGGCAGGGATGCGCAGACTGCGCAGGCGTTTTTGGGGGATACACCGTGCATCACGTCGCCGCATCCTTCACCGCTGTCAGCCCGCCGTGGATTCTTTGGTTCCCGGCCCTTTTCCCGCGCTAATGAGGCTCTAGCCGCACAGGGCGGAGCCGGTGTCGACTGGGCATTGTAGAGTTAGGAGCCATGACTTCTGCTGACAGGATTGATGGGCCACAACTGCTGTCGTGGGCACGCCGTTCAGCTGAAGAATTGGGGCGTCACCGCGAGGTGATCAACAGCCTCAACGTGTTCCCCGTACCGGATTCGGATACCGGCTCCAACATGGCATTCACCATGGCTGCCGCAGTAAAGGAAGCAGGCAACTGCGAGCCGGCAGCGACTGCTGACGTTGTCGCAGAAGCGCTGGCGGTAGGCAGTATCAAGGGTGCACGCGGTAATTCCGGGGTGGTTCTGTCCCAGGTCCTGCGCGGTGTGGCACAAGCAGCAGGTGACGGGGAACTTGGCGGCCGCGATGTTGCGAAGGCGTTGGCCAATGCCGTGGCTTTTGTGGAGCGCGCAATCGCTGACCCGGTAGAGGGCACCATCATCACGGTGTTGAGGGAGGCGGCGCGGGCGGCGAAGGAGGCGTCGATAAGCAAAAATGCTTTGAGCGACATCACCTCGGCCGCATTGACTGCTGCTGAGGACGCGCTGGCGAATACGCCTTCACAGCTCGCTGAACTGCGCGAAGCAGGCGTGGTGGACGCGGGCGGCACAGGCCTGGTGCTTTTGCTGAAGGTGCTTCATGCTGAAGTGACAGGGGGGAGCATCCATGGTTCCGCGGAGCATGAGGACCTTCATGATGAGGAGGATACGGAGCACTCGCATGGTGTAGCGGGCTGGCTCGAGGTCCTGTTTATGTTCACGGGCCCGCTGGATGAACTCGAGGCCGTGCTGTCCGCGATGGGGCGCAGCCTGGTCATTGCGCGTGCGACCGATACTCACGGCAAGGTTCATATTCATACGACAGAAGCAGGCCCTGTCATTGAACGGGCGCTTGAACTGGGCACGCTGACTGATCTGCGGCTGGAGATTCTCCCGGATGCCACGCCGATGCATGAGGCGCGACGTGTGGGCCGGCTCATCGTCGCGATTACTCCGGGGGGCTCGCTCATGGATTTGTATAACCGTGCGGGTGCTGTTGCTGTGGCGCCGGGGCCTGATGTGATTGAGGACGTCCGGCGGGAGATCACCGCCTCAGGTGCGCACGAAGTCATCATTTTGCCGAACGGCCAGCTTGATCCGGAGACAGTGAAGGAGATCGAAGCCGCGGCTGATCAGGCTTCGCTTGAAGTGACGCTGCTGCCTACTGTTCGGTTGGTCAACGGCATTGCTGCAGTGTCTGTGCATGATCCGCGTCTGCCAGTGTCTGAGGCAGCGGCACTGATGAGTGAGGCGGCCGAAGAGATGGCGGTGGCGGACATTCTCACAACCACTAACGGTGTGGAGATCGTTGCCCGTGACACGCTCGTGGTCAGGGCAGCGACATTGACTGACGCTGTGCGTGAAGCGGCCACAATCATGCTGGATGGCGGTGGGGAACTGGTGACCATCCTCGTGGCCCCGCGGGATGTCGCGGCTGTGGATGTGGAAGCTCTGGAAGCGGATCTTGATGCAGAGGTCGTGGTGTACCCAGCCGATGGTCTTGGCTCAACCGGGCAGCTCGGAGTGGAGTAAGCCATGCTGGGTCTGACTAATTTCACGCCTCTCAACCTGGTCATTCCCACAGCACCCGCGCGTGCGATAGCGAAGAATTTGGGGATTGAGACCGTCGCAGGCCTCTTGGAACACTATCCACGCAAGTACTTGCAGTACGGCTCCGGCGATGCCCTCGATGGCGTGCTGCCGGATGACACGATCAGTTTCATCGGCAATGTGGAAAGTGTCCGCACCATCAACAACTCCAAGCGGCCCATCTTCAAAGTGGTGATCTCTGACGGAAGCTCCACCATTGACGCCTCTTTCTTTGGCGCGAAGTATGCCCCGCGCGTACTCAAGCCAGGGGTGCGCGCCATGTTTACCGGCAAGGTGAAGTTCTTCCGGGACCAGCCACAGCTACAGCACCCGGACTTCATGATTTTGTCTGCGCCCGGTACTCCAACAGGTGGCAACAACAAAGGCGCATCCACGGGATCTATTAAGAAGCTGGCTGCTTTCGGTGACCCCGACGAACTTCTCTTTGGCCGTGATTACCTGCCGGTGTACCCAGCGACAAAGAACCTGTCCACGTGGACGATCATGGGTGCCATCAGCATGGTGCTGGACAGCATCGAGGACATCCCGGAACCGTTGGGATTCACCCCACCGGGCCTGTTGTCCCTCCACGAGGCGATCACCCAGATCCACAACCCCACCGAGCAGGGGCCGCACGCTGCGATGGAGCGCCTCAAGTACAACGAGGCATTGAGCGTTGCACTCGTCATGGCTCTTCGTCGGCGTGATGATTCTTACCGGCGCGCCACCGCTTTGCCCCGCAATCCTGATGGGGATGTGGTGCACATGGTGGAGCACCTTCCTTTCAAACTCACCGCGGGGCAGAATCAGGTCTTGGATGAGATCTCCAGTGATCTGGAGCGCACCACGCCGATGAGCCGCTTGCTCCAAGGCGAGGTGGGCTCGGGTAAAACCATCGTTGCCCTGGCAGCCATGTTGCAGGCGGTGGATAACGGCATGCAGTGTGCGCTGCTCGCACCTACGGAAGTGCTCACCCTGCAGCATGAAAAATCTTTGCGCAAGACACTCATGCAAACAGGTGTGCACGCCCGCGTTGTCGCCTTGACCGGATCGATGCCCACGGTGCAGAAACAGGAAGCTCTCTTGGCCATCATGACGGGTGAGGCTGACATCGTCGTGGGTACTCACGCGATCATCCAGGACATGGTTGAGTTCTTTAACCTCGGCTTCGTTGTGGTGGATGAGCAGCACCGTTTTGGTGTGGAGCAGCGCAACCGTCTGCGGGATAAAGCGGGGGAGATCACGCCGCATCTGTTGGTGATGACGGCAACGCCGATTCCACGCACCATCGCCATGACGGTGTTCGGTGACCTCGCAGTGTCCACGCTGAGCGAGCTACCCGGCGGGCGGAAACCCATCCAGTCTGCGGTCGTTCCCGAGTTTAAGCGCGCGTGGGTGGACCGCGCGTGGGAGAAGATCAAGGAAGAGATCTTCGCTGGCCACCAGGCCTACGTCGTGTGCCCGCGTATCGACGGCCCCGGGGGCGTCCTCGACGTTGCCCAAGCGTTGGAGACTCATCATCTCAGCGGCTTGAGCATCGGTGTCCTGCATGGACGGATGAAGGGCGATGAGAAGGAAGCCGTGATGTCTGACTTCGCTGCCGGCAACATCGATGTTCTCGTGTCCACCACGGTGATTGAGGTGGGCGTGGACGTACCTAATGCCACCGTGATGATGGTGCGTGAATCAGAGCACTTCGGTGTCAGCCAGCTGCACCAACTCCGGGGCCGCGTTGGCCGTGGCGGGCATGCCTCTCTGTGTCTGTTCCACACCTTCGCTGAACCCGGTTCGCCGCAGCTTGAGCGGGTCACGCGTATCGCGGAGATTTCGGACGGTTTCCAGCTCGCCGAACTCGACCTTGAAACCCGTGCTGAGGGCGATGTTTTGGGCACCTCTCAGTCCGGTACGGACAGACAATTGAAGCTGTTGGATCTGGTCCAGGATTATGAGATCATCCACCGCGCCTACGACGATGCCGCTGAGTACGTGGAATCCAACCCGGAGCGAGCACGCGAGATCACGGAGGAACTCTTCCTAGATCCGTTTGATTATTTGAACAAGAGCTAAAGTGTTGCGCATGAACCGCATCATTTCGGGCGAAGCCCGCGGCCGCAAGATCAAAGTCCCACCGGTTGGCACTCGTCCTACCTCCGACCGTGCCCGTGAAGGACTGTTCTCCTCATTGCAGGTCCGTTTCGGATTCGTGGGGCAGAACGTTCTTGATCTTTTCGCCGGTTCTGGTGCACTCGGCCTGGAAGCAGCCTCGCGTGGTGCCGATGAGGTGGTGCTCGTGGAGAGTGACCCGCAGGCAGTGGAGATCATCCGCCACAACGCTGCGGTTGTCGGGCACCCGAATGTGCACATCGAGCCAGTGAAAGCATCGACGTATGTTGCACGCGCCCCGCGTGAGCACTTCACCATGGTGTTAGCGGATCCGCCCTATGAGCTTTCCGACGAAGCAGTGGTGGAGATGCTCAACGCCCTCATCCCCGCTTTGGCCGATGGGGCAGCGGTGGTCGTTGAACGCCACCGGGACAGCCCAGAAACAGCCTGGCCGGAGGGCTTCACGCCCACTGGCCAGAAGCTGAAAAAGCGCCTGTATGGTATCGCTCGTATGGATATGGCCACGTTCCACCGCAGGAAGGACGACGAATAATGACGAAGGCAGTCTGCCCCGGATCCTTTGATCCCGTGACCAATGGGCACGTGGATATCTTTGCACGTGCCGCCAAGAGCTTTGATGAAGTGATCGTTCTGGTGACCGCGAACCCGAACAAGCAGAGCGGCTTGTTCACCATCGAAGAGCGCATGGACATGATCCGCCAAGCCACTAACCACATTCCCAACATCACGGTGGATACCTGGGGTGGTTTGCTCGTGGATTACACCACGGCCAACAAGGTCGGAGCGTTGGTCAAGGGCCTGCGTTCCTCCCTTGATTACGACTATGAGCTGCCAATGGCGCAGATGAATCGCCACTTGTCGGGCGTAGACACCTTCTTCCTCATGACGGATGAGAAATACGGCTACATCTCCTCGTCACTGTGCAAGGAAGTGGCCAAATATGGCGGCGACGTGAGCGGGCTGGTGCCCGATCACGTCGTGAAGGCGATGAACGCTAAGTTCCGAGATTAAAAGATCGAGGACAGGAATTCCTTCGTCCGCTCGTGCTGCGGGTTGTCCAGCACCTGCTCCGGTGTGCCGTATTCGATGATCTGTCCGTCGGACATGAACGCCACGTTGTCGGCAACCTCGTGGGCAAAGGCCATCTCGTGGGTGACCACGAGCATGGTCATGCCAGATGCCGCAAGTTCACGCATGACGCGAAGGACCTCGCCGACGAGTTCGGGGTCGAGGGCGGAGGTGGGCTCGTCAAAGAGCATGAGCTTCGGCTCCATCGCAACAGCGCGCGCGATCGCAACACGCTGCTGCTGACCACCCGAGAGCTGAACCGGGTACGCCTCGGCCTTGTTGGCCAATCCGACCTGCTCAAGCAGTTCCATCGCGCGCTTTTTCGCGTCTTCCGGCTTCACGCCCTTGACATGAATCGGTGCTTCGATGATGTTCTCGAGCGCGGTGCGGTGACCAAAGAGGTTGAAGTTCTGGAACACCATGCCAACCTCGCGGCGCTGGCGGGCGGCATCTTTCTCAGAGATCTCGTGGAGTACGCCGTTCTTTTCGCGGTAGCCGATGAGTTCACCATCGACGTACAGGCGACCAGCAGTGACCTTTTCCAGGTGGTTCACGCAACGCAAGAAGGTGGACTTGCCGGAACCCGATGGGCCGATAAGGCAGGTGACCTCGCCCTTGTTTACCTCAAGGTTGATGCCCTTGAGAACGTCGAGAGTGCCGAAGGACTTCCACACATCTACGGCTTGAATCATAGGGGTGCTCATTCTTATGAGTTCCTTTCCACGATGGTGACGTTGTTCGGGGCCTTGCCCTCAGCGTCGGTGAGTGCCGCCAACTGGCGTGCAGTAAGTTCGCGGGTCACGCCGCGGTCAAAGTAGCGCTCAAGGTAGTGCTGGCCAATCATGAGGATGGACGTGATCACCAGGTACCAAGTAGCAGCGACGAGCAGCATCGGAACTGGCTCGAAGAGCGCGGCGGCGATGTCCTGGCTGCGGCCGTACAGCTCCAAGGAGTAGGGGATAGCGACAACGAGGGACGAGGTCTTCAGAAGCGAAATGAACTCATTGCCTGTCGGCGGAATGATGATGCGCATTGCCTGCGGCAGCACCGTGCGGCGCATGGTCATGCCCCAGCCCATGCCTAAGGCTTTCGACGCTTCGATCTGGCCGGCCGGAACCGAGTTCACACCCGAGCGAACAATCTCAGCCATGTAGCCGGCCTCGTTGAGCCCCAGGCCGATGACGGCGAGAGCGAAGGCGGAGGACGTCAGCTTGTCCAGAGAGATCTCCGTGAAGCCGAGGTTGATGGACTGGTAGATCGCGCCGATGAGGCCCCAGAACACCAGCTGGACGTAGATCGGGGTCCCACGGAACACCCAGAGGTACAGCCATGCGATGGACTTGAACACCGGGTTGGGGGACATGCGCATCACCGCGAGGATGACGCCAAGGACAACACCGATGATCATGGACAGCACTGTCAGTGCGAGCGTGCGTAGTGCGGCGTCCAGAATACGGGTGTCAAAAAGGTATGCCCGGTACGTGGACCAGCCGTAAGCTTCACGGCCTGCTGTATCAACGATGAACAGGATGAACAGCACCACGAGGATCGCTGCGGTGATCCACCGTCCTGGGTGGCGCAACGGTTTAGCTTCGATGCGTTCTGGGCGTGTGGGTTTGAGCGCCATGGTTATTGTCCTCCCACGGGTTGTTCGTTAATAAGAGCTTGGTCGAGCAGGCCGGTCTTCACATTCCACTGCTCCAGGATGCGTTCGTACTCGCCAGTGTCGATGAGGTGCTGCATGGCAGCTGCCAGTGCCGGTCCCAATGGAGAACCCTTCGGCACGGCGATGCCGTACGGTGCAGCATCAAACATCTCGCCGACGAGCTCAAGGCCACCGTCAGAGCGGTCTACCGCCCAGGCGGAGACAGGGGAGTCTGCGCTCAATGCGTCAGCACGACCGACAAGGGCGGCGAGAGCAGCGTTATCTGATGTGTCGTAGGACAGGATCGTGATGGGGTTGCCCTCTTCCTCGCATTTCTCGGCCTTCGGACGGACGTCATCGGTCTCGGAGACGGTCGTGCGCTGCACGGCGACGGTCAGCCCGCAGGGATTCTCCGGATCCACATCACGTCCCGGGTGCTTAGCCCACTGAATGCCCGCGTAAAGGAAGTTAACAAAGTCAAAATTCTGGCGTCGTTCTTCACTGTCAGTGAAGCCTGACATGCCGGCATCAAGTGTCCCAGCCTGCACGGCGGGGAGGATCATGGCGAAGTCCTGGTCCACTGCCTGAAACTTCAGGCCCATGACGCTGGCCAGGGCGTGGCCCAAGTCCATCTCCATGCCGACGATGTTCCCTTGGGAATCTTTGAATTCGAAAGGTGCAAACGGTGGGTTAGCGCCGATGGTGAAGGTCCCGTCCTGGCGGACGTTCTCCGGCACCATCGCGGCGATCTCTGGAACCTCGGCCGGGGTGATCTGCTGCCAGCCTTCCGGGTTTCCGCCTTCTACGTTGGTGACGCAGCCGCTCAGCGCACCGACGGTAGCGGTGGTGAGGATGGCGGCGGCCACCTTGAGGGGTTTCAACATAAAAAGAAGCATACAATGCCTTCGAATGAAGATTATTGTATGCCTCTGCATAATCCGGATGATTTTTTAAAACCCCTCCAGACTGGGGTTATATCGGGCGCTTAGCGTGGCAGGTTGGACATGACCAACTGAATAATCTGCCCAACAACGGTGACGGCGGCGGCGATGATCACGTAGTTGATGATCGTCTGGGTAACTCCCTGGGAGCTCTGCTCCAGGTCGCCGGAGAACATCAGGCGGTAGGGGTTGACTGCCATGTCGAGGAAGCCCTTGAAACTATCTTCCTTCATAGAGGAGGCTTTGTCTGGGTCGAAAGCGTTCTCAATACCACGGCTGATGGCATTGTCGTTCGCCTTGCCGGTATCGGTGGGAGCGGCATATGCGGCGGGCGCTGCGGGGAGAAGCAGGGCAGCGGAAGTTGCTACGGCAATCAAAGTTTTACGCATGACACAGCAGTGTAGCTATTGAAGGGACGATGCGAAACTAGGTTTTCCTTTTTCTCTCCCATACAATGTTCACGTATTTATTAAGCCAAACACAGCTAGTGGGCACGTAATAAAAGGACATAGTCATGCTGCGTAGGAAGATCGCTGCTGCTGCCATTGCCGTGGCAACAGCTTTTGGTTCGACTTTTGCTATCACTCCAGAAGCACAGGCTCAAGACGTTGCTGCTCTGATCGCCTCGCCGAACGTGACTAAGTGCTCGGAAGAGTTTCTCATCGCTGTGCCTGGTGGCGGCACCACGTTCTCTTTCTTGCCTGAAAAGGCACCTGTCGGAGCGAAGGTGACTGAGGTTGCAACCGATGTGTACTACCGCACTGGCGGCAGGATCCAGCCGGTGTGGATCGCGTACCCATCGGTCCCGTTCTTGGTGATGAGCTACAAGGACTCCTCTGCAAAGGGTTACGAGAAGGCGGCATCCACGATGCGTCGTCTGGCCAACATGTGCCCCAATGCGAAGTTCAGCATCACGGGGTACTCCGAGGGTGCCGATATTGGTGCGCAGCTGATCAATAACATCAGCCATGGTCGCGGCCCTATCCCGGCGGAAAAGTTCACCAAGGCGGCGCTGATTTCCAACCCGCGTCTCGGTGACAATGGCGGTGTGTTCGCTATGGGCGCCACCGCTGAGCACCGTGGTGGTTTGGAAACCCCTCCTGGTGGCTATGGTGAGCTGGGTTCCCGCACCATGGATCTGTGCTTCGTGGACGACTCGGTGTGCGCACTGCCGGAGGAATGGCGCGCTCACGTCAGCCCGGTCGTGCGCAGCGCAACCTTCCGCGGTGAGTTCGCTTTGTCACACTTCGTCAGCATCATCATGCAGACGGCGCCGCACACGTTGCCGGATCTGGTGGGCTTGTACAACCACACCCAGTACGGCACGCCCGCGTTTAACACGGCGGTGAACTGGATCCTTCAGCGCGAGGTGCGGGAGGACTAAGGGGTAGGCGGGGTATCGTCGATACGCAATGGCCCCGCGGAAACGTCACCGCGCAGACGTTTGATCACGTTCTCGGCGGAGATCAGGCACATGGGCACGCCCACCCCAGGCACCGTCGTGGCGCCGGCGTAGAAAAGATTGTCTAGCTTGCGTGAGGCGTTGCGCCCGCGCAGGAAAGCCGATTGTCTCAGTGTATGGGCAGGCCCAATCGCGCCACCTGACCAGGCATGATAGCGCTCCGCAAAATCGGCGGGGCCCAAGGTTCGGCGGACGATGATGCGCTCGGCGAGATCTGGAATACCGCACCACCCTGCGATCTGCTCGATCGCGGCATCGGCAATTGCCTCTACCGCGGGGGAACTCTGTTCGTGGTACGCGTCGCCGTGCCCGAGATCAGCATCAGCGGGGGTAGGCACGAGAATGAACAGGTTCTCGTGGCCCGCGGGCGCTGTCGAAGGATCCGTCTGTGAAGGCTTAGAGATGTACATCGATTGCGATGCGCCGTCCGGCCGCGTGGGCACAGGACCATGAAAAACTGCGCCGAAATCATCGCTCCAATCCTCACTGAACAGAAGATTATGGTGCTCCAGCTGTGGGAGTTCCCCCTTGATACCCAGCATGACCAGGACTGTGCCCAGACCCGGATTGCGGTCGGCGAAGTAGCGCTCGTCGTAGGTGCGCTTCTCCCGCGGGAGGAGGTGTGTCTCCGTGAATTTCAGATCCGCCGCGGAGACCACAATCTCAGCTTCATGCTTTTCGACGTCCCCGTTCGCCCTCCTCACCGTCACCCCCGTGACGTGACGTCCCTCGGTGTTGATCGCGGTCACGGCGGTGTTGAGCTCGATTTCGGCGCCATGGGCGATAGCCAGATTGGCGATGGCGTTTACCACCGCAGTGAAACCACCTTGTGGGTATTTCACGCCTTGGGAAAGGTCAGTGTGGCTCATCAAGTGGTATATCGACGGCGTCTGTGCCGGATCAGAGGAGAGGAACACTGCCGGGTAGGAGAGCATCTGGCGCAGGCGAGTGTCCTTGAAGCGCCTGGCAACGTATTTTTCCAACGAGCGGGTGAGATACTCCGCCAGCTTGGAGTAATTGCGCCGCACTGCTGGTGCAAAGAACGCTGCTGGGGAACTAAACGTGGTGTACAGGAAGTAGTCGACCGCTAAGCGATATGTTTCTTCGGCGCTGTCCAGATACCTCGCTAGCGTCTCACCGGCCCCGGGCTCGATAGATTCAAAAAGCTCAATGGCTTCCTCGCGGTTGGAAGGAACATCGATTGGCTGTGCGCCTTCAGGGAACAGCCGGTATCCCGGGTTGAGATCAACCAGGTCAAGCACGTCTTGAGTGCGCGTGCCACACAGCTCAAAGAAGTGATCAAAGGCTTCGGGCATGAGGTACCAGGACGGGCCGGTATCAAAACGGAAACCATCGATGGTCAGGTCGCCGGAGCGCCCGCCGAAAGTGTTGAGGCGATCAAAGACTGTCACGGCGTACCCCTCACGTCCAAGGAGTGCTGCCGTTGCCAGTCCGGCGAATCCCGCGCCGATGACAATCGCGGTGGGGCGACCATGGCTCACATCCTGTGCTGTCACCTGTGTGATCCTTCCTCGTGGGACAGAGCGTGACGGGCAGCCCGGGCTGTCAATATGAGCTTTCGGTGGCGGGGAACTCTCACGCGTGTTGTGCTCAGAGTCTGCGCTGGCGTGGCATTGATCATGTTGGTCAGTTCCTCAAACAAATCCGCTGCAGCACACACCCCGGCACGCACACGGTGGGGGAGCAGTTGCATTGGTGCGCGTGCTGCGGCAAGATCCGCGCGAATATCTGCGACGATCGCGTCCTTGGCGGTCTCATCGAGCGGCTGGCCGGGGGCGAGATCAATGCCGGGGAAGTAGGAGCGGCCCAACAACCGTGAGTCCACGGCGATGTCGCGCAGGAAATTCACTTTCTGGAAAGCAGCGCCGAGGCTTCGTGCTCCCTCAGTGAGTTGGTCATGTTCTGCCTCGGACACCGTCATGTCGGCGGTAAACACGGACAGGCACAGCAGGCCGATGACTTCAGCTGAGCCATAGACGTAGTCATCAAAATCGTGCTGCGTGTATGTCGTTTGTTCAAGATCCCGGCGCATGGAGGAGAAGAACGCCGTGATGTGTCCGGGATCAAAGTGGCAGCGGCGTGCCGTTTCCGCGTACGCGTGGAGGATCGGATCCGAATGAAAGCGTTTCTCCGGTGCGGTGAGGACGGCGTGCTCATAAGCGTCGAGAAGTTCCGCGATATCTGAGACATCTGCCTGACGTGCAGTACCGTCCACCATCTCATCGGCGATGCGCACCACTGCGTAAAGGTTCCGGATATCATCCCGTGTCTTGCGTGGGAGCAGCTTCGTTGCCATGGAGAAACTCGTCGAATAGCGCTTCATCACAGCCGCCGCGGCATCGCGGGACATCGCATCGTAGCGGCGTAAAAAGCGCGGGGAAGACATAAAAAATAAGTCTATGTCTGCGCTCCGAAAAAGCCGAAAGCAGCTCGGGCATATATGCGCACGACTGTATTTTTTATGAGGAAATTCGTTGAATTTTCTTAACATTGGGGCGGACCATGCACTAGATTCAATACAACAATTGAAATCCGGCCCCGCTCCGGCAGGCATAAGAAAGGTCCCCCAGTGGAAACCGTCATCAACACGCTCAACGACCTGATCTGGTCGAATTGGCTCGTTTATCTTTGTTTGGGTGCCGGAGTGTACTTCACTCTGGCCACGTTGTTCCTGCAGGTTCGGTGCCTGCCGGACATGATGAGGCAGGTATCTTCCCGTGAGGATTCCGCTGACGGTATTTCCCCGTTCCAGTCCCTCATGATCTCCCTTGCTGGCCGCGTGGGTGTTGGCAACATCGCCGGTGTGGCTACCGCTATTGCCTTTGGTGGCCCAGGCGCTGTGTTCTGGATGTGGATCGTGGCCTTCCTCGGGTCTGCCACGTCCTACATTGAGTGCTGCCTCGCTCAGATCTACAAGGAGAAGGACCAGGATACGGGTGAATACCGTGGTGGTCCTGCCTACTACATCGAGAAGGCCTACAAGCACACCAAGGCACGTCCGTTTGCGCTTGTCTACGCGATTCTCTTCGCCGTCATGATGATTCTGGCAACGTCGTACTTCCTCCCGGGCGTGCAGGCTAACGGTGTGGCATCGGCTGTGGAGAACGCGTGGACGATCCCAACGTGGGTGACCGCGCTCGTCATGGTTGCTCTGCTTGGCATCATCGTGATTGGTGGTGTGAAGCGCATTGCGTGGTTCGCTTCCATGGTCGTGCCATTCATGGCAGTGATCTACGTGATCGTGGCCATCGCCGTTCTCTTCGCCAACGCATCTGAGATTCCGGAAGTCTTCGGTCTGATCTTCCGCTCTGCCTTCGATAAGGAAGCAGCATTCTCTGGTCTCATCGGCTTCGCCATCATGTGGGGTGTGAAGCGCGGTATTTACTCCAACGAGGCAGGGCAGGGCACCGGCCCGCAGTCTGCTGCGGCTGCTGAGGTATCTCACCCGGCTAAGCAGGGTTTTGTCCAGTCCTTCGCTGTGTATGTAGACACGCTGCTTGTCTGCTCCGCTACCGCGTTCATCATCATCTCCACCGACATGTACCGCGTGTATGAGAACGGCACGGAAGACGGCCCAGTCCGTTTCAGTGGTGCCGTTGCTGACACGATTGCGGTGGGTCCTGGTTTCGTCCAGTCCGGTCTTGATTCCTTCACCCCGGGTCTCGGCGCCAGCTTCGTGGCTCTGGCCATCCTGTTCTTCGCCTTCACCACCATTGTGGCGTACTACTACATGGCAGAGGTCAACTTCACGTACTTGAACCGTTGGATCAAGAATGAGAAGACCCGCTCCGTGGTCATCTGGTTCTTGCGCGTCCTCATCCTTGTTTCCGTGTGGGTCGGCGCCACCACCACGCCGGGTAACGCATGGGCACTTGGTGATATCGGCGTCGGCGCCACCGCATGGCTGAACATCCTGGCCATTCTGGTCCTCCAGGTCCCGGCCCTCAAGTGCCTGTGGGATTACCGCCGCCAGAAGAAGGCTGGCCGCGACCCTCAGTTCGACCCCGAGGCCCTGGGCATCAAGAACGCCGACTTCTGGGTTGCACGCAAGGCCGAAATGGTGGAGGCCGGCACGTGGGAGACTGGCGAGCTTATCGACGAACCCCGCACCAACGACCCCATCCTCGACCGCTACCCACGCATTTAGTGGGATAACAGCCCTTGGGGCGTGCTGATTTCAGCGCGCGCGATACCGTGCGCTATTCTTTCCAGAGCACGCCCCAGTAGCCCAATTGGCAGAGGCAACGGATTCAAAACCCGTCCAGTGTGAGTTCGAGTCTCACCTGGGGCACCGTCTGAAGTCTTGAGACACCGCTTTGGGTAGTGTCTCGGGGCTTCTTTTATTTTTGTTGCCTGGGTTGGGGGTTGAGTTCGTTGTCTTTTTGGTGGTAGTAGATCTTGTCGGGGTCATTGTGTAGCGGGCTATGTGTTGCCCAGTGCTGGTGCACCGTACTCGGACTCAACCGCAGCTCCTTCTACAAATTGAAAGCAAACCATGCCCAACGCCATCGACGGCTGATCGGCGATGCGATCGGTCTTTGCCAACCACTTGGTCTGCCGGCGGGAAGCCCTCGCGTGGCGTGTTCGTTACAACACCAGCCGAAGACACTTCTGGTGCAATTACCTCACCCCTTCAGAGTGCGAAGCACACGTAGAGCACAAGCGCTAAAGTAAACCAAGTAAGTCCACCATCTCTGGGAATAGAGGTTTAAAACTATGGGCCAGTTAAAAAATTTACTAGCGAAATATAATGAATTGGATACTGACTCAAAATTTGCACGTATCTCTGATGATATTTGGGGGATTGGCTCATTAGAAGAAATCAAAAAAGAAGTCGATCCTGAAACTTTCACGTTTCATATAATTGTCAATCTGATTGGGGGCTGGAAGTCTGATGGCTGGGATTATATTTTTGCAGAAGGTTATGCCGTATTGCCGTATGTAGCAGGAGCATTGAACGAATTAGGATTGATGGAATTGAAAGATCAATTCGACAGTACTACTGCCTGGCTGAATGAATATTTTGGCAATGTAGGAGTTGATTTTCTCAATTTTGAGAACGGGATGGACGAAAAATCTCACTACGATGTAATAAACGTTTTGAGTAATCCCAGGTTTAAAGTTGAAGATGAAACCTTAAATAATATTAGTGCGGATGATAGAAAATCAGTAAGCAAAAAATATAAGACCGAAATAGGGAAATTGGAGGATATTTCGGAAAAGCTTTGGGGCTATGGGGCAGAAGAAGATGGTTGGAAAAGCGTTTTGGACTTTATTTCAAGCCATCAATAGCAAATCAAAGCGGCTCTTCACGATTTAGAGTGCGTTGATCTTCTAGTTGTCCGTAGTCGATCGGTACACGCCAGAGATTCTTGGAAGATCTTCCTCTTGCGTGACGTGGCTGTGCGCAGGAACCTAGGAACCCGTACGTGCAGCCTGGTGGGGAACCTCACGGCAGGAAGATCAATAAGCCGACGAATGATGTGATCGTGGAGCTTGCCTGGCTGTCCACTCTGTCCACAGTCCGGGCAAAACGCCGATAGCCGCTACTGGTGTGGTCTCTCCCTTTTTGTACCGGCCAGCCCCCTAGATGTTGTGCCACACCGCACCCTGCATGTATAGCAAGCGGTTAAAATGTCTAGTTCGAGTCTTACCTGGGGCACCGTGTGAAGTCTCGGGACACCGCTTTAGGTTGTGTCTTGGGACTTCTTTTGCTTCCTCTCCGCCCTTTTGGATCGCCAGCGTTCGAGCATTCGAGCGCGCTTGGCTTTACGGATGTCCGCTACCCAACGCGGAACAAAGGGCCACGGCAGAGGAATGCCGACCGCACCCGTGATTCCAACGACTCCGATGAGCATGGTCGCGATCAGTGGAATGGCCAGCACTGTTTCGGCAGTCTCGGGAAGGTTAGCCATGGCAACCAGGCCCACCATTCCGCCGCCACCAAAAATGAGTGAGCCGTAAGGAATCATGAACATCGCGCCATCGAGGCCATCAACATCTGACTTAGCGTCGTCGTACCATTCCTCCGACTTAGGGACCATTCGCACGGCCGTGATGTAGTAGTACCAGACAATAACCATGATGAGAACCAACCCGATAAAGAGGAATAGTTCCCAGATAGTCCCGTCCATAGAGGTCACCTTCCCGTCGATGGTTGTCGCGGTATGTAAAAAACGGTACCAGCGATCGAGGGATGAGGTATCGGCCAAAGGGGTGAGTGCTAGCGGCCGGTAGAGTAGGACAGCGTGACTTCCGCTGATAATTCCTCTGCTAAGAAACGTCTTCTGCTCATTGACGGCCACTCGATGGCGTTCAGGGCTTTTTATGCTTTGCCGGTGGAGAATTTCTCCACGTCGGGTGGGCAGCATACGAATGCGGTGTATGGCTTTTTGTCCATGTTCGCGAACATCCTCGCGGATGAGAAGCCGACGCACGTGGCGGTGGCCTTCGATATTGGGCGCAAGACCTTCCGTACGGAGCGCTTCCCGGAGTACAAGGCGCAGCGCGAATCGGCACCGGAGGAATTCAAGGGCCAGGTGCCCATCATTCAGGATGTGCTGGGGGATCTGGCTATCGTCACCCTGACCAAAGAGAACTACGAGGCCGATGACATCCTGGCCACCCTGACCACGCAGGCACAGGATGATTATGAGGTCATCATTGTCACGGGCGACCGTGATTACCTGCAGCTGGTGAACGACTCGGTGACGGTGCTGTACCCCACGCGTGGTGTGTCTACCCTGACGCGGTTTACGCCGGAGGAAGTGGAGAAGAAGTACGGGCTCACCCCGGCGCAGTACCCGGATTTCGCGGCGTTGCGCGGCGACCCGTCGGATAACCTGCCGAACATCCCAGGCGTGGGGGAGAAGACGGCGACGAAGTGGATCGTGCAGTACGGGGATCTGCAGAGCCTCATCGAGCATGCAGAAGAGATCAAGGGCAAGGTGGGCGATTCTTTCCGTGAGCGCATCGAACAGGTGCAGCTCAACCGTGAGCTCACCCAGATGGTGCGCGACCTTGAACTGCCTGTCGGGCCGGCTGAGTTGGAGCTTAAACCGGCAGACGTGAATGCGGTGGCAAACGCGTTTGATGATCTGGAGTTTGGTGTCAACCTCCGTGAGCGAGTGCTCGCCGCCGTCCCACATGATGGCGCGCTCATTGAGGAAGAGGACGTTGCCGACGAGGTTGCTGAACTCACCGTTGATCAAGCTCCATTAGATGAATGGCTCAAAGAGCGTGAAGGTCAAGGCTTGGCCCTCTACGTCGTGGGTACTGGAGTGCCGGCGGGTGGGGATGCGCAGGCGGTGGGAATCGTCGATAAGCAGCGTCAGGCTGTCACGCGCGAGCTGGGCGATCTGAGCCCTGCTGAGGACGCAGCGCTGAAGGCGTGGATTGAATCAGACGCGCCGAAGTACGTGCATTCGGCAAAGGCCACGTGGCACATGTTGCGCGGTCGCGGGATGACTCTGAGCGGCATTGCGCATGACACGGCGATCGCGGCGTACCTGTTGCGACCGGGGCAGCGCACATATGACCTGGCAGATGTGTATCAGCGTCACCTCCAGCGACAGCTCGCGCCCGTGAGTGAGCAGATGAGCTTGCTGGATGAGGACACGACGGTGGTGGATTCCGCCGCGGCGATTATGGAGCTGGCAGCGAAACTGACGACGGAGCTGCGCGACATCGATTCCTATGAGCTCTACGCGGACCTGGAGCTCCCGCTGGTGACCATCCTCGCGGAGATGGAAGAAAACGGCATCGCCGTCGATGTGGACGTGCTGCAGAACCAGCAGAAGGAATTTGCTGAAAAGGTTGCTGCTGCTGAGGAGAGGGCACGTCAGCTTGTCGACGAGCCCTCGTTGAACCTGTCGTCCCCCAAGCAGCTCTCCGTCGTGCTCTTTGACAAGCTTGATCTACCAAAGACGAAGAAGACGAAGACGGGCTATTCCACCGCGGCGAAGGAGATTGAGGCTCTCGCGGCGAAGAACCCGCACCCATTCCTGGATGAGCTACTCGCGCACCGCGAGTACCAGAAGATGAAGTCCACGCTTGAGGGCTTGATCAAGTCCGTGGGTGAGGACGGCCGGATTCACACCACCTTCAACCAGACTGTCACGTCGACGGGGCGTTTGAGTTCCACCGACCCGAACCTGCAGAACATTCCAGTGCGCACGGAAGCTGGCCGCCGGATTCGTTCCGCCTTCACGGTGGGTGAGGGATATGAGTGCCTGCTCACTGCGGACTACTCGCAGATTGAAATGCGCGTGATGGCGCACCTTTCCGAGGACCCGGGACTTATCGAGGCCTACAAGGAAGGGGAGGACCTGCATAACTTTGTCGGTTCGCGCGTGTTCGATGTGCCTATCGACGAAGTGACTCCCGAACTCCGCCGCCGCGTCAAGGCGATGAGCTACGGATTGGTCTATGGCCTGTCCGCTTACGGCCTGTCCAACCAGCTGGGTATTCCGGCGGGTGAAGCAAAGCAGATCATGGAGAACTACTTCCAGCGCTTCGGCGGTGTGAAACGCTACCTGGACAAGGTGGTGGAGCAGGCCCGCCGTGATGGGTACACCTCCACTATTTTCGGCCGCCGCCGGTACCTGCCGGAGCTGAACTCCGATAACCGTGTGGCGCGTGAAAACGCTGAGCGTGCGGCGCTGAATGCGCCGATTCAGGGTACGGCCGCGGACATCATCAAGGTCGCCATGATCCGCGTTGATCACGCGCTGTCCACCACGACGCTCGCCGGGAAGCCGCTGGCCTCACGCGTGCTGCTCCAGGTGCACGACGAACTCGTGGTTGAGGTCGCGCCCGGTGAGCTTGAACAGGTGCGCACGATCGTGGAAGAGGAGATGGACCGTGCGATCACCTTGAGCGTGCCGCTCGAGGTCTCTGCTGGCACGGGCAAGAACTGGGACGAGGCCGCGCACTAGGCAGTGCCAGTAGGCGGCATGAGTCGGGAGGGCTTAGTTCTCCTTTGACTCCGTCTCGGACTCGGTGTCGGATTCATAAGCTTCCATCTCTGATTCGAGGCCTTCCTTGAATTCCTCGAGGTCCAAGGCGGATTCCTCCGCGAGTTCCGCGAGCGTCATGTCCGCGAACTCGCTCTCCGGGTCCAAGTTCTCCTCGTCCGTGACAATGTCCACTGCGGCGGTGCGGACCTCGCTCTCCTTAGCCAAGTGATCGCGGTAATGGAAGTACTGGTACACCATCACGGCGATGACGAACAGGCCCAGGTAGCCAAGGATCGGATACAGGTTAGCCACCAGCGGCTTGAAACCGATGAAGGACAGGACGAAGCCGATGATGCAGGCTGCCACGTAGACCTTGTAGAAGTTCTCCGGCTTATCGCGGGTGAGGCGCTTGGCCAGCGCGTAAATCATGCCCAAGCAGGTGTTGAAGACCATGAGGAAGATCACCCACGTCATCACCTGACCCAGCATCGGGTTGATGTTGAACAGTACGGTCAACAGCGGCATGTCATCGCCGTTAACTGCCTGCGCCTCGATGAACAATGTCACCACGAGCAGGCCGAGCATCAGTGCGTACAGCGCGCCTGCGATGAGGCCACCAATGCGGACGGATTTGTTATCAAAGTTATCGCCACCAATGACGATGGCCATGGACACCGTGCATAGCGCGTTAAGGCCCGTGTGGTTGAGTGCGCCGAGCCACCACGTTGGTGCACCCGTAGCGCCATCAACATTCTGTGCTGTCCACTCGCTTTGCGCTGCGAAATCAATGTTCGCGTGGGTGAACGTCCAGATCGATGCGGTGAGCACGAAGATGATCAGCAGGGGAGTGACAAGCCCCAGGATGAAGGAAATCTTGTCCACATCCAAGAGTCCAACCAGCAGCATGATGACCAACATGGCCACGCCGCCGACATAGATCGGCCAACCGTAGGCCTGCTCCAAGTTGGAACCAGCGCCCGCGAACATGACAAAGCCAACGCTGAACATGCAGGCGATAGCGGACCAGTCCATGACCTTTGAGGACAAGCCATCAGATACCGCACCGAACACACGCGTGTGCTCCGTTGCCTGGAAGTAGGAACCGAAAGCAAGGAAGGCCACGGCGGCTAAAGCCATGACAACGCCTGCTAGAGCGATGCCCCACAAACCCATCTCGCCGTAGGAGACAAAGTATTGAAACGCTTCCATGCCGGAGGCAAAACCGGCGCCGACAACGACGCCAATGAACGCGAAACCGATTCCGATGCCGCGTTTTAACATAAAAACACCACCTACGCGCCCTGGTAATACCGTGGGGCGCTAGAAAAAATTTGTTTGACTAAACAAGTCTAGTGCCCCGGGTGGGGAATGATGGAACTGTCCGTCGGAGCGTCGATAGCAAATGCGTGTCCACGCGCGTGTCTAAAGTTTGATCAAGCTGGGCAAATGGACTAATCTCGTACGAGCGTATCTACGCTTTTGGTGAGGACACGGTCAATATAGGAGGGCCACCCGCTCCGAAGGCGAGATCGAAATCCCAGCTCATACATGGCTTTGTCGTGCGTGTGCCGGATTTTGAGAGATGCGCTCATGTCCATTTGCTATCTCCTATCCGTTTCGGAGCAACATAACTTATGCCCACTTCTAACACCCCGCAGGTTGCCATCAACGACATCGGCAGCGCTGAGGATTTTCTTGCCGCAGTAGACGCGACCATCAAGTACTTCAATGATGGCGACATTGTCACCGGCACCGTCGTCAAGGTCGATCACGACGAGGTTCTCCTCGACATCGGATACAAGACCGAAGGCGTCATCCCGACCCGCGAGCTCTCCATCAAGCACGACGTCGACCCGGATGAGGTCGTTCAGATCGGCGATGAGATTGACGCACTTGTCCTGACCAAGGAGGACAAGGAAGGTCGTCTGCTTCTGTCCAAGAAGCGTGCACAGTACGAGCGCGCATGGGGCACCATCGAGGAGCTCCAGGCCAACGACCAGCCGGTTACCGGTACCGTCATCGAGGTTGTCAAGGGTGGTCTCATCCTCGACATCGGCCTCCGTGGCTTCCTGCCGGCTTCCCTGGTTGAGATGCGCCGCGTCCGCGACCTGGATCCGTACATCGGCCAGGAGCTCGAGGCAAAGATCATCGAGCTGGACAAGCACCGCAACAACGTTGTTCTGTCCCGCCGTGCATACCTGGAGGAGACCCAGTCTGCGGTCCGCTCCGACTTCCTGCACCAGCTGGAGAAGGGGCAGGTCCGCAAGGGCGTTGTCTCCTCCATCGTCAACTTCGGTGCATTCGTTGATCTCGGCGGCGTTGACGGCCTGGTTCACGTGTCCGAGCTGTCCTGGAAGCACATCGACCACCCGTCCGAGGTTGTCACTGTTGGCGACGAGGTCACCGTCGAGGTTCTCGACGTGGATCTGGACCGCGAGCGCGTGTCCCTGTCCCTGAAGGCAACCCAGGAAGATCCGTGGCGCGTCTTCGCCCGCACCCACGCTGTGGGCCAGATCGTTCCGGGCAAGGTCACCAAGCTCGTCCCGTTCGGTGCGTTCGTTCGCGTCGAGGAGGGCATCGAGGGCCTCGTCCACATCTCCGAGCTGGCTCAGCGCCACGTTGAGGTGCCGGACCAGGTTGTTGGTGTTGGCCAGGAGGTCATGGTCAAGGTCATCGACATCGACCTGGACCGTCGTCGCATCTCCCTGTCCCTCAAGCAGGCAGATGAGGACTACTCGGAAGAGTTCGATCCGTCCCGCTACGGCATGGCCGATTCCTACGACGAGCAGGGCAACTACATCTTCCCGGAGGGCTTCGACCCGGAGACCAACGAGTGGATGGAAGGCTACGACGAGGCACGTCAGGAGTGGGAGGCCCGCTACGCCGAGGCTGCACGCCTGCACGAGGCTCACACCGCTCAGATCGAGCGCAACCGTGCTGCCGCAGCTGAGGCTGAGGCTAACGGTGAGGGCGCTACCCCGACCAACTACAGCTCCACCTCCGGCGATGCTGCAGCTCCGGCAGCACCGTCCGCTGGCGAGGCTGAGCAGGGTGGTTCCCTCGCTTCCGACGAGCAGCTCGCTGCTCTGCGCGAGAAGCTTGCTGGCAACTAGTGGCCAGTAGCTGAAGCTACTAACCACTAAGGGGGAGTCGAAAGGCCTCCAGAGAATCAGGTCCGCACCGAAAAGGTGCGGACCTTTTTCCATGCCATGAAGTCGACTACGGTGGCGGACATGAAAAAGATCGGTCTCACAGGCGGCATTGGTAGCGGGAAGTCAACCGTGGCGGCGATGCTCGCTGAAGCGGGTTTCAGGGTCGTCGACGCAGATAAGATTGCCCGGCAGATCATGGAACCTGGCTCGCCAGTCCTGGCCAAGGTAGCTGAGGAGTTCGGCCACGACGTGCTGAACCAGGATGGCACCTTGGATCGTGCGGAACTCGCGCGGCGGGCGTTCGGGGATAAGGAATCAACGCAACGCCTTAACGCGATCACTCATCCGGCGATCCGGGCGGAATCCAACCGCCAGTTCATCCAAGCGGAGACCGATGGTGCTCCTGTTGCGGTATACGACATGCCGTTGCTCATCGAACTTGGGTTGAACAAGGACATGGACCTGACGGTCGTGGTTGACGTGGATGCAGAGGAGCGCGTGAAGCGCCTCTTAACATCGCGGGGCCTCGACGAAGCCGATGCGCGTGCTCGTATTAAACAGCAGATTGATGATGGCGCGCGCAAGGCCGCCGCAGACTGGGTCATCGATAACAACGGGCCTGTAGAGAATCTCGCGCCCCAAGTAGAGCGTCTCATTGAGTCCGTTCAGGCCGGACCCAAGAAGTAACGACATCTAGGTGACGCACACACAACTAGTTGCTCATATGACCGTGAAAGTTCAGTGACGCGCTAGGGCAAAGACATGTCTGATTAACCTGTTGTCCTTAGTGTCACCTGCTATGGGTACATGGGATATCGGGCCGTTTGATAATGATCCGGCCTTGGACACCGTTGCAGCATTGGCGGACGGTTCATTCCGCATGGACCAATTCCGGTTTGAATGCGGGCGTGGTGCTTTGGGCGCGGATGAGGCGGAATCTGTCTTGGCGCTCGCTGCCGTGCTGAACGGGTTTGTTCCTTCTGAAGAAATGCGCGCAGCGTTGTCTTATCCATTTACTAGCGACGATCGGCGCTGGATCCGCAGACGAGCAGACCAGGCCGTCAACCCGGAGATCTCCGAGTTGTACGACCTGTGGCGGGATGCCGGCGAACTGGAAAGCTGGCTCGCCGAGACCCGCAAATTCTCAGGCAAGTTCGTGGGTTAAACCCGCAAGTATTTACTGCAGGAAGTCCCACAACATGTCGGATGCCTTTATCAAGTTCGCCTTAAACACTTCCGGCTTCTCAGCAGTATCCACGTTCCAGGAAACGCAGAACTCTGCGTCCTCCGGCAGGGGTGTGTAGGAAATGCCGAAGCCTTCCGGCAGAGTTGGTGCGAAGCAGTAACGCACGATCTGCTGGGCACCGCCGATAGACGTGGTGGACAGGAAATCACGGCGTGCAGCAACGACAGCCTCATCGTTGAAGAACGGGTCGCTGTCATCGATGGTTGCCATCATCTGAATGTGGCGGTCAAAACCATTGCCGGACTTGCAGCGCTTCACCCAGCCGCGGTGCGCATTAACAGCAGCGAGCAGATCCTCTTCGGTGGCCGTACCCGCGACGAGCTTCTCCGCGAAAGTGACCGCCTCCGGGGTAGCTGCGCGCAAGCATTCGGTACGGCCAGCTCGGAATTCGCGCATGTCCACTGCTTCGTACACGGCCCGCACGCGGCCGTACGTGAGCTGCTGTGCAATGTGCATGGTCAACTGTGCGGATGCATCACGACTGAATTTGAACGGCATCTCAGCTGGCTGGTTGAACGGGGCAGTGATGATCTCCGCAGCAAGCTTAGCTGCCTGGCCGTCATAGGCAGCCACGCGCTGCTTGATATCAGCCGCGGTTGCCTCGTCGAAGTTCCATGCGAGCTCCTCGGTAGCGAGCTCGGTGAGTTCACTGGATGTTTCACCCGGCAGTTCCACTGCTTGCAGGCGGTTCATGGCGGTGACCAACGTTGCACCGTCCATGCAGGAGTGTTCCACGTGAACAGCGATCCACTCATCCTTCAGGCTCACCTGGTAGCTCAGCGGCTTGTAGGTCCAAGCACCACGAGGTGTAAAAGTAGCCTCGCGGATGCGCTGGGTATCGGATGTATCCCCGTCGGAGAGAAGCTCAATGGTGAAGAGCATATCGCTCAGGCGGTTGTACACCGACTGGTTAACGCCCTGGTTCAGCATCTCCGGCAGGAGCTCGCCAAGTACGCCGGACCCGAGGAGGGATGGGGCGTTGAAGTCCATATCAGCGGGGTCTGCTGCCGCGGCCTGGATGTTTTCCAGCGCGGTCTTGATTGCATCTGCCGATGCGAGCTTGCCTTCGCCGTCGGTGATGCGGATGGCAAAAAGACGACCGTTGACAAAGACACCGATCTCACGGTTCGTTTCATCGCGCTCGCTTTGCCACATCACGTCCTCATCGGGCAGTGGGTGGCGCAGACCACCAGCAAAAACAAACCACTGATTCAGCGTGATGCGATTACCTCGAGCATCCACGTCCTCCGGAAGGTTCTTAGAGGCCGCCTGCAGGTGCACAGTCGCCGCACGCTGGATGAATTCAACCGCGCGCTCGAGACCAACGGGGGTGTTCTCCGCGGGAAGAGCAAGTTGGAAGCCAACGTTCGTGGTCAATGGCAGTGGCTCGCGGACTGTGAGGTAGCCGGAGTACCACTCGTCGTGAAGCCAGTTGGTGCCAGCAGCAGCGCGTTCTTCGGCGCGCTCACGCAGAGCCGCGTCGAGCTTCGGCCCAGCGCCGTGACGGAACTTTTCGACGATGTCGTTGGCGTGGCTCAGCGCATCGCCGTCAAGCACTGCAGACAATGCGTGCTTATATGCATCTAGCGTCTCATCGAGCGGCGGGACCTCGAGCACCTTGAGATCGAGGGTTGATGGGTGCGGAGCGATGGTGGTGTTTTCCGACACGAAGCAGGCCTCCTGTAGGTAGGTCTTTAACAAAGTGCATACACAACCCACTCTACCTACCAAATGAGTTGGCCAAGACCTGCATAAACATGATCTTCTCCGCCACCTTGGGGTGGCGGAGAAGAAAAGGAGAGAGGTGGCGAATCGATTGTGGTCGTTGTTAGAGCGACGGGATGTTGGCCAGCAACGACTTGGTGTACTCGTGCTGCGGATTCTCCAAGACCTCGTCCACAGGGCCCTCATCCACAATGACGCCCTTGTTCAGAACTGCCACTCGGGTAGCAATGTGGCGAGCAAGCGCAATGTTGTGAGTGACAAACAGCATGGCCAGGCCACGCTCGTGGCGCAGCTCAGCGAGCAACTGGAGGATATTTGCCTGGACGGAGACGTCGAGGGCCGAGGTGACCTCGTCACACACCAGCACCGAAGGCGTGCTCACGAGGGCGCGACCAATTGCAGCACGCTGACGCTCACCACCGGACAAGTCCCCGGGGCGGCGGTCGTAGAAACTCCGGTCAAGCTGGACAGCCTCCAGCGTTTCCTCAACAATGGCGCGCTGCTCGTCCTTGGACAGCTCATCCGCGATGACCAGCGGGACACTCATGGACTCGCCAATAGTGCGGCGCGGGTTCAGCGAAGAGAAGGGCGACTGGAAGATGTACTGGACATCCTTGCGCTCTGGCAGCGACCGCTTACGGCTGCTGGGAGCCAGCTCCTGTCCACGCAGCAGAACCTGACCCGTGTAGCCATCGTTCAAACCAACGACGGAACGTGACAACGTGGTCTTACCGGAACCAGATTCACCCAGGATCAAGATGGACTCACCGGCTTCCACCTTGAGGTTGATGCCGTGGAGAACCTGGTTGGAGCCGTACGCCATCTCGAGATCACGGACCTCAAGCAACGCACTGTGCTTGGGCATCTCCTCACGTTCCTCGGCAGGAGCAGCCGTGGAGGTGGTGGCGCGTCCGGCGTCTGGCCCTTCACCCCAACGACTGAACCCAGCGATGTCCTTGCGGCCCGCCAAGTCAGGGATAGCAGCAAGCAGCTTCTTGGTGTACGGGTGCTTCGGACTGTACAGAACAGTGTTGTACGGTCCTTCCTCCACGATGTCCCCGCGAAGCATCACGATGACGCGGTCCACGAGCTCCGCCACAACCGCGAGGTCGTGGGTGATGTAAAGGGAAGCAACATCGTTCTTCACCGTCATCGTGCGGATCGTCTTGAGAACGTGATTCTGCGTGGTTACGTCCAGACCTGTGGTGGGCTCATCACAAATGAGCACGTCCGGGTACATGGCAAACGCCATGGCGATACCGACGCGTTGCTGCTGGCCACCAGACAACTGGTGCGGCCATCGGTTCAGGTACTCATCCGTGTCCGGCAAGTCGACGTCGCGCATAACTTCCCGTACGCGGTCTTCCCGTTCCTGCTTGGTAGAGCCGAAGCCGTGAATGTCCAGGACCTCACGGATCTGGTCGCCCACACGCATCGCCGGGTTCAGGCTGAGCGCCGGATCCTGCGGGATGTACGCAACGCGGCCACCACGCAGATCACGCAGCTGATCCTCATTCAGGCTGAAGATATCAATGGACTCACCCTCACGCGTGTGCAACGTGATGGTGCCATCGGTCTTAATCAGGCCGGTGCGGAAGTGCCCCATGGTGGCCAGACCAGCAGTGGTTTTACCGGATCCGGATTCGCCGACGAGGCCGACGATCTCACCGCGGTACAGATCAAAATCCACACCGTGGAGGATCTCAGTGCCGTCGAAAGTAGCCAGACGTAGATCACGGCAGCGGAGCACCAATGTTTCTTCGGTGCGTGGCGGTGGTGTGTACTCGCCCTGCAGGCCGGCAGCAGCCCACAGGCCACCCGCACCGTCAGCTTCTGTCGTGGTGGGGGTCACCAGCGTTGAATCACCGGAGTTCATAGGAGTGGTCATGTTTATGCCTCCTCATTCTGGATCGGCTCGACCTTTTCCTGACGCACGCTTTCGGCCTTTGGACCAGTGCGCTTGATCGGCATAGCGGTCGTTGCGGTTGCCCGTGCAGTGGCGTCTGCGAGCATGTTGGTGCCAATGGTGAGAAGTGCGATGGCAAACACCGGAAGCACAACACCCCATGGCTGGATGGACAGGGCGATGCGGTTCTCATTGATCATCAGGCCCCAGTCCGCCGCCGGAGGCTGGATACCCAGGCCCAAGAAGGACAGGGAAGCGATGGAACCGATTGAGTACGTCAGGCGCAAGCCGGCTTCCACAGACAGCGGGCCGGTGATATTGGGCAGGACTTCCTGGATCAGGATCTTCCAGTGCGGGACGGAGTACATCTGCGCAGCGCGGATGTAGTCCTCGTTCGTCACAGATTGCGTGGAAGCACGTGCGACACGTGCAATACGCGGAGCGTGAGTCAGGCCGATCACCAGCACGAGCACCGTGGCAGACGGACCAAAGATCACAATCGCGAGCATGGCGAAGATGAGCTGCGGGAAAGCCAGGAAGATGTCGTTGATGCGCATGATTACAGCGTCTGTCTTACCGCCTGCGTAACCAGCGATCATGCCCATGATCGTGCCCACGAGCATGCCCAGCACAGTTGCCAGAAATGCCGTGACCAGCAGGAGCAGACCACCGGCGATGAAGCGGGAAGCCACGGAGCGACCGAGGTTGTCCGTACCAAAGAGGGATTCGCTCGTAAACGGCAATCCAAGGAACTCAGTGGTGGAGTATCCCGTGATCTGCTCGGCGAAGAAATATCCCACCACGGTGATCAGAAGCACGATCCCAGTCAGGATCATTCCGACCTTGCCTTCAGGCTGAGCCCAAATGCGTTTGTGGATCGGCGCCGGCTTAGACAGGGATGCCTTGAGCTCGGTGGCGTGCTCTTCCGGAGCATCTACTGGAATTGGCTCCGGAGTCGGGGAGTGTGGATTCAGCTGTGGCTGAGTCATTAGTTGCTCCTTAGCTTCGGGTTGGCCATGATGCTCACCACGTCAGCGAGCAGGTTGACTACGACGTATACGGCGGCGATCAGCAGGGTCACTGCCTGCACCACCTGGACGTCGCGGTAGTTCACGGCGTCGATCATTGCGACGCCAAGACCGGGGTAACGGAAGAGGTATTCGACCACAACGATGCCACCTGCCAACCAAGCCAGCTGGATAGCCACAACCTGAGCAATCGGGCCGATGGCGTGGGGGAGTGCGTGGCGGAAGATCACGCGTCGCTCCGGCACACCCTTGAGGCGGGCCATCTCCACGTAGCCGGAATCGAGGGTTTCAATCATCGTTGCTCGCGTCATACGAGCGATGTACGGACTGACAACGAGGGCCAGCGTCAGCGTAGGCAAGATGAGCTGGGAAGGGTACTGCCATACGGCAGTGCCTGGGGGAGACATGGTCACGGCCGGCAGCACCTTAAACACCGACGTTGCAAACACGGTGATGAGGAGAATACCGATGACGAACTCAGGCATAGCTGCGAGAATCAACGTCACCCACGTGATGGCGCTGTCGCGCTTGTAGCCACGCCACCATGCCGCGTAGACACCAAGCAGGATGCCAGCGGGGATGGCCACCAAAGCGGCGAGCGCCATAAGAATCAGTGAGTTCACCAATGGCTCACCCAGTAGCTCCGACACGGCGGAGCCGGTGGTGGTGGACATACCAAAGTCACCGGTGAGGACACCGCCGAGCCACAGGAAGTATCGCTCAAAAGGACTCTTGTCCAAGTTCATTTGGGCTTCCAGCGCTGCAATGCGCTCCGGTGTGGCCTGTTGCCCCAAGATTGCGCGTGCCGGATCGCCCGGCAGCAGCAGCGTCGCACAGAAAATGATGATGGACACTGCCAGAAGAATGAAGATGCTCAGTCCGAGCCTGCGAAGAATCATTTTGCCCATGGTTTATGCCTCCGCAATCCACATGTCGTAGAAGAGTGCCTGGGACAGCGCAACACCACTCGGATGAGGGCGGGCTCCGCCCACATAGTTGTGGTACGCGTCAATGTTGTTGGGGAAGCCCCAGATGATGTAGCCACCGCGGTCGTAGAACTCCTTTTGCAGCTCCTTGATCCGCTTGGCGCGCTCACGGTCATCGGCGATGGAACGTGCCTCAATGGTCCTCGCCGTGAAGTCTTCATCCACCCAGTGCGTCTCATTGAACGGTGCATCCGCGGTTGCACAGCGGTTGACCTGCTCGAGGAAGTTACGGGTGTAGTAGAAGGACTGGGAGAACGGGTAGGACAAGTAGTTGCCCTCCGCCCAGAAGGTGGTGGAATCCACCTGGTTAATCTTCACGCGAATACCGGCTTCACGCACCTGCTCCGCGTAGACCTGTGCGGCACGAATAGCGCCGGATGCGATCTCGGAGGTGTTCAACTCAACGTCGATGCCATCGGGATAGCCAGCCTCGGCGAGGAGACGCTTAGCTTCTTCAATGTTCTGCTCGCGTTGCGGGAATTCATGCGGGTATGCCGGGTCATACAGTGCGAACATGTCGTTTCCTACCTGGCCTTCGCCGGAGAAAACCTGGTTGACCATGCCAGGGCGGTCAGCTGCCAAACGCATTGCCTGGCGCACACGCTCATCATCAAACGGCTCGACATCCACACGGATAGTGAATGGCAGCCACATTCCGGTTTCAGAGCTGACCACGTTCAAACGCGGATCCGCCTCAATGACGCGGACGAGTGCGTGGTTCAGAGCACCGATGCCATCAACCTGGGAGGACAGCAGCGCGTTGAGCATGGCATCTTCTTGGTAGAAGTCGATGACATGCACGGCATCCAGATTGGCTGGGCCCTCGAAGTAATGCTCATTGCGCTCCATCGAGGTCGAGCGACCAGGGCTGAAGTTGGTCAGCTTGAACGGGCCTGCACCGATCGGATTCTTCGGGTCGTAGTCCTCTGGCACGATGCCCATCTGGTACTCAGCCAGGGTGTCCACGAAGACCGCGTCGGCATGGGAGAGCTTGATTACCAGCGTGCGATCGTCGAGAATCTCCAGCGCCTCAACGTGAGCGATGGAACCAGCGCCGTTCTTGGGATCCTCCGGATCGCCAATACGCTCAAGCGTCGCCACAACATCCTGCGGGCGGACCGGGCGGCCGTCAGAGAACTTAATGCCGTCACGGAGCACCACAGTCCACTCGGTGGCTGCCTCATTCGACTCAATTGACTCTGCCAAACGGTATTCCAGCTCATAGTCATACCCACGGCGGACAAGCAGCTCATAGAGGTTGACAACACGGGCGGCGTCACTGGCACTGGCAGGAATGTGCGCATCCACCGTGTCAGCAGTGGAGCCACCAACCAGACCGACTCGCAGGGTGCCGCCCTTTTGCGGTGGGCCGGACGTATCAATCTGTTCGGCCGGCGGCTGCGCGGAACAGGAGGCGAGAACGCCTGTCGCCCCTGCGACTGCCGTGGCGCCGAACAGTTGCCGGCGTGTGAGGTCAATCATCGTGCGTAATTCTCCTTAGCTTGTGGTGCAGCCGATACGAGTTCTTTCGCATCCGGCTGCGTGATCCACGTGTTCAGGTATGCAGTGACAGCTTCTTTTGCAGCAGCAGGAGTGAGGACGCCAGCGAGCATGCGTACGCCAAGACCGTCGATCATCGCGGTGATTGCGTTGATCATGGCGTCAGGATCCCCGCCGGTGAAACGGCCAGTGGCCATCCCGTCATCAATGATGCTGTGCATTTGCTTTTGCCACCGTGCATAAGCCACCGCAGTGGCGCGTTTCGCGTCCTCAAAAGACGCGGACGAAGCCCAAAACTGCGCCCACGTTGTCCACTCCTGGAATGATTCGTCTGACCCATCTAGCGTCACGCTTGCGAAGGTAAGCAGGCGTTCTGCCGGATCAGCGATCTCAGACACGAATGCACGTCGGCCAGCTGCTTGTTCAGAGCACCGGTCGAGCGTGGCAATGAAGATCTCATTCTTGGAATGGAAGTAGTAGTGGACTGCCGAGGTGGAAATCCCGGCGTTTCGGGCGATATCGGCGATGGTGACCGCCTGATATCCGCGAGAAGTGAACAGCGGCCAGGCCGTGTCCACAATCTTCCGTCGGCGACGCGCGAACTCCTCACCAGATTGGCGCGGGTTCGGTGTTGCGGTGACGTTTTTCGGCGATGGTCGTAAGGCTTCCGCATCTACACCTGTTAGCTCCGCAAGTCGCTCAAGCTCGGTCTGGCTAAAACGCCTGACTCCGGAAAGAGACTTGGAAAGCTTCGAAGCGTCGATGCCTAGATACGCAGCCACCTCGTTATGCCGCAGACCCGAAGCAGTGATCGCTTCGCGCGCGGCTAACTGGGGTGAATGCAAGACCATAGAGGCAAGCTTAGATATAGCTGTGAAAAGATCGCAACAATTTGAACGCGGTTCAGGTCATAATTCGCAATTGATGGCTCGCCGCGCGGCGCCGCGGTGCGGATGTCTCTATAGACTGGCGGGCATGGCTTTTGCTGCTGAACATCCTGTTTTGTCCCACTCTGAGTTTCGTCCAGTGGGTGAAGTGGAGCGCTCAGACAAATTGTTTGAGGTCGTCTCCGAATTTGAGCCCTCCGGTGACCAGCCGGCCGCGATCAAGGAACTGGATGAACGGCTTCGCGCGGGGGAGCCGGATGTGGTTCTCATGGGTGCCACCGGTACCGGTAAGTCAGCGACCGCTGCTTGGCTGATTGAGAAGCAGCAGCGCCCGACACTTGTGATGGCACCGAATAAGACGTTGGCGGCACAGTTAGCCACGGAGCTGCGGGAGCTGCTGCCGAATAACGCGGTGGAGTACTTCGTCTCTTATTACGACTACTACCAACCAGAGGCGTATATCGCGCAGACGGATACATACATTGAGAAGGATTCGTCCATTAATGATGACGTGGAGCGCCTGCGCCACTCCGCGACGTCAGCACTGCTGAGTCGCCGTGACGTTGTCGTGGTGTCCTCCGTGTCCTGTATCTACGGCCTGGGCACGCCGCAGTCCTACCTGGACCGTTCGCTTCTTCTGCGCGTGGGCGAGGAAATCGAGCGTGATCGCTTCCTGCGCCTGCTCGTGGATGTGCAGTATGAGCGCAATGACGTGGACTTCAAACGCGGCACATTCCGCGTGAAGGGTGACACCGTGGACATCATCCCGGCGTATGAGGAAGTGGCCGTCCGCGTGGAGTTTTTCGGTGACGAGGTGGATGCGCTCTACTACATCCACCCTCTCACCGGCGACGTGCTTCAGCAGCGTGATGAACTGCGTATCTTCCCAGCAACGCACTACGTGGCCACGGAAGAGCGCATGGAAAAGGCGATTGAAGCCATCAAGGAGGAACTCGCGGACCGCCTGGAGGATCTGGAAAACCGCGGCAAGCTCCTCGAGGCCCAGCGCCTTCGCATGCGCACGGAATATGACCTTGAGATGATCCAGCAGGTCGGTTTCTGCTCCGGCATTGAGAACTATTCGCGGCATATCGACGGACGTGAGGCCGGCTCGGCACCCGCAACCCTCATCGACTACTTCCCGGAAGACTTCCTCACCATCATCGATGAGTCTCACGTGACCGTGCCGCAGATCGGCGGCATGTACGAAGGCGATATGTCGCGCAAGCGCAACTTGGTGGAGTTCGGCTTCCGTCTTCCTTCAGCCGTGGACAACCGCCCGCTGACTTTCGATGAGTTCGAAGAACGCGTTGGTCAGACTGTGTACATGTCCGCTACGCCGGGTGATTATGAGTTGGAGGCTGCCAGCGGTGAATTCGTTGAGCAGGTGATTCGCCCGACTGGCCTTGTTGATCCGAAGGTGAACGTCCGCCCGACGAAGGGGCAGATTGATGATCTGATCCATGAGATCCGTGAGCGCACGAAGAAGGATGAACGCGTCCTTGTCACGACGTTGACGAAGCGGATGGCGGAGGACCTGACGGATTACTTACTGGATAACGGCATTAATGTGCGTTACCTCCACTCAGATATTGATACGTTGCAGCGTGTTGAGCTTCTGCGCCAGTTGCGTTTGGGTGAGTATGACGTCCTCGTGGGCATCAACTTGCTGCGTGAGGGCCTTGATCTCCCGGAGGTCTCCCTCGTGGCCATCCTCGATGCAGATAAAGAAGGTTTCCTGCGTTCGACGAAGTCCCTGATTCAGACGATCGGCCGCGCCGCACGAAATGTGTCGGGCGAGGTCATCATGTACGCGGACAACATCACGGACTCCATGCGTGAGGCGATTGATGAAACGGAGCGTCGTCGCGAGAAGCAGATTGCCTACAACAAGGAGCACGGGATTGATCCGCAGCCGTTGCGGAAGAAGATCGCGGACATCCTCGATGAGGTCTATGAGCGCAACGGTGAGGAGCGCGGTTCGGCGGACGAGACGCTCGCCAGCGACACAGCGATGATCGAGGGCCGCGACACGTCATCGATGGCGTCGGAAGAGATTCAGAAGCTTATCGACGATCTGACGGCCCAAATGACCGCCGCCGCCCGAGAGCTGAAGTTCGAGTTGGCGGGACGGCTGCGTGATGAGATCGCGGATCTGCGTAAGGAGCTCCGCGGCGTGAAGGATGCAGGCATCTAATCCGCGTGTGACGCGAGTGTATATAGTGGCCACAGAAGGCATGGTCTGGGAGCAGACCGAGGAGACGCGAAAGGCGCAACATGAGCAAGTACAACACTGTTGTTGTTGGCACGGACGGTTCTAACTCTTCGATGCTGGCGGTGGAGCGTGCGGCAGAGATTGCTTCGGCGTTCAATTCCACGCTTGTTATCGGCTGCGCGTACTACGAATCCGAAGAGGATGTTGCGGGTGCTCTCCGCCAGGATTCGAATACGATTCTGGGTGGTGAGACGGCGAAGGAGAACCTCTCTGCCGCTGTTGAGCACGCGAAGAAGCATGGTGCTCCCGAGGTGCTCACTGCCGTTCGTTCCGGCACCCCGGTCGAAGCGCTCATGGCCATCGTGACGGAGCACAATGCGGATCTCCTCGTTGTGGGTAACCGCGGCATCAACTCCCTGACTGGTCGCCTGTTGGGCTCCGTCCCGGCAGACGTTGCACGTCAGTCGGACTGTGACGTCATGATTGTTCACACCGTCTCTTAGAGCTCGCCGATGATGGTGAGCGTCTGAGTGGCGCGCGTTAGCGCCACGTACAGGTCTTGATGCCCCTGCGGGGAAGCCGCGATAATCTCGTGTGGCTTATCGACGATGACGTGGTCGAACTCAAGCCCCTTCACCTCAGCCACATTGTCTTTGGTGACCACCGCTACGAGTCCACCGAGCTGTTCTAGCTCCGCACGGACCGTGGCGGTTTCTGTGTCTTCGGGGAGGAAACGCACAGGCTGTCCGGATGAACGCACAGTGACAGCTGGCTGAGCATCGGGGTCGATGGCAGCCAGTACCTCGTCGGCTACTTCCATAATCTCGGCTGGCGTGCGGTAGTTTACGGTGAGTTCGTGGGAGACAAAGCGTTGACCGACGAATGGTTCGAGTGCAGCCGACCAATCATCCACGCCAGCAGGGGAGGAAGTCTGTGCCGTGTCTCCAACCAGCGTCATCCACTTTGCTGGGCAGCGCCTGAAGACCATGCGCCACTCCATCGGCGTGAGCTCCTGGGCTTCATCGACGATGACGTGGCCGTAGGCCCATGTCATATCCGTGGCCGCACGTTCAGCCGTTGAACGGACATCAGTTTCCCGCTGACGGCTAGCGAGGGTCTCCGCGTCGATGATGTCGTGCGCAGAGAGGATCTCTGCCTCGAATTCATCGTCCGTATCCGTGTTGGCTGAAGACGCCAGGATATCCAGAGCGTCCTCTGCATCCGCGACGAGTTCACGCCACTGTTTCTCAGCCTTCTCCGCTTCGTCCGCGGGGGTGGGAATGCCGATGAGGGTATACAACTCGTCGATAAGCGCCGTGTCCGATGCAGTGAACGCACACCCATCTTCGCGGTAGAGCGCGTCCTGCGTTTCCTCGTCATAGTCGTACGCAGCTGCACTGATGGCAGCGCGGCTGCTCAGAAAGTCGGCGAGGACCTCGACTGGATTGAGAATAGGGAAGTAGGTGTCAATGAGGTCAGCTACCTGTTGTTCTTCAGCAAGGTCATCGTGGAGTTGATCCACGTCTGCCGCTGAAAGCAGATTAGCCCCACCCAGTGGGTCCGCACCGATGCGTTCTGCCAGGGCTTCAGCAAGTAGCTGAGTCAACGCTTCAGCGAAGACCGGCTGAGCCTCGTTGTGTGGCTTCCGGCTCCTGCGGGCACGCGTCCGCGCCGCGGTGATCATCTGCGGGGTAGCGGCGATATCAATGCCGTCGATCCTGAGCGGAATGTCCTCCTTGGGCACCAGCTGATAGTTCCGTACAGCCCTAGACAGAATCGTGACCATCTCTTCGGAGCCTTTCACCTCCCGCGTGAGAAGGTCATCGGTGCCTGCTGGTGTGAAGCCAGGGACAAGGTCTTGGGCGGTACTCAGCACCACACCTGTCTCGCCGAGTTCCGGCAACACGCGTGAGATGTAATCGAGGAATGTCCGGTTTGGGCCAACGATGAGCACACCCGTACGCGCTAATTGGTCCCGCCAGGTGTACAGCAGGTAAGCGATGCGGTGTAGGGCAACCGCGGTTTTTCCAGTTCCGGGACCACCGGCCACTACCAGCACGCCGCGGGTTTTATCGCGGATGATTTGGTCCTGCTCGCGCTGAATGGTTTCCACGATGGACTGCATGTGTCCGGTACGCGGCGCATTCATGGCTCGCAGCAAGGCGGCCTCACTCGCAACTCCGGAATCTGCCCCGGCATTGTCGGCGCCCGGGCCACTCAACACATCATCATCAACTGCCGTGACAGTCCTGCCGCGCATGCGGATGTTGCGGCGGGAGACAACGCCCTCAGGATGAGCCGTGGTGGCAAGGTAGTAAGGCCGTGCCATGGGGGCACGCCAATCAAGGAGCAAGGTGCGGTAATCATCGTCCCTGTCATCCATGCCCATGCGGCCGATGTAGCGGCGATCCTGGTGTGGTTTGCCTGGGACGGGGTTCTCCGGGGAGTCATCCTCAACGTCGATTCGCCCGAACACCAGGCCGGTCTCCGCAATATTGAGCGCGTCTAGTTTTGCGTTAAGCCCGTGGTATTCGGTCTCACGCCGCACAAGCGCATCTGCATCCGGGTTATCCGGATCCACATCCCGCTGAACAGCCTCAAGGCGTTGCTGCGCAGACGACACTTCGCGGTCCAGGTGAGCAAAGAGCACATCCACATGGGATTGCTCCTGCTTTACAGTCTCCTGGGATTCCAGGGAAGAGGCGCCGGACTGATCAGCCACTACGCGTACGCTCCTTTGCTCGGGGTTTCGTGTGCAAACAGCAACAGACGAGTCTAGCGGGAAATAAAAAACAGTCCCACGGCTGGAAAACCAGCGGCGGGACTGTCGCGCTATGAAGCGGAAAAGAAACTACTTGAGCTTCTTCTGTGCCTTCTTCACGGCCTTCTTAGCAGTCTTCTCTGCCTTCTTGACCTTCTTCTTCAGCTTGCGCTTCTGGCAGCGGCTCGGTGCAGCGTCCAGGTTGTCAAAAGCATCCTGCAGGCTGTTGATCGCATCCTGTGCGGTCTTCTGAGCCTTCGCAGCGCTCTTCTTCACCTTGCGCTTTGCCTTGAACTTATCCAGAGCAGACGGGCCGAACTCATCCAGGGAGCCCTGCAGGTCGCTGACAACAGCGTTGACCTTGCGCTTCGCCTTGAACTTGTCCAGAGCAGACGGCTGCAGGTCCTCAAAACGGTCCTGGACGTCACCGAAGTGGTCCTGGACGTCGCCGATCAGGCCCTTCACCTGGCGCTTTGCCTTGAACTTCTGGAACTTGGAGGGCTTGAGGTCCTTGTAGGTGTCCTCGGCCCAGCCAGCTGCATCATTAGCAACGTCGGTTGCCTTGTCAGCCCACTTCTCAGCGGTCTTCTTCCAGTCACCCTTGTTGTCATCGACGTAGTCTGCCACCTGGTGAGCAGCCTGCTGAGCGGACTCAGCAACAGTCTCACGGGTGTCCTGGAACCACTCGCTGGCCTTCTTCAGAGCCTTCTCGGACTCAGACTGAGTCGGCAGAGCCTGCTGGATGTTCTTCTTGGAGCGCTTCGCAGCGTCCTGAGCGCGCCATGCCAGACCGGGCTTGCCCTCGGTGTCAGCCGCAGCGATCAGCACGCCACCCAGCAGAGCAACGTTGGTCAGAGCACCGTTGCGCTGGCGAGCCTTCTCAGACTCGTTCTTTGCCTCCCAGAACGCATTGCGGCCGAGCAGCGTGGCTACAGAGGAGCCAGCCAGCAGGGCAGCGGACAGGCGCGGAGCCTTGCCCAGTGCGAACGTGGAGCCGGCACCGATCTTCACGCCGCCGCCGATCTTCGCCAGGGTCTCCGGGTCCGAAGGGATAAAGCTGGCGTACTGAGCCGGCAGCACCGACTTGAGAGCGCCGGCTACCTTCTCAGCGCCCTTGGCGTGCTCGGAAGCCTTGGTGACCGTGTTGACGCCATCTGCAATGTACACAGAGGCGAGCATCGGTCGAGCTAGTTTGCGGATCATACTCACGTATCCTTCTCTCATTCGGGAATTGTCCGTGCCATCCACTGTAGACGGATTTCGCACGATAGGACGGCAAAATTCACCAGCGGCGGTTCCACCACTCCTCAAGATGAGGCCTTTCCTCACCCAATGTGGTCGGCTTTCCATGGCCAGGGCGCACGATGGCTTCGTCGGGATATTGGTCAAATAGTTTCTCTTTCACATCGGTGAACAGGCGAACAAAATCACCCTCGCCGTTCGTGCCGCCCACACCGCCAGGGAAGAGGGAATCGCCGACGAAGAGGTTCATCGTGCCATCGATCTCCGCAGCAAATGCAGCGCCGCCGGGCGTGTGCCCGCGGAGAATATGGACGGGGAATGAGTGGCCGGCAAAGTCCAACGTGTCACCATCATTCAGTTCGCGTTCGGGGGGTACCGGCAGAGCGGGTGCATCTAAGAAGGAACCCCAATGGGTCGCGCCCGTTGCTTCGAGGATCTCCGGCAACGCACCCACGTGGTCAGCATGCCGGTGTGTGGTCAACACATCGGTGATGCGCACCCCAGCGGACTCGGCCATGGCGAGGAGAGTGGCGGGCTCCGCAGCAGCGTCGACAAGCAATCCCTGCTCGCCACACGCCAACAGGTAGCAATTGTTATCCATCTCAGACACGGAGACACTATGGAGCGTTAGAGCATTCATGCAGCCCACTCTAACGGTGCGCGGTGTAGTGAGCTTGTCAGCGCTGCTGGAATGATTCGCATGAGCGTGACGTTGGTATCTTTGTTCGAGGACCCATTTCGGATTCACCTTTTAACTAATGCAAGGGGATGCACTGCCTGTGGCTGAGAAGCTGATTGTCCGCGGAGCACGCGAACATAACCTCAAGGGAATAGACATTGAACTACCCCGCGACAAGATGGTGGTGTTCACCGGCCTGTCTGGTTCCGGCAAGTCCTCCCTTGCCTTTGACACGATCTTCGCGGAAGGGCAACGCCGCTACGTCGAGTCTTTGAGCTCCTATGCACGCATGTTCTTGGGGCAGATGGACAAGCCAGATGTGGATTACATCGACGGCTTGAGCCCGGCAGTGTCCATTGATCAAAAGTCGACGAACCGTAACCCGCGTTCAACGGTTGGAACGATCACGGAGATTTATGACTACTTGCGTCTTCTGTACTCGCGCGCAGGTACGGCACACTGCCCGGTGTGTGACGCGGTGATTGACCGGCAAACTCCTCAGCAGATCGTTGACCAGGTGATGGACAACCCGGAGCCCACCAAGTTTCAGGTGCTCGCTCCGATTGTGCGTAAGCGCAAAGGCGAGTTCGTTGACCTCTTCGCGGACCTGGCAGCGCAGGGCTATGCGCGTGTGAATGTTGACGGTGAGACGTATCCGCTGAACGATCCGCCGAAGCTGCAGAAACAGATCAAGCACGACATTGACGTTGTGGTGGATCGACTCACTGTGAAGGAAAGCCAGAAGCAGCGCCTTACTGACTCCGTGGAAACTGCTCTTAAGCTTGCCGACGGGCTGGTGGCCTTCGACTGGGTTGAAAAAGATGCCGATGATCCGGAGCGCGTGGAGATCTTCTCCGAGAAGATGGCGTGTCCGAATGGCCACACCCTCGGCGTGGAGGAATACGAGCCCCGTGCGTTTTCCTTCAACTCACCCTTCGGTGCTTGTCCGGCATGTGATGGTTTGGGTACCCGCGCGGAGATTGACACTGACTTGGTTATTCCGGATCCGGATGTGCCGGCAGTGGATGCGTTCCAGCCGTGGAACTCCAGCCCGAACAAGGGCTACTTTGCCAAGCTCATCGTCGCTTTGGCGAAGGAGGAGGGCTTTGACCCGGAAGCACCGCTGTCGAGCCTGAAGAAGAGCCACCGCGACGCACTGATCAACGGTACAGATACAAAGGTCTCCGTCCGATACAAGAACCGCTACGGCCGCCAGCGTTCTTTCACTGCTGCCTTCGAGGGCGTGCGGGGATACCTCCACCGCAAGATCGAGCAGTCTGATTCAGAGCACACGAAGGAACGCTTCATGGCGTACACCCGTGACGTGGCGTGCCCGACATGTCACGGTGCGCGTTTGAAGCCGGAGATCCTGGCGGTGCGCTTGGCGTCCACCACGCACGGTGAGAAGTCCATCGCCGGCTTGACGGAGCTGTCCATTGAGGAAGCGTCGACGTACTTGGACAACCTCGTTCTTGGTTACCGCGAAGAGATGATTGCTGGGGCTGTGTTGCGTGAGATTCAGGCACGGCTGCACTTCTTGCTGGACGTGGGTCTGAACTACCTCACGCTGTCCCGCTCAGCTGGCACGTTGTCCGGCGGTGAGGCACAGCGTATCCGTCTGGCTACTCAGATTGGTTCTGGCCTGGCTGGCGTGCTGTATGTGCTGGATGAGCCTTCCATTGGTCTGCACCAGCGCGATAACCAGCGCCTCATTGCCACCTTGAAGAAGCTGCGCGATATTGGCAACACCCTTGTTGTGGTTGAGCACGATGAGGACACGATCCGTGAAGCAGACTGGCTCATTGACATCGGTCCGCTCGCCGGTGAATACGGCGGGGAAGTGGTCTACCAAGGTCCGCCGAAGGGAATCCTGAAGGCAAAGAATTCGCTGACCGGTGACTATCTTTCCGGCAAGAAGGAAATCGCTGTCCCTGAATCTCGGCGTCCACGCGACAGGGACCGTCAGCTCAAAATTGTGGGCGCTCGGGAAAACAACCTTGACAATGTCTCGGTGGACATTCCGCTTGGCGTGCTTGTTTCCGTCACCGGCGTGTCTGGTTCCGGCAAGTCCACGTTGGTCAACCAGATTCTGGCCAAGACCCTGCAGAACCGACTCAACGGTGCTCGCCAGGTCCCAGGTCGTGTGAAGAAGGTGGACGGACTCGAGCATCTGGACAAGCTTGTGCAGGTGGATCAGTCGCCGATCGGCCGCACCCCGCGCTCCAACCCGGCAACGTACACGGGTGTATTTGACAAGATCCGTACTCTGTTCGCGGAAACGCAGGAGGCAAAAGTCCGTGGATACAAGGCGGGACGCTTCTCCTTCAATGTGAAGGGTGGGCGCTGTGAGGCGTGTCGCGGTGACGGCACCATCAAGATTGAGATGAACTTCCTGCCGGACGTTTATGTCCCGTGTGAGGTGTGTGGCGGTGCCCGCTACAACCGCGAGACGCTTGAGGTCCGCTACAAGGGTAAGAACATCGCGGAAGTATTGGACATGCCCATCAGTGAGGCAACCGAGTTCTTCGAGCCGATCACGTCGATTCACCGTTATTTGCAGACGCTTTGCGACGTGGGCTTGGGCTACGTCCGCCTTGGCCAGGCCGCCACGACGTTGTCGGGCGGTGAGGCGCAGCGTGTGAAGCTGGCGGCCGAACTTCAGAAGCGGTCCAATGGTCGGACCATTTACATCCTCGATGAGCCGACCACCGGCCTCCACTTCGAGGACATCCGGAAACTCATGCTGGTGCTCAACGGACTCGTGGACAAGGGCAACTCTGTTCTTGTCATTGAACACAACCTCGATGTGATCAAGTGTGCTGACTGGATCATCGATATGGGGCCCGAAGGTGGCTCCGGCGGCGGCACTGTCGTCGCAGAAGGCACCCCGGAGGACGTGGCAAAGGTGAAGGGGTCCTTCACTGGCCAATTCCTCAGCAACCTTGTCTAGTTGCTGGCGGGCTGCGTCTCGGTGAATGTCTGCCCGGTGTTCTTCTGCTGCTGTGCACCCTTAATTGCAACTGCAATGAGGATCAGGCCGCAGACGATGAAGGTGAGCACCCGCGGGATGCCACCGAGCGCCGCCATGTCGAAGAGAACAAGCTTGACGGTTGCCACAATGGCCACGAACAAACCAGCTGTCCGCATGGTCTTGGCGTCCATGGTGCCGGGGCGCTTGAGCAGGAGCCAGGAGGCCGCAGCCATCCAGGAGATGGACACGAGCATGTGTCCGTTGTAGAAGCCCAATCGAGAGGTCTCTAGGTAGGGGCTTGACGGATCTGCGAAGAGCGCGTTGATGTGGCCCAAGACTGCAGAGATGGTCACCACCGACACCATCTCTAGCAGCAGACCGTAAGCAGCGAAGGCACCTCGCGCTTGGATTGGCAGACTGCGCCACAGGGTTGTGCGTGTGGCCGCGATGATGATCAAGACTGCCAGCGCGAGGCCCTGGATGAGGCCGAACCAAGACCAGCGGGTGATGGCAGATGGGAACAAGGTGTTCTCAAGCATGGGCAGAATGGCGATGAAGAGCATCAATGCCCAGCTGGAAAGAACGGCAACTCTGTTCATGGGCAAGCGGTGAAGGAGCAGCAGCACCACGATCGCTACAGCGAAGAAGATGAGTACTGAAACTGCCTCAGATTGAGTGTGCTGCAGCTCGAAATCTTGGGTGTCCACAACGGGCCGGAAGAGAGTGAACGGCAAGGTGATGAACCAGCCGGTAATGAGATCCGCTGCGCGCTGTGCGTTGTCCTTCGGACGAAGAACAGTGACCAGGACGGTCACAGCAGTGGCAGTGAGGAATGGCAGCCATACACCCGCGTCATGGAGCAGCGTGTAGGAAGCCAGCAAGATCGCCGCGGGTGCAACAACTGCCGGAACAATGCTCTGGGCCCGCGTTGTACTTGTTGGGGCGAAGAAGATCTCGCCGATGACCAGCAGCACGAGACCGATCAGCGGTACAGCGAGGACAAAACTGATCGGCTCAACCGGTTGTTCTAGGTAAGTCGCCCGCAACTCCGCAGGCGACGACAGTGCGCCCGTTTGCCATGCGAGCAGTACACCTGCGGCGCTGCGCACGATGGCAAGGAAGCGGGAGTCCGACCCCTTAGACATTGGCCACGTCAGCAGGATCACCGCGATCGGCGCGACCAAGATGAGCGCATTAGCCAGGTAGTCCAGGCTGAGAAGGGGGAATGTGTAGAACACCAGAATGATGCACATAGCCAGAACCAATGGAAGGTTCTTTCGCCAGTGTGCAAGCGCCAAGTACCCCAACCAGAGGACGAGGAAGATGACCACACAACTGAGGGGCTTTAGCCACTCTTGTGCAGCATAGGCGTACCACAGGTCCAAAATGAGGATGAGGAATGAGGTCACATACAGCGCCATCACACCAGCGCTCGTTCCCTTACGCTGATCCACACGAATGCCCACGCCGAGTAGGACGAATGCGAGAAGAGCCGCTCCCACTACGCGGCCAACCGGGCCAAGCAGGCCAGTTTGAATAGCCAGCGCGATGCCGAAGCTCGCACCCACGAAGGTGATGATCGAGCCGATGACAGCAGCCCAACGCATCACCTGCTGCTCGGTTGTCAGCTTTGGTTTGGGGGGCTTCGGTGGCTTTTGCGGCTGCTGCACCTGGTGCGGTGGCTGAGGTGGCATCGGCGCCCCAGCCATTGCCGGCGGCCGTAGTACGGGTGCCGGTGCGGGCACCGGAACGTCAGCTACCGGGGCGGGGCTGAGGTGGTTGAGGGTTGCCTGTATATCGTCGATAAGCATCTGCGAACGCGCAGTGCTGGCGCGGAGCTCACCGAGTTTTCGGCGAACATCCGTGAGGATCTCGTCTCGTGAGTGGTGCATGGTCGGGCCTCCTCATCATGTTTCTGACTATTTTGACGATGCTAAGCATCAGATGGTTTCATGCAGGGGCGAAAAGTTACTGTGTTGTGACATTCCTGGGTGTGACATTCTTGAATTGAGTGTTCAGACCACCGATTTAGTAACGCCATGGTGAGGATCGAGTAACGCCCGGGTGAGTATCCAGTAACACCCGGGCGTTTGGGGGTTGGGTGGGGTTAGCGTGTCAGGCGCATGTTGTCTCCTTCTAGTGTGATGATCTCCGCGCCGACGGCGAGCCGGTTGAGGATCGACTCAGCGATGACAGCGTCGGGGATGGACTTGCACCATTCGATGGGGGCGAACTGGGATGTCACGATGGTCGCTCCGCGGTTTTCTCGTTCCGCAATGATGGTCAACAATTGATGCGCGGTGGCTTCGTTGATCGGGGTGGTGAGAAAATCATCGAGTACGAGCACATCGGTGTTGTGAATCGCTTCGAGGAACTTCACGCGCTCAGGATCCGAGTGATGCAGCACGGCGAGCTGGTTAGCCAGAGAGTCGGTGCGGAAGAACTTGGCGGAGTAGTCCTTTCGGCAAGCTGCGTTGAGCAATGCCTGGGCGAGGTAGGTCTTGCCGACGGAGGATTTGCCCAGGATGACAACGTTTTTCGAATCCTGGCACCATTGGCATTGAGCAAGTCGGGCGATTTGCTCTTTGTTGATGTTGCGGCTGGGTGTGTAGATAATGTCTTCGACACAAGCATCGAGGTTTGGCGATCGGGATGCTTTGAGCAGTTTGTTGACTCGTCTTTCGCGCCTGGCCGCGACTTCTTTATCGAGCGCGTAGAGGATTTTGTCTGAGAAGCTCCACTGGTCGAATGCTTGATCCGCGGCAATGTCGATGACTGTGCGGCCAAAGGCGGTCATCCGTAGTTGTGTGAAGATGGGCAGTACTGATTCGTCTAAGAATCGTGCGGTTGTTGATGCTGGTTGTGGCGCATCCATGGGTTAGTTGTTTCCTTTCTTCGTGAGGTTTTCGATGCTGAACTGCTCCGCGCCGCCGAGGTACGCACCGCGCGTATCACGCGTGGTAGACGCTTTTGCGGTGGTAGTGGAGGTGGGCACGGCATCTCGCGTGTTGGGGTCAGGCTGTGTGGTGGTGCGTACCGTGTCTTCTTTGCGCACGGCTGCCATCATGTTCTTCACGGCGGTGTAGGACACTGCCTGGCGTCGGCCTTCAAGGTCGACGAGTCGCCTACAGGCTTCTTCCAAGATGGGCTTGTTGTCGTGTTTTCCCATGGAAAGCACGTTGCGGCATGAGAAGAACGCTTGTGCTTTGATTGGGCGCGCATCCATCAGTTCAGCGATGACTCGGCGGGTGTGCGGCCCTACCCGGGCAGCTTCGCGTAGGAAGTATTCACAGGTCCATAGCCCATGGGTGTTGGCCATCTGCGGCGGGATGTGGTCGGTGTCGGTGACGAAGGCACCGCGTTGGTGCGCAAGCGTATGTACTGCTTGTCGCTCGCCGGCATCGAAGACCGTGAGCGTGTTGCCGGTGATGCGGACATCAACAGTGTGGCCGACAAGTGTGTAGGGCACGGAGTAATGCACGCTGGCGACGGTGATATGGAAGTCGGGAGCGACTTTGGCGCGCTTCCATTCCGTGCGCTGCCACCGCTGTTTTGGCAGTTCAGTGAGCAACTTTGCTTCAAACTCTTCAAACAGCTGCCGCCGACTGGTGGTGTTTCCACGAAACGGGGTGTGCGTATTGATCGCGTCAACTCGTTTGAGTATGCGACTGTTGAGCTCATCAAGGCTGACGCACTGATGATCGTCAAGAGCATGGATGACCTTTTGGGTAACGATCTTGACTGCTGCCTCAACATTGGCCTTGTCTTTCGGCCGTCTTGCACGCGCTGGCAGCGCAGCGGTGTTGTAGTGCTCCAGAAACTCCTCGTACGTGGTGTTGACACGACGATTGCGATCGGCAGCACTTATCGCGTTCGACGCCGTCGAGGCGTTATCTGGGACGATGACCTCTGCCACCCCGCCGAAGTACTCAAACGCCTGCATATGCGCATCCAGCCACGCTTGTTGGCGTTCATCGGTACACGCACAAGCAAACAGCATCCCGGAATACGGCAGCGAAGCGACAAACACACTGAGCTTGCTTGGACGTCCCCCGGTGGGGTCGAACAGGCGCATCTTCGTTCCTGCCCAGTCCACCTGCATAGTGTGAGCTGGTGCGTGCACGATCCGGGCGGTTACCCCGGTGGCATCAACATGCTGTGCTACAAGCTGGCGAAACCGCTCGTAGCTGTAGTACCGCTGCCCCGGCAGCGCTGGCGTTGAGGTGTACTTCCCCCACAGGACCTGCAGCGTGGTCTTATGTCTTCCGGTCCGTGCTTTCACCACGGAATCGAAATCAATCGGGACGAACACACCCTGACCTGTGGATCTTCCGTCATGAAACAGCACAGCTATGGCTTGATCATTGAGCCCAGTAATCTGGGCCGCGGTCGTGATCTGCTCTGCTTGCAGCACCTTACGAACTTTTTGCACCGTGGAATGCGAGCATCCCATCGTCGCTGTGATCTGGCGAACGGACCAGCCTTTGAGAACAAGGTCCATCACCGCCCTGTAGTCAGTCACAATCGGACTCCTTTGGCAATGCCGCGTGCCCTGAAGTCACGCGGTCACCAAAGAGTTTCCCCGAAAACTGCAGTGTTACTCGATACTCACCATCGCGTTACCCGATAGTCACCACGGTGTTACTAAATGCACGCGCGCAACAAATTGAGCTTGAATTGAGTAATAGCCAGCGTGTTGCGATTTGGTGCTGAAACAGGGGAGTGCTAATCTTCTATCCACTACCGCCTACGGGCCTTGATAGGAACGTAGGTTGCAAGTGGAGTTACTCCCACCTGATGCCGCCGGGCAACCGGAAGGCTAAGGGTCAAAACAACGGTGGCAGCCATAATGCTGGCGCCGTTTTCGGATGAACTCCCACGCATGCCACCGGCAGCGTGGGTTTTTGTTTGAGGGGGAATTCTCACGGGCGAATCGGTAGCGAACCATATACCCGCCCTAGACACTAGGAGTTCTCATCAGCGCTGAAGCTCGCATCAACGAACGCATCCGCGTTCCGGAAGTTCGTCTCGTCGGTCCGTCCGGTGAGCAGGTTGGCATTGTCCGTACCGATGATGCACGCAAGCTTGCGTACGAAGCTGACCTTGACTTGGTTGAGGTAGCACCGAATGCCAAGCCGCCCGTGTGCAAGATCATGGACTACGGCAAGTTCAAGTACGAGCAGGATCAGAAGGCCCGTGAGGCCCGCAAGAACCAGCAGCAGACTGTGGTGAAGGAACAGAAGTTCCGCCCCAAGATCGATGAGCACGACTACCAGACCAAGAAGGCTAATGTTGAGCGCTTCTTGGCCAAGGGCAACAAGGTCAAGGTGACCATCATGTTCCGTGGCCGCGAGCAGTCGCGTCCGGAGCTGGGTTACCGTCTGCTGGAGCGCCTCGCTGAGGACATCCAGGAGTCTGGCCAGGTCGAGTCCCGTCCGAAGCAGGACGGCCGCAACATGACCATGGTCTTTGGCCCGGTTCGCAAGGGTAAGAATTAGATCGTTTCACCGCCTTTAAGGATTTACCACTATGAAGCAGAAGACCCACAAGGGCACCGCAAAGCGCATCAAGGTCACCGGCTCCGGCAAGCTGCGCCGCGAGCAGGCTGGTAAGCGCCACCTGAACGAGAAGCTTTCGTCCAAGCGTCGCCGTAAGCTCTCCGGCACCACCGACGTTGCTAAGGGTGACGTCAAGCGCGCTAAGCGCCTCCTCGGCATGGCTTAATCGAGCGCCTGCCTTTCCCCAGAAAAATCATCCGTCACGAGAAGTTAAGGAAGTATCACTGTGGCACGTGTTAAGCGCTCAGTTAACGCCAAGAAGAAGCGTCGCGCCATCCTCAAGTCCGCCAAGGGCTACCGCGGTCAGCGTTCCCGCCTGTACCGCAAGGCCAAGGAGCAGTGGCTGCACTCTCACACCTACGCATACCGCGATCGTCGCGTCCGCAAGTCCGAGTTCCGTAAGCTCTGGATCCAGCGCATCAACGCGGCTGCTCGCATGAACGACATCACCTACAACCGCCTCATCCACGGCCTGAAGCTGGCTGAGGTTGATGTGGACCGCAAGATCCTGGCTGAGCTCGCTGTCAACGACTTCGCAGCGTTCTCCGCTCTGTGCGAGGTGGCTAAGAACGCCCTTCCGGAAGACGTTAACGCTCCGAAGGCTGCCTAGCCCCTAATCCCTGGGTGCGTATACGCACCCAGCTTTTCTGCGCCCCGTTGTCCCGGTTTCATCCTGGGACAGCGGGGTGTTGTGCTTTCTGCAGGCACGGCGAAACGCTCCAAACACTCCCCAGTATCCTGTTGGCATGGCTTTAGATTTCTCCCAACCATTCACCGAACGCACGCCGCGCGTGGTCAACGCCGCCAAGTTGAACCGGGCAGCAGGCAGGAAGAAGGCACAGGCCTTCCTCGCGGAAGGGGAGAACTCCGTGGAGGCCGCTGTGGCCACCGGCGCGGCCACTGACCTCTTTGTCACTGAAGCTGCTGCTGACCGCTTCGCCGACATTGTCACCACCGCCAGCTACATGGATGTGTACACCCACGCGATTACGGACAAGGCTGCCCAGTCGCTCACGGACACGGTGCACACCACCGGTATCTTCGCCGTGTGCAAGCCAGTCACGTGGACGCTCGGCTCGATCCTCAAAGGCCGCCCCAAACTCGTCGCCGTGTGCGTAGAAACCAATGATCCGGGCAACGCGGGCACGATCATCAGGCTTGTCGACGCGCTTGGGGCCGACGCTGTAGTCTTCGCCGGCGACACGGTCGACCCGGAATCACCGAAGGTCGTGCGTTCTTCCGCCGGCTCACTGTTTCATGTTCCCGTCGCCCGGGAGCGCGACATCAAGGGAGTGCTCGGGCAACTGCGGGCGGCAGGCTTATCGACGTTGGCAACGACCATGAACGGCAACCTCGACCTGACCAACGCTGGCGATGCACTGAACAAACCCACCGCGTGGCTATTTGGCAATGAAGCCCACGGTTTGCCGGATGACGTCCTCGCCGCCGCGGACGACACTGCCTCCATCCCGATCAAGGGTTCCGCCGAATCGCTCAACCTGTCCACCGCGGCGTCCATTTGCCTGTGGGAGTCAGCAAAAGCGTTGCGCGAGAGGTGATCCTTATCGCACAGATATAAGGGTAGGCAAGCCTAAGTTTCTGCTGTAAGGTTGGCCTCATGGGAACGAATGGAAGTCAACCGCCATTACCGCAGAGCGACAGATCGACCAACGTTGCTGCAGGCCATTGGGTGCTCGCTCGAGCTGGGAAGCGCGTTTTGCGTCCTGGTGGTTTGAAGCTGACGAATCGTTTGTTGGATGCAGCAGAACTGCAGGATAAAAGGGTGGTGGAATTCGCGCCTGGGTTGGGGCGAACTGCCACCATCATGCTTGAACGGGACATCGCGTCCTATGTCGGTGTAGACCAAGATGTGGATGCAGTGACACGCGCGCAGTCCGTGGTGGGATCGCGTGGCACAGTGGTCAATGCTAGTGCCGAATCCACCGGCCTTGAAAGAGGTTCTGCCCAGGTGGTGGTCGGTGAGGCGATGCTGACAATGCAAGGTGAGAAAGGCAAACGCGCGATTATTGCTGAAGCGTTCCGTTTGCTGGAGCCAGGTGGTTTGTATGCGATCCATGAGCTGGGACTCACCCCCGACACAATTGATGCAGAACTCGCTGATCAGTTGCGGAAGCGCCTAGCGAAAACGATCCGCGTGAATGCTCGCCCACTTACGCGCCGAGAATGGTGTGGATTGTTGGAGGAGTCGGGTTTTGACATTGAATGGGTTGGAACTGAGCCGATGGCCCTACTGTCAATGCGCCGCAATCTTGCAGATGAAGGTTTTGGCGGAGTTTTTCGGATTTTGCGTAACGTAGTGCGGGATAGGGATTTGCGTCACCGTGTACTGGAGATGCGTAGAACCTTTAATGAATATCGAGACAATCTCACCGGCATCGCTATCATCGCTCAAAAACCCGATGGCAGCGTGTAAAAGAAGGAGATTAGATTCATGAGCGGACACGAACACGTGCCAGAAGCCATGCTTGGTTACGTCGAAAATATGGCGGAGCATGTTGAGTATTCCCCAAACTCGATCACATCGACCAAGCTCCTGCGTGCCGAGGGGATCAACGTGGTGTTGTTCTCGTTTGATCAAGGGGAGGAACTTTCAGAACACACCGCTGCGATGCCAGTGATTGTGCAGGCCCTAGAGGGTGAACTGGAAATTACTGCCCACGGTAAAACGGTGATACTGCGTCCTGGCGGTTTGGTGCATTTCACCACGCGCCTACCGCACGCTGTTAAAGCACTGACCCCGGCAAAAATGGTGCTGTATATGTTGAACCGTCCTACGGCGGTTTAAAAAGGGGTGGTTGTCACGCTCATGACCACAAAACAGCACGAGATTCGGCGTGCGCCCAGAGTCCGCACTGTATAGATGCAGGCACAACTTATCCTCCTAGGAGACAGCCGAATACCCGCGGGTATGCTTGTGAACGTTTTGTGATGCCGCCGAAGTGGAAAGGTGCGGGTGTGCAGTGAGCATTGACAAACTCGAAATTGAACTGACCGAGGAGAACCTGAATCGGGCTGCGGACGAGGCTATCGCGGCGTTCGAAAAAGCCGCGGACCTGGCGGCGCTTGAAGAGGCCAAGCGCGCGCACTTGGGCGAGCAGTCGCCGATTATGCAGGCGCGGAAGTCGCTGGGATCGATTCCGAAGGATCAGCGTAAGGATGCCGGTCGCATTGTGAACATGGCGCGTGGGCGTGCGGAGAAAGTTTTCTCGCAGCTTCGTGCCGTGCGTGAAGCGGAGCACCGTGAGCAGCAACTGCGCAAGGAGAAGGTCGACGTCACGCTGCCGACATTGCGTGCGCAGGCTGGTGCGATGCACCCGATTACGGCGTTGAGTGAGCAGATCGCGGACATCTTCATCGGCATGGGTTGGGAAGTTGCTGAAGGCCCGGAGGTCGAGGCGGAGTACTTCAACTTCGATGCGCTGAACTTCATCCCGGATCACCCGGCGCGCACGCTGCAGGACACGTTCTACGTGGGCAAGGAAGGCTCGCGTCAGGTGATGCGCACGCATACGTCGCCAGTTCAGGTGCGCACGATGCTGGAGCGTGATTTGCCGATCTACATTGCCTGCCCGGGCCGTGTGTTCCGTACGGATGAGCTTGATGCCACGCACACGCCGGTCTTCCACCAGGTGGAGGGCCTTGCAGTGGACAAGGGCCTGACCATGGCGCACTTGCGCGGCACGCTGGATCACCTGGCCAAGGTGTTGTTCGGCCCGGAGACGAAGACGCGTATTCGCACCAACTACTTCCCGTTCACGGAACCGTCCGCTGAGGTGGACGTGTGGTTCCCGAACAAGAAGGGTGGTGCCGGCTGGATCGAGTGGGGTGGCTGCGGCATGGTCAACCCGAACGTTCTGCGCGCGGTTGGCGTTGATCCGGATGAGTACCAGGGCTTCGCCTTCGGTATGGGCATTGAGCGCACGCTGCAGTTCCGCAATGGCCTGACGGATATGCGCGACATGGTTGAGGGCGACGTGCGCTTCACGCAGCCGTTCGGTGTTCAGGCGTAACAGGGAAAGGTCTAAGGAGAGTAGAAAATGCTGATTTCTCAGAAGTGGTTGACGTCCCTGCTGAACAACGCCGGTAACCCGGGCTGGTCCGTTAGCTCCGAGGAGCTGGACGCTGGTTTCGTGCGCGTTGGTTTTGAAACCGAGGGTTATGAGCCCCTGCCGGAGACCACCGGTCCGCTCGTGATCGGTCGCGTAGAAGAAATAGAGGAGCTCACGGAGTTCAAGAAGCCCATTCGTTACTGCCAGGTGAACGTCGGTAAGGCGAATGGCACTGGTGAGTTGCAGGGCATCATCTGTGGTGCGCGCAACTTCAAGGAAGGGGACTACGTTGTGGTGTCCCTTCCGGGTGCTGTGCTGCCTGGTGGGTTTGCGATCTCCGCGCGTGAAACCTACGGCCACATTTCCAACGGCATGATGGCGTCTGAGGCTGAGCTTGGTTTCACATCTAAGAGTGATGGCATCATCACCCTGCCTGAAGGCGTCGGTGAGCTGGGCCAGGATGCGCGTGAGGTACTCGGTGGACCGGACACGATCTTCGAGGTGAACATCACGCCGGATCGCGGTTACGCACTGTCCGCGCGTGGCCTGGGCCGTGAGGTCGCTTCCGCTTTCGACCTTGAGTACAAGGACATGGCGGAGGATCCGGCGATCGCAGGTATTGATGTCTCCGGTGTCCCGGCGCCGAAGGGCGATCTCATTCCGATCACCCTGGAGGAGTCCACGAAGGCGCAGCGTTTTGGACTGCGCAAGGTTGAGGGCATCGATCCGACTGCGCAGGCACCGTTCTGGATGAAGCGCGTGCTCATGCTGGCTGGTGTGCGTACTGTTAACGCTGCCACCGATGTGACCAACTACGTCATGTTGCTGCTTGGCCAGCCGATGCACGCATTTGACGCGGATAAGGTCGCGGGTGGTCTGCGCGTGCACAATGCGCAGGGTGGGGAAGAGTTTGAAACCCTCGACCACACCAAGCGCACGCTCACCCCGGGCGATGTGGTCATCTCCGACGACAATGGAATCCAGTCGCTCGCAGCCATCATGGGCGGCACGACCTCCGAGATCAGCGACGACACCACGAATGTCTACTTCGAGGCTGCTTCGTGGGACGCACTCACCGTTGCTCGTTCCGCACGTCACCACAAGCTGAGCTCGGAGGCTTCTCGCCGTTTCGAGCGTGGCGTCGATTCCACCATCATTGAGATAGCGCTGGATATGGCGTGTGCTTTGCTGGTGGAAATCGCCGGCGGCACTATCTCTGACAAGCGCACTTTGGTTGAGGGTACGGCGCAGAACCGTGAGCCGATCAACCTGCGCGTGGCGCATCCATCTGAGCTCATTGGTGTGGAGTACTCCAAGGAGACCGTGATCAAGCGCCTGCAGGAGGTCGGCTGCGACATTGCCGATAACGGCGATGTCCTCGTGGTCACCCCGCCGACGTGGCGTACGGATCTGAATGAGCCTGTGGAGCTCATTGAGGAGATCGTTCGCCTGGAAGGTCTGGACGACATCCCGCTGGTTCTTCCGACTCCGCGCGGTGGTCGTGGTCTTTCCCCGGAGCAGCGCCGTCGCCGTGCCGTGACGCACGCATTGGCGTACTCGGGCTACGTGGAGATCATTCCCACACCGTTCATGTCCAACACTGTTCTGGACACGTGGGGCCTGGATGCAGACGACCCGCGTCGTAACACCGTTTCCGTGCAGAACCCGCTCGATGCGGATTATGCGGTGCTGGCCACCACACTGCTGCCAGCCATGCTTGAAGCCGTTGGCCGCAATGTCGCCCGTGGTCGCCATGACCTCAGCCTCTACTCGGTCGCGCAGACCGCGGAGAAGACCGCTGATGAATCGCCGATGCCGAGTGTGGTGGAGCGTCCGAGCGATGCCGTGGTGGAGGAGCTTGTTTCCTCGCTGCCGGTGCAGCATCTGCATGCAGCAACCGTGGCTATCGGCAACATTGAGCCCGAAGGTCCGTGGGGCGATGGCCGTGCATACACCTGGGCTGATGCGATTGAGTCCGCGCAGGTTGTTGCACGCGCGTGTGGCGTGACGCTGGACATTGAGTCCGCTGAGCAACTTCCGTGGCACCCGGGCCGTTGCGCGAAGCTGTCCGTTGACGGTGTTGTCGTCGGCTACGCCGGTGAGCTTCACCCGCAGGTTCTCGAAGCACTTGATCTGCCGGAACGCACCAGCGCTATGGAGATTGATCTCACCGCTGTGCCGTTCAATGAGACGCTGCCGGCACCGGTGCTGTCTTCCTTCCCGGCACTGCACCAGGACATCGCTCTTGTTGTGGATGAGGAAGTCCCGGCTGAGTCCGTTCGTCGCACGATTGAGGAGAATGCTGGCGAGCTGCTCGAGGCAGTGGAGCTTTTCGATGTCTACCGGTCTGAGTCCCTCGGCGAAGGCAAGAAGTCTCTGGCTTTCGGACTAATCTTCCGTGCGCCGGACCGCACGCTGACGGATGATGAGGCATCGGCCGGTCGTCTTGCGGCAGCAGAAGCTGCTGAAAAGAAGTTCGGCGCACAGATGCGTGCTTAAGATCCGGGATACCCGCCACATATTTATAAAATAAATCGCGCGGAATAGTTTACATTTGGGCTCTCGGGAGAGTAGCCTGACCGATATGACCATTTCTGTCGCTGTGGCGGGTGCAACCGGCTATGCCGGTGGCGAGATTCTGCGCCTGCTGCTCAATCATCCGCGGTACCTTGACGGCACGCTGCGTATTGGTGCGTTGACCGGCAATTCGAATGCTGGGCAAAGTGCAGCAGTGGTGCTGCCGCATCTTCCGCAGCTGGCCGATAAGACCATTGAGGAAACGACCACGGAGATTCTCTCCGAGCATGATGTTGTGTTCCTCGGTCTTCCACACGGCTTCAGCGCGGAAATCGGTGCGGCGCTCCCGGAGAGCACGCTCGTCTTGGACTGCGCTGCTGATTTCCGCCTGCGCAACGCGGATGATTGGAAGAAGTACTACGGCAGTGAACATGCCGGCTCCTGGCCCTATGGCATCCCGGAAATGCCCGGCCACCGTGAGCAGATTGCGACTGCTCGCCGCATCGCCGTACCTGGTTGCTTTCCTACCGGTGCGACGCTGGCAGCGCTGCCCGCAGTTGCGGCTGGACTGGTCCACCCAAACTTGAATGTGGTCTCCGTGACCGGTGTCTCCGGTGCAGGTAAGAAGGCCAATGTCGACCTACTGGGGTCGGAGACGATGGGCTCGCTCAAGGCCTACAACACCGCTGGTAAGCACCGCCACACCCCGGAGATGGTGCAGAACCTCAGCGAGGTCACTGATGCGAATGTGACCGTGAGCTTCACTCCGGTTCTAGCACCGTTGCCGCGTGGGATCCTTTCCACGATCACAGCACCACTGAATGGTGATGTCACGGAGGGAGCAGCGCGTGCAGCTTATGCCGAGTTCTATGCCAATGAACCGTTTATGTACCTGCTTCCGCAGGGCATCCAGCCGCAGACCCAAAACGTGGTTGGCTCCAACATGTGTCACCTCCAAGTAGAGGTTGACGATGGGGCAGGAGTTTTGGTGATCACCTCGGCTATTGACAACCTGACGAAGGGCACCGGTGGTGCAGCAGTTCAGTGCATGAATATTGCGCTTGGCTTTGATGAAACCGATGGCCTGCCGCGTGCAGCTGTTGCGCCGTAGAGCGGTACGAACAGTAGGCGCAGCACGAACAGCGCGTTAATAAACATCTAAAGCACGATTACAACGATTGAAAGAGAGTCCGATCACTATGGCAACGACAGGTGTAACCGCCCCTGCAGGGTTTGTTGCAGCAGGCGTGACCGCAGGTATTAAGCCATCGGGTAATTCCGATATGGCGCTGGTGGTCAACAACGGCCCAGAGTTCGCAGCAGCTGCCGTGACCACCCGCAACAAGGTTGTGGCGGCGCCGGTGAAGGTGACGCGTAAGGCAGTGGCTGACGGTTCTCTTAAGGCAGTGGTGTTCAACTCCGGCAATGCGAATGCCTGCAATGGCCGCCAGGGCGATGAAGATGCGGTAGCAATGCAGAACTACGCCGCGGATGCACTTGGTGTTGCTGCTGATGATGTTGCAGTCTGCTCGACGGGCCGTATTGGTGATCTGCTGCCCATGGACATCGTGCGCGCGGGTATTGATCAGCTGAGTACGGGTCTCGGGGACCACGGCACTGCGGCGGCAAAGGCCATCATGACCACGGATACCGTTGAGAAGGAAGCGGTTGTGGTCCGTGACGGTTGGACCGTCGGTGGCATGGCCAAGGGCGTTGGCATGATGGCGCCGTCGTTGGCAACCATGCTTACCTGTATCACCACGGACGCACTGGTCACGCCGGAGGTACTGGACCAGGCGCTGCGCGCAGCAACCGCTGTCACGTTTGACACCCTGGACATTGATGGAACGACGTCTACCAACGACACCGTGATCATCATGGCCTCTGGTGCTTCTGGCGTGACGCCGACAGCGGAGGAGCTGGCCGACGCGGTGCTGGAAATCAGCCGTGATTTGGCGCACCAGTTGCAGGCCGATGCTGAAGGTGTGACCAAGCGCGTGTCCATCACGGTGGAAGGCACCGCGAGCGATGAGCAGGCTCTGAACGCAGCACGCACGATTGGCCGCGACAACCTGTTCAAGTGCGCAATGTTTGGCTCTGACCCGAACTGGGGCCGTGTCCTTGCTGCCGTTGGTATGGCTGAAGCAGACATGGATCCGGACAACATTAGCGTTTACTTCAACGGCCAGCCGGTCTGTAAGGGCAGTACCGGTGCGCCAGGTGCGCGCGAGGTTGATCTGAGCGGTATTGATATCGAGGTCAAGGTTGACCTGGGTACCGGCGGACCAGGTAAGGCGACCGTGAGCACCACCGACTTGTCGTACGCCTACGTGGAAATCAACTCTGAGTACTCAACGTAGAAGAGCGTCAGAAGTTCGGCCTGAGAAACAGTACTGAGGAAGAAAAGATGGGCAGCAAAATGGATGCGGCAGCGGAACTGACGCGGGGATTGACCAGCCAGGACCGTGCACAGGTGTTGGCGGAAGCCTTGCCGTGGCTTCAACACTTCCGCGACAAGATCGTGGTGGTGAAGTACGGCGGCAACGCCATGATTGATGATGAGCTGAAGTCAGCCTTCGCCGCCGACATGGTGTTCCTGCGCACCGTGGGCGCCAAGCCGGTGGTCGTCCATGGCGGTGGCCCACAGATCACCACCATGCTGGGCCGTTTGGGGCTCGACGGTGGCGAGTTCGTTGGTGGTTTCCGCGTGACCACGCCGGAGATTCTCGATGTCGTGCGCATGGTTCTCTTCGGCCAGGTTGGCCGTGACTTGTTGGGGCGCATCAACTCCCACGGCCCGTACGCAGTGGGCACGTCAGGCGAGGATGCCGGCCTTTTCACCGCGGAGAAGCGCCTCGTTGAGGTGGACGGTGAGATGACGGACATTGGTCTCGTCGGCGAGATCGTGGACGTAGACCCCACGGCGGTGATGGACATTATCGACGCGGGCAGGATCCCCGTGGTGTCCGGCATTGCGCCTGGTGCGGATGGCAATGTGTACAACATCAACGCGGACTCCGCCGCTGGTGCGCTCGCTGCTGCCTTGAACGCAGAGCGCCTCGTGGTGCTCACCAACGTTGAAGGCCTGTACACCGATTGGCCGAACAAGGATTCTTTGGTGTCCAAGATCGAGGTGGGTGAGCTGGAGAAGATCGTGCCGAATCTTGATTCGGGCATGATCCCCAAGATGGAAGCGTGCCTGACGGCCGTGAACGGGGGAGTGGCAGCAGCACACGTCATTGACGGGCGTATCCCGCACTCCGTTCTGTTGGAGCTGCTCACCATGGGTGGCATTGGCACCATGGTTCTGCCCAATGAATATGAGCGTGAGAACTACCCGGATGGCACCGTGTTCAGGAAGGACGATATGCAATGAGCGATACAGTGAGTGATTCTTCAGTGACGAACGCGAAAGCGCTGGCCGAGTGGTCGGGTGTGTTCATGGATTCCTATGGCACCCCGCAGTTGCAGTTGGTGTCTGGGGATGGTGCCACGGTGACTGATGCTGATGGCAAGACCTACATCGATCTGCTCGCGGGCATTGCCGTTAATTCCCTGGGTCATGGGCACCCGGCGGTGGTGGAAGCCGTCGAACAGCAAGTGCGCACCCTTGGGCACATCTCCAATTTCTTTGGCTCTGAGCCAGCGTTAGCAGTGGCGAAAGAATTGCGCGCGCGCTTTGGTGTTGATGATGCACGCGTGTTCTTCTGCAACTCGGGTGCAGAGGCTAATGAGGCAGCGTTCAAGATCTCTCGTCTGACTGGGCGGACACGGGTGCTCAGCGCCGTGCATGGGTTCCATGGACGCACGATGGGTGCGCTGTCGTTGACCGGGCAGCCGGCCAAGCAGAAGCCTTTTGAACCACTGGTGCCGGGCGTGGAGTTCTACACGTACGGTGACATTGAGAACCTCCGCGGGCTCGTTGAGCAGGATCCGGAGAACACAGCGGCTATCTTCCTAGAGCCAATCCAGGGTGAGACCGGCGTCATCCCGGCGCCGGAGGGGTTCTTGGAGGATGTTCGCGCGCTGTGCGATAAGCACGGAATCCTCATGGTGGTTGATGAGGTGCAAACGGGTGTGGGGCGTACTGGAGACTTCTTCGCGCACCAGGCAGCAGGGGTCACCCCGGACATTGTGACGATGGCCAAGGGTCTGGCCGGGGGCATGCCTATCGGTGCAGTGATTGCCCGTGGCAAGGCAGCAACGCTGTTCACGCCCGGCTCCCACGGCACAACGTTTGGCGGCAATCCGATTTCCTGCGCTGCTGCTCAGGCGGTACTCGGTGTGGTCGACGATGAGTTCTGCCAGACGGTGCGGGCGAAGGGGGAGAAGCTTGCGGGGGACGTCGAAAAGCTAGCTGGCGTTGACCACGTGCGTGGGCGCGGACTCATGCTCGGCGTTGTTTTGGACGCGCCAGTGGCGAAGAAGATGGTGGCACGAGGCCTGGCAAACGGCCTGATTCTGAACGCGCCAACGGACCGTGTTGTGCGATTGACGCCAACGCTAACCATTAGTGATGAAGAATTGGATGCGGCAGTAGCAGCATTCGCAACAACCTTGGCGGAGTGTCTCCGCGCGGAAGCTGAAGGAGAATAAATAATGATTCACGCAGCACCACGAAATTTTTTGGCTGATGATGATCTTTCGCCCGCTGAGCAGGCAGAAGTGCTGGCGCTGGCGGCGAAGATGAAGCAGGACCGCTACGCCTACCGCCCGCTTGAAGGGCCGAAATCTGTGGCCGTGCTCTTTGACAAGACCTCCACGCGTACGCGCTTTTCCTTCATGACGGGTATCGCGGAACTTGGCGGATTCCCCATCGTGGCGGAGACCGGTAACTCGCAGATGGGTAAAGGCGAGACCTTCCAGGACACCGGTGCAACCTTGTCGCGCTACGTGTCCGCGATCGTCTGGCGCACCTACGCGCACTCCAACTTCTTTGAGATGGCACAGGGTGCCACCGTGCCCATCATCAACTCGCTGTCCGATGACTTGCACCCCTGCCAGATTTTGGCGGATCTGCAGACGATCATTGAGAACCTCTGCCCGGAGGAAAGCGCTGCAGGCCTTGCCGGAAAGAAGGCTGTGTACCTCGGCGATGGCGACAACAACATGGCCAATTCCTACATGATCGGCTTTGCTACAGCGGGCATGGACATCTCCATCGTCGCACCAGAGGGCTTCCTGCCCAAGAAGGAGTTCGTTGCCCGCGCACAAACCCGTGCGCAGGAGACTGGCGCCAAGGTCATGGTGTCTACAGATCTGGCTGAGGTCAACGGTGCCGATGTGGTGATCACTGATACGTGGGTGTCCATGGGCATGGAAGAAGACGGCAAGGACCGCCGCACGCCGTTCCTGCCGTACCAGGTCAACCAGGCCGTGATGGACCGCGCGGCGGACGATGCGATCTTCCTCCACTGCCTGCCGGCGTACCGCGGCAGCGAGGTCACTGCGGATGTCATCGACGGACCGCAGTCCCGTGTCTTCGATGAGGCAGAAAACCGCCTGCACGCGCAGAAAGCCCTGCTGACCTGGCTTTTGGAGAACCAGTAGCATGACCGCACCGAATTCACGCACAGTGCGCCAGGCAAAGATTCTGGCGATTTTGGATCACACGCGGGTGTCCTCCCAGGTCCAGCTGTCCGAGCTGCTTCTCGACGAAGGCATTGATATCACTCAAGCCACCCTGTCCCGTGATTTGGATGAGCTGGGTGCCCGCAAGGTCCGACCATCTGGTGGCGGCCGTTCCTACTATGCCGTCGGCGAAGAAGCCCAGTCCTTCCAGGCTTCGCCGAAAGGTCCGCGGGACAAACTCCGCCGTATGCTCGCCGAGCTTGTGGTGTCCATCGACCACACTGGCAACATCGCTGTCCTGCGCACCCCGGCGGGCGCCGCACAGTACCTGGCTAGCTACATCGACCGCGTCGCACTGGACAAAGTCGTGGGTACTATCGCTGGCGATGACACCGTCTTCGTACTGGCGCGTGAGCCCCTCACCGGCAAAGAGCTGGCGGAGGAGTTCATGGGCGACCGCGAAGAGCATTCCGACGGCGAGGACCCAGGAGCAGGGTAGTACGCTGTCATACAGTCTTTTCACGCAGTGAAGCCGTGAATATTCAACAAAACATTACAAAGCCCACAACAGAGCTAAGGAGCCCTGAACACATATGACCAATCGCGTCGTTCTTGCTTATTCCGGCGGCCTGGACACCTCCGTCGCAATCCCGTACCTCGCCGAGATGACCGGTGGCGAGGTCGTCGCTGTCTCCCTCGACCTCGGCCAGGGTGGCGAGGACATGGAGTCCGTGCGCCAGCGCGCTCTTGACTGCGGCGCTGTTGAGTCCATCGTCGTGGACGCCCGCGATGAATTCGCTGAGGAATACTGCCTGCCCACCATCAAGGCAAACGGCATGTACATGAAGCAGTACCCGCTGGTCTCTGCTATTTCCCGCCCGCTGATTGTCAAGCACCTCGTGGAAGCTGCCAAGGAGCACGGTGGCACGCACGTCGCTCACGGCTGCACCGGTAAGGGCAATGACCAGGTTCGTTTCGAGGTCGGCTTTGTCAACATGGATCCGAGCCTGGAGATCATCGCTCCGGCGCGTGACTACGCGTGGACGCGTGACAAGGCCATCGAGTACGCCGAGGGCAAGGACCTGCCGATCGAGCAGTCCGCCGCATCCCCGTTCTCCATCGACCAGAACGTGTGGGGCCGCGCTGTCGAGACTGGCTTCCTCGAGGATCTGTGGAACCCGCCGACCAAGGACCTGTACGCCTACACTGAGGACCCGGCGCTGGGCAATGCTCCGGACGAGGTCATCATCTCCTTCGAAGGCGGCAAGCCGGTGGCTATCGACGGCCGTAAGGTGACCATGCTCGAGGCCATCGAAGAGATGAACCGCCGCGCTGGTGCCCAGGGCATCGGTCGCCTGGACATGGTGGAGGACCGCCTGGTGGGCATCAAGTCCCGCGAGGTCTACGAAGCACCGGGCGCAGTTGCTCTCATCACGGCACACGAGGCTCTCGAGGACGTCACCGTCGAGCGTGAGCTTGCGCGTTACAAGAGGCTTATCGACGCACGTTGGTCCGAGGAGGTCTACGACGGCCTCTGGTTCGGCCCGCTGAAGCGCTCCCTGGATGCCTTTATCGAGTCCACCCAGGAGCACGTCACCGGCGATATCCGCATGGTGCTGCATGCTGGTTCCATCACGGTTAACGGCCGTCGTTCCAGCCACTCGCTGTACGACTTCAACCTGGCTACCTACGACACGGGCGATACCTTCGACCAGTCCCACGCCAAGGGCTTTGTCAAGCTGCACGGCTTGTCCTCCGAGATCGCCAACAAGCGTGACCGCGAAGCTGGCAAGTAATGGAACAGCACGGTACGAATCAAGGCGCATTGTGGGGTGGCCGGTTCTCCGGCGGTCCGTCAGAGGCGATGTTCGCTCTGTCTGTCTCCACTCACTTCGACTGGATCCTCGCGCCGTATGACGTGTTGGCGTCCAAGGCCCACGCGAAGGTGCTCAACCGTGCGGGTCTTCTAACGGACTCGGACCTGGAAGACATGCTTGCCGGTCTGGATCAGCTCGGCCGCGATGTCGCTGATGGCTCGTTTGGGCCCGAACCCACCGATGAGGATGTCCACGGCGCCATGGAGCGTGGCCTCATCGATCGTGTAGGCCCGGAACTTGGCGGGCGCTTGCGCGCCGGCCGGTCCCGCAACGATCAGGTTGCAGCCATGTTCCGCATGTGGCTGCGCGATGCGGTGCGGACCGTTTCCCTCGATGTCACTGACTTGGTCGAGGCTTTGAGCACGCAGGCGAAGAACCACCCGGATGCGATCATGCCGGGTAAGACACACTTCCAGGCAGCGCAGCCGATCCTTCTCGCGCACTCCCTGCTTGCTCACGCTCAGCCACTGTTGCGTGACTTGGAGCGCATCCGCGACCTGGATAAGCGTCTGGCTGTGTCCCCGTACGGTTCTGGTGCCCTGGCTGGGTCGTCCCTCAAGCTTGATCCGGAGGCTATTGCAGAAGAGCTCGGCTTCGACTCGGCTGCGGATAACTCCCTGGACGGAACGTCCTCCCGCGACTTCGTCTCGGAGGCTGCCTACGTCTTGGCTCAGATCGGTGTGGATATCTCTCGCCTTGCTGAGGAAATCATCGCGTGGTCCACGCCGGAGTTTGGTTACGTCACCCTCGATGACGCATGGTCGACGGGCTCTTCGATCATGCCTCAGAAGAAGAACCCGGATGTGGCTGAGCTTGCCCGCGGTAAGTCCGGTCGCCTGATTGGTAACCTCACCGGTCTTCTGGCCACCTTCAAGGCCATGCCACTGGCCTACAACCGTGACCTGCAGGAAGATAAGGAGCCGATCATTGACTCGGTCAACCAGCTCCGCATCCTTCTGCCGGCAATGACCGGTTTGGTTTCCACCCTCGTCTTTCACGAAGACCGCATGCGTGAGCTTGCCCCGGCTGGCTTCACCCTTGCTACTGACTTGGCTGAGTGGATGGTCCGCCAAGGCGTGCCGTTCCGTGAAGCCCATGAGGCATCCGGCGCTTGCGTCCGAATCGCTGAATCCCGTGGCGTTGACCTTGTGGATTTGACGGATGAGGAGCTGGCGAGCGTCGATAAGCGCCTCACCCCTGAGGTGCGCGAGGTGCTCACCATCGATGGTGCTGTGGCGTCCCGTGCAACCCGCGGTGGCACCGCCGGAGTGCGTGTTGCCGAGCAGCGCCAGCGCGTTGATGAGGCGAATGCTGCGGCCCGTAAGTGGGCGCAGACACCCGTGCGCGGGGCATAAGAGTCTCAAGTTAGCCTGCAGAGTGGCATGGGACACAATAAACTGTGCCCATGTCCACGCAAGAGCCTCATACCTCCTACGGCACGAGTTTTGCGCCCACTTTTGGGCCATCGGATACTGGGACGCCCAGTAGCAACTCATCCGGAAAGAAGCGTCGGGGATGCTCCGTTGGTCTCGGCATCCTGCTCATCATTGTTGCCGTCCTGGCCGTCTTGATGGGACGCGGAATGATTCCCGGGCCATCTGGTCTGACTGATCGCTTCAGCGCCGGAAGCGATGGGGATTCCAAGCCAGCTCCCGCTAAAGGAACCAAGGCCATCCATGGCGTGGTGGGGTCAGAGAAGCGGGAGTACTTCGAGGACCCCGCTGTGGTGGAACGTTTGGCGGAACTTGGGTACACCGTCACGGTGAGCACCGCCGGTTCACGGCGTATCGCCACCGAAGTGGACCTGGATAATGAAGACTTCGTCTCCCCATCCTCCAGTCCGGCTACCCAGAAGGTGACGGACCAGGGGTCGGGCTATACCGCTGATTACCCGTTCTTCTCCCCGATGGCGGTAGCTACGTTCAAACCGATCGTGGACTTGCTCATGGGTGCTGGCGTGGTGCGCCAGGAGGGGGAGAGCTACATCCTCGACATGAACAAGTACATCGACATCACCAAGGAGGGGAAGCGCTGGCGTGATCTAGGCGATAGCTTCCCGTCGCCGCGCAATGTTCAGATTTCTACGACGGACATTCGTACGTCCAATTCGGCAGCGATGTTCCTGTCTATCCTGGCGTGGCAGTTCGGTGAACGTGAACCGGACAAGGCAGATGATGTTGCATGGCTGACGCAGCAGGTGTCGCCGTACTTCACCGGTCAGGGCTACACCCAGTCTTCGTCCGCAGGGCCGTTCAATGACTACTTGAGCCAAGGCATGGGATCCACGCCGATGGTGCTTGTCTACGAGGCCCAGTTCCTCGGCGAGCAAATGAAGCCGAACTCCCGCATCAAGGACGACATGGTGCTGGTTCAGCTTGAGCCGACGATGCTGGCTAACCACGGCATCGTAGGCATCAGCGCAGAGGGCAAGGAGCTTGGGCGCCTCTTGTCCACGGATGAGACGCTGCAGCGCCTGGCGGCGCAGCACGGGTTCCGCCCAGCGAGCAATGATTATCTGACGGAAGCCCTGGCAGACAAGGGGCTTCCCGCACCGTCGAGCTACGTCTCGTCGGTGGACCCACCAAACTACGACCGGTTGGAAGCACTCATTGAGGGAACGGGCACGCGCTATGGCACCGTCCCGCCACGGAATCAAGAGGAGCAAGAGAAATGAAGAAGTTAGTAGCGCTGCTTGTTGCTCTCCTGACGGGTAGCGTCCTCGTCGCCTGTGGCGAGAACAGCAAAGACCCTAACGCATCCCCGTTTTTCCCGGATGACGCGCTGAGCATTGTCGCTGCGACCGAGTTAAAGGATCTTGAACCCCTTGTCATGCAGGCTTCGCGTGATCTCGGGTTTCCCATCACGTTGGAGTTCCACGGGGGCACTCTGCAGAATTCCCAGGACCTCAAGAACGGAAAGTTCAACGGTGAGGTTGACGCAACCTGGATGGCTACCAACCGCTATGTCGATCTGATTGGTGCCCGTGGTGCGCTGGCGGATGAGACGAAGATTGCTTCGAGTCCAGTCGCGTTTGGTGTGAACAAGGCCAAGGCAAAGGAACTTGGGTGGGACATCAAGCAACCCACCTGGAGTGACTTTGCTGACGCAGCTCGCGAAGGGAAATTCACCTTCGGCATGACCGATCCATCTTCGTCGAATTCTGGCTTCTCAGCTCTCGTCTCCGTGGCCACCGCGATGGCTGATACCGGCTCCGCGTTGACTGATCATGATGTGGAGAAGGTTAGTCCGAGGCTTCAAGAACTGTTCCAAGCGCTCACGCTGGTTTCCGGATCTTCGGGTTGGCTCGCGGATGTGTTTAAAGAGGACCCGAGTAAGGCCGACGCGATTATTAACTACGAATCCACGCTCCATCAGCTCCGCGCTGAGGGTGCTGCGATTGAGGTTATCGTGCCGGCTGACGGTGTGATCTCTGCGGATTATCCATTGTCAACGTTGGCGGAGCCCAAGAACGACGATGCAGCAGCAAAGGTGAAAGCACTCTCTGCCTGGCTGCTTGACCACCAGCAGAGCGTCGCGGAGTCTTTCCGTCGCCCAGTTAGCGATGTTGAGAACATGCCGGCGGAACTGCAAGGCCAGACGGTCATTGAGCTGCCGTTCCCAGGCAATTACGGCACCGTGCAGAGCCTCGTCGACCGCTACAACAACGAGTTCCGTACTCGCGGTAACACGACGTTCGTGTTGGATACCTCCGGTTCCATGGAAGGAGAGCGCCTCGATTCACTGAAAGAGATCATGACGTCCCTGATTGACGGTTCGGCTGCAACGGACACCGGAAATGTGTCCTTGCGCGATGGGGAAATGGTGACGCTCCAGCAATTCGCGAGTGTCCCGTACGTGCCCTTCACCGGTGAGTACAACTCCGCTGACCCGGCTGTAAAGAAGCAATTCCAGGACTACATCGATGGATTCCAGGCTGGTGGGGAAACCAATATCTACGACACACTCATTGATGTCATCACGAAGACTGATCCGAAGGCGGGTATTACGTCGATCGTGCTTCTGACTGATGGTGAAGTGACGGCTGGGCGAGACCTCGCGACCTTCAAGCAGGACTATGACCGGATCACCTTGAAGAAAGGCACTGTCCCAGTCTTTGTCATCTTGTACGGTGAAGCCAATGTTGAAGAGATGAACCTACTGGCTGACATGACTGGTGGAGCTGTGTTCGACGCGCTCAATGGTGATCTCGCCGAGGCGTTCAAGGAGATTCGTGGGTACCAATAATCGCTTTGCCGAAGCTCTCAGCGGTGATAACTTTTTCACCTCCAGGAAGAACTTGGTGGGCATGGGCCTTGCCACGGCTGTCATTGGTGTTCAGTTGGTGTTTCCCTTCGGGCTCTTGTGGCCGGTCGCCGCGGCCGCCGCGTGGGGCGCTGGTGTGCTGCTGACTCCTGCGCCACCGCAAAAGGCTCTTCCCTCGAACACTCCACCAGCGCTGCCACCGGGGAAGCAGTTGGACGCAAGGCTTGATCAGGCCCTTCAGCCGCTGTACAAGGTAGATCCGCCGGCGTCCGTTGGGGTGCAGGCGATGGAGCTGGAAGAGACACTGAAGTTCGTTCTGGATGAGTGGGATGACTTGGAATCAGCGCCGCAGCATCAGCAGACCATCTGGAACATCGTGAATATCTACCTGCCTGAGGTGATAACGACGTACCTGGGCGCGCCGCAATACCGCAGCCCGGAGGCTGCTGATGTTGTCACCGGCTCTCTCACCACGCTGACCAACGCGGCGGAAAAAGTGAAGCAGGGCATCTTGGACCAGAACCTGCGTGCTTTGGATTCGCAGGCGCGTACGCTGCGGGAAGCCTTCGGTGACCTGCCTGGGTTGGATGAGAACTGAACAAGGTACGATGAAGCACCATGACGGCGAATAATTCAACGCTTGACCCGCAGCTCCTCGATATTCTCGCGTGCCCGAAAGATAAGGGCCCGCTGGAGTATCTCAAGGACGAGCAATTGCTGGTCAACCGCCGGCTTGGTATTGCCTATCGCATCGATGAGGGCATCCCAGTTTTGCTTATCGACGAAGCAGAGCCGTACCCCGCCGCATAGAACCCGGCAGCGGGCTGCTCACCTTTTCTTTGAATTTCCATCTACAACTCAACGAGGCTTGAAAGAACTGCTCCATGGCTGACAGTGCAAACATTATCGACGAACTAGAGTGGCGCGGACTGATCAACCAGTCCACTGACTTGGATGCGCTGCGGGACGCTACCGCGGCACCGATCACCCTGTATGCAGGTTTTGATCCGACGGGTCCGTCCTTGCACGCTGGTCACCTCGTGCCGTTGCTGATGTTGCGCCGCTTCCAGGAAGCTGGCCACACACCGATCGTGCTCGCTGGTGGGGCTACGGGCATGATTGGTGACCCGCGTGATGTGGGGGAGCGCTCCATGAACTCCGCCGACACCGTCGGTGATTGGGCTAAGCGTATTGCTGGCCAGCTTGAGCGTTTCGTGTCCTTTGAGGGCGAGAACGCAGCCATCATGGTGAACAACGCGGACTGGATCAATGAGATGTCCGTGATTACGTTCCTGCGTGATGTGGGAAAGCACTTCTCCTTGTCCACGATGCTCTCCCGTGACACGGTGAAGCGTCGTTTGGAAAATGACGGTATCTCTTACACCGAGTTTTCCTACATGCTCCTGCAGGCCAATGACTACGTGCAGCTGCGCCGGCGTCATGATTGCGTGTTGCAGGTCGGTGGCTCTGATCAGTGGGGCAACTTGGTTGCGGGCGTGGATCTCAACCGCCGCATTGACGGTGCGTCCGTGCACGCCCTGACGGTTCCGCTGGTCACTGACTCTGAGGGCAAGAAGTTTGGCAAGTCCACCGGTGGTGGCTCGTTGTGGTTGGACCCGGAGATGACCAGCCCGTACCGCTGGTACCAGTACTTCATCAACACCGCGGACGCCGATGTGATCCGCTACCTCCGCTGGTTCACCTTCCTGACCAAGGAGGAGCTGGATGAGCTCGAGGTTGAGGTCAAGGAGCGTCCGTTCAAGCGCGTTGCACAGAAGAAGCTTGCACAGGAGATGACGGACCTGGTTCACGGTCCGGAGGCCACCAAGAACGTGGAGCTTGCATCCCAGGCACTCTTTGGCCGCGCTGAACTGACCGATCTGGATGAAGCAACGCTGGCTGCCGCTGTGTCCGAGACAGAGGTCTTTGAGATCAACGCGAGTGAGCCGCGCACCATCGTGGACATGCTCGTGGGCACTGGTCTGGCTGAGTCCAAGGGTGCTGCACGCCGCACCATCAAGGAAGGCGGCGCTTACGCAAACAATCAGCGCATTGATTCTGAGGATTGGGAGCCGTCTGAAGCAGATCTGCTCCACGGTTCTTGGATTGTGCTGCGTCGTGGCAAGAAGAACTTCTCTGGCGTCAAGGTGAACGGGTAGGTCAACCAATGAGCGAAGACAACAACAAGAAGCACGGTGGCGAGCGCCGCGAACGCCGCGACGGTCGTCCGGACCGCCAGACTGGCGGGAAACGCCAAGGGGATGGCCGTCCACGCCGCACTCACGCGAATCGTGGTGGCGCTGGACGTGACGGCAGCAACGGCAAGGTGCGTCACGACAGGTCGAACCCATACCGCCAGGGCTTCCGCGAAGACCGCATGGCGCAGAAAGAAAACGAGCCAGCGATTCCGGAGGATATTGATCCGTCCGATCTGGATCCATCGGTGCTGCAGGACCTCCGTGTGCTAGCGAAGGACAATGCCGACAAGGTGGCCAAGCACATGATCATGGCGGCCACGTGGATGGCAGATGATCCGCAATTGGCGCTGACTCATGCGCGTGCTGCAAAGAACCGTGCTGGCCGTGTGGGTGTTGTCCGCGAGGCAGCAGGCATCGCCGCGTATCACGCTGGTGAATGGAAGGAAGCACTGTCTGAACTCCGTGCGGCACGTCGCATGAGTGGTGGACCAGGTTTGCTGGCCGTCATGGCGGATGCAGAGCGTGGACTTGGTCGCCCAGAAAAAGCCATTGAGATTGGTCGTAGCCCGGAAGTGAAGCAGCTGGATCCGGATTCACGCATTGAGTTGGCCATTGTGGTCGCCGGCGCGCGCCATGATCTGGGGCAGCACGAATCGGCGTTGGCCACGTTGCAGCAGATGAATCCGTCGTTAAGCTCGCAAGGCTTCGCGCAGACCCGTCTGGCCTACGCATACGCGGATGCGCTCGCGCAGGTCGGCCGTACTGATGAGGCGCGTCATTGGTTCGAGCACGTCGCCGCTGTAGACGACGAGGAGTGGACGGACGCTGCGCAGCGCCTCAAGGAACTGGGCTAGGGGAGTGGATTGGCGATGAGCGGAATCGCGCCATATGACGCTTTGTTGCTCGACCTGGACGGCACGGTGTGGGCTGGTGGTGACGCTATTCCACATGCTGTTGAAAACATCAACGCGTGTGCTGCCACCGGGACGGCCGTTGCTTATGTGACCAACAATGCGTCTAAAGGACCTGATTAGGTTGCGGGCAAGTTGCAGGCGATTGGCCTGAACGCGGCGTCAGCAGATGTGCTGACATCAGCACAAGCTGCTGCCTTGCTTGCGCAACGTCATGCGGAGCCCGGCGCGAACGTGCTCGTTGTCGGCGCGGATTCCTTCAAAGACTTGGTGCGTGATGCTGGTTTCAACGTTGTTGACTCCGCTGATGATGACCCGGCAGTGGTCCTTCACGGCCATAACCCGGACACAGGATGGCGGCAGCTTTCGGAAGCGGCATTGTCTATTCGCAAGGGTGCTGTTTATCTGGCGAGCAACCTGGATTCGACCTTGCCGGCGGAGCGTGGCTTCATGGTGGGCAATGGATCCATGGTCGCCGCGGTGACCAACGCCACGGGTGTCGTGCCTGCTGCTGCCGGCAAGCCGGGGCGCGCCATGTTTGACCTGGCGCAGGAAACCCTTGGTGTGCATAAGCCTTTGGTTGTGGGCGACCGTTTGGATACGGATATCGCTGGTGGCGTGGCCGCAGAGATGGACACGCTGCATGTGCTCACTGGTGTTTCAGGGCCGAAGGCGTTGATTGCGGCACCGGTTGAGCAGCGTCCCACCTTCATCGCCGAGGACATGAGAGTGCTCACGGAATGTGCAGGCGACTTCTCCGCTCTGGCACCCGCTCCGCAGGGTGGTTTCACCGTGTCGGTTGAAGGGGATGGAGCCGGTGACACCGTGATCATCCTTGGTGGTGGCAACGAGGACTCCACGTGGTTGCAAGCGCTGCGCACAGTATTGAGCGCTGTGTGGTCGCTTGAGGAGCCTGCGATCAACGTCCAGGTCAAGGCTGCTTCCCCTACAGCTGAGGCCGCTATTGAGGCATGGTGGTAGGCCCCATGCAGCACCACCCCAAGCCGGTACCCAAGCCGCATGATCCGCGGCAGGCTTCGATGACGCCAGAGGAGCTATCAGCACGCTTCGAGGCAGTGTTGTCCCAGCCAATGGATGACTTGGCTACGGAATTGGCTGAGTATGAAGCCGCGTATGAGGTGCTCACTGAAGCCCTCCAGGACAGGGTTTAGGGGACGATAATGGCACCAGGACGTAGGCGCTTAGATGCGGAACTCGTGCGGCGAAAGATCGCGCGGTCCCGCGAGCAAGCAGTGGAATGGATCAAGGCTGGCCGCGTGGAAGTAGGCGGCTTCGTGGCAAAGAAGCCAGCCACGGTTGTGGAACCGGATGTGTCCATCAAAGTAGCCGAGGCCGAAGGGGATGATTGGGCTTCGCGTGGTGCGCACAAGTTGCTCGGTGCCCTCGAGGCATTCGAGCCACTCGGTCTTGACGTAACCGGCAAACGCGCTTTGGATGCCGGTGCGTCAACGGGCGGCTTCACTGATGTGTTGCTACGCCGTGGCGTCAAGGAAGTCGTCGCCGTGGATGTCGGCTACGGGCAGCTGGTGTGGCGCCTCCAAAACGACGAGCGCGTGACGGTGCTGGACAGGACTAATATTCGTCACCTCACACCCGAGATGATGGATGGGCCAGCACAGCTCATGGTGGGTGACCTATCGTTCATTTCCCTCGAGCTGGTGCTACCAGCAATCGCAGCGTGCTTGGAAGATGGTGCTGACCTGCTGCCTATGGTCAAGCCTCAGTTTGAAGTGGGCAAGGAACGGCTGGGCAGCGGGGGAGTTGTCCGCTCACCGGAATTGAGGGCGGACGTGACCTTGGGTGTGGCGGAATTTGCTCGTACTTTAGGGCTGAGTTGTCGTGCTGCTGTAGCATCACCCCTTCCAGGGCCGAGCGGGAACGTAGAATACTTCCTATGGCTCGTTAAAGATGGCGGCAAGAGCGCCCCTAGCCAGGGAGATTTAGCCGCGATGATTCAGCGTGCAGTAGAGGAAGGACCGAAGAACTGATGGCTACTAGTAGTGACCGTGCTGTCCTTTTGGTCCCTCACACTCGCCGCGAAGGAAACATCGCATCCGCTGCGCGTGCGACGGAGCTTTTGCTCGAAGCAGGTTTTACCGTCCGGTTGTTGGGCGATGAGGAACTGCCGTACGCCGGCAATTACCCGGCGTTGGATGAACTCTGCCGGGTTGAGCCTGATGAGCATGCTGCTGAGGGCTGTGAGTTGGTACTCGTCCTCGGTGGTGATGGCACCTTCCTCCGCGCCGCCGGTTATGCCCGTGCACAGGATGTGCCGATTCTAGGCATCAACCTTGGCCACATTGGCTTCCTCGCCGAGTGGGAAGAGGACAGTCTGGAGACCGCGATTCGTCGTGTGATCGACCGCGAGTACTCGGTGGATAGCCGCATGACCATTGATGTCACTGTGCATGACCACAATAATGACTTGGTGGGCACGGGCTGGGCGCTCAATGAGGCCAGCTTGGAGAACTTGGATCGCCGCGGTGTTTTGGACGCCATCTTGGAAGTTGATCTGCGCCCGGTCAGCTCCTTCGGCTGTGATGGCGTGCTCATCTCCACCCCGACTGGTTCGACGGCGTACGCCTTCTCCGCTGGCGGCCCAATCCTGTGGCCGGAACTCGATGCCATTCTGGTTGTGCCGAATAATGCGCACGCGCTGTTTACCAAGCCACTCGTGGTCTCACCGAGCTCCAAGGTCGCTGTTGAATCCTTGATTACTACGACTCACGCTGATGTCGTGCTGGACGGCTTCCGTCATCTTGATATGCCACCGGGTTCCCGCCTTGAGGTTGTGCGCGGTGAGCACCCAATTCGTCTTGTTCGCCTGGATGACAGGCCATTCACGGACCGTCTGGTGAGCAAGCTTCACCTGCCGGTCAATGGCTGGCGTGGTCCTGTGGTGAAGGATGATTTCTCCTACGCCGACAACGTGACTCAGCGGTAGGTTTATGCTCACCGAAATCACCATCGATAACCTCGGCGTTATCCCGCATTCTTCCGTTGAATTCTCCCCGGGTCTCAACGTGCTCACGGGCGAAACAGGCGCCGGTAAAACCATGGTTGTCACTGGTCTGCGCTTGCTCACCGGGGGTCGCGCTGACGCGTCGAAGGTCCGCACCGGAGCCACGCAGGCGACAGTTGAAGGTGCTTTTAACACGAGCATGCTTATCGACGTCGCCCGGGACGCCATCACCGCCATCACCGATGACGCCGGCGCTGCGCCGGATGAGAACGATGAGTTTTTGGCGGCGCGGTCGGTGAAAGCAACCGGTCGTTCCCGTGCTCACCTTGGTGGGCGGACGGTACCGGCGGCGACGCTGGCTGAGTTCACCTCGCACCTGCTCACTATCCATGGCCAGAATGACCAGCTGCGTCTGCTTGCCCCGGCAGAGCAGCTGGCCGCATTGGATGCTTTTGATCCGGCGATTGCGCCGCTCAAAGAGCGGTACCGTGCGGCGTATACAACATGGCGTGCAGCGACGAAGGATCTGCGGGAACGAACGGAAAAACGTCGTGAGCTGGCGCAGGAAGTTGACCGGCTGCAGTTTGCTGTCGACGAAATCGATGGGATTGATCCCCAAGATGGTGAGGACACAGAGCTTGTATCCACCATCAACCGTCTGCAAGACGTGGATGCCTTGCGGGAATCAGCGCAGTTAGCGCTCGTTGCCATCGATGGGGCAGAGGCAGCTGGTGAATTCGGCGGTGGGGCAGAGAGCGCAGAGCCTGCCTCCACGCTGATTGGCCAGGCCGCGTCGTCGTTGCAGCAGTCGAGTGACGGACACTTGCGTGAACTAGGCAGTCAACTGGCGGATGTCGCTGCTGTGCTGACGGATGTCTCAGGAGAACTCGGTACGTTCTTGTCTGATCTGCCGAGCGATCCGGATGAACTGGAACGTCTCTTGCAGCGGCAGCAGGAGTTGAAGTCTCTCACGCGCAAGTATGCGCCGGATATCGCAGGAGTGTTGGCATGGCGGGAGAAAGCAGCCAAGCGTCTAGCCTCCATCGACACCTCCGCAGAAGCGATTGAGGAGCTGAAGAAGCGCGTCGCTGCCAGCGAAAAAGAGATGATCACCGCTGCCAAGTCGTTGACCAAAGCGCGTACTGCCGCGGCAAAGGATCTGGAAAAGGCGGTGACGGAGGAGCTTCGTGGGCTTGCGATGCCGAAGGCGCGGATCACCGTGGCCGTCGAAAGTCAAGACTACGACCGCGATGGCGCGGACAGCGTCGAACTGCGGCTGGCGCCGAATGATGCCCTTGAACCGCAGCCCTTGGCGTCGAGTGCGTCGGGCGGTGAGCTTTCCCGCGTCATGCTCGCACTCGAGTTGATTCTCTCCAGCCAGCAGGGTGGCTCAACCCTGGTTTTTGACGAAGTCGATGCTGGCGTTGGTGGTCGCGCCGCGGTGGAAATTGGACGTCGCCTGGCACGTTTGGCGCAGAACAACCAAGTCATCGTGGTCACGCACCTGCCACAGGTTGCGGCATACGCCACGACACACCTGCACGTGTCGAAGAATGTTGGCGATGAGACCGTGACATCCGGTGTAGACGTGCTGGAGGGCGACGCGCGCATTGATGAGCTCGCACGCATGCTGGCGGGTATGGATGATTCAGAGACCGGACGCGCGCATGCCACCGAGTTGTTCGAACGCGCGCAGGCCGAGATCGACGACTTCTAAGCCTCATCTCAAGATTCCGGCGACGTTTTGCAGCGCGCCTCCACCAATAATGCTGGTTAATGCAGCAAGATCACGTGGCATGAGCTCGAAAGAACCGACCCCGAAGAAGGCTGACACCTCCGCTGCGCCAGCAACTCCTGCCGCAGCCCCAGCCGAGACGGAGAAACTCACCGCATCCATCACCGGTAACCTGCGTGATTGCACGCCGCAGGGGAAAGGCCTACGCAAGTTCAGCGCGGGCGATATCGCCATTGTGGATGCGCCGGATCTGACGCGTCGTGAGGCGCAGACGCTCGCGGATAAGCGTCCTGCTGCTGTCGTGAACATCGCGAAATTCTCCACGGGCAACATTCCGAATTATGGGCCTCAGCTGCTCCTTGACGCTGGCATTCCCCTCTTCGAAGGCGCCGGCGCTGCTACGCGCGAATCTTTCCGTGACGGCAAGAAGGCCACGGTGAACACGGATGGTGAGATTGTGGTGGGCAAGAAGGTCATTGCCCAGGCAGACCACCTCAGCCGCGGTGCTGCTGACAAGGTTTTTGATGATGCACAGCGTGCACTCGTGGACAACATGGAAGCCTATTTCGGCAACAGCATCGAGTTCATTCACTCTGAATCGCCGCTGCTTGTCGACGGCGTAGGCGTGCCAGAGCTCGGCGATGCCATGGACGGCAAGAAGGTCCTCATCGTCGCACCAACCGCGGATGCGCGTGAGCGCGTGACCAACCTGCGCAACTTCATCCGCGAGTACCAGCCGGTGATTATTGGTGTGGGCTCCGCGGCTGACACACTGCTCGACCTCGGCTACTCCTGCGATTTCATCGTGGGCGACCCGGCGGACATCTCCACCGACACGCTGCGCGGTGATGCGCGTGTGATCCTCCCCGCTGATCCGGATGGACACGCTGCTGGCCTGGAGCGCATCCAGGACCTCGGTGTCGGTGCTGTGACGTTCCCGGCGGCAGCGGATTCGCCGATGGATCTGGCTATCCTGCTGGCTGTTTTCCACGAGGCTGAAACCATCGTCACGGTGGGTGACATTGTGGACCTGGACCGCATCTTCGCGAATGATCTGGCGGCGTCCCCGGCAGCGATGCTCACTCGCCTCAAGGCTGGCAACCGCATCGTCGAGTCCACGGTGATTGAGAACCTGTACAAGACCTCTTCTGGCTCCGGCGTTGCGTGGGCTTGGGCGATCCTTGGTCTGCTCGTGGCACTTGCCGTCGTCGTTCTTATCGTCGGGCTCATGGGCAATGGCACGTTCGTTGACAACCTCATCGACACGTGGAACAACTTTGCTTTTACCGTCCAGAACATCTTTAACCGCTAGGAGGGGTGCAACATCATGGCTAAGAAGAAAACTGGTGGTGCCGGCTGGGTAGCCAGTGGCCTCGCATGGGGTCTCGCTGGCGGTCTGGCTCTGGGCACCCTCGTGGTGGCTCCGTCCTTGGCGCCAATTTCGGATTACTCGTTCAACAACATTGACCCCACGACGAAGGGCTCCGATGGGGCGCGAAAGGCCCCCGGGTCGTCTGACAAGGATGGGGAAGCACCTGCTAATCCGGAGGCAAATTCCGCCAACGCTTTGCTGGCGGGCAACTCGACCCGCATCGTGGAGGGCACTCTGGACCAGCGTCCGTTCATCATCGTCCGGGCCCCGAATGCGGATGAGGACGATGTGAAGGTGACCAGCTGGCTCGCACAGCAGGCTGGTGCGACCGTGGCAGGGGAGATCACCCTGACAGACAAGTTCCTCTCGCAGGATGGTGCTGATCAGCTGCGCTCGATTATCGCGAATACGCTGCCGGCGGGTGCCCAGCTCTCAGTGGACAACCAGGCGCCAGGCACTCACGCTGGTGAGTCCCTGGGCACTGCGCTCATGTTCGACGTGAACACGAATGAGCCGATGGCCAATGTCGAGGACCGTGCCTTGGTGCTTCAGGCGCTTCGCGATGGTGGCTTCATTGAGTACGACGACGGCACTATCACCCCGGCGCAAGGCATTATCGTGGTCACTGGTGGGGACATCGAAGAAGGCGAAGGCGTTAAGGATGATGCGGATGTCTTTGCCGCAACTGTGCTCGCTGATTTCGCACGTGGCCTGGATTCCCGCGGCGACGCAGTAGTCCTCGCTGGTCGTCGCGGTGCAGCATCCCCGAATGGATCCATCGCGCTGATTCGTTCCAACGCAGAGGCTTCGGCGGCAGTGTCCACGGTTGATTCCCTGGATTCGGAGACCGGTCGTATCTCCACTGTCCTTGCTCTCGCTGAACAGATCGGTGGCAAGTCCGGTGCGTATGGTTCTGCAACCAACGCCCAGGCACCAGCCCCGGAGCGTCCACGCGCGCAGGATAACGGCTAGGAACGAGGTTTCGGCCCGGAGTTGTGCGTCCGGGCCCGATTTACACTGGCTGCTATGACTTCTCATTCAGATTCCCAGCGCCATGAATTCACGGTGAACAGCTCCGAGCTGCTCGTGGACGCCCCGATCTTGGCGGTGCGCCGGGACTCGGTGACCATGCCGGGTGGGACTAGTGCTGACCGTGAGATTGTTGAGCATTTCGGCGCCGTTGCCGTGGTTGCTGTTGATGAGCATGAGCGCATCGCGCTGGTGGAGCAGTACCGCCACAGTGTCGGCCGGCGCTTGTGGGAGTTGCCTGCCGGCCTTTTGGATTTCGCAGGCGAGGATGAACTGGTCACCGCACAGCGCGAGCTCGTCGAAGAAGCAGGGCTAGAAGCGCAGAACTGGTCGTTGTTGCTTGACCTCGTGACTTCGCCGGGTTTCGCCGAAGAGTCAGTGCGTGTGTTTCTTGCTACGGGCCTGCGCGAGGTTGAGCGCCCTGCTGCTGAAGATGAGGAAGCCGATATGCGCTTTACCTGGCTGCACATTGAAGAGGCACGCCAGGCAGTGATGACAGGCAGGATTGTGAACTCCATCGCCATCGCAGGCATCCTCGCCGCATCTGAGGTCATTGCGGGTCGCTCTGAAGCCCGCTCGGTGGACTCACCGTTTGATCTGCGCCCGACGCATATGGCGCAGCGCCGCCAGCAACAAGGTATTGCGCCCGATATGAAGAAGATAGGGCAGCAATGAAAGCGCGTGCTGTCGGGCAGTTATGGCTCGACCACCTCGCCGTTGAGCGGGGTGTGTCGGACAACACGCTGAGCAACTACAGGCGCGATGTTGAGCGTTACCTCGATTGGTTGGATACGGCGGGAAAGACGGATCTCGCCAATGTCACAACAGCTGATCTCGAGGCCTATGTCGCGGACCTGCGCCGCGGGGATGAAAGCAGGCGGCCACTCGCTGCCTCCTCAGCCAGCCGCGCCCTTGTTGTTGCTCGAGGTCTGCACAAATTCGCCACCGTCGAAGGGATCGTCGTCGCGGATGTTGCCGCGAGTGTCTCACCTCCCAAGCAGGGGGAGAAGCTCCCAGACACATTGAGCATTACTGAAGTGAGTACGCTTCTCGACGGCTGCCCCACCGAAACCCCCATCCACCTGCGCGACAAAGCGTTGTTGGAGATCCTGTATGCCACCGGTGCACGAGTGTCAGAGGTGCTCGGTCTCGTTGTGGACGATGTCAGGGAGCTCCCCGGGTACGTGAAGGTCACCGGTAAAGGGGATAAACAGCGGCTTATCCCGGTGGGACGCGCCGCTAATCTCGCGCTCGACGCTTATCTCGTGCGCGGGCGTCCTGCGCTTTCAAAGGGGAAAACTCACGCGTTGTTTCTGAATAAGCGTGGGGGAGCACTGTCTCGGCAGAGTGCCTGGACGATCATCAAAGATGCAGCATCCCGGGCTGGGATTGAGAAAGACATCTCCCCTCACACGCTGCGCCACTCCTTTGCAACACACCTTCTTGAGGGTGGGGCGGACGTCCGCGCGGTCCAAGAATTACTAGGTCACGCCAGTGTGACAACGACTCAGATCTACACTCACGTCACTCCAGAGAACTTGCGTGAAGTCTGGCGCACCGCGCACCCACGTTCCTGAGTCACTGGGATCAGATAGCTGCGCAGACACGTTACGCGGTAAATAACACCTGTGTAAGATGACGGGCAGTAAGGATTTGGTCGACCTGAGTGTGAAGGGCGGGACCGTGGCAGACGAGGGACTCTTCGATGCGAAGCAGGCGGAAGTCGGGCTGACTGGACGTCCCCTGCGCGAATTCCCGCAACCGGAGCCGCTGGAGAAGCACGGGCCGGCCACGATCATCTCCATGGTGAACCAGAAGGGCGGCGTGGGTAAGACCACCTCATCCATTAACCTCGGCGCGTGCCTGGCAGAGCAGGGCCGCAAGGTTCTTTTGGTCGACCTTGACCCGCAGGGCGCGCTGTCCGCCGGCCTTGGCGTTACCCACGATGAGGATCAAGTCACGGTCTATGACTTGATGTTGGACAACACCTCGTCGATTCACTCGGCGATTAAGCGCACCAATGTGTCAGGGCTCGACCTGGTGCCCGCGAATATTGATCTCTCTGCTGCGGAGATCCAATTGGTCAATGAGGTTGGCCGTGAGCAGACTCTTGGCCGCGCGCTGCGTCCGGTGCGTGGGGAATATGACTTCATCATCATCGACTGCCAGCCGTCGCTTGGTCTGCTCACCGTGAACGCGCTCGCGTGCTCCCAGGGCGTCATCATCCCGATGGAATGTGAGTATTTTTCGCTGCGTGGCCTTGCCCTGCTGGCAGACACGGTGGAGAAGGTCCGGGACCGCATCAACTTTGACTTGGATATCGTGGGCATCTTGGTCACCATGTTTGACCGTCGCACCACCCACGCCCGTGAGGTCATGGACCGCGTGGTGGAGGTCTTCGGCGACCGTGTCTTTGACACCGTGATCACCCGCACCGTGCGTTTCCCGGAAACGTCCGTTGCCGGCGAGCCGATTATCACCTGGGCACCTAATTCCCCGGGGGCGGAGCAGTACCGAAACCTGGCCCTTGAGGTCATTGAACGGACCTCCCAGCGGTAGCTACAAGGGAGCCGCTCACACGGCATGTCTACTACGCATTCGAACGAGCCGCTGACCGCGGGCAATGAGGGGTACCAGCCAGAGATCACTGGCTTCACCATCGTCCTCAACAATTTCGAGGGCCCTTATGATCTGCTGCTCAACCTGATCGGTGCCCGCAAGCTCGACATCACTGAGATTGCATTGGCCGAGGTGACCGACGAGTTCATCGAGTACGTGCGGCTGCTGGGCGAAATGGCGCAGCTTGATGAGGTCACCGAGTTCCTTGTCACGGCTGCCACACTTCTCGCACTGAAGACGCAACGCCTTCTCCCTCTTAGCGGCGAGGATGAGGAAGAGGACTTGGAGCTCCTTTCCTCACGTGACCTTCTTTTTGCACGCTTGCTCCAGTACCGCGCTTACCAGCAGGTGGCGGATCGCTTCGAAGAGTGGCAGGGGAATGCTCGCCGCAGGTATCCCCGCGCAGTGGGAATGGAAGAGCAATTCCTGGACCTCATGCCTCCGGTGGAACTTGGCCACACGGCAGGAAGCTTCGCAGAATTGGCGGCATCTGTCTTCCGACCAAAACCCCCGGAGACAGTCCGCACGGATCACGTTCATGCCCAGGCAGTGTCTGTCCCGGAGCAAGCCGGCAAGATTCTGGAGACGCTGAAGCTGGCTGGCCCTGATCACTGGCTGACGTTCGCAGCGCTCACACGAGATTGCACGAAGTCCATGGAAGTGGTGGGCAGATTCTTAGCCATTCTTGAGCTGTACAAAGCGCATGCAATCGACGCCAAGCAGGAAGAAGCCTTAGGGACATTGGACCTGGCGTGGACTGGCAAGGATGTTGATCCCGCGGTGGTGGCCGCACAGAACTGGGAGTAGGAAACATGGAGAGCTATTCGGATCTACCCATGGTGTCGCAGCTGCGCTCGCAGATTGAATCCGTCATCCTCGTCATTGACACTCCTGCGATGGTCGAGGACCTCGCCGGTGCGCTGCATGCTGATCCAACAGATGTGGCTGCTGTACTCAAAGAGTGGGCGCAGGAGCTGGACAACCGTGGCTCTGGCATTGATCTGCGGGAAACCGCTGAAGGCTGGCGGCTGTACACCCGGACAGAAAATGCCGATGCCGTCGAGGCTTTCTTGGTGGACGGCACGCAAACCAAGCTCAGCCGCGCGGCGATGGAAACCCTTGCTGTCGTGGCATACCGCCAACCTGTCACGCGTGCTCAGGTGGCCGGTGTGCGTGGTGTCAACGTGGACGGTGTCATGCGCACGTTGACGCTGCGCGGACTCATTGCGGAGGTGGAACCGGATGAATCGTCGGGCGCACACCGCTACGTCACCACTGAGCTGTTCTTAGAGCAGCTCGGCATCGATTCTTTGGACAGGTTGCCAGACTTGGCGCCGCTTCTTCCGGAAGTCGATTCCATTGAAGATGCCTGGTAGATTCGGGAGCTATGAAACCTACCGCTCGCCGAGAAGGCTCACCGGATAAGGGCTCGAACTCGAGCCATGACAATCAACAAAATCGGGGCAAGAACGGAAAGTTCTTGCTCTCCAACGCAAAACCCGCCAAGCACCAGAACGTCAGCTTGAGTAAGCGGCGTGCAGCAGCAGAAAAAGCAGCCGAAGAACCGCATCCGCTCGCCGATAACTGGTGGGATCACCGCGAAGACCCAGTTGCCCCGGAGGGCAAGGCAGTGGAACTCGGCGGCGCAGACGACCGAGACGGCCGCGGGGGCGGGCCGCAGAAACGTCGACAAGCAGAAGGCGTGCGCTTGCAGAAAGTCCTGGCGCAGGCGGGCGTTGCTTCGCGCCGTAACTGCGAGCTGATGATCGACGAAGGCCGCATTGAGGTCAACGGCAAAATCATCCGCAAGCAGGGCGTGCGCGTGGACCCGAACGTGGACATCATTCGCGTTGATGGTGTGCGCGTGAACGTGAATGAGGAACACCAGTACTTTGCGCTGAACAAGCCGCGTGGGATGCACACCACGATGGAAGATGAGTTCGGCCGCCCGTGCGTTGGTGATCTTGTCGCTGACCGCGTGGTGTCGGGCCAGCGCCTCTTCCACGTTGGGCGCCTGGATGCGGATACGGAAGGTCTGCTGATTCTCACCAACGATGGTGAGCTGGCCAACCGCCTCATGCACCCACGCTATGGCGTGTCCAAAACATACCTGGCCACAGTGCTGGGAGAGGCGAAGCCGGCGCTGATCCGCGAGCTCAAGAACGGTATCGAGCTCGATGATGGCCTGGCCAAGGCGGATTACGTGCAGATCGTGGATACGCACCAGGGTCAGTCGCTGATACGTCTGGAGATTCATGAGGGCCGCAAGCACATCGTGCGCCGTATGCTGAAGGCCGCCGGCTACCCGGTGCAGCGCCTAGTGCGCACGAAGGTTCACACGGTGCAGCTGGGTGAGCTGAAACCGGGCGCAATGCGTGCGCTAAATGACTCGGAGCTGACGGCTCTGTACAAGGCGGTGGAGATGTAAATGGGCAGCACTGGGAATTTGACGAACATGCCCGATGGCGGCTTGATTCTGGCCGTCGATGGGCCTTCGGGGACCGGAAAATCCACCACCTGCCGCGCGTTGGCTAAGCAGCTGAACGCGAAGTACGTGGATACCGGTGCAATGTACCGCGTGGCCACGTTGGCTGTCCTGCGCGCTGACGTGGACCCGGCTGATACCGCCGCGGTGATTGAGGTGACCCGTGATCTGCCGCTAGAAGTCTCCGATGATCCGGATTCGACGGAGGTGATCCTCGCTGGTGAGGATGTCTCGCGCGAGATCCGTGAGCGCGATGTCACCCAGAATGTGTCGGCTGTGTCCGCCATTCCGGAGGTCCGCGTGAACCTCGTGGAATTGCAGCGCAAACTCGCCCGCGAAGCCCACCGCGCGATCGTGGAGGGCCGCGATATTGGCACGGTCGTGCTTGTTGACGCCCCGGCGAAGGCCTTCCTCACCGCCTCACCGGAGGTCCGCGCGCAGCGCCGCTACGACCAGGATGTGGCTGCCGGACGTGAGGTGGACTTTGACACGGTGCTCGCCGACGTGATCCGTCGCGATGAGCTGGATTCGTCCCGTGCCACGAGCCCGCTGCGTCCCGCGGAGGATGCCGAGATTATCGACACATCGACCATGAACAAGGACGAGGTTCTTGCCGCTCTCATTGCCTTGATTGAAAGGAGTGCATGATGACTGACCAGCGTGATAACAACGACTTCTCGGAAGACACGCCGACGGAGTTTGAGTACACCGAATTCAACCCGGCAGATTTTGAGGGCGAAGAGTACTTCATCTCTGAGTACGGGGAGGAAGCAGAGCAGTTTTTCGACGACTCCGAGTTCGGCCCCGCCGATTACGGTGAAGTGTCCGAGGGTGATGTGGACATCACTGACGATATGTCCGAAGAGGACTGGGCTGAGGTCGAAGCAGCTTTCGGTGTCCAGCGCATCAATGCGGACGGCCATTTGGAAGAAGCCCTGCCAACGGTGGCTATCGTTGGCCGCCCGAACGTGGGCAAGTCCTCTTTGGTGAATCGCTTCCTTGGTCGCCGTGAAGCTGTGGTGGACGACCACCCGGGCGTGACGCGTGACCGCGTGAGCTACTTGGCTGACTGGGCAGGCCGCCGCTTCTGGGTGCAGGACACCGGCGGCTGGGACCCGGATGCGAAGGGCATTCACGCCTCCATTGCCCACCAGTCTGAGGCTGCTATGCACGATGCGGATATCATCCTCATTGTGGTGGACTCCCATGTGGGAGTCACGGAATCTGATGCTGCCATGGCGCGCAACCTGCAGCGGTCTGAAGTCCCCGTCATCCTTGTTGCCAACAAGTTTGAGTCCGAGTCCCAGTGGGCGGATGTCGCTGAGTTTTACTCGCTAGGTCTCGGTGACCCATGGCCGGTGTCTGCCCTTCATGGCCGCGGTGGTGCCGATGTCTTGGACGAGATCGTCCGCCTGTTTCCGAAGGAGCCGAAGTCCGCACACTCCATCACGGAGGGGCCGCGCCGCGTGACTTTGGTGGGTAAGCCGAATGTGGGTAAGTCCTCGCTGCTGAACAAGCTGTCCAAGTCCAACCGCGCTGTTGTGGACAATGTCGCCGGCACGACCGTTGACCCGGTGGATGAGCTCATCCAGCTTGACCAGAAGCTGTGGCGTTTCATCGATACCGCTGGCCTGCGTAAGAAGGTCAAGAACGCAACGGGCCACGAGTACTACGCCTCTTTGCGTACGCGCGGCACGATCGACGCTGCCGAAGTGTGCGTCGTGCTTATCGACGCTTCACAGGAGATCACCGAACAAGACCAACGTGTGATCTCCATGGTGTTGGAGGCGGGCAAGGCTATGGTCATCGCCTTTAACAAGTGGGACCTCATGGATGAGGACCGCCGGTACTACTTTGACCGCGAGTTCGACATGCAGCTCAACCAGCTGCCGTGGGTGTCCAAGATCAATATCTCCGCTGAAACTGGCCGTGGTCTCCACCGCTTAGAGCAGGAGATGATCACGGCTCTGGAGAACTGGGACCGCCGCATCTCCACTGGCCAGCTGAACAACTGGCTGCGTGAGGCGATTGCTGCCAACCCGCCGCCGATGAAGAACAACCGCCTGCCCAAGGTGCTCTTTGCCACCATGGTGGGTACTCGTCCGCCGACAATTGTTCTGTTCACCACTGGCTTCTTGGATGCGGGCTATCGCCGTTACCTAGAACGTAAGTTCCGCGAGCAGTTCGGCTACCACGGCACTCCAGTTCGCTTCGCCGTGCGTGTGCGCGAGCGCAACCCCAAGCGGCGCTAGGGGCGGGAAGTCGTGGCACATCCTCGCAGTACTCGTACCGTCATCGTGGACTCACCCAGTGGCGGTGCACAGGAGTTTTCCTATCACTGTTCCGTGCCACAGATCCACGAACGCGAGTCACTGCCGCTGATCGTGGGTATTCACGGCAAGGGTGACAATGGCTACGACTTCCTCATCGGTACGAACCTTGGGGTTGCTAATGCGGTGGTGGTGACTCCAACTGGGCAGGGCCTGGCGTGGGCACCTGCTCCTTATGCCATCACCACGGTGGAGCAGGACACCGCGCTGATCGAGGCGATTGTGAGCGACATCAGCGCTACCTTTCCCATCGATCCATCTCGCGTCTATCTGGCTGGCTTTTCCAATGGCGGTGGCCTCGTGGCTGAGCTGGCTACGCAGAACCCGGAGAAGTATGCCGGCGCGGCCACCGTGGCGGGTGCCATCCGCACCGACGTGGAGGAGCTAGCCTCTGGTGCCCCCATTGACTACCTGAACATTCACGGCACCTGGGATGACGTTGTGCCGTATGCCGGAGAGGATCGCGGCATGGGCCGGATGATCCAGCCAGCCAAGCAGGTGGCCGCGGCCTTCGCAGGCCGCAACGGTGAGCATGCCCGCACAGTACACATTCCGGTCGAGGGCATGGGGCATGAGTGGCCGGCCGGTATCTGGGCCCGCAGCCGGGGCATCGATGTCACCGAGATTATTCTCGACTTCTTCGGTATCAGCTGGACTGAAAACTAAGCCCGTTCGTAGACAAAGGCGTCAGTACGGTAGGGAAGAGGGATCACGTCGCCCTCATCAAAACCCAGGCGTTCATAGAGGTACCACTCTAAATTGGCCTCCACTTTGGCCCGCGTTGCCGAGTTGGCGCGTAGCCAATACGAGCGGGTTTTAGCCAGCTCAAACAAATCCGATGGCGTGGCTTCCTGTATCCACCTCATCCGCAGTCCATCCTTGAGCACCCACGGCTTGTCTACCTCCGGGTAAAAACCTTCGCGGTGCACATCCCCGGAGTGGGAGATACGGGAATAGCGCAGCACCCAGGGGTGGGAGACATCCAGCGTGTTCCAGCACAGCATCAGCTGACCCTCGGGTACCACCACGCGATCGGCTTCAGCACTCGCTGCGGCAATATCAACCCAGTGCCACGTCTGGGCGCTGACATAAGCGTCAACGGATGCGGCCTTCAACCCAGTTGCTTCCGCGGTTGCTTGCCAGGCATGAACAGATGGAATGCGTTGCCGCAACACACTGATCATGTCCGCGGAGGGATCTACCGCCAGCACCTTCCGGTCATCACCAACGAGCAATTCAGTGAGCTTGCCGGTCCCCGCGCCAACGTCAATAACGGTTTTCGCCTTATCAACGAGCTCCGCGACGGGGGAGGGGTAGGTGGGCCGGAAATCGTCGTAAAGCGATGCTCCCTTTTGAAACGCTCCGGCCGTATGCGCGCGAGCTTCCGCATCGATGAAACCCGGCGCATTCTTATTGCTTGGTGTGAAGCGGCGTGGCTCCGGGTGTGAACTCATGGGAAGCAATGTACCTGCTCATGGCCCTTGTCATGAATTTCCGCGCCAATGGCGTAGGTTGGACCGAGTGAAAACCGCACGCAAGAGATCAGCGCTCCGGGCAGCAATTGCCGCGGCTCTGCTGAGCAGCTTTTCCCTGGCTGCGTATGCGTACCTGCCCACAAAGGCAAAGCTTGAAGACACCGTTGTGGAAGTAATCACGGAACCAGCGGTGAAGCAACCCATTTCCAATGGGCCTACCAACACGGAACGCCGCACCATGCAGATTGGCGGCCGCGAACGCGAATATCTCGTCTCGACTCCAAGTGATGTGCATCAGCTCATCGGCCTGCCTCTCATCATGGTGTTTCATGGCTACCGCATGGATGTGAATAAGATGCGTGCAACCACGAACTTCGATTCGGCGCATGCCGTCGTGGTGTATATGCAGGGGATTGACACAGCCTGGGCGCCGGCGCCGTACGCCAAGACGACGGGGGAGGAGGACCTTGCCTTCTTCGACGCCGTGCGTGAACAGATGCTGCGTGAGTATCCAGTGAACCCAGCACGTGTCTTCGCTGCTGGCCATTCCAACGGTGGCGGATTTGCAGCGTATGCCGCGTGCCATCGCCCGCATGTTCTCACCGGAATCGCAACCGTGTCCGCTGCTTACTACGAGAAGGTCTTCGAGGGGTGCTCACCTGCGCCCGTGAAGCAGATTGACTTTCACGGCACCGGCGATCGCGTCATCCGCTATGAGGGTGGGTGGCGGTACAACACCCCGTACGAGCCCATGGGGCGCGTGCTTATCGACGCTGAACGGCGCAACCACTGCCACCCCCAGCCACTCGCGGAGGACTTTGTGCGACCAGGACAGAAGCTCACCTGGCAGGACTGCGATGCCCCGTTGGTGCACTACCGCCTCGAGGGAAGTGCGCACGTGTGGCCAGGTGGCCTCATTGACCACGGGCCAGGCTCCATCGGCACAAAAAACTTTGCGACGAATGAGATCCTGGACTTCTTCCGCATCCCACGGCGCGGTTAGGCTCCCTTTTGCCCGGCGCGGAGTTGGCGCTGACGGTTCTCGATGAAGGTGCGCTCTGCGAGCGATTCACCCGCACCGTCCTGGAGGTGGACGACAACGTTGAGCCCGAGGGCTTCAAGGTCTTCCACGTCTTCGAGGTACATAGCCACGGAACTGATCACACATTCCTCTGTGTTGATATTGGAGGCGCGAATCTCCTTGACGGTATCCACGTTAGCGTGCTGGGAGGGCATGGCCAGCATGATCATGTCGATTTGGTGGCTGTCCTTGACGCGCTCCCAGAAATCGATATCCGTAGCGTCGCCTTCAACGACGTTGTAGCCGCGCTCTTGCAGGTGGCGGACACGCGCGGGGTCGTGTTCGATGCCGAGGACCTTGGCGCCGTAGACCTCAGTTAGTTCGGTCAAGCAGGCAAGGCCCAGGCGGCCGACACCGAGGACGAGCGCGTGGGCATCGCCAAGCTCGATGGGGCGATCTTCTGGGTGAATCTTGTGTGGCGGGCGTGTGGGAAGGCGCTTAGCCAGGTGCGTGGCGCGAGAGACGCTCTGCGGGTTGAGGATTGCGGATATGACAAAGCTGATAGACACAGCCAGTACCAGGGAGAGCAACCATCGTTGGTCGAGCCAACCGTCCTCCACGCCGAGAGCCGCGATGATGAGCGCGAACTCGGAGTAGTTGGCCAGCAGGAGAGCTGTGAGCACGGACGTACGGTTGCGCAGTCCCAGAAGCCACAGGATGGCCCAGTAGGCGATCGCCTGAATAGGAAGGAGGAGGAGCAAGAGAGTGGCGTCGAGGAGGTTCTCCCACGTGGGTAGTCCCAGGAACCCGATGTTGACGAAGAAGCCGACGAGGAGTAGCTCCTTGAGGGTGAACAGCGAGTGACTGAGCTGCTCCGCGCCCGAGGAGCGGGAGAGCACAACGCCCATGATGAGGGCACCGAGGCTGCCGGAAAGCCCGACAAGTTCGAAGAGTGCGTAGCCCGGTAACAGAGCCATGACGATGCCGAAAAGGGCGCCGAGCTCACCGTGACCGAGTTTGTACCAACGGCGCGTCAACAACGCGAGCAACGGCACGATGGGGATAAGGAGCAGCGCCGCAAGGTGCGGCGGCTGGCCACGCAGAATGCTCATGAAAGCAACAGCCAGGATGTCCTGCATGATGAGCACGCCGATGCAAATATTGCCGTACAAGGCTTGCTCATCACCGCGGTCCTGCAAGATCTTGATCACCACGATGGTGCTGGAGAAACTCAACACCAGTGCAACGTCGACTGCGATGGTGAACGTCGTCGGACCAAAGGCCCCCAATGCGCCAAGACCAGTGATGAATCCAGCGCCAATGATCGTCATGATGAGCACATGGCTAGTGGCCGTCAGCCACATGGCTCTATCGGTCAACGCCTTGAGATCCAGGCGCAGACCAATGGCAAACAGCATGAGGGTCACGCCGATGTCGGCGAAAAGATCAAGGGCTTCCACATGTGCAACGCCCGCTGCATGCAGTGCGAAGCCGGCGACAAGAAACCCGATGAGCGGTGGCAGTCGCACTGCCCACGCGATAAGGCCGCATACGAAAATGACAGACAAATACGTCAGTAACAAATTCACGGATAGAAGTGTGCCTCACCGGCACGTTTTCTAACATCATGAAACGCGTGTCACCCCTAAAGGGGAGAGCACGACCCGCCGATACACAGTTTGTGGGGCAGGTCTAGCATGAGACGCGTGGAAAATCAGCGTCATTCTCGTGAACAGGAAGCAACACGGAGCCAACCCGCAGACTCCACACCAAAGAACCCGCGTGAGCAGCTGACTGCTCGCGCGCTTGTCGTGTGGGTGGCGGCTCTGCTTACCTACGTCGTGGCCATCGTTGGCCGCACCTCCCTCGGTGTTGCCGGCGTGGAAGCTCTCGATCGCTTCCACATCAACGCCTCCCAGCTGGCTGTGTTCACCGCTGTCCAGGTGGGCGTGTACGCCTTGGCGCAGATTCCTACCGGCATCATCATTGACCGCATCGGCCCTAAGAAGACAATGGTCGCCGGTGCGCTCATCATGGCCATCGGCCAGGTGATCATCGCGTTCACCACGTCTTACCCACTCGCAGTCGCTGCTCGCGTGTTCATTGGCGCGGGCGACGCTACTGCCTTCTTGGGAGCCATGCGTTTGTTGCCCCTGTGGTTCCCGCTGCGCCTGACTCCGCTGTTCACACAGCTCACCGCGGGGCTGGGTCAGCTAGGCCAGTTCATCTCCGCTGTGCCATTCCTGGCCATCCTTCATGCCGCGGGGTGGGTGCCCGCGTTCCTGTCCGTCAGCACCGCCGGACTCATCATCGCAATCGTGGGGCTTGTCGCGCTTGCCGACGCCCCCGGCGCCCGCAAAGACAAAAACGCCCACCGCAGCACCGAATCGGAGCGCCTCACCATCGGCCAAACCTTGAAGATGGTCCTGACCAACCCGGTGTGCTGGCAGGGCTTCTTCACCCACTGGACCGGCCTGATGCACCAGTGCATCTTCACCCTTCTGTGGGGCATGCCGCTGATGACCTTGGGCTTGGGGCTGAGCCCGGCTCAAGCCAGTTCCGTTCTGGTGATCAACACCGCGGCCGTTATCCTCGCTGGCCCTTTGATGGGCATGATCTCCGCCCGCACGGGCCGCAAGCGCATCAATGTGGTGGCAATCATCGCCGTCATGGACCTTCTTATCTGGGTCGCATTCCTGCTGCCCACTAACCCGCCTGCCTTCTGGGCAGTCATTGTGCTCAACATTCTGATGGCAGCTCTCGGCGCTAAGTCCAACTTCGGTTTTGACTCCGTCCGTGAGGAAGTTGACCGAAAGATTCTGGCCACCGGCACCGGCCTGGCCAACATGGGCGGCTTCTTTGCCACCATGATTGCTGCGCCGAGCGTTGGCTTCTTGCTTGACGCCACTTCGACAGGCAGCAACTACACCTGGGAGTCCTTCCGCATCGGTTGGCTCGCGGTCCTTGCCGTGTGGGCATTTGGTTTCATTGGCCTCCTCCTAGCCAAGCGCGCTACGTCCAAGTACGTCAACGGTGCCAACTACCGTGTCGTGGATACCGGGAATTAGTCCCAATAACGTCTCTATTAAGGCATTGACGTTGCATCCGTAGCCCTGTACGGTTTTCTGTACGTTAACCGCTGGGAGGTGGACTATGAAAACGTACAGCTACACCGAATCCCGCGCGAACTATGCACAGGTGCTAAATGATGTGGTTAATGACCGCGAAGAAGCAGTAATTACTCGTGCTGGCCATGAACCCGTAGTGATTGTGTCCCTATCTGAATACGAGTCTTTGCGTGAAACCGCGTATCTTCTTCGTTCGCCGGCTAATGCGCGCCGTCTGCTTGGTTCTATCGAAAACTTAGAGAATCAACGCGGTACACAGCATGCCCTTATTGAGGAATAATGCTTCTCATCTGGGACGAAGCTGCGTGGGACGATTACCTTTGGTGGCAGTCAGTTGATCGGCGAATCCTCAAACGCATCAACCAACTAATCAAGGACATTGTCCGAAACGGTAACGAGGGAATCGGCAAGCCCGAAGCGCTCAAGCATGAGTTGTCAGGGTATTGGTCGAGACGAATCACAGATGAACACCGATTGGTGTACCAAGTCATGGATGGGGAAGTGCGAATCGCGGCCTGCCGATATCATTACGGACGCTAATTAAGGCTGAACCGGAGATTGTGCTGATTATCTCGATGCTAAGCAGCTTGGGACGTGAATGCCCAATGGGGACCCTAATTGGACCACACTCTTATGCAGCCTGACGCATAGGCGCTCGCGCCTTTGGCAAGAATCCCCGAAAAGATTTTGTCGGACTGACAGGATTTGAACCTGCGACCCCCACACCCCCAGTGTGGTGCGCTACCAAACTGCGCCACAGCCCGTTGTTCGTCGATAAGCGCAAGCGTTAAGCCTGCATGAGGCGAACGTCCGCTAGATTACCCCACGGGGGATTGATTGATGTAATCGGCTGGTCACGTAAAGTTGCCCCATGGGCAAGTTTGACTGGTTCTGGAAGGCGATGGGCTCCACCGCCGAGCGCAACAATAAGAAGTCGAAAGGCATTGTGTCGCAGGCGCATGAGCTGATCGCTGGGTACGAGCAGTACAGCGACGCGCAGATCGCTGAGGCGGTGCGGGGGACTGTTGCTAACGGGGAGATCCAGAAGAAGCCCGAGTTTCTGGCGTTGCTCACAGTGGCATCGTCGCGGACGCTCGGCATGACGCCGTTTGAGGTGCAGAACCAGGCAGTGCTCCGCCTCCTTGAGGGTGATGTCATCCAGATGGCCACGGGTGAAGGTAAAACACTCGTCGGTGCGATGGCGGCGACGGGTTTCGCGCTCACCGGCAAGCGTGTCCACGTCATTACCGTGAATAACTACCTCGCGCATCGTGACGCGGAGTGGATGCGTCCAATCGTGGAATTCTTTGGGTTGACGGTGGCGTCGGTGACGGAAGCGTCGACACGCGAAGAACGCGTCGCGGCGTACAAGAGTGCCATTGTGTACGCGCCTGTATCTGAGGTGGGCTTTGATCATCTGCGCGACAATCAGATCACGCACCGTAGCCAGACAGTCCAGGTCCCCGCGGATGTTGCGCTCGTTGATGAGGCAGACAGTGTGCTTGTCGACGAAGCCCTGGTCCCCCTCGTCCTCGCCGGCTCCAAGCCGGGGGAGCAGGCCACTGGGCAGATTACCGAGGCGGTGTCCCACTTAGTGGAGGGGAAGGACTACACCATCGACTCGGACCGCAGGAATGTCTTCCTCACCGATGACGGTGCGGCGAAGGTGGAGAAATCCCTTGGCATTGACTCGCTGTATTCCGACGAGAACATCGGCACGATTCTCGTTCGCGTGAACCTGGCCCTGCACGCCAAGGCGCTGCTTATCCGGGATGTTCACTACATCGTGCAGGACGGCAAGATCGATCTTGTGGATGCCTCGCGTGGCCGTGTTGCTGAACTGCAGCGCTGGCCGGATGGCCTGCAAGCCGCAGTGGAGGCGAAAGAGGGCCTCGATGTTTCTGAGGGCGGGCGGATTCTCGATTCGATTACCCTCCAAGCACTCATGCGTCGCTACCCGTTGGTGTGCGGCATGACCGGTACGGCTGTGGAGGCAACGGATCAGCTCCGTCAGTTCTATGATCTTGGAATTTCCACAATTGATCGCGCGAAGCCGCTGCAACGCTTCGATGAAGCTGATCGAATCTACGCAACCATGGACGACAAGTTCAAGGCCCTCGTCGAAGAGATCGCGTACATCAATTCAACCGGTCAGCCGGTACTGGTGGGTACGCATGACGTTGCGGAGTCTGAGGCGCTTGCCGAGGCGCTTGAGCAGCGCGGCATCACGGCCAATGTCCTCAACGCCAAGAACGACGCTGAGGAAGCACGCATCGTCGCTGAAGCCGGTGACCTGGGCCGCGTGACTGTCTCCACGCAGATGGCCGGCCGTGGTACTGATATCCGCCTTGGTGGTGCGGATGAGTCTGACCGTGACGCAGTGGTGGAACTTGGCGGTTTGGCTGTCATTGGCACGGCACGCCACCGCACAGCGCGCCTGGACAATCAGCTGCGTGGTCGCGCTGGCCGTCAAGGTGATCCGGGTTTGAGCCTTTTCTTCGTCTCCCTCGAGGACGACATTGTCACCGCAGGTGGCGCTGATGAACAGATCACGGCCCAGCCGGATGAGAACGGACGGATTGATACGAAACGCGTCCATGATTTCATCGCTCACTGCCAGCGCGTGACTGAAGGGCAACTGTTGGAAATCCACGCGCAGACGTGGAAGTACAACCAGCTTTTGGCCGACCACAGGGCGATTATCGACGAACGTCGTGCCACACTCCTTGACACCAACCGCGCCTGGGTGGAGCTGGCTGAGCGCAGCCCGGAGCGTGCCGCTGAACTTGTGGAGGCTGGTATTGACCAGTCCGTGCTGGATCAGGCAGCCCGCGACATCATGCTCTACCACCTGGACGATGAATGGTCGGAGCACTTGGCCCACATGGACGAGGTGCGAGAGTCCATCCACCTGCGGGCAATCGCGCGCGAGACCCCGCTCACTGAATATCACCGGATCGCAGTGCGCGAGTTCAAAGACCTGGCCAATCGTGCGGTTGATCAGGCAGTAGAGACGTTCAATAGTGTGCTTATCGACGCAGCCGGGGCCCACATGGAAGACGCCGGCTGGAAGCGCCCGAGCGCGTCGTGGACCTACATGGTGTCTGATAACCCCTTGTCCGGTGGTGGGAACTCCGTTATTTCCGGAATTGCGAACATGTTCCGGTAAGGCAGGGAACTGGATCGGCGTGTCGCATTCTTTACACAGCAGGTAAGACCATAAAAATTGGGCGACTCTACCGGTTCAAAGTCGCGGTGATGGCAGATGCCGGTATGATGATCGTGGACTAAATTTTGTACTGAATTTTGTTCGGTAAGTTTGATTCCGTCGATAGCGTCAGGAGAAGACATGAGCGAGAACACCGGCACGCCGGAGGCACAGGTAGAAACCACTTCCGTATTCCGTGCTGATCTTCTGAAGGAGATGGAGACGGGAGCAACCGCCTCCGAGAACATCGGCGGTGTTGAGGGCCTCCCTGAAGGTGCAGCCCTCCTAGTAGTGAAGCGTGGCCCGAATGCTGGCGCACGTTTCCTGCTCGACCAGGACACCACCACCGCTGGCCGCCACCCGGAAGCTGACATCTTCCTCGATGATGTGACAGTTTCCCGCCGCCACGCAGAGTTCCGCCGTAATGCTGGTGAGTTTGAGGTCGTGGATGTCGGATCGCTCAACGGCACCTACGTCAACCGCGAGCCGCGTAACTCCCAGACCCTGTCCACTGGCGATGAGGTCCAGATTGGCAAGTTCCGTCTGGTCTTTATTGCGGACAACGCCTAAATCGGCGTAACCACCACCGCCGCCCTCGTGGCGGCATTGCTGTACCCCTAGACCCTCCTTCAAGGTGAATGAACGCCGTGAGCGCAATCCGGAAGACGAACCCCGCAGAGCACGCCCCACGCACGGGCATGAAGACCATGTCTATTGGCGTGGTTATCAAACGCCTGCGTGAGGAGTTCCCGGATGTCACGGTGTCGAAGATTCGCTTCCTGGAGTCGGAGGGGTTGATTTCCCCGGAGCGCACCCAGTCCGGTTACCGTCGTTTCACTGACGCGGACGTGGATCGCCTTCGGTACATTTTGGTGACTCAGCGTGATAACTATCTGCCACTGAAGGTCATCCGTGAACAGCTTGAGGCCATGGACAAGGGCTCTGTCGCAGCCCTTATCCCTGGACAGCCGGCTGATCAGATCTTTGCCGCCGATACTCTTGCGTCCCAGGCGCCAGCTCGTTTTTCCGATGACATGCTGGCAGAGCAAGCCAAGTGTGATGCGGAGCTGGTGGACACCTGCATTAAGGCAGGACTCATCGCCCCTGATTCGTCCGGTCTGTTTTCTGTTGACGACGTTCGCGTACTGTCTGCCATTCAAGGCCTGTCCCAGTTTGGAGTGGATGCACGCCACCTCAAATCGCTGCGCCAGGCTGCCGTCCGCCAAGCGGATTTGATCAACAGTGTGACCCAGCCGGTGGCCAAGTCCGGCAAGACTTCCGCAACCCAAGAGGCTGAGGAGATGGCGCAGAACATGATGAACCAGATTCTTACGCTGCATACCTCGTTGGTGAAGAACGAACTGCGTCGCACCAGCGGTAAGTAGGCCGCCATGACCACCGTGCCCGTGAAACTGTGCGGCGTTTTTCCGATTGGCCCGGAGAACTATCTTTGCGCAGTGTTGCTGTGGGAAGAGCGTCAGCGTTTTCTTCCCGTGTGGCTGCCACCGGTTGGGGGAGCGCAGCTCGTTGGGCGCATTGCTGAGTGGGAACCCAAGCGCCCAGATACCCACGATGTGCTCGTTGAACTGATCCAACAATCGACGACGGGTGTGTCCGCGCTTGAACTCACCAGCTACTACAACGGTGTGTTCATGGGACAGATCACGATGGACAACGGCACGGAAATCGATTGCCGCCCGTCGGATCTTTTTATTCTTGCCTCGATGCTGGATCAGCCGATTGAGGTTGAAGACCTTGTGCTCAACCAAGCTTCTATTTGGCTATCACCAGAGGACGCTGCCGACTATTTCGACATTGAGTTAGAGGATCCAGCAACACTGAAAGACCACCCAGAGTCGGCGAGCGGTGATGCGCAAGCTGATGCTGATTTCCAGCAGCTCATGCGTGATCTCGGCGTTGAAGAAGGCGACCTAGGAATTGATGAGACGGGGGAGTAGGTCCCGCTCATCGCGCTGCTTCCAGTGACAGCTGTTACTAGTGTTACTAATGCGACCGTTGTTATTTAAGATGACAATGGTGCAAGATAGGTCTAAACTTAAAGTAGAGGTTTAAGTTACGGCGTGTTGCACGTCGAAGTATTGACCGAAGCTTAAGCTTGGCATTAAATAGCTAGTGCGCCCCTTTTGAAACTTCATGGGAGTAATTACGTGAGTACGTTTGACACCTACGCCGCCGACGGCGAGATCGAAGCTCCGGTCCAGGAGACACTGTTTGACCTGGGCCCCTCCGACGAGGTCGGCTACCGTGTGCCGATCGCATGCCAGGTCGCCGGCATCACGTACCGCCAGCTCGACTACTGGGCACGCACCGACCTGGTGCGACCGTCCATCCGTAATGCGACGGGGTCCGGCTCGCAGCGCTTGTACTCCTTCAAGGACATTCTCGTCCTCAAGATCGTGAAGGGCCTGCTGGACACCGGTATCTCTCTGCAGAACATCCGTCTCGCAGTGGATAACCTGCGTGACCGCGGTGTGGGTGAGATCTCCGAGATCACCCTCGTCTCTGATGGCGCCACGGTGTACGAATGCCGTAGCAATGACGAGATCATCGACCTCCTCGGCGGCGGTCAGGGCGTGTTTGCTATTGCGGTCCCGCAGATCGTTAAGGACCTCACCGGCACCATCTCTGCATTCCCATCCGAGCGTATCGGCGACTTCGAGTCCGAAGCAGACTCTGACAATGTCGTCGCACTGGACGAGCTGGCTGACCGCCGTCGTCGTCGTAGCTCCTAAGCGCGCACCACTACTTAAACGTTCGCCCACTCGGCCTCATTGCCGGGTGGGCTTTCTTCGTCTCGAGAAATCTGACAACTCGAGGGCACTGCCTCGCTGTCTATGCAGGTCGCATTTCCCGACCGTCAGATTTCTCGGATGGTGCGAATTAACGCGCACCTGCAGCGCGCTTGATGGCGCTGGTTACCTCGCCCGCATTGGCAGCCGTGGAAGTCGACTTCGCTGCAGAGGCCACTTCTTGGTCCTGCTCGGCACCACCAACGTGGACAACAGTGAGTTCAACATTGGACTCGGAAGCCTGCTTGACAACATCAGCGATCGAGGTTGCGCTATCTGCTGTGCCCGAAGTGATGAGGACGATCCGGACCGGGTTGTCGGCAGAAGCCTGAGTCTGGGCGTAGTCGACAGCGGCAAGCACAGCTTCGCGGGTCTGCGGCGATCCATCATTGAGGAAACGCGTGACCGTTGCTGCAATCTGAGCGCCATCGTTCACCAGCGCCACGTTGGCGCGGTAGCCCTTCGTCACACCAGGGGAAAGAGGGGAGGAGTAGTTCCACAGACCAACGCGGTGACCCTCCGCTGCGAGCGTCTGCGCTGCTTCGGAGATACCTTCCTCAGCGGCGGTGGCGTACTCAGTCATGCCCGTGGAGGTGTCCAGAACAAAGAGGGTGTCAGTCGCGTCTGCAGCGTCTGCAGCGTTGGTGTTCGGCGCCTCAGAAGATTCGGCATCAGTTTTCACCCGGCCACCTTCAGGCAGTGCAGCAGCCCAGACAGATTCAGCGATGGCGGGGAGCTTGGCGGCACCATCGCCCTCAAACAGCTTGCCGGTGGTGTCAGCGAAAGCCTGGCCAGCACGAGCTTGGTCCTCGGTGACGTTGTCGGAAGTCGTCAGAGGGATAGCTGAGTAGACGATGTCAGCTCCATCAACAGGAGTGAAGGAGAAACCTTCGGGCACAGCATTTTCTGCGGTAGCGATAAGGCGCATGGAATTCAGCTGGGCCTGCTTCGTGGACTCAATGTGCTGGTTGGTCAGTGCTGCCACGGCATCGTTCTCAGACGGTGCGAGCTTCGCAGCAACGAGGGCAGAGGCCTCTGGCTGGTCGCCAGTAGGGAAGTCCACGGTGGCCAGGTCAACGGTCTCAGGGTTCACCTCAGTCGAACCAGCGAGACCCGCCGGGATAGAAGCAACAGTCACTGGCTCATTGGTCGCCGCTGCGCGACCTGCTGCTTCGAGCTCGGAGTGAGAGATGGAGGTGTTCGGTGCCACGTAAACTGCAGCGTCCGCGAACTGATCAACATACACGGGGCGGACGCAGTGGTCGCGGACGATGGGGTTGGTCTCCGAGTAAGCGTCGATAAGCATGCGCCCCACCTCTGGCGAAGAGGCGGTGATGGGGAGTGCGAGGTCCCCCGCGACGCAGGACTGTTGCTCCTCGCTGCCCGCATTAACCTTCTCATCGCTTCTACTGCGGTTGAAGAAGATGAATGCTACGACAAGCGCAATGATCACTAGAAGAGCAACAAGGCCCTTCGACAGCCTGTAGTTATTCTTCCCGGAGGAGTGGCGTCCCATGCGAATGGTCCCTTTCGTGCAGCGAGTTTCCGCACTACAGCTTAACTGTTGAAAGCGCGCGCCCGTAGAAGGTCACCAGCTGGTGTCGCAAAGGTTCAGCCCGCTCTGCAAAAGCTCGTTGCTTAGCGACGTACTCCGCCTTCCCCTCCGCCGTCTCAATCGGCACAACGCCATATCCAAGGGGCCGACAATCGTACGGAGAGGCCTCCATGTCGAGGAGGCGAATATCCATGGCGAGCTCGAGACAGTCGAGCAACAGCGAACCTGGAATCAACGGTCCAGCCTTGAATGCCCATTTGAACAGGTCCATCCCCGCGTGAAGGCAAGCGCACTGGTCGTGGGCCGGACGATCATCATTGTTGAGAACCGTGAGGTTCAGTGGTTTTGCTGGTGGCGTGAAGAACCGATACGCATCAAAGTGGGTGCACTTCAGCGTGTGCGATTCAACAACTTTGTCCGTACCTGCTGAACCGAGGCGCAGCGGTAAATCATGTCGTGGCGTGCGGGTACGGTACACCATGGCCCATTCGTGAAGCCCGAAGCAATCAAACTGCGGGCGATTTCCTTTCATAGCGGTGAGGAGAGCGTGGGTCTCCGCGAGGTTCTTTCCGCGGTGCTCGACGAAGCTGGTTGCATCCACGTGGACTGTTCCGTCGGCTTCTTCGATGTAGTCCCGCCACTGGGCGTGAGGCCCATGAGAAGCATCAGCTAATGCAGTGCCGAGACCCGGATGCCACCGGTAAAGGTGTGTTGGGCGCACAGCATAGTAATCAAAGAGGAAGTCCCAGATAGGGTGCTTTTCCCCGCGTGAACGGCGCTGAAGATTCGGCTCGATCCACTGCCGGGCCCGTTCTTCATGGGCGGCTGATGCACATTCCCATTCCTCGCGGGGCAGGACGAAAAGGTCCACTAGCTTTCCTCGTGTGTCCAGTCCGTCACGGTGCCCACATACTCCTCAATGAGGTCCTCGAGGGCCAATACTCCGACGAGTTCACCGTTATCGCGAACCTGCGCCATGTGGGCGGATCGGCGGTGCATGGAGGTCAAGGCGTCGTCGAGGCTGCCGGAGCCGTCGACAATGCTCAGCCTACGTACGCGGTGATACGGAATGACTGGGTCATCGATATCTGATTCATCAGTGCCAAGAAGATCCAGCACATCCTTCACGTGGATATAGCCGACCAGTGCACCGCCTACACCTTCCACGGGGAAACGCGAGTAGCCGGTTTCGCGCACGGCAGCCTCCAATGTGGAAAGCGGAATTCCGCTGCGGGAGTAGGGGAGGGTAACCAGCTGATCCAGCGGGATCATCACTTCCTTCAGGTTGCGCGACTCAGACTTCAGCGCCTTGGCAAGGCGCAAAGTCTCCTCAGCGTCCAAAAGGCCTTCCTCACGAGACTCCATAATCATGGATGCGAGCTGTTCCTGGTCGACCGTGGCATCGAGCTCATCGCGCTGCTCAATACCGAACAGGCGCAGCGTAAAGCGCGCAATTTCGTTCAAACCATAAATGAGCGGCCGCGTGATCTTCACCCACAGGTCCATCGGCGGTGTGAGCCACACTGCCAGCGTCTCAGGGCCGGCGATGGCTACGTTCTTAGGCACCATTTCACCGAAGATGATGTGCAAGACCGTGATGAACAGCAGAGCAATAACAAACGACAGTGGGTGCACCAGGTTGTCTGGCACACCGATGTAATCGAAGGGGCGCTCCAAGAAGTGGGCAATAGCGGGTTCCGCGACCTTACCCAGGATCAGGGAGGCAATCGTGATACCAAACTGCGCGCCAGCCAGATACAGCGAAAGGTGCTCCGAAGCTTCCAAAGGCCTCTTCGCGCCACGCTTGCCCTGGGCAATCATGGACTCCAAGCGGTCACGACGTGAGGACACGAGCGCGAACTCAGCGGCGACGAAGAAGGCGTTCGCCGCGAGCAAAACGATGATGAGAAGAGCTGCTAATCCAATACTCATGACTGGTACCTCGCAACGTCCTCATGGGCGATAGGCGTAAGAATTGCCTTGTCCAGGCGGCGCCCGTCCATCTGGGTCACACGAGCAACCCATGCGCCCGCATTACCTGTCTCAAAGTCTTCGCTGACTTCATGCTCCGTTCGGGGCAACACAACTGTGTCCCCAACCTCCGGGATGCGGCCCAAAGCAAACATGATCAGCCCACCCAACGTCTCGTAAGGGCCATCCGGGGCGAGGTAGCTGATGCGCTCACTCAATTCATCCAGTCGCACAAGCCCCGACACTTCCCACGATGATCCAAAGCGCTGGAAGTCACGCTCAGATTCACGGTCATCGTATTCGTCATAGACTTCGCCGAGGATCTCCTCGACAACATCCTCAATGGTCACCAGGCCTTGCGTGCCACCGTATTCATCGGCGACAAGCACCACCTGGGATCCGGCAGACCGGACCTGATTGAGCACAGCATCACCATCAAGAGTGCCTGGCACCGTAGTAATTGGCTTAGCCAGTTCCTCCACCTTTGTTGTGGCGCGAAGCTCTCGGTCGACCGAGAAAGCGTCTTTGATGTGGACGAGCCCGATGGTGTCATCGAGGTCCCCGCGGCGGACAGGGAAGCGGGAATGACCCGTCTCCATTGCGAGTGCAATGAGATCACTAACCGTGTCTTCTGCATCGAGGGAATCGACGGTAGAACGCGGCGTCATCACTTCTTCTGCAGTGGTCTCGCCGAACTGCAAGGAGCGGTCAATCATCCGGGCGGTCTCTTCATCCAACCCACCCGCCTGAGCAGAGCTGCGCACCATTGCGCCGAGCTCCGGACCGGAACGAGCGGAGGCAAGCTCATCTGCTGGTTCAATACCCATCTTGCGTACGAACCAGTTGGCCGCAGCGTTCATGGCCTTGATGAACCAGGCGAACACGGTGTTAAAAGCGTTGACCGGAGGGACAACGAAGCGTGCTGTTCCCAATGGGTTCGTGATCGCGATGTTCTTGGGCACCAACTCACCAAACACCATGGACAGGATGGTTGCCACCATCAGCGCCAGAACGATCGCTACAGCGCTCGAGGCGGACTCGTTCAGGCCAACAAGCTCCAATGCCGGGCCAAAGAACCGTGCCAAGACTGGTTCCGCCAAGAAACCAGTGGCCAAGGTTGTCAGAGTGATACCAAGTTGGGCACCCGACAGGACGAAAGAAAGGTTGGAATGGTCCCGCTGTACAGCCTTGGCAGTTTTATCGCCTTTTTCTTGGACATGGGCTTCTAGAACTGAACGTTCTAGGCCTGTCATGGCGAATTCGATAGCAACAAAAAGACCGGTTGAGGCCGTGAGGAGAATAAAGCCCAGGAGGGCGAGGATGGATATGAGAACGTCCATGAGATTTGGGCACTAAGACGAGCGGTTTCTGCCGCTGTTATTGCGCCCTGAACTCCTTTTCTGGCGGCGTGCGCCTGAGTAATTGCGTTGGTTTCCACCACGCCGACGATTGTTGCCGCGCGCCGAACGGTTCTTGGTGGACGAGGGTTGTCCTGCTTGAGCCTGCTGTCCTGGTGGGGGCAACGGACTACCCGTAGGTTTTCTCGCTCCCGTAATCTTAGCTAATTTTGCCTCTCCAGCAGTGACCTGAACCTTCGTGGCGTCAACTCCTGCCTTTAGCAAGAGGTGATCAACTTCCTTGCGTTGATCATCCATGACCAGAGTGACCACCGTGCCTGACGTACCCGCTCTCGCTGTTCGACCGGCGCGATGGAGGTAGGCCTTATGTTCAGCAGGCGGGTCGATGTGCACGACGAGGGAGACGTCAGAAATGTCAATGCCACGGGCAGCAATATCGGTGGCAACGAGAACTGGAATCGACCCGTCGGCGAAACCCTCGATCGCGCGCGTACGCGCGCCTTGCCCCTTATCGCCATGCAGCGGATGCGCATTAATGCCCACACGGCGTAGCTTCTTCACCTGTCGGTCCACGCCGTGCTTCGTGCGCATGAACATGACGGTTTTACCCTCGCGCGCAGCGATGTAAGGGACGATCTCATTGCGCGCCTCACGCGAGCCCACGAGCAGTTGGTAGTGCTCCATCGAATCAACCGCCGCTTGAACTGGGGCAGTCGAATGAGTCACCGGGTCGTGCATGAATTGGCGCACTAGCTTATCGACGTCCCCATCCAACGTCGCAGAAAACAGCAAGCGCTGCCCACCCTTCGGGGTGGCGCTGAGGAGTTTGCGCACTTGGGGGAGGAACCCCATGTCCGCCATCTGATCTGCCTCGTCGATCGCTGTGATCTCCACGGCTGAGAAATCCAACTTGCCTTGGTTGATGAGATCCTGCGCGCGACCTGGTGTGGCCACCAAGAGATCAACAGGGGAGGCGAGGGAGCGAATGTGGTGGTTGATGTTGACACCGCCAACGACGTCAATCACACGCAACCCAAGGGCGGCTGCGGGCTCCTCCAGGCGCTGGCGGATCTGCGCTGCCAGCTCACGCGTCGGTGCAAGAATCAGGCCGCGAGGCTGACCCGGTCGGGATGGAGCGCCCTCGAGCAAACTCAACATCGGGAGCCCGAACGTGAAGGTTTTACCAGAGCCTGTTGGGCCACGGCCGAGCACGTCCTTGCCCGCGAGAATATCCGGGATCGCTGCAGCCTGAATGGGAAAAGGTTCTGTGATGCCCTGGTTGTTCAGGACATTAACGATAGGGGCTGGCAGTCCCAGCTGGGCAAACGTAGACACCGGAGGAAGTCTAGTGCTTCCTCCGGTGTATCACGGAACGCGAACCGCGCTATGAGCTGACTTCGTCGCGGTCACCCGACCAGTTGGTGTGGTAGGTGCCTTCCATGTCCACGCGCTTGTAAGTGTGTGCGCCGAAGAAATCGCGCTGCCCCTGGATAAGAGCAGCAGGCAGACGCTTCGCACGTAGCGAGTCGTAGTAGGACAGGCTGGAAGCGAAGACAGGGATGGGCAGACCCAGCTGGGTTGCTACAACCACGACGCGGCGCCAGGAATCAATGAGACCGTTCTCCAGCTCACCACGGAAGTACGGGTCAAGCAGCAAGGATGGCAGTTCCGGATCGTTGTTGTAGGCCTCGGTAATGCGGTTGAGGAACTTGGCGCGGATGATGCAGCCGCCACGCCAAATCGTCGCCAAGTCCTGCGGCTTGATGTCCCAACCGTGCTCCTGCGATCCAGCGGTGATCTCGTCGAAGCCCTGCGCATACGCGACGAGCTTGGAGGCGTACAGCGCGCGGCGAACATCCTCCACGAACTGTTCCTTGTCCACGCCAAGGCTCTTCAGATCAGTGGTCGTACCCGACGGCAAGCCGGTCTCCTGGACTGCCTGGCGCTGAGCCAGAGAGGAGGACAACGCACGGGCGAAAACTGCCTCACCGATACCCGTGGTGGGAACGCCGAGATCCAGCGCCTCCTTAACGGTCCAGCGGCCGGTGCCTTTCTGGCCGGCGGCGTCCACCACGACGTCGATAAACGGCTTACCCGTCTTCGCATCAACCTGGCGCAGAACTTCGGCCGTGATCTCAATGAGGTAGGAATCCAAGTCACCCTGGTTCCACTCGGAGAAGATCTCTGCGAGCTCTGCTGGCTCGATGCCCGCCGCGTAGCGGAGCAGGTGGTAGGCCTCGCCGATGACCTGCATATCGGCATACTCAATGCCGTTGTGCACCATCTTGACAAAGTGGCCAGCACCATCAGCACCAATGTGCGTCACGCATGGCACGCCATCAACCTTGGCTGCGATGTCCTCGAGCAGCGGCCCCAGAGTCTCCCAGGATTCCTTCGGACCGCCCGGCATGATCGACGGACCGCGCAGAGCACCTTCTTCACCGCCGGAGATGCCGGCGCCAACAAAGTGACGGCCCTTGGCAGCAACTTCCTTCTCACGGCGGATCGTGTCCGTGAAGAGCGCATTGCCACCATCGATGATGATGTCGCCCTCATCCATCGCCTCAACCAGCTGATCAATCACGGCATCCGTGCCGGCACCAGCCGCAACCATGATCACGGCCTTACGTGGACGTTCCAACGAAGCTACGAAGTCCTCAATCGTCTCGGAAGGAATGAAAGAGCCTTCGTTACCGTACTGCTCCATGACGGCGTGAGTCTTTTCCGGTGAGCGGTTATAAATAGCCACGGTGTGACCGCGGGAAGCGAAGTTACGGGCAAGATTGGAGCCCATGACGGCCATACCCACCACGCCGATCTGAGCAAGACCGGTGGTGGAACCATCTGGGCTGGAAGCGGACTGAGCCGATGCGTCGTTCGAAGTCATAGAAACGAGCATACAAAGATCGCTGTCAAAGTACGCCACTTAGGAATGGTTTCGTTGCTACAGTTTTCGTGCATGGACATGAAAGACTTCAGCAACCTCGAAGAATTCCGTACCCGTCAGCTGACCGAGCAGGAACTCGCTTTCCTGAATAGCCAGATGACCAAGTTTGATAACTTCATCGGCCTCCAGTTCACCGCGTTCGGTCCGGAGAAGATGGTAGCCACGATTGAAGTTGGACCCCACCTGCACCAGCCAGCAGGTCTTGTCAACGGGGGAGTGTTCTGCTCCATCGGTGAGAGCATGGGCTCATTCGCCGGCTACCTGGCTGCTGGCGCGCCTGTCGTGGGCATGAACAACAGCACAGACCTCATCCGTAGTGTTCAATCCGGTGTCATCGAAGCGGAGGCGACGCCGGTCCATGTTGGTGGCCGCACTCAAATCTGGCGGATTGAGATGCGCCATGAGGGCAAGCTCGCAGCAGTGACAACGCTGCGCACCATGGTGATGCGCTAAAGCTCACGAGCTGCTACAGCCAGTTGTTCTTCCGGAACCACCAGTACATGGCCACCATGCTGCCCAGCATGACCAGAAGGACAACGGGATAGGCGTAGTGCCAACCAAGCTCCGGCATGTATTCAAAGTTCATGCCGTACACACCGGCAATCATCGTCGGCAAAGCAGCCATACCAACGACTGCTGAAATGGTGCGCATATCAGAGTTTTGCTGCATGGATACCTTCGCGACAGAAGCATCCAGCAGCGAAGACAGCCGCTCGTCGAAGCCGGACACAGTGTCAGTGACAATCATGGCATTGTCCTGCACGTCGCGTAGGTAGGAGCGCAGCTCCTTGCTGAGCAGATCATTGTGCAATGACAGACCGGAACGGAGCGCCGCGCCAAAAGGATCAATCGCATGGCGCATCTCCAAAATCTCGCGCTTGTACGTGTAGATCTTGTCAATGTTGATCTGGTGCCGGGGCGTAAACACCTCGTTCTCCAGTTCGTCGACGTCTTCACTCAGGTACGTAGTCACGCGCGCGTAGTTCTCCACAATGTGGTCCGCGACCTTCCACGCCACAGCTGCTGGGCCTAGCGAAGAGATCTCTGGGTCCTCCACGAGTTCGCGCGTGAGGTTAGGTAGCTCCGCGTCGTGGCGAATGGTGATGACGAAGTTCTTGCCAATGAGAATCTGCACTTCACCAGTGGAAATGATCTCACGGAGGTCCGTCACCTGGGTATCATCACGGTAGTCAACAGTACGCACAACGATGAAGAGCTGATTGCCGTAACGCTCCACCTTCGGTCGCTGATGAGCGGTCACCGCATCCTCAACAATGAGCTCGTGGATGCCAAATTCGGCAGCGACCTGTTCCATCTGCTCTACGCTTGGCTCTTTCAATGAGAGCCAGACATAGGCATTGTCCATGTCGTGGACCTGACGCATTGCCGTGGAGAACTGGTACGTCCCAGGCTGATTCACTCCGTCAATGAAGACGCGGCAAAAGTCCACGGACCTTTCGACGGGAACGGGGAGGGGGCGCCTATCACGGTTGACAGCTGCCTTCCGGTTACGCGGCAACGGAATCATCGGCGGCATTGTGGGACCCCCTTCATCGTGTTCATGGATAACGGTTGAAAAGTTTTAAGGCGCAAGCGATATTACGCGCCCCAACCTAAAAATCTCCACCCCACTTCTTGGACGGAAGGGGAGTGGAGATAGGTGGTGGCTAGGCCACGGAACGAGGTTTAGTTCTCGCCCTTGGTGTCGCGGATTTCGACGTACTTATCTGCGTCTTCCCCAACCTGCTTTTCCAGCTGGAGCAGACCAGTGCGAGCGTGCATGTGCTGCAGCGTGGACACGAGGTTGTAGCGCTTCGGCGACAGAGCATTAAGCGTCCACGTGAACATGGACACGATGCGGTTGCGCTTAGACACGAGGAAGGACACGTGGACGAGCAGCCACATGATCCAGCCCATGAAGCCAGCGATTTCTACCTTGCCCATCTTCACCACAGCGTGGAAGCGAGACACGATAGCCATGGAGCCCTTGTCAAAGTACTCGAAGGCCTCGCGCTGATCCGGCTCCTGATTCTCCTCCACGCCGGCCTTAATGGCCTTTGCTGCGTACTCACCGGACTGGATAGCCACCTGGGCCAGACCCGGCAGGCGGTCAAGGTTCATCATGTCACCAACAACGAAGACGTTGCGGTGCTCACCGACGGAGAGGTCCTTGTTCACCGGAACCTTGCCAGCGCGGTCGACTTCGAGGCCTGCCTGATCAGCAACCATCTTGCCCAGCGGGGAAGCGGCCACACCGGCGGACCAGATCTTGGTGTAGGACTCGATCGTGGTCTCTTCGTCGGTGGTCATGTCCTTGTAGGTCACCGAGTTCTCATCCAGGTTGGTCACCAGGGAGTTCAGGTACACGGTGACACCGAGACGCTCGAGTTCGCGCTGAGCCTTCTTGCCCAGGCGCTTACCAAACGGCGGGAGTACCTGCGGAGCACCATCGAGAAGGATGATCTTGGCGCTCGACGGACGGAAGTTCGAGTACTCGTTGCGGAAGCTGCGGTGAGCAAGCTCAGCCACCTGGCCGGCGAGCTCAACGCCGGTCGGGCCAGCACCAACGATGACGAAGGTGAGGAGGCGCTCGCGCTCAGCCGGATCTTCGGTCACCTCGGCGCGCTCGAAGGCAGACACCAGGCGGGAACGGATCTCCAGCGCGTGGTCAATGGTCTTCAGCCCAGGTGCGAACTCAGCGAAGTGGTCATTGCCAAAGTAGGACTGTCCGGCACCGGCGGCCACGATGAGGGAGTCGTACTCGTAGACGCGAGTGGAATCACCCTCGGTGAAGGTGACGGTCTGATTGTCCAGGTTGATGTCCGTAACATCGCCGCGCACAACGTCGGTGTTCTTCTGCTTACCCAGGATCTGGCGGGTGGATGTAGCAATCTCACCGCTGCCGAGGATGCCGGTGGCTACCTGGTAGAGGAGTGGTGGGAAGAGGTGGAAGTTCGTGCGGCTAATCAGCGTCACGTCCACATCAGCGCCGTCAAGTTCGCGTGCAGCAAACAGCCCACCGAAACCCGAGCCGATGATGACAACGTGGTGGCGGTTACCGGCTGGACGGTACGGTTTGTCGGACATGTAAAAACTCCTTTAAGTTTTCTTCTCTTGCGCGTGGCTTATTGCGAGCCTGTTTTAGCCTGGGTGAAGCCCCATAAGGCAGATCCGTCTTGTGATCATACGCCGGTTTGTTTTCTGGTCACGTCGTGGCTCCGCATTTGGGGCATTCCAAAGGTTTATCCTGAACGACGTGCCCTCGAATTCCGCTCAGTTTGCCCACCTAGATTCCGTGGACGCCGAACGCTGGCCATCCCTTGTTTACGTGCCGTCAGCTGCTGGTATGCGGATTCGTGCTCGCATGGCGGAGGCTAAGTTTGCTAAGCATTGCGCTCAGGCGGGCCTTGAACTGTCGCCCGATGGGGAACATGACCTCGTTGTCGACCATGCTCAGCTCTTCGATCGCATCGCGTTGAAGGGCTGGGTTGGTCTTGCAGAAGGTTATATGGCTGGTGAATGGCGCACGGACACGTCGTCTGACCTCGTCAAGGTCCTCAAGGGATTGCTCGCCAGTGGGTATTCACCCAAAACGCCACACATGAAGCAAGACCCGAAGCTCGTGAGTGGGGAGATTCCACCGGAGCTTGTCGCTCGTTACGGGGGAGATGGCATGAGTGCATTCGCTGGTCATTTCTCCACGGGTGTTCCCACGACTGAGCGCATGAGCCGAAAGTCTTTCGTTCCTGCCGCCGGACGCGGTAAGGAGCCATCCAATTATTTCGTGGCAACAACGCATTTCGCGGCGCCGCTCGAGACGATGAAGCATGATCTCGGTGATGCCCAGGCGCGGAGCGTGAGCATGCTTCTCGACGAAGCTGGGGTCCGCGCAGGCACCCAAGTCGCTGAGATCCCGTGTTCCGGTGGGGCAGTAGCTATTGCGGCAGCTTCACGACGAGCCACCGTGGATGCTGTCGTCACTGATTCCGCTGTCCTACGAACTCTCCGCGAACGGCTGACGCTGGCTGGGGTGGCGGATTCCGTACACATCAGCGTGACTGAAGATCCATCGCAAACACTTATGCGGCGTGCCGGCCGCTATGACGCCATCGTGTGCGCTGAGTATTTCGAGACCTTGCCGCAACTAGAGCGGCGAACGCGTTTACAACTCATGGATAAGCTACTGGCTAAGAATGGCAGGGCAGTCATTCAGAGCGTCACAGCAACAGAGAAGCTTTCTGGCCCCGCGCGAGATGCCATGGAATCCTTGCGCGCCTACATCTGGCCATCGTTGGAATACTCGGATTCTGATGAGCTGCGAAGGATCGCCGATAAATACACCGGTTTGCGTGTGGTTGGAGAGACGCACGCGCCGGATCATTTAGCGCTATCGCTGAAACATCAGTTGACCACATTCCAGGGACAGCTGCGTGAAGCAGCCGCTGATGGGTTCGATGCAGTGTATCGGCGCCTGTGGATGTGGCAGCTCGCTCTGCGCCAGGCAATGGCGGAGTTGGGAATGCTGGACGTTGTTCAGTACACGCTTACGCACCGGCAAAGGTGGGGAGCGCGTTAGGGCAAGGTCCTGAAGCAAAGATCCTTCCCCTCACGCCTTACTTGACATAATGTACATTATCGGACAAAAGGGGAAGGATCGCTGTTGAGCTTGTTTAATCCTTCTTAACAAGGTTGAGGCGAATATTGATCTGACCCTCTTCCGCAATCTTTGCGGCAATGAAGTCAGGCGTTTCCACTCCGTAGTCCAGACGGTTGAACGGAATGTCCGCGTGGACAATGACGTGATCCCCGGTCCGCAACACCGTGAACTCTTGCGTGATCTCATTAGTGACGCCACGGATGGTCAGGTCGCCAGTAAGCTCCACGGTGCCTGCCGTACCGTCTTCCGGCAAGCTCGAAACGTCAGTCGGTTTTGTCAAGGTGAAATACGCTTCTGGGTATGTGTCGGTGCTGAGGATCTTCCTACGCACATTAACGTCACGCACATCACGGTCCGTGACGATATTAGTCAGATCCACGGTCACCTCACCGGACGTGAGAGTTCCCGATTCAATGACCATTTCACCGCTCACGTTCGTCGTGGAGCCAGATGTATTGCGGGCATCGCCTGGCAGCAACTCGTCGAAGGTGAATCCAGCCGAGGTGTGGTTCTTGCCTTGACGGTTCAGCACCGTCCAGGTGCCATCCATTTCCGTGGATGCCGGCTTAGCACCTGTGGTCTCGATGGGCTCAGTCTTAATGCCTGGTGTGGACATCAGCGCCATCACCATCGGGACAATGGCGATCAGCGCGAGAATGGTTACCACGATGACGCCGCCAATAATGATCGGCTTGTTGTTGCGTTTCTTCGGTTCGCGGGTGATGTCACCATCGCGCTCAACCGTGCTCATACTTTCGCGCCTTCCTTCATCCCTCAAATGTTTAGCGGATTTGCTCCAGCTTCTTAGCCATCGTAACTAGCTCAGCACACAAGGACTGAATCTCCTCAGCATCTGCACCCTCATTCGCCGCCGTAGCGATGTCTTCTGCGGCGCACCTTAACTCGAACAAACGGTCACGAATAGTTTCAGCGCGTTGCCCGGAGACTTGATCGTTCTCAAAAGCTTCGAGGCTATTGCGTGTGCGTGCTGGGATCCCACGTCGCGCCTCATAGGCACGTTGCTTGCAGGAATCACTGCAGTATTTTCTGCGGCGCCCGCGTCCTGGTGTTTGCTCAAATGGCCGACCACACCACTCGCAGTCGGAGAGCACTTCCCCACTAGTATCCATAGCGCCTAATATCGTAGCGTGACGAAATAATCTTTTTGGTATCGGCACGGAACAAACAGTGCTAACGCGGCGTTATGTAGATGAACCGTTATACTCGTAGATCGCACGGCCTGAGTCTGGGCCGTAACTTTTTAAGGAAGGGATTGGTAAAGCATGGCTGACCGGGTACTACGTGGTAGTCGCATGGGCGCAGTGAGCTACGAAACAGATCGTGACCACGATCTTGCTCCCCGCAGGATGGCAAAGTACCGCACCCCCTCCGGCGAGGTCTTCGAGATTCCTTTCGCTGATGACGCCGAGATGCCCGAGGAATGGCCGTGCAAGAACGGCCAAACCGGCACCCTCATGGAGGGTGAAGGTGTTGAGTCCAAGCCGGTGAAGCCGCCGCGTACCCACTGGGACATGCTGTGCGAGCGCCGTACCCTCGACGAGCTGGATGAGCTGCTTGAGGAGCGTCTGGAGCAGCTCCGTAAGCGCCGTCGCGCCGCTGCCCGCTTGGCTAAGGAACAGCAGGAAAGCTAAGCGGTTTGTCGGCGGACCAGTGAGACGTCGATAAGCAAAAAATGACCCGGCTAGCTCTGTGGAGCTAACCGGGTTTTCGCTTGCGCAGAGTTTTAGTGGCGGTTGTTCACCAGACGTCCAACCTCGTACTTGAGCAACTTCGTGCCCTCCTCCGCGAGATCCGACGCGGTCGTGGCTGCGCGCGACAGCGTGCGCGGGATCTTATTCAAGCCGAGCTCAGAGAACTGGTACTTAGCCAAGCGGCCCATCTCATGGCTCAAGTTGCTCAGCTGCGTGGAACGGCGCTCAAAGCCCCACTTAGACACCTCGATGAGGGAGTCCTTGGCAAAGCTGGCGTCCAACTTGGATTCGCCCAGGGTGCGGTCCGTGAAGGTGATGGGCACCTCACGCACGTCGAAGCCTTCCTGATCAGCGATGTCGGCGATCTGAACCTGGAAGATGTAGCCCTTGCGGGAAAGCTCGTTGAAGTCAATTGCTTCAAGTACTTCACGACGGAACGCGCGGTAGCCCGCCGTCATATCCGCAACATCAGTGCCAAGGGCGAGAGACACGTACAGGTTGCCAGCCTTGGACAGCAGGTAGCGGTTACGCGGCCAGTTCACTGCCTCCCCACCGTCGACGTAGCGGGAACCGATGACGAGGTCCGCGCCGGCATCAATGGCTGCCAAGAGACGTGGGAACTCCTCAGGCGCGTGGGAGCCATCCGCATCCATCTGGCAGATGACCTTGTAGTCACGCTCAAGGCCCCATTCGAAGCCAGCAACATAGGCACCCAGAAGGCCAGTCTTCTCCTGGCGGTGAAGGACGTGCACCTGCTTGTCAGAGGCTGCGATCTCATCGGCCTTGGCGCCGGTGCCGTCGGGAGAATTATCGTCAACAACAAGGATCTCCACCTCCGGCGTAGCCTTACGCACACGCTCGATGATGAGCGGAAGGTTCTCCAACTCGTTGTAGGTTGGGATGATCACCAGCGTCGAGTCACTGGGGTTACCAGCCACGGTCTCTCCTTATTGTTGGGTACGGTGCAGCGCGGGCTGCTCCTCGGTCAACCTAGAAGCATACCCCCGTCGTGCGCGGAACAACGACGCAAGCATGACCACAAGCCCGATTCCAGCCAGCAACCACTGAATGAACTGCCCGTAACGCACGGCAAACGTGACAGAGTCTCGCAGGGGCAGCTGCTCAATCAGGTGCGCGGGTTCAAAAATCTCGGTGTGCTGCGACACGGATCCGTCAGGATGCACGATGGCGGAGACACCCGAAGTAGCAGCAACGACCACAGCTCGATCCGTTTCGATCGCCCGCATCCGGCTCATGGCCAGCTGTTGGTACGTCATGTCTGTAAATCCGAAGGTGGCGTTGTTCGTTGGTGTTGTGAGGATTTGCGCACCGGCGGCAACCGCATCGCGGTAGGCCATGTCGAAGGCGACCTCGTAGCACGTGGCCACCCCAACAACATGGCCGCCCATGTGCACGACACCGTTGCCGGTACCCGGCTTAAAGTCACCTGCCTGGTCCACGTACGAGGAGAAGCGACGGAAGAAATCACGCATGGGCATCCACTCGCCAAACGGCTGGAGATACTTCTTATGGTGCTTCTCCCCTGCCCCTTCAGCAGGATCAAAAACGACAGCGGTATTCCGCGCGCCAACGCTATCCGACGTCAAAGTGCCCACGAGGACTGGCGCTTGAACATCTTTCACGGCGCCCATGATCAGGTCCCGTGCTTCATTATCGCGGAATGGGTTCACATCCGAGGCATTCTCCGGCCAGAAAACAAGATCGGCATGGAGATTCTGTGAGCGCAGGTCCGCCGCGAGATCATGTGTGCGATCAACGTGGTTCTGCAGCACCGCACGGCGCTGCGCATTGAAGTCAAGGCCCAAGCGCGGAACATTGCCCTGAACAGCAGCGACTGTCACTTCCTCGGTGGTATGGGAGTCCCTATTCACGTTCAACCCCGCAGCTGCACCGGCCGCCAAGGGCACGATGGCCAGTGCAAACGCCACGGCAATCTGCGAGCGCCCGTCCTGCCGCGCACGGAGCAGCACCAGGCCCCCAGTAGCCAGGGCACTCGCCACCAAAACGGCAGCAAAGGTGATCAGCACTGGGCCGCCGATCCAGGCCAGGTTAGCCAGCGGGCTGTTGATCTGGCCCCAGGCCAAGCGCACCCAGGAGAATCCACCGAAGGGGAACGATGACAGCGCGTATTCCACGGCTACGTACACGAATGGGAAGCCGATGAAGCCGTACTTGGAGCGCCCCAGGAGTGTGCCGAAGATACCGGTCACGATGGAATACAGGGCACAGAAAATAGATAGCGCGACCCATGGCAGTGCGCCCACGAACTCGCCAACCCACGGCAGAAGCGGCAAGTACAAAGACAGGGCGTACACAAAGCCCGCCAGTGCGCCTACCTTCACGCTCGGCCCAGGCACGGTGCGCCAAGGCTGAAGAGCCGCCCAGAACAACGCGATGCCGGCAATACCAGCGAGGGCATGTCCATGGGGCTCAAAGGAGAAGTACGAGACTCCACCACCGATGGCAGCGAGAAAAACGCGCAGAAAGGCAACCAACGCAGGACGCGCCATTAACGCTGCTCCCCTGCTTCACCGAAGTCCTCAGGCCGAGCCTCCTTGGACCACTGCTCAATCTCGTCGTGGTCAATGAACGATCCATACGTGGGCGAGTAACCACTCATCGGTGTGGAGCTGTAGAACTTCACACCAAAGTCCTCGATCTTCTTCTGCCAGCTACGCGCCAGCGACGAACGAACAAGCTCCCGGGTAGGTCGGAAGACCAAAAGCGCGCCAACCAGTGATGAGACGTACCCCGGAATAACGGACAAGCCCCATCCGGCGGCAACAAGCGCGGTTCCGCCCGCGAATTGGCCCATCGTTGACGCGCCTGTGGATGCGCGTTGCAGTTCCGCCCGCAAGGCCACGCTCGCGGACACGGCCCCAATAGCCATAAGAATAAACAGGCCAGCGAGCGCCCAGCCCACCCCGACAAGCTTGCTTACGCCCCAGAAGGCGAGTGCTTCGATGAGGACATAGGTGACAAAGAAAGGCATGCGGTGAACACTACCGCACGCTAATCCTTTTGGAGGTTGCCAATCAGCCACGTCACGTCATCATGCATCCAGATGAAGAACGGGATGAGGTGCTTGCCCACGTCGAAACGCAAGAGCGGAAACAGCCGGCGAGTCAGCAGGTCAATGCCCCATTCGTCGGCAAGCTGCTTCGTGGAGGTATACGGGATGATGTCATCGTCAATACTCGCCCACAGTCGCGTATGCACGCGCGGCGGGCGCGTACCCAGCCGCATGGTGTCCATCGCTGCGCGTGTTGCCGGCAAAGATGCGATGACGTCGGGCAAAGATCGCTTATCGACGATCCATGTCGCCGTATCCTGCCGCGCCGAATGCGGCATGGCTCCCAACACGCACCGATGCCGAGCGAGCTCGAGGAGCTCCTGGGCCGAGTCCGTCAATAGCGGAGCAAGTTCTGCTTCAATAGCCGGGTCAGCTGCCATCATGCCGTCGAGCGCATAGGGCAGAACGAACGTTGCGGTCTCTGCTTCAACGTGGTCCAAGATGGCATCAAAATCCGAAGGAGGTGCACCACAGACCGCGGCCTTCGGCTGCAGATCGCCCGCATACTCTGGCTCCTCGACTGCAGCAGCTACTGTTCCACCACCCTGGGAGAAGCCAAAGAGTCCCAGAGACTCACTCTCCACACCCAGGTGGCGTGCAGCACGCACTGCGTCGTAGAGCGCATGCGCACCTGCAACGTGGTTACAGTACAGCTGCCGGCCTGATTCCGGATCGCGCGGGTAATCCGTCACCACAACATGGCATCCGGCAGCGACGAACATGTTAATCGCCGGCTGTTCATAGGCCGAGATGATGTCCAAGGGCCATCTGAATGCGCTGAATACGGACAACGAATATGACGGGTCACAGTGCGGTGCCGTGCCTTGTGTACCCGGAGCATGCGCGATAACCGGACGGGGGCCACTGCCCTCCCATGGATTATTCGAGCGGATCACCAGACCCGTAGCCAGCAGCGGACGGCCCTCCGCATCCGTCGTCGAGTATTCAATGCGCCACGCGGTGCCCGAGTTCATCGATGAGTTCAGCCCCATCACGCGTACTTCATCCGCCCTGATGAGCTCGCCGTTGGTCTGACCAGTGAGCCACTGATGGTTGAGGCTGGGTGCCTTCGGGTTCCGCCGGGGTTTAAGAAAACCAGCCACGAGTGGTAAGAACGTGCGCGCGTATAACCCTCGTGTTCCTTTCGTTGACGCGGCGTGGCGCCAACCGGCGGCGGCGACAGCTGCACATGCACCAGCGAGGGCAGCACGGCGAATGCATCGGTTCGTCTTCGGCGACATTGTGGCTCCTTTGATCTCGGGGCTAACGCGGTATGTGGCGCCAGATGGGTCGTGGCACACACCGCATGATCCATGCGAGTAGCTGCAGCTGGCGTGGAATCCAGATGGTGCGGCTGCCTTTCTTCCGGGCAGCACCAACTACGGCATCAGCTACGTGATCCGGCGTGACGGACAGGGGTGCGGGCTTCATTCCTTCCGTCATCGAACCGATGACAAAGCCAGGACGGGCAGTAATCAACTTGAGTGGGCTGCCATGCAAACGGTCAGCCAATCCCTGACAGAAAGCATCCAGCCCCGCCTTCGTCGAGCCATAGACATAGTTCGCCCGCCGCGCCCGCCACCCAGCGATGGAAGAGAAAGCGAAGATTTCGCCAGCCTCCAACACGTCGGCGAGCACAGTGAGCATGCTCACCTGCGCCGCGTAATCAATGGTGGCTATCTCCGCTGCATGGGCCTCGTCGCGCTCCGCACGTTCCTGGTCGCCCAAGATGCCGAAAGCCACGATCGCGGTGGTGATAGGTCCGTTTATGCCGGCCTTTTCCACAACACTGCGGTGAGTGGCAAGATCCGTCGCCTCGAAAGCCAGTGCCCGGACGTCGGTGGCACCAGCATCCAGCAGGCGCTTTTCGATGTTGCCGAAGCGGTCCGGATTCCTCCCCGCCAACACAACTTCTCGCCCGGCACACATCCGTACTGCGATCTCGCCACCGATGTCACTGGTGGCACCGAGGAGGAGAAGTGTTCCGTTGTGAGAGCTGGCGTGATGACTCATGCCTGCCGATTATATGGATCAGTTCCGTTAACCGAGCAGGTTTTTCGGCGCCAGGTTCAAGGGGCGCGCGCCATGGGCTTCGAGCACGACGATGTCTTCGATGCGCATGCCCCACTGCCCCGGCACGTAGATACCCGGCTCGATGGAGAAGACCATTCCCTCCTGCAGAACCGTGTCACTGCCGCTGACGAGGAATGGCGGCTCGTGCAGCGCCAATCCAATGCCATGGCCAAGACGGTGTGAGAAATAAACCCCATACCCAGCATGGTTGATGCGGCCGCGCGCGACGGCGTCTAGTTCGCCGGCGGTCATGCCGGGACGAGCCGTCGATAATGCTTCCAGCTGTGCTGCGCGGAGCTCGTCGTAGGCAGCCACGAAGGCGCGGTCCGGCATGGATTCCACCGCGTACGTACGCGTGCAATCCGAATGGTAGCCACTGGCCAGCGAGCCACCGATGTCCACCACGACAGGATCCCCCGGCTCAAGGACACGGTCGGAGAAATCATGGTGAGGGTTAGCGCCATTGGGGCCGGAACCGACGATGACGAAGTCAACGGTGGCGTGCTCTTTGAGGATGAGCTGCTCAAGCTGATCGGCGACGTCACGCTCCGTCTTGCCCGGGACGAGCAGCTCCGGCACAGCCGAATGTACCGCGTCGATGGCGCGCGCAGCCTTCTCCAACTCAGCGACCTCTTCCTGTTCCTTGACCGCGAAGACGTCGCTCAGCACATCGGCTGCGAGCACCGTCTCCCCCATCTCCCCCGCCATCTGGAGGCGCAGGACGTGGTCAGCGGTGAGTGAAGATCCAAGCGCAACAGGGCCGTCGGCAAGTAGATCCGCGATGCGAGTGTATGGCTCGTTGCCATCACGCCAGGTTTCCACCACGACGCCGGGGATGTCACCGACTACTGCGACTGCGGAAGCATCGGTCGCCGGTGCAAACAGGCGAGCATAACCCCCGGGTGGCACGACCAACGCCGTGAGACGCTCGTGTGAAGTGGACCAGGAGCCCGTCAGGTAGGCCAGCTCCGCTCCAGTGCCGATGATGGCACCACCAAGATCTAAAGCAGCAACGCGCTGCTGAAGGGCTGTGATCCGGCGGGCGTAGGTATCAAGCATCATGTCCGCCATCGTAAAACGCCGCGACGAATGAGGGCACGTTAGTTGCCAATAGCCACGACACCGCGGCGAATCGCGTCGACTGCCTTGCGGGCATTCTGCTTGATCTCCTCGGAGTACCCAGTGCGCGCGATCTGCTCCAACAAATCGATGACCTGGCGGCACCACCGGACGAAATCACCCGGTGTGAGCTCCGCACCTGATTCCGCGGCAGCAGCCAACGCATAACCCAGTGGTGCGCCGGCACACCACTGATGAATCGAAAGGGCGAAGCTGGGATCCGGGATACTCGTCAGTGGTAGGCGGTGACGCTGCTCATCACTGGTGAGCTCTGTGTGAATACGGTCAGTAGCGTTCATGGCATCAGCCATGCGATCGGTGGCGGCTTCCGGATAACCACCGGTTGCCTTGCGGTTCTCAAACACGCACATGGACGCCACACCGGCCAGTTCCGCTGGGTCGAGCTCATCCCAAATCCCGCGCTTGAGGCATTGTGCCACCAACAAGTCAGACACGTTGTGAATGCGTGCGAGGCGTTCGCCTTCCTCCGTCACCGTCGGCTCGCCGTCAACCAACTCGACGTAATCCATCTCCGTCAGCAGCCCGATGATGCGCTCGAAGGTCTTACCCAGTGTGTCCGTCTGCGTGTTCACACTGTTCTGCGCAGTAGCCAGTCCGCGTTCCTCACGCACGATCTCCTCACCAATACGGGCCAAGCGCTCACGCTCCGCCGGGGGCCAGGAGTGGATGGGGTGGCTCCGGATCGCGTCGCGAAGCTCAAGCATGCGTTTCGACGGCCGCACGCGTGCCTGTGTCTTCAGCTTCTTCGGTGCCTTGAAACGCCCACGGTTGAGCTCGTAGACCACCTTGCGGGTGTGCTTGCGTGGTTTGTGCGCGATGTCATGTGGCACCTTGATAGAACCAACCACAACCGGTGCATTAGCAAAGGCCGCGGCGTCAATACGTCCGGACCAACCTCGCTCGGTGGTAATCCACGGCCGCGGGTCGTCCTTCCTACCAGCAGGCGCGACAACGGCAGCGAGTTCGGGACGGCGCTTTGACGGCAACGCGATGACATCGCCGATCTGAAGGCGCCCAAGGACTCGCTGGATTTCCTTGTTGCGCTCATTCAAGGAATTCTTCTTGGAGCGTTTCTCTTCCTCGGAAAGGTCACGGCGCAAACGGGTATACTCGACGAGCTCAGCGGCATAATCGATGTCCTCGTCAAGGCCAAGCTCCGCAAGTTCCTCCTTCAGGGAAGCACGCAAGGACACAACCTTGTCCTTCTTCCTCTCGATATTGCGCACTTCACCGACGACACTGCGGTCAGTCTGGAACTGCGCAAACGACTTCTCAATCAGCCGGATCGAGGCCTCAAAGCCATTCATCTGCAGCATGTTGATGGCCATGTTGTAGCCCGGCGTGAACAGCGAGATCAGCGGGTACGTGCGCGTCGACGCAAGCCCAGCCACTGCACGAGGGTCCATCGCGGGCGACCACTGCACCACCGCGTTACCAATCGTGTCAATGCCACGACGGCCTGCGCGGCCAGTCAGCTGCGTGTACTGGCCCGGCGTGAGATCAACGTGCGCATCGCCGTTGAACTTAACCAGCTTCTCCAGCACCACGGTGCGCGCCGGCATGTTGATACCCAGAGCCAGGGTCTCCGTTGCGAAAACGACGCGCACGAGACCTTGCACGAAGAGCTTTTCGACGATGTGTTTAAACGCCGGCAACAACCCGGCATGGTGCGCCGCGAATCCCCGGGACCACGCGGTGCGCAGTTGGCGGAAGTTGAGAACCTCGAGGTCTTCCTCAGGGATTCCTTCGACGCCTTCATCCGCGATCTGCTTGATCAGTTCCGCTTCCTCGGGAGTGGTCAGCTCCTTGCGGGAACGCAGGCACTGGAACAACGCACCGTCACAACCAGCACGGGAAAAGATGAACACGATGGCGGGCAGCATGTCGCGGCCTTTGAGCGATTCCACGACCTCCGGGCGCCCCACTGGGCGGACACGGTCTTGAGGGCGTTCATAGCCACTGCGTCCACCGCCCGAACGGGAACGGAAACCGCGGCCCTCACGGAAATCATCGCGGCCTTCATTGGCTGCACCGGATTCCAGGCGCTCGATGGTGCGCTCCAGATCCTTATTCACCTGACCGTCAGTGCCAGGCTCAAACAACGGCAGGATCTTGCGCTGCACCATCATGAACTGGTTGAGCGGCACCGGGCGCTTCTCCGAGAGGATGATTTCCGTGTCCCCACGAACCTCGCCCAACCACTGGCCGAATTCCTCCGAGTTGGACACCGTGGCGGACAAACCAATGATGCGAACGGACTCGTCGAGGTTAAGGATAATCTCTTCCCACACCGCTCCCCTGTCACGGTCCGCGAGATAGTGGATCTCATCCATCACCACATGCGACAAGCGATCAAGCGCCGGCGATTCGGCATAGATCATGTTGCGAAGCACTTCGGTGGTCATGACCACGATCTCGGCGTTGCCGTTGATGCTTGTATCGCCGGTGAGTAGGCCGACTGCATCTTCGCCATGCTCATCGACGAGATCGTGGTACTTCTGGTTGCTCAGCGCCTTAATCGGCGTGGTGTAGAAACACTTTGTGCCGCGTGAGAGGGCCAAAGAGACGGCGAATTCACCGACCACGGTTTTACCCGAGCCCGTCGGCGCGCACACAAGCACCCCGCGATCATCTTCTACTGCTTGGCAGGCCTCCACCTGGAAATCATCGAGGGGAAAGCTTTTGGTGGCACGAAACTCGTCGAGATGCGAAGAAAATGAGCCGGATTCCATGTCCCCCACCCTACGTGGTGGGGGCTAGAGAACGTCGTCGAAGTAGCCCGGGGTGTCAGAGGCGTTGTTGATGCCTTCTGAACGCGTTGGTGGAGCAACCGGCGACGGGGCCTGCGGTGCAGCAGACGCGTGTACCGGACCTTTTGGTCCGCCAACGGATGTGGCAGCGCCGACTGGTGTGGGCGCAGAAATCGGGCCCGATGCCTCATCATCTGCCAGGTCGACCCACTCGTTCTTCTTGGCGCTGCGCTTGTCATGAATACGGCAGAACTGGAATGCCATCTCCACGAGGAAGCACAGTGAAAGCGCCAGCACGATCATGGAGAACGGGTCCTGGCCCGGGGTCATAAACGCCGCGAAGATGAACAGGATAACGATGATGATGCGGCGTTTGTCCTGAACCTGGTCATACTGCAACAGCCCAGTCAGGTTCAGCATGATGATGAGCAGTGGCACTTCAAAGCTGACACCGAAGATGACGATGAGGGCAAGAACGAAGTTGTAGTACTCGCCACCGGACAGGGCACCGACTTGGTACTCACGACCGATGGACATGAGCACATACAGGCCCTGGTCAACGATGAAGTACGCAAGCACTGCACCCGCAACGAAAAGAGTCACTGCAAAGGTGACAAAGGAGAGGGTCCAGCGACGCTCATTCTTGAGCAGGCCCGGGGTGATGAAGCCCCAGATCTGCAGGAGCCACACTGGTGAGGCAACCACGAGTCCCGCGAGGAAGCCAACCTTCAGGCGCAGCATGAACATCTCAAACGGGGATGTCGCGATAAGGCGACACGAGCCATCCGAGGTGAGGTCAGCGCGCAGCTCCACCGGCAACGAACAGTACGGCCGGCGGATGATTTCTCCCAGGGGCAAGATGTTGCCGGGTGCCCACTGGTACCAGATGAACCCGAGCACGGTGCCCACAACGACGGCGGCCAAGGAGATCAGCACCCGGCGGCGCAGCTCCTGCAAGTGCTCAACGAGGGACATGGATCCCTCGGGGTTATTCCGCCTCCGCCGCCTCTTCTTCTGCGGGGACGCGGTGGATGGAGAGGTCACGGATTAATTAGCCGGGTTGTTCCGCTGGTTCTCCGGGCGATCCCAGAAACTTTGCTCTGCAGCAGACTGCGCAGCCGACGTGCCGGTGTTTCCGCTGGTCAGCTCACGTGGCTGTGCTGGGGCCTGGTTCTGCTGCTGATTGGCCTGTGCCTCATCATTCTGCATCTCCTTGACCTCAGACTTGAAGATGCGCGCGGAACGGCCGACGGAGCGAGCAAGGTCCGGGAGCTTGGCTGCGCCGAACAGAAGAAGGATGACAAAGACGATCAGGAGGATTTCCATGGGGCCGAGATTTGGCATCGGATTTCCTTTCACACAGTGGGGCGAACTATCCCGTCAAGCATAACGCTCAAGCGCAGCTTTGCCACGAGCGGCCAGCTCTTCGGCGATGTGAATTGGTTCCACGACATCCACCCGGTCAGCCTGACTCAGGCAAAAACGCACCAGCCAGTCATCGCTGCCATAGGGCATTGTTGCGACTACCCAACCACGATCCCGCTCGTCATGCAGCTCGATCTGCCAGAAATCCGCCAGCCAGGTCGCCTCCGGGTGGATGCGCAGCGTGGCTACCTTTGCGTCGCCGAAACCGAAAGGATCAGCTGCGTTGTAGACCGAGCTACCGGGGGTGGAGGCGGAGGCGGGCACGGGATCGTCGATAAGCAGCGCTTCTTTAATGCGATCCACGCGGAAGGTTTTGGCGGTACCCTCTTCGACGGCGGAGAGATACGTGTTGCCATCGCGATGGAAGATTCCCACGGGGGCGACGGTGCGCTCACGTGTTGTGTCGGACGTGGCGGAGTAATACGTCAGACGCAACATTCTGCGCTGGGACAATGCCTCTGAAATCGGGCCGAGTGCACCGGGGGTATCCGGGTGCTCTGCATCAGACACTCCCACATTGCTCATCACTTCGCGGATCTTCTGCGCCGCCGATGTCACCGCGGAGTGGTCAATGAGACCCGGCATCGTCTCCAGCGATTCGAGAGTGAGAAGCAAGGCATTAGCCTCAGTGGGTGTCAGGCGCAAAGGAGCATTCATGCCCTGGTCATCGATGACGGTGACACCAGACCATTCGGGGGCAAGATCGATCAGTTCCTCGGGGCGTTTACCCACGCCAGAGAGCATGAGGCGCTGCAGATCCCCCATCACGTCCGTGTGCGAGTACCCGAGGTCGCGGGCGATCTCCATCGGGGTGGCATTCGGGTGTTTGTGCAGGTACGGGATGAGGTTAAGCGTGCGTACGAGGTTGGAGATCTTCTCCGGGCTATCCTTCTTCGTCACTACTCTTCGCCTCCTTGTGCGGCAGCGCGCAGCAATGCGATCACACTCTCACGCACATCCTCCGGCTCTTGAACGACTGCGTGAGGCGCGTAACTGGCCACGGTGCGCACGAGCCAATCGCGCTCAACACCTTTAAAGACAAGAGCACCATCAGCGCGGGCCTCCCCTGCCGCCGCGAGTTCAGTACAGGTGCCAGGATCAATGGTCACCACTGCGTCCACAACCGGACCCCGCAATGATTCTTCGACCACTTGTTGCAGTGGCTTGTCAGCTTCAGTGAAGCCTGTGGCCTGAACCTTGCGGATGTTGGATACCCGGACCGCACGGAAGCTGCGCGGCGCTTGGCGTTCAACGTCAAAACCGACAACATAAGCTCGATTATTCAGTGCGACGATGCCCCACGGGTCCATCGTCCGTGTTTGAGTCTCCGCGGTTGGTGCGGGCTTGTAATCGAAACGCATGCGGATCTTCGCCCGGACACATGCGGTAACAGCAGCCACGATGTCTGAATCCAAACGTGAAATATCGTTGTCCAGCGCGGCAATGGGAACCTCATCAAACGTGCGGGTAGCTCCCGCGGCAGCGATCTTCGTCCAACCGGAACGTGCGAAAGCGCCAAGACTCCCCTGCGTGCCAAGGTCGCCTGCCAAGCCAAGGACAAATGCTTCCTCATCGGTGAAAGAAATGGGCGGGAGCTCATAGGCGTCCTTGTTCACCCACACCAAGCCGTTTTCTGCACGCGCTGGCACACCGGCACGCTTCAAAGAAACAACATCGCGGGTGATCAAGCGCTTGAAGGCCACGTCCGTTCGGTTCTCATACCCTTCAACATTGCTGCGCACCCACTCATACTCCCGGGGCCGGTTGGACCCCAAGAGAGCAAAAGTGAGGTTGGTCAGCCGCTGGATTGCGGCATCCGCATTCGGGTGCACAGTGTTGGAAGGTTTAGCCACGAATTCCCCCTAGTGGCGCATCGAGTTCATCAGCGTGTTCACGCATGTAGGCCAGCAAACCATCCACGCGGGAATCTGTCACCGCGAACGGATCCTGAAGGTCCACCGTCTGCGGCACGGGGCGGTCCACCTTGAGGTGAACCCAGTCCACGGTGTGGTGGGCACCGAGCGCGCGGGCTTCCTTGAGGAACAGTGAGCGCAGATGACCGCGCGTTGTCTCCGGCGCGGTGTGCGCGGCCGCCGCAATCGCCTCATCGGTTGTCCACCGCTTGACCAGACCTTTACGTTCCAGCAGGTAGAACAGCCCACGCGCCCGGTTGATGTCGTGATAAGCCAGATCAATCTGCGCCAGCTTCGGGTGTGACCAATCCCCGCCCAAGCGCGCACGGTAGCGCTCCAAGAGGTTGCGCTTGATCACCCAGTCAATCTCCGTGCTGACAGGCTCAAAGTCTTGCTTTTCGACGGCCGTGAGAACCCGCCCCCACAGTTCAAGGACACGGCGCAACTCCTCCACCGGGGCCCCTTCATCAGGGCGTTGTTCCAGCCAACGGGTTGCGGCCTCGTACACGCCACGCTGAACCTCCAGCGCGGTCACCGTGGAACCGTCCTTGAGTACCAACGGTGTTTGGCCAGTGGGGTCCGCAGCGATCTCCTTGATGTGCTTGATCGGCTCGGCGACGTCGAAAGCTGGAATATCCCACTCCGCCTCAAGCATTTCAATGACCAGCTGCGTGGAGCCGACCTTGAGCGCGAATGAGGGCTCAGCCATGTTGGAATCGCCCACGATGACGTGCATGCGGCGGAACCGGCTGGAATCCCCGTGCGGTTCATCGCGGGTGTTGATGATCGGGCGGGTTCGCGTCGTCGCTGAGGACACGCCTTCCCAGACCTGATCGGCGCGCTGGGATAAAACGAACTGACCGTTCTTGATCATCCCGGCACCGCACAGCAGCTGACGCGTAATCAGAAACGGCAGTAGACGCTTGCCAAAATGCTTGAGCGAAAGACCACGGCTGATCAGGTAGTTTTCGTGCGTGCCGTAGGAGTTTCCGGCGGAGTCCACATTGTTCTTGAACATGTAGATGTCCCCGCCAATACCCTCCTTCGCCAGAGTTTCCTCCGCCTGCGCAGCCAGGTCGTTGAACAGGAGCTCACCAGCCTTGTCGTGGTTGAGCAGCTGCGTCAGCGAGTCACACTCAGCCGTGGCGTATTCCGGATGCGCGCCGACGTCGAGGTACAACCGCGCGGCATTATCCGTGAACACGTTCGTGCTCTTGTACTGGGCCACGACGGGCTTGAACAGATAACGCGCAATCTCCTCAGGTCCGAGGACCGCGGAACCATCGCGCATAGCGGTGAGGCCGAATTCGGTTTCCACGCCCATGATCCGGCGTGGGTAGACAACGGGTTGATCCGTCACTACTGGCCACCTTTTTGCACGTAGGAACGCACAAATTCCTCGGCGTTGTTGTCCAACAGCGAATCAATCTCATCCAACAGATCGTCAGTGCCAGCAGTGTTGACAGTGACCTGGCCGGCGTCCTGTGCGTCGCCGTCGTCCTCAGATCCACCAGAATGCTTCGTAATGTGCTCTTGAGCCATGTTCTCTACCCTACTTCGCCTGTGTGCCAAGGGCGGCCACGATCTCATCTGCCGTTTCCGCCGTGTCCAAAATGCGGGCCACGTCGTCCTTGGTGAACTTGTCCACCGCGGCAATGGAGATCGTCCGCGGCCCCTGTGCCGTATCAAATTGAATGGTCTGCCAGCTGGAAGACAGCACATCCGCGCCAAACTTCGCAGCCACACGGCCGCGGAAGTACGCGCGTGAGTCCTCCGGCGGGTTGGCCGCGGCCCGCGCGATCTCCTCAGCGCTCACGAGTGTGCGCATCCGCCCCGCCCGCACCAGCGCGTGATACAGCGAGGTCTGCGGATCAATGTCCGCATACTGCAAGTCCACTGCCTTCAGTTTTGCATCGCCCATGTCGACACCGCGCTGGATGAACCCATTGATCAGCGTGTACTTCGCCGCCCAATCAAGACGGTCCGCGGTGCTCAGCGGGTCACGCTCCAGATCATCGAGGATCTCGCCCCACAAAGCGTGCACTTGCTTATCGACGTCATCCTGCGCCACCACGCGATCCCGATACGCCCGCTGGAGGGCGATGGCGGTGGCCGTTGAGCCGTCGATAAGCGTCAGCTCATGCGTGAAGCTTAAGTCCCGCGAGACTGCCTTGAGTTCTGCGACCGGAGCCTTGAGACGCAGATCGCTAAAGTCAACGCCCTGTTCAATCGCATCGAGCACGAGCTTGGTGGTGCCGAGCTTGAGCAGGCTGGCGTACTGCGACATATTCGCATCACCCACGATGACGTGGAGGCGACCGAATTGCGTGGCATCCGCGTGGGGTTCATCGCGGGTATTGATGATGCCGCGGTTAAGCGTGGTCTCCAGCGAGACTTCCTGGAAGAAATAGTCCGCGCGCTGGGAGATCTGGAAACCATCCTGCTCACCGGCCTCCCCCAAGCCCATACGGCCGGCCCCGGTGAAGATCTGGCGGGTGACAAAGAACGGGATGAGGCCCTGCGTAATCGCCTCAAACGGCGTTGCGCGTGAGTACTGGTAGTTCTCGTGCGAACCGTAGGAGGCGCCCTTGCCGTCGACATTGTTCTTGTACAGCTTCACCGGCGGGCACGGATCGTGCCCATGCAGAACAGAAACGCCCTCTTCGTAGAGCTCTTTCACGCGTGCCGCGGCCTGGTTAAGAACGAGGTCACCCGCTGCGTCATAGACCATCGCGCTGAACGCATCGGAGATTTCCGGGCTGGAATACTCTGGGTGCGCGTGATCCACGTAGAAGCGCGCGCCGTTCTCCGTGACCACATTGGCCACACCCAGTGCATCCGGTGCGACGATAGGCACCGTTTGATAGCGCTTGAGGTCAAACCCACGCGAATCCTTCAGCGGGTGCTCATCCTGGTAGTCCCAGCGGGCACGCGCCGCGGTGTGCATCGCCGCATATGCCACCACCAAATGAGTAGAGCTGACAATCGGACTCAGCCCCGGCTGGGCGGGGGTGGTGATGCCGTACTCGGTCTCTGTACCCATGAAACGCGTCATGGGTGTTCAGCTTAATGCCCTGTATCGCCGCCTAGCGGTTCAGGGACTCCAGCGCGCCTGGACTGCCACCGGCGATGATGATGTCCGAGGGTGCAAGTACCGTCCCATTGACCATCGGCATGACATCACCGTTGCCGTGTTTCATCGCGATGATCTGCACGCGATGCTTGCGCCACATTTCATCCAGGTCCAAAGCGAATCCAGTAAAGGCATGCGGTGCGCTCATCGAGGTCACACAGTAACCAGGGGTGACCTCAGCAAACTCACGAAACTTGCCACCCAGCAAGTGGGCTACACGCCGCCCAGTGTCACGCTCCGGATGCACAACATGGTGCACACCCAACTGGCTCAGGATGCGGCCATGCGCTTCCGAGCTAGCCTTTGCCCAAATATCCGGCACACCCGCATCGAGCAGGTGAGAGACCGTGAGAATCGAGGCTTCTAGCTGTGTGCCCACAGCGACAACCACGCACTCAATGTCGTCGAGACCGAGCTGTTCGAGTGCCTCCGGGTCGGTTGTGTCCGCCACGACTGCATCGGTGAGATACGGCGCGTGCTCTTTGACCACGCGGCTATCTGCGTCAACCCCGAGAACCTCCACCCCATTGGCGGTGAGCTCTGAAGCCAGGGAAATGCCAAAGCGTCCCAGCCCGATCACCATGACGGGCGGAATATTAATGCGCCCATGAGAGCCATGGAATGCGCGAATTTGCTTAGCCAATGAAGGGCCTTTCTTCCGGGTAGCTGTAACGACGATTCAACGTCGTTGCGGCAAGCGCTGCAATGAGAGTGACTGATCCAATACGGCCGAGGTACATGATGAAGCACAGAACAATCTGTGAAGGCGCAGACAAAGAAGCCGTGATGCCAGTGGACAAACCTGCGGTGCCGAAGGCAGACAGCACCTCAAACGCCACCTGATCGCCAGTGAACTCCGGGTCAAAAACCCGCACAGCACCGATGCCAAGAATGATGATTGCGAAACCCGCACATGCCAGTGCAAGCGCCTGCCGGGTCGCAGCATCTGGCAATGTCCGCTTGCCCACAGTTGTTTCTTCTCTGCCACGGAATTCTGATGCCATGGCCGCCACCAGAACGACGGCAGTGGTCACCTTGATACCGCCCGCGGTGCCGGCTGAGCCACCACCGATGAACATGAGCAGATCCGTGCCCATCAAGGTGATGGGGTGCGCGTCGCCATAGTCGATGGAATTGAACCCGGCGGTACGCGGTGATGCCCCTGAGAAAAACGCATTGAGAAGCTTTTGCCACACGGGAAGGCCAGCGAGCTGGCCTTCCCATTCGGTGCAGGCGACCAGCACCGTGCCGGCGAGGAGGAGAGCACCCGTGGACACAAACGTAATCCTGGCGGTCAACGACATGCGCCGTGCCCGTGACGTCCGGTGACGCATCCGTGAAGCTATTTCGGACCAGACCGGATAACCCAGCCCGCCACCGATGAAACCTGCGGCGATGGGCAGCAAGATCCATGCGTCCGCCGCGAACGGCATGAGATTATCGCTCTCCGTACTAAAACCCGCGTTGTTGAATGCGGAGATCGAATGGAAGATACCTTCCCACATTGATCTCCCTGCGGAGTGGTCATAGCCCAACGCAAAGCGCAGGCCCAGCACAAGCGCAATGAGGGCTTCAGCCGTCAGAGTAAACAGCACCGTAAAAATCAACGTGCGGCGCAACCCAGTTCCGGACATAGGACGACCCTCAGCAGCGCCCGTGCGTCGTGCCTTCAAACTGACTTTGCCAGTGACAACCAAACCCGATAGCGCAGCCAGGGACATAATGCCCAGTCCCCCAAGCTGAATCAGTGCGATGATCACGCCTTGGCCGAAGCCGGTCCAGTACGTCCCCGTATCCTCAACGATGAGGCCCGTCAACGTCACCGCCGACGTGGCGGTAAACAGCGCCGGCATAAATGGTGTCCACGTGTCCCCCTCCGCGGACACCGGCAACATCAGCAGCAGCGTGCCCACGAGGATGAGCAGAAGAAAGCCCACTGCCGTCATGCGCGCCGGGCTGTTAAGCCCGAGCGATGGCATATGTTTCACGAGCACACAGCCTACTCCTGTGGCCTGCGCGCTCGTGTGCTTTCTGGTCGAGTTGTCTACCAACCACGCTCCGCGAGGCGGTGCGGTGCCGGCAGGTCTGCAACGTTGATGCCCACCATGGCCTCACCCAAACCGCGGGAAACCTCAGCCACCGTAGCGATGTCCTGCCAGTTCTGCGTGGCCTTCACCACGGCAGCAGCACGTGCCTCAGGGTTTCCGGACTTGAAGATGCCAGAGCCAACAAAGACACCGTCAGCGCCAAGTTCCATCATGAGCGCAGCGTCAGCCGGGGTGGCCACACCACCAGCGACGAACAGCGGGACCGGAAGCTTACCGTTCTCAGCAACGTATGCAACGAGCTCGTACGGTGCTTGCAGTTCCTTCGCTGCCACGTAAAGCTCATCACGGTTGGAGTTCCAGATGGACTGGAGTTTCGCGATCTCGCCCTTGATGGTGCGCAGGTGCTTGGTTGCCTCAGAGACGTCACCGGTGCCAGCCTCACCCTTGGAGCGGATCATGGCAGCGCCCTCGTTGACACGACGCAGTGCCTCACCCAGGTTGGTCGCGCCACACACGAACGGCACCTTGAAGTCGCGCTTGTCAATGTGGTTGACGTAGTCCGCCGGGCTGAGAACCTCAGACTCATCGACGTAGTGCACGCCAAGGTGCTCCAAGATCTTGGCTTCCACCGTGTGGCCGATACGAGCCTTCGCCATCACCGGGATGTCCACGGCAGCCAGGATGCCCTCGATGAGATCCGGGTCCGACATACGAGCAACGCCACCCTGGGCGCGGATGTCAGCCGGGACGCGCTCAAGAGCCATGACGGCAACAGCGCCAGCCTCAGCAGCGATCTTTGCCTGCTCCGGGGTGACCACATCCATGATCACGCCACCCTTGAAGGTCTCAGTCAGTTCAGCTTTGGAGAGATTGGTAGTGAAAGTCATGGTGCCAGTCTTCCCCGGCGACTGGTAGATTCCTAGTGCCAGTTCTATTTAGATTCTTTGGACCAGTATGCTTATCGACGTCTCCCGCGCCCTCCCCATCCCCCTCCCCGTTCAAGTGGCCGCCGCCATCCGGACGGCTATTACTGACGGATCGCTGCAGCCAGGGGATGAGGTGCCCTCAACACGGGAGCTAGCAAAACTGGCGGGAATTTCACGCGGGAGTGTGGTCACCGCCTACGACCAGCTCGTTAGCGAAGGCTATCTGCTCGCATCGCAGGGGTCCCCAACGCGCGTGCACCCCGACCTGCCAGCCGGGAAGCCTGGCACAGCGAAAAGCCCGATTTTTCGGCCACAGGTTGAATCGGCGCAAAAAACTATCTCATTGAAGCCGTCTTCAGGACACGCCGGGGGCGTCCGCCCCGCCGCGTGGCGCCAAGCGTGGCGGGAGGCTGCCGCGGAACCTGCCATCACCATCGATGCCGCCGGGCAACCCGAACTACGTCGTGCGATCGCCGAACATCTTCGCCTTACCCGAGGCCTGACCGTGAATGAGTCTCAGATCATCATCACCGGCGGTTCGCGTGAGGGCCTCATGCTCATCCTGCTCACCCTCGCGCAGCGTCGCGGCCAGCTACGCGTCGGTGTTGAGGACCCTGGACACCCCGGCCTGCGACGCGTTATCCCGACTGTGGGCCATGAAGCGGTGCCGTGCGCTGTCAACGAGTCCGGGGTGGACGTACATCTTTTACCCAAAGAATTGGATGCGCTGCTTGTCACCCCCGCCTTCCAGCACCCCCTCGGCGCGTCGATGCCTGCTGGTCGACGTTCCGAACTCCTCGCCTGGGCAGCGAAGACCGGCACTGCCCTTATCGAGGACGACTTCAACGCGGAGCTCCGCTACCGCCTTGCACCGCAGCCGCCCCTAGCAGCGCTAAACACGGCGGCAGATGTCTTCACCCTCGGCACTTTCTCGACATTGCTCAGCCGCAACCTTTCAGCCGGCTACGTTGTCACTCCCTCGTCCTTCGCCGAGGATGTGCGGGAAACAAGGAAGATCCTCGGCATGCCAGTGTCCGCTGTGACTCAGTTAGCGGTCGCGCACCTGCTGAAAAACGGCCACGTTCGCCGCAACACGAAGGCTGTGCGGAACAGGCTCTCCAAACGACGGGCGATCATCCAGGCTGATCTCGTTCCAGTGCTCGAAGCCCGTGGTGCGCACGTAAGCGAAATGGCGGAATCCAATGGCGTCGACTTGGCGTTGACCTTCGTCTCCCCCGGCCACCGCGACGCGTTCGTCGCTGACCTCCAGGCGGCAGGGATCGAATGCGGCAGGTTGGAGTCCCTGTGGTCTGGGCAAGAACAATGGCACGAGGGCATCATCATGAGCTTCGCGCATTTGTCCGACCAGGACTTCGACACTGCACTTCGAGCACTCTGCGCAGAGCCAACCAGCAGCACTTAGGTGTATCCCACTTTGGGATACAATGGGCAATATGAACTCGCAAACACGACAAATATCGCTGAGGATCTCTGACAGCCTTGTTTCCGCGATGGATGAGGCCGTCGCATCAGAACTGGCGCGTAGCCGCGCAGACATCGTCGAGAGTGCGGTTGAAAGAGAGCTGCGTAGACTTATCGCGCTCAGGGACGTTGAGATCCTACGCGATAACCCTGAACCAGAAGCCGACCTGATAGTCGACTGGGTAAGCCGAAACGTAGTGCTCGATGACTGACATCCGGTCCGGGGGCATTTACTGGGTTCACATGGATAAGATCCGCCCTGCAGTGGTACTTACACGCGACGTTGCCCTGCCTTATCTTTCCAATATCACCGTTGCCCCAATTTTCACCAAGGTACGGGGGTTGAGAACAGAAGTGATCGTCGACGAACGAAACGGACTGGATCACGAATCTGCGGTGAACCTAGACAATGTGCAAACGGTCTCGAGAAGCAGCGTGTTCGATCAGATCGGGCTTCTCACCTTCCGACAAAAACGTGAACTGGCGTGGGCCCTCGTGCTCGCGTTCGACCTCGAGATACGTCTGCGCGATATTTAACTACCTTTCGGCTCCTCGAGCTATCACAGCACCTCAGCTGCGACTACCCGCTTGCCAGTGCGCCCGGTGATACGCGCCCACTCGTCCGGATTAGACACGTTGGGCATGTCTTCGCTCTCATCCTGCTCCGCACGCACCGCGGCGCGCAGATGATCGGCCGTCACGCCGGACCCGTGCCCGGCGATCTCATCCTTGATGGCCAGCTTCTTCGCACGGTCCACAACGTTGGCAATCATGGCGCCGGAGACGAAGTCGGAGTAGTGGAGGGTTTCCTGGGAGCCGTCGACAAGCGTGAGCTTCACGAATGGCCGCGGCGCGTAGAGCGTATCCACGGCAACCTGGATGAGCTCGTCCACCTCCCCATCGTGCGGTACGTCCTGGGTGAGGTAACGCGCGAAGATGTCCTTGGCTTCGGCACGGTCAGGGCGATCCACCCGGATCTTGATGTCCAGGCGGCCCGGGCGCAGGATCGCCGGGTCGATGAGCTCCTCACGGTTGGTGGCGCCGATGACGATGACGTTGGCGATATCCTCGACACCGTCAATCTCCGTGAGGAGCTGCGGCACCACGGTGGTTTCCATATCGGAAGACACACCGGAGCCACGGGTGCGGAAGATGGATTCCATCTCATCGAAGAAGATAATGACTGGGCGGCCTTCAGACGCGAGTTCGCGGGCGCGCTCGAAGATGAGGCGAATACGACGCTCCGTCTCACCGACGTACTTATTCAGCAGCTCAGGGCCCTTGACGTTGAGAAAGTGAGCCTTGCCGCCATCACCAATGCGGGAGGACAGCGAGTTAGCCACTGCCTTAGCAATGAGCGTCTTGCCACATCCCGGCGGACCGTACAGCAGCACGCCCTTCGGTGGTTTGAGGTCGTAGGCCTTGTACAGGTCAGGATGCGCAAACGGCAGTTCCACCGAATCCCGGATCGTCTCAATCTGGGACCGCAGGCCACCGATGTCGTCGTATGTAACGTCAGGCACTTCTTCCAACGAGAGCTGGTTGACCTCCGTCTTCGGGATGCGTTCAAACGCATAACCAGACTTATAGTCAAGCAGGACCGTATCCCCGGCACGGGCGGTCTTCTGAAGCTTCTCCGTCAGCTGAACGACCTGCTCGGCCCCCTGCATGTCAGAGACAATCGCACGATCAAAGCCGATCTTCTCTGACACTGTGGCCAGCTGCCCCACGCGAGTGAAACCGCAGGCTTCCACCACAACGGACCCTTCGCCCAGGCGGACCAGACCACCGATGGTCAAGGAGCCTGGCTCCACGTTCGGGGACACCTTCAAGCGCATCCGGCGCCCGGAGGTAAACACCTCTGCTTCCTGTCCACGACGTGCCGGGCCCAAGTAGATCCCATACGTCGACGCCGGTTCCCCGAGCGCCTCCACCTGTGCCGAAAGATCTTTGAGCTTGTCGCGCGATACCTTCAGCATTTCAGCCAGTTGCTTGTTGCGCGCGCTCAAAGCTTGGTTCTGAGTCTTTAACTCCCGAAAGTCAGCATCTCGCACAGGTTCGGTCATGCTGCTTACCTTATCGCCTTAGCGGCGGGCTTTGCGCTGCACTCGCGGCGGGGTGACACCGTCTGCCAAACGGCGCGTCCACACGAGGAAGGCAGTGTGGGCATTCATGCGGTGCTCCGGACGGGTGGCCAAGCCTTCGACCTTCCACTCGCGCAGCAGGGTTTCCCAGGAGCGCGGTTCCGTGAAGCATTGAGCAGCACGGATAGCCTCCACGATGTTCATCAGCTGTGGCACGGTGGCCACATACGTCATGAACACACCACCCGGAATGAGCACGTTCTTCACCGTCTCGATGAAGTGCCACGGCTCCACCATGTCCAAGATCACGCGATCAACTGGACCACCAAGGTCCTCCTGCGTGACCTCCCCGAAATCTCCCAAACGCGGGGACCACCACTCCGGCTGCCCATTGAAGTAATCCTCCACGTTGTCGCGGGCAAACTGGAGGTGATCATCGCGGATCTCGTAGGAGAACACGTGGCCTTCGGGGCCCACGGCACGAAGCAGCGACATGGTCAGTGCACCCGAACCAGCACCGGCTTCCAAGACGCGAGCACCCATGAAGATATCGCCCTCAACAAGGATCTGGCCCGCGTCCTTCGGGTAAATCACCGCTGCACCACGCGGCATGGACAGCACGTGGTCCACCAGCAGGTGACGGAAGCACAGGTAGTCCGATCCCATGGAGGACTGGACCACGGAGCCCTCATCGGCACCAATGATGTCGTCATGGGCGATTGCACCCTTGTGGGTGTGGTAATTCGCGCCGGGCACGAGCTCGATGGTGAAGTGACGGCGCTTTGCGTCAGTCAGCTGCACTTTATCGCCGGGGCGGAAGGGGCCGGAGTACATAGTTCTCCTTGTGGTCGGTATTAATCCAGAGGTCTTTATGCGCCAACAAAGTATGCCGTAAGTGCGTCCGCGAACCATAGTTGGTCCTGCACACCAGCGAGTTCACGCGCGGAGTGCATGGACAACAGCGGGATGCCCACGTCCACGGTGGGAATGCCCAGGCGTGTGGACGCAATCGGACCGATCGTCGAACCACACGGCACAGAGTTGTGCCCAACGAAGGTCTGTACGGGTACGTTCGCCGCGCGCGCTGCCCGAATCCACGCTGCTTCGGTCACCGCGTCAGAGGCATAACGCTGGTTCGCATTGATCTTCAGCACCGGTCCGCGGTTCATCAGCGGGCGATGCGTCGGATCATGTTTGCCCGAGTAGTTCGGATGCACTGCATGCGCCGCATCGGCGGAGATCATGGTGGACTGACGGAAAGCGTCGATAGGCTGGCCCGTGCTGTCAGCCAGCATGGTGAGAACGCGCTCGAGCAGCGGCCCACCCGCACCCGTGACGGAGGCCGAGCCGACCTCCTCATGATTGAAAGAGGCCAGCACGAGCACATGCTCCGGGTCTTCTTTCACAGCACGAAGCAGTGCGCTTATCGACGCCCACAGGCTCGACAGATTATCCAACCTCCCCGCCGCCAGCATGTCCCCAACGACCTCGGGCTTCTGGGCGTCCGCGCTGATGAGTTCATGTGACACGATCTCATCCACCGCTACCCCAGCGGCCTCGGCCACGATGTCCATGATCGGGGAATCCACCATCATGATCGGCTGTGTGTGCACCTGACGGTCCATGTCCGGCGCATCGCCGCGGTAAAGGTGAATGGCCAAATTCGGTACACGTGCAACGGCGCCGGTGTCCACGAGACGCGTGGAACCATCCTGCAACGCGACTCGCCCACCGAAACGCAGCTCCCGGTCAAACCAGGAAGACAAGATCGGTCCACCGTAGACCTCCACTGCCACTTGGCGGACACCTTCGCTCTGCACGTCCGGCTGAGGTTTAAGCATCAGGCCCGGCGAATCAGTGTGAGAACCGACGATGCGGAAGCCCGGCTTGGGGTTCTCGGGGATCCACCAGGCGAGGACGGCGCCACCGTCGATAAGCACATGCCCTCCCGGCGTGGTGGCCGTGTCTTCGCTGAAACCTGCGGCGACAAGTGCATCGCGGGTATTCGCGGCGGCGTGGAACGCGCTCGGGCTGGCGGCTATGAACTCGGTGAAATCACTGATCTGGTGAGCAACTGGCATACCCACCACTCTAGGATGAAGGGCAATATGACTCCACGACCGCTCGCATTATCCCCATCCCGCGCCAACGATTACCAGCAGTGCCCGCTCAAATACCGCTTTCGCGCTATTGATCGGCTGCCGGAACCGAAGACGGAAGCGCAGGTCAAGGGCAACCTTGTTCATGCCGTGCTGGAAGAGATGCACGCGTGGCCACGTGAGCAGCGCACGTTTCCGGCGGCGGTGAAGCAGATCAAGCCGTCGTGGACGAAGATGTTGGAGCAAGACGCCACCCAGGCCGAGCCGATCGAGGATGAACACCAGCTCTTCGTTGATGCCCGCACGCTTCTGCGCGGCTACTTCGAGATGGAAAACCCGCTCGGCTTTGATTCGCACGAGCAGGAAATGTACGTAGATACCGTCCTGCCCAATGGCGTGCCAGTGCGCGGTTTTATTGACCGCGTGGACATCGCACCGACGGGCGAGGTGCGCGTGGTGGACTACAAGACGGGCAAGAAACCTTCACCGCGCTTCTCCGCCGAGGCACAGTTCCAGATGCGCTTCTACGCGCTGGTCTACTGGCGTTTGTTCGGCACGATCCCGCACCAGCTGCGCCTGATGTACCTCAAGGTCATGGATTCCATGTTCCTCGCGCCGTCGCGTGAGGAACTGGAGTACTTCGAACGCGACCTCGGTGACCTGTGGGCCAAGATCGAAGCCGATGGCACGTCTGGAAAATTCCGCCCAAAGAAATCCAAACTCTGTGACTGGTGTTCCTTCCAATCACTGTGCCCCGAATTCGGTGGCACCCCGCCGAGCTACCCGGGCTGGCCGGGCAGCACTGCGGATACTGCGGATACTGCGGATACTGCGGATGAGTCCTAGAACAGTCCGCTGACCTTACCGTTTGCGTCAACATCAATATTGTTGGCGGCAGGCACCTTGGGCAGACCTGGCATGGTCATCACATCACCAGTCAGCGCAACGATGAAACCAGCACCGGTACGCGGAATCAGCTTGCGCACGTGCAGGGTGTGGCCTGTTGGCGCACCGAGCTGAGCCGGGTCATCAGAGAAGCTGTACTGCGTCTTGGAGATGCACACCGGCAGGGTGTCCCAGCCATTCTGCTTCAGCGTTTTCAGGTCGCGCTGGGCGTTAACGGAGTACTGCACGGAGTCAGCACGGTAAATCTCCTTCGCAATGGTTTCGATCGAATTCTCAATGCCATCGGCCGGGTCATACAGCTGCGTGGAGGTGCCCTCAGTGAGGTTGTCCAGCAGGACATCGGCGAGCTCTAACGCGCCTTCGCCGCCCTTAGCCCACACATCTGCATCCGCCAGCGCAACGCCGAAGTCTGCGGCCCACGCGCGCATAGCCTCCATTTCCGCCTCGGTGTCGGACGTGAAACGGTTGAGCGCGACCACGGGAGTAACGCCGAACTTGCGGATGTTTTCTACGTGGCGCTCCAGGTTCACCACACCAGCGCGCAGCGCCTCAAGGTTCTCCTGTTCAAGATCCTGGCGGGCGACACCGCCGTTGTACTTCAGCGAGCGGATCGTGGCCACAACCACAGCACCCGCCACATCGAGTTCGCCATAGCGAGCCTTGATGTCAAAGAACTTCTCCGCACCAAGGTCAGAACCAAAGCCAGCTTCTGTCAGCACGATGTCAGCACAAGCTCGCGCAGTTTGCGTAGCGACGAGGGTGTTGCACCCATGCGCAATATTGGCGAAGGGGCCGCCGTGGATGAACGCCGGTGTGCCACCAAGAGTCTGGACGAGGTTCGGGTTCATCGCGTCCTTGAGCAGCGCCGTCAACGCGCCCTCCGCCTTGAGCTCACCCGCAGTGACCGGCTTGAGGTCATAGGTGAAGCCAACAGTGATGCGTGCGAGCCGTTCCTTGAGGTCCTCCAGATCCGTCGCAAGACCGAGGATGGCCATGATCTCACTTGCCGCAGTGATGGTGAATCCGGTTTCAGCCGGCAGACCATTGCCTGGCCCGCCAAGTCCCGTGACCACCTTGCGGAGTGACCGGTCATTGACGTCGAGGCAGCGCTGCCAGGTGATGCGGCGTTCGTCGATACGCAGATCATTGCCCTGCTGGATGTGGTTATCAATCATCGCGGCGAGCGTATTATTCGCGCTGGTAATCGCGTGGAAGTCGCCGGTGAAGTGCAGGTTGATGTTTTCCATCGGAACCACCTGCGAGTAGCCGCCGCCCGCAGCACCACCCTTGATGCCCATGACCGGGCCGAGGGATGGCTCACGCAAAGCCACAGCCACGTTGTGTCCACGCTGTGCCAGGGCATCAGTGAGCCCAATAAGGACAGTGGACTTGCCTTCCCCCGCGGGTGTTGGGGACACACCGGTGACAAGCACGAGCTTGCCACTCGGTGCCCCTTCAATCTTGTGCAGATCCACCTTGGCCATGGAGTGGCCATAAGGGATCAATGCATCTTCCGGGATGCTGGCTTTCGCCGCGATCTCCGTGATGGGCTCGAGGGTATGCGCCTGGGCGATTTCAACATCGGTTTTAGGTTGCGTCATACCCTCCAGCCTAAGCCCCGCCACCGTGATGGCGCTGCACGAGTTAGTCTGCGCTAGTCCAGGTACAGCTTTCCGCGGTACTCCGGATGCATGAGGTTCTCCTTGCTCAGAACCTGGTTCAGAGTTTCCTCATCCAGCAGACCCTTCTCCAAGACAATCTCACGGACACCGCGGCCCGTTGCAGCAGCTTCCTTGCCCACCAGGTCACCGTTGTGGTGGCCAATGAACGGGTTGAGGTAGGTGATGATGCCGATGGAGTTGTCCACGTACGCCTGGCACACATCCGCATTAGCGGTGATGCCCACGACGCACTTCTCACGCAGGGTGCGTGCGGCGTTGCCCAGCAGGTCGATGGACTCAAACAGGGACTGCGCGAGAACCGGCTCCATCACATTGAGCTGCAACTGACCAGCTTCCGCAGCCATGCTCACGGTGAGGTCATTGCCGAAGACCTTGAAGCACACCTGGTTGACCACTTCCGGGATCACCGGGTTGACCTTCGCCGGCATGATGGAGGAGCCGGCCTGGCGCTCCGGCAGGTTGATCTCATTGAGGCCAGCGCGTGGTCCGGAGGACAGAAGGCGAAGGTCATTACAGATCTTGGACAGCTTCATCGCAGCGCGCTTGATAGCGGAATGAGCCATGACGTAGCCACCGGTGTCAGAGGTTGCCTCGATGAGGTCCGGCGACGTGGAAATAGGAAGGCCAGTGACCTCACGCATGGCGGCAACAACCTGGTCGCGGTAGCCGCTCGGCGTGTTCACGCCCGTGCCAATAGCGGTGGCGCCCAGGTTGATCTCCAGGAGGTTCTCCGCAGCGCTCTTCAGGGTGCGCTGCTCCTCCGACAGGTTGGAGCCAAAAGCGGTGAACTCAGCGCCCAGGGTCATGGGAACAGCATCCTGCAGCTGAGTGCGGCCCATCTTCAGAATGTCTGCGAACTCGTCGCCCTTCTCCCGGAATGCCTGCTGCAGCTCGTCGAACTCCGCGATGAGAACCTGCAGCGCGTGGTACAGGCCAAGCCGGAAGCCCGTCGGGTACGCGTCATTAGTGGACTGGGACATGTTGACGTCGTCATTAGGGTTGAGGATGTCGTAGCGGCCCTTTTCGTGGCCCATGATCTCCAGCGCGAGGTTGGCCACAACCTCATTGGTGTTCATGTTGACCGACGTGCCCGCACCACCCTGGAAGGCATCGATGGGGAATTGATCCATGCAGCGCCCTTCATCCAAGATGAGGTCACATGCAGCGATGATCGCATCAGCCTTGTCCTTGGGCAGCGTGTGCAGACGGCGGTTAGCCATCGCGGCTGCTTTCTTCACCATGACCATGCCGCGCACGAAGGCAGGGAAATCCTGGACCTTGGTGGAAGAGATCTGGAAATTGTCCACGGCGCGCATCGTGTGCACGCCGTAGTACTTGTCGTTGGGGACTTCGATGGTCCCAAGGAGGTCTTCTTCAGTTCTGTAGCCCATGGGGCCAACTATTACCACATTCTAGATACGCGCGATGCGCAGTTCAGAAGCCAGAATTGCTTCCGCACCCGTTGCTGCAAGACGGTCCATGAGCAGGTTCGCTTCCTTCCGCGGAACCATGGCGCGAACAGCAACCCAGTTCTCACGCTGCAGTGGCGACACAGTCGGACCCGTCAGGCCCGGGGTCACAGATACTGCCGCGTCCAGGTTGTCGCGGGAGATGTTGTAGTCAAGCATGAGGAAGTTGTGCGCGGTAAGAATGCCGCGGATGCGGGAGAGCACAACCTCATCATTCGGGGTGAGCTCGCGGCCCTTTCGCTTCACGACGACAGCCTCACTCTTCACAATCGGCTCCCCAAACGGAGCCAGCCCCTGCTGGCGCAGCGTGGCACCGGTGGACACCACGTCGGCAATAGCATCAGCGACACCGAGCTTGATGGCAATCTCAACCGCACCATCAAGGCGAATGACCTCCGCCTCAATGCCACGCTCAGCCAGGTAGTCGGCGGCTAGGTGCGGGTAGGACGTAGCCAGGCGCTTGCCGTGCAGGTCCTCCACAGTCCACGTCTGATCAGCTGGTGCGGCGAAGCGGAAGGTCGAGCCACCAAACCCGAGGCTCAAGACCTCTTCGACATCGGCGCGGGAGTCCATGGCCAGGTCGCGGCCGGTGATGCCCAGATCAAGATGGCCTCCGGCGACGTAGATAGCAATGTCTTTCGGGCGCAGGAAGAAGAACTCCACGTCATTCGCCTCGTCGACAATGTTCAGCGCCTTGGAGATCCCACGGCCCTTGTAGCCAGCCTCCTTGAGAATCCCAGTGGCAGCTTCAGACAGGGAGCCCTTGTTAGGTACAGCGATCTTGATCATGGTGGCGGTGGGTTCTCCTCTAGAGGTACTTGTAAATATCGTCGGGGGTCAGGCCACGGGAGACCATCATCACCTGCGTCCAGTAGATGAGCTGGCTCATTTCCTCAGCGAGCTCCTCATCGGACTGGTACTCGGAGGCGATCCACACCTCGCCGGCTTCCTCGATGATCTTCTTGCCAATCGCATGCGGCCCCTTATCCAGAGCCTCTACAGTGCCGGAGCCAGCTGGGCGCTCGGCGGCCTTAGTGGATAGTTCCGCGAAGAGTTCATCGAAGTTTTTCACGCAGATCACTCTAATCTATTGCGAGGTTGCTGCGCTGAACCGGGCATACACCCACGCAGCATCAGCACCAACAAATTCCTGTGGATCCATGGGAACAACACCTGCTGGAACCTTCTCTGCCAGCCCCAGGACCACGCATCCTGCTGCGGCGGCGGCACTCATGCCCGCCCAGGAATCCTCAAACACGAGGCAATTTTTCGGGTCCTGCCCTACCGCCTGAGCTGCAGCGAGATACATATCAGGGGCCGGCTTCGGGTTGGGCACCTCATCACCAGTCACGGAACCGCAGAAGAATTCCCGCCCCACGGCGTCGATGCAGCGTTCCGCCAACTCACGTTCGGTGTTGGTGGTGACGAGCATGGGGATGCCGTCGGCAAGCAGAGAAGCAAGCACCTCACGCACCCCCGGGTTCGGGGTGAGCTCCCCAGAAAGCAGCTCGCCCATGCGCGCGTACATCCATCCGCGATAGCGCTCGTAGTCGCCGGGCTGAAGCTCAACACCCGCCCACTCGGCGCACACGCGCAAGGTGTTGCCAAAGCTGCCACCAACGGTCCTCTCCCGCTGTTCCGCATCCAAACGGCGACCAAGGAGTTCGGAGAGTTCGTAGGTAGCAATGCCCCACAACGGCTCCGTATCCACCATCGTGCCGTCCATGTCCCAGAAGACAGCGGCTGGCCGCGCGCTAGTCAAGCTCAGGCAGGGAATTCAAGGCGTCCTCAGTAGCACCCGTCGCTGCTGCCGCGCGGAAAGCGAAGTCCTGCAGGTCAGCTTTCTCTTCCGGCTCGAGCACTGCATCGGCGTGCTGTGCGTTGAACTCGTGCAGATTCGTGAAAAATGGCTCCACGACAGCCACGAGCTTGTCCGCATCCGGGTCGGCTTCAACCAAGTCGAGCGCGTCAAGGTACATCTCCAGGAGACGCTTCAGATCGGGCAGGACCGCCGGATCAAAAGGTTCATCCCAAAACTCCTTGTCGTCCTCATTGAGGTAGGAGCCAGTGGCAAAGGTGGTCAGGTCGTCGATGAACTCGTTGACATCGTCCTGGAACTGTTCACGGATGGTCATGGCAGCCATTCTTACCCAGATTTAGCGCAGCTGCACACCAAGCAATCCATGGATGGCATCAGCGATCAATCCACCGTGGTCACCGGGTGCATTGTCGATGATCTCAAGAGCCAGCGGCGTGTTCAGATCATCGGCCAGAGCGGCACGCAGCTTATCGACGACTCCCACCGCTACCTCTTCACTCACCTCTACCGTGAGCGCCTCCCGCCATGCCGCAAGACGCTGCGCTGCAGCGTCGAGTGCCTGGTAGGAGAAGTCACGGTCCTGGCGGTAGTGGCCCGCAAAAACAGCGAGGCGGATTGCGCCAGCTTCATGTCCGGCCTCGGTGAGCTTGTGCACGAACACGAGGTTTCCCAGGGACTTGGACATCTTCACACCATCCAGCGCGATCATGCCGGTGTGCACGTAGTGTTCCGCCATGCGGTCGACTCCATAAGCAGATTCTGCATGAGCCGCAGAAAACTCATGGTGCGGGAACGCGAGGTCCGATCCACCGCCCTGGATGGCAAAGGTGTGGCCCAGGCGATTCGTCGCAATGGCGGAGCACTCAATGTGCCAACCTGGCCGACCGGCACCAAACGGTGCTTCCCACGACGGCTCGCCTGGACGGTGCCCGCGCCACAACAGGGCGTCGAGGGGATCCCGCTTGCCTTCGCGGTCCGGGTCCCCACCACGTTCCGCGAAGTACTCCTCCATTGTCGCGCGATCCAGGTTGGACTCGTAGCCAAACTGAGCAGTTGCCGTGATCGGCGCGTAGATGTCGCCGTGGTCGAGTTGGTAGGCCCGCCCTGCGTCGAGAAGCATCTGCACCATCTCGATGACCTCATCCACGGATTCCATCGCACCGATGTAATCACGCGGCGGAATGATGGAGAGGATCTCCATGTCACTGCGGAAGAGATCAATCTGGCTGGTGCCCAGCTCCTGCCAGTCAACTCCGTCACGCTCTGCGCGTTCAAAGAGCGGGTCATCCACATCGGTGATGTTCTGCACGTACGTCACGCGGTGGCCGTTGGCCAGAAGCTGGCGGTACACCAAGTCAAAAGCCAAATATGTCGAAGCATGGCCCAAGTGCGTCGAATCGTAGGGGGTAATGCCGCAGACATACATGCCCACTTCCCCATCGCGGACCACAACTTCCTTTACCCGCTGGTCAGCGGTATCAAACAGAGACAAAGGAACAGGCTTGCCGGCAACGGCAGGCACAACAGGAGTAGGCCAAGAACGCATGGGGGCCAGCCTACAAGCCCGTTCGCCTGCGTGGTGCTAGCGGGGGCGATAGAGTCACACGCATGAAAAAGCGCACCGCCTTCACTGCCGTTAACAGCGCAGTCGCTCTTATGGCGTCCTTGGTTGCTGTGGCTCAGGCAGAACCGGAAACACCCGACACACCCGAGGCAGCTAGTGCTTGCCCCGCCGTGAATATCGTCGTGGCCGCAGGCTCTTTCGAATCGACAGCCAATGATTCGCCGGAGGACATCCGCGGTTTTGCCCATGGCGTTAACTTCGCCGCTGAATTGCAAAATGCATTCCCTAGGCAGGTAACCGCGTGGCAGGTGCCTTACCCGTCCTCCGTGTCTGTGCTGGGCTCCGCTTTGGATGCGCGGACTCTGGAAGAGCGTGCCCATGGCTACCTTCCTTACGGCGCCTCTCGCGCTGAAGGCGTGAGGATGGCCACTGAACACATGGCTGAGCTCGCGGCACGTTGCCCTGACGTGAAATTCCTCGTGGCCGGATATTCGCAAGGTGCATCCGTGGCGGGTGACACTGTGACTGCAGTCGGGCGTGGCACCGTGCCCGGCGTCACCAGCGACAGCATTCTTGGCACCTACCTCTTGGCAGATCCGGGACGCTCACCACTGGGCACCGAAACGGTGTCACTTGCTAACGGGGCTGAGGGCATCCGCAGTGTGACCGGCGAAGTCTTTATCCCGCTCGATCAAGGCACACCGCCTGCACACTACGAAGGTCTAACTGGACCTCGTGCCTCCACGGCCTTCACGTCTTTTGGGGACCGCGTGCTCTCCATCTGCCATCCATCCGACCCAGCTTGCTCGACCGCCCCCGGCCGGCTGCCACAGCGCGTGGGCGATGCGCTGAACGAGTTGGAGAAATCCCCCGACCACGAGCAAGCGGTCAAAGCAGGGTTGACGGACCCTAAGGTGCTCGGTGTGATGTTCCTCATCAGCCTGCCGCTTTTCGTGCTCATGCTGTTGGGCATCTTCTCCCCGATCCCGAAGCTCGTTGCATCCGCCGCAGGCTTAAGCGGGCTTAACGACGGCCAACGCGCCGCCCTACGCGCCCTCGCCACTGAGCTGTCCGTCGTCGGTGGTGTGACGCAGGCATTCCACCAGGAGCAGTCGTCCAAGGCCGGGGAAGCGGTGTCGCCGATTGTGTGGGACGTGGACAAGCTTTCTACCGATGCGGGAAGCTCGCAGTCCTCTCGACTATCCAGCGTCGCGGTGTCGCAACTGCTCAAGGGCCACCACCATGTGCCGTACTTCACGCAGGGCGGGCAGAAGCCGTACACGATCGGTGGCAAAGTCGTGGACCAGTGGATTCACGACGACATGCAGGCGCGGATTGAGGCTGTTACCCAGCAGCCATAACGCCGGTGGCCAGCAGAATCATTACGATGATGCCCAGCGGAATGCGGTAAGCCGCAAACCAAGCAAACGAGTGGTGGGAAACAAATTTCAACAGCCACGCAATGGACGCATAGCCCAAAGCAAAGGCGATGATGGAGCCAACCAAAAGCTGGCCGCCGGTGGCGGCTTGGCCGGCTTGGGGAGCGAAGGCGTCGGGAAGCGAAAAGAGCCCTGATGCGAGCACTGCCGGAATGGCGAGCAAGAAGCTGAACCGCGTGGCTACCTCACGGTCCAAACCGAGGAAGAGGCCGCCCGAGATCGTGCCGCCGGAACGGGAGACGCCGGGGATGAGCGCGAGGCACTGCCACAGGCCCATCACGATGGCGTCTTTCATGGTCAGCTCGTCATACCCACGTGTCTTCTTGCCCACACGCTCCGCGAAGATGAAGACGAAGGAGAACAAGATCAGCACCGCCGCCGTGATCCATAGGTTGCGGAAGTTTTCGCGGATCAGGTCCTTGAGCAGCAGACCAAAAACACTGACTGGGATGGTGCCCACAATGACCATCCAGCCCATCCGGTAATCAAAGCCACGCTTCTCTCGGTTGAACAGGCCGGCGAACCAGCCGGTGAGGATCTGCCAAATCTCCTTGGCAAAGAAAACGAGGACAGCAAGCTCTGTACCCAGCTGGATCACTGCGGTGAAGCTCGCGCCCGCGTCCTGGCCCCAGAATAACTCCGAGACAATACGCAGGTGACCGGAGGAGGACACCGGCAGGAACTCCGTGAGTCCCTGCACGATCGACAAAACGACCACCTGCGCCCAAGACATCGCTTCGGATGCGGCTACTGCTGTTGTGCTTGCTTCCATCACGGTGGACACCCTACAGCCGCTGGGCGTCATCACTAGCACGGCGCGGCGTGGGCGGGAGAGGTTGATAGGCTTAGGCACGTGAAAACTCTGCGTATTGTGCCGATTATCGCGACATGTTTGCTTGTTGCTGGCTGCTCCCCGGCTGTTCAAGAGAAAACCGAAGAAGCCCTGAACATGGGTAATGCCGAGCCGGCAGACTCCCCTGTTGCAACACAGCCTTCTGGTGAGGTCATCGAAGCACCCGCCATTACGGATATTGACGCCGCGGGCGATGTCTTGGGTGTCCGCTTTGCTGACTCGCTGAAGATCGGTGAGCTTGCGGCTTTCCGCTCGGACAAGACTCAGACGATTGACGTCGATGCGTCGGCGGCTGACATCAGCGCCAACAATGATCGCTTTGCCATCGTCCGCGCAGACGCCAACGAGGTAGAACTTATCGACGCTTCCAGTGGTAAGACTGCAGCCCGCGTGCCAGTGGGTGAAGAGGTCACTGTTGCTGCACCGCTTACCGACGATTCCATCGTCGCCGGTTCCGACGCCACCGAGCGCGTCTGGGTCTACTCGGCTGACGGCACTGAAGAGTCCACGTTCAAGGTCGCTCGCCCGACGGATTACATGCTCTCCCAGTCCCTCAGCGATGAAGACCGCGTGGTGCGGGTGAACCGCTTCGACACCACCATCCAAGACATACACGGGTCCAAAGCCCGCCAGGGTGGCACCCTCCGCATTGGATACGGCGTGGGCAAGGTAGCTTTTGGCGACGACGGAGTTGTGCTGGCTGCCGACGCAACCGGTAATCGCCTGCTCCTCTACACCACCGATGAAGTGGTTCGCCTGCACCAGATGGTACCCACCGATGGCCGCCCCTGGGCTGTCGCATGGGACAGCAAGCGCAAGCTGGCATGGGTGACCTCCACCGAGAACAACACCGTAGTCGGCTACGACATCTCCCAAGGCGTGCCGCTGGAGAAGATGCGCTTTAATACAGTCACTTCGCCGCAGAGTCTCGCCGTTGTTTCAGACGGAACCCTCGTTATTGGTTCCGCCACCGGCGATGGCCTTCAAGTGATCAATCCTGACAATTCTGATACTGCGGTGAAGGAGTAGAACGCCGTGCGACCTTATGACCTGCTGCTAAAAGCAATGTTCCAGCTCCCGCCGGAGCGCATCCATGGCATCTTAAGCACGGTGTTTAGCGGTGTCAGCCGCTCCCGCGTGGTCTTTAATGCGTTGAGCCGTGTTCTTCCATACCGTGACTCTGTGTTGGAGCAGGACGTCTTCGGTATCCGCTTCCCTGCTCCGCTGGGACTCGCTGCTGGCTTTGACAAGAACGCAACGGCCATCAACGCATGGTCTGCCCTTGGTTTTGGCTACGCAGAGATGGGAACGGTGACGCCCAAGGCGCAGCCCGGTAACCCGGCGCCACGTCTCTTCCGTTTGCCGGCAGACAAGGCGATTTTGAACAGGATGGGCTTCAACAATGACGGCGCTCTCACCGTTGCCCATAACCTGGAATCCCGTCGTGCGGGCAACGTCATCGGCATTAACATTGGCAAAAACAAGACGGCTACCGATGCCGTAGCGGACTACCGTTCCGGCGCCAGCCTCCTCGGACCACTTGCTGACTACCTGGTGGTCAACGTCTCCTCCCCGAACACCCCCGGCCTGCGCGATCTGCAGGCGATTGAGGAGCTCCGGCCGATTCTCTCCGCGGTCAAGGACGCCACCGATACTCCCGTGTTGGTCAAAATCGCTCCAGACCTGAGCGATGAGGACATTGATGCAGTCGCTGATCTCGCCGTTGAATTGGGCCTGGACGGCATCGTTGCCACCAACACCACCATCAGCCGCGAAGGTCTAGCCACCGACGCTGCTGAGGTTGAAGCCATGGGGGCTGGGGGTATTTCTGGCGCACCGGTGCATGCTCGATCGCTCGAGGTATTGAAGCGCCTTCACACCCGCGTGGGCGGCAAACTCGTCCTTATCAGCGTGGGTGGCATTTCTACCCCCGAGCAGGCTTGGGAACGCATCACATCGGGCGCCCACCTGCTGCAGGGGTATACCCCGTTCATCTACGGTGGCATCGGCTGGATCAGGGGAATCCATCGCGGCCTCGCAGACCAAGTCCGCGCCCATGGGTTGTCCACTATCAGCGAGGCCGTGGGCTCCGGCCTGGCCTGGAAGAATTAAGCCCTTCTACTCCAGCCCCGTCGCGTTCGGTGACGGGGCTATTTCGCTGCTGAACGACGCAATACCAGCGCACACAGCACCGCAGCACCAGCCCACAGCAGCAGCCAATACGTCTCGGTGACGAACAGCGGGATATCCGGGATAAAGATCGACACGATGATCAGAAGCGTCGCTGCCAGCTGAGCCACAAAACGAGAACGCAACCCGCTCCCATCGGGCGTAACCGTGATGAAAGCGCCGAAAAGCAGCGCAGCGATACAGATGAGCACTGTCGCCGGGGTGAACGTGAATAAAGCATTCCCGGCAAAGAAGGTGATAACCGCCAGGATGACTAAAACCACCGCGAGAGCCATAAAGGACCCGCCAGCGCGCAACTGAATCGGAATCATTGTGCAGATACTACCTGGCGGGCCCCAGTAAAGCGGTCAAGTTGAGCCGACTATCGCCTAGTTTTCGTCCCAACCCCAAATGATTGCACGCCCCAACGAGTGGAAGTTCAGGTTGAAACCCAGCTGCGTCGGATTAGCAATGCCATCAGCAGGCAACACCGTGTCCACGGCATGTACCGCAAACAGGTAACGGTGCGGGCCGTGGCCCGCAGGTGGATTGGAACCGTAATAACCCTTGATGCCAGAGCAGCCAGTGAGCACCACTGCACCGACGCCGAGACCTTCCTTCGAGCCAGCGTCAGCGGGCAACTCAGTGACATCAATCGGAATGTTGTAGGCCGCCCAGTGCCAAAAGCCCGACGCAGTCGGCGCATCCGGGTCAAAACAGGTGATAGCAATGCTCTTCGTGCCCTCGGGCAGATCAGACCACGCAATCTGTGGGGACACACCCTCGTCGCCACGCTGGGCGATCGGCAGCTGCTCCCCATCCACCAGATCAGTGGATGTGACGGGGAATGACGGCACCTGGACGAGCGGCGCATACGGATCAGGTCCTGGGAAACGATCAGACACATATGAAGCAGTCATGTTTCCTTTGTACAGGTGAACTGAACATCTGGCTACGAATTGCACAAATAACATTGCCGGTATTCAGGCACAGTCCCGAACACGAAACAGCTCCAGGATTCCCCTTTTGTAGTGGCGATTTGGCAGTCTCACTCGCAACGCCCTATAGTTCTACGAGTGCCCAGCCTTCGAGGCTGACAACACCCAAAGCCCGGGTGGCGGAATGGCAGACGCGCTAGCTTGAGGTGCTAGTGTCCTATTAACGGACGTGGGGGTTCAAGTCCCCCTCCGGGCACAGCCCAACGCCTCTCCGATTCATCTCGGAGGGGCCTTCTGCATTCTCTAACTTGTGTGCCTCTGGTTGATTCCAGGGTTAAGGGTCTAAATCTTTTTTGGGTTTTGCGGGAACCGGACTGTTTCCGCTGGTCCTCGGCTTCCTGCGCGCGTTTTAGCCCGCGCACCCTGTGGATTGATTTTTGGGTTATCCACAGGTTTTTGGGGCTCTTCTCGCGCGTTTTTGGTTTTCGGTTTAGCGTGCGTGGCATGAACGTATTCGGATCACTGGTGGCGGGTTTGAGTAACCCGATCGAGGCCCTGGCAGACTTTGATGCCCAGGTACTCCTCGATGCTGGCTGCAGCCCTGCCCGTGTTCGCGAATTTGTGAAAGTCCACACGGCGTACTACGGGAAAACGAAGTTCACCCGTAAGCAAGCCAACGCGATCAAGATCGCGCGGTCGACGAAGAAGGCGTTGGATCAACTCGTCTACATCGAGACACGTCTAACACCTATCAAAGACCCGGCTGAGAAGTGGCGGCTGCGTTTGGCGTTGCTGTCCGTCCCGGGCAACTACGAGACGCTCAAGCGTCGTTCGAAGGACATCGTGCCGGAGGTGGACAAGCCTGTCCCGGAGCCAACAATGCGGTTTGGTAAGTCTCGTGGCACAAGGCGCCCGGTGACCATCATGGCCCTAGAAAAAGACGCGGCAGCTATTGAGTTCGCGGCACGTCAAAACCTGGGGGATGGTCCTGCCGGACCGCAGATGTACGAAAACGTGATGAAAAGGATCGGCCTACGCCCCGACGAAGACGATCAACCTTCAGGCATTACCCCTGCAGTACCGCGCCCTTTGATCCTCATCCCGTTGGAGGAGCACATCACAATCATGAGTGGTGCTGGAGATGACATCATCCTGGGGTTGACCGATGGCACGACCATGACCGGTGCGGAGTATTTGGCCCAGAACTTTGGGGACGTCCTCGAAGTAGCGATGTTCCACCCCCAAGAAGGCCCCGTCAACCTGTACGACACGCAACGCTTCGCCAACCAGAAACAACGTGATCTCGCCCGGGCGACCATGCCGACGTGTCCAGTGCCGGATTGCCGGCATGCGGCGGATAACTGCGAGGTCCACCACATCACAGCATGGTCGAAGGGCGGACTGACGAACATGGATAACTTGGCCATGCTGTGCAGGTACCACAACAGAACCAACGACGACGACCCCACCAAACCCCACCGCGGCAGGGTGGAAAACATCAGAGGCACACCAATGTGGAGATCACCCCGCGGATACCTCGTCCCCAACACCGTCCACCCCTTCGGAGCAATGACGCTCCTGTACGGCAGGTAACCCACCACTAATAGCCGGCTTGTCCGGCTACTCGGTGTGCCCGTTTGACTATGGCGACAGCCGAGCAACAAAACCCCAGTTCGCGGATCGCGGGAAAGTGCGATAGTCAAACCAGCCCATCAACGCCAAAGCGCCGAAAGCCAGCAACAGCTGGTCTTTCGTCATGCCTAGAAACGGCGGGTGGCGTTAGATCCCAAAGTCCGAGCTAGTCCCTCCCAGGTCGCTGAAGCCACTTGCGGGCTGGACCTCGATGTTTTTCACCACGTAGACAAAACCCGCAAAAATCAGCACATTCACAATGGCTTGCACGATCACGTAAACAACGGGCCCGGCCTGCAGCCCCACGTTAAGGGCCGGATACACAAACATGAGGATGATGGGCGTCACCAGCACGGCCATCACCGCGAAAACAAACGCGACCGCAAAGTTCTTCGCCTTCATACCGCCGGCAAGAACGCAAGCACTGGCCAAACCAAGGAAGGTCAGTCCAGGCACCGCAGCATCGGCCAAGTAACGGGCAAACAGTGAATCCATGTTCTGCACGTACACGAAAATGGGAAGAAGTGCACCAATGACCGCAAGCCCACAGGCAAACAGCCCACGCACGATTCGACCAGGAGCAGTGAGCAGTGCAGCGACACCCCCGAGGGCAGCGGCAAGTCCGCTCAGTGGAAAGACATAACGCGTGTCCACGTCCACGGCAAACAGCGCCAGGAGGTTAAACACCAGGCACGCCATGAAAAGGATCGTCGGGAGGGCTTTCGGGTCTTCATTGATCATCACTGCACCCCTTCGAGTTTGGCCCTAGGGTACATGCGGGGGAAGATTGTTTCGTGAATTTTCGTCGACCAAGCCCGCGCAGCAAAACGCTGCTTGTTCTTGTTGCGGGTGCGCTTTTTATCGCCGCATGGATGCTTATCGACGTCCCCTCCCTCCCCCAACTCCGCTCCTGGTCCGACACAACCGGCGCGTGGTTTCCCGTCGTTTTCTGGCTGGCCTACGTGGCCATCACCCAGTTCCCTATCCCCCGTACACTTTTGACTGTCTCCGCCGGGATTCTCTTCGGCGCTGTCAAAGGTGTTCTTCTTGCGCTGACAGCAACGACGGTGTCAGCCGTTGTCTCACTGCTTCTCGTCCGGTTCCTGCTGCGGGATTGGGTGGAGCCACGTCTCACTCACCCAGCGGTACAGCGCATTAACCAGCGTCTTGAGGAACGCGGGTGGCTCGCGGTCACCAGCCTGCGCATGATCGCAGGCGTTCCGTTCTCAATTATGAACTACGCCGCAGCACTTACCCGCGTTCCGGTCGTGCCCTTCGCCGTGGCCACGTTCATCGGTTCAGCACCAGGAACAATCCTGGTCACCATGTTCGGCGACACCCTCACCGGACGCCCCGATCCGATCTTCGTGGCCATCATGGCTGTCCTCGCTGTCGTGGGCATTGCAGGATTGCTTATCGACGCCACCACCCCAACACGTCAAGCCCCTACCGTAGACAAAGAGGTTTAGGGTCTACACTGTCCCCCATGATTGCCGTCCATGCACGCTACCGCGGGAACGATTCCCGTCGCGCTAATCTGGTGAAGCGCTCCGCCGAGGCCCTGTCCACCCTTGAGGGCGTTAGCCGTTTCGAGGTTGTCGGCGTTGAAGACATTCGCGCGCATATCGACGATGCCGAGGCCGCCTGCATGCTCGTCATGGCCCTACTCTCCGATGGCAACTGGGCCATCGGGATCGGCATCACCGAAAAAGGCCCCGCCATCTACGCCGCATCAGATGCGGTTGGGGTGAAGGCGGGGTCGGTGAAGGTTGTCGTCGAAAAGCAAAAGCCCAGCACTGATGCCGCGGACATTGCTTCTGCTTTCGCATTGCTTGGCCACGTGCTGGCAAAGCGCACGGTCGAGGGCCGTGAGGCAACCTCGCTCGTGCGCTCGGGGTTGAGCCAGAATGAGGCGGCGGCCCAGCTCGGGATCTCCAAGCAGGCTATGAGCCAACGCCTGCAGGCCGCCGGGTGGCAGGCTGAGCAGGCGGGGTGGCAGCTAGCCGTGAACTTGATGTCTAGAGCTGCGGGGGCTGCTCAGTAAAAGGCTCTACCGGCTGCTCGGCTGGAGGCTCGAAGGTAGGCAGCTCCTTCGGATCGTCGAGCGTACTGTCTACTGGCTTATTCGCCACAGCGCGAGCCTCGGCCACGGCCTTAGCGATCTCCGGATCAGAAGACGTCTCGAACCACTGGTCCGTGTCGTCCTGGCTAGCCAGCTCCTGCGCCTGCGGGTCAATCTGGCCCGGCTCGTAGCGGAAGACCCCGTCATCGTCCTTCTTGGCGAAGGCCTTAGCGAAGCTCTCCAGCGAATCTCCGAACTGCGACGGAATCATCCACATGGACGAACCATTGCCCTCGGCGATCTTGGGCAGCTTCTCCATGTACTGGTAAGCCAGCAGTTCAGGGGTGACACCGGAAGACTTGATGGCAGCGTTGACTTTCTGGATGGCGCGGGCTTCACCTTGGGCCTCCAGGAACTTCGCGGCGCGCTCACCTTCAGCGCGGAGGATCGTTGCTTGGCGCTCAGCTTCAGCGGCGAGAATCGACGCGTGCTTTTCACCCTCAGCGGCCAGAATGCGCGCTTGCTTCTCACCCTCAGCCGTCTTGATGTCAGATTCACGGCGACCCTCGGCGGTGAGAATCATCGCGCGCTTCTCACGGTCGGCCTTCATCTGCATCTCCATCGACTGCTGGATCGACGGTGGCGGATCAATAGCCTTGAGCTCCACTCGGCTAATGCGCAGACCCCACTTCGCCGTGGCTGCGTCGAGCTCGCCGCGGAGGCGGCGGTTAATGGTCTCACGCGACGTGAGCGTCTCTTCGAGGGTCATACCGCCCACCACGTCACGCAGCGTCGCGGTAGAAATCTGTTCCACACCCACGATGTAGTTGTCCACGCCATAGATCGCGCGGGCAGGATCGTTGATCTGGAAGGTCACCACCGTATCGATGGCCACCGTCAAGTTATCCTGCGTAATCACAGCTTGGGGCGGGAAAGAGACAACGCGTTCACGCGTGTCCACGCGCTCGCGCACACGATCAATAAACGGGATCAACAGCGTGATTCCGCCCGACACGGTGCGGGTATAGCGCCCAAGACGCTCGATAACCGCTGCTTCACCCTGCGGGATCAACGCGATGGCGCGGAAGATCACCGAGATAATGAAGATGAATAGAACAACGAGAAAGATAGTCGCTGCCATGGCTAGTCCTTCCAAACGACTGCAATGAGTCCGTCAATATCGGCAACAGTGACATGATCCCCAGCCGGGATGCTGTGTGCTGGGTCGAGCGCACGAGCAGACCAGATCGACCCATCCAAACGCACTTGCCCACCGGTTGGCGTGATGTCCTCCACCACGACTGCGCCTTTACCCACGAGGGCCTTCGGCGAGGTGTCCAACTTACTGGGAGTCAAATACCGTCGGTGCAGAAACGGGCGCAGGAACAAGATGAGGGCCGCGGATGAAACACCGAAGACGACTACCTCAGCCCACACGGGCAGCCCCAGCAGCGAGGCCCCCGACGTCACCAGCGCGCCGCCGGCGAGCATAAGAAAGGTGAACTCGCCGGCCGCAAGCTCAAGGCCGCCGAGCACTAACGCTCCAATTAACCAAATAACTGCACCCACGAAAGCAACCTTAACGTACTAAAGGTCGTCCTTGCTGAGGTCTGGGTTGGTCACAAAATCAACGAGTCGCTCGACCGCACCGATGAGCGTGTGGTCCACATCGCGGAAAGATTCAACCGCGTTGTAAACCCGGCTCCAGCCTTCACGCGGATCGGACCAGCCTAAACGCTCGCAGATGCCGGTCTTCCAGTCTTCACCCTTCGGCACCTCAGGCCATACGCGCATGCCTAAGCGCTCTGGCTTCACCGCCGCCCAAATATCCACGTACGGGTGCCCGGTGACCAATACGTGCGGGCCCACTCCCTCGACCAAGCGGGACTCTTTTGTCCCCTCGATGAGGTGATCAGCCAGCACACCGATGCGCCGGCCAGGCCCCGGCTGGAACTCCTCGAGGCGTTCCGGGAGGTTATCCAGGCCCTCAAGGTATTCCACGACCACTCCCTCAACTCTTAAGTCATGGCCCCAAATCTTTTCGACGATCGCCGCATCATGCACGCCCTCCACCCAAATCCGCGACGGCATGGCCACCTTCGCCCGCACATTCTCAACCTTGCGGGAACCGGAGTTAGACTTCTTCTGAACGGGGGCAGCCACCGGCCGTGTCAACGTCACCCGCTGACCTTCGACGAGAAAGGCACCCGGCAAAAGCTTAAACAGGCGCTGAACCCCGCGGCGGTCTTCCAGCCGGACAAAGTCACCGTCGTACGTCCTTTCGCAGCCGATGACCGCGCCGACGAAATCATCACCAAAAACCTCCGCAACAATGTCACCTGTCGCGGGCACCTCCGGGAAAGTGCGCGGCTTGTTACGGGCATGGCCTGCAAAAATATCGCCTGAATATGGGTCCGTTGATCTCATAGTGGGCCACAGCGTATCCGATATACTCCCCCAAATGAGTACGCGCGCCGAAGTCTTCTCTCCTGCCCAGAACACAGCCGTGTGGTTGTCCGCATGGCTGTGTGGGCACGTTTCGACGGACGACGTCCTCTCCGCCCTACTGGACCTCGGTGGCCCCCACACCTTTCACGACGAGCCAGTGACAGAACTCTTACGCGACATCCGCGTGGCAACCAACCTCGCCGATGATGGGCCAGCAGTCCGCCTCATTCTTTCTGGGCCGGGCCAACCCCCGGAGCTTCCGGCCGGTTCCGTCTCCGCTCTAGCACTTGCCGAATCAGGATCGGCAGCGATTGCCGTCCGCGGCTATGCGGGGATCACCCACGTCCTCATTCCTCATTACACCCCGGAAGGCACGACGTGGCGTTGGTGCGAGGAACATGACCGCCTGCCTGAACCAGCCTGGCTCAGCCCCGGCGAGGCCGATGCCTTGCTCTCCCATGCAACAGAAGAAGCCGCCGTGCTCATACGAGCTACCGGCGGCACGCGGGCAGATCTTCCGAATCCCCGTTTGACGGTTGGATCTCTAGCCGATTTCTACGACACTCCTGGACTTCCCATGTCCACCACCCCACGCGCCGCCAAGCTATTTGCTAGGGCGGATAGGGTGGCGGCGGTGATTGAGACAGTCGTCGATAAGCTTGGCGATCACTCCTTCGACCCCCAACTCTTCAGCCTGTGGCGTCACATCCGTACAGCGCGCATGGCTGGAGTTGCTGATGCAGTGCTGAATTACCAGCGGGCTAACTAACGCAGCAGTCCGGCTTACAAGGCGCACCGTTACGCGTGCAGCCCTGCACGGTGACTGTCGACAGTGTCTCAGGCACACTGCGGGCGGCAGTTTTCTCCACAAGGTCAAGGATCAGGTTGGCAAACTTCGGCTCCAACCCGACAGTTGCGGTACGCGTGAGTGTCATACCGCGATTCTCACAAGCCTCTTTGAGTTCCGTGTCGAGGTCCCACACAACCTCCATGTGATCCGTGATGAAGCCGACAGGAACACAAATGATGTGTTTAATCGAAGGATCTGACGCATGAAGTTCTTCGGTACGGTCCACGACATCCGGCTCAAGCCACGGTGTCGCGGGATTACCAGACCGAGACTGCCACACGACCTCATAGGAAGGCACTCCCGCGGCTTCAGCAATGAGGCGGGAGGCTTCCTCTACTTGCCGCGAATAAAGGTTTGAATCCTTGGATCCTCCAGACGCATCATCATCTGCGTTGGGCACTGAGTGAGCAGCGAAGAGTACACGGGTAGAGTCCTGATCAGCTGACTCCCAAGCCTCGCGCACATGATCAGCCATGAGCTTGACGAAGATCGGATGACCGTAGAACTGCCACAGCTTGGTGAATTCAATATCACCGTGGGAGTCACGGAGCTTCATGATGTCCTCGTCGTACTGACGGCACGCGGAATATCCACCCCACGCGGAAGTAGCGAACACTGCCACCTTACGGTGACCGTCCGCCTTGATCTGCTCCGCAGCCTCCTGTGCGAAAGGGTGCCAATTACGGTTCCCGAAATAGACCGGCAAAGACTCCCCGCGACGCGCAATCTCCGCCTCTACATTGCTGATGATCGTCCGATTCTGATCATTAATCGGGCTCACACCTCCAAAATGGAAATAGTGTTCGCCGACAGCCGCAAGACGTTCGCGCGGTATACCCCGACCTCTCGTTACATTCTCTAGAAATGGAATAACCTCGTCCTCCCCTTCGGGGCCACCGAAAGAAAGAACGAGGAGTGCATCAAAATCACTAAACGACATGGACGCTAGTCTAGATCAACCGTGACTACCCGATGACTGATTGTGCTAAATGAGTCGGACCGCATACGGCGCCATACCACTCTGGCGCACCGCAGTCTTCTGCACGTTCATACCCGTCTGTGGTGCTTCGAGCATCTGGCCATTGCCCAGGTAGATAGCCACGTGGCGGCTACCACCCTCACCCCAGAACAGAAGGTCACCACGTTCAGCCTGCGCCACCGGGATCTTCTCGCCGCGCTGGTACTGGTAGCCGGTGTAGTGTGGCAGGGAGATGCCCACGCCAGCAAAGGCATAGAGTACGAGACCAGAGCAGTCATAGCCAAGCTGACCGGTGCGTGGGTTCCTGCCGTCGCTGATGCCAGCGGTCGGACCGTTCGCATCGCCACCACCCCACACGTACGGGGTGCCAATCTGCGATTCAGCGCGCGCAATCACAGCCTCAATCTGCTGCTGGCGGGAACCATTAGCTGCTGCGGCGGAAGAGTCCTCGCGGATTTCCTCGGACACGGAAGCACTGTCCTTCACCTCCGGAAGAACATCCGCGACGTTCGTCCCTGCTTCAGCATCGGTTTCAGCGACGGCGTCATTGGCGTTCTGGTTACCGGACGTCGCAGCAATGCTTTCCGACGCCCCTCCGTTCCCATACGGGTTCTCCAGCATCGCGTGCTCAGCCTGAGACTCACCCACCGCCTCGGCGAGGGCGTTGATGGCGGCATCGACAACGGCCTGCTGAGTATCCTGCTGGGCCGGTGCCGGAGCAGACTCCTGAGCCGGCGCCGAAGTCTCAGTCTCGGGCTCAGACTCAGCAGCTGGCGCAGGGGTTGATTCAGCGGACGGCTCGGTGGTTGCCTCGGAGGTCTCCTCCGCAGACTCCGCCAGCTCCTCAGGTGCGGGGGCCGGGGCGGGGGTTGCGATTTCAGGGGTGTCGTCGACAAGCGGATGCTCCGGACGCAGCTCCGCGAGCTCATTCTGTGCAGTTTCGAGATCTGCTACCGCAGCATCACGCGCTGCAGACTTATCCACGAGCTCAGTAACCGCATTCTCCAACGTTCCGCGCGCGTCGACCTCGGCTTGGGTGGCTTGGCGCTCGCGCTCGTCGGCAAGCCTGCTGGCTTGACGCAGTGTGGATTCGTCGTTGGCTGCGATGGTGCGGTTGCGCACGAGCTCTTCGAGGGCATTGCGCTTCTCGTCAGACTCGCGACGCAGGTAAGTCTGACGATCCAGCGAATCCTTGCGCGCATCGCCGGAGCCCATCTGGGCCGGCGAAGCAGAATTTTGCGCGCGGTAGGAAGAACGCGACACGGCGTTCAGCTCATCCTGCGCGCGATCAACATCGGCCTGGGAGGCGTTCAGACGATTCTTGGCCTCCTGCGCACCCTGGCGAGCCTGCTCTGCGAGCGACTGTGCATCATGCAGATCGACGAGCGCCTGGTTCACCGCCTCCTGCAGCCCACCAATCTCAAGGTTGATGCGATTGATATCAGCCTCGATGTCGGTGATGGAAGAAACGAGTGCAGTCACCGGCGATTCCTGCGCCACGGAAGTAGTGGAGCTCACGATAGACAGCGAGACTGCGCACGCTGCTGCTGGAATCAGGCCACGGAAACGACGATGCGTACGGACTGTGAAACCCACGGAAGGTATTCCTCTCACCGCACTCAACTTTGGACATGCGACAGCACAAACAAAGCCCGGCCAACGGTGGCCGGAGTGCGGATTCTTGAACGATCACGGATGTGAGCTCGCGGGAATTTGTCCGCACCTCAAACTTGACCGCAACACGAATTCGCCCCGCTCCCGGCATGGTGCCGAATGCGGAAACGAACTCAATTCTTGGCGTGCTTCCCCACATGCCCGAACTGATCAAGAGCTTCGCCCCGGCCACGAGCCAAGGTTCTGCCTTGCGTCATTCAACTGTGTTACGTGCGCGTTAGAAGTAACGGCTTTCAGCCCACGAGCTGACATGGAAACCATAGGCCACTTGAAACGTCTGGCGCACATCCTTTACCAATATTCACATTGGTCAAGGCGAATCACATGACTGTTACTTTTGGGCATGCTGGGGTTTTGCGGACATGGCGAACTTATGTGATGTCTGTCACAGTTGGGAATTTTTTCGCCACAGGCGTTAACACGCGACACATAGATTGACATATATGCGCCACGGCGTGTCGCGGAAGTCTAGGCTTAGCGCTTGACGGATACCCGCGTAGCGAGTGCAACAACGGCCACTACCGCGACGAAGAAGACGCCGAGGCCGGCCCATGCTGGGCCCGGTTGTGACGTTTCCGCAACGAATGCGTCGATCCCCTGCGCGTAATCCGGCTGTCGAATGAGGGCGAATTGCGCTCCTTCAATCTGTGCGCGAGTCAGGGTGTTACTCACGGCCGCCGTCGCATCGGGAGTGCGGACAATAACGGTGTTCGTATCTGTTTCGTCCAACATTTCCTGCGCAAGATCGCGGAGGGCGCCTGGCCCCACCCCCACTTGCTCCAGAACGATGAAGCCGAACGGGCCGTTATCGGTTTGATTCGCTTCCTGTGTTACGCGCAGCAAATCTGGCTCAATCAGAAGGTTCACCGGGTTGTCCGTCTCAAACGCAACCCCGTCATCCGCCAGTTGAGCACTCAAAGAAGCCTTATCGACGTTCACAGGAGCCATACCGGCAAAGGCTACCGCGCCTGCGTTGTTAGCTTCGGAGGCGCGCAGTAGTTCTCTCAACGGAACCGGCGTCCCACACTAAGTTGCGCCCCCAAACTGAGGGAGTTCTCCGGTTACGGGGTAGCTAAAAGTTCCATACACGACCGTTTGATGGACCGCGTTACAGCTTTTCTGGCCCCAGTGCCCTACCATGTGCAGGTAGGGACCCCTGTGGGTCGCAACACCCAGATTCTAAGTTTGACAACGAGAAACGGAGCTCACGTGTCTGAGAGCAAGAACTCCTTTAACGCGAAGAAGACTCTCGAGGTCGGCGGCAAGTCCTACGACTACTACGCCCTCGATGCAGTCGAAGGTATGGAGAAACTCCCCTACTCCCTGAAGGTGCTGGGCGAGAACCTGCTGCGCACCGAGGACGGCAAGAACGTCACCGAGGAGCACATCAAGGCGATTGCTAACTGGGATCCGTCGGCTGAGCCGTCCATCGAGATCCAGTTCACCCCGGCCCGCGTGCTGATGCAGGACTTCACCGGTGTTCCGTGTGTGGTCGACCTCGCAACCATGCGTGAGGCTGTCTCCTCCCTCGGCGGTAACCCGGACCAGGTTAACCCGCTGAACCCGGCTGAGATGGTCATTGACCACTCCGTGATCATCGAGGCGTTCGGCTCCGCGGACGCTCTGGATAAGAACGTCGAGATCGAGTACGAGCGCAACGAAGAGCGCTACCAGTTCCTGCGCTGGGGTGCAGAGAACTTCTCCAACTTCCGCGTCGTCCCGCCGGGAACCGGCATTGTCCACCAGGTGAACATCGAGTACCTGTCCCGCGTTGTCTTTGACAACGACGGTGTTGCGTACCCGGACACCTGTATTGGTACGGACTCCCACACCACCATGGAGAACGGCCTGGGCATCCTGGGCTGGGGTGTCGGCGGCATCGAGGCTGAGGCAGCAATGCTCGGCCAGCCGGTGTCCATGCTCATCCCGCGCGTCGTCGGCTTCAAGCTCACCGGTGAGATCCCGGTTGGCGTGACCGCTACCGACGTGGTGCTGACCGTCACCGAGATGCTGCGTGAGCACGGTGTGGTTCAGAAGTTCGTCGAGTTCTACGGCGACGGCGTCAAGGAGATTCCGCTGGCAAACCGCGCCACCATCGGCAACATGTCTCCGGAGTTCGGCTCCACCTGTGCGATCTTCCCGATCGACGAGGAGACCATCAACTACCTGCACCTCACCGGCCGCGACCAGGAGACCATCGACCGCGTCGAGGCTTACGCCAAGGCTCAGGGCATGTGGCTCGAGCAGGGTGCGAAGGAAGCTGAGTACTCCGAGTACCTCGAGCTCGACCTCTCCACCGTCAAGCCGTCCATCGCTGGCCCGAAGCGTCCGCAGGACCGCATTCTGCTGGAGGAGTCCAAGGCAACCTTCCGCAAGCAGCTGCCGGACTACAACACCGCTGGCGAGGGCACCGCAGAGCCGGTCCGCGCCGAGAAGGTCGAGACCGTTTCCTACAACGAGTCCTGGCCGGCAAACGGTGAGTCTGCTGCTGAGGGCGCTGAGGGCCGTGCTTCTAAGCCGGTCATCGTCGAGTCCCCGCAGGGTGGCGAGTACACCCTCGACCACGGCATGGTTGCCATCGCCGCTATCACCTCCTGCACCAACACCTCCAACCCGTCCGTCATGGTCGGTGCGGCGCTGCTGGCACGCAAGGCTGCTGAGAAGGGCCTGAAGGCTAAGCCGTGGGTGAAGACCATTATGGCTCCGGGCTCCCAGGTCGTTGACGGCTACTACAACCGCGCTGACCTCTGGAAGGACCTCGAGGCTGTCGGCTTCTACCTCTCCGGCTTCGGCTGTGCATCCTGCATCGGTAACTCCGGCCCGCTGCCGAACGAGATTTCCGCTGCTATCAACGAGCACGACCTGACCGCAACCGCAGTTCTGTCCGGTAACCGTAACTTCGAGGGTCGTATTTCCCCCGACGTGAAGATGAACTACCTGGCATCCCCGCTGCTGGTCATCGCGTACTCCATCGCCGGCACCATGGACTTCGACTTCGAGACCCAGCCGCTCGGCCAGGATGCAGACGGCAACGACGTCTTCCTGAAGGACGTGTGGCCGTCCGCTGAGGAGATCGAGGGCGTCATCGCTGACACCATCTCCCGTGAGATGTACGAGAAGGACTACGCTGACGTCTTCAAGGGCGACAAGCAGTGGCAGGAGCTCGACATTCCGCAGGGCAAGACCTTCTCCTGGAACGAAGACTCCACCTACATCCGCAAGGCTCCGTACTTCGACGGTATGCCGGAGCAGCCGGAGGCTGTCGAGGACATCACCGGCGCACGCGTGCTGGCTAAGCTGGGCGACTCCGTGACCACGGACCACATCTCCCCTGCTTCCTCCATCAAGCCGGGCACCCCGGCTGCGAACTACCTGGATGCAAACGGTGTGGCTCGCCACGACTACAACTCCTTCGGTTCCCGTCGTGGTAACCACGAGGTCATGGTCCGCGGTACCTTCGCTAACATCCGCCTGCGCAACCAGCTGGTGGAAGAGGCTGGCGGTTACACCCGTGACTTCACCCAGGAAGGCGCTCCGCAGGCGTTCATCTACGACGCTGCACAGAACTACGCCGAGAAGAACATCCCGCTGGTCGTCCTGGCTGGTAAGGAGTACGGCACCGGTTCTTCCCGTGACTGGGCTGCGAAGGGCACCAACCTGCTCGGCGTTCGCGCTGTCATCACCGAGTCCTTCGAGCGTATTCACCGCTCGAACCTGATCGGTATGGGTGTTCTGCCGCTGCAGTTCCCGGAGGGTGAGACCCACGCTTCCCTGGGCCTGGACGGCACCGAGACCTTCGACATCACCGGCATCACCGCCTTCAACGAGGGCGACGCTATCCCGGAGACTGTCCACGTCACCGCCACGAAGGAAGGCGGCGAGAAGGTTGAGTTCGACGCTAAGGTTCGCGTCGATACGCCTGGTGAGGCTGAGTACTACCGCCACGGCGGCATTCTGCAGTACGTTCTGCGCCAGATGGTCAAGAACTAACCTGCATAGCTGAAAGCCGGTTCCCCTCGTGGGAGCCGGCTTTTCGCTTATCTGGGTCCCCCCACTTACAATTCCCTCTTATGCCTCAACTGCTCTTCCTATCGCTGCGCAACGGTCCTGTTGGTCCTGCGGTGTCCCATGCTGAGTACCACGACACGCTGCGTGCGACCGGGTTGAGCACGGACGACATTGAGCTGCGCGCTATCCCCGATGAGACGACGGAATTGGGCAGCCTCGACGGCATCAAGGGCATCTTCGTGGGTGGTAGTTCCCTCAACATCACCAACGAGGAGTACTCCCCGTGGCAGCAGCACGTCCACGCGATCCTCGCTGAAATCGCCGAGGGTGAGATCCCCGTTTTCTTCGTCTGCTACGGCATCAGTTGGCTCACCCACCACTTGGGCGGCGCGGTTGGGCACAGCCACCCGGAGACGTCGGGCCCCACTATCGTGAGTGCGCTGCCTGCCGCCGAGGATGATCCGCTCATGGCTGGCCTGCCCAAGCTGTTCACGGCGCTGACCGGTCACACGGAAAACCCGATCACAGCCCCCGAGGGCGCCACGCTATTGGCCGAGGGGCCTTCCTGTCCGGTTCAGGTCCTGCGCTATCGGGATCGCGTGTGGGCCACCCAGTTCCACGCGGAGATGGACGCCGCCGCAATGAAGACGCGCATGGATTTCTACTACGACTACGGGTACTTCCCGCAGGACGAGTACGACGTCATTGTCGCCGGCCTCCCCAGCGTGGATACGACGGCGGCGAACGCGCTGGTGAAACGCTTCGCCGAGTTCTGCCTAGAGCGCTAACTCCCGCGCAGGAGTGTCCCCGTCCTCAAAATCAAACGGGTTCGACGGCATCGCCTCGCGCCCCACAGCCTCCACGATCACCTGCGCGACAAGCTCACGCGAAGTCGTCGAGTCAGCTCCCGTTTGCTTATCGACGGCTCGCCCACCGTGAGAGCGCTCCATCGTCAACCTCGTCGGCCCCAGGATAACGTGGTCGAGCTCCGAAGCTAATAGACGCTGGTCCACCGCCTTCTTCGACTCCACGTACGCGTACCAGCTGCTTCCGTCATCCTCAGCGGTCGCCTCAGCAGCACCGGCGTAGGACACCATGACCAGCTTCGGCGCAAACTCACCTAGCTCCTCGAGGGCGTCAATCAAGCGCATCGCCGCGTCTCGATCCACAGCGTACGTCCGCTCAGGGTTACCACCGCCCGCGCCCGCAGACCACACCACCACGTCGAACGGAGTGACTAGGCGTGCCCATTCCTCCGCGTCTAGGCGGGTGAGGTCGGTGACGATGGCGGCGGCGGAGGCGTCGATAAGCTGCTGAGCATGCGAGGGGTTGCGCACGAGGCCGGCGACCTTGTGCCCCTCCGCAACGAGCAATGGCACGCTCAACTGGCTGACCTTGCCGCCAGCGCCGATAACAAGAACGAATTGAGTGAACTCTTCTGTTTCCATGGCGCCCAGGCTAGCGAAAAATGGGGTTGCCGAAGAGGGAGCTCAACGCTCCAAAAGGGTGCCTCTCATTGATCACCGGATATCCCCGCGGTGACACCCACACCGGCGCGCCCCTGATCCGCTCGACTCGTCCGCGGGCTTGCCGCCACGGATCATCATCATTGACCCTGTTGTGATAGCGGCACAACGGCACCAGGTTGTTCAGGTTGGTCTCCCCGCCGTGCTTCCATGCCGTTATGTGGTGGAGTTCGCACGCATCTGCCCCGTGACGGCAGCCAGGCACCGGGCAGGCCGGAGTCACCGCCCGTGCCAGATCCCGCTGCTTCTGGTTAGCAAAGCGCTGTCCGCGGTACAGGTTCACCGCACCCTCCTGCGGGTGAAACAGTCCGACTTCCAAGTCCGCACCGTAGCAGGTAGCGAGCAACTCCGCACCGGTCATGGTAGTGCCGTCCGTGAGACCCAGGATCGTCTCATCGCCCTCCTGACGCACAATGCGGATGTGCTCCGGCAGTGGCACGAGCACCAACGGGCGTGGCGCGGCCTGCGCAACCCCACCGCCGGACTCCATGAGCTTCACAAACGCATCAAACAGTTGTGGGCCGCGTGGCCGCGAAGGATCAATGTCCTGACTCATCGCGTGCTCCAGGTCCGCCATAAAGCGCTCTGGCCCCGTCATCGTCATCGTGCGCTTGGTGCTGCGCGATCCAGTGAAAGTGACCCCATCCTCCGGCGGGGGCGGCTCCACAGTTGGCACAATCTCTTTCGCGCGCCGCCGCACGGTCTCATAATTGCCGCGGACGTCCAGCAGGCGGTGGCGGAGGCGCCAGCGTTCAAGGGGATCGCTGATAAGCTTCGTGCGCTCTTCGATCAAGATCAGAGTATCCATGGATACGCGATTCACGCGAGCTTTATCGACGCCCGCCTTCTGCTGCCTCTTCAACCTCGTCGAGCCGAAGTACACCTCGTGCACCTTGGACCAGTCTCGGACACGTTTCGGCTGTACCCCGGCGTCAAACGCCGCTTGGCGGTCAAAGCCCGCCAAGGTGTCAATCCCGGCGGCCACCGCGCCGAGAAACTCTCCGAAACCGATCATGTCTGCCAGCCTGACACGGCCAAGAACTCCTGTAAAGCGCGTGTTTCTGAACCTGTGGATAACCCCGATATCGGCGAAAGTTATCCACAGATTCTGGCAACCAGCGCGCGCCTGCTGCCCCAGTTACGTAAACTCGTCCGGTCGGGGTCTAGCATTGGGAGCCATGTACGCGATCATCACTACCACCGGTCCGGATCGGACCGGCATCATCGCTGGAGTCGCTCAGGCTGTGGCGGAGCACAACATCAATATCGTCGACGTGTCGCAGACTCTCATGAGTGATTTTTTCACCATGATCATGCGCGTCGCGCTGCCGGAGGAAGGCTTTGATATCGCCGCTCTGCAAGATGAGCTGACTGCGGTAGGCACAGACCTTGGCGTGGACATCCGCGTGCAGAGTGAAGCCCTGTTCACCGCCATGAATGAGATCTAGATCCATGGGCAACGAACTCAACTTCAAGTCCGCCAGCATCATCGACGTTATCTCGATGATCGAGGATTACCGCCTGGATATCCGCACCGTGACCATGGGTATTTCGCTCATCGGTTGCACGCGCTCCACCATGGCAGCCACCGCGCAGGCTGTCTACGACCGCGTGACTACGCGCGCTGCCCGCCTCGTTGAGGTCTGCGAAGGCATCGAACGCGAACTGGGCATCCCCATCGTGAACAAGCGTGTCTCCGTCTCCCCCATCGCGCTCGTCGCCGCGGGTGTGGAGGGTAACCCGGCCGACATCGCCCACGCCCTCCACAAGGCCGCACAAGAGCTGGGCGTGAACTTCATCGGCGGTTACTCCGCCCTCGTTGAAAAGGGCGCCACTGAGGCCGATAAGCGCCTCATCGCCTCCATCCCCGAGGCACTGTCTGACACGGAATTCGTCTGCGGTTCCGTCAACGTCGCGTCTTCCCGCGCCGGCATCAACATGGACGCGGTGAAAACCATGGGTGAAGTGATCAAAGAGGCGGCCGCGTTGACGGCGGAGAGGTCGTCGATAAGCTGCGCAAAGCTCGTTGTTTTCGCGAACGCTGTGGGCGACAACCCCTTCATGGCTGGTGCTTTCCACGGTATTGAGGAGCCGGATACCGTGATTTCAGTCGGTGTCTCCGGCCCGGGCGTGGTGGATCGTGCGATCACGCCGTTGAAGGGCAAGTCGCTCAACGAGGTCGCCGAGGAGATCAAAAAGGCCGCGTTTAAAATCACGCGCGCGGGCCAGCTCGTGGGCACACTCGCAGCGCAGCGGCTCGGTGTGCCGTTCGGGATCGTGGACCTCTCCCTTGCCCCAACGGCTGAGGTCGGCGATTCCGTCGCGCACATCCTCGAGCACATGGGCCTGGGCCAAGTGGGCACGCACGGCACGACCGCCGCGCTCGCACTGCTTAACGACGCCGTCAAGAAAGGCGGCATGATGGCCTGCTCCCGCGTCGGCGGTCTCTCCGGCTCCTTCATCCCTGTTTCGGAGGATCAGGGCATGATCGACGCGGTGCGCTCTGGCTCCATCAGCATCGACAAGCTCGAAGCGATGACGTCGATCTGTTCGGTGGGCTTCGACATGATCGCCATCCCCGGCGACACCACCGCTGCGACCATCTCCGGCATGATCGCCGACGAAGCCGCCATCGGCGTGATGAACCACAAGACCACCGCCGCTCGCCTCATTCCCGTCCCAGGCACGAAGCCCGGCGACGAGGTTAACTTCGGTGGTCTCCTCGGCTACGCGCCGGTGATCCCCGTGAACCAGGTGAGCAACGCCCCGTTCATCGAGCGTGGCGGCTTCATCCCCGCCCCGGTCCACGGCTTCCGCAACTAGCTCTTGACCCTCACGTGGCGTCATAGTTCAGAATGTCCGCATGAGGATCTCTGACGTTGCGCGCACTGCCGGCTGCTCCGTGCGCGCCATTCGCCACTTGCACGAAACCGGAGCAGTACCGGAGCCCGCGCGCACGCCGGGCAACTACCGCGACTACACAGTGCGCGACCTCGCGGCGGTACTTCGCGCTCGCGCGCTTATCGACGCTGGCGTCCCCCTCTCCCACATCCATTCCCCAAACGCCATCGAACACTCCTTGGAGCTCCTCGACAAGCAGATCGCCCACCTCTCGCGCCAGCGCGACCGGCTTTCGGCCTTGAAAGAGGCACCATTGGGGATGCCAAACGATGTGCGTACCCGGTTGGTTGACGTCCTGGGCGACACTGAATTCGTCCGCGGAGAAACCGAGAGCTTCGACCTCATGGCGCTCACCGGTGTAGCCACACCCGCAACATGGGATCAGTTACGCGCTAACCTCGCAGACCCAGCCTGCGTCGAGGCCACGGAGGAGTTTGCGCTGGCATGGGAGGCGGGGGACGTCGATAAGCTAGCGGAGCTTCTCCCGCGCGGAATCATGCGCGATCTCACTGGCACGCTTGTACCGGGCGATGTTCCGCTAACGGCTGGTGACACCGAGTACCCAGAGGTCGCGGAGAAGCTTGCGGGTGAGTTCCGTGACTAAGGTGCTCCAGCTTGTGCGCCGGCACCCGGCGATACGTGCGGCGCAGTACGAATGGAGTCTCTACCGCGACCTCTGGCGGTGGGCCCGAGGCCAGACGCTCGTGCCGGGGAGCGCCGAGGCTCTTCCTCACCAGCCCGGGCGGCTCCAGCTTGTCGCCATGTTCACCGTGGTCATCCTCATCGAGATCGTCGTAGTCCACCTGGTTCTGCCTGAGGGCGCACTCCGCATCGTCGCACTGTTGTTGTCTATGTGGGGCATTGTGTTCATCTGGGCGCTCATCGCCAGCGAGCGGATTCGGCCCTCGTACATGGACGGCGAACGCGTGGTTCTGCGCCGCGGTCGGAAGATCTTCGCAGACATCCCCCGGGAACTCATCGCGAGGCAATCGCACTCACGCAGTCACGCTGCTGAGACGGTAGTCGGCGATGGAGAGCTCATCCTCGGCGGGCCTGCCAGCACCGACATCCTGCTCACGCTGCATGCGCCTATCGAGGCCGCCGAAGACACCTACCCATGGCAAAAGAAGCGCACACAGCCGGTCAGCCGTGTCCGCTTCTATTCAGGCGGAGTTATACGCTAGCGCTTCTTGCCCACCGTGAAGTAGGCCGCCCAACCAATGGTGTTCACGCCGCCGATGAACGGGGTCCAGAACCATTTGGGGCCACGGAGACGGTGCGCGTCGGTACGTGAGAGGTCCCACAGTGCGTAGCCTTTGAGCGCGGTGTCGAGAGCACCGAAGATTCCGGCGACGGTTTTCTCTTCCTTGCTGAGGGAGTTCCAGGCATCTTTGAGTGAATCAATTGGGTTCATGGGTTCCATCATCGTCTAGATTTACTTGAGTGACCACTCCCCGCCCGTTTTTGCTGTTGAGCACGCGCCCCGAAGATGAGGCCGCCGCGGAAGAGCTCGAAAGCTTCGCGAATGCAATGCTTGTCAGCGCCACCTCCATTGAGCAACGTCGCCTCGACCAAACCGAGCTCGGCGACGTGAACCTGGACGACTACTCAGCGGTGCTACTGGGTGGGAGCCCGTTCAACAACATGGAGCTGATGAAGTCCCCGTTGCAGCTGCGCGTGGAACGTGAGATCGGGACGTTGGTGGCGGAGTGCATTGACCGCGACTTCCCCCTACTAGGCGCGTGCTACGGCATTGGCGCGATTGGAACGGCAATCGGTGCGCGTTTATCTGACCGGTACGCGGAGGAAGCCGGCCCCGTCACGGTCACCCGCACCGACGAGCACGATGACGTCCTGGGGGACACACCCGCGCAGTTCGACACCATCGTCGGACACAAAGAAGCGATTGCGCAGATGCCGGGGGACCCGCGTATCACCACGCTTGTCACCGGTGAAGCCTGCCCCACTCAGATGTTCCGCGTCCGCCAGCACGTCTACGCCACGCAGTTCCATCCAGAGCTCACTGCGGAAGCCCTCGAGTTCCGCCTCCGCCTCTATGCCCACCACGGGTACACCTCGACGGAGACCTTCGAGTCGCAGATCGCCAAAGGCTACGACTACGACTACTCCGCGAATAACGCCATCCTGGCGAACTTCGCCGCCCGCTACCGCCGTTAAGGCAATTTCTCTATTTCTACTCGTACCTTTTGAGAAGTTTCTTCTGCGTCTCGAGGGCGACCGCGATATCGCCGTTTGATTTAGGGGCCAGTGAGGACGACAGTTCGTGATTGCGCCGATACACATCCGAGTACCGATCAATCAAGCCGACGATGTCTGAGTCTAGGGACGGATTCTCGCCATGCTCTGAGTGGTACGCGTCGGCGTAGTTTTCCCATGCGTCCTCAAGCTCGTTCACCGTTGAGACCGTGACCATGCTGTTCTCAGCAGCGTTCATCCAAGTTAAAAGTGCGCGATGCAGAATCTCAGATTCGGCCGAAGAACCAAGCGGCAATGCTTTCGGCGCTTGCTCGAGCTGTCGGACGCCTCTATTTTCATGTGCGCGACGTTGACGCCAGCTCTCAAACTTATGCCATCCGTAGACAAATGCACTGATCGTCGCCCCGGCAGCGAATAATCCTGTTGCAGTCTTTAGCGGGTTTTCCTTCGCCCCCGACGCAACAGCTTGCGCCATTTGCGACCATTTTTCTGAGCGAGACTCTGCAGATGGGTCAATGTCAGAAGCAGGATAGGCACTCGTAATCTGGCCTGACTGGTTACGCGATTCAAGGTATGGAATGGACTCGCCTGTACGAATCTTCTCCACCGTTTCAGACGGAACCTTAAAGCTGAGGTTCACTTGTTCCATTGCATAACTATATCAACTAGGCCAGCTCAACGATTTCCATGTAGTCGTCGCTCCACATGTCCTCATCGCCCTCCGGCATGATGATCACGCGTTCGGGTTCCAGGGCTTTGACCGCGCCGGGGTCGTGGGTGACTAGCACGACGGCACCGGTGTAGGTCTTCAGGGCGTCGAGGACTTGTTCGCGGGATTGGGGGTCGAGGTTGTTGGTGGGTTCGTCGAGAAGCAGCACGTTGGCGCGGGACGACACGAGGGTCGCGAGCGCAAGGCGTGTCTTCTCACCACCGGAGAGCGTACCGGCGGGTTGCTCGAGCTTGTCCCCGGAGAACATGAACGCGCCGAGCAGCCCGCGGAGGTCCTGCTGGCCGGCGTCGGGGCACGCCTCGATGGTGTTTTCCCACACGGTTTTGTCCGGGTCGATCGTGTCGTGCTCCTGGGCAAAGTAGCCGAGTTTCAGCCCGTGGCCGGTGACCAAGCCACCCTCACCATCGGTGCGCTCCACGCCCGCGAGCAACTTGAGCAGCGTCGTCTTGCCGGCGCCGTTCGTGCCCAGCACAACCACGCGGGACCCCTTGTCAATCGCCAGATCCACGCCCGCAAAGACTTCCAGCGAGCCGTACATCTTGGTCAGACCTTTGCCGAAGAGCGGGGTCTTTCCGCACGGTGCGGGCTCGGGGAAACTGATGGAGGCTACCTTGTCCGCCACCCGAACTTCGTCGAGTTCATTCATCATGCGGTCCGCACGGGCAAGCATCTGTTTAGCGGCAGCAGCTTTGGTGGCTTTCGCGCCGAGTTTGGCGGCCTGCTTCTGCAGGGCAGAGGCTTTCTTCTCCGCGTTGGCGCGCTCGCGGCGGCGACGGGCCTCGTCCAGTGCGCGGGCGTCCTTGTACTTGGCAAAGCCCATGTTGTACACGTCTGCCTCCCCGCGCACCGCGTCGAGGAACCAGACCTTGTTGCACACGGCATCCAGGAGTTCGACGTCGTGGGAGATCATGATGAGTCCACCCTCATGCTTCGCGAGGAAGCTGCGGAGCCAGGTGATGGAGTCGGCGTCGAGGTGGTTGGTGGGCTCGTCGAGAAGCAAGGTGGTCTTCGACTTGCCCGCGCCATCGTTGGCGGCAAAGAGGATCTGTGCGAGCTCCACGCGACGGCGCTGACCACCGGAGAGTGTCTTGAGTGGCTGGTCCAGAATGCGCGCGGGAAGGCCGAGGTTGTCGCAGATCTGCGCGGCCTCCGCGTCAGCCTCATACCCGCCAAGCGCCTGGAAACGCTCTTCGAAGCGCGAGTATTTGGCAATCGCAGCATCACGCTTGGAGCCCTCTTCGGTCTCCATGATCTCCTGCTGGCGGTCCATGGAAGAACGCAGTTGGTCAAGCCCGCGGGCCGACAGCACGCGGTCGCGCGCGGACTGCTCGATGTTGCCCTCGCGTGAATCCTGCGGCAGGTAGCCAATCTCCCCCGAGCGCGTCACCGACCCACCGTAGGGCTCGGTCTCCCCCGCGAGAATGCGCATCGTGGTGGTCTTGCCCGCACCATTACGGCCGACAAGCCCAATGCGATCCCCCGGCTGCACACGCAGGTGCTGGCCGGGGGCGTTCAGAAGGGTCCGGGCGCCGACGCGGACTTCGAGGTCGTTGGTGACAATCACAACGGGTCAGTGTACCGGCGCCGACTGCAGGCTGATTAAGTGGTCAACCCCAAGGCAACGCGCAAGGCTTCATTGATCCGCCGGAGAGATTCAAGTGATACTGCTCCGCCGAAGCGTGGCTCATCATCGAGATAGATTGTTTCGATATCGTCGCAGATAACGGAACCAACCACCGGATCCTGGCTATCGAGCTCGACGATGCTTGGCAGCGGTGGCTTGTGTGAAGTGGTCACTCGCGCAACGAGTGCACTCCCTAGGGCTCGGTTGCGCGAGTTATTAGAGACCACGATCCACGGTTTTTCTCCGTATCCAAGATCAAGCCAGTAGATCTGCCCCCGCAGAAACGACATGGCTAGTACCTATTCTGACGTCGATCAGCGCGGGTTCGGCGACGGTTTTTGGCTGCAATCTTAAACCCTTCGTCCTCCGCGAGAAGCTCCTGGGCGTATGCCTCATAAGCGGAGTCGAGTGCCCGCTCCCTTACAGAACGTGCGCCCAGTGCAACGAGTTCCGCGATCGCTTGAGATTCCGAAAGATTTGCCGGCATTTCACCAAGGGCGGATTCAAGGTAGTCACGTTCAGGACTACCTATATCCCGAATACGCTGAACAACGTCGAGGTCGCCGGCAGTCAAGGCAACGGATTTGCGAGTGGTTGAAGCAGTCATGTTTTCATAATAGAAATACGCTGCAGAATCTGCAACAGTTCTTGCTGCAGATTGTGCGGCGCCATTGAGGTGGATCTAGACGGCGAAGCCGAGCGCGCGCAGCTGCTCGCGGCCGTCCTCCGTGATCATGTGCGGACCCCACGGCGGCATCCACACCCAGTGCAAGTCGACGGCATCGACGGTGCCGGAGCCGACGGAAGCGGCTTCAACCTGCTCCTCCAACACGTCGGTAAGCGGGCACGCCGGCGAGGTCAAGGTCATGCTGATCACAGCGGTCTTCTTCTCATCCTCCTCCGTGATCCAGATGTCGTACACGAGGCCGAGGTCCACGACGTTAATGCCCAGCTCAGGGTCGATAACGTCGTGCAGGTATTCGGCAACATCGGCAGCAATCTGGATTTGCTGTTCGGTCTGCTCAGGGCGCTCGCCGGGCCCCTCGAAGCTGGAGGAGCTTGTGGTGTCGGTGTTGTCGGTAGCCATGTGTGTCTCCTATTTATTCTCAAGTGTCGTGATCGCGTCGCTCGTCGCGGCCTGGAAGGCCTTCCAACCGAGCAGCGCACATTTCACGCGTGCGGGGAATTTGGATACGCCGGAAAACGCGATGCCATCGCCGATGAGGCTAGGGTCGCCTTCTTTCTCACCCTTGGAGGTGATCATCTCCTCAAAAGCGTCGAGCTTCTTCATCGCCTCAGCGACGGGCAGGCCGATCACTTCTTCCGTGAGCACGCTTGTCGACGCCTGCGAGATCGAGCACCCCTCCGCCTCATACGAGACGTCCTCCACCGTGTTTCCATCCGCCGATAGGTGCACGCGCAGCGTCAGCTCGTCACCGCAGGAGGGATTGACGTGGTGAACCTCAGCCTCATACGGGTCACGCAGCCCCGCGTGCTGCGGGTTCTTGTAGTGGTCGAGGATGACCTCTTGGTACATCGCCTCTAGGTTCATGCTCTTCTTTCTTCTGCCTTCACCTTTAAACGGTTAATTAGTTTAAGTTCTACTTTGCTTCAACAGCACTAGGCGCCAAAGAATTCCTTGGCAGCGTGAATGCCGCTAACGAGCGCGTCGATTTCTTCAGTGGTGTTGTACAGGTAGAAGCTAGCGCGCGCGGTGGATTGTGCGTTGAGGCCACGGTGTGCCGGCCATGCGCAGTGGTGCCCAACGCGGATGCACACGCCCTTGGAATCCAGGACCTGGCCCAGATCGTGTGGGTGAATGCCATCGACCACAAACGAAATGGCGCCACCGCGCTGCTCCGCGGTGAGTGGTCCGGTGATCTTCAGTCCTTCGACCTCATGGAGACGTTCCAGCGCATAAGCGGTGAGCTTGTGCTCATGGGCGGCGATGTTCACCATGCCGATCTCCTGCAGGAAATCAACGGCAGCCCCAAGGCCGACGACCTGGCTGGTCATCTGCGTGCCGGCCTCGAAACGCTGCGGCGCGGGCGCGAATGTGGAGCCTTCCATGCGGACAACCTCAATCATCGAGCCACCGGTCAAGAAAGGCGGGAGCTGGTTGAGGAGCGTTCCCTTGCCGTACACCACGCCCACACCGGAGGGCCCACACATCTTGTGGCCGGAGAAGGCCGCGAAGTCCACGTCAAGAACGTGCAGGTCCACCGGCATGTGCGGCACGGACTGGCACGCATCCAGCACGGTCAGTGCGCCGACAGCTTTGGCACGGCGCACCATCTCAGCGACATCGGCCACCGCACCCGTCACGTTCGACTGGTGGGTAAACGCGACTACCTTGACTGTCTCGTCAAGCTCCAGGGAATCCAGGTCAATGCGGCCATCTTCCGTCAGGCCGTACCACTTTAGGGTCGCGCCGGTACGGCGTGCCAGCTCCTGCCAGGGAACCAAGTTCGCGTGGTGCTCAAGTTCAGTGATAACGATGGTGTCGCCGGAGGTGATGCAGAGGTCTCCCGCACGATCGTCGCCAAGCGTATAGGCAACAAGGTTCAGTGCTTCCGTCGCATTCTTTGTAAACGCGATCTCATGATCCTGTGCCCCCACGAACGCCGCGATCTTGCCGCGCGCGGACTCATACGCATCGGTGGCCTCTTCAGCCAGCTGATACGCGCCGCGGTGAACCGGTGCGAAGGTGTTCAGCACGAACTCCTCCTCCGCACGCCAGACTCGCTCCGGCCGCTGTGACGTCGCACCCGAATCCAAATACACCAAAGGGGTGTTATCGCGCACGGTGCGCGACAGGATTGGGAACTCCGCGCGGATTGCGTCGGTGTTCAAAGTTCCATCAGGAAGGACGTACTCAGTCATACAACTCGGTTCTCGCGTTGGTGGGGTGTGGGAAAAGAAAACGGCCGGCTAATATGTGGCCGGCCGTTAGAGAGGGTTTACAGGAATGCCTCGTAACCCTCGGCCTCGAGCTTCTCAGCGAGTTCGAAACCACCGGTGTGCTTGATCACGCCGTCATCGAAGATGTGCACGTGATCCGGGCGCACATAGTTCAGGATGCGCTGGTAGTGCGTAATCATGAGGATGCCGCCGTTGGTCTCCTCCTGGTAGCGGTTGATGCCCTCGGAGACAATGCGCAGTGCGTCAACGTCAAGACCAGAGTCGGTCTCATCCATGACAGCGAACTTCGGCTTCATCAGGGAGAGCTGCATGACCTCGTGGCGCTTCTTCTCACCACCGGAGAAGCCCTCGTTGACGGAGCGCTCGCTAAACGACGGGTCGATCTTCAGATCATCACGAACCTGGTTGAGCTCCTGCACCCACTCACGCAGCTTCGGTGCCTCGCCGCGGACGGCGGTGACAGCGGAGCGCATGAAGTTGGAGGAGGACACACCCGGAACCTCGACCGGGTACTGCATAGCCAGGAAGAGGCCAGCGCGTGCACGCTCATCGACTTCCATCTCGAGGATGTTCTCGCCGTCCAGCAGCACCTCACCTTCGGTGACCTCGTAGGACGGGTGACCAGCCAGGGTGTAGGCCAGGGTGGACTTGCCGGAGCCGTTCGGGCCCATGATGGCGTGGGTCTCACGGGACTTGATGGTCAGGTTGACGCCCTTGAGGATCGGGGTCGGTTCCTGTCCCTCCTCGAGAGGCAGGACAGAAGCGTGGAGGTTCTTGATTTCAAGAGTGGACATAGATTCTTTCTTTCTACTTACCTGTGTTGTCTGTCATTGATCCCCTGTGGGGCCGCGGGTGCGGCCTTACAGGTTCACCTGCTCGAGTTCGCCGGAGACGCGGTTGATCAGCTCTTCGCGCACGGACTCAACTGGGATGCGGTTGAGCACCTCGTTGAAGAAACCGCGGACGATCAGGCGGCGGGCCTCCCCATCCGGGATGCCGCGGGCCTTGAGGTAGAACAGCTGCTCCTCGTCGAAGCGACCAACGGTTGCGGCGTGGCCTGCACCCGGGATGTCGCCCGTTTCGATCTCCAGGTTCGGGATGGCGTCTGCACGTGCACCGTCAGTAAGCACGATGTTGCGGTTCGCCTCGTAGGTCTCGGTGCCAGATGCGTTGGAGCGGATGAGCACGTCGCCCACCCAGCACGTGCGTGCATCAGGCAGCTTGGAGTTCTTATCCCCCTGCAGTGCACCCTTGTACAGCACGTTGGAACGGCAGTACGGGTGGTTGTGGTCGACGAGAAGACGGTTCTCGATGTACTGGCCGTCATCTGCGTAGTACACGCCCAGCAGCTCAGCGTCACCGCCGGAGCCTGCGTAGCGCACGCGCGGGGTGTTGCGCACAACTTCGCCGCCAAAGTTGGCAGCGGTGTGGCGCAGCACAGCGTCACGGCCAACGACGATGCTCTGTGCACCAACGTGAACAGCATCGTTTGCCCACTGGCCATCGACAATGACGCCCACGTGAGCGTTGTCACCGATGTTGTAGTTGACGTTGTCCGCGTGAGTACCGGAACCGGTGTACTGCACGATGATAGTCGCACGAGCGCCCTCGCCCACCTCAATGTGGATGCCAGCAAACGTGGTCACGTCCAGGCCAGCACCGGTGGTGGTGATGACGATCGGCTCAGCGAGGTCCGCGTTCGCCGGAACCGTCACGACGGTCGCGTGCGACATGGAAGTCCATGCCTGCGCAGCGATACGGTCAACCGGTGCCGGTGTGGTCTTCAGACGTGCATCATCACGGTCTACCTGCTCCACGGTCACCTCAGCCGGAGCTGCAACCTCAACCTGAGCCTCGCCCTGCGGAGCGAAGGTGCCGTTGTGCAGACCACGCAGACGGCGCAAAGACACGAAGCGCCAGATCTCATCGCGACCCTGCGGGACCTCGAAATCATTGACGTCGTAGGAGGCGAACAGGTCGCCCTTGTTGTCGTGGAAGGTCGCGTTGCCGACCCTCTTCTTTGCGGGTGCTTCAGTCATTGTTTAACCAACCGATCCTTCCATCTGCAGCTCAATAAGACGGTTGAGCTCGAGCGCGTACTCCATCGGGAGCTCCTTCGCGATCGGCTCGATGAAGCCGCGAACAATCATGGCCATCGCGTCTTCCTCAGAAATACCGCGGGACATGAGGTAGAACAGCTGCTCCTCGCTCACCTTGGACACCTTTGCCTCGTGGCCCAGGGTCACGTGGTCATTACGGATGTCGTTGTACGGGTAGGTGTCCGTACGGGAGATGTTGTCCACCAGCAGCGCGTCACACTCAATGTTGGAGTGGGAGTTCTTCGCGTTGGCGTTGATCTGCACCAGACCACGGTAAGCAGCACGGCCACCGTTACGGGACACAGACTTGGACACAATGTTGGAGGAGGTGTTCGGCGCCATGTGGACGACCTTTGCACCGGTGTCCTGGCTCTGACCCTCACCGCAGAACTGTGCAGACAGGATCTCACCACGAGCGTTCGGACCAGTCATCCACACAGCCGGGTACTTCATGTTCACCTTGGAACCGATGTTGCCATCGACCCACTCCATCGTGGCGCCTTCCTCGGCGCGAGCACGCTGGGTAACCAGGTTGTACACGTTGTTGGACCAGTTCTGAATCGTGGTGTAGCGGCAACGTGCGTTCTTCTTCACGATGATCTCCACCACAGCAGCGTGCAGGGAATCCGTCTTGTAGATCGGGGCCGTGCAGCCCTCGACGTAGTGCACGTATGCGTCCTCATCAACCACGATCAGGGTGCGCTCGAACTGACCCATGTTCTCGGTGTTGATGCGGAAGTATGCCTGCAGCGGGATCTCCACGTGCACGCCCTTCGGCACGTAAATGAAGGAGCCACCAGACCACACGGCAGCGTTCAGCGCGGAGAACTTGTTGTCACCGGCCGGAACGACGGAACCGAAGTACTCCTTGAACAGCTCCGGGTACTCACGCAGACCCGTATCGGTGTCCACGAAGATCACGCCCTGCTCCTCAAGGTCCTCACGGATCTTGTGGTAAACAACCTCGGACTCGTACTGGGCAGCGACACCAGCGACGAGGCGCTGCTTCTCTGCATCTGGGATACCCAGGCGGTCGTAGGTGTTCTTAATGTCCTCCGGCAGGTCCTCCCAGCTGGTGGCCTGCTGCTCGGTGGAACGAACAAAGTACTTAATCTGGTCGAAGTCAATGCCCGTCAGGTCCGGGCCCCAGTTCGGCAGTGGCTTCTTGTTGTAGATGTCCAGTGCCTTGAGGCGCTGCTCCAACATCCACTCCGGCTCATTCTTAGCGGCAGAGATGGAGCGAACTACATCCTCATCGAGACCACGGCGTGCATTTTCACCAGCCGTGTCAGAGTCGTGCCAGCCGTAGTTATACGGCCCCATCGACGCAATAATCTCATCATCATTCATCGGCTTTTCAAGGCCGGGTGCGGGAGTGCTGCTAGTCACGTCCTCCGCTCCTTTCCGTTGTGGTTCCTCCAGCAAAGGTGCTGCTCTCGATCATGCTGATGTGGGCTGTACACACGCCATCACCATTGGCAATCAAGGCCAAAGGTGCGACGGCGGAGCCCACTAGCTCCGAAATCAGCTCGTGTTCAGCTTCACAGATTTCCGGATACTCCGCCGCAACGGCATGAACCGGACAGTGATGCTGACACAATTGCATTCCCGAGCCTACGTGGTTTGCTTCGGCTGCGTAGCCTTGGGCTGCCATTGTGTCCGCAACGTCATTGGCAACTTCGGCGATATCGCCTTGTGGCCTGTTGCGCAGGGTTCCGAGCAGTTTCTCGGCTCGTTTACGGGCCAGCTTTTTCACTGCCTCGCGGCCACCGATTTCCTCGATAGCCGCGAAGGCTTCTAATGCCAGCTCGTCGTATCCGCTTCCGAAGCTATCGCGGCCTGAACTAGTGAGCTGGTAGTGCTGTGCCGGCCGTCCACGCCCCGCCTGCCCGGCTGACCGGGGTGGCTGAGAGCTGTGTTCAACGAGACCTTCCTCAAGCAGCTTGTCTATGTGGCGCCGAACGCCAGCAGGTGAGATTCCGATGATGTCCGCCAGCTGCGATGCAGTGACGGGACCGGAGGTGAGCATTTCCGACATGATGCGCCCACGGGTTTCCCCGTCAGTGGATCGTGCGGTTCCGCTCATATGCCCTCCTTACTTCACTATTTCTTCTTCTCCCCTTTAGACAACACTAGTGTGCCCTTAATTCCGGAATACTTCAATGTTTTGCATTCTTGCCAGTTTTGTAGACTGCATCCTGTGAAAACGGACCGTGACATTTCTGGGCGGAAGCGCTACCGCATCGTCGGCGAGCTGCCGCGTCTCGGCCGTCCCGGTTCGCGCTCAGCGGAGCTACACGCTGGTGATACTCCCGATACGACCTCCACCACTCCTCTGCGCCCGAGTATCACGGAGCGTAACCGCTTTGAACTGCTCCGTATTTTCGGAATGATCGGCACATTGCTCATTGGGTTCGGTGGCCTCGGCGGTGGTGCGCTACCGGTGGTTAATAACCCCTATGGGGCGTTCCCTTTCGGGGCGTTGATGGGGCGGATGATGGTGACGTCGTCAAGCATTGTGCTCCTTGGCGTCGGCTTCCTGGTTCTCGCTTGGCTCGTCATGGGCTCATTTGTGGGGGCCGACGGTGGACGCGCACGCGTTGGAGTGCCACTGCTGCTTCGCACGTTTGGTGTGTGGGTTCTTCCGCTTGTGTTTACTGCTCCCCTGTTTACGCAGGACATTTACTCTTATCTAGCGCAAGGCTCAATCGTGGCGCAGGGCTTGGACCCCTACTCCGCAGGCCCTGTTGAATTGCTTGGCCCAGAGAATCCTTTGGCCCGGTCGGTTCCTTTCATCTGGGCAGAATCCCCGAGCCCCTACGGCCCTGTCGCTTTGGCTATCTCCGCAGGCATTTCCACACTCACCGGCGACTCAATTTTCTGGGGCGTTGTGTGCCATCGCCTCGTCTCGCTGTTGGGAGTGGCAGCCGCCGCGTGGGGCATCGTCGCTCTTGCGCGACGCTGCAAGGTGAGTGGGCCAGTTGCTGTCTGGATGGGTGTACTCAACCCGCTGGTTGTGCTGCATCTGATCGGCGGGATTCACAATGAAGCCATCATGATGGGCATCTTGCTCGTCGGTTTGGAGCTGGGTTTGCGCGGCATTGCCAAGCTCGAGGCCAGCACCCTGCACGGTATTGCTCTCATCGTTGCCTCCGGCGCCCTCATCAGTTGCGCCGGGATGGTGAAAGTGCCCGGGTTTATGGCTCTTGGATTCGTGGGGGTGGCTCTGGCGCGTCACTGGGGTGGCCTGCGCGGTTTTGTGGCCGCCACTCTCCTACAAACCATCACGATGGTGGGCACTATCGCAGCGCTGACTGTGTCCACCGGAATCAGCCTCGGCTGGGTCACAGGCCAAGGTGGAGCGGCCACGATTCGCAGTTGGCTCTCTTTGAGCACAGACGTCGGCCTGGCGGCCTCATTCTTCGGCGAGCTTCTTGGATTGGGAGATCACTCCGAAGCCACGCTCACTGTCGCCCGGTCAGTGGCGCTACTCGTCGCGGTGGCGTTTTGCGCGCGCATGCTCTTCGCCACTTACAAGGGCACGATTGACCCCGTTGGGGGGCTCGGCGTGGCCACGCTCGTGTTGGTCATTCTCTTTCCCGTTGTTCACCCATGGTACCCACTGTGGGGCATCATGCCGCTGGCCGCGTGGGCGAACCGCACCTTCTTTCGTGCAGGTGTCGCGGTGTATTCAGCGATCTTCTCCTTCCTTGTGCTCCCCCGCGGCCTCGCTTTAGCGCCGGCGACTGTGACGTTGATTTACTCGATGGCGCTGCTCGCTGCGATCACAATCGGCGTGCTCGTTATCGCGTGGTTCAAGCTTCGTCGCCCGCGCGCCCTACACTGACATGCGATGAATGCATCTGTTTCCCGCCTTTTTCAGTCACGCTCGCTGCCTGCCGGTGAGGTTGCACTGCTTATCGATGGCGTTACCAAAACCTTCGGCCCCAAGACCGCTGTTAACGGCTTGAGCTTGACTGCCCGCCGGGGCGAGGTCTTTGCGCTTCTGGGCCCAAATGGTGCCGGCAAGTCCACCACCATCGAGATGTGTGAGGGCTTCACCACCCCCACCTCCGGCCAGATCAACGTGCTGGGTTTCGATCCACAACGCCAGCCGGAGGAGGTCCGCTCCCGCATTGGCATCATGTTGCAAGGCGGTGGCTCTTATTCCGGTATCCGTGTAAAGGAAATGCTGGATCTCACGGCTTCCTACAACAAGGACCCGCTCGATCCGGCATGGCTCATGGAAGTTCTTGGCCTTGAAGGCGTAGCCAAGACGACATACCGGCGTCTCTCCGGTGGCCAGCAGCAGCGTCTGTCTTTGGCGCTCGCGCTTATTGGCCGACCCGAATTGATCTTCCTCGATGAGCCGACCGCGGGTATGGATGCGCAGTCACGTCGCGCAGTGTGGGATCTCATCCGTGCGCTGAAGCGCGATGGTGTCACCGTCATTTTGACCACACACCTCATGGATGAGGCGGAATCCCTCGCCGATCACGTGGCCATCATCGACCACGGCTCGTTGCTCATCGAAGGCACGCCTGCTGAGCTTATCGACGGCACCTCCCCCGCCGCCCTCGAAGTCCACACAGATCGACCATTGGATTTGGTGGCGGTGGCGGAATCGTCGACAGCTGAGCTGAAGCCTTCAGCCGAAGAACTGGTCTACCGTCTTGATTCTGCTGCGGACCCGTCGATTATCGCTTCGGTTGCTGCTGAGGCGGCGCGCCAGAATGTATTGATCAAGCACCTGGGCGTGCGTCGTCGCACATTGGAAGACGTGTTCTTGGATATCACCGGACGAGAGTTGAGGTCATAAGGAAGCATCATGGAATTTGCACCCGGTACGTTTGCTCCCGCCCCGCAACGCGCAAGCGTGGCGCAGATGGCTGCTGCCCAAGGGCGTATTGAGGCAAAGCTCATGCTCCGCCACGGCGAGCAGCTGCTGCTCAGCCTGATTATCCCCGCTGCGATCCTTATCGGTGCCGCCAAAATGGACATCTTCGGCGGGGACACGAGCTTGGATGAACTCGTCCCCATGGTCTTCGCAGTCGCCGCGGCTAGCGCGGGCTTCACTGGTCAGGCGATTTCTCTGGCTTTTGACCGCCGTTACGGTGCTTTGAAACGCTCCGGCGCCTCCGGTGTGCCCACATGGACCATCATCGCTGGCAAGATCATCGCGGTGTTGACCACCGTGTTAGTTCAGATTGTCGTGTTGGGCTCCATCGCCTTCATCTTGGGCTGGACGGTCTCCCTGGCCGGGGCTGCCTTAGGCATGGTGGCGCTCTTCTTCGGTGTCACTGCATTCACGTCGTTGGGCCTTCTGCTCGGCGGCACCCAGTCGTCTGAAGTTGTCCTGGCGGTGTCCAACCTCATTTGGTTCGTCTTGCTGGGCATCTTGGGGTGGGTTGTGTACTCCGGTTACCTCGGTTCGCCTGGCCTGTGGGACTTGGCTCCATCCGTCGCATTGGCCAGCGCCATGACGGGTGCATTGCATGGCATTGTGAACATGACCGCGTGGATGTCTCTCCTCTTCTGGACAGTCATGGGCATTGTGGGCACCATTCGCTGGTTCCGCTTTGACGGTTAACGCCCAATTGGGTTCCCCCACGTACCTCTGCGAAAATAAACCTATCGGATTAAATACCCGCTCTATTTTAAGGAAAGGCACGGAAACCTCGTGAGCTCCGCAGCGCAAGTCGATACACCCGCCTCACTCCCCTTCTCCGAACGGATCAAGCAGGTCCCTACGGTGAAGACACAGCGCATCTTCGCTTTCATCCTGCTGGTGGTGCAAGCGGGAATCACGTTCACCGGCTCTCTCGTCCGCGTCACTGGATCGGGCCTAGGCTGCAATGAGTGGCCGCTGTGCCACGAGGGTTCACTCTTCCCTGTACGCGGTGCCGCTCCGTGGGTTCAGCAATTCATTGAGTTTGGTAACCGCACACTCACGTTCGTGGTCGTCGCAGCCACGATCCTGGTGTTCTACGCGGTGAAGAAGGCTGGCCGCCGTAAGAGCCTGGTGAACCTCGCCGTTGTATCCGGTATTGGCGTCATCGTCCAGGCCGTGATCGGTGGTATCTCGGTGAAGCTGGACCTGCAGTGGTGGGCGGTTGCTTTGCACTTCCTGCCGTCCATGATTCTCGTGGCTGTCGCGGCAGTGCTGTACATGCGCCTGGCTGAGCCGGATGATGTGGAGCCACAGCGTCGCTTTGATTCCACGGCGAGCACCCTGGCCATCATCGCTGCCATCGCACTGTGTCTCGTTCTGGTCACCGGCACGATGGTGACCGGTTCCGGCCCGCACTCCGGCGATGCAGGCGTGGGCATGGAAGGCCGCCTGGAGCTGGACACGAAGATGCTCGCCTACGTCCACGCGGCATGCATGTACGTCTACCTGGCTTTCACCCTGGCCACCGCGTTCATCTTGCGCAAGAAGAAGGCACCGGAAGATGCCATGAAGACAGTGTGGGTTCTGCTGGCCATGATCGTGGTCCAGTGGGCCATTGGTGTTGCCCAGTTCTACCTGGGCGTGCCGCGCTGGACCGTGCCGGCGCACATCATCATGTCTGGTGTCGTGGTGTCTTTCACTGCATTCCTCTGGGCCCACGGCCAGCGCCGCCTGCCTATTCTGAGCCCGAAGCAGTACAACACCACCACCTCTTAAACGCACACTTAAGAGGAATTCCTCCACTAATCCAAACGACCTGCCCCACTGGGGCGGGTCGTTTGCGTAGCCTGGGAAGCCATGAAGGCAATTCAGATCACGCAGAACGGTGGCCCAGAGGTTCTTATCCCCGCTGAGGTTGCGGACCCCAAGCCAACGGAGGGCCAACTGCTCGTCGCAGTGGAGTATGCAGGTGTCAACTACATCGACACCTATTACCGCGAAGGGATCTACCACTCACAGTTGCCATTCATCCCTGGTTCTGAAGGCTGTGGCCGGGTCATCGAAGACCCGGCTGGTGAGATCGCACCAGGCACCCTTGTTGCCTGGGAATCAGCACCAGGCTCTTATGCGGAGAAGGTCTGCGTGGACCGCACACGTTTGGTGGCTGTCCCCCAGTCCATCCCCCACGAGGTAGCCGCATCGATGTTGCTGCAGGGCATCACCGCGCACTACCTGCTGCACGGCGTGCGCGAGACGAAAGCCGGTGACACGATCCTGCTCACCGCCGGTGCTGGTGGTGTGGGTCTGCTGCTCACCCAGATGGCGGTGGCGGAGGGCGCAACGGTGTTCTCCGTCGTGTCCACAGATGAGAAGGAAGAGCTCGCTTACGCTGCCGGCGCTACGGAGGTCTTCCGCTACTCCGAAGGCCTGGCAGAAACCGTCAGGCGCCGCTGCGGCGGGAGAGGCGTTGACGTGGTCTATGACGGCGTGGGCAAAGACACCTTCACGGAATCCCTCGAAGCCGTGAGGCCCCGCGGTCTGGTGTGCCTGTTCGGTGCGGCATCCGGGCCGGTCGAGCCGTTTGATCCACAGCTACTCAACAAACACGGTTCCATCTTCCTCACCCGTCCGTCGATCGGTGCATACACCGCGAGCGAAGATGAGTTCCGCATGCGTGCCCAAGCCGTGGTACGGGCAGTAGAAGACGGAACGCTCAACATCCGCGTCCACGAGCCTTACGCATTAGAAAATGCGCGCCAGGCCCATGAGGACCTCCAGGCGCGCAAGACAACTGGTTCGGTTGTACTGAAAGTGAACTAGCCCGGGAAGAGCTCACCCAGGGTGCTCAAGCCCAGCACCGCGTCGAAGGACAGGCCAAGGAAGAGCGCAGCCAAGTAGTTGTTCGACAGGATGAACAGCTTCAGCGGCTTGACGTCCACGCCGTTCTTGATGTCAGTGTGCAGGCGCTGCGCCATCACGAGGAAAGCACCGCCGCTGAGTAGAGCGATCACCGCGTAAATCCAGGAAGCAGCCGGCACGAGCAGCAGGGACACCAGAACGGTTACCCAGGAATAAATGAGGATCTGCTTACTGGTCTCCTCAGCGGTAGCAACCACCGGGAGCATCGGCACCTTGGCACGTGCGTAGTCCTCCTTGTACTTCATGGCCAGCGCCCAGGTGTGCGGCGGTGTCCAGAAGAAGATGATGAGAAACAGCACGATGGCCTGCCACCAGCGATCCGGGCTACCGTCATGCACGTTGTCACGGATAACAGCCCAGCCAACCATGACAGGCATGCAGCCAGCGGCACCGCCCCAAATGACGTTCTGCCAGGTACGGCGCTTCAACCACTTGGTGTAGACGAAGATGTAGAAGGCGTTCGTCAGAATGATGAAGAACGCGGCGAGCCAGGAGCGGCACACAAAGCCAAGCCACAGCACGGAGGCGATCAGCAGCACCCACGCGAAGATGCGGGCGCGTTCCTTCGTCACCGTGTGGCGCACGAGGGGGCGTGCACGGGTGCGACCCATCTTCTGGTCAATGTCGTAATCAGCGACCATGTTGAAGGTGTTGGCGGCACCAGCACCCATCCAGCCACCAAAGAGAGTGGCCAGAATCAGCCATACGTGGACTTCGCCGCGGTCTGCCTGCAACATCGCGGGAATTGCGGCGATGAGCAGGAGTTCAATGACCCTCGGCTTCGTTAGTCCGAAGTACGCCTTGATGATCTCCACAAAATCTCCTCGTTCTTCCTGCACCGGTGCACTCATTGCCTGCGTCTTATGAGTAGTCGCCAGGCAGGCGCAAATAGTTCCCGATGTCAGAAAAGAGCATTCGCTTTTCGACGACTCCAAGGCATGCTACCGCCGCGGTTCCGTTAGGCGCTAATCCCCCGTCGATAAGCAACTGCGCACGCTGGTGCTGAACCGTCAAAGCTTTGGCACTAGGGTGGGGGGAAGTTATATTCGCACGACTGTTTAAGCGAGGACTTCACGTGACTTCCACTGAGAACAACCTGCCCGATGAGCTGAAGGCAATGACGGTGGCCCGCTACCCGGAGGATTGGACGGAGGAGGACACCCGCGCGATCAACACCGCTCGTGTCCTCGCCGCTGATTCTGTGGAGAACTGCGGTTCTGGCCACCCGGGTACGGCTATGTCTCTCGCTCCCCTGGCTTACACCCTGTACCAGCGCGTGATGCGCCATGATCCGTGCGATCCGAATTGGGTGGGCCGTGACCGCTTCGTGCTGTCTGCTGGCCACTCTTCCTTGACCCAGTACATTCAGCTGTACTTTGGCGGCTTTGGGCTGGAGATTGAGGACCTGCAGGCGCTGCGCACCTGGGGCTCCAAGACCCCGGGCCACCCGGAGTACAACCACACCGCGGGTGTGGAGATCACCACTGGTCCCCTGGGCCAGGGTCTTGCTTCCGCCGTAGGTATGGCGATGGCTGCGCGCCGCGAGCGTGGCCTGTTCGACCCAGAGGCGGCACCGGGCGAGTCCCCCTTTGATCACTTCATCTACGTCATCGCTGGCGATGGCGACCTGCAGGAGGGCGTGACCTCTGAGGCCTGCTCCCTGGCTGGTACGCAGAAGCTGGGCAACCTGATTGCGTTCTGGGATGACAACCGCATTTCCATCGAGGATGACACCCAAATCGCGTTCACTGAGGATGTCGTGGCCCGCTACGAGGCCTACGGCTGGCAGACACTGACCGTCGAGTCCGGTGAGGATGTCGCTGCAATCCTCGATGCCGTCGAGAAGGCGAAGGCTGAGACCACCCGCCCGACTCTGGTGCGTGTGAAGACCGTCATCGGCTACCCGGCACCGACCCTCATGAACACGGGCGCTGCTCACGGCGCAGCCCTTGGCGCTGAGGAGGTCGCTGCGACCAAGAAGATCCTCGGTTTCGACCCGGAGGTCATGTTCCCGGTCGAGGAAAAGGTCATCAGCCACACCCGCGGCCTTGTCCAGCGCGGCGCACAGGCGCACGCAGAGTGGCAGAAGCTTTTCGACGAATGGGCTGCCGCCAACCCCGCCAACAAGGAACTGCTGGACCGCGTGACCGTGCGTGGCCTGCCGGACGGTTGGGCTGATGAGATGCCCACCTGGGAGCCGGATGCTAAGGGCCTGGCTACCCGTAAAGCTTCTGAGGCCGCTATCCAGGCACTGGCGAAGACCCTGCCGGAGCTGTGGGGTGGTTCCGCTGACCTGGCTGGCTCCAACAACACCCTGATCAAGGGCGAGCCGTCCTTCGGCCCAGAGGAGATCTCCACCGACATGTTCACGGCGCACCCGTACGGCCGTAACCTGCACTTCGGTATCCGTGAGCACGGCATGGGCGCGATCATGAACGGTATTGCCCTGCACGGTGGCACCCGCGTCTACGGCGGCACCTTCCTCATCTTCTCGGAGTACCTCTACCCATCCATCCGTGTCGCCGCTCTGTCCGGCATTGACGGCTACTACGTGTTCACCCACGACTCCATCGGTCTGGGCGAGGACGGTCCGACGCACCAGCCAGTGGAAACCCTGACCGCGCTGCGCGCCATCCCGGATCTGGCTGTGATCCGTCCGGCCGATGCAAACGAGACCTCCGCTGCATGGAAGGCCGCCATTGAGGGCCGCGAGCAGCCGAAGATCCTGGCACTGTCCCGCCAGAACCTCCCGGTGTTGGAGGGCACGAAGGAAAAGGCTTTCGACGGTCTGTCCAAGGGCGCATACGTCCTCGTTGAGGCATCCAAGCCGACGCCGGACGTCATCCTCATGGCTACCGGTTCTGAGGTGCAGCTGGCCGTTGAGGCAGCGAAGACCCTCGAGGCTGAAGGCACCGCCACCCGCGTTGTGTCCATGCCGTGCATGGAGTGGTTCCTGGAGCAGGATTCCTCCTACATCGACGAGATCCTGCCGCCGGAGGTCACCGCACGCGTGTCCGTCGAGGCTGCCATTGCTATGCCGTGGTTCCGCTTCACCGGTGACAAGGGCCGCAACGTCTCCCTTGAGCACTTCGGTGCTTCCGCACCGGGCGAGGAGCTGTTCACCCGCTTCGGTATTACTACCGACGCCGTCGTTAATGCTGCGCGCGAATCACTCGCTTCCGTCCGCGACTAAAAGATCGAACAACCACCTCGTTTAAGGAGTAACCTCCATGACCGCCATTGACCGCCTGTACGACCTTGGCACTTCCACGTGGCTGGATGATCTGTCGCGTGAGCGCATCACCTCCGGCAACATCGATGAGCTGAAGGCAACGAAGTCCATCGTTGGTGTGACCACCAACCCGGCGATCTTTGCCTCCGCCATGTCCAAGGGCAATGCCTATGACGCGCAGCTTGCTGAGCTCAAGGAGCGCAACGCGAGCGTCGATGAGGCTGTGTACGCCATGAGCGTCAAGGACGTGCAGGATGCGTGTGACCTTTTCCTGGATGTCTACGAGTCCACCGGCGGCAAGGATGGCCGCGTTTCTATTGAGGTGGATCCCCGCCACGCGGACGATGAGGCCGCCACTATTGCGCAGGCCACGGAGCTGTGGGCACAGGTGGATCGCCCGAACGCCATGATCAAGATCCCGGCGACGGATGCTTCCCTGCCGGCGATCACCGCGGCCTTGGCGGAAGGTATCTCGGTCAACGTGACCTTGATCTTCTCCGTCGAGCGCTACAAGCAGGTCATCGACGCGTTCAAGGCCGGTATCACCCAGGCTGCGGAGAACGGCAAGGATGTTTCGCAGATCCACTCTGTGGCGTCCTTCTTCGTCTCCCGCATGGACACTGAGGTGGATAACCGCCTCGACGCCATCTCCGGTGAGCACGCTGCTGAAGCCCAGGAACTGAAGGGGAAGTCCGGCATTGCCAATGCGCGTTTGGCCTACCAGCTCTTCCTCGATGAATTCGACGCCGCTGGCATGGCTGCCCTGCCTCAAGGCACCAACAAGCAGCGTCCGCTGTGGGCGTCCACCGGTGTGAAGAACCCGGATTACCCCGCCGACATGTACGTAACGCAGCTTGCTGGCCCGGACACGGTGAACACCATGCCGGAACCGACGATTGATGCTGCGCTCGCGGGTGACAATGTCACGGGCGATACCTTGACGGGTACTGCGCAGAATGCTGAAGAGATCTTCGCGGGGCTGGCCAAGGTGGGCATCGACGTCGCTGATGTCGTCCGCGTCCTTGAGCGTGAAGGCGTGGATAAATTCGTGGATGCCTGGCAAGATCTGCTGGATTCCATGTCCGCGAATTTGAATTAACCAAAACCTTTGTCGTGGCCTATAAAATGAGGTTTACTTATTGAAGTAATCTGGGTCACCACTTCTCTTAAGCTCCTCGCCCATCACATTGCTTAGGCGGGGAGCTTAAAGAATTAAGATGGCTTCCGCTTATCGACGAAAGGTGTTCGACGTGCAGGAACCGACCCCCGACTGGGTCAATCCCCTCCGTTCCCCCGCCGACCGGCGTCTCCCACGCATCGCTGGTGCCTCTGGCATGGTGATCTTCGGCGTGACGGGCGACCTAGCCAAGCGAAAGCTTCTTCCGGCTGTATATGACCTTGCCTATCGTGGCCTGCTGCCCGCTGGTTTTACCCTCGTCGGATTCGGCCGTCGCCCGTGGTCGAAGGAAGAGTTTGAGTCCTTCGTCCGCGAGCAAGTCGAGGTTGGTGCGCGCACTGACTTCGACGAGCATGTGTGGCGCCGTCTTGCTGAGGGCATGCACTTCGTGGAAGGCGCCTTCGATGACGATGCAGCTTTTGACAACATGGCTGCCTTGCTCAAGGAGATGGACGCTACCCGCGGCACTGCCGGCAACTGGGCGTTTTACCTCTCGGTGCCGCCAGAATACTTCGCGAATGTCATCGATCAGTTGGATCGCACCGGCATGGCACACCCGACGGTGGAACAGTGGCGCCGCGTGATCATCGAGAAGCCTTTCGGCCATGACTTGCAGTCCGCCAAGGAACTCAACGCCACCATCAATGCGGTCTTCCCGGAACGTGCGGTCTTCCGCATCGACCACTACTTGGGCAAGGAGACCGTACAAAACATCCTGGCCTTCCGCTTTGCCAACCAGCTTTTCGAGCCGATTTGGAGCTCCCGCTACGTCGATCACGTGCAGATCACCATGGCTGAGGATATTGGTCTTGGCGGCCGCGCCGGCTACTACGACGGTATTGGCGCTGCCCGCGACGTCATCCAGAACCACTTGCTGCAGTTGCTTGCTCTCGTGGCTATGGACGAGCCAGTGTCCTTCTCCCCGCGTCAGCTGCGTTACGAAAAGTTGAAGATTCTGCGTGCTACCAAGCCAGTGGGCCCATTTGAAGAAACCACGGCGCGTGGCCAGTACACCGCTGGCTGGCAGGGCTCTGAGCCAGTCGTCGGCCTGCGTGAGGAAGACGGCTTCGACCCGGAATCCACCACGGAGACCTACGCTGCCTGCACCCTTGGTATCAACTCCCGACGCTGGGCTGGTGTGCCGTTCTACCTGCGCACCGGCAAGCGCCTGGGTCGTCGTGTCACGGAGATCGCCATGGTGTTCAAGAAGGCACCGCACCAGCCATTTGCGCCGGGTCTGACGAGCCAGCTGGGCGCCAACACGTTGGTGATCCGCATTCAGCCGGATGAAGGCATCCTCATGCGCTTCGGCTCCAAGGTGCCGGGCTCCACCATGGAGGTCCGCGACGTGAACATGGACTTCTCCTACACCGAAGCTTTCACCGAAGAGTCACCGGAAGCCTACGAGCGCCTCATCCTTGACGCGCTTCTCGACGAAACCGGTCTCTTTCCCACCTCCGAAGAAGTGGAACGCAGCTGGGAGATCCTCGATCCGATCTTGGATTACTGGGCTGAAAACGGACGCCCGGATGAGTACCCGGCGGGTACATGGGGTCCGGCTTCCGCTGATGAAATGATGCACGTCTCCGGCAGGTCTTGGCGCCGCCCGTAATTGACAAATACTGCCAAGTAAAGGTCACCAACCATGATTGTCACACTGTCTGACACCTCCACCCGAGAGATCACCAAACTGCTCCTGGATAATCAGGAGAACCACTCCCTAGCAACGGGACGAGTACTCACGCTCATCGTTGTTGCGGATATCTCCGATGATGTGGAGTCCATCCTCGACAACGTCCGCAGCGCTTCACACGAGCACCCAGCGCGCGTTCTCATGCTCATCACCGGCAACCCTGACGGTCCGGCCTCTATGGACGCCCAGGCGATCCTGTCGTCCGATGCTGGCGCTTCGGAGATCGTCGTCATGGATCTGCACGGGGACTTGGCCAACAACCTTGACTCAGTGGTCACGCCCTTGCTGCTGCCGGACACCCCGATTGTCACGTGGTGGCCATCCACCGCCCCGGCGAGGCCCTGCGAGCACCCGCTGGGGCGCCTGGCGCACCGTCGCATCACCAACGCACGGGAAAACGTCGATGGCAATGCCCTCCTGCGATTGGCCCATGGCTACTCCCCCGGTGATTCGGATATGTTGTGGGCCCGCATCACGAACTGGCGAGGAGTCGTCGCGTCTGCTGTGGATGCCTATCCACATGACCCCATCACGGCGGTGGAGATTGACGGGCCGGATGATGATCCGAGCGTCGATATTGCAGCCGGCTGGCTTGCTGCCTGCCTTGACGTGGAAGTACAGCGCACCACGAGCGAACAGACCCATTCGGAGCCTTCCCGCTACTTCCCTGTCCGCCGACTCACTCTCCACCGTGAGTCCGGTGCGGTGATCGTGAGCGTGAAGGACGATAAGACAGTCCGAGTGAACGTCCCCGGCATCGCAACCCAGTTCGTTGCGCTCGGCCCACGAGGCGATGCGGACTGTTTGGCCGAGGAATTACGCCACCTCGATCCAGACTTTGCCTACTCGCAAGCGTTGAAAGCACTACCGAACGTGAAAGTTGTCTAAAGTCGGTAGACAACACAGCACCACAAGGAGCGATGAGCACATGGTTAGCGTCGAAAAAGTCCCCAACCTGGATGTCCTTATTGATGAGGCTTCCAGTCGATTCGTCGACACTATTTCGGCGATCGTGAACTCCGCTGACGGCGGTGTCCACGGGGATGGCATCGCGCGCGTGGTCTTTACTGGCGGTGGCGCCGGCATCAAGCTTCTCTCCCGCCTGGTGCGGGCAAAGACTCTTGATTGGTCACGCATCCACGTCTTCTTCGGCGATGAGCGCAACGTGCCGGTCTACGACCCCGAGTCCAACGAAGGCCAGGCACGCTACGCCCTGCTGAACCACGTTCACATCCCGGAAGCCAACATTCACGGCTACCGCGCAGGCAGCACCACGTTGGAGGACGCTGCGGAGAATTACGCGCGTGCTATCGAACAGTACGCGCCGAAAGGCTTCGATCTTCACCTGATGGGCATGGGCCCGGACGGCCACATCAACTCCCTCTTCCCCAACTCACAGCAGCTGGCCGAGCGTGAGAAGCTCGTTGTCGCCGTCAAGAATTCCCCGAAACCGCCGGCAGAGCGCATCACTCTCGCCCTGCCAGCGGTCGCCCGCGCCGAGGAAGTTTGGCTGCTCGTATCGGGTTCAGAGAAGGCTCCAGCTGCGCATCAGCTTATCGACGGTGTCGTGTCCCCCGACTGGCCCGTCACCCTCATCCCTGAGCTCGCTGATACCGTCCTGTTCGTCACCGAGGACGCCGCCGCGGAACCGGAGATGTAGAGCCAAGCGCTCACAAACAACTCACCCCAACGGGCATCGGGCGCAGGCTGATTGATTCCGCGGTAAATGTCCAAATCTTTTTTGGGTTTTTGTGGAACCGGCCTGTTTCTACTGGTCCTCGGCCTGTCCCTCTTGTTGTAGCCCGCGCTGCTTGTGGATAGTTTTTTGGGTTATCCACAGGTTTTTGGGGCCCTTCTCGCGCGTTTTTGGTTTTCGGTTTAGCGTGCATGGCATGAACGCATTCGGATCACTGGTGGCGGGTTTAACCAACCCGATCGAGGCCCTGGCAGACTTTGATGCCCAGGTACTCCTCGATGCTGGCTGCAGCCCTGCCCGTGTTCGCGAATTAGTAAAAGTCCACACGGCCTACTACGGCAAGACCAAGTTCACCCGCAAGCAAGCCAACGCGATCAAGATCGCGCGCTCGACGAAGAAGGCGTTGGATCAACTTGTCTACATCGAAGGCCGGATCTCCTCCATTGAGGACCCCGCCGAGAAGTGGGATCTACGGCTCGCCCTTCTGTCCATCCCGGGCAACTACGACACGCTCAAGCGCCGTTCCAAGGACATCGTGCCCGAGGTGGACAAGCCAGCTCCGGAACCATCAGTTGGGTTTGGTCGCTCCCGTGACGAGTCCCGCCCGATGAACGTCATGGGTCCAGAACGAGACATGGCAGCCATCGAATACGCGCTACGCCAAGACCTCAAAGACGGCCCTGCCGGTCCGCAGATGTATGAGAAGCTCATGCGCCTCCTGGGTCTTCGCCCCGACGAAGACGATCAACCTTCAGGTATTGCCCCTGCAGTGCCCCGCCCCTTGATCCTCATCCCACTGGAGGAACACATCACAATCATGGGTGGTGACGGGGACGAAGTCATCCTGGGGCTGACTGATGGCACGACGATGACTGGTGCGGAGTTTTTGGCCCAGAATTTTGGGGATGTACTAGAAGTGGCGATGTTCCACCCGCAGGAAGGGCCCGTCAATCTGTATGACACGCAGCGCTTCGCTAACCAGAAGCAACGCGACCTGGCACGTGCCACGATGCCGACGTGTCCTGTACCGGATTGTAGGCATGCAGCCGATAACTGCGAGGTCCACCACATCAAAGCCTGGTCCAAGGGTGGGTTAACCAACATGGATAACCTGGCCATGCTGTGCAGGTATCACAACCGCACCAACGATGATGACCCCACCAAACCCCACCACGGGCGGGTGGAAAACATCAGAGGCACACCAATGTGGAGATCACCACGCGGATACCTCATCCCCAACACCGTCCACCCCTTCGGAGCAATGACACTGCTCTACGGCAGATAGCCCCCCCACCTCACCGAGTAGCCGGCTCGTCCGGCTATTTGGTGTGCCCGTTTGACTATGGCGAACCGCTCGCAACAAAAACCCTGGTCACGGATCGCCCAAAGGTGCCATAGTCAAACCAGATAGTCGAACGGCACATCAACGGCGAAGGCCCAGAGGCCAGCAACAGCTGGCTTTTCGGTGTGCCCCAAAAACGGCTGCCATCCTGGTGCTTGGGTCGGCATCGAGCACGAAAGAGCCGGGACGTAAATACCGTCCCGGCTTCGTTGTTCGTGCGACTTAGAGGCCGTATGCCTGAATAAGGTTCAGACCAATGATGCAGAGAATCCAGATAACAGCCACGATGACCGTGTAGCGGTTCAGGTTCTTCTCCACCACGGTGGAACCGGACAAGTTCGCCTGCACACCACCACCGAACAGGCTGGACAGGCCGCCGCCCTTACCGCGGTGCAGGAGGACGAAGACACTCATCAGGATCGATGCGAGAACCAGAATGATCTGCAGTGTCAGGGTCATAAGTGCGTCTGCCTCCAAATGCGGGTGCGGGGTTAACTTGTCATATGGTACACCAGCACCGAGATAGTTCCCGCATCACTCGCCTCGGTGTGTGGCGTACCAGTTGGGACTAGTGGCGAACAGCCTCTCCAGCGGCAGCCACCAGCTTGGCAAAGTCAGCTCCGTCGAGGGATGCACCACCGACGAGGCCACCATCGACGTCCGGCTGGCCGATGATCTCTGCAACGGTCTCCGTCTTCACGGAGCCGCCGTAGAGAATGCGGATGCCGGAGGCGACGTCGGGGCCTGCCAATTCGTCGATAAGCTTGCGAATTGCTGCGCACATCTCCTGAGCATCAGCGGCGGATGCGCTCTTGCCCGTACCGATCGCCCACACCGGCTCATACGCAATAACGACGTTTGCCAGCGCCGAAGCATCCAGGCCCGCGAGCGAAGCGCGAGTCTGCTCAACGACGAACTCAACGTGGTTGCCTGCCTCGCGCACGTCCAGCTGCTCGCCGACGCAGATGATCGGGGTAATGCCCTGGCCGAGCGCCGCCTTCGCCTTCGCCGCAACGAGCTCATCAGACTCATTGTGGTACTCACGGCGCTCAGAGTGACCCACAACAGCCCAGGAGCACTCAAGCTTGGCAAGCATCTGCGCAGAGATCTCGCCGGTGTACGCGCCCGATTCGTGCGGGGACACGTCCTGTGCGCCGTACGTGATCTTGAGCTTGTCGCCCTGCACGAGGGTCTGCAGCGAACGCAGGTCGGTGAACGGAACCGTCAACGCGACGTCAACGTCCTCGTAGTAGTCGTTCGGCAGCGCGAAAGCAAGGCGCTGTGCCTGCGAGATCGCCTCGAGGTGGTCGTGGTTCATCTTCCAGTTACCGGCGATGAGTGGCTTACGTGCCATGAGAAATCCTTTCTACAGTCGGGCGTGGGTTACTTGGCTTCCAGAACCGCAACGCCCGGCAGTTCCTTGCCCTCAACCAGCTCGAGGGAGGCACCGCCACCGGTGGAGATGTGGGAGAACCCTTTCTCATCCAGGCCAAGGGTGCGAACGGATGCAGCGGAGTCTCCGCCACCGACCACGGTGAAGGAATCGTTGTTAGCGGTTGCGTCGATCATGGCCTGGGCGACAGCTCGGGTGCCGTCAGCGAAGTTCGGCTTCTCAAACACACCCATCGGGCCGTTCCAGAACACCGTCTTGGAGCCAGCGATGATCTCCGCGTACTTCTTCGCGGACTCCGGCCCGATGTCGAGGGACAGCCAGCCCTCCGGGATGCCGTCAAGGTCAACGACCTTACGGTCTGCGTCGTTATCGAACTCGGAGGCTGCGACGAGGTCCACCGGCAGGACGATCTTGTCGCCGTACTTAGCCAGCAGCTCCTTGCAGGTGTCCACCATCTCCTCCTGGAGCAGGGATGCCTGGGTGTTGTGCCCCTGAGCGGTGAGGAAGGTGTAGCACATGCCGCCACCGATGATGACCTTGTCGGCCTTTTCTGCCAGCGCCTCGATCACGCCGAGCTTGTCGGAGACCTTGGAGCCGCCAAGCACGACGATGTACGGCGCAGTCGGGTTCTCCTTGATGGTTGCAAGCTTCTCCACCTCAGCCTGGACGAGGTAGCCAGCATAAGCGGGCAGACGCTTAGCGACGTCATACACCGACGCCTGTGCACGGTGCACAACACCGAAGCCGTCGGAAACAAAAGCACCGTCATCGGCAGCGAGTGCAGCCAGCTCATCGGCGAAGGTGCCGCGCTCGGCGTCATCCTTGGAGGTCTCGCGGGCGTCGAAACGCACGTTTTCAACGAGCAGCACGTCCCCCTCAGACAGGCCGTTGGCACGCTCATGTGCGTCTTCACCGGTGACATCAGAAGCAAGAGCAACGTACTGGCCGAGCTTCTCCGACAGGGCCTCAGCGACCGGCTTGAGGGAGTACTTCGGGTTCACTTCACCCTTCGGGCGGCCAAGGTGAGCGGTGAGGATGACCTTCGCGCCCCCGTCGATAAGCGCCTGAATCGTGGGCAGCGAAGCGTCGATGCGGCCGGCATCGGTGATATTGCCGTCGTCGTCGAGCGGAACGTTGAAGTCCGAGCGGACCAGGACGTGGCGGCCGTCAACGCCTTCTTTCAGCAGCTCATCAATGGAACGTACAGCCATGGTCGGTGTCTCCTTTTAAGAGTTATGGGTGGTGGGAAAACTTATGGGACAGATATGTGAAACCCGGAGGACGGTGCAAGGCACTCCCCCGGGCTGAAGCTCAGGCACGCGCGGGGCGCGCATGTTGCTGGCTTAGAGGTTGTCGGCCACGTGCTTGGTCATGCGGATGTACTGCGAGGTGTAGGAGTACTCGTTGTCGTACCAAGAGATGATCTTGACCAGCTTGCCGTCGATAACGCGGGTCATGCCGGAGTCGAAGATCGCGCCGTGGGAATTCGCGATGATGTCGGAGGAGACAATCGGATCCTCGGTGTACTCCAGTGCCTGACCGAACTCAGCATCCTGGACTGCGTTCTTCACTGCCTCGTTGACTTCCTCGACGGTGACGTCCTTGGACACATTCACCGTGAGGTCCGTAGCGGAACCAGTGATGGTGGGCACGCGCATAGCAAACCCGTCGAGCTTGCCTTCCAGCTCCGGCAGAACCAGTGCCACGGCGCGAGCAGCACCCGTGGTGGTGGGCACGATGTTCTGTGCAGCAGCGCGGGCACGACGCAGGTCCTTGTGCGGCGCGTCCTGGATGCGCTGGTCACCGGTGTAGGCGTGGATCGTGGTCATCAGACCGTTCTCAATGCCAAATGCATCGTTGAGAACCTTTGCCACCGGCGCCAGAGAGTTCGTGGTGCAGGATGCAGCGGAGATGATGGTCTGATCATTGGAGTAGTCATGGTGGTTGACACCCCACACGTAGGTGCCGTCCACATTCTTGCCCGGAGCAGAGATGATGACTTTCTTTGCACCTGCATCGATGTGTGCCTTGGCCTTCTCACCATCGGTGAAGAAGCCAGTGCACTCGAGGACGATGTCCACGTTTGCATCGCCCCAGGCAAGGTTTGCCGGGTCCTTTTCCGCAGTGACCTCGATGCGCTTGCCGTCAACGGTGATGGAGTTGTCATCAAACTCAACATCACGGCCTAGCTGGCCGTAAGCGGTGTCGTACTTGACCAGGTGGGCCAGGGTCTTGTTGTCGGTCAGGTCATTGATCTTCACAACCTCAAGCTCATCCGCGAACTTGTCCAAGATGATGCGGAATGCGGAGCGGCCAATTCGGCCAAAACCGTTGATACCAATGCGAGTGGTCACTGAAAATACTCCTTGTATATATCTGGGTTTTCTGTCCAGACCGTGAACCGAAAAACGTCAACCCGCGGTCTCTCGTACCCAGTGTAGAGAATTGAACACGTAGTCGCAGGACCTCGAAAAGATCAATTAATAGCGCAGCTAGTCTTCTTCCACCACGGCAGCATGCGTGTCTGGAATGCCGAGCTCTTTAGCCCGCTTGTCGGCGAGAGACAGCAGACGACGGATACGTCCGGCCACAGCATCCTTCGTCATTTGCGGGTCAGCGAGGCGCCCCAACTCCTCAAGGGAAGCATGGCGGTGCTTCACGCGCAGGAAGCCAGCATCGGCGAGATGCTCCGGCACGTCATCGCCGAGAATCTTCATAGCGCGATCGACACGGGCTGCTGCCGCAGCCGCGGCCTGGGCTGAACGGCGTTGGTTTGCATCGTCAAAATTCGCGTGGTGGTTAGCACTCGTGCGTTCTTCACGCTTAATGCGCTTTTCATCCCATTCAAGACGTGCACGGGGTGCCCCCATGCGAGAAAGAAGAATCCCGATGCCCTCGCCGTCACGCAAGAAGACACGTTCAATGCCGCGGGTCTCCTTCGTCTTGGCAGCCACGGACAAACGTCGCGCCAAACCGACGAGCGCCAACGCGGTTTCCTGCCGGGGGCAGATGACCTCGAGCGCAGCGGTGCGCCCCGGCTCCGTCAGCGAGCCACGGGCGAGGAATGCACCCCGCCATGCCGCTTCAACTTCAGCGATCGTGCCGGAAATAATATTGCGTGGCAGGCCCACAACCGGGTGGCCTGAGGCAGTAACCAGGCGGAAACGACGGATGACGTCCTTCGCGCCCTCAGCAACTTTGACTTCATAGCGCGTGTCACGGGACTGGGTACCGGCGCCAAGAGTGGTGACGTCAACGTCGATCTCACACACATCCCGGATCGTGGCTGCGAGGTGATCAGCGACGGCACGCTCAGCAAATTCAGCGCGGATCTCAAGGCCCCGGAGGCCCTGCTCAAACTCGCTGGCTACGCGCAGCATCGCGGTCGCCTCAGCGATCCGGGCGTCAGTCCCACTGGGAGCCACACCCAAGAGTTCGTCTTTGACCTTTGCCGTCAATGCCACGATTGCGTTCTTCCTTTCCGGTTTGCCCACACAAGCTTAGTTTCCGCGTACCAGCGCAGTGATGGCAGCTGCCAGTTTCTCCGGGTCGTGCCTGATCGTGCGCTGTCCATCAGCATCAACCTCTGCAAGATCAGCGAATGTGACCTCCGCACCGGAAGTCGCCGCGGCTCGCTGCAAATAGGTCCGCTCCCCTTCAGAAAGCGTGATACCGGAATCGGCCAGGAAATGGTCCACCTTCAACGCCGGGGCATGCTGATTAAACACGTGGATATGTCTCTCAGTGGTAAACCCTGGGGTCTCACCAGCTTCGGGCGACAGGTTCAAGATGACAATAACGGTGGCATCAGTGTCCGTCAGCGCCTGCGCGATCTCAGGGATCAGTAGGTGCGGGATCACCGAAGAGAACCAGGAGCCTGGGCCAATGGTCACCACATCAGCGTTGAGGATCGCTTCCACGGCAGCGGGATTAGCTGGTGGTTTATCAGGCAAGATGCGCACGCGTCGCACCGCACCAGGAGTTGTTGCAACGGCCACCTGACCACGGACGGAACGGAGCAAACGCGGATCATCATCCAGCCCCTGCACGTCAGCTTCGATTTCCAACGGCTCGAGGGCAACCGGCAGAACACGGCCGACGGTCTGGGTCCACCGCCCCAACGTGTCCAGCGCACGCTGAAGATCCCCATAGGCTTCCGCCATACCGGCGATAATCAGGTTGCCCACCGCGTGGCCGGCCATGGCGCCATTGCCCCCGAAACGGTGCTGAATGATGTCGGCCCACTCCTCACCGAACTCACTCGGCGGGGTCAACGCAGCAAGCGCCATGCGCAGGTCCCCCGGCGGGACAATGTCGAGCTCACGGCGCAGACGACCAGAAGAGCCACCGTCATCCGCCACGGTGACAATGGCGTTGACGTGGTAATCCGCGGGATCAGGGGCACCTTCTTTCGCCGCTGCGATCTGCTTCGCAGCCAGGAGGGTCTGGTGGAGGCCGTGGCCACCACCAAGGCTGGCCACGTTGATGTGGGGGACGTTCATGATGGGAGAATCTTTCTCTGGATCAACAGGGGCAATCACACAGTGAGGGGCAATTAATGCCGCTTTAGATCCCTATGCATCACGGCTACGTCCACTTCCCCGCGGGCACGAAGACGCCGTCCGATTTCTTCTGACACAGCGACAGAACGGTGGTGCCCGCCAGTACAGCCAATCCCCACGGTGACAAAGTCCTTGCCCTCGTGTTTGTAGCCACCCATCATGGAACTCAGCAGGTCCACGACACCGTCGATGAACTCATCAGCTCCCGGGCGGGACAAAACGTAGTCACTCACTGGCTTGTCCACACCACGGAACTCACGCAGCTCCTCAATCCAGTACGGGTTCGGCAGGAAGCGCACATCGAAAATGAGGTCTGCATCGCGCGGGGACCCATGTTTGAAGCCGAAGGATTCAAGAGTCACATGCTGGTTCTCGGAGCCAAGGTCACTGACAGAGGCCTCGATGGCGCGACGCAGATCATGAATGGACAGGTTGGAGGTATCGATGATCACATCCGCGGTTTCACGCACACGCGCAAGCTCCGCGCGTTCACGCGCGATGCCGATGTGGAGCGGATTGTCTCCCTGCAATGGGTGAGTTCGGCGGACGCTATCGAAGCGCTTGATCAAGACCTCATCGCGCGCCTCAAGGAACAAGATGAAGGGGTTGTATCCCCTTTCGCGCGACTGCTGAATGAAATCAATGAGGGAGCCACGGAAAATACGCGCTCGAACATCAGTGACCACCGCGAGTTTCTCCACCGGGGAATCCGCCGCCATAGCCATGTCCATGAGTTCCAGCCCAAGCTGCGGCGGGAGGTTCTCCGAGACGAAGTACCCCTTGTCCTCAAAGACGTTTGCTGCGGAGGAGAGTCCTCCACCGGACATACCGGTGATGATCACGGGGCGCGGTGCGGAAGAGGAAGTCATGTGCCCCATCGTATCCAAATACATAGGGCACGTAGCTGCTTATCGACGATTCCCGTCCCCCGCCCTGGGATCGTCGATATGCAAATGGTCATAGACCTTCTGTGCGAGCTTCGGACCCATGCCGGGAACCTCGGTGATGTCCTCGACGCTGGCTGCCTTGAGCTTCTTCACGCTGCCGAAGTGCTTGACCAAGTCGCTGCGGCGGGCAGGCCCAAGGCCTGGGATTCCGTCAAGAGCCGAGGCACGCATGCGCTTGGACCGTTGTTGGCGGTGGTAGGTGATGGCGAAGCGGTGTGCCTCATCGCGGATCTGCTGCAGCAGGTACATGCCTTCGGAGTTGCGGGGCAGGATGAGGGGCTCGTCGTCATACGGCACCCATACTTCTTCTAGGCGCTTGGCTAGGCCGATGAGGGCGACGTCGACGACACCGAGCTCGTCGAAAACTGCTTGTGCGGCATTGACCTGTGGTTTGCCGCCATCGACGATGAACAGCTGCGGCGGGTAGGCAAAGCGTTTATTGCTGGCGGTCTCCACTGCTTCGTCTGTTTCTTCATCCGCGAAGGTGGTGTTGTCCAGCTCCGGATCTTCTGGGTTGGCCAGTTTGTCCTGGGTGTGGCGCTTAAAACGGCGGCGGGTGACCTCGGCGATGGAGCCGACGTCATCACTACGCCCATCCCCTGCTGCTTCTTTGATGCGGTAACGGCGGTAGTCCGACTTCTTGGGCAGGCCGTCTTCAAAGACAACGAGGGAGGCCACCACGTCGGTGCCCTGGATATGGGAAATATCGGTGCATTCGATACGCAATGGCGCTTCATCGAGGCCCAGCGCATCCTGAATGTCCTGCAGCGCCTGGGAACGCGCAGTGAGATCGCCCACGCGCTTGAGCTTGTGTTGGCGTAGGGATTCCTTGGCGTTGCGGTGGACAGTCTCCATGAGCGATTTTTTGTCGCCGCGCTGTGGCACGCGAATCTCCACCGGTCCACCGCGGAGTTGCTCGAGGAGTTCCTTGGTCTCCGCGGGTTCTGCGGGCATGACTTCCACGAGGATCTCTCGCGGCACCGGCATCGGGGCACGCTGTGCCGCATGGGACTCTTGGTCCACGCCGCGGCGGCGCACCTTCTTGGCAGCCAGGCGTTCATCCTCTGCACGTTCTTGCTCCACCCGCTCCACGGCATCCGAGTAGTACTGCACGAGGAAGTTCTGCATCAGCACCGGCAAGGCGGGATCGGCTTGGCCTTCTTCAAGGCGTTCCATGCTGCCGGGTTCATCACCGGTTTTCTCCACGACCCAGCCGCGCTGGGAACGGATTCGGCCTTCACGGACGGTGAAGATCTGTACCGCGGCTTCGAGCTCGTCAGTATCAAAAGCAATGATGTCCGCGTCCGTGTCGATGCTCAGGACGACAGTCTGGCGTTCCATGACTTTGTTGACGGCCCCGAGGTCGTCGCGAAGCCTGGCTGCCTTCTCGAACTCGAGGTTCTCACTGGCTTCCATCATCTGGTCTGTGAGTGCCTTGACCAGCGCATCGGTGCGGCCGGACATGAAGCCCATGAATCCGTCGACGATGCCCTCGTATTCTTCCTCGTCCACACGGGCAACACAGGGGGCGGAGCACTTGTCGATGTACCCGAGCAAACACGGCCGCCCCAACTGCTCATGGCGTTTAAACACACCGTTGGAGCAGGTACGGATAGGAAAGACACGGGTGAGCAGGTCCAAGGTTTCACGCACTGCCCAGGCGTGGGAGAACGGACCGAAGTAGCGCACGCCTTTACGGCGTGGGCCGCGGTAGAAGAATGCGCGCGGGTACTTCTCCCCCACGCTGACCGCGAGCATTGGGTACGTCTTGTCGTCGCGGTACATGACGTTGAACCACGGGTCGAAGCGCTTAATCCACGTGTACTCCAGCTGCAGTGCCTCGACTTCACTGGCCACGACGGTCCACTCCACCTGGGCGGCGGTGAACACCATCTGGCGGGTGCGCGGATGAAGCTGTTCTGGTGGCTGGAAGTAGTTGCTCAGGCGCGCACGCAGGTTCTTGGCCTTACCCACGTACACCACGCGCCCAGATGCATCGCGGAATTTGTAGACCCCAGGCTCCGTTGGGATGCTGCCTGGGGCTGGACGGTACGTCTCTGGATTAGCCACGCGGCTAGTCCTCTGGCATATAGCGGGCTTCCAGTGCGCGGAAGTCCTTCACAGCGGCGATTGCCCGCTCCTTGTCAGCAGACTGGATCGCCCACAGCGGCACGTATTCAAACTCCGGCAGTTCCAACCGCGCCATGCGGGACCCCTGCGGGAATGCCAAACCGTAGATGACCACCCAGGAGTAAAAGCGGGTGCCAATGATGTTGCGGACTTCTACCCCGTCCTCATTCACGCGCACGCGCGGGCGGGACAGGCCAATCCATGTAGCGATGGACAGGATCAAACCAATACCGGGGAACGCAAACTTATCAATGGTCGTGACGGCCGCACCCGTAAATTCAATGTCCACGACAGCACCCATGAAGATGTGCACAGCCATGATGAGCACCACGAGGATAAGAGCAACACGCTTCAAAGCTGGGGAGGTGATCTCCAGCTCCCACGGCTTCGTCGACGTCATCGCATGAGGGTCCAACGCGTTGTAGTACGCCAGGTCCCGGTTGCTGATGCTTGCTCCCGGTGCGCCGTTTGTGTCAGTCACTGCACTCTTCCGTGGTCGTTGTTTGGGTCGTTGCTTACTGAAGTTTTCTCACGTCATCCTACCCACGCGGCCGCGGGGGCGACAATATCCATCACCAGTGGTCGTTCGTGCGCGGGGCGAATGCCCGGACTCGCGCCAAGGTCAGCGCCGTGGACAAAGCTGCATCCATGGCTTCTGCGCCCTTATCTTCCTTCGTGCCCGGCCCACCGGTGCGCGCGATGGCCTGGTCGAGGTTCTCAACAGTGAGCACGCCATTGCCCACCGGGACCTGCTCATCCAAAGCCACGCGGGTGAGGCCCTCCGTGACGGAATCGCAAACATAATCAAAGTGGGCGGTCTCGCCGCGGATCACGCAGCCCAGTGCCACAACAGCGTCGAAACGTCGTGCGCACGCCTGCGCGACGACGGGCAGTTCCAAAGCTCCCGCCACAGTAAAGAGCTCGGCCTTCGCGCCCGCCTCACGCGCAGCTGCGAGTGCACGATCGCGCAGCTTATCGACGATCTCCGCATTCCACTCCGTCACCACCACCGCCACCGTCAGCCCTTCAGCTGCGATACGGCGTGGTGCGGGTGCTCCAGTCGTTGCCATGGATGAACCTTCCCTTTCTATCCCTGAACCTGCTCCCACTCAGCGACAAGGGGCAGGTCATGCCCCATTCGATCTCGCTTGGTGCGCAGGTACTGAATGTTGTCATGGTTGGGTGCGATCTCAATGCGCGTACGGCCGGAAATGATGGGGCCATAACCGCTTAAGGCTTCGACTTTCTCTGGATTGTTCGACAGGATGTCGGCGGAAGCAATGCCCAGATCCGCGATGATGTGGCCGGCGACGGAGTACTCCCTAGCGTCGATAGGCAAGCCCTGCTCCAAGTTCGCATCGATGGTGTCCAGACCTTCTTCCTGCAGCCGGTACGCCTGCAGTTTGTGCAGCAGACCAATGCCGCGCCCCTCATGGCCACGGACATAAATGATCACGCCGCGCCCAGCCTCTTGGATCGTGCGCATGGATTCATGCAGTTGCGGGCCGCAATCGCAGCGCAAGGAAGCAAACACATCGCCGGTCAAGCACTCAGAGTGGACGCGGACAAGCACATCATTGCCATCGGTGACGTTGCCGGTGACGAGGGCGATGTGCTCGGTGCCGTCGACAAGCGAGCGATAACCGTACGCCGTGAACACGCCGAATGCCGTGGGCAGCGTGGTCGTGACTGCTCGTTCCACGATGCGCTCAGTGCGGCGGCGGTATGCGATGAGCTGTGCGATGGAGATCATCGGCAGATTGTGCTCGTCTGCGAATTCGCGCAGCTCCGGCCCGCGAGCCATGTCTGTTGGATCTTTCTCCGAGACGATCTCGCAGAGCACACCCACCGGAGTGCAACCTGCCATCCTGGCAAGATCAACGGAGGCCTCCGTGTGTCCGTCACGCGTGAGCACCCCGCCGGCCCGGGCGCGCAGCGGCACGATGTGGCCTGGACGCGTGAAGTCTTGCGCAGTGCTCTCCGGGTTGGCCAGACGACGAATTGTCTCAGCTCGCGAGGTTGCGGAAATACCCGTGGTGCCCGTCGCCGCATCGACGGTGATGGCATACGCGGTCCCACGTGCGTCCTCGTTCTGCGCCACCATCGGTGGCAGATCCAGACGGGTAGCCGCCTCATCTTCCATTGCTACGCAAATGTAGCCGGAGGAATAGCGGACCATGAACGCCACCAATTCCGGTGTGGCGTGCTGCGCGGCAAAGATGAGATCACCTTCATTCTCACGGTCCTCATCATCCACCACGACCACCGCACCACCTCGGGCGATGGCCGCTACAGCATCTTCCACAGAATCAAGGCGCAGCGAGTCCATCATGGCTTTAGATGGTAGCCCCCAACCATTTTCTCAACATACTTGGCCACCACGTCCACTTCGAGGTTCACCGGCTCCCCCACCGCCATTTCCCCAAACGTCGTGTCGGCCAGGGTTGTGGGGATGAGGGACACCTCGAGGAAATCCTCCCCAACAGCGGAAACAGTGAGAGAGGTCCCGTTGATAGCGATGGAGCCTTTCTCCACCACATACCGCGCCAAGTCCGTGGGCAGGGCGAAGCGCAGGACCTCCCAATGCTCCGATGGCGTGCGGCTGAGAAGCTCGCCTACGCCGTCAACATGGCCCTGGACGATATGTCCACCCAGCCGTGTCCCGGCAGCCAGCGCGCGCTCCAGGTTGACGCGGGAGCCGACCTCGTAGCTGCCTAAACGGGAGCGGTTCAAGGTCTCCTGCATGACGTCGGCCGTGAAACCCTCGGGGAGCTTATCGACGACCGTCAGGCATACACCGTCCACCGCGATGGAATCGCCGGGTGCGGCATCGCTGGTCACCAGTGGCCCACGCACAGTGAGCCGGACAGCGTCGTTGAGCTGCTCCAGCTTTTCGACGCAGCCCACTTCCTCAACCAAACCCGTAAACATCAGTCGTTCCTGTCCTTCCTGCACAGTTCTATGACGGCATCCTCCCCCAAGGAAAACGCGTCATACAGTTTGTAGCGCTTCGCATCGCCGATCGTATCCACCAGTGGTCCATCCAAAAGCCCGCGTCCGCCACCGAAAAGCATCGGGGCAACATAGGCAGTGATCCGATCCACCACATCCAGTTCAAACACGCTGCGCATCAGCGTCGGCCCACCTTCGACGAGAACGTCCCGTGCTCCGGATTCATAGAGTGCCACGAATGCTTCTTCCGGGGTGGGGTACTGCTCGAAACCAAGCCGGGTCAGGTTGCCCTCGGGGACCTCACGGGTACCCACCACGATGCGGCGGGGCTGGTTGGGCAAAAGCGAACCATCCCGGTCACGTGCGGTCAGCGATGGGTTATCCGCAAGAGCGGTACCGGTACCGACGACGATGGCATCACGCATCGCCCGATCAAAGTGCACGTACTGGCGCGTTTCTGGTCCCGTAATCCACTGGCTCGTGCCATCGGGGGCTGCCGTGAAGCCGTCGAGGGTGGCCGCGAATTTCGCGGTGACGGACACGCGCCCGTAACGCACTGAGTCCAGCCACGGCTCAAGGCCTTCAACAGGGAAATCCACCTGCGTGACCTCCACACCGTGCGCGCGGAGATAATCGGCACCGCCGGCTGCCTGAGGGTTGGGGTCATCGTTGACGTAGTACACGTGGGCAATGCCTGCTGCCACGATCGCCTCAGCGCACGGACCGGTCCGGCCGGTGTGGTTGCACGGCTCGAGTGTCACCGCCAAGGAAGCGCCCTTCAAGCGTTCGGGGTTTATGCTCGCAGCCTGATCAAGCGCGACACGTTCAGCATGGCGGCCGCCTGGTGGCTCGGTTCCACCGGTGGCGATGATCCCATTGGCATCAAAGACAGCACAGCCCACCGCTGGGTTCGGGCTCGTGGTCCCGCGGACCTTGTGGCCGGCATTACGCGCCGCGATAAGGGCGGACTGCACCGCCTCGGGGATGTCGCGGACCATTTAGCGGTTCGCGGCGATGGTGGCCAGATCGCGGAGGGTTTCCACTGCCTCAGCCGGGTCCTCTGCACCAAACACAGCGGAACCAGCCACGAAGGCGTTCACCCCGGCCTCGGCAGCCAGTTCGATGGTGGAGGCGGAGATGCCGCCGTCGATTCCAATAATCGTCGATAAGCCAGCCTCTTCAATGCGCTCCCGCAGGGTGGCAACCTTGCTCAGCACCTCCGGCATGAACTTCTGGCCGCCGAAGCCCGGCTCCACGCTCATGACCATGACCTGCTCAAAATGCCCAATATCGTCGAGGTACGGCTCGATCGGCGTGCCCGGCTTGATCGCAAACCCGGCCTGCACCCCGAGGTCGTGAAGCTGCTTAGCGGCAGCAATGTGGTCATCCGTCGCCTCAATGTGGAAGATGAGGCGGTCACCACCAGCCTTAATGTAGGTCTCAAACCAGCGCTCCGGCTCCTCGATCATCATGTGGATGTCCAGGAACTGCTCCGTCACGCCGTCAACCGCCTTGGTCACGTCCGGACCGAAAGACAGGTTGGGCACAAAGTGGCCATCCATGATGTCCACGTGGAGTAAGTCAGCAGACGGTACCTTCTTCACATCCGCGCCAAGCGCAGCGTAATCAGCGGCCAGGATTGACGGAGCAATGTAGATCATGCCCCCACTCTACTTCCTGGCGGTGAAGGATTTAACATGGCCATTTTCATGAGCTGGGTGTTTGCTCCGCGCAACCCCGCTGTCGCTTTGTGTCAAATCCTTCATCGCTTGCGTAGAACAGCAAAGAACATCGCGTCCGTCCCGTGGCGGTGGGGCCACATTTGCACGCTTGGGTGAGTACCCACGTCCTTCATGCCGCACGTGAACTCATGTGCGCTGAGTTCTTCAACGGTCCCGGTATCTAGGACTTTGTCCACGATCCCGCGGGTTTCCCTGATATCGGGGGAACACGTGGAGTACACGACAACCCCGCCGGGCTTGGTGAGTTCGATGGCGGAGGTCAGCAGCTCCGCCTGGAGAGTGTTGAGTTCCTTAATGTCGCTCTCGGACTTGCGCCAGCGGGCCTCCGGGCGGCGTCGCAGAGCACCGAGGCCGGAGCAGGGAGCGTCAACGAGGACGCGGTCGTAGCCGGGCTCCAAACCTGGCTTGCGGCCATCGCCGACGTGTACCGTGACGGGAAGGTCTTGGGTGGTCTTGCGGATGAGGTCGGCACGGGTCTCGCTGACCTCCACGGCGTCAACGTGGGCGCCGTCAATGGCGGCGATGGCACCCATGAGCGCTGCCTTGCCGCCCGGGCCAGCGCACAGATCCAGCCAGCGGCCGCTGTCCGCATCGACGGGAACTTCCGTCACTGCACGGGCGATGAGCTGGGAGCCCTCGTCCTGAACCGCTGCCATGCGGTCGCGGACCGGCTGCAGCGCGCCAGGATCACCGCTGTCGAGGTACACCGCGTATGGGCTGTAGCGTCCTTCTTCCCCACCCGTCGTCAGGGCTAGTTCTTCTGCGGAAAGCTCACCCGGGCGTGCAACCAGGTGCACCACGGGGCGCTCCGAATCGGCGAGGAGAGCCTTTTCAAGTTCCTCGGCCCCCGCGCCCTCGGGATCGACGCCAAGTGCGGTAGCAAACGAGCGCGCAATCCACTCTGGGTGTGCTGTGCGGAAAGCAACAGCAGCGAGCGGCTCGGTGGGGCTGACCTTCTGCAGCCACTGTGACGCTGGGGTCCGCGTGACAGTGCGCAGGATGCCGTTGACAAAGCCCTTTGCTTTGGCCTGACCAGCAGCCTCCACGAGACGGACCGACGTATCCACAGCAGCATGCGCATCCACGCGGGTGTACAACAGCTGGTAAACGCCCAAGCGCAGAGCGGTGAGAACGTTCGGATCAAGGTCAGCCAGTGGGCGCGAGGAGCACTCCCCGATCACAGCATCAAGGACCCCTTGGGAACGCAGCGCGCCGTAGGCAAGCTCCGTGGCAAAAGCGGCATCACGGCCTTTGATCTTCCGCTCGCGGAGCAACTGTGGCAGGACAAGGTTGCCGTAGGCGTCCTCGACTTCCACACGGAGCAGAACGTCGAAGGCTGCCTCACGCGCCTTATCCCCCATGCTCTGAATCTGCTGTGCTGATTGAGGAGCTTTGCTGGGCTGCCTCTTCGCCTGCCGCGCACTCTTGGTGCGGGACCGAAAACCACCGCTCACTCGAACACCACTCCCTCAGCACTCTGCAGACCACGCGCCCAGTCAGCGGCGGCCATCATCTTCTTTCCTGGTGGTTGGACCATCTGCAATACCACCGGAGTCGTCCCAGTGCCCACCGTCACGGAGTTCTTGGTCACGGTCAGGTGGCCGGGGCTGGTAGGGGCCAAGGAGTCGCTGATAAGCACTGGCCCGACCTTGACCCGCTGGCCCTCGAGCATTGTCCACGCACCGGGGCCTGGGGTGTAGGCGCGGATTGCGCGGTCGATGTTTACTGCGGGTGCAGACCAATCAATCCGGGCATCATCTTTTTCGATCTTCGGCGCGTAGCTGGCCTCCCCCTCCTGTGGTGTCAGCGTTGCTGTGCCGGCAGCGAGTTCATCCATGGTGCGGACGAGGAGATCCGCGCCGCTGTAGGCGAGGCGCGTGAGCAAGTCATCAGCCGTATCGGTGGGGCGGATCGGCTCCGACATCTGGCAGATGATGTCGCCGGTATCCAGGCCGGCGTCAATGTGGAAAGTGGTGGCTCCGCTGAATTCATCACCGTGCAAAATGCCTGCCTGAACAGGTGCGGCACCGCGCCACTGCGGCAACTGGGAGAAGTGCAGGTTCACCCATCCGTGCGTGGGGATGTCTAGGTAGTCCTCCGGGATCAGATTGCCGTACGCAACCACTGGGATGGCGTCCGGGGCAAGGGCCTGCAGGCGTCCCTTCACGTCCTCGTTCCCCTTCAACGTGGTCGGGGTGAGAACCTCAATCCCGTGTTCCAGGGCCAAAGCCTTCACCGGCGAGGGGTGCAGGGTACGCCCACGGCCCCGCTTCGCATCGGGGCGGGTCAACACCGCAACAACCTCATGGTCAGAAGCAATGAGCTTCTCCAACGCAACAACCGCCGGCTCAGGCGTACCAGCAAACACAAGGCGCATTATCTGTTCTCCTCTTCCCTAGCTTTCCCAAGCCCTCGACTACTGCTGCTCGTCCGACTGGAACCAGTCCATGCCGCGGATAATCTCCATTGTTTCTTTCCGCACTTCTGGATCAAGGCGGCGCAGATACAGCACACCGTCCAAATGATCCGTCTCGTGCTGAATGCACCGGGCCAGCAAGCCACTGGCACTGATGGTCACCGGACGGCCCATCACATCAAAACCACGGGCGATCACGGAATCATGCCGCACAACTTCCGCCTGCACATCCGGGATAGACAGGCAGCCCTCCATACCAATCTGGACCAGATCACCCACTGGCTCCCACTCCGGGTTCACCAACGCGCCGCGCAGCCCATCGCAGTCATACACGAAGATGCGCTGGGCCAGACCAATCTGATTAGCGGCTAAGCCAACTCCACCAGCATCATCCATGGTTTCGAGCATGTCGGCGGCGAGGGTGGCCAGGGCGTCGTCGAAAAGCTCAATGCTTTGCGCTTCGGTATTGAGGATCGGATCACCGAAAATCCGGATGGGGCGAACTGTCATGGGCGCGAGTCTACCTAGGTGCGAGGGTGCCCTAGCCGATGTGCATCGGGTTGACCTGAATCCGCAGCGGCGCATCCTGCTTGCGCGTTGCCCGGTTCACATTCGCCGCGCGTAACGCCTTGCCCAACGCATTGCGGGATGACAGCGGCGTGCGAATAAGCACGCGCTGCGCCTCCCCCAACGTTGCGCGGTCCCACTCACCCGGCAGATCCATACCGGGCGGCAGATCAACCGGCCCAAGAATATCCACCTGATCAGGCAGATCAATGTGCTCCAAGAAATCAGTCAGCGCTTCACGCGGCGCATCGACGGCCGCCATATGAACCGCTGGCGGGAAGCGCACCTCGCGGCGGGCGGCCAGTTCCAACGCCGCGTGGCCAGGCGCGTCCCAACGAATGAAATGCTGCACGACGGGAAGGCTCGGATCCGCCACAACCACGACGTCCCCGCCTTTGCTATGCGGGGCAACAAGCGTGGCCGCCGCCATCCACTTGTGCATCGTCTCCTCTGTCGCACGCAGGTCAGGGCGCCCCAACAGCGCCCACGTATCCAGTAGGACCGCGGCACCGTACGTGCCACCGCCTTCAATGCGGGGCTCCGCACCCGGTGTAGCCACCACCACGGCGGCTTTATCCGGAATCTCTGCATGAATGCGCTCACCCCACGAAGAAATCACGGTGGCAGGGGCAAAAGCCCGTCCGAGTTCCTCAGCGGTGCGCTGCGTGCCGAGGACGACGGCTCGCAGACGGTGTGAACCGCACGAGGGACACGAATACGCACTATCAATCCGCCCACACCACCGGCAGGTGGGTGCTGCTGCTTCCCCACCACTGGGCAACCCCAACGGGCCATTACACGCACGGCAACGCGCCGGGGTGCGGCAGATACCGCAGGCCAACGCCTGGACATAACCCGCACGAGGAACCTGAAACAGCACGGGCTTGTTCTCCGCCAAGGCGCGGCGGGCCGCAGCAAAGGCAACAGAGGGCAAGCGCGCGGCACCGGCACGCGGGTCCCGCTGCAGCTCAAAATCACTGTCACCCGCTGCATGGATGTGCGGCGAGCGAGTGCGCAGCGCATTACGGGCGGCGACCAACGAGTGCATCCAGCCAGACTCCACCAGCAGTTGTGTCTCCGCTGTCCGGCCGTGGCCACCGATGATGAGGGAGGCTTTCTCCACTGCTGACCGCGTAGTCAACACCTCCCGCGCGTGGGTGTAGGGCGCGCGGGGATCCACCAGGGAATCGTCCCCGTCAAACATGACCACCGCCAGCTTCAGGTTGTTCACCGGCGCGAAAGCAGCAGACCGCGTCCCAATAACCAGCCGCCCCTGCCCATGCAACACCGACAAGAACCGGCTGTACCGTGCCTGCGGCCCAAGGGATGCCGTCAATGTGGTGATCTGCTTCGGGCCGACGTGTTCAGCCAGCGCCGCGGCCATCCGGTCCACGTCCTTCTGGTCGGGTAGGACGATGAGGGCCCCTCCACCGTCGATAGCAACCTTGGCTGCCAGTGCTGCGAGCGCTGCTGCCCAATCATCACCGGGGGCCACCTGCCATGCGGCGCGGGCGAGTGTCCCCGTGACCACAGCATCCACAAAGGACTCGCCGTACTCATAGGCACTCCACGCGGAAAGATCCGGCTCTTTAGCCTCCCCCTGGTCCTCCCACGGCGAGGTAGTGTCAGTCTGCTCCGCCTTCACGTGGCGCGGCGGAATAGCGGTGCGAAGAATATCCGAACGCACCGCCGCGTAACGGTCGGCCAAGTTATCCACCAGGCTCCGGATCTGCTCCGGATAGACAACCTCAGACGAAATCACACGCTCAATGAACCGGATCTTGCCTTCATGTTCGGATGTGGCCACGCGCTCCAACACAAGCGCATCCGCCAGCCGGCCAGCGAAACGAATGCGCACACGAACCCCCGGCTGCGCGGCTGCTGAATCTTCCTCGGTGACCAGGTAATCAAAAGGCCTATCTAAGTGCGGCAATCCAAGGAGCGGCAGCACGCGCACCACAGGGAGTTCGGCGGCGAGCGTTTCTGGCATGGGCATGATCCTAGCGGGCACCCACGACACCCCCTCCGTAGTTCGTTTTTTACCAAGGCAGAGGGCATAATCTATTCGTCTTATTTTCCTGTTTCTGCTTCACCGTCTGCCCATGCGCACCCGGTGCGACTTAGTTGGAGTCTGCGTTTAACTATGAAACGTTTGCTCACTTCGGGCGCCGTTGCTGTTCTCACTGCACTGTCCATGCTTGCCGGCACGGCCACGTCTCATGCTGAGCCCAAGGCAATGTTGGTGGGCACGGGTTCGGGTGTGTCACACCCCCTGGATCAGGACCCGGCGCCATCGTTCCGCATTGGCCGGTCCCCTTTGCCGCTGAAGCTGAAGCCGATTGCCCCGCTGGTTCCGCCTGCCCCTGGGGAGATCAATGAGTTTGAGCAGGTATGGTGCGAAAACTGCGTGGCTATCACCTATGACGATGGCCCGGTGCCCAACACCAATGTGCTCTTGGACGTACTGAAGAAGAAGCGCGTCCACGCCTCTTTCTTCCTCATCGGCGGAAATGCCCAGGCCTATCCGGAGATTGTGAAGCGCCTGCATAACGAGGGGCACGACATTGGCAATCACACATTGAGCCACCCGCAGCTCACCGCGTTGAGCAATGCTCGCGTGGCGTACGAGATCGATTCCACAAATACGGCTATCAAAGAGGCCGGTGGACGTTACCCGAAGTGGATGCGCCCGCCTTACGGCGCGACCAATAACCGTGTTGCTTCCGTCATCGGCTCCCGCGACCAGGCAGTTGCCCTCTGGGATGTGGACACGGTTGACTGGCGCCACCGCAGCACGGCAAAGACATGTTCAATCGCCGTTGCCAATGCGCAAGCAGGCTCCATCATCCTCATGCACGATATTCACCCAAGCACCGTCAATGCGGCCGAGTGCATTATCGACGGTCTTCGGGCCAAAGGCCTCCACCCCGTCAGCCTGGCAGAGCTGTTTGAGGCTCCTAAAGCAGGTGTCACGTACAACTCTGCCAACGATGGCTCACACCACTAAGCACCGTCCACGGAACACACAGATCTGTTTGTTAGGTTTGTCACTATGCCAAGCACTCAGGATATCCCCGCCGACGCTGAAACAGACGAGCAGCCAAACCGGTCAGGCTGGCAGAAAGCAACGCCGGTCATCATGGTGCTGGCGTATGTGTTAGTCCCCCTGATTCTCATTCCCGCTTTCGGCTCCGATAAAGCTCTCATCCCGGTTCTGGTTTTTCTTTTTGGAAATGCTGCCGTCGCCGGCTTTATCGACGGATGGACGTTCCGCGACACGTTCTCCTTACCCATTCTCGCTGGTGTGGGGTTCTGGCTGGCCAAAGTGCTCTACTTCAATGACGGCACTTTCCTCTATGCACTGGGCTGCGCAGCGACAGCTGCCATCGCTATGTTCGCTGGACAGGCTTTGAGTAAAGAACCGCAGGTGAGCGCCTAAGTATGGACCGTCAAGAACACTGCGCCAACGACTCGTGTGTAGAGGTATGGTCCCTGCATCATCCCCGCTATGGACTCATTGAAATTCGCACGGGTTTTGATCCTGATTTCGCCCGCATCCACGACGATTGGCCGGGCGAGGAAAGAGCTGGCCACCATCTGACTGCCGAAAGCTCTTTGAAAGAGCGCATCAACGCCCGCCGAACTAACCCGCAAACGCGGGTTGAGATCCTGGTGGAAGGCGTACCCCAATACCGCTTTGACCAGCTTGAGTCGGGTCGGTACAGCGTGTTTTCCATAAAGGCCCCACACAAGCTCGAGCCGATGATCTCCCTGGGCGTGGACCGCTCCAAGCCTCACGTGAAAATTGTGGCTAGCCCCTTTAAGGAAATCTTGCACGTGGATTTCCGCGAGGGTTCGTCCGTCGTTGAATTTGATCCGCCACAGGGTTCGCGGGGCGAGAAACGCAGACAGTCAATGGAGTCCAGCTCGTTTCGGCGCACGGCAATCCCCATCGTCGAAGGGATCGGCAAGGGCGGGTGGGCGCTTCTCCTGTTGGTGCTCGGCCCGATTCTGTCCCGCTTTCTCGATTGGCTGCTTCAATTCGTGCCAGATTGGGAACTGCCGGATATCACCTTGCCACACCTCGATCTGCCTGTGCCGCAACTTCCGCAGCTGACATTGCCCACGCCGAACATCAGGTTCCCAGACATCCCCTTGCCTGAGATCCCCGAGTGGGTTGCGCTGCTAGCTGAGTACTCCAAAATCTGGGTGCCTGTGCTCATCGGCATCGCGGTCGGGATCATTGCGCTGCGCAATCACCGCAAATCAGAGGCCGAAAAAGAAAAGTGGGCCGAGCAAGAAAGCGTCGAAAAGCTTTCCGACGACACCCGGCCCCTTACGCAGTAAGCCTTAAAGTCCTGCCGCCGCACGCAGGTCGTCGACCTTATTGGTCTCCTCCCACGGGAATGCAACATCGGTGCGACCGAAGTGACCGTATGCAGACGTTGCGGAGTAGATCGGGCGCAGCAGATCCAGCTCGCGAATGATGGCTGCTGGGCGCAGGTCAAAGACCTTGTCCACTGCCTGCTGGATCGACTCATTGGTCAGGCCCTCGGCGGCGGTGCCAAAGGTTTCCACATAGAGGCCCACCGGCGTTGCGCGGCCAATGGCGTATGCAACCTGCACCTCAACGCGACGTGCAAGGCCGGCAGCGACAATGTTCTTGGCCACCCAACGCATCGCGTATGCAGCGGAGCGATCCACCTTCGACGGGTCCTTGCCGGAGAAGGCGCCACCACCGTGACGGGACATGCCGCCGTAGGTGTCCACGATGATCTTGCGGCCGGTCAGACCAGCGTCGCCCATCGGACCACCGAGCACGAAGGATCCGGACGGGTTGACCAGCAAGGTGGTGTCCTCGTTGTAGTACTGGCCCAGGCCAGCGTCCTCGATAACCCACTCCAGCACGTGCGTGCGCAGGGCATCCTCCAGCGCCTGTCCGGTGAAGTCCGGGTCGTGCTGGGAGGAGATCACCACGGTATCCAGGTAGACCGGCTTATCCCCGTCGTAGGCAAAGGTGACCTGGGTCTTGCCGTCTGGGCGCAGTCCCTGCACAATGCCCTCCTTGCGCACTTGCGTCAGGCGACGGGCCAAGCGGTGTGCCGTGGAAATCGGCAGCGGCATAAACTCCGGGGTCTCATTGGTGGCGTAACCGAACATCAGGCCCTGGTCACCAGCACCCGACTGGTCATCCTCACCAGTCGACTCGTTGGTGCGGACCTCAAGCGAATCGGTGACACCGTCCGAGATCTCAGCCGACTGGTCGCCGATCGCGATGTTCACGCCACAGGTGCGGCCATCAAAGCCGACCTCAGAAGAGGTAAAGCCGATTTCAACAAGCTTGTCACGCACAAGCTTGGCAATGTTGGAGTACGCCTGAGTGGTCACCTCGCCCACAACGTGGACCTGACCAGTGGTCACCATCGTTTCCACTGCCACGCGCGACAGCGGATCTTGGGCGAGCATGTCATCGAGGATGGTGTCCGAGATCGCGTCGCAGATCTTGTCCGGATGGCCTTCAGTGACGGATTCACTGGTGAACAGGCGGTAGAACGGGTCGGTCATGGGATTGCAGGTCCTTACAGGTGAGACGGCTGTCAAAAGAAATGCGCGCCGTTACGGCGGCTTTGCGCACCCAAGAATAGACCAAGCTGTCTAATTCTGTCGAATCGACTCTCCGGCACCGGAGGAGATTTTCTCAATCGCATCCCAGATTCGTGCTGCGACCACGTGTTTCGGCCCATCCGCGATGTCCTCAGTCGAGCCATCCGCACCGATCAACCAACCACTGTTGCGCAACTCACCAAACACTTTTCCGCCAGCCACAGAGTTCACCATGAGCATGTCCGCACCTTTGCGCTTAAGCTTCGCACGACCAAGCTCCAACGGATCATCAGTCTCCGCCGCGAAGCCCACGATCACCGCGGACGTCTCGCCGGCTTCTCGCTTTTCCGCGAGCCCCCTCAAAATGTCCGGGTTCTCCACCAAGTGCAACGTCGATAAGGCATCATCCGCCTGGCCCTTCTTGAGCTTGGACGTGGCCTCTGTCTCTGGGCGGTAATCCGCCACTGCTGCCGCCATGATCACAATGTCCGCATCCACTGCGGCTGCATCCACGGCGTCCTTCATGTCACGCGTGGACTGCACGCGCACGATCTTCGCTCCTGGTGGGGTGTCCAACTCATCGGTATCCCCCGCCACGATGGTCACGTCCGCGCCACGGTGCACCGCAATATCGGCCAACGCAAAACCTTGGCGGCCGGAGGAACGGTTGCCGATGAAGCGCACTGGGTCAATGTTCTCCTGCGTTCCGCCGGCGGAGATCACTACCTTTTTGCCTTTCAGCGTGCGGCCAAATTTCCCGGCTTCAACCACGGTGCGTGCCATTGCGGCAATCTGCGCTGCCTCCGGCAGGCGGCCCGGACCAGTATCTGTACCGGTCAGTCGCCCATGGGCAGGCTCCAGCACAATCACGCCGCGTCGACGCAGCGTTGCCACATTGTCCTGCGTTGCTGGGTTCTCCCACATCTCCGTGTGCATGGCCGGCGCCAGCACTACCGGGCAGGTGGCTACGAGAACCGTTGCGGTAAGCAGATCATTCGCCCGCCCAGCAGCGATGCGTGCAATGGTGTCCGCCGTCGCCGGCGCAATGACGATGAGGTCTGCTTCCTTACCCACGCGCACATGCTGGACTTCATCCACACGGCTGAACACACCGGTGTCTACCGGGTGGCCTGACAGCGCCTCAAACGTCGCTGCCCCGACAAAATTCAGCGCCGATGGCGTGGGCACAACACGAACACTATCGCCTGCTTCCGTGAACTCACGCACGAGGTGACACGCCTTGTATGCGGCAATCCCCCCGGAGACCCCCACCACAACGTTGAGGGGCTCCTTCACGTGTCCCTTTGCCTGTGCACCCACCCCGGTGCCCTCAGCAGTGTCCAGAGTCTTTGCTGCCTTTTCGCTCATGGCCACCGAGCTTACCCGCCACCACGAACGCGGCACCTTCACCGTTGCTGCTTATCGACGTGGCTCCCTCACCCACGCACCAATCACCCCCGGCACCACTTCCGGTGCCTCCCCCAACAACGCCTTCAAGTTCCCTTCGCGTTCCACCGCCGACGTCACCGCCTGCACACGCCCCCGCTTCTGCTGGCCACCACGCCCAGCACCCGCCGCCGGCCCAACACCGTAGCCACCACCATGAACACCACCGGCACCAACCATCGCACCGCCTGCTCGCGGACCAGCACCTGATCCACCCGCGACCACGCCACCAGAACCAGCCCCGGCTCCAGTTCCAGCACCAGCCCCCACACCAGTACCACCGCTTGGCAACGCTCCCGGCACAGCGCCAGAACCAAAGCCAGCACCGCCGCCGAACCCAGCACCAGCACCGAAGCCGGCGCCGCCACGGAAGCCACCGCCACCGCGCCCAGCAAACGGCATCGGACCACCAAAACCACCGAAGGAACCGGCAGCACCCGGCGAACCAAAACCGCCGCCAACACCCGATACACCACCCGCCGGTGACACCAACCCAGCGCCGCCGACACCACCGGCACCACCAAGACCACCAGCCATTGGCGCACCTCCAAGCGCACCTGCCGGCGGCAGTGTCGGCGCCATCGCACTAGCTACCTGCGTTGGGGTCGCACCGGATGTAATCAGATCCAGCATCTCCGGATTGGGCCGGCCCACCTGCTCCACGATCTCCGCCGGCGTCGTCGCGTGCGCCAAATCCTTCCACCCAGCATCCGTTAACGCCTGGCTCACTACCTTCGGCAAAGCCTGCTTCACAAACTCTGGAATGCGTGTACCCGTGTCACCTTCATCCATGAGTCCACCATTGACTGAGTTCATCTCTCGCAGCAATTGGTTGAACGTGGGCACCACGGGAAGCAATTCCGCTGTCAGCTGTGGACCATAAGCGCTCAAATAAGCTTCTTCCAACCCCTTGGACACAATCGGATCCACCGCCGCACGCACGATTCCTAGAACAGCCGCCGCCTGAATCCCACTCGCTTCCGTCAGTGTCACCAGCCCTGCCGTCTGTGTGCCGAGGATCTGCGAATGCGCTGCGTATTGAGTAGCCAGCATCCTGATCATGTCGATGTGCTTCATCGCATGACCGACCGACTCTGTCTCAGCCGAACCTGCCAACAGCCCCATTGCCTCAGGCACAAGAGCGAATGCCTCTGCGATTGCCGACGCTGTTGTAGTCCAGTTCGCCGAAATCCCCGTCATCGTTGGCACATCCGTCGCCGCCAATTGCGCCACCAACTGCTCCAAACCCAACGGCCTCCCAGCAGTTGGCGTCACAACATTAAACGGATTGATCTTTGGTTGCTCTGGCGTAGTCGTCTGCACCGCCCCAGCAGAACCGGTACCAGGCGATCGGAACGTATCCGCAATTCCCCCATCAGCACTAACGAACCCATCCACCTGCTCCCGCAATAATCCAGAAGCATTGGATAGAAACATCGCCAACCCACGAGTTGCTTCAGGCTGACTCACACCACTAATCGCTTGGTGCATCTCCCCTGCCTGGTCAAGCCCGGAGACAGCAGAGTAAACACCCAATCCTCTGAGGTCTCCGAAAGCAAGGTGACTCTTTAACTGCTGAGACGCAGATTCAAGCAAACCCGCCCCCTGCTGAACAGAGCTAACGTCCAAGTACATCCCCATTTTTATCCCCCCGATTGTTTACTTAGATTCTGTAAAGGTCTTCCATAATCTGAACCGCGGACTCACACAGTGCGTCGAAACTACGCGGCTCAAAATCTTGATTTACCGCCACCGAGAATTGACCTCGGACCGTATCGACTGCTGCCACACAGCTAAAACCTGTTGCTCCGACTCCTTGATACGTCAAAAGCCCTGGAACAATGCCGGATGCCGACCGGCTGATTATTGCTCCTTCATCTCTCTCTAACTGATCTCGAGTAACAGGAGTAGATCCAACCGCATATCCCTTGTGAACATCTCCACCGACAAGACCGCATCCGACTTTGCCGCCATCACTTAAGCTTTGGCTACCTACCGTCGAGAACCCAACCGTCGCGAACTCCTCAGCGGAGATCTCCTTGCAAGGATCGAAGAGGTTGTCCTTGATGGCTTCGTAGTCGAAGTCGCCGAGGGGCAGGTCGCCGCTGGCGAAGTGGAAGGCGGGTGCGTCGGAGTCGATGGACTCGTTGAGGTCGTTGGACTCGTGGGCTTTGTCTGCGGCCTCAATGGTTGCCATGGGCTCGGCGAGCTCCGCGGTGTTGTTTGTCTCGTATGGAACGAGAGAGCAGCCGGTCAGTGTCGTGACCAACATGACCCCCGTGATGAAGGAGAAGCTCCTGTGCTTCATGTCCGCCTACCCCCGATTCCTAGGTGGATCCTCACATCTTCGTTTGGCCCCGGCACTGACCGGCTGCCCTTTGAATATTGCACGGATCACAGCGCAGTGGAACAGAAAATTGACCACTTAAGTGGACATTGCCTAACCAATTGCTGTGACCTGCCCTTTTGCCTTAGAATTACCTGTGTGTAACCTAAGAAAAATACCCCTTTGTGGGGGTAAATAAATCTCATAGGGAAAGCATATAAGCACGTCAGGGCGTTACAGGCCGCGGAAAGTTGGGGTGGGAGCCGTCGATAAGCAAGGCGATGCTCTCAGGAAGATGACCGTCGGTAAACGCGGCGAGAAGATTTCGCAATAAGAAAACGCGGGCCCCGGTTAAACCGGAGACCCGCGCTGACATGATGCGCTGAAACTGCGCTAGACCTTACTGGCCTTCCTCGTGCTCCAAGAGACCGTGCTCGATCTCACGCAGAGCGATAGACAGGGGCTTCTCCCCCTGCTGCGGGGTGACCAGGGGGCCGATGAACTCGAACACACCCTCGTCCTGCTCCTGGTAGTAGCTGTTGATCTGACGCGCGCGCTTAGCGGCGAAGATCGCGAGAGCGTACTTGGAGGAAACCTTGGTCAGCAGCTCATCAATAGGCGGTGCCGTGATGCCCTGAGGCGTGTCGTACACCCGCTCGTTGACATCGACATCAGCCGAAGTAGCCAGATCGTTGGTCACGTTGCTCACTCACACCTATTCATTGGTTGGACGATTAACGGACAGAAGAATATCACTAATCCCCGAAACTGCCTCATCCAGGTCGTTGTTCACGATGATCGTGTCAAACTCTTCCTGGGCGGCCAGCTCCTCGCGTGCTGTTTCCAGACGACGGTCAATGACTTCCTGTGTCTCTGTCGCGCGGCCAGTCAAACGCTCAACAAGCACTTCCCATGACGGCGGAGCAAGGAAAATCGTCGTTGCCTCCGGCATCATCATCTTGATGTTGCGTGCGCCTGCAAGATCCACCTCAACGAGGACAGGACGGCCGGCTTCCATTGCCTCACGCACCGGACCCGAAGGGGTGCCGGAACGCTGCAACCCACTGTGGATATCTGCCCATTCGAGCATCTCGCCCGCATCGATCTTGTCCTGGAATTCCTCAGGCGTGACAAAGAAATAATCCTTGCCATCAACCTCACCCGGACGCGGATCGCGCGTGGTCATGGAGACAGAGAAGTAAAGATCCTCAATCGTCTCCCGGAGGCGCTGCACCACAGTTGACTTACCAACAGCAGAAGGGCCAGCCAAAACAACAAGCCGACCCTTCTTATTCACGGTTGTCACCGATTAGTCCGCGAAGCCAAAACGCTCGAGGAGTGCACGGCGCTGACGCTCACCGAGGCCACGCAGGCGACGGGTCTGAGCGATCTCCAGCTCCTCCATGATCTCGCGTGCCTTGACCTTGCCAACCTTCGGCAGGGCCTCGAGGAGAGCGGAGACTTTGGTCTTACCGATGATCTCGTTGGACTCAGCCTTCTCGAGAACTTCCTTCAGGTTGGTCTCGCCGCGCTTCAGGGAAGCCTTGAGCTCTGCGCGCTGCTTACGTGCCTCTGCAGCCTTAGCCAGAGCTTCCTGGCGCTGCTCCGGGGTCAGTTGGGGAAGGGCCACTTCGGTTCCTCCATAAATCGTAGGGTTTATATGATTTTTGCCGGTCCAGCGTTTGAACCGACTCGACACTATAGACGCAGCTGCTTTGTTAATTACAACCGTGTTATTGGCCGATCGCGGTTCAGTTTAACACTGGGCCTTGCTTAACGCGGTGAGCACTACCTCGTTTCGGCATGTCATCGCGTCGACGGTTTCAACCTACCAGCAGTTTTAGGCTGTCCGCCAACTAGGGTCCGCTTACGCGGAAACAACCTGGTCTTTTGCGCGTTTACGCAGGTCTTCTACGTTAGGTCCAGCGGAAAGCACTGAGCGGGAAACATTCGGGAAAACAAGGTGACTGTTTTCCCCGGCAATACGTGCCACATCCTGCATCGTTGCACCTTGAGCACCGACACCCGGCATAAGCACGGGTGCGTTGAGGTGATCAAGCTGCGGCGGGTTTTTCACCGTCGCGCCAACCACAACCCCAACGTGACCGATGTGGTCAACACCACTGCTGGCAGTGTTGTACCGCGCGCACTCATCAACCATGTGCTGGGCGACAGTGCCACCGGTGCTCCCAAGCTGCTGCTCCTGGAAGGCCTCGGCCTCCGGGTTGGAGTTCGCAGCCATGATGAACACGCCACGGCCCTTCTCCCCTGCCACGTTGATGGCAGGGTCCAAAGAGCCGACGCCGAGGTACGGGGTGAGAGTGACGGCATCGCAGCACAGCGGTGACGCATCGTCGAGCCACGCGGCGGCATAGCCGGCCATGGTGGAGCCAATATCCCCACGCTTGGCATCAGCGACGATGAGGGAGCCACTGCCCTTGGCCGCAGCGATGACCTCCTCAAGCACCGCGAAGCCCTTTGAGCCGTAGCGTTCGAAGAACGCCACCTGTGGCTTAATCAGAGCAACGTGGCCAGCGAAGGCTTCCACGCAGCGCAGGGAGAACTCCCGCAGGCCATCTGCGTCGTTACTGAACCCCCAGGCAGCCAGAAGCTGCTCGTGCGGGTCAATGCCAACGCAGAGACGGCCATACTGCTCGCCCGCATCAACAAGGCGTGTCCCGAAGCCACACACAGTGCTTTCCTGGTTCATCTACTCCCCTGCCTGAACGCTGTGCTCGAGCTCCTGAAGGCTCGTCACAGTGATTTCATTAGTGCGGAGGGCCTCGATGCCCTGGACAGCGGCGGTGACGCCCTGCACCGTGGTCATGATCGGCACATTGGACACGACGGCTGCCGCACGGATGTCGTAGCCATCGTGGCGGGCACCAGCGGAGCCGGCTGGGGTGTTCAGCACCAAGTCCACTTCCCTATCCAGAATGCGCTCGACGATGGACTTGCCCTCCGCACCGGCGCGGACGGCGGAGGCCTTCAGTGCAACTTCACACTCAATGCCGTTGCGGCGCAGCATCTGGGCGGTGCCCTCGGTAGCCAGGACCTTGAAGCCCATGGTGGACAGGCGCTGGATCGGGAAAATCAGCGTGCGCTTGTCACGGTTAGCCAGGGACACGAAGACGGTGCCTTCGGTGGGCAGCTCACCGAAGGCGGCTGCCTCAGCCTTGGTGAAGGCAACACCGAAGGACGGTGCCAAGCCCATAACCTCACCTGTGGACTTCATTTCCGGGCCAAGGATGGTGTCCAGCACCGCACCGTCTGGGCGACGGAAGCGGGTGAACGGCAGGACTGCTTCCTTCACTGCGATCGGGTGCTCCAGCGGCAGGGAGCCACCGTCGTAGGTGGACGGGATAATGCCCTCCTCACGCAGCTCCGCGATGGTGGCGCCGAGCATGATGCGCGCTGCGGCCTTTGCCAGGTGCACGCCGGTGGCCTTGGACACGAACGGGACGGTGCGGGACGCACGCGGGTTCGCCTCGATGACGTAGAGGATGTCGTCCTTGAGGGCGAACTGCACGTTCATCAGGCCCTTGACACCGATGCCGTGTGCGAGCGCGGCAGCAGAGTTGCGGACCTTCTCAATGTCATCCGGGCCCAGCGTCATCGGCGGCAGAGCACAAGCAGAGTCACCGGAGTGAATACCGGCTTCCTCGATGTGCTCCATCACGCCACCGAGGTAGACATCCGTGCCGTCGCAGAGCACGTCCACGTCAATCTCAATGGCGTTGTCCAAGAAGCGGTCCACCAACACCGGGTGGTCCGGGGAGAGCTCGGTTGCGCGGTTGATGTAGTCGCGCAGGTTCTCCTCATCGTAGACGATCTCCATGCCGCGGCCACCCAGGACGTAGGACGGGCGCACGAGCACCGGGTAGCCAATGCGGTTGGCCACCTCGCGGGCACCTTCGAAGGAGGTTGCGGTGCCGTAAGCCGGGGCCGGCAGCTTGGCTGCTTCAAGCACCTTGCCGAACTCACCGCGGTCCTCAGCCATGTCAATGGCCTCCGGGGTGGTGCCCACGACAGGCACACCTGCGTCCGCAAGCTTCTGTGCAAGGCCGAGCGGGGTCTGGCCACCAAGCTGAACAATCACGCCAGCGACAGTGCCGGTGGCTTCCTCAGCGCGGTAGATCTCCATGACGTCCTCGAAGGTCAGCGGCTCAAAGTAGAGGCGATCTGCGGTGTCGTAGTCAGTGGAGACGGTCTCCGGGTTGCAGTTGACCATGACGGTCTCATACCCAACACGGGAGAGCTCGAGCGCTGCGTGAACACAGGAGTAGTCAAACTCAATGCCTTGACCAATGCGGTTCGGGCCGGAGCCGAGAATGATGACCTTCTGTCGCTCGCTTGCGACGCGCACTTCAGATTCTGCATTCGGGTCATACTCGTACGCCGAGTAGTGGTACGGGGTCTGTGCCTCGAATTCACCAGCACAGGTATCCACGGTCTTGTACACGGGGTGAATGCCCAGGGACCAGCGCAGAGAACGCACGCCGTCTTCGCCAGCGAGTTCGGGACGCAGTGCCGCGATCTGTGCGTCGGAAAGCCCGAAGACCTTGGCCTCGCGGAGGAGGTCGGCGTCGAGCACTGGTGCGTCGATAAGCTGCTGCCTGAAATCAATCAGTGCCTCAAGTTCAGCGAGGAACCACGGATCGATACCGCTGGCTTCATAGACCTGCTCGATCGTGGCGCCCAGGCGCAGGGCAAGCTCAACGTCGTAAAGGCGCTTGTCGGTGGGAACCTTGAGGTCCTCAAGCACAGCGTTAACGTCCGTTGCGCGCTCACCGGCGAAGTACTCATCCGGCTTGGTCCAGAAACCGTTCGGCTTGTCCTCCATGGAGCGCATGACCTTGTTCAGGCCCTGGATGTAGTTGCGGCCAATCCCCATGGCCTCACCCACTGCCTTCATGGAAGTGCCCAGGGTCTCGTCGGAGCCCGGGAACTTCTCAAAGGCGAAGCGCGGCATCTTCACAATCACGTAGTCCAGCGTCGGCTCGAAAGCAGCCGGGGTGACACCAGTGATGTCGTTCGTAATTTCGTCGAGGGTGTAGCCAATGGCCAGCTTCGAAGCGATCTTGGCAATCGGGAAACCCGTCGCCTTCGACGCGAGCGCGGAAGAGCGCGACACGCGCGGGTTCATCTCAATGGTGATGATGCGGCCGTCAACGGGGTTGACCGCGAACTGGATGTTGCAGCCACCGGTATCCACGCCAACTTCGCGGATAATCGCGATGCCCTGGTCGCGCATCGTCTGGAATTCGCGGTCCGTCAAGGTCAGTGCAGGCGCAACAGTCACGGAGTCACCGGTGTGCACGCCGAGTGCGTCGACGTTTTCGATGGAGGCGATGACCACGACGTTATCGTCGCCGTCACGCATGAGCTCCAGCTCGAATTCCTTCCAGCCGAGGATGGACTCCTCGATCAGCACATTCGCTTCCGGGCTGGCCTCAAGGCCGTCACCGGCGATACGCTCCAGATCTTCCATGGTGAAGGCAAGGCCGGAGCCCAGGCCACCCATGGTGAAGGACGGGCGAACAACGACCGGCAGGCCGAGCTCAGCGACGGTGTCCTTGACCTCGTCCATGTTGTAGCACACGCGGGAACGAGCCGACTCGCCGCCAATCTTGGCCACGATGTCCTTGAACTTCTGGCGGTCCTCACCACGCTCAATCGCGTCAATATTCGCACCGATGAGTTCAACATTGTGCTTGGCCAGGATACCCTGGCGGTCAAGCTGGATCGCAGCGTTCAGCGCGGTCTGACCACCCAGCGTGGCCAGGATGGCGTCAACCGGGTGCCCCTGCTCCGCCTCGCGGGCGAGGATCCGATCGATGTATTCCGGCTGGATCGGTTCCACATAGGTGTGGTCCGCGAACTCCGGGTCAGTCATGATCGTTGCCGGGTTGGAGTTGATCAGGGTGACGCGCAGTCCCTCTTCCTTGAGGACACGGCATGCCTGAGTACCCGAGTAGTCGAACTCGCAGGCCTGGCCGATGACAATCGGGCCGGAGCCGATGACCAGGACGTGGTTAATGTCTTCGCGTTTCATGGTTTTCCTTCCTGGTTAGTTCTGCTCGGATGCGTTCTTCGTTGCCTTGTGGTCATCCATGAGTGCCACAAACTGGTCGAAGAGGGGGTTCGCGTCGTGCGGGCCTGCCGCGGATTCCGGGTGGTACTGGACGGAGTAGGCCTTGCCGGACTGCAGGGCAACGCCTTCCACAACGCCATCGTTCAGGCACGTGTGCGTGACCAGCGCCGGGCCGAAGTCGGTGTCGAACGTCTTGCCGTCCTTCACGTCCTGGGGAGTGAAGCCCTCCGGGAGCTGGACTGCGAAGCCGTGGTTCTGGGAGGTGATGTCGATCTTGCCGGTCACGTGGTTCTTCACCGGGATGTTCACACCGCGGTGGCCGAACTTGAGCTTGTAGGTGTCCAGTCCGAGCGCACGGCCGAGGATCTGGTTACCAAAGCAGATGCCGAACAGCGGGGTGTCGCTGGCGATCACGTCGCGGGTGACAGCAACCATGTCATCGGCGGTCTTCGGGTCGCCCGGGCCGTTGGAGATGAACACGCCGTCTGGGTTGTGCTTCGCAATCTCAGCGAAGGAAGTGCCCGTCGGGACCACGATCGTTTCAATGCCGCGCTGCGCGAAGTGGCGCGGCGTCGCGGACTTAATGCCCATGTCGTACGCGACGACGGTGTACTTCTTCTCCCCCTCAGCCTCAATCACGTACGGCTGGTCGGTGGAGACCTCTGCCGACAGGTCCGCGCCCGACATCGCGGGTTGCTCGTTGACGCGCGCAACAAGCTTATCGACGTCACCGCGTGCTTCCTCACCCACGAACATCCCCGCGGCGATGGAACCGTAGTTGCGCAGGTGGCGGACCAGGGAGCGGGTGTCCACGCCGTGGATGCCCACGATGCCCTGGGAAATCATCTCGTCTTCGAGGCTGCGCTTCGCACGCCAGTTAGAAACGCGCTTGGCCAGGTCACGGATGACCAGGCCAGCCACCCAGATGCGGTTGTCGTGGGACTCATTGTCTTCATCGTTCCAGCCGGTGTTGCCAATCTGCGGGGCTGCAGCGACAACGATCTGGCGGTGGTAGGACGGGTCCGTCATCGTCTCCTGGTAGCCGGTCATGGCGGTGGTGAAAACTGCTTCACCGAAGACGGGCTCAGCGGTCTTCGCGCCGAAGGCGAAACCCGGGAACGTCGTGCCGTCGGCCAGGACCAGCACGGCGGGAATGCGGTCAGTGCTCATCAAAATTTCCTTCTTTGTCTCGTTCTGTTCTCGCGTTTAGTCAGCGCCGGCGTTTACTGCCCCGGCGCTTGTGCTGGTCAGTTCTTCTGGTTTTCCGTTACGTCGTAGGTCTGCTTCCCGCGCAGCCAGGTGGCGGCGACACGTGTGTTGAATTCGGAGCCCTCGTAGGGGGTGTTCTTCGACTTCGAAGCCATCGCTTCGCCAGCCGCAGTCCACGGTGAGTGCGTATCCACGAGCGTCAGGTTCGCCGGCTCACCCACCGCAATCGGACGACCGTGGTCGGACAGACGCAGGATCTCTGCCGGGCGCTCACTCATGACCTTGGCCACGAAGCGCCAGTCAGCCAGACCGGACTCTACGAAGATCTGGGCGATGATGGCCAAGGACGTTTCTAGGCCGATCATGCCGGGCTTCGCGTTTTCGAATTCGACGCACTTGTCTTCGGAACCGTGCGGTGCGTGATCGGTGGCCACGACGTCAATCGTGCCGTCCAAAAGCGCCTCGCGCAGCGCGAGCGTGTCCTTGTTCTCACGCAGCGGCGGGTTGACGCGGTAGACACCGTCGTAGGTTTCCAGCTTCTCGTCGGTGAGCAGCAGGTGGTGCGGGGTGACTTCAGCAGACACGTTGATCCCCTGCTCCTTCGCCCAGCGCAGCAAGGACACGGTGCCCTCGGTGGACGCGTGGCAGAGGTGGTAGCGGCCGCCGTAATCACGAGTCATGATCAGGTCGCGGGCGACGATGGATTCTTCCGCCACGCGCGGCCAGCCACGCAGACCCAGGCGGGCAGCGTTTTCGCCCTCGTGAGCGCAGGAGCCCTCGGTCATGCGGTGGTCCTCAGCGTGCTGTGCCAGCACAACGTCGTAGGCCTTCGCGTACTCGATGGCACGGCGCATGAGCTGCGGGTCGTTGACGCAGCGGCCGTCGTCGGAGAACATCCGCACGTGGCCACGGGACATCAGGCCAATCTCGGTGAGAGTGTCCCCACCCAGGCCCTTGGTGATGGAACCCACCGGGTACACATCGCACTTGCCGTATGCCTGGCCCTTTTCCCACACCGCGTCGGCGAGGAAGGGCTGGTCAATCACGGGCTGGGTATTCGCCATGGTGAACACCGCGGTGAAACCACCGGCAGCCGCGGCATCAGAACCGGTGGCGATGGTCTCCGTGTCCTCACGGCCCGGCTCACGCAGGTGCACGTGCACGTCCACAAGGCCCGGCAGTAGCACCTTGCCACCGCAGTCCACGACCTCAGAAGCATCGGTAAACGGTGAATCACCGATCGCCTCGATGACACCGGCGTCCACGTCGATGAGAATGTTCGTTTCGTCCTCGCCGTAAGGGCGGACGTTATTCAAAGCGAGTGTTGCCACTGCCCTACTCCTTTCCTTCCAGCGCATCATCACCGCTGGCTAGCAGGGTGAACAGCACCGCCATGCGGGTGTACACACCATTGGTCACCTGGTCCAGGACCACGGTGTTGTCGCGGTCAGCGACATCGAAGTTGATTTCCATGCCTCGCAGCATCGGCCCTGGGTGCATGATCAGGGTGTCAACACCAATCTTGTCGGCGCGGTCTTGGGAGAGCCCGTACAAGGTGGCGTATTCGCGGTGGGATGGGAAGAAGCCACCGTTCATGCGCTCAGCCTGGACGCGCAGCATCATCACCACTGCGGGCGACTCACTAGAGGCGAGTTCCGCATCGAAGTCATAGGCCACGCGGCACGGCCAGTTCTCCACACCAGTGGGCAGTAACGTCGGCGGTGCAACGAGCACGACCTCTGCTCCGAGCGTGGACAGCAGGTCCACGTTGGAACGCGCCACGCGGGAGTGCAGGATGTCACCGACGATGAGCACCTTCTTGCCTTCCACGGAGCCAATGTGCTGACGCATGGTCACGGCATCCAGCAGTGCCTGCGTCGGGTGCTGGTGGGATCCATCACCGGCGTTAATAATCGCCGCACCCGGCACCCACTCGCGCAGCAGGTTCGGTGCGCCGGAGGACGGGTGGCGCATGATGATCGCGTCCGCACCCACGGCCTTCAGGGTGGCGGCAGTGTCTTTGAGGGACTCGCCCTTCTTCACACTGGAACTAGAGGCCGACACGTTGATCACGTCCGCGCTCATCCACTTGCCCGCCGTCTCAAAAGAGGAACGGGTGCGGGTGGAGTTTTCATAGAACAGCGTGAAGATGGTGCGCCCGCGCAGGGTGGGCAGCTTCTTCATCTCACGGCCATCCAGGGCTTCACGGAAGCGGTCTGCCTCATCCATCAGCCCAATGATGTCCTCGCGGCTTAAATCCGCGATGCTGATCAGGTGCTTCATTCTTCCTCCCCCTCTTTCATCAGGAGGACGGCATCTTCACCGTCGATGGGAGTGAGCGTCACAGTGACGTCCTCACTCAGTGCCGTTGGGATGTTCTTGCCCACGTAGTCCGCGCGGATCGGCACGGCACGGTGGCCGCGGTCCACGAGGACAGCGAGCTGGATAATGTCGGGCCGGCCAATATCGCTCAAGGCGTCGAGTGCGGCGCGGATCGTGCGGCCGGAAAACAGCACATCATCAACGAGCACGATCGTCGCTCCGTTGATATCTCCTGGAATGTCCGTGGGCCTCAATGCACGGTGTGGGCGGCGGCGCAGATCATCGCGGTACAAGGTGACATCCAGGCTTCCAACGGGGACGTTCACCCCCGCGAATTCCTCAATCGCCGCGCCAATGCGCTGGGCCAAGGGCACTCCCCCAGATGGGATGCCCAACAGAATCACCGTTGGTGCACCAGGTGAATCGAGTGCTGTTTTCTCGATGATTTGGTGCGCGATGCGTGCAATCGTGCGCGAGACGTCACTAGCGTCAAGCAACTTCGTGGCACTCATCGAACCTCCTTTCCCGCCTCTCTGTGCGGAACTTAAAGGATGCTTCTTTCTAGCGCCTGCCAATGCTTGGTAGACACCCGCAACACTAGCACCTTTCCGCCCGCATTACCCCCTCATCACCTCCCACGTCACCTCCCACATAACCAACCTCACAAACTCACCCCCAAGCCCGAGCCCAACACAGGTAACCTTGGGTGCCATGACCACACCCAATGAGAACCCCACTCCGGAGCTCACCGAGGATGATCGTGTCCGCGAGGTCGGCCTCGCCGACATCGCTGCCGTGCTTGAGGGCGAGGGCTTGGAGTACCGCCTGGAAGAGCCCGTTGTTCGCACCGGCTTTATCAATGCCGCGATGGTGTTTACCTTCGATGACGGCAAGCTCGTCTTCGAGTCCGTGTGGCGTGGTGAGTTCGCGCCGGAGGATGCGTCTTCGCTGCTATACGCCACGAATGAGTACAACCAGTCGCATTTCACGCCGACTCTGCGTTTCTTCCAAAGTGCGGAAAACACCCTGGCCATCACCGGTATCCGGTCGCTTGATGTGAGCCGTGGCTTATCGACGAATCAGCTGGGCGCCTTCATCATCACCTCCATCAACGCAACCATGCAGGCTTTCAATTTCTTGGCTGAGTCTTTCCCAACAGCCGTGACGTGGGAGGAGAACTAAATTGACTACCGCTAATTCCACCCCCAGCCTGGTCACCATTGACCGCATCGTCGATGCTTTCGCCCAGTCCGGCGTGGGCATCACCGCTGATTCCACCGGCCGTGTGGCTCAGGGCAGCCACGACAACCTGGAACTCATGGTTGTTCTGCTCGACTCGGTGTTCATCGTCCGCGCTGATTCCGCCACGGACACTGCCGCCGACTCCCCTGATGCGAATTACTACCTGGCCGCCAATGAGGTGAATTCCACTCTCATCGGTGCCCGCGCCATCGTGGGTAACAAGTCAGACAACCTCATCATCCGCACTGAGGCCGAAGTTTCCGTCGCCGCCGGCATGACCGACGAGCAACTCCGCTCTGCTTCTGACAGCGCCGTGAAGGCTGTTGTCGACGCGCACAATGCGATGGTCGCCCTCGCCGAGCAGTTCCGCGAAGCCCAAGCCAAACTTGCCGACGACACCCCATAACTAGGAGGTCCCACCATGACCAATCCGACCAACCCCTACGGCAACTCCTACCCACCCCAGGAGCCACAGGACAACACGCCCCACGAAGCCCCGCCCTACGTCACCCCGCAGCAGCCACAGCAACAACCTCCGTACGGTCAACCGCAGCAACAGCTGCCGTCTGGTCAACCTCAGCAACAGCCGCCCTACGGGCAGCAACCGCCATACGCCCAGCCCAACCCGTATCAGTCGATGGACAAGAATGACTCTTCTACCGGCGGGATCTTGTCCACCCTTTTGGCCGTCTTCACGCTAAGCATCCCAGTTCTCATCCTGATCGCCGCCGTTGTCATCTTCATTTTCTGGTTGTCCCTTGCCGCTTCCATCCTGTGAGCGACAACTTCATGGGTGAGTCAGGCCTGAAGTCCTGATTCTCGGTCTATGGTGAATGGGTGACTTCTCCTACTGCTCTTCGCCTTGATCGCGCGACCATGCGCCGGAACCTGGACCAGTTCAAAGCTCGTTGGCGTCAGCGCCTGGACGAGTGGGAATCAGTTGGCCAGGGCGCCATTGAGAAGAAATACGCTCAGTCATTCTGGGCGGAACTCTTCGAGTGCTTTGGCATCACTGCGTCCCGCATGGATCTGTTTGAGCAGGACGCGCTGCGCGCATCGACTGGGCAGTCAGGCTATATCGACCTGTTCTGGCCCGGTGTTGTTATTGGTGAGGCGAAGAAGCCTGGCGTTGACCTCCAAGTCGCTGTGGACCAGGCACGTGACTATCTACTCGGCGGCACAATCAAGAATGCGGAGCAGCCCAGGTACATCATCGCGAGTGACTTTGAGTCGATCCGCCTCGTCCGTCTCGGCGCGCCGGAGAAGCGCTTTGACGTCACGTTCCAGCTCAGCGAAGTCACTGACTATGTGGATCAGCTGAAGTTCCTGGCCGGCTATGAGGAAGAAACTACGGTCGAGGAACAGGCTGAAGCCTCCATCAAGGCTTCTCAGCTCATGGCTGACTTGTTCACCGCGATGGTGGGCGATGACGTGGATGAGAATGTCGGCGATGCCGCCCCAACGAACCCTGAGGACGAGGACGCCGCGATTCAAGAGACGTCGATGTACCTCACGCGCCTCCTGTTCCTTCTCTTCGGCGATGACGCTGGGCTGTGGGAGCAGGACCTCTTCTACCGCTTCGTTCTGGAGCACACCAACAGTGAGAACCTGGGCAGCCAACTCGCTGCGCTGTTTGAGGTCCTCAACACCCCCGAGTCCTCGCGCCGCCGCGTACCTGATTCGCTCGCGCGCTTCCCGTACGTCAACGGCGCCATCTTTGCTGAGACCATGTCCACCCAGTTCTTCACACCGGACATGCGCGACGCTCTCCTCAACGCATGCCGCTTCCAGTGGACTCAGATCAGCCCGGCGATCTTCGGCTCGATGTTCCAACTGGTCAAGTCGAAGGAAGCTCGCCGTGGCGATGGTGAGCACTACACCAGTGAGAAGAACATCCTCAAAACCATTGGCCCGCTCTTCCTCGACGAACTTCGCGACGAAGCCGATAAACTCATCCGCGCGAAGTCCACGCCAGTGACAAAACTGCGTCAGTTCCGCGACAGCCTCGCCGACATGGTCTTCTGCGAAACTTTCATGCCACGACGGATACAACCGCGCGCGAACCTCGTTTTGGTGGCGTGATTGGTTCACATGCAGAACCCCGCTCGCTATTGAACGTCAAATGTCTTCGACTGGTTCTCGCCGTTCTCGACCCAGTGAACGGTTAGTTTTGTGCCTGCGGTTCCCATCGAATAGAGGACTGGCACTTTCCAGCTGACCTCGGGTTCGAGTGTGATCGGCTGATTGTCCACAAGGAGTCTCATAAAGCCCGATGCGGCTTGGCCTTCGAAGGTCACCGACTCAGCAGCTAGATCACCCGTATTGGTAACTTCGTACCAGCGTTTGGTTTCATATTTCGCCTTACCGGACTTGTCGATTCCTGTTTGCAACCGCTCGCTGTTGGAGGCGACTCGGAACCTGACACCGACTGGAGTGTCTTTGCTCGCTGCCGTGGGATTATCCATTCTGGCCAAGTCATGCTCAATGGCTGCCCATATTTGGTTTTCAAGCTGGCGCGCATCGTCAAACTCGCCGAGCAGACCCCGCTCGCTTATTTCCTGCCTAAACTGACGAAGCCCGTCCAATTGAGAGGTGTCTACATCGTGCGGTAGTGGAGCTGTTGAGAAGTACAGGTGCACTGGCTTCCCGCTATTTACGGCACGCTCGATCTCTTCAACGGTTCCTGAAACCGCTTCGCGAGTGGGAGAACCAAGACGGCTACCGAACAACGCTACGACGATGTCGGCACCGTCGACCCCTTGTTCATTGATGATTGACTGTGGATGATCACCCAATAGGGGCACAGAGGCGCTTTCCCAACGCCATGGGAGTAGCACGATACTTCGCGTAGCAGCATTGCGGCTGTTCCATGAATGAATTGCGCTCTCAACGGCGTCACGAGCCTCAGGAACATCGGAAGGCGAAGCAACCAGCACACGTAAGACTGTTGCAGTAAAGCTCATGCCCAAATTCTAGTTGACTGCTTGCTTCTCCGGGGTGATGAGGATCCGACGGCGGGTATGGGTCTACGCGCCCTTTGATGGCTTGATAGCGACTACTTGGGTGCTGCCGTCGCGGAACTGAAAGGTGACATTGCCGCCGACGTCGACGGTGCCCTTATCGAGCAAAGCTACGCAAAGGTATGGGCTAAAAACCAACTGTTCAAAATCAAGGGTGGCGGTCTCCTGCCTGTAGTAGCGGTAGGCGGCTAGTCGGTTGCTCTTGTTCTGGATCTCGGCGACCACAGCAGCGTGCTCAGCTAAGGCTTAAGGGTCAAAAAGTGTGTCTGGCTCCGGCGTGTCGTGGGGTTAGATTTGGCCTTTTTGGATGCCGATTGAGTGGGTGTACTCGGTGTCGATACCGTTGTCGTAGAGGGCTGGTCGTCCGGTTTCGTGGTCGGCTTGGTTCTCGTTGTGGGTCAGGGGTGTAACTTTGGCGAGTTGGTCCTGGCCCCAATTGGACTGCCTGGCGATGTGTACTGGATCGTCAGGCAGTTCTGTTTTTAGGTAGAGCCACCAGTCCAGCATTCGGCGTTGGTGTTCTCCTGATCTACCGCGATGGGTTCTAGCTAGCAGTTTGAGTTGGGCGTTGATGCCACCTTCGAGGCTGTTTGTGGTGGATTTGATGCCCTCGGAGTTAAGCACGTCCTTCGGTGGCGTGAGGTAGGTAAACAGCAGGTTAGAACGCCATAGGTGGTTGAGGCTGTTGTAAGCGCTGCGCACATTGGCGTGTGTCCATGCGTCTTTCCATTTGCCTGTTTTTGGGTCTTTGAGCCTGGTCTTTTCGTTCATCCATGCTCGGTAGATGGTGGAGAATTCGTGTAGTTGGGCTCCCCATGTGGCGGCGTCGTCCAGGGTGGTGATGCGGGTCAGTTTCAGCGCTAGTTGGTAGATGGTGCGGCCAGCATCGGTGCGTGGTCGTGAGGTGGTGTAGCGGCGTACGACGCGTTGGGCATGCACGAGGCAGCGTTGGATTTTGGTTTCTGGCCAGCAGTTTTTGATCGCGGTTGCGGCTCCTTGGCCGCCGTCGATGACGACAATGAGAGGGGCTGGGATGCGTTCGAGGAGGCGTTGGTAGTCACGGATGGTTTCGTGTTTGCACCAGTGCCAGGCGATGACGTGGTCGAGTGTTGCTGCCACGATCAGGCAGCCGCCTGCGGTGTAGGTGCCGTCGAGGAAGATCTGGTCGTAGACCCGGCCCGTATGCCCGATGGTGGGATCCGGGACGTCGACGAGCCAGCACCAGCTAAACCGGCGTTTCATCGTGGCATGGCTGACGCCGTGGCGCTTTGCTACTGCTTCTATCGAAGTTGTCGTGGTGCAGTGGTCGATGAATTGGGCAAACACTGCAGCGTTGGTGATATCGCTTCGGCGTTTGACGCTGGATGCGCCGCAGACCTTACATCGCCATCGCACTGTTCCCTTGCTGGTGGTCCCGTTACGTTTCATGTCGCCGCCGCAGTGGCAGCGTGGTCGGTTCTTTGGCATTGGGTAACCGAACCACCGCTGCTTAGCACATTGCGCCAGCCACACCGTGGATTGAGCGACGATGGCCCAGATATACGCCTGCAGAGCATATACTTTTGGCGTTAATGCAGGTCACCTACTGGAAATCAGCCAATCCAGACACACTTTCTGACCCTTAAGCCCCAGCTGCTCCTAGCTATTCAGCTCGTGGCTGAGTGCTTCGAGTTCAGCACCGCCGGACATCTCACGGGTGAGTTCGTCCAGGGTGACCTGGTCGCGGGAGGCGTCGAGTTCCTGGCGGCCGAGTTTCAAGATGGTGAAGTGGTCGCCGACGAGGTACGCATGGTGGGGATTGTGCGTCACCAGCACGACGGCGACGCCGCGGTCACGGGCTTCAGCGATGAACTTCAGCACCACACCGGACTGCTTCACACCAAGGGCAGCAGTCGGCTCGTCGAGCACGACCACTCGGGCGCCGAAGTAGACAGCGCGTGCAATCGCGACGACCTGGCGTTGACCGCCGGACAGGTTGCCGGCTTCAACGTTCACGTCGGGGATGTCAATGCCCATCTCCAGTAGCTGTTCGGAGCAGATACGCTTCATCTCCTCCTGCTTCAGCGTGCCGAATGGGCCGGTCAGCTCCTGACCTAAGAAAAAGTTCCGCCACACGCTCAGCTCATCAACAATGGCGAGGTTTTGGTACACCGTCGCAATACCGGCATCCAGCGCATCGCGGGGGGATGTGAAGGTGACGGGTGAGCCGTCGATAAGCAATTGCCCACTCGTTGGTGCGTGCAAACCCGCAAGAATCTTGATGAGCGTTGACTTGCCCGCGCCATTATCGCCGAGCACACAGGTAACCTCGCCCGCGTTGATGGTGAGGTCCACTCCGCGCAGTGCGTCGAAGGTGCCGTACGACTTGGTGATGTCGCGCAATTCAATGATGGACATGGCCTACCGCCCCTTCGTGATGTTGGCGAATGAAGTGTTGGTGAGCACCGCGAACAGAAGCATCGCGCCGAGGAAGAACTTGAACCAGTCCGGATTCCAGCCGGCGTAGACGATGCCCTGGTTGGTCATGCCGAAGATAAGCGCGCCGATCATCGTGCCGATCGCCGTGCCGCGGCCGCCCTTCATCGCGCAACCGCCGATAACAGCGGCGATGATGTAGAGGAACTCATTGCCCACGCCCTGGCCCGCTTGGATCGAATCGAAGGCGAAGAGCGTGTGCATACCCACGAACCATGCGGCGAAGCCCACTGTCATGAACAGCACGATCTTGACCATGCGGACGGGAACACCAACGGCACGCGCGGCATCCTCATCGCCGCCGACGGCCGTGATCCAGTTGCCGAACTTCGTGCGGAAGAGCACAAACGACGCGATGGCGACGAACAGCAACCACCAGATCACCGTGACGCTGATGCGCACGTTGCCAATGTGGAAGCTGCCAGCGAAGAAGGTGCGCGCGGAGGCGAAGCCCTCCATATCCGCGATGGATGGTGTGGCCACCTGCCCGGTGACGAGCTTGGTCACCGCAAGATTGAGGCCCTGCAACATGAGGAATGCAGCGAGGGTGATGAGGAAGCTGTCAATGCCAGTGCGTGTAACGAGGATGCCGTTGAGCGCACCGATAGCCAGCGCGATGATGAGCGCCAGGCCCGCACCCACCCACGAATTCAAATGCAGGTTGTAATTGAGCATCGATGCCGCCAGCGCCGCGGTGGTCACCGCGACACCGGAGGACAGATCGAATGCCCCGCCGATCATGAGCAATCCCACGGCAAGTGCCACGATGCCGAGCGTGGAGCTGGCATAGAGAATCGTGGCCATCGCCTCAAACGAGCGGAACGCCGGGGCGACCGCCAGGAAGAGACTCAGGATGACCAGGAAGCCGAGCAGACTGGCCAGCTCCGGGCGGCGGATCAGTTTGGCAAAGCCGGTGTGGGTACGTAGTCGATCGTCCGAGTCATGCTCTATCGATTCGTCTGTGACGGTCTGACTCATCGAAGGCCTGCCTTGGCAGCCTCAGCGATCTTCTCCACGTTCTCCTTGTCCACAAAGCTCGGTCCTGTGTAGACCGGCTGGCCACCACCGAAGGTGCCGCCGTTGCGCTTAGCAACCCAGAGGGAATCCACTGCGAGGTAGCCCTGCAGGTACGGCTGCTGGTCCACGGCCCACGCCACGCGGCCATCCGCAATGGCATCCACCAGTTCAGCGTTCGTATCAAACGTGACCACCTGGGCCTTGGCGCCCGCCTGTTTCACTGCCTCCGTCGCGCGCATTGCTACTGGAGCCTGCAGTGCAAAGACGGTGTCAAAGGACTTGTCCTGGGCCAGCTTGGAGTTGATCGTCGACTGGACAGAGGTCAGGTCCTGGCCGTTGACGTACAGCAGCTCAACCTCGCCTTGGAGGCCGTCCTTCACACCGGCACAACGTGCTTCCTGCGAGGAGTTGCCCTGCTCATGGATGACGCAGAGAACCTTGGACTTGCCTTCTTCCTTGAGGCGCTCACCCGCTGCCGTGCCGGCAACTGTTTCGTCCTGGCCGAAGAAGCCGGTGATCCCGTACTTGTCGTACTCCTTCATGCCGGCGTTGAGCCCCACAACCGGAATGCCTGCCTCAGTGGCGAGCTTCGCAGCCGGGCCGATGGCCTCCGCGTTGGGCAGCGTCACCGCGATGCCGTCCACGTTCGAGTCCACGGCGGAACGAACCAGGTTCGCCTGGTTCGGCGCCTGCGGGTCAGAGGAATAACGCAGCTCGATGTTGTCCTTCTTCGCTGCATCCTCGGCGCCCTTGCGCACGAGGTCCCAGTACGTATCACCCGGGGCGCCATGAGTAACCATTGCCACGACGTAGCGCGGGGTGTCTACCCCACCGCCGCCGGTGCCGCCGGCTTCACTGTCGCGCTGTGCGCCGCCCGTGGACGAGCAACCAGCAAGCGAAAGACCTACCGCGGCCGTCAGCGCCGCGACTTTGTACAGCTGAGAGAATTTTTTCATTCATACAGTGTGCCCGCTCGCGCTGGAAAACCCGGTATCCCAAGCGTTCTTTACCGATTAAGTAGCTGGGCTTGCTGTTCTAGTTGAGGTCGGACAATCCTGGGCCCACGGGCTGCTTGTCCAACAACGGTGTCAGCTCAGTCATGGCTTCCTTCATGTCCTCCACGTCCTGCGCGTCCCCCTTGGAATGGCGGAACATGTACGTGGTTGCCGCAGCGTTGCCGAAACTCGTTGAGCAGAAGAACTGGCGCAAGTCCGCCTCCGGATGCTTGGCGCACGCGAAGTACCTGTCCCCGACCGTGAACTCGAACTCATCCCACGCCAGCACCGACTCCCCATCACGCTCTTGCTGCTCCTTGTAGCTTTCCATGTGCAGCGTGCGTTCCTCCTGCGCGCTCTTCTTAGGGTCACCCGGGCACGGATCCTGGCCCAGCGCCTCGTCGTAGTACGAAACACCGACGGAGAATTGCTCAGGGCCATTTTGGTAAAAGTGATTCCATCCTTCATCCATGACGGTGCTGAAGTTCGGGTCATACGGCAAGCCCACGAGCTGTTCCGGCATCTGGTCCAACAGCGCCTTGATGTTCACTTCGGTGGCGCAAGCACCGGGGTCTGCAGTGTCTTGGGTTTCACTTGCCACACCGTTGTTTTGCGTGGCGTTGTTCTGTTCGCTGTTCTTCGCTCCGTCGCCGCTGTCAGCACTGTCCGAACATCCCGCCACCGTCAGTGCCGTCGCTGCCAGAACTGCTGCAATCGTTTTCGCGTTGCGCATTCGTCCTACTTCCCTCGCAATGTCTCGTCGTCTCAGTCGTGCCATGGGATGGAAAAGATCGTGTGCCCGCAAGGCTACACACGACGCAACAGTGCTACCGGGGTTTCTCATCGGCGTATCTCTGGCACCATGAGGAGCGTGTCAAGTTATTTGTGTGTGGGGCTGTTTTTACAGGTATTTGTCGAAGCGGTCGGGGTAGGCCACAGCCATTTGGTTGATGGCTTGTTTCCAGCCGGAAACCCGGGCTCCTTCGACGAGTCGGCCAGCGGTAGCGGAGGCTCGTTTGCCTTCCTTGGCCCGCCGAGCAGCTCGTTTATCTTCAATATTGCAGATCATCAGCCACAGCGTCTTCAGCGCTGAGTCATCATTAGTGAACTGAACCCTATTACGAGTGGCTTTACGCAGCTCATTGTTGAAGGATTCAATTGAATTCGTCGTGTAGATCACCTTCCTTGCTGCCGGCGGGAACTGCAGAAACGGCGTGAACCTCTCCCACGCATCCCGCCACACCTTCACCGACCGTGGGTACTTCTGCCCCAGCTCAGAGACCTCAAACTCATCCAATGCGGCAGCGGCGCTCTGCTCATCCGGGGCGGTATAGACCTTCTTCAACGCCGCTGAGACAGCCTTACGATCACCGTAGGCAACCCACCGGTTAGCAGCCCTGATCAGGTGCACAATACACGTCTGGACCATGGATCCAGGCCAGGTTGCCTCTACTGCTTCTGGTAGGCCTTTGAGCCCGTCACAACAGACGATAAAGACGTCTTTGACCCCACGGTTAGAAAGATTGGCGCACACCTGCGCCCAAAAAGACGCGCCTTCTTCTTTGGCAAGCCACAATCCCAAAATGTGTTTGATGCCGTCAAGGTCCACACCGATAGCCATGTAGGCGGACTTGTTGACAACCCGACCACCGTCGCGGACTTTAATGCGCAATGCATCGAGAAACACCACGGGATAGAACTCGTCTAACTGGCGGTTTTGCCAGACCATGACCTCGTCGAGGACGGCATCGGTGACTGCGGAAATCGTCTCATGGGAAATATCAATCCGCATCGCAGTTGCCATATGGTGCTGGATGTCACGAATTGTCATCCCACCGGCATACAAGCTGACGATCATGTCATCAACGTCAGTCAAACGCCTAGAGCTTTTAGGGACCATGGTCGGCATGAATGTGCCAGCCCGATCTCTAGGGATATCAACAGTAACCGGCCCATAATTAGAATCCACGGTCTTCGGGTAGCTGCCATTGCGGTAGTTATCAGTGCCAGCTAAGGCTTTAGCGCCTCTGTCGCCTGCCTGATATCCCAGGTGGGCGTCCATTTCCGCATTTAGTCCCCTGGTAATCGAGGCTTGCAACATGCCCCGAACTAGGTCATTGGCATCCGTTGTAGACGTGCCTAGTTCATCAATCAGCTTCGCGATTTCAGGGTTAGCAAGCAGCTTCTTTTCAATCGCATCAATCTTGGCCTTATCAGCCGGGTCTCGTCGTGCCACAGTAGTCATTCTGGTCCGTCTCCTCATGCAGGTTGGGAACCCACACACAAACCATCAGACACTCTCACCATGAGTAACAACCTTGGCGCCCATTCGATAGGCTTAGCAGGTTGAATGAACCTGGATGGGAAGTAGGAAGGCATGTCCGTAACGGATTGGGCGCTCGCGATTGACTTTGGCACCTCTAACACCGCCGCGGCTCATACCAATCCGATTCACGGCGCTGTCGAAGCCGTCAACCTTTCCAACGACCAGCGCTCCATGACGTCGTCGGTGTACGTTGACTCCCCTGATCAGATTTCCACCGGCCCCGTCGCGCTCTCGCGCGCGCAAGCCAACCCCAATGGCTACATCCCCGCCCCGAAGCGTCTCATCGGCCAGGATGTGGTGTCCATCAATGGCTACGAAGTCGAGACCGTGGACATCGTCGCTGCCATTTACCGCGATGCAATCGAACGTGCCGCCCGCGCGCACAACGGCACTGCACCGGGCACGCTCCTGCTCACTCACCCTGATGCATGGTCCGAACACGAAGTCAATGCGCTTGCTGAAGCAGCCGTGCGGGCCGGCATCCCGTTTGAGAACATCGTTGTCATCTCCGAACCCCGTGCCGCTGCCGCGTATTACACACGCGATAATGCCCTCGCCGCCGGCAGCAAGATCGCTGTCTTTGACATCGGTGGTGGCACAGTCGACATCGCTGTTTTGGAAGCGAGTAACAGTGGCAAGTTCACCGTTCTTGCTGCTGACGGCAATAACACCATCGGCGGGCGAAGCTTCGACGCCACCATTCGTCGTTGGGTCGACCAGGAACTCGGTTACGTCAACCCTGACCTCCTCAATTACCTGCGCCGCGATGCCAAACTGCGTGAACTTCACGCCCTGGAAACATCCATCCGCGAGGCCAAAGAACTTCTTTCAGACGTCCCCAGCGCAACCATCCCCGTCCACGGCGGCCTGCACGAGGAGCGCCTCCAACTCACCCGTGACGAGCTCAACGAGCTCATTTCCGCTCCCCTGAACCGCGCCATCAACCTCACGGAGCAAACCCTCCGTCGCGGGGGCATCAACTCCCCGGACGACCTCGTGGCCCTCTACCTCACCGGCGGCTCTTCCCGCGTGCCCGCCCTCCACGAGGCACTGAAGAACATCGCCCCAATTGCCACCCTCGACGACCCCAAGACCGTCGTCGCCCAAGGCGCCCTCATCGCGCTCCAGCAAGCCCAGAAACGCCCAGGCACCACCGGAAGCGACCAGAAGCCCGCTCCGAAGAACCCCACGCCGGACACCACCACTCCTGCGCCACAGCCATCTTCCCAGAAGCACTACTTTTCCACGCCAGCCCCGGCACCACAGCCGGTCAAGCCTGCAGCGCCCCAAAACCGGATCAAGCCCAAAGCTGAAGACAAGCCCAAAACGCAGGTCGAAACTCAGCGTGCAAATGACAAGAAGGCCAAGAGCAAAACGGTTAAAAAACGAAGTCGGCTTCTCCTGCGGATATTTGGCGCTGTTTTGGCCATTGCTCTCGTGCTTGCAATTCTTGATTGGTATTCAACATCGATAAAGAACGAGAAAGCCAAAGAAGCCGAAGAACTCGCGATGAGAAGTCAACTGGCCGATTATCCTCAAAGCGTTCTTGAGATGGTCAATCTCTCCGCTTGCGGACAGACAACAATGAGCGACACTTATTTCTGCTTTCCTGAAGCAGAAACCAAGACAACCTACGGATTGGACGGTGACGGCATTGTCTCCATGGGGTTCGAACAGACTGATTTGTATAGATCTCCCTGGAACAACATCCGCTCGTTCTTAGATGAACAGTCGTCCTCCACGTCAGGCTCGACCAATCAGGACATGCAGTCATTCATTCCCGACAAGTACAGCATCAATCCCAGCGGAACAGCTATAACCACTATCGATGATGATGACGGTAACCTGCACTATTACCAAGAAGAAGAGAACGTAGGATTTTTTGTTTACGGTTTCCCGAATTCCACCTACGCCGAGAAATGGGCCAGGGACGCCGGCATCTGGTGGGACTAGCAGTGGGTAGTAGCGTCGCCTAGGACTCAGCGAGGCGCTGCAGCTCGACCTCGGGGTCGAAGTCGGCCTTGGGCCATTCCAGGTTGAGGTCGCGGAGGGCTTGGACGAAAAGGGTCTTCACCACGGTGCGGCAGTAGTCCTTGTTGTCAGACGGGATGCAGTACCAAGGGGCGACGTCGGTGGAGGTGCGCTTTAGGGCGATCTCGTATGCTTCCTGGAATTCGTCCCAGAGGCGGCGATCGTCGATATCGCCTGGGTTATACTTCCAGTGCTTGTCCGGGCGCTCAATGCGCTTGCGGAGGTTCTCTGCCTGGAATTCTTTGGAGATGTGTGGCATGACCTTGATGATCTTCGTGCCGTTGGCAGCGGCTTTGGCTTCAAAATCGACGATGGCGTCGTAGCGGCGTTCAATCTCCTCCGGCGGGGCCATCTGCTTGACGCGCTGGACCAACACGTCCTCGTAATGGGAACGGTCAAACACGCTGATCATGCCCGGCTTGGGCAGGTGCGGCTCAATGCGCCAGAGGAAGTCGTGTTTCAGTTCTTCTTCCGTTGGTTTGCCGAAGGCCTTGATGTGCACGCCTTGCGGGTCCATCGTCTCACCCACAACGTTGCGGATGATGCCACCCTTGCCGGCAGTGTCCATGCCCTGCAGGACCAAGAGAATGGAACCGGCGTTCTCATTGCCCGCACGGCCATTGGCGTACAAGCACTCCTGGAGTTCATCGAGCTCATCGTCGAATTCATCAAAAGCATCTTCAACGTTGTCCTCACTCACACCCGGGGTGGACGCGGGGTCAACGCTAGCAAGCACGAAATCCTCGCTAACACGAAGTGCTTCTGCTTCCTTGATGGATACCTTGGCCACGATGAGCCTCCCTCCTACTCCTGCTCGACTGCAGGTGCTTCGTTAGTGTCGGTGGTTGCCGGTTCCGGTTCAGTGGTCGCTTCTGGTTCGATGGCCTCGACGGGTGCGTCAATCTCATCTTCTTCAGCGAAGCCGATGAGTCCGGTCTCCCCGGTGATGATATCGGGGGCGTCGGCGGAGTTGGCCTGAACAATGTCATCGATCACGGCGTGGATGTACGGCGGGGCGTTGTCGCCGGCGTATTCCACGGACATCTCCATCGCGTTGGAGATGGAGATGGAAGGGTCGACGTCAGGGTTGTACAGAACCTCCCACGTAGCCACGCGCAGGATGGCGCGATCGACAGCCGGCAGGCGGTTGAGCTCCCAGTTCTCAGAGAGGAAACGCTCAATCGACTCGTCGATCTCATCGAGGTTCTCCGCGGCACCCACGATGATCTCACGGGTGTAGTCAGCAACAGGAGCCACGGCATTCGCCGGGTCCTCAGCCAGCTTGATGCGATCCTCAACGATGGCTACGGGATCCAGGTCGCGGGTCTCGGCCTCGAAGAGGATGTCTACAGCGCGGCGGCGTGCACGGTAACGCGCACCATGACGTTTGTAATCAGACATGTTGTAAAAAGTTGGAAAGTTGGGAGAAGCGGGCCCAGCTTGAGCCCGCTTCAATGGAAGAAACTAGAGGTAGTGCCTAGTTGTTCACGCGAGACAGGTACTCACCCGTGCGGGTGTCCACCTTGACCACGTTGCCGGTCTCCAGGAACAGCGGAACCTGGATCTCAGCGCCGGTCTCCAGCTTCGCCGGCTTGGTGCCACCGGTGGAGCGGTCGCCCTGCAGGCCCGGATCGGTGTGCTCGATCTTCAGGTCCACGGAGATCGGCAGCTCAGCAAACAGAGCCTCACCCTCGTGGAAGGAAACCTGTACGCGCATGTTCTCCAGGAGGAAGCGAGCAGCGTCGCCGAACTTGTCCTCCGGCAGCTCGTACTGCTCGTAGGTCTTGTCGTCCATGACAACGTAGTTCTGGCCATCGTTGTACAGGTAGGTCATGTCGCGACGGTCAACCGTTGCGGTTTCCACCTTGACGCCTGCGTTCCAGGTCTTGTCCACGGTCTTGCCGGAGACGACGTCCTTCAGCTTCGTGCGCACGAAAGCAGGGCCCTTGCCCGGCTTCACGTGCTGGAACTCGATGATCTGCTGGAGCTTGCCGTCAATCTTGAGCACAAGGCCGTTCTTGAAATCAGCGGTGGTTGCCACGAAATAATCTCCCTTGAAGTAGATCTGGCTGTGTTAAAACAAGCCCATGCTACACCACTGATCAGCACATGCTTAAGGCAGCGTGGCCGGATTAGAGGACAGTCAGGTCTTTCGGGAACTGCGTGATCACTCGTGGCGCACCGGAGGTGATCACCAACGTGTCCTCAATACGCACGCCACCACGGCCCGGCACGTAGATGCCTGGCTCAATGGTCAGCGTCATATTTTCTTCCAGCGAGCCGTCCGCGCGCGTGGATGCGGCCGGCCCCTCATGCACGTCAAGGCCAATACCGTGGCCGGTGGAGTGAACGAAGTATTCGCCGTAGCCAGCAGCATCAATGATGTCGCGGCAGGCCTTGTCCACCTCAACGAGGGGACGGCCAGGCGTTGCTGCGAACACGCCAGCCTTCTGGGCCTCGAGCACGGTCTCATAGATCTCACGGGAGAACTCCGTGACATGCCCGATGATGAACGTGCGGGTCATATCCGAGTTGAAGCCGCGGTAGTGTGCGCCAAAATCAATCGTGACAATGTCGCCATCCTCAATCACACGCTCCCCCGCGCCATGGTGCGGCAGCGCCGAGTTCGGGCCGGAAGCAACAATGGTGTCAAAGCTCGGGCGCTCCGCACCCAGCACACGCATGCGGTACTCAAGGTCAGCAGCAACGTCACGCTCCGCGCGTCCCGCCCGCAGCTCCCCTGCCTCGATGAGACCGGTCAGCGCATCAACAGCAATCTGCGCTGCCTCTTCCAGGCGGGCCAGCTCGTAACGGTCCTTGCGCAGCCGGATCTCCTCAATCGCCCCATCAACGGGAACAAGGGTGACACCATCCGGGCAGGCCTTCTTCATCGCTTCGAGTTCAGCCACAGTGGTGCGTGCTGCATCAAAGCCCACGCGCCACCCCTCCGGCACCGTGGCAATAAGTGCTTCTGCCCCATTGCGCACGATCATGGCCTCAATGTCCTTGACCTCTTCGGCGATCTGCGTGGTGTAGCGCCCATCCGTCGCAATAGCGGCAGACAGATCCTTGTTCACCAACAGCGCACCAGCGGAGCCGGAGAAGCCAGACAAGTAGCGCACGTTCGTCGGGTGCGTGACCAAGAAGGAATCAATGCGCCTGCCCGCCAGCTTTGCGGACAACGCGCGCCGACGGGTCAGGAACCGGGAATCAGCGAAACTCATGAGATCCTCCTCAAAAAGTACTCAAGCGCGAGCTCATAACCATGAATGCCCAGGCCGGCAATCACGCCGATGGCAATGGGCGTCAAGTACGAATGGTGGCGGAACTCCTCACGCGCGTGCACGTTGGAGATGTGCACTTCGATGAAGCCCGCAGCGTCACTGATCTCTGCCAGTGCATCACGTAGCGCAACGGAGGTGTGGGTGAAGCCACCGGGGTTGATAATCACGGCGGCGCCGTTATCGGCAGCCTCATGCACCGCGCTAATAAGATCGCCCTCGTGATTGGACTGGCAGAAGATCAGCTCCACGCGATCACCAGCGAGCGCGCGTAGACGCTGCTCAACATCCGCCAGTGTCGTCGAGCCATAGATCTCCGGCTGGCGCTTGCCCAACCGGTTCAGGTTTGGCCCATTGAGCACATAAACCTTCACGTCACACCCTCCTTAGATTCTGCACATTCTGTGCCGTTGCGTTGTCTCAGCTCAGTTGCGTGAGCTCAGTGTACGCCTGACGCATCTCCTCAATCGTCGCATCTTCCAGGCGAGACGGTATGCCAATGCCTTCGAGGACGACGAAACGGATGCGGCCATCGCGGTTCTTCTTATCGTGCGTCATGCCCTCGTACAGCTCATCAAAAGCATCCGGGTCGTAGGTCACCGGAAGGCCCACGCTCGTGAGGATGTCGCGGTGGAGGGCAACCACTGAATCGCTGATAAGCCCCCTGTTCTTCGCCAGCAGAGCGACAAACATCATGCCCACGGCGACGGCATTGCCGTGACGCCAGCGGTAATCCTCGCGCTTCTCCAGCGCGTGCCCGAGCGTGTGCCCATAGTTGAGGATTTCGCGTAACGACGATTCCTTCAGGTCCTCACTCACCACCTTGGCCTTGACCGCGACAGACCTTTCAATGAGTTCGGCGATCTTGTTCTTGGGCACGTCATCACCCTGCTGGTAGATCTCCAGAATCACGGGATCGGCGATGAAACCGGTCTTGATGATCTCGGCGGAACCGGCAACGAATTCCTCGTGCGCGAGGGTGTCCAGGCGGTCCAGATCAATGAAGACAGAATCCGGCTCATGGAAAGCACCAACGAGGTTCTTGCCCGCGTCCGTGTTGATACCGGTCTTACCGCCCACGGCCGCATCCACCATGGCGAGCAGCGTCGTGGGCACCTGAATGACCTTGATACCGCGCATCCACGTTGCGGCAGCGAAACCAGCGAGGTCCGTGGTTGCGCCCCCGCCAAGGCCCAGCACAACACCCTGGCGGGAGAAATTCTTCTCGCCGAAGAGATCCCACAGGCCGCTCAAAACCGTCAGTGACTTGCCGTCTTCCGCATCGGGAATCTCCGCGAGGGTGACCTCTACCCCATTCGCGGTAATGAGATCACGGAGCTTCTCCGCCACCGGAGCCAGTGGGCCCTGGTGAATGATCGCGGCCTGACGTGCGCCCGTGTCCGCTACGCGCGCAGCGATCTGCTCATCGAGTCCTGCACCAATGTGCACGTCATACGGGTTTGGGCCAGTGACACTGATAACAGACATGGTGAAAAGCCTTCTTCGCGGATCGGTGGTTGTTACTCGTTGATTATTGCTACTGCGCGCTGCGCGTGGGCCGGAATCAGCGGGATTCGATGAGGTTAAGAATCTCCGCGACAAGACGCTGCGGTGGGCGCGAATCCGTGCGTACTCGGTGCATAGCCACCTCGCGGTACAACGGCTCACGTGTTTCCAGCAGTGCGCGGTAATGCTCCACCGGATCTTCGGCGTTGAGCACCGGGCGCGAATTGTTACCGGAGGTGCGGCGCACACCTTCTTCCACGGACACATCAATCCACACCACGGTGTGAGCTTGCAAGAGTGTGCGCGTGGATTCCGTAACCACGGCACCACCGCCCAAGCTGACCACACCGCCGGATGCCAGTGAGCGTGCAACGTACTCAGCCTCAACCTCGCGGAAGCGCTCCTCGCCGAGCTCTGAGTAGACCTCCCCCGTGGGCTTACCTTCGCCCTTGGCAATGAGGTCATCAGAGTCCACCAACGGCAGATTCAATGCGCGTGCGAGACGGCGACCAATCGTGGACTTCCCAGCACCCGGAGGGCCAACCAGGACAACGCGTGGGGAGCCATGGACAACCTGCTCGCTGCCATTGCCCTCCACAACATCACCCGTGGTGTGTGGCTGAACCGGACGGTTCGGTGGCGGTCCGGGCTTCGGCACAGCCGGGGGAACCGGATTAGTCATCGCTGTCCCCTTCGAAAGCCAGACGGTCCGCCACGTATTGCTTGTACGCCTCCACGTTGCGCTTCGTTTCCTCAATGCTGTCGCCGCCAAACTTCTCCAACACTGCGCGTGCCAGAACAAGTGCCACCATGGCTTCAGCAACCACGCCAGCTGCCGGCACAGCACACACATCGGAGCGCTGGTGAATCGCCGTTGCGGCGTCACCGGAGGACATATCCACGGTTTTCAGTGCGCGCGGAACAGTGGAGATCGGCTTCATCGCGGCACGCACACGCAGGGCTTCCCCATTGGTCATGCCACCCTCAAGGCCACCGGCACGGTTGGTCTCACGGCGCACACCGTCACCGTCGCGCACCATCTCATCGTGGGCTTCGCTGCCACGACGGCGTGCTTCCTCAAAACCATCGCCGACCTCAACGCCCTTGATCGCCTGGATGCCCATGAGCGCTGCAGCCAGCTGCGCATCCAAGCGTGCATCACCAGAGACGTGGGAACCCAGGCCAATCGGCAGGCCTTCCACGATCACCTCGACGATGCCGCCGAGGGTGTCGCCCTGCTTCTTTGCGGACTCAATTTCAGCGATCATGGACGCTTCAGCTTCTTCGCCGAATGCGCGGACCGGAGAGGCGTCGATACGCTCAATGTCCTCGAACGTGGGAAGCGGGCCTGTGTACGGCTCAGAGGCACCGATGGAAATGACGTGCGAGAGCACCTCCACGCCAAGGACCTCACGCAGGAAGGAACGCGCGATCGTTGCGGCCGCCACGCGCGACGCAGTTTCGCGTGCCGACGACCTCTCCAACACCGGACGCGCCGCATCAAAGCCGTACTTGATCATGCCGGCGAAATCGGCGTGACCCGGCCGCGGGCGCGTCAGTGCTGCACCGCGGCCGGAGCTCATCGCCTTGGCCACCTCTGGGTCTTCTATGTCCAACTCATGCGGGGACATGATGGTGGTCCACTTCGGCCACTCCGTATTGCCAATCATCACAGCGATCGGGCTACCAATCGTTTTCCCGTGGATGACACCGGAAAGAACCGTGAGCTCGTCCTGCTCAAACTTCATACGCGCGCCACGGCCGTAGCCAAGGCGGCGGCGTGCAAGTTGGTGGCCGATCTCCTCAGTGGAGACAGTGACCCCAGCCGGCATGTTTTCAACCATCGCGATAAGCGCCTGACCGTGGGATTCACCTGCAGTAGTCCATCGAAGCATGCAGGCATTGTCTCACATGAACTACACAGTCTCACGTAAGGGCGCACGTAATAGCCACGATCCACGCGGCCACGATCATCGAAGGACCATGCGCCATGCCAGGTTTGCGGGTGAGCAGCAGTGCAAGGGCGGTGATCATGCTGCTTAGCAACATCACACCCAGCACGCCTGCAAGTCCGCCGGCAAGCGCCACGGCCACACCCAGTGGCAATGCGAGTTTGATGTCACCACCACCGATGCCAGGGCTGACGCTCAGAGCTGCACTGCTTTCGGCGGTCCCGACAGGGACGGCTACTGCCGTGAGAACATACAGCCCCGGCCACAGCAGGCCCCACCACCCAGTGGGAAAGAAAAAGCACAGGGCTACGGCTATTACTCCCGCCGGAAGCGTCAACGCATTGGGCAACCGCTGCTGGCGGAGGTCAACGATGACGAGTGCTACGGACCATGCGAGCGCTAGTAGCGCTGCTACAGCCAGCGCGGCTGGATGTGCGTGTGCAGCCAGGTGTATGTACGTGGCATTTCCCCCAAACATGGTGATCCACCCCCAGATCAGTGTGTGGGGCTTAAGCCTACCTGCGATTCTGGCGTGTCACACCGGTTGGGGATACCCAGCCGACATGACGGAACAATGCCTCACGCATCTCTTCTCGCGGTGCGTCCACACCGGTGAATTGCTCGAACTGGGAGTAAGACTGGCAGGCCAGCATGACCAAACCCCCGACGGTCAGGTGGCCGTTCGACGCAGCACATGTAGCCAGTGGGGTTGGCCAGGGGTTGTAAATCACGTCGAGGACCGGGGCATGGCCAAGTTCCGCATAACGCGTTTCTAGAACCTTTGCCGGGACGGTAGAGATGATTGCGTCCACTCCCAGGGCAAGGTCGCGGAGGTCACGCTCAAAGTTGATGAACTCCGCTTCCACCCCGGTGTTCTCCAGCAGCGGAAGGAGCTCTTCTGACCTGTCAGAGCGGTTGAGCACCGTCACCTTGTCCACACCGCGCTGGGTCAGTGCCCACAGCGCGGGACGCGCGGTACCACCGCTGCCGATGAGAAGGACATGGCCGAGCTCCTTCTCCCCCACGAGCTCATTGAGAGCACCGGAGATACCTTCGCAGTCCGTGTTGTCTGCGCGCCAGATAGAACTGCCGTCACGGGTCTCCCACACCAAGGTGTTCGCTGAGCCAATAGCGCGTGCACGTTCAGTGACCTCATCGGCGAATTCCAGTGCCGCGAACTTGCCCGGCATAGTCACGGAGAAACCCCGGTAGCTCACATCAGCATGACCGACGATCTCCGGCAACTGCTCTGCCGTGCACTCAATCCGCTCGTAGTGCCAGCCATCAAGACCAGCGGCGGCGTAGCCAGCAGAGTGCAGCACTGGAGACAGCGAGTGCTCAATCGGGCTACCGAGCACCGCCGCACGGTATGTCGATTCCGGTGAGGGGGTGGCTTGCTGATCGGCCTCGGGAGCACTCATTGCTGCCTGTTCTTTCTAGTTCGTCGTTGCTCTAGCGCTGGGAGTCCAAGATGCCGGACTCGTATGCACGCTGCACAGCATCCTGGTGCTCTTCGAAGGTGTTGGTAAACAGCGTGGTACCGGTCTTGTCGATGGTGACGAAGAAGAGCCACTCACCTTCAGCCGGGTTCTCCATCGCACGAATCGCTTCCTCGGACGGGGAGGCAATCGGCGTATCCGGCAGACCATCCTTGGCGTAGGTGTTCCACGGGGTCTCGCGCTTACGGTCCGAATCACCGGTAGCAACCTCAACGGACTCCAAGTCGTAATTCACCGTGGAGTCAAACTCCAGGCGCATCGGGGCAGCCAGACGGTTCAGAATCACGCGGGCAACCTTGTCAAACTCTCCTGCCGGCGCTTCACGCTCCACCAGGGATGCAGCGATGAGAAGCTCGTACGGGCTCAAACCAATCGCCTGCGCACGGCCAACGATGTCGGTGCCGTTGTACATCTTCGCCGAACGGGTGATCAGGTCCGTCAGGATCGTCTTCGCGTCAGCATTGGGGTTCACCACGTACTCGCCCGGTGCAATCAAGCCCTCAAGGCGCTTCGGGTCACCAGCACGTGCGCTCACTGGGCCCAGTGCCCACTCAGGGACACCAAGCTCAGACGGATCAGCATTCGCTGCCACTTCCTGCAGCTGCTCAACGTTGATGCAGCCGGCCCCCTTACCGTCCTCACCACACGTCACTCGGGAGATGCTGGAGAAGATCCCGTAGCGGACATCGCCGCCGACCACGCGGACGTCGTTAAGCGTCAAGCCCCCTGGAATCTTCAACATCTCAATGCGCGTGGCCGGATCGAGCAAGGCCGCAACCGCGGACTTCGCGCTCATCTTCTCCTGCAGGCGGTAGAAACCCGGCTGGATGTTGTCCGAATCCGGATTAGACATCACAGCGGACTGGAAAGCCTGATTCGAGCGAACAACCCCAAGCTCCTCCAACGTCGGACCTAGCGCGGTCAGGTTGGAGCCCTCCGGGATCTCCACGATCTGCTCCACACCATTGCCATCGCCTTTGAAATCCGCGCCCGACGAGGACGAGCGGGCAACGCCGATGTACACCACTGCTCCGAGGATCAGCAGAATGGACACAATAAGCACCGCAACACCGCGGGTGCGCCCTTGAGAGGTTTGTGCCATGCTCACGATTAATTCTCCTTGGGGTCATTCAACAGGGAGGATTCGGCCTTCTCAGCCGAGTTCTGGCGCGCGGCAAACGCGTGAGCGCGCCCGTCGAGCCACGATTGCAAAATCGCCACGGCTGCAGCTTGATCGATCACAGCGCGGCCAGCCTTCTCCGACACACCGGAGGAACGCAAAGCGTTCGTGGCAGCCACCGTGGTCAAGCGTTCATCCGCGTAACGCACCGGGACATCACTGCGCCGGGAGATACGGAAACCGATCTCCTTGGCATGCTTCACACTGGCAGAGCCATTGCCCTTGAGGTCGCGCGGCAAACCGACGACAACTTCAACGGCCTCATACTCCTCAATGATTGCCAGCAGCCGCTCAATATCCTCACCATCACGGTCCTTGAAACCCGTCACGCGAGGCACAGTTTCCACCGGGGTGGCCAGAAGCCCGTCACGGTCGGATGAAGCCACACCGATGCGCACGGTGCCCACATCGATGCCGATGCGGCGGCCAGCTCCAGGATCATCAACCCCGGGGGTGTCCGGATGTACCTTCATCTGTTCGCGTAGACCTCAACTGTGTGTCGGATGGACGGCAGCTGTGTGTGCCTTCACTCACGGTAGTTGGTGAAGGCACCGCCACAGAACCGCTGCTGGGCGTGTCACGTAATCATTTCGTGACATTGACAGCACTCTAGCCGAAATCTGGCTCGATCCGGCTGGAGCCAGCTAGATCCGGCCGAGCTCCTCGCGCACAGCGTTGAATCCGGCATCGATGCCAGCTGCATCGGAACCAGAACCCTGGGCCAGGTCAGGCTTGCCGCCGCCCTTGCCGCCGATGTAGCCACCGAAGAGGCCAACGTAGGCACCGGACTTGATGCCCTTATCGACGGCCGCCGGGGTCGCTGCCACAACAAACGGAACCTTGCCGCCGTTGTCGGAGGCCAGCACGATGACCGCCGCGGTTTCACCGAAGCGACCACGCAGGTCCTGCGCCATGGTGCGCAGATCCCCACCGGCCACATCGTCCGGCAGCTTGACGCCCAGGAACTTCACGTCGCCGATGGTCTCAGCGTTGTTCAGCAGTTCACCGGTCTGGTTGGCCAGCTGCTGCTTGTGCAGGTTCTCAATTTCCTTCTCCGCGGCGCGCAGGCGTTCCGTCAGCGCAGCGATGCGCTCCGGCAGCTGATCAGACGGGGTCTTCATCTCCCCTGCCAGCGCGTTAGCAATGGCGGCTTCCTTGGAGAAGTAGGAGAAGGAATCCATGCCCGAGTACGCCTCAATACGGCGCGCGCCGGAACCAACGGAAGACTCACCCAACACGGCCACCGGGCCGATCTGGGAGGAGTGCTCCACGTGGGTACCACCGCACAGCTCAATGGAGAACGGGCCGCCGATCTCCACAACGCGGACCTCATCGCCGTAGTTCTCACCGAACAGCGCCATCGCACCCATCTCCTTGGCCTTCGCCAGGGAGGTCTCAAACGTATTCACGGCAAAGTCCGCATCCACGGCCTGGTTGGCAATGAGGGAGATCTCCTCCAACTGCGCCGGGGTGAGCTGCTCTGTGTAGTTGAAGTCAAAGCGCAGGTAGCCCGGCTTGTTCATGGAACCAGCCTGAACAGCGGTGGGGCCCAGCACCTGGCGCAGAGCAGCATGGATCAGGTGAGTTGCGGTGTGTGCCTGGCGTGCGCCGTGGCGCCACTTCGGATCCACCTCGGTGCGCACAACCTGGCCCACGTCAAGGCCGCCGGTTTCCACCGTTGCCTTGTGGACCCACAGCTTCTTGTTGCCCACCTTCTGCACATCGTGCACATTCAGCACGGTGTCGCCGATGACAATGCGGCCGCGGTCAGCCATCTGTCCGCCGCCCTCGGCGTACATCGGGGTGACATCCAGGATGACCTCAACCTCATCGCCCTGGGCAGCCTCACCGACCTTCTCGCCACCACGCACAAGGCCAAGGACCTTGGACTCATGGGTCAGCTCATCAAAGCCAACGAACTCGGTTGGGTGGGCATCGACCCACTCGCGGTACAGGGATTCGTCGATATTGCCGGTCTTCTTGGCCTTGCTGTCAGCCTTCGCGCGGTTGCGTTGCTCTTCCATCGCGGCATGGAATGCATCCATGTCCACATCCAGACCAGCCTCAGCCGCCATTTCCAGGGTGAGGTCGATGGGGAAACCGTACGTATCGTGCAGTTCGAATGCCTGCTCACCGGACAGAACAGCAGCACCGGATTCCTTCACGTGTGCGGCAGCTTCGTCAAAGCGGTGGGTGCCGGATTCCAGCGTCCTCAAAAACGCCTTCTCCTCCGCCACAGCGACGCGCAGGATGCGCTCACGGTTGTCAGCGATCTCCGGGAAGGACGGGGTCATCGTGTCCATGATGGTGTTCATGAACGACTCAATGGTGTGGCTCTGCGCACCCAGCAGGCGTGCAGAACGAATAATGCGGCGCAGCAGACGGCGCAGGATGTAGCCACGGCCCTCATTGGACGGGGTGACACCGTCCAAGATGATCATCATCGCGGTACGAGAGTGGTCAGCGATAACGCGGAAGCGAACGTCCGATTCCTGGCTCGCACCGTACTTCGTACCGGTGAGCTTCTCTGCCGTAGCGATCACCGGGGCGAGCAGGTCCGTCTCATAAACGTTGTCCACGCCCTGCAGGAGGCAAGCGAGGCGCTCAATGCCCAGACCTGTATCGATGTTCTTGTTCGGCAGCTCGCCGAGAATCTCAAAGCCACCCTTCTTATCGCCCTCACCGCGGATGGACTCCATGAACACGAGGTTCCAGATCTCCATGTAGCGGTTGTCATCGGCGATCGGGCCGCCCTCTTTACCGTGTTCAGGGCCACGGTCGTAGTAGATCTCGGAGCACGGACCACACGGACCAGGCACGCCCATGGACCAGAAGTTGTCCTCCATGCCCATGCGCTGAATGCGCTCAGCCGGCACGCCGACCTTCTTCTCCCAGATCTCCGCTGCCTCATCGTCCTCGGTGAACACGGTCACCCACAGACGCTCGGGGTCGAGCGCGAAGCCACCCTTATCCAGGGGCTTGGTCAGCAGGTCCCATGCCAAGGTGATGGCACCTTCCTTGAAGTACTGGCCAAAGGAGAAGTTACCTGCCATCTGGAAGAAGGTGTTGTGGCGGGTGGTAATACCAACTTCTTCAATATCCAGGGTGCGCACGCACTTCTGAATCGAGGTTGCGGTTCCGCTTTCAAAAGGCGGATTCTGCTGGCCCAGGAAGTAAGGCTTGAAGGGCACCATGCCGGCGTTGACAAACAGTAGCGTTGGGTCGTCCAAAATCAGCGATGCGCTGGGCACGGGCACGTGGCCCGCATCGACGAAGTGCTGTGTGAACCGGTCGCGGATCTCATGAGTTTGCACGAAAGAATCCTTACAAGATGCAATGAACGTTGAAACGTTGGTCAGGGCAAAACTTAACGGGCATCACCTTACCCGCTTGAAGCAAAATGCTTATGCGCGGCTACTGGCTTGGCCCTTCCCCGCGCACCATTTGGCGCAGGCGTTCGGCGTATTCACTGATGCGTTTTTCCGCGCCATGGTTGGTTGGGACGTAGTAGCGGGCATCATCCAACCCCTCCGGAATATAGCGTTGCTGCACTACACCGCGGGGATTGTCGTGGGGGTACACATAACCGACGGCGTTGCCCACGGCTTTGGCTCCCTCATAATGCCCGTCGCGCAGATGCGGCGGAACAGTCCCGGCATGGCCCTTGCGAATGTCAGCGAGTGCCGCATCAATCGCGGCGTACACGGAATTGGACTTCGGCGCAGTAGCAAGGTGGATAGTCGCCTGCGCCAGAGGCAGGCGTCCTTCCGGCATGCCGATGAACTGCACGGCATTAGCCGCGGCCGTGGCAACCTGCAGTGCGGTGGGATCCGCCATGCCAATGTCCTCGGAAGCATGGATCACCAGACGTCGCGCGATGAATCGCGGGTCCTCCCCTGCCTCAATCATGCGGGCCAAGTAATGCAGCGCCGCATCAACATCAGATCCGCGGATGGATTTGATGAAGGCGGAGATCACGTCATAGTGCTGGTCCCCGTCGCGGTCATAGCGCACCACAGCACGGTCAACGCTGCGCTCAATCACCTCGGTGGTGATTCTGCCGTTCTCCGCCCCCTCAGCGGCTGCTTCCAAGTACGTCAGCGCCCGCCGGGCATCGCCGCCGGCGAGGAGGACGAGTTGGTCCCGGGCGTCGTCGTCAAGCTCAATTGCCCCCTTCAGCCCGCGCTCATCCGCAACGGCACGCTCAAGCACGGTGGCAATATCCGCGTCAGAAAGCGATTCCAAGCGCAGGAGCAGCGAGCGTGAGAGCAATGGGGCAACCACGCTAAACGACGGATTCTCCGTCGTCGCGGCAACCAACAGAACCGTTCGGTTCTCCACCGCGGCAAGGAGAGCGTCCTGCTGCGTTTTGGAAAAGCGGTGCACCTCATCGATGAACAGGACCGTGTGCTGGCCACGCACGAGATCGCGGCGGGCCGCGTCAAGTACCTCGCGGACCTGCTTGACGCCGGAGGACAGCGCGGACAGGCCAACAAAGTTCTGGCCCATCGCCTGTGCAATGAGCGAAGCGATCGTGGTCTTGCCCGTGCCCGGCGGACCATAGAGAATCACCGACGCGTCGCCCGAACCCTCCACGAGTCGACGCAATGGACGGCCAGGTCCGAGCAAATGCTGTTGACCGACGAGCTCATCCAAGTTGCGCGGGCGCATACGCGCGGCCAGCGGAGCTGAGGCGCCGGCTTCGAAGAACGCAACGCCGCGTGGTGCGGTTGATGCTGAATCCGCCGAGTCCGAAAACAACCCGCCTTGTGTCACGCCAATCGCTCCGTAACGGACGCAGCGAAGGAAGAAATCTGCGCGTAAGCCGGTTCCGTGCCGGTCGCCGCGTAGCGTGCCAGCGCGTCAAAGGTTCCGGCTACATCCCGGCGGATGGCGATCTCTTCCGGGGTGAAATCCTGGCGCGCAGACGAGCGCAGAATCTGTGCCCCACGTTCGACGTCCTCCTCACGAATCTGCGGGTCAAACAGGTCTGCATCATCGCCCATCTGCGCGTCCGCATCCACGGTCCACCCGCCCTTGCCGTAGCGAGTACCAGACAACGTGTCATCACCATCGGCGTACAAGATGGACACGCTGAAAAATGCCCACCCGATGAGGGAGGCGGTAATACGTGCTTGCAACGTGTCGGGGTTATTCACCGACGGCCATGCGCCGCCAACCTCAGCTGACCATGCCTCGACGAAGACCTTCACTTCCTCGTCGCTCAGCGGACTCGCGGTGATGTACTGCGGGAATCCCGCGATCACACCGGCGACATCAAACATGACATCGCGGAAGCCCGCCCACTCATAGTCGAGGAACTGCGTGCGATCAGCGAAAAGAATGTTGTCCGGCGACAGATCGAAAGGCGTGAAAGCCCGCGACCCGCCATGCAGCATGCGCACCTGCACCGTATCGGCAATCGCTTCCACGTCTTTCGGCACATCAATGCCGGCACGACGCACGATCTCCAGGCCTTCAAGAATGCGGTTTTCCAGCAGTGCTTCACGCATGAGCTGGACTTCACGCGCACCCTCGACGTTCTTCACCATGCGCGCGAGCAGGATGTTGAAGCTGGTCTCCGCACCCGCGGTCGCCGCATGCATTTTGCCTAACGACGTTCCCAGGTTTCGCAACAACCGCACCCGCTGTTCCTCATCCGAGGTTTCCAACAGCGTGGCCAACGTGTCGCCATTGCCGGAATCAGACAAAATGATCGCCCGTTTGTCGAGGTCATAGCCCAACATCACCGGGCCTGGGCGCACGTCCTCACTGAGCGATGTTGTGAACTGGTAGGCCACAACCTCACGCACAAAAGCAGCATCATCGATCGGATCGCCGGTGCGCGGTGAGTACTTCACTACCACCGAGCGATACGTAAAGAGCGGATTGTTGGTCACGCGCAAACGCAGCACAGTCGTGTTGCCGGTGCCGGAGAGTTCCTCCGGATCCGTCAACTCCTGCTGCCCGCCGTAGCGATGGTTCAGCATCCCTTCGGCCAGCTCAATAATCTGTTCGTGATTCAACATGGTTTTCTACCGCCTACCAGCATGATGCTGCTACGCGCTGTGAGGACTAGTTTGCCTTCTCAGCCTTCTGAGCCTCCGGCTTGAAGTCGACGCCAGTTTCCTTGCGCTGTGCAGCCGGAATCGGTGCCGGGGCATCCGTCAACGGATCAACGCCGCCACCAGACTTCGGGAAGGCAATGACGTCGCGGATGGAGTCAAAGCCGCCGAGCAGGGACACGATGCGGTCCCAGCCGAAAGCAAGGCCACCGTGTGGCGGTGCGCCGAAGGAGAATGCGTCAAGCAGGAAGCCGAACTTCTCCTGAGCCTCTTCCTCGGTGATGCCCATGACATCAAACACGCGCTTCTGCACGTCCTGGTTGTGGATACGGATGGAGCCGCCACCGATCTCATTGCCGTTGCAGACAATGTCGTAGGCGTACGCCAGTGCCTCGCCCGGCTCCTTGTCAAAGGTGTCCAGGTACTCCGGCTTCGGGGAGGTGAATGCGTGGTGCACAGCGGTCCACTGGGAGTGGCCCAGAGCAACATCACCGGAAGCGGTTGCGTCAGCTGCCGGCTCAAACATCGGCGCATCGACGACCCAGGTGAATGCCCAGTCGCCTTCCTTGATCAGGCCGAGCTTGTTAGCAATCTCACCACGGGCCGCACCCAGCAGTGCGCGGGAAGCCTTCGTCTCGCCAGCGGCGAAGAAGATGCAGTCACCGGGCTTCGCACCAACGTGCGCAGCAATGCCCGCCTTCTCCTCATCCGTGATGTTCTTGGCCACCGGGCCGGCGAGCTCGCCGTCTTCCTGCACGAGGATGTATGCCAGGCCCTTGGCACCACGCTGCTTCGCCCACTCCTGCCATGCATCGAGCTGACGACGCGGCTGGGAAGCACCGCCTTCCATCACAACGGCACCAACGTACTCGTTCTGGAAGACGCGGAAGGTCGTGTCCTTGAAGAACTCGGTGCAGTCCACCAGCTCAATATCGAAGCGCAGGTCCGGCTTATCAGAGCCGTACTTCTCCATCGCTTCCTTGTAGGTCATGCGCGGGATCGGCGTAGTGATCTCGTAACCGATGAGCTTCCACAGCTCCACCAGAATCTCTTCGGCGAGCTCAATAATGTCGTCCTGGTCGACGAAGCTGGCCTCAATATCCAGCTGAGTGAACTCCGGCTGACGGTCCGCACGGAAGTCCTCATCGCGGTAGCAGCGAGCGATCTGGAAGTAACGCTCCATGCCTGCCACCATGAGCAGCTGCTTGAACAGCTGCGGGGACTGCGGCAGCGCGTACCAGGAACCCGGGCGCAGACGCGCCGGTACCAGGAAGTCACGTGCACCCTCCGGGGTAGAACGCGTCAACGTCGGCGTTTCAATCTCCACGAACTCATGCTTAGCCAGCACATCGCGCGCTGCCTTGTTCGCAGCGGAACGCAGACGCAGTGCGTTCGCCTGACGCTCACGGCGCAGGTCCAGGTAGCGGTAACGCAGACGCGTCTCCTCGCTCACCTCGTTGTTGGAGAAGTCCTCCACCTGGAACGGCAGCGGTGCCGCGGTAGACAGAACCTCAAGCTCGGTCGCGTTGACCTCAATCTCACCGGAAGCGAGGTTCGGGTTCGCGGAACCTTCCGGACGCGGCTCAACCACGCCGGTGACCTTCACGCAGAACTCACTGCGCAAATCGTGCGCAGCTTCTGCAACGTCGGATTCACGGAAGACCACCTGGGCGTAACCCGAACGGTCACGCAGGTCGATGAAGATCACACCGCCGTGGTCGCGGCGGCGGCCAACCCAGCCAGTGAGAGTAACGGTTTGGCCATCCATTTCTTTGCGGAGATCCCCCGCGAGGTGAGTGCGCAGCACGGTGCAGTCCACGTCCTTCCACGTGTCGCCTAATAATCTTTAACTCACGCGATTCTACCGAATGGCAATCTGAGCATCAGACCACCTCCACCTTCACAGCTGTTCCCACGGAAGCCCCTGAACATATGGCATGATTTGGCCATGACTTTCAAAAGCGGTGTCCGTCCATCCGGCAAAGGCGTAAGCACCTCTGGCGGCTCTCGTCGCGGTGGTGGCATGCCCGTCATGATCGGCGGCGGTGGCGTGGGCACCTTGCTCCTCATCGGCCTGTTCGTTCTTCTTGGCGGTGACATCGGCAGTCTTGGCGGCGGGACATCGCAGCAGAACCAGAGCCAGAACGCACCGGAAGGTTTCGACCTTGCTCAGTGCAATGTCGAAGGGGCTGTCAATGAGATCGCGGAGTGCCGTGCGGCAGCTACTGCTGATTCTTTGAATGCTCTGTGGCCAAGTGTCCTGGCTGAGCAGGCGGGTCTGGACTACTCCATGCCGAACCTGCGGATGTTCCAGGGCAATGTTCAAACCGGTTGTGGTTTTGCTTCTTCTGATACGGGCCCGTTCTACTGCCCGCGGGACAAGACGGTGTACGTGGATGTGACGTTCTACGATCAGCTCGAGCGCCTCGGCGGTAGTGACGGCTCCTTGTCCCAGATGTACGTGGTTGCCCACGAATGGGGCCACCACATCCAGAACCTCGAGGGCACGCTCGGTTTGAGTGATTACAACAACCCGGGTGAGGATTCTGCTGCAGTGGCCATTGAGCTCCAGGCTGACTGCTACGCCGGTGTGTGGGCGTCTCGTGCAGACAAGGGCGCGGATGCGATGCTCGAGCCGATCACGAAGGAGCAGGTCATGCAGGCTGTTCAGACCGCCCGCGCGATTGGTGATGACCATATTCAGGAACGTTCCGGCCGCGAGGTCAACCCTGATGCGTGGACCCACGGTTCGTCTGAGCAGCGTCAGCAGTCGTTCCTCGCCGGCTACACCAGCGGCCAGATGAAGGCTTGCGACACCTTGAACCGCGGTGTGTATAACTAATGAGTGAGCCGTACACCAACCGAGCTGTCCCCTTCCTCGCGGCATTCAATGACATCGAGGCGTTTCTGCGTAATGCACTTGATGCGAAGAAAACGGACAGCTTCAACTGGATGGTGTCCAAAGCTGAACGCAACCACGTTCTCACCCCAGCGCAAGCGAATGACTTGAAAGAATTCGCCGGCCTGCGCAACGCGATCAGCCATGGCGAGTATCAGAACTACCGCCCCATCGCGGAACCACTGCCGGAGACTGTTGAGGAAATTGAGCACATCCGGGACCAGCTCCTCCACCCGCCTGTAGCGATGGATGTGATTGGTCACCAGAAGGTGATCACCTTTGGTCCCGATGATGATGTGAATGTGGCTTTGCGGGCTATCCGGGATACGGGGATTTCCCAGTTCCCTATTTACGAAGGCAAGCAGTTCGTGGGAATGTTAACCACCAACACCATTGCGCGTTGGCTGGCCAGTGAGATCAACGACGATGACACTCTCAACCACAAAGACATCCGGCATGTTCTCACGTTCAATGAACGTAAAGACCAAGCGGTGTTTCTCCCCCGCGAGGCGTCTGCCACTGAAGTGATCGCCGCACTGACATCCCCCGCGGTACATCACACGCTGCCACGACTGGTCATCATCACGGAACACGGCCACAACAATCAGCAGCCGTTGTGCGTGATCACTCCGTCGAATCTGCCCGCGCTTTTCGACGCGTTGTAGGGGCTACTCCCCCAACTCCTGCCCTAACGGCAACGCCAGGATCAGACGGATCAGATAGATCGCGACAGCCGGGAGAACGAAGAACACAAGCGGGATAGACACCGCCACGGGCAGTTTCACCACAGCGATGACCGCTGCGACGAGAACTGCCACTGCAGCCACCGTGTACCCCAAGTATCGGAACGTGCACTGCACTGCCGTAGCACTGATCCGGGTCATGGTCCGTCCCGCGTTGTCCTCTTTAGGCTCGCCCTGATGGAGCGACGCCAACGCGAAGAACCACACGCTGATACCCGCGATGATGAACGCACCAGCGAGCGCCAACCCTTGAATGATGGTCAGCGCAACACCACTGACTCCAGCCTGAAAGACGACGAACTGTTGGTAGACCAAAAGCAGGCAGGCAGCAACGAGGCCGAGCCAATACAGCGTGGATGCCTTCCACTCCACGGTCAGTTGGCGGATGAAGGCCAGCCCATAGCGGGAGCCTTTGCCTTGCACCATGTCGCCGATGACAACGTTGGCAGAACGAAGCGCCGCCCCGCCTGTGACAACAGGCAGGGACGTGACCACCAGCAACATGTTCACGATGACGATGTCGGCGAACAGGTTGAAGGCGGCCATGAACTTCGAGTCCGGGTGAAAGGCCTGCATTGTTAAACCGTCGGCCTAGCCCTTCACAGCGCCGGCAGCGACACCTTCGATGATGTGCTTCTGCGCAGAGACGTAGAAGATGATGATTGGCGTGATAGCCAGCACCAGCATGGCCATCATCGCACCCAAGTCACGGTCACCCTGGGAGCCGATGAACTGCTGAATGACCACCGGGATGGTGCGGTACGGCGTGGACAAACCAATAACCAGGTACGGCAGCAGGTAGTCATTCCAGATCCACATGGCGTTCAGGATGGCCACGGTGATCGCCGTGGGCTTGAGCATCGGCATAACCACGCGGAAGAAGGTGGACAGGGGTGTGCAGCCGTCAATAACCGCTGCTTCCTCGATCTCCAGCGGGATGGATTTGATGAAGCCGGAGAACATGAACACAGACAAACCTGCGCCGAAGCCCAAGTACAGAACAACCATGCCCAGCGGGTTAGCCAAACCCAGGCGGTCCGCAATGACCACCGTGGGGAACATAACCATCTGGAACGGAATGACCATGGAGAACACGAAGGTGTAGTACAGGGCGCTCGTCCACCACGTCTTCACACGGGTGATGTAGTACGCGGTCATGGCGGAGAAGAACACGATGACAACAACCGAGCTGATCGTGATCACAAACGACCACACGATGGCCCAGCCAAAGCCTTCGCCTTGGACACCAGTGATGTAGTTGGTCAACCCAGCCCACAGCTCACCCACCGGCAAGGCAAACGGATTCGTCGAAATGGCGAAGCGATCCTTGAAGGAGTTGAGCAGGATGAAGAAGATTGGGCCCAAGAACACGACGGTGAGGAAGATCAGCACCGCATAAATCAGACCCTTCGCGCCACTCGGCACGGTGGATGCATCGCCGGAAGCAGCCTTGGTGCGCTTCGCAGGTTTCGCATTGTTGGGAGTAGAAATACTGGTTGTCATGATTTAGGCCTCCACTTCGCGGCTGCGCGTTGCACGGAGCTGGAACATGGCGATGACCACGACAACGACGACGAAGATAACCGCCTTCGCCTGGCCGACGCCTTCCGCGCCCACTCGATTGAACATGGTTTTAACGATGTTGAGGGCGACCATCTCCGTCGACCCACCAGGGGCGCCATCCGTGAGTGCCAAGTTCTGGTCGTAGACCTTGAACGTGTTGGACAAGGTCAGGAACAGACAGATCGTGATAGACGGCATCATCAGCGGAATGGTCACGTGCCACAGCTGCTGCCACTTGGACACACCATCCAGCTCCGCCGCCTCGATTAGCTCCGGCGGAACATTCTGCAGACCAGCGATGTAAATGATCATCATGTAACCGATCAGCTGCCAGTTCATCAGGATGATCAAGCCGGCGTAGCCGAACCGCCAGTCCGCAGAAATCGTCGTCTCATAATTGGCCAGCACCGCGTTGATCATCGACTGCCAGGTGTAACCCAGCACGATGCCGCCGATCAGGTTCGGCATGAAGAACACGGTGCGGAAGAAGTTCGTGCCACGCAGTTTGCGCGTCAGCGTCCACGCCACAGCGAACGCAATGATGTTCACCGTGATGATGGACACCACCGCCACAGCGACCGTGAACAGCAAGGCGGAAACAAAGCCTTCACGCTCACTGAACACGCGGGCGTAGTTGTCTAGTCCGACCCAGGTTGCATCCGTAATCGTCGTAAAGCTCGTGAATGAAAGAGCTGTGCCGACGAGGAACGGAACAAAGAACGCGATGCCAAACGCAAGGAGTGTTGGCAACACAAAGATGGGGAAATATTTCTTCAGTGTTTCTTGCATGATGTGACCTCTTGCTTGCTCCCGATACGCCTAGTCCAGCAACGCGATCTGATTAGCCATCTCGAACTTCCAATCCGCCTTGAGCCTGCTCACCACATCTTCCCACGACATATTGCCGATGGCGTACTGGGCAATATTCTGGCCAAACAGGTCACGGAACTGCTGGTTCGGTGAGAACTGGAAGTCCCACGGCAAAGCCTCCACCGAATCATCATTCAGTGCTTCCTGGACTTGGCGTGCCAGCGGATCATCCGGAACATCTTCCGTGTCGTAATTCTCAAACGGTGCGATGAAGCCCAGCTCATTAACCACGAGCTCCTTGCCGCGCTCCGACAGGAACAGCCACTTGAGGAAGTCGCGGGTAGCCTTCTGGTCTTCCTCGCTGGCCTTGTTGTTCACGCAGAGGAAGTTCTCCGTCCCCACGTTGATGCCCACGTTTTCTTCATTGGGCAGCCCCATGTACATGGGCATGAACTTGATCTTGTCTTCCTTGACCACGTTGCCGGACTCGCTGGAAATCTGGCTCCATGCCCAGTTACCGTTCTGGACCATCGCGGCCTTGCCGGTAGCAAATTCCGCCATGGAATCAGACACCGCACGTGCTGGTGCGAGGCTCGGCTTCACCGTGGAATTCTGCAGGTACAGGTCAAACAGGTTGCGGTAGTTGTCGCCATAGAGGAATTCCATGTCCTCCATGTCCTTAAACTCCTGGATGTTCCGGTCCTCGATCTCATAGTGGATGGGGCCGTTCATCAGGTGGTTCGTCCAGCGCCACTCCTCACCCGCGGCAAGCGACGTCGCCGCAAAGGCACCGTTGATTCCCAACTCGTCCTTGCGGGCCTGCATATCTTCTGCGAGCGCCTTCAGGTCCTTGAAGGACTTCACCGAGTCCATCGAAGTGACCTTCGCGCCCGGCAGCGCGAAGTAGGCGTCGAGGATCTCTTCGTTGTAAAGAATGCCGAAGCCCTCCATCGCGAAAGGCACACCGACGACCTTGCTCTCCTTGTCCGTGATCGGCTGGGCATCATCTTGCAGCGCCTCAGTGATCTCATAATCAGACATATCGGCCAGATAGTTCTTCCAAATGCCGTAGCCTTCCTGCCCGTTAATTTGGAACAGGGTCGGCGCATTGGACTTAGCCATCTCCGCCTTCAGCGTCTGCATGTACGAACCAGATGCGGCAGTAACCACCTTCACCGGAATACCGGTCTCCTCGGTGTACTCCTTTGCAATCAGCTCAAATGTCTTGGACTGCTCCGGCTTGAAATTCAGGTAGTACACGCTTGGGCCATTGTTTTGACCACAAGCGGCAAGACCAAAGGCACTCAACCCGATGGTGGCTAGGACAGCCACTGTGCGTGTGGAGTGTTTCATTGCATGAACCTCGCTCTTCGTGGGGATCTGTGTTTTCATCGTGTGTTTTTCGTTTTAAGAACTATCTGGGATATCTGGATCGTCCAGATCATCCGGATCATCCGGCTCGTCCGGATCATCTGGGTGGAGCGCGGTGTAGATCCGCGCTTCATCGGGGCGAGCCGGCAAGATTGTGTCGAAATAGGATTTAGCGGCTTCTTCCAGGGAGACGTAGCGCTTCTCGTTTTCAGAGATGAACCAGCGGTGATCCAGAATCTCGTGAAACACCTGGGCCGGTTCCAGCTTGGTGCGCAGTGACGCGGGGGTGAGAGCTACCACTGGCTCATACCTATTCACCAGCCAATCCAGGGCCACGTCCTCCAGCGAATGCGTGTCGCTGTGGTGCAGCGCTCGGTAGACCTCCATCTCGCTCAACAAACGCTGCGCCTGGCGGTCCTGCACGTCAAGGCCAGTGAGCTTCTTCAGCTTACGGCTGTGGAAACCGGTAGAAAACACCGAAGGCTCAATGCTCACCCGGTACACATCAACGGTAGAACCGTCTTCTGCCCTGCGGGTCGTCTCGTGAGTGATCTGTGTTTCCCCAATATCGAAGCCCAGGGAATTGATCTTCTCAATGTGTTCCGCGATCTGTTTGAAAGCGTCGCCTTCAACGACAAGCTCTTCTGTCATCAGGCCCCACAGTTCGTGGTACATCGCGTCGACGGCGTTGCCGAGGGCGATGACGTCCACGTCACCGTCGATAAGCCCACCCGCCTGCAGGTCCATGAGCTCGCCGATGATGTTGACGCGGGCCACCTCGACGTCGTAAAGCCTCCGCCCTTCGGACAGCGGTGCGTGGAACTCCCCTGTCTCCGCGTCCACGAGGTACGCCGAGAACGCATCCGCATCACGGCGGAACAGCGTGTTGGACAGGGACACATCGCCCCAATAGAAATTGGCCAGGTGCAGCCGGACCAGGAGAACCGCGAGCGCGCGGATGAGCTTGTTCACCGTGGCTGGCGACAGGGAGCGACTGAACACATCGCGGTAGGGCAAGGAGAACTCGAGGTGCTCCGTGACCAAGCAGGGAGTGAGCTCCTCCGCGCGAGCATCATTCGTCCGCTGGGCGATCACAGCTACCGGCTTCACGCAGGGAATATCCAATTCCCGCAGGCGCTTGAGCGTGCGGTATTCGTGGTACGCCACGGTCTCCCCGATCTCCTTAACGGCAAGCACCATGCCGCCAGCGGAGATCAAACGGACAGTGTGCCGCGAAATACCCCGCGGGAATGCGGAGAGCAGCTCGCTCGGCCAGTCCGCGAGCGGGATCGCCCAGGGCAGGCCTAACAGCACTTTGGCGTAGGCCGGCGACTGAACGCTCATTCTCTCGGACATGGCATCACTTTCGCGGCGAGTGTGATCGGGGTGCTAGATGCGCTTCCCGGTCGATTTGGAGAAGGCGTGGAGGCCGCCTTCATTGATGGTCACGTGGATAACGTCACCCTTCTTGTAACCCGACATCGGGGCCACACGAACAACGATCTGGCCTGCAGCAGCATCATCGCTGCCCTCCTCACGCCACTGACCGCCAACCAGGCTGCCGTAGACGTAAGAATCAGAACCGAGCTCCTCAGTGAAGTCCACTTCCACCGGCACGGTGTGCTGGGTGCTGGAATCAACCACCGTCAGAGCCTCCGGGCGGAAGCCGAGGATGATCTGGTTGTTGTCCTCAGCCGTCATCGCCGCAACATGCTCTTCTGCAAGCGGGATGGAGGCTTCACCCAAGGTGGCTACGTTGCCCTCGACGTTGAAGGTGGACAGGTTCATCGCCGGGGAGCCGATGAAGCCCGCAACGAAGACGTTCTGCGGCTGTTCGTACAGCTCACGCGGGGTGCCTACCTGCTGCAACACACCAAAGTTGAGCACCGCGATGCGGTCACCCATCGTCAGTGCCTCAGTCTGGTCGTGGGTGACGTAGATTGTGGTCACGCCCATGCGGCGCTGCAGGCTGGCAATCTGCGTACGCGTTTGCACACGCAGCTTCGCATCCAGGTTGGACAGCGGCTCATCCATGAGGAAGACCTGCGGCTCACGCACAATCGCGCGGCCCATGGCCACACGCTGACGCTGACCACCTGACAGAGCCTTCGGCTTGCGGTCGAGGTACTCCGTCAGATCCAGAGTCTTCGCCGCTTCCTCAACACGCCGGTTGATCTCATCCTTATCCATCCCGGCGATCTTCAGCGCAAAGCCCATGTTCTCGCGCACAGTCATGTGCGGGTACAGCGCGTAGTTCTGGAAGACCATCGCGATATCGCGGTCCTTCGGGGAAACATCCGTGACATCACGGTCCCCAATGAAAATGCGGCCCTCGTTCGTCTCCTCCAGGCCCGCGAGCATGCGCAGTGCTGTGGACTTACCAGAGCCAGACGGCCCGACGAGCACAAGAAACTCACCGTCGGCGATCTCAAGATCAAGCTTATCGACGCTCGGCTTCGTCGCCTTCGGATAAATCCTCGTCGCCTTGTCGTAGGTCACTGTAGCCATGTGTATCTCCTCTAGTGGGTGGCACAAACCTGTCCGTAATGTGCGTTTCAAACCTATGTCCCAGACTAACACCACGGGCCCCTCCCACCAGGGTGCCTTGGTGACTAACTGTCGCGCGTCTTCATTCACGCCTAACCTCGTTGGCATGGCATCGCATCGTGTTAGTGTCATTGACCTTTTCAGCATTGGCATCGGTCCGTCGTCTTCACACACCGTGGGTCCGATGCGAGCAAGCGCCGCCTTCGTGGAAAAGCTCGGCCAACTTCCGGCAGAAGTCCATGTTGAACTGCGTGGTTCCCTCGCTGCCACCGGCGTGGGCCACGGTACTGACCGCGCTGTCCTGCTGGGGCTGGTGGGTTACACTCCGCTGACAACCGATCAAACCGTGGAACCCACACCCGGCACACCGATTCCTGCGAAGGGCACCATCAGTGGCCCTGACGGCAGCGTCGTTTACGAGCTCAGGTTCAACCCCAAACCCGTCGAAGAGCACCCAAACTGCCTCATTTACGACGCGTGGGACGCTCACGGCACCCGCCTGGCCAGCCGCACCGAGTACTACTCCGTCGGCGGCGGCTTCATCATGGATCGCGCAGCCATGAAGGAAGCAGCGGGCGAAGGCGCAAGTTCCGGTATCGCCGCGGCCACTGCCGTTGCTGAGGCCGAAGAGAAGCAGACTGATTCCCAGCCCGATGGGCTCTATGCCTTCAATTCCTCCGCGGACCTCCTCGACGTATGTGACAGCACGGGCCTCACCATCGCTGAGGTCATCGCTCACAATGAGACCATCACCCACGGTGAAACCGAGTACACCGCTCACCTGGACAGCGTCTGGTCTGCCATGCAGGACTGCGTGAAAAACGGGATCTCCACCGAAGGCACTCTCCCCGGTGGTCTGAACGTCCGCCGCCGTGCCCCTCGCATGTACGCACTCCTGACGAGCGAGCAGAAGCGCCACAACTCTGAAGGTCTGGACGCCATGGAGTGGGTCAACCTCTACGCCTTGGCCGTCAATGAGGAAAACGCCGCCCACGGCCGAGTTGTCACCGCCCCCACCAACGGCGCCGCCGGCATCATCCCGGCTGTCATGCACTACTGCCGCGACTTCACCGCGGACTTCTCCCCTGCCCGCGCCCGCGAATTCCTCCTCACCGCCGGCGCAATCGGCTCCATCGTCAAAACCAACGCATCCATCTCCGGCGCGGAGGTCGGCTGCCAAGGCGAAGTTGGTTCCGCTTCTGCCATGGCTGCGGCCGGCATGTGCGCCATCCTTGGCGGCACGCCTGCTCAGGTTGAAAACGCCGCGGAGATCGCCCTTGAGCACAACCTTGGTCTCACCTGCGATCCCGTCGGCGGCCTCGTCCAAGTCCCCTGCATCGAACGCAACGCCATCGGCGCCGTGAAAGCTATCAACGCAGCACGCCTAGCAAAATGGGGCGATGGCACCAACATCGTCACGCTTGACGACGCAATCGAGACCATGGCCGCCACCGGCCGCGACATGATGACCAAGTACAAGGAAACATCCGTCGGCGGTCTTGCTGTGCAGCTGGGATTCCCGGTGAGCATCACCGAGTGCTAGAAGTTTTGCCCTTTCAGAGCAACGGATCCATATTGAGATAGTCCCGCCGGAACTCCGGCCGAATACGCTTTTCGATCAGAGCATAGAGTTCCGCAGCGCCATCCGCCGTGAACGGAACAATGACGTCAGCTCCATCCCGCTCACCAAACCCATACACAATTCGGTCGTTGACCAAATCAATTGCGAGAATCGGGTGTTGGTTGTCCATCTGCATAATCTCCGCTTCCCTCAGCGTCCCAACGCTAAAGATCTGCGCACTGCTGATGTTCGTTGTGGAAAACGCCCCTTCAAACATGACGCCGCTTTCTTTAGTCAGCAGAAGCCGTAGCAGAGCAGTAAAACCCCAGTCCGCTCGCGTATCCGCGATAGAACCCCTAGCTATAGTCGCCAGCGCTTTCAACTGTGGATCAAGCCCACCCCAGTGCGAGTACAAGTTGATCCCGTTGTATCCGCCAGATTCGTTTCTGGATTGAATGATGTTGATGTTTGAGCGATCGCCCATGATCTCCCCCTTTGATCTATGAACATCACTTTGATTCATACCAGACGAAGCCCCACTGCGTTTTAGGTTTCAAGGAGTTGCCTTAGATCCTCCGTTGCTGCCTCAAATCGCTCGGTCATCATTGCTGCGCTATAAGCGTCTGCTCCATGTGCGATCGCGCGGGATTCCGCCTTCGCAAGAATGCCGACCAATGATTCAAGCCATCCACGCTGTTCCACCAGAGAAACATCAAATAGGTCGAGGACAGCGGCATCAACGAAGTCCTTGAGCGATACATCAAAGACACCATCAAGCCCCAGCTCATGTTCCGAACCGTGGGCGACCGGCGTCGGGTTCACATCGAAAGCTGGGGAAAGCACCCATGCCCCGTTCTTCCGAAGAAACCCATGATTACGAAGATGATCGTCTACGTTGCCGATCAATACTCCAAAAACTGCTCGTCGCCACAGCTTCTTAGTATCCGCTCCATGCGTATGCGCCCACTCCACGAGGTCCACCCAATCCCCACCAGAACCATCTTGGGCTTCAAGCGCCGTCATTGCTGACATGTAGGGGATGCGCGCATTGCTGGAGGTCCTATCAAATCGTCGCAGGAAAAGCACTGTCCTGTCTTCACCAGCAACGGTAAAGGTCTTGGTTTCGTGGGGCGTAACCTGAATAGCGGCCTGCTCCATGAGATCCAGAGTCGCTGCTTCCCACGCAATCACGTTCCATTCATCGCCAACAGGTTTTGGAAACTTAGCTAGCCACAGCGAGCCTCCACGATCCACATTCGCTTTAGGCCGGGCACCGCCCAACGAGCCCGTTGCACGAAACAAACGGCGAATCTGACGATCACTAATATCCATCTCTCCGCGTTGCACTTGGTCTGCAGTACGAATGACCTCGGAGAGCTCATGTTCACCTGGAACGCCTTCGCCATCCGCCACCGCGATCCCCTCACTCCAAAACCGCGTTGCTCCCTGTCTACCGTTGTCGTTCACGCCGAGCAGCAAAGAGATCTCATCGAGCTGGCGTCCGGCTGCACGGTTAAGAACTTTTCGCCCCCATGTATCCGGAGCCGAATCACTGAAAGGATTAGCCGGGAAGACGGATTGAGGCCCACCGAAAAGCGGCAAAGACGGCGCAAGTGCAAAAGCATCCGAGCGCTCAAGGTACGAGTCCGCGTACGCGAAAGCAGCTGATGCCCTCGTACGGTAAATATGCCCCGCAAGGACATCTACGCCGCCCAGCACAGTCGTTACAGCAATCTTGTCGCCTGCCATCACCCCTCCTTAATCCTCAAACTTCGCCACGCGTACCCGCTCCGGGAGCTGCTCCATAGCGCGGAGGCGCCCGACATCTGTCTCGTACGGATCAGTGGCAGTGACCACGTAATCGAGCATCCCCAACACATGCAGCACAGACAACGTCGCGTCAAGCCCAACGCCCTGCCCGTTTTCAAGATTCCGCAGTGTGGTTTCAGAAATACGAGAGCGATCGGCGACCATCTTCATGGTCAAGCCGAGCAGCTTGCGTTGGTTCCGAATGTTCTCCCCAATCGTGCGCATTCCACGACGGATCGGTGTTGGCGTGTATCTCACACGACCTACTTTAGCCATAGTTTTCTACGGACCAAACCCTTTAACCCGTAGATTTCTAGGGGTTAGTGTCGCCCCAAGGCACACTGTCCCCTTTTCGCCCCAAAGAGACAGGGCACTCCCCTCTTCCTTCCGGATTAAATGACAAAGCCTGCCGCCCCCCTGACCCTACTCAGCCCCTGTACGCTCACCCCGCGTACTTCTGTGTAAAATTTTACATTGCTCCGGTAACTATCAAATGGTAGAAATTTTCTACCAGGGGCTTTACCCGAGCTGATTTTTTGCGTTGTAATTTTTTACACAGCCCGGCGAAGGAAAGCAGCGAAAGAAAGTGGCCAAGACAACCCTCGCCCCCTCCCTCCCCCCCTAAGGGACCTTCTTCCTTTAAGGGACCTTCTCCTCTCTTCCTTCCTTAAAGGACAAAGTCCGCTTAAGGAAGGAAGATCGCGTCGATGATCGCGCCGGCATCAAGCACGGCGGTCTTCTGGGAGTGGTCCTCGAGGTTCTTCACGGTGACTTCGCCCGCTTCGAGCTCGCGGTCGCCGAGGACAAGTGCGGTGTGGGCACCGGAACGGTCCGCGCCCTTCATCGAACCCTTAAGCCCGCGACCACCATAGGCCATGTCGGCGGAGATGCCGTTGGCGCGGAGTTCGTCGATAAGCTGTGCCATCTTCTTCGTGGCCTCAGCGCCGATGGCAACGCCATACACCTGCACGCGTTGATCGACGCCTTCAAGCGTGACGCCTTCAGCTTCCAGCGCGAGGATCGAGCGGTCAACGCCGAGACCAAAGCCGATGCCGGAGAGGTCCTGGCCACCGATTTGCGCCATGAGGCCGTCGTAGCGCCCACCGCCGCCGATGCCGGACTGCGCGCCGAGGCCGTCGTGGACGAACTCGAAACAGGTCTTGGTGTAGTAATCCAAGCCACGGACCATACGCGGATTGATCACGTACTCGATGCCTAAATCATCGAGGGAACCCGTGACGGTTTCGAAGTGCTCGCGACAGTCCGCGTCGAGGTGGTCGAGCATGAGCGGCGCGTCGGCGGTCATCTCTTGGACCTCCGGTCGCTTGTCATCCAGCACACGCAGCGGATTGATCTGTGCGCGGTGGCGGGTCTCCTCATCCAGCGGGAGGTCAAGCAGGAAATCCTGCAGCTTCTGGCGGTAGGCCGGGCGGCAGTTGCGGTCGCCCAAGCTGGTCAGCTCAAGGCGGAAACCGGTCAGACCAATAGCACGGTAGCAACGGTCGGCGAGTGCGATGACTTCGACGTCGAGAAGCGGATCGTCAACGCCAATGGCCTCGACGCCGACCTGCTGGAGCTGGCGGTAACGGCCGGCCTGCGGGCGCTCGTACCGGAAGAACGGGCCGTAGTAGTTGAGCTTGACCGGCAGCTGGCCGCGGTCGAGATTGTGCTCAATGACGGCGCGCATGACTCCTGCGGTACCTTCCGGGCGCAGGGTGACCGAGCGGTCGCCACGGTCAGCGAAGGTGTACATCTCCTTCGACACCACATCCGTGGATTCACCCACGCCGCGGGCGAACAGCGTGGTGTCCTCGAAGATCGGCAGCTCAATGTGCTGGTAGCCGGCAAGATGCGCCTGCTTCACAAACTCCGAACGCACCGCGTGGAACGTCGCGGAAGCTGGGGGCACATAATCCGGCACGCCCTTCGGCGCGGACAGGGGCTGAAACTTTTCGCTCTTCTCGGTGGTCACCTAGGCGATCTTAGCGCCCCTGCCCCGCCGCCTTGAGATATGGGTTGGTGGCGCGCTCCCGCTCCACCGTGGTCGCGGGGCCATGGCCGGGCAGGACAGTGAGTTTGTCATCCAAGTCCCACACCGGGCCCGCCAGCGTGCGGTCCATGGCCGCGGGATCAGACAACGGCAGGTCAGTACGCCCGATCGACCCGGCAAACAGCACGTCACCCGCAAAGACTACGTCTTCATCTTCCGCGATGAACAGCACGCACCCCGGCGAGTGGCCCGGCGCATGCACCGTGCGAAACCCGAGGCCCGCGAATTCCATCCGGCCGATCTCAACATGGCGCACATCCTCCGGCTGCTTCATCGCATCAACCTCAAAGATCTGACCAAAGTTGCCGGGGGCACCCCACTTGGGGTCCAGCATCACTGCATCGTCGGGGTGGATGTACACCGGCACACCAAACTCCGCGCAATCTCGCGTGTGGTCAATGTGCCCATGCGTGAGCACCACGGCCACAAGTTCCGCACCCGCCTTATCGACGATCTCCCTCACCGGCCCCGCCATATCCTTACCCGGATCAATGACGAAGGCTTCCGGCCGGCCACTGGCACCAGGCTTGCCTACGACGACGTAGGTATTGGTCTGGAACGGCCCGCCGGCAAGTCCCTGGATCTGCATTTAGCTCTCCAGTGCCTTCTTTGCTGCCTCGTAGTCCGGCTCATTGGCAATCTCAGGAACGAGCTCGGTGTGGACGATCTTGTGGTCCGCATCCGTCACTACAACAGAACGTGCCAGCAGGCCCTGGATCGGGGAACCCTGCATGATCACGCCGTAGTCTTCACCGAAGGTGGAACGGAAAGCGGATGCGCTGACCACATTCTCAATGCCTTCAGCAGCGCAGAAACGCTGTTGCGCGAACGGCAGATCCTTGGAGATGCACAGCACAACCGTGTCCTCCAGGCTGGCAGCCAGCTCATTGAATGCGCGCACAGACTGAGCACACACACCCGTATCCAGGGACGGGAAGATGTTGAGCACGAGCTTCTTTCCCGCGAAGTCCTTGTCCGTGACCGGCGCCATGTCGCCGCCAACGAGCTCGAATGCTGGCAGAGCCTCCCCTACTGCGGGCAGCTCACCAGAGGTAGTAGTCGGTTCATTTCGAAAAGTTACGGTAGCCATGTCTCCCTAGCGTAGAGATTCCTCGCCGTCGCTGCAGACGCCCGCACTATTCCAGTTCCTCTGTGCTGATACTCTTTATCTGCATTAGGCCCGGCTGCATCAGCCGCGGCCGAAGATTTACCGATTTATCCACGAGTGGAGGTCCGCCGAAGTGACGAACAACGCCCAGCGCGGCAAAGACGCACTGAAAGAACTTGACCGCGAGCTGAAGGCCCGCGACCGCAAGGAAAAGAGCAAGCCGTGGTCAGTTGCCGCGCTCGCACTTCTTGTCCTGGCACTGGTCGGTGGCGGCATCTACTTCGCCGCAACGTGGAACTCTGATGAGGAGGTCACGGCTGAGGAATCCAGTGAGCAGTCCACCGAACCGTCTGAGGACCTCACTCCGGTGGCACTGGCGAAGAAGCGCTCCACCCCACTGGATGACACCGTCAGCTGCACCTACACCGAGGATGGCCGCGACGATTACTACAAGGGCTTGCCGAAGCAGGACAACGTGTCCACCCAGGGCACCGTCGACGTTGAGTTTGATACCTCTGCCGGCCCGATCGGCCTGACCCTTGACCGCTCCGTGTCCCCGTGCACGGTCAACGCCATTGAGTACCTGGTCAAGGAGAAGTACTACGACAACACCGTCTGCCACCGCCTGACCTCCGGCGGCATCAACGTCCTCCAGTGTGGTGACCCGTCCGGCACTGGCGCTGGCGGCCCGGGCTTCCAATTCCCGGACGAGTACCCGGTTGACGACGACGCCGAGAACACCAACCAGTCCGTCATCTACGAGCGCGGCACTGTCGCAATGGCCAACTCCGGTCCGGACACCAACGGTTCCCAGTTCTTCCTTAACTACGGCGAGTCCCCGCTGGCCCCTGCCTACACCTACTTCGGCACCATCAACGAAGAAGGCCTGGCAACCCTGGACAAGATCGCCGAAGCAGGCATCGCTGAGGACGGCCAGTCCGCAATGGGTAGCGGCGACGGCGCACCGAAGGAAGAAGTGAAGATCAAGAAGGCCACGATCTCTTAAGCCCTCACCCCCACACCCCCAACGCCACCATGTGAGTTCAGTCACACATGGTGGCGTTGTTTCTATGAGGTTCTCAGTTTCAAGTGCAAGAACCCATGAATTCACCCTTTTGTATAAGTGCCAGATAAGAAAACTGCTGGTGACCTGTGAATCACCTCGCGTTACCCCTTGCAACAGCTAGTTAGCGCTTGTAGAGTAGCCAACGTCATCAACGAAGTAGAGTCACCGAAAGGGCTACACATGAAGATCCGTAAGAGCCTCCTCGCCGCAGCTACCGCTGCCGCTGTTTCCGTCTCCGGCGTCGTCGCCGCTCCGGCATTCGCTGCCGATGAGAACACCGGCACCGACAACACCGTCACCGCACCTGAGAACAAGGACGAGAAGAAGCCGGAGCTGACCGACAAGGAGAAGCGCAAGGAGAACTCCTCCAAGGCAGCTCGTGACATGTTCTACGATTACAACAAGGACACCAAGGAGTACTACATCTCCCCGTCCAAGATCACCGCTTGGATCGCAGTCATCACCTCAGTCCTGGGCCTCATCGGCAAGGTGATCAACTTCGGCCAGAAGAACTTCAAGTTCTAAATCTGCGCTGAGCTAAAGCGCACTAAGTCCACCCGGTTTTGTCCCCGGGTGGATTTTTTACTGCCTGCGTCCTCCCTTTCGTGAAGATGCAGTGATTATGTGCTCGAGGGCGAACCACATCCGTAACACCAAAGTTTGCCAAATAGGCTGAAAAAGGGCGCTCTAGGCTTAAAAATTGGCAGTTTGGCAAACTTAGGTGTTGCGATTGGTGTAATTGGGGCGGGAATGATGCGAGTATGGAGGTCGGCTAGGCGGTAACGCGGTAGACATCGAAGACGCCCTCGATGTTGCGAATCTGGTTCATCAGGGCACCGAGCTGCTTGGTGTCAGAGACCTGGAAGGTAAACCGCACGGTGGCGATGTGGTCGTCGGCGCAATGATGGTTGAGGGCAACCACGGGCAACTTCTGGTCGTTGAGTACTCGGGTGAGTTCAGCCAAGAGGCCTTGCTTGTCCAGCGCTTCCAACTGCATGGTGGCCATGGAGGCGCCGTGGCGGGAGCCGCGGTCCCAGGCGACGTCGATAAGCCGTGCAGATTCTTGGCGGAGCTTGTCCGCATTCGTGCAGTCCGAACGGTGAACCGAGACTCCCCCGCCGCGGGTGACAAACCCGAAGATGTCATCGCCGGGCACTGGCAGGCAGCAGCGGGCAAGTTTGGCCATGACATCCGGGGATCCTTCGACCAGAATGGCGGGACCGTCCGTTCGCGCGGGGGTCTTGACCAGCTCGGAGAACGGCGCGCGGGAGGCGAGGGCATCAACCGCATCATCCTCATCGCCGAACATGTCCATGAGCATGGTGACAACATGCTTGGCGGAAACATTGCCGGAGCCGATGGCGGTGTACAGCCCATCGACGTCCTCATAGCCCAGCTGGGTGGCCACCTTGTTCATGGAATCAGCGGTGAACAGGCGGTGTAGCGGCAGGCCACCACGCTGGACCTCCGCGGCCAGGGCATCACGGCCGGCTTCCAGGTGCTCCTCACGGCGCTCCTTGGCAAACCACTGACGGATCTTCGTCCGGGCACGCGGTGAAACAACGAATTCCTGCCAGTCGCGGGACGGGCCAGCATTGCTGTCCTTGGAGGTGAACACCTCTACCCTGTCGCCGGATTTCAGCGTGGACTCCAGCGCTACGAGCTTACCGTTGACCTTCGCGCCGATACAGCGGTGGCCGACTTCCGTGTGCACGGCGTAGGCGAAGTCCACCGGGGTGGATCCAGCCGGCAGGTTGATCACATCGCCCTTGGGCGTGAAGCAGAAGATCTGGGCCGATGTCAGGTCATAGCGCAGTGAGTCGAGGAATTCGTTGGGGTCTGCTGCTTCCTTCTGCCAGTCAAGTAGCTGACGCATCCACGTCATCTGGTCAATCTCAGCCTGGTCGCCCTTGTGGGAACCCTTCGTTTCCTTGTAGCGCCAGTGCGCAGCAACGCCGAACTCAGCGTTGTAGTGCATCTCATGGGTGCGCACCTGGATCTCCAGCGGGCGGCCAGAGTTGTTCATCACCGTGGTGTGCAAGGACTGGTAGACACCAAAGCGCGGGTTGGAAATGTAGTCCTTGAAGCGGCCCGGCATGGCGAAGTACATCGAGTGGACCACACCAATAGCGGCGTAGCAGTCGCTGACTGTGTCCACCAGAACGCGGATGCCCACGAGGTCAAAGATCTCGGCGAAGTCGCGGCCGCGCACAGCCATCTTCTGGTAGATCGACCAGTAGTGCTTCGGGCGGCCCATGACGTCAGCCTTCACACCGTTGGCTTTGAGCTCGTTCTGGATCTCAGTGGTGATCTCCTTGAGCGCCCGGTCACGCGACGGGGCACGCTCTGCGACGAGGCGGACGATCTCCTCGTACTTCTTCGGGTACAAGATGGCAAAGGCCAGGTCTTCAAGCTCCCACTTCACTGTGGCCATGCCCAGGCGGTGCGCCAGCGGCGCGATCACATCGAGGGTTTCTCGGGCCTTCTTCTCCTGCTTCTCCGGCGGGAGGAAACGCATGGTGCGCATGTTGTGCAGGCGGTCTGCCACCTTGATCACCAGCACGCGTGGGTCCTGCGCCATGGCCACGACCATCTTGCGGATCGTCTCAGCCTCAGCGGCGGAGCCGAAGGCGACCTTGTCCAGCTTGGTCACGCCGTCCACAAGACGGGCGACCTCCGGCCCGAAATCAGCAGTGAGATCCTCCAAGGAGTAGTCGGTGTCCTCCACCGTGTCATGCAGCAACGCCGCGATCACGGTGGTCGTGTCCATGCCGATCTCAGCGCAGATCGTCGCCACTGCCAAAGGGTGCGTGATGTACGGGTCCCCCGACTTACGGGTCACGCCTTCATGCAGGCGCTCCGCAGTGTCGTACGCGCGGGAAATATCATCGATAGAGCTCCGCGGGTGATATTTCCGGTGGATAGACAGCAACGGCTCCAACACCGGGTTGGTACGAGGACGCCCGCCGGTGAGAGAACGCGCGAGGCGCGCAGACACACTGCGCACGGACGACCCCGAGCGACGTTGCGGTCTATCGTGAGACGTCACTGATAACTCCTCCAGGGTCGGGGTCCAACACTTCTGATCAGTCTACCCAGTGGCGCCGCAGAAGTTTGTGGGTCCTACTCCCCTTTGTTCAGCACCACGAGGGGCACATCACCCAGGCGCTCGCGGCCACCCAGTCCGTCAACCTCAAGCACGACGACGCAACCACACACGGTGCCGCCGGCGCGCTCGATGAGGTCATGGGCGGCCATGAGGGTGCCGCCGGTGGCTAGGACATCGTCGACAAGCACAACGCGCTTGCCTTCGAACTGCATGCCCTCGGCTGGGATCTCCAGCGCGGCCTCGCCGTACTCGAGCGAGTACTCCTCGCGGATGACCGGCGGCGGCAGCTTACCCTTCTTGCGGATGGCCAGGATGCCCACGCCCATGTCATACGCCACGGCGGAACCAAGCAGAAAGCCGCGCGCGTCAAGGCCGCCGACCATGTCAGCGCCCATCTTCTCGCAGGCCGTCGACATTTCGCGAATGACAATATTCAACGCATCCTTGTCCGCGAGCACCGGTGTGAGGTCCTCGAAGAGCACCCCCTCCTCCGGGAAGTCCTGTACGTAGCGCATCCTGGCGGCGAGAGCCTCGCGCGCGGTGCTGTACGGGCCGGCCTGAGTGGCAGAGTTGGTTGCTGAGGTCTGGTCGGAGTGAGTCACGGTTCTACGAGCCGGCTTTCTTGTTGCGAGTGGTGGTGGCCCCAGGGATCTGCCAGCGGTCCAAATTCCAGCCGATCCCGACTGGGCCAGTGTAAACGACGACGTTCTTGATGTTCTTATCCACGATGAAGGTCCGCGGCTGAGCCGACAGCGGAATAGAGGGAAGCTCCTCCCACAGGCGCTGTTCCTCGGAGCGCAGGGACTGCAACTCCTCCGAGCGGGACACGGAAGTCTCATACTCCGACATCGGGTCAACGGCGCCGAGGTATGCGTCCACCATCTCCTTTTCGGTGTCATGCTCGTTCCATGCCGGCTGCTCGGTGCGCAGGTCACCGCGGGTCTTGCCGTTTCCGGTTGCATCAATCACTGTGATTCCTGCTGGTTCGCAGGAAGAGCGGATGGATTCAACCATGGCGGCCATGCGCTCGTTCGGGGCGAGGTATCCAATGCGCAGTTCAAGCCCCGCGGCCACCTTCGCGCCCTCAATGTCCACGGCCAAGTGGGGGTTGGCAATGTCGCCGAGGTGGCGCGTCATCGGGTCATTGTGGTTGAGCACATGTACAGGAGATGCGGGAAGGTCAATGCCTGCAATGCTTGACGACGCCGCCGCCACCGCCTGCGCATCCACACACTTCGCCAATGCTTGGCGGTTGGCCGGATCCGACCACGGACCGAAGTCCGCGAAGACGAGCGTGTCTGTCATCTCCCCGATCACAGTTTGCAGTTCCTGGTGGGCCTCTGGGGCGCTGGGGTCGAGGGATTCCTTCGCGCTACCCGTCGCATTGGCCCCAGACGCTGCAGTGGAATCACCGGCCACCGCATCATCGGCATTGGATCCCTCACCGGGATGCGGTGCGGCCTGGTACCAACTTGGGTTGTGATCGTCCAGGTCCGCCACCATGAGTGCGCCAGCCTTCTGGAGCTCTTCCGTGTTCTTCGTGGACGGCCACACGACGATCTTGTTCACGCCGGGTGCATCACCGTAGTAGTTCTCATTAGCCACCAGGGTGACTTCCCCTTCTTCCCCTACTGAATCAATCTTGTAGGGGCCGAAAGAGACCTGCAGTTCCGGGTCGAAATTAGCCAGGCTGAAGCCATAGCGCCAGACTTCTGCTGCACGCCTGAGCACATCCTCGTCAAAGGCATCCAGTGCCTGCGTCAGCTGAGCTGTCTCCATCCCAATCTTCTTGGCCACCGCGTGGGCAGGCAGTACTGTGCCCCCACCGAAGAGCTCGCGCCAACGACCTCCCTTGCCCTCCTGGAAGACAACGGTGAATTCCTTGGCGCCCGGGGTGCAATCCACGCGTTCCACCTGTTGCATCTGCGGCAAATGAGAAGAAAAGATCTGCGGGTTAGAGCCGGCGATGAAAGCCAGCTTGTAGTCATCACACGTCACCGGAACGCCATCGGAGAACACAGCCTGGTCGGTCAGTGTGTACACGACCTGGCGCTGCTGCCCCGGCAAAACCTGGGTGCTCACCAAATCCGTGTTAGGAATACGTTGCCCAGACGGGCCGGGGATGAAAGCACCGGGAAAAACACGGCCGGACAGGCGCTGCACCTTCATCGAATCGCCGAGGTTCGATGCCGCATTCGTCGTTACCAACGGCACCGGCAGCTGATAGCCGAAGTAATCCAGCGCGTTTGGGTCCGTCGCCTTCTCATTCGACGGCGAGCAGCCCGCGAGCACCAGTGCCGTCGCAGTGGTCAGCGCCGCCACGCCGGTGATCGCGCCACTCCGACGGGTACGTCGATGAGCGTTCTTTGCCTCGTGCTGCTTCCACGATGGTTTCCACACGGTTAATCCTTCCCCGCACCCAGATTCTTAACCCTGGTTCGGGCGCCAGGTCGTGGTGGAGGTCCGACCGTGATCTGGTTCAACATCAGCCTCTGCCCCGGCGGCTTCATGCTCCGCGCCAGCGTAGGAGACCTCAGCCGGCACGGTTACGGTGCGCTTTGCATTGCCGGTGGCAGCCTCAGCGTCATCGGACACACCGTTGCGGAAGTCTTCCACTTCCTTGTTGTGCTTCTTGTACGGCTTCTGCATGTTGGTCAGGGTGACCAACAGCGAGGTGGCCAGGAACAGCGAGGAAATAACGCCTTCCACGACACCGATGAGCTGGATCATCGCCAGGTCCTGCAGCGTACCCACGCCGAGCAGCCACACGGCCACGATCATCAGCGCGATGATCGGCAGAGCGGAAATGACGGACGTAGAAATGGAACGCATCAGGGTCTCGTTAACGGCCAGGTTCGCTTCCTCCGCGTAGGTGGAACGACGGGAATCCAGCACGCCCTCGGTGTTCTCCTTCACCTTGTCAAACACGATCACCGTGTCGTAGAGGGAGAAGGTCAGCACCGTCAGAAGACCAATGATCATCGCCGGGGTGACTTCGAGGCCGAAGAGGGAGTAGATGCCCATGATCACCACTCCGTCGAAAAGCAATGCGACCATCGCGGCGATAGCCATGTTGCGCTGCAGACGAACCGCAACGTACACAGCAGCAGCGATGAGGAAGATCACCATGGACAGAATCATGCGCTCCGTGATCGTGGAACCCCACGATTCAGACACCGTCGAATCACCGATGGCATCCGGCGAGGCCTTGCCGTCAGCGTCCTTCGGCTCGTGGGCCTTGTAGATTGCCTCGCGCGCCGTGTCGATCTGCTCTTGAGTGAGCAGCTCGGAGTTGATCTCCAGCGTGCGCGAATCACCCGCACCGACGATCTGCGTCAGCTCTGGGGTCACACCGGTGGCCTCGACGAAGGTGTCCTCGACTTCCTCCGCCACCAGGTCGCCGGCAGGCATGCTCATCTTCGTGCCGCCCTCAAAGTCAATGCCCAGGTTGAATCCGCGCAGAGCCATCGCTGCGAACGAAATCACCAGCAGCACAATAGCGATGGTGTACCAGAGCTTGGAACGACCAACGAAGTCAATCGCACCCTTGCCCTCGTAGAGGCGCTCAATGCCCGTTGCACGGCGCTCCTCGAGGTTAATGTTCTCCGCAGCCGCGTCTGCCACAACCGGTCCCGACTGCGTGGAGTTAATGGAGTTACTCACAGTTAGTTCTCCTTGGTCTCGGTTGGGGTGTCCGCTACGACGGTCTTTTCTGCTTGTCGACGAACCCTAGTACGCCCCACTGCCTCCGGGTTCAGCTTGCCAGCCTCGAAGGCCTTGGCCATGCCGTTCACAGCCGGCTTTCCCCAGAACTTCTTGCGGGAAGCCAGGATCATGATCGGCGCGGTGACCAGGAAGGTGACCAGGAGGTCGAAGATCGTGGTCAGACCCATGGTGAAGGCAAATCCCTTGACCTCGCCGACAGCGAGGAAGTAAATGATCACTGCGCCGATCAGGGTGACCATGTTGCCTGTGATGATCGTGTCCTTCGCGCGTTCCCAACCATTGAGGGTTGCCGAGCGGAAGGTTCTGCCGCGACGGACTTCGTCCTTGACACGCTCATACAGAACGACGAAGGAGTCAGCCGTGGTACCGATACCGATGATCAGACCCGCAACACCGGACAGATCCAGTGTGTAGCCGATCCAGCGACCGAGCAGCACCAGCGCGCCGTACACCAGCAGGCCAGCGCACAGCAGCGTGAACAGGGAGATCAGGCCGTACAGGCGGTAGTAGAAGAACACGAACGCTGCGACGAGCGCCAGGCCCACCAGGCCAGCGATGATGCCCGCCTTGAGCGAAGCGAGACCCAGCGACGGCGGAACCGTGGTTGCGGTACCACCCGGCTCACCGTTCTCACCAGCAAAGGACAGTGGCAGCGCACCGTAGCGCAGGTTGTTGGCCAGGTTCTCTGCCTCTTCCTGGGTGAACTGACCGGTGATCGAGGTTGCCGAGCCAACCGGCGTCGGCGACTGGATCTGCGGTGCAGAGATCACCTGGGAGTCCAGGGTGATAGCAATCTGCTGGCCCACCATGGCGGACGTCAGAGCGGCCCACGTGGACGAACCGTTGTGCTCACCTTCCTGGCTGAACGCGAAGTTGATCTCCATCTGGCCAGTCTGGGAGTTGAAGCCACCCGTGATCGGGCGGTTCGTATCAATCTGGTTACCCGTCAGGCGTGGGCCCTCCGGGTCCTCAACGCCCTGCAGCAGCGGGACCGGATCCAGCAGCAGCGGGGAGCCCGAGTTGGAGTCACATGCAACGAGTGGCTTCGTCGGATCATCCGTACCCGCCAGCGGGTCAGCCGGTGCCGGGGTGTCCGGGGTAGCCGGCTGGCACTTCATCAGCATCGCAGCGGCCTGCAGGGCCGTCGGGTCAGCGGACTGACGGTCATTGCGCAGCATCTCGGTTGCCTCTTGGCGGAACTCAGCTGCCTCAAGGGAGTTTTCCGGCTCCTCCTTCGGCTTAGCCGTGATCTCCGGCGCGGTGATCTTCTCCAGCGCGGGTGTTGTGGCCCCTTCTTCTCCGCCGGCTTGCTGGTTCTCAACCTGCTGGTTGAAGCTATCAGCAAACAGGTTCACCGTGTTCTTTGCTTCTTCCGGGGTAAGAACGCGGTACTCAACCCAACGGTTGGCCATCTCCCCCAGCACCTTGGGGAAGGCCGCTTGATCAACCTGACCAGCGGCCTGCGATACCGGACGGAACAGCAGCTGGGAGGTCTGACCGATGCTGCGCACCTCAGACGTATCCTCACCAGCCACGGTGATCACCAGCGTGTTGCCGTCGACGACAACGGAGGCGCCAGAAACGCCCATGCCGTTCACACGATTTTCCAGAATGGTGCGGGCTTGGTTCAGCTGGTCATTCGTTGGCTCCTCGCCCTGCGGGACGAGGGTCACACGGGTACCGCCCTGAAGGTCAATACCCAGCTTCGGGCTTGCTTGCCTATCACCCGTGAAAAACACAAGGGCGTAGGTAGCAATAAGAATAAGCGCGAACAGCGCTAGTGCCCGTGCTGGCCACTCCTTCTTCGATGCGCCTTCGCGCGAAGTCCGCTTCGATGTTTTCTTCGAAGTCACGTACAAGATCTCCTGATAGCCTGCTACTTCCACTCCGCCTCACCAGCTGTTCAAACCAGCCTGCGGGGAAGCACAGTGGGTGTCTATTCACTTCTGCCCATGAAAAGGCACAAGGTCCAAAAAGTGATGGTACGTCATGTACCCGGAAATAATTAAGCCCGGCCCGCTTTCACAGCAAGGCCGGAGCAGGATGGAACTAGACCGCGGTTAGTTGTCTTTCTGCTCTTGCAGGTCTTCCACCGTCGGCTCATCCCGGTATGCGACGGGCTCAACCTCTTCTTCGATGCGCTTGTACACACCGACGCGCTCCATGGTCACCACTACACCCGGTGCGATCTCCAGATCAACCGTCTCCTCATTGCCCGCCACGACCGTGCCATGGAAGCCGGAGACGCTGATGATCTTGTCACCAGGGGCGATGGCTGCCTGAAGTTGCTTTGCTTCTTCCATGCGCTTGCGCTGGGACCGGGTCATCAGCAGCGTGGGCAGAGCGAACAGTGCGAAGATAAATAGAAGAAGAAGAATTTCCATAGTTCCTAATTCTTTCATACGGCGTTGATCACATCAGGTGTAGTTGCCCCGGGGCCTCTGGCGGCGGGGTCATGCCTAGGTGGTGCCAGGCAGCAGCGGTGGCGACGCGTCCTCGACCGGTTCGGGCCATAAGTCCCGCCCGCACAAGGTATGGCTCGCAGACCTCCTCCACCGTGGAGGGTTCCTCCCCCACCGCGATAGCCAGGGTGCTCACGCCGACGGGGCCACCGCCATGAGACTTAATTAGGGTCTCCAGCACTGCCCGGTCGAGACGATCAAGGCCCAGCTCATCGACGTCGAAGACTTCGAGTGCCTGGCGTGCAGCGTCCACCGTGACGCGCCCATCTCCATTGACCTCAGCCCAGTCACGCACGCGGCGCAGCAGCCGGTTGGCAATACGGGGTGTCCCACGGGAGCGGGAGCCGATCTCCACTGCCGCATCATGGTCAATCTCCACACCCAGGATCGACGCGGCACGAGTGATCACATGCGTGAGATCATCAACGTCGTAGAACTCCATCTGCGCGGTGAAGCCGAAACGGTCACGCAGCGGGCCGGTAAGCATGCCCGCGCGCGTTGTTGCGCCCACGAGGGTGAACGGCGGGATCTCCAACGGAATCGAGGTAGCACCGGGGCCTTTGCCGACGATCACGTCAATGCGGAAATCCTCCATCGCCATGTAGAGCATCTCCTCAGCGGGACGGGCGATGCGGTGGATCTCGTCGATGAAAAGCACATCGCCTTCCATGAGGTTGGACAGCATCGCTGCAAGATCCCCGGCTCGCTCGAGTGCCGGGCCAGACGTCATGCGTAACGACGTTCCCAGTTCCTGCGCCACAATCATCGCCATCGTCGTCTTACCCAAACCAGGCGGGCCGGACAGAAGAATATGGTCCGGTGTCACATTGCGTTTCTTCGCACCTTCAAGAACAAGGCCAAGCTGCTGGCGCACCTTTGGCTGACCAATGAACTCATCAATAGATTTCGGGCGCAGTGACCTCTCATAGTCCCGTTCCTCCGACTGCTGCGCGGCATCAATCGGTGAATTAATCTGCCGCGCCAGCTCCGGCGGCAGTTCAAACTCAGTCTTTTCTACATCAGACATCCGTCACTGCACCTCCCCCTTCTATTTCTTACCCAAACGGTTAAGTGCTGCGCGCAGCAATGCAGAGGAATCCACCTCTGGGTCTTCTTCCACGACAGCGCCAACCGCGGTGCGTGCACTCTTCTCCGGGAAGCCAAGACCGACGAGCGCCTCCACCACCTGTTCCGTGGCAAAGGAGGCACTAGCGGTTGCTGCTGTCGCTGCACCGCTAGCATCACCTTCGGCAGCCGGTGCCGCATAGACACCCTTCAGCTTGTCCTTGAGCTCAAGGATCAAACGGTCAGCCATCTTCTTGCCCACACCGGGGATGGCTTGAATCGCCTTGGAATCACCGGCAGTGATGTGCCCAGCAAGCTCAGCTGGTTCAAAGACGGACAAAGAGGCCATTGCCAACTTCGGACCCAGCCCAGAAACGGTGGTGAGGCGGTGGAACATGCTGCGCCCATCATCATCAGTAAACCCATAGAGGGTCATGCTGTCTTCTTTGACCACCATCGCGGTCAACACACGAGCATTCTCACCGCGGGTCAACCGGCCCAGGGTCGGCGGGGTGGCCATGAAGCGATATCCCACACCAGCACACTCAATGACAGCGTGGTCCAAACCAATGGCGATCACTTCGCCGTTCAGAGAATCAATCATGGGTTTACTCGTGCCTTTCCATTCACGGGATTCCTTGGGGTCGATGCAGGGCTTTGCGCCGCCAGCGCTGCTGCCGCAGCACCACGCGCAAGCAGTGGTGCACGCCAGCAATGACACACAGCAATGGCCAGCGCATCAGCGGCATCCGCTGGCTTCGGCGGCGCGGACAGGCCCAGAATGCGCGTAATCATCGCGGTCATCTGTTTCTTATCCGCACGGCCATTACCGGAAATCGCCTTCTTCACCTCGGACGGGGTGTACATGTACACCGGGATATCGCGCTCCGCGGCTGCCAACACCATCACGCCAACGGCATGAGCGGTCTGCATCACGGTGGATACGTTGCCACGTTCGAAGATGCGCTCCATTGCCACGACGTCTGGCTTGTAATCATCCATCCATTCGTTCACAGCATGGGACAGACGCAACAAACGCTGAGCGAGTTCCGCATCTGACGGCGTGCGCACAACACCCACCGCCACGGGGATCACCTGCCTGCCCTTGCCAGCCTGGATCACGGACAGGCCACACCGGGTCAAGCCCGGGTCAATGCCCATCACGCGCAGGCCCTCAAGGTTCATAGCTCCCCTTCACTACCCCGACCTTCGGAGTCACACACTTGTTCTACCACAAGAACACACATACCCGGCCTCCCACACGGAAGACCGGGTATCTGAATGCAGTTTTGGGGTTACTCGTTAGCCAGTGCCTCAGCAACCTCGTCCGACATCGTCATGTTGGTGTAGACGTTCTGGACATCGTCGGCGTCCTCCAACGCGTCGATAAGCTTCTCCAGCTTCTTCGCGCCCTCCAGGTCCAACTCGACCTCGACAGAAGCACGAAAGTCCTGGTCCGTCTCCTCGACTTCAATGCCAGCGTCCTTCAGCGCGTCGCGCACTGCGTGCAGATCAGTTGCCTCAGAGACAACCTCGAAGTGCTCGCCCAGGTCATTGACCTCTTCCGCACCAGCCTCAAGGACAGCCATGAGCACGTCGTCCTCCGTCAGGTCGCCCTTGACCACGGTGTTCACGCCCTTACGGCTGAACATGTAGCCAACGGAACCGGACTCACCCAGGTTGCCACCGTTCTTGGTCATCGCGGTGCGCACCTCAGTCGCAGCACGGTTGCGGTTATCCGTCAGGCACTGGATGAGCATGGCCACACCATTCGGACCGTAGCCCTCGTAGGTGATGTCCTCCCAGTCGGAGCCACCAGCTTCCTCACCGGAGCCACGCTTGCGGGCGCGCTCAATGTTGTCCTTGGGCACAGAAGCCTTCTGTGCCTTGCGGATCATGTCGTCGAGGGTCGGGTTACCAGCCGGGTCACCACCGCCAGTACGTGCGGCGACCTCAATGTCCTTGATCAGTTTCGCCCACAGCTTGGAACGCTTCGCGTCATTAGCAGCTTTCTTGTGCTTGGTAGTAGCCCATTTTGAGTGGCCAGCCATGTGCCATCTCCCCTTTCCTCTGGCTAAAGTGTCGGCTGCCTAGTATACGCCGACCCTTTCAGCCAGTTTTTCTGCCACTACTCGAAGGCGACTTTGCCCTCCGCCAAGGTGCGAGTCAGGCCTTCCTGCACCACCATGGCCACCAGGTTTCCCTTGGAGTCGAAGACACGGCCCTGGGTCAGGGCGCGGCCACCGTGTGCGGACGGGGAAACCTGGTCATACAGCATCCACTCATCGGCGCGGAAGGGGCGCAGGAACCACATCGCGTGGTCCAGGGACGCCATCTGCACCTTGTGTCCACGGTGCGGGACCAAAGCCGAGTGCAGCAGAGTCAGGTCAGACATGTACGCCAGGGTGCAAATGTGGAAGGTCTGATCATCCGGCAACGCGCGACGGGATTTAAACCACACCACCTGCTGGCTGGGCGTGTACGGGTTGTGCGCAAAGTCATTGTCGGGCACCACACGCACATCCCAGTCCTTCGCCCACATGGAGAAGAACTTCAGCGGGCCGCCTGCCTGCTCCAGCGGGATGACGTCATCTGGTGGCGGAACTTCACGCATCTTGTCGGAGTGCTCAATGCCCTCATCGTTGGTGATGTGGAAGCTTGCCTCAAGCGAGAAGATTGTCTCCCCGTCCTGAATCGCGTGAACAAGGCGGGTGGCAAAGCTACGCCCATCACGGACGCGGTCCACCATAAAAATGGTGTCCTGGTCTGCCTTGCCAGGGCGAATAAAGTAACTGTGCAGGGAGTGGACAACCTTGTCCTCTTCCACCGTCTTCGTTGCCGCGGACAGGCTCTGCGCTGCTACCTGGCCACCGTAGGTGCGCTGCAGACCACTAAAAACACCCTTCCCGCGGAAGATGTTGGTGTCCAGCTGCTCCAGGTTCAGAAGGTCATCGATCTTGGGTACATCAAAATCCATGAAACATAACCTTAGCCCTCCCTCGGCCGGTCTGCGCGACGTTTAGCGAAAGGAAAGAACTCGGGCAAAGGTGCTGTTCCCGCCAGACGCAGCACGCGGATCACCGGCCGCAATCGTAACCGACGCGTGTCCGCCACAGCGTTGTTGTAGAACCGCACGGCAAGATCGTGGCGGCGCTGGCATGCAGGATCACCGCAGATCAACACGTGATCGAGTGCCCGACGCGCACGATCGACGCGAATATGCAGGCAATCAAGCCGGCGCGCAGTAAAGATTGCCCACAGGGCAACCGCCAGAAGAACAAGAACGACGAACGCAATAACTGCAGAAGTACTCATCGCTACTCACCTCCCGTCGCAGTGAGGTACACGTCCATCACCTCGGCTGCCACGTGCTGCCAGTCGTAGAGTTCGGCCCGCTTCCGGCCGGCAGAGATAAGAGCAGCGCGCGCGTCATCGTCACGCACAAGCCGATCCAGAATCGTGGCCAACGCACGCGCGTCACCCACTGGGAAAAGCTCACCGGCCGGCTCATCGGAATCCGCATCACAGACGGCGGCGAATGCCTCCAAGTCACTGGCCACCACCGCGCAGCCCGCGGCCATGGCCTCCACGAGGACAATCCCAAAAGACTCACCACCCGTGTTCGGCGCGACATAAATATCCGCGCTGCCCAGAATCGCCGCCTTCTCCTCATCACTCACGCGCCCCACGAAATCAACACCCGGAGTTGGCTCATGCTCGCCACCGCCGATCACGGTCACGCGCGGAGAGGTCTCCATCAGCTGCAACGCCGAAAGAAGAGTGGGCAGGCCTTTGCGGGGTTCGTCGATACGCCCAAGAAAAGCTATGTGGGCATGCTTATCCGCGCTTCCCTTCCCCCTCAACCTCCCCGTATCCACCCCATTGGGGATGAGAACCGGGTCGCCACCGAGCTGCTCAACCTGCCAGCGGCGGGACATCTCACTGACGGAGATACCCGCTTGGATTCTTTCGAGCAGTGGTCGGAGGAACGGGCGCGCGATAGTCAACGCGAGCGATCGCGCTGCGGAGGCATGGTACGTGGCCACCACTGGTTCCCGCGCGAGCATGAGCGTGATGAGTGACAGGCTCGGCGCGTTTGGCTCATGGATGTGCACCACATCGAAATTGCCGCGGTTGAGAAACTCCCGCACTGCCCGGAATGCGCGTGGCCCGAAAGACAGCCGTGCGGTGGAACCGTTGTAGCTCAACGCCACCGCTGGGCCGGACAGGGTGACATAGCTGGGGAGATCTTGTTCCCGTGCGAGCTCCGTCCCTGGCCCCAAGACTTCAACGTGATGGCCCTCCTCTGTGAACACCCGAGCCAGATCCAGGATGTGGGCCTGGACGCCGCCGGGGTAGTCAAAGGAATACGGGCACACCATTCCGATACGCACGGCACTATCACCTGCTCCGCCGCTGATGCGGCCAGATCGGCTGAAGGGCGTGCCAGTCTTCCGGGTGCGCCGCGATATTGGAGGCAAAAAGATCAGCTACCCGCTGCGTGGTCACCTCAAGGTCAGTGACCTCAATGGGGGCCGAGCAACTCAGCCCCCACCCTGGCTCATGCGTCGTCCCCGTGAACCAGGAGTGGGCTACGTGCAGGCTCGCGCCCGTCTCCATCGCGAGCTTCGCCGGCCCCGCCGGAAAGGTTGTTGGTTCCCCGAAGAAGGTGACGGGAACACCCCGCGGTGTCATGTCACGCTCCCCCATCAGGCACACCACGCCACCATCGTGCAGCACTTCCTTGAGGCGCTCATACGGCGGAGTTTTCTCACCAGTGGCAGCAAGCACTTCGAAGCCAAGGGATTCACGGTAGTCCACGAAAGCGCTAAAAAGCACCTCCGGCTTGAGGCGCTCCGCGACGGTGGCGAATCCCCCGTACCTGCCCACGAGCCACATGCCAGCCATATCCCAGTTGCCCGAGTGTGGCAGCGTGATCACCATGCCCTTGCCTCTGGTGACGGCGGCTTCGACGTGTTCCCGTCCGATGAGTGCATCATCCAACGTGGCCATGAGTTCTGGCTTGCCAGCGATAGCTGGCAGCCGGAACGCTTCCAGCCAGTAGCGGGCATAGGAGCGCATGGAGGCGCGCACTAAAGCCTGGGTGACGTTTTCCGCCCCCACGACATGGGTGAGGTTCTGGCGCAGCATGTCAGCGCCGCGCCCCCGATCAGACGCCATATCGGCGCCAGCATTGAACAGAGTGGCCGCCAACGGGTACGGCATATGGCGTACGAGCTTCCATCCCGCCATATACCCGGCGGCAACCAGTGAGTCCTTCACGTCTGGCTACTCGCTTGTGCTCGCTGGGTCCGTGGCACCCTTCGGCGGGGCGATACGCGTGGAAGCCTTCGGGTCGCGCGATGCCAGGACGAGCCGCTGAATCACGGTGATCGCGGACCCCACGACCAGAATCCACAAAGACACCACGACTGCATTGGGCACACCCACGCCCTGCAGGAACAGGCCGGCCAAGGCAATGATGATGCGCTCGGCGCGCTCAATCAGCCCGCCATTGACGGTGAGGCCTCCTGCTTCCGCGCGGGCCTTGATGTAGCTGATCACCTGGGACAGCACCAAGACGATGAGGCAGGCCACTGCCGCTGATGGGTACGCTTGTTCGGTATAGATCAACCACACAGCGATCGCCCCGAAGAGCGCACCATCGGTCAGACGATCGCAGCTGGCGTCAAGCGTGGCACCAAACGCAGTACCGCCGCCGCGCATGCGGGCCATCGTTCCATCGATCAAATCCATGGCAGCAAACAGCGCAGTCAAGGCTGTTGCCCAGACGAGATGGCCAGTAGGGATCAACAAGACCAGGGCAGTAATCGTGGCCAGAGTCCCGGCCACCGTCACCATATTTGGCGTCAGACCAATGCGAAGCAGAGCTCTGGCTACGGGATCGACGACGACGGCAGCTGGTTTCCGAGCGTGCACGCTAAGCATTCGCATCCTCCTCAACGATCTCCGCCCAGGCCTGCGCCAACAATGTGCGCGTGTCCTTCAACAGCTGCGGTAGCACCTTCGTGCCACCAATCACCGTCATGAAATTGGAGTCCCCTGCCCAGCGTGGAACCACATGCAAGTGCAGGTGGTCCCCGACAGAACCACCGGAAGCCTTCCCCAGATTCAAGCCAACGTTGATGGCCTCCGGGCGGGACACGCGCTTCAAGGTGCGCACGGCGAGTTTGGCGAAGGACATGAGTTCGGCCGTCTCTTCGTCGTTAAGCAATTCAAGCTCTGCGACCTTGCGGTACGGCACGACCATGAGGTGACCGGCGTTGTAGGGGTACAAATTGAGCAGCGCGTAAACCGTCTTGCCGCGCGCGATAATCAGCGCATCCTCATCAGACTGCTCGGGGGCTGCGAGGAAGGGATCCTTGTTGGCGCGCTCCCCTGACCGCGCCGAGATGTAGCTCGACCGGTACGGCGCCCACAGGCGCACGAGACGATCGGGCTGACCCACGCCCTTATCGACGTAGGTCTGCCCGTTCGTGCCCTCAGGGGCATTAGCCGCGCCGCGCTGCAATGGCTTCCTCGGTCGGCTGATCATTGATCTGCTCCCCAACCCACGCGGTGATGAGCTCGATCGCCTCATCTACCGGGACACCATTGACCTGGGTGCCATCGAGGAAGCGGAAGCTCACCGCATTGGCCTCAACATCGCGGGCACCGGCCAGGAGCATGAACGGCACCTTGCTCGTGGTGTGGGTACGAATCTTCTTCTGCATGCGGTCATCCGAGTGATCAACCTCGGCGCGCAGACCACGTGCACGCAGCTGCGCGACAACCTCATCCAAGTGACCAGCAAACTCATCGGCCACCGGAATACCTACCACCTGGTGCGGCGCCAACCATGCCGGGAACGCACCGGCGTAGTGCTCCAGCAGCACGCCGAAGAAACGCTCGATGGAGCCGAACAGTGCGCGGTGAATCATCACCGGACGCTTCTTCGAACCATCCGGGGCGGTGTACTCCAGGTTGAAGCGCTCCGGCAGGTTGAAATCAAGCTGCACCGTGGACATCTGCCAGGTACGGCCAATCGCATCGCGTGCCTGAACTGAGATCTTCGGACCGTAGAACGCAGCACCCGCCGGGTCCGGAACGAGCTCCAGGCCGGACTTGGTGGCTACGGATTCCAGAATGTTGGTGGAACGCTCCCAGATCTCATCATCACCGATGTACTTCTCCGGGTCCTTGGTGGACAGCTCCAGGTAGAAGTCATCCAGGCCGTAATCCTGGAGGAGGGAGATGATGAACTCCAGTACGTCGGTAAGCTCCTGCTCAAGCTGGTCCTCCGTGCAGTAAATATGCGCATCATCCTGCGTGAAGCCACGCGCGCGGGTCAGACCGTGAACCACGCCGGACTTCTCGTAGCGGTACACGGTGCCAAACTCGAACAGGCGCAGTGGCAGCTCACGGTAAGAACGGCCACGGGAATCGAAGATGAGGTTGTGCATCGGGCAGTTCATCGGCTTGGTGTAGTAGTCCACCGGCTGCTTCGTGCAGTTGCCTTCCTCGTCCCACTCGCCGTCGAGCTGCATGGGCGGGAACATACCGTCGGCGTACCAATCCAGGTGGCCAGACTGCTTGAACAGGTCGCCCTTGGTCACGTGCGGGGTGTTCACAAAGGAATAGTCCGCCTGCTGGTGGCGCTTGCGGGAGTGGTTCTCCATCTCCATGCGCACGATGCCGCCGTCCGGGTGGAACACCGGCAGACCGGAACCAACCTGGTCCGGGAAGGAGAACAGATCCATCTCTGCGCCCAAGCGACGGTGGTCACGCTTTTCCGCCTCTGCCAGCATGTGCTGGTACTCGTCCAACTTCTCCTTGGACTCCCACGCAGTGCCGTAAATGCGCTGCAGGCCAGCATTGGACTGGTCACCGCGCCAGTACGCGGCAGAAGATCGCGTCAAGGCGAAGGCCGGGATGTACTTGGTGGTGGGTACGTGCGGGCCACGGCACAGATCGTGCCACACAACCTCATTCGTACGCGGGTTGACGTTGTCGTAGTGCGTCAGATCACCAGCGCCAACCTCCGTTGCCTCATCCGAGTTCGGGTCCACAGAGCCCTTGTCCTGGATCAGCTCCAGCTTGTACGGCTCATCCTTCAAGTCTTCTATAGCTTCGCTTGCGGAGCTATAGACACCGCGGACGAACTTCTGGCCCTGCTTAATGATCTTCTTCATCCGCCGCTCCAGCGACTTCAGATCCTCAGGGGTGAACGGCTCCTTGACATCGAAGTCGTAGTAGAAGCCATCATTGATCGCCGGACCAATGCCCAGCTTCGCATCCGGGAATTCCTCCTGCACAGCCTGCGCCAGCACGTGGGCACAGGAGTGACGGATGACGCTGCGGCCCAGCTCAGTGTTCGCTGCCACCGGCATGAAGCTGGCGGTTTCTTCCGGCACGTGGGACAGATCCTTCAAGTTCCCCTCTGCATCCTGGACGCAGACGATGGCCTCATCGCCCTTGTTGGGCAATTCCAGCTCCCTCATCGCTGCGCCCACCGGCGTGCCGGCCGGGACCTCAAACGGGTCGTGGATCAGTGCAGTTGGGGCAATCCCGCTGGACATAAGTTATTCAGCGCTCCTTTTGCGCTCACGCGTGGGCGGCATACCTGGCCGCGCCCGCTGGTGTGTTCTGGGCCTTGCTCCGCGCGCGCCACATGAGCCCGGCGCGGGCACTGCGGGTGATCTTACTCTGGTCTGCTTGTAATACGTCAGTCGCGCATCACATTGCGCTGGCGTTGCCCCAGCAGCGCAATGACAAGGCCACCGACGAGGACGATGCCAAGGAGCAGCCACACCCAGATGTATCCGCTGCGAATATTCTCTTGCTCGTCTGCGCTGTCTTGTGTGTTCGATGCCTGGGCGCCGTCAGAATCGGCAGCACCCGCGGCACCGTCAACACTGCTTCCGGGCGGCTGGTAGGTAAACCGCGTCATGCCCTTCGTGGCGTGCCCATCAGATGACGTGATTTGAAAGCCAATGCGGTACTGACCGGGTTCAGGGTCCAACCCCTCAGGCACATCGATACTCACGTTCTGTCGATCCACGGTGGGCTCACCACTGAACAACACCTCATTGGTATCAATCCGGGACAACGCGATGGTGTTGAAGCCGTCTTTCGGGATACCGGAGAACACCAGCAGAAGTTCGGTGGGGAACTCCGTCACTGTTTCCTCAATCCCCGGGGTCGCGTCAATCACGGAGTCATGCGCCATGGCCGCCGGTGCCCCCGCCAGTGCAAGGCCAGCTGCTGCAATCACTGCGGCGAGTTTCTTCTTCACTGTGGTCAAGCTCTCTTTCGCTTATCGACGTCACCCGTCCCACCGCCACACCTCTTAGCGTGACAAGTGTCTGCCTCAAAGGGTAGGTTATCCGCGTGAATTCCCCCAGTAGCTCTTCTAACAACACCCCGTCCAATGCGAACCGGTGGCCATTTTTTGTCGTCGTGTCGCTCGGCCTGCTCATGGTGGCCTTGGATAACTCAATCCTGTACACGGCCTTGCCTGCGCTTGATGAGCAGTTAGGGGCGTCTGCTTCCGAGTCACTGTGGATCATTAACGCCTACCCGCTGGTGATCACCGGCCTCTTGCTGGGCACGGGCACCCTAGGCGACAAGATTGGCCACCGCCTCATGTTCATGATCGGCCTGGTCATCTTCGGCTTTGCCTCCCTTGCCGCCGCTTTCTCCCCCACCCCGCTGGTACTCATCATTGCTCGCGCCTTCTTGGGCATGGGTGCTGCCACCATGCTGCCCGCCACTCTCGCGCTGGTGAACCAGATTTTCCCTGAGGAGCGTGAGCGCAATGTGGCGATGAGCATCTGGGTTTCCGCCGCGGTACTGGGCGCGGCACTGGGCCCTGTCGTCGGTGGCTTGTTGCTTGAGTTCTTCTGGTGGGGTTCGGTGTTCTTGATCAACGTCCCCGCTGTCATCATCACCTTCATCCTCACCATGTTGATCGGCCCGAAGAACAAGCCGAATCCGGAAAAGATGTGGGACATCTTCTCCTCTATCTACGCTCTCTTCGCCCTCTCGGGCCTGACCATGGTGATCAAGGAAAGCGCACGCCTGGACACCAACATGACCATCCTCGCCGTCGCTGTTGTCATCATGCTGTTTGGCGCCTTCATGTTTGCCCGCCGTCAGAAGAAACTGCCTGAGCCACTGCTCACCTTGGATATCTTCAAAAACCCGATCTTCGCCGGCGGTGCCATCACTGCCATCGGCGCAATGTTCGTGGTCATCGGACTGGAGATGACCACCACCCAGCGCCTTCAGCTTGTGGACGGCTTCACCCCCTTCCACGCCGGCCTCACCATCGGCATCGTCGGCGTCATCGCCCTGCCCCTCTCCATCGCCGGTGGAGCGATTCTTCACCGCGTTGGCTTCCGCACGATCGTCTGCACTGGCTTCGCCCTCTGCGTCGTTGGCGGTCTCGTGTCCTGGTGGGGCTCCAACCTGGACAGCTTCCCTGTCTTCCTCACCGGCTTCATCATCCTCGGCGCCGGCGCCAACTTCGCCATGTCCGTCTCCTCCATCGCCATCATCGGCGCCGCCCCCGCCGAGCGCTCCGGCATGGCCGCCAGCGTGGAAGAAGTCTCCTACGAATTCGGCACCCTCATCACCGTCGCTGTCTCCGGCACGATGCTGACCTCTCTCCTGATCGCTTTCATGCCACAGGACATTGCCCACATGGGCATGGATGCCATCTTCAACCCCGCCACCCGCGACGCCGCCGCCCCCGCCTACGCCCGCGCTCACGAAGCCGTCATCGCCTTCCAAGCCGCTGTCGCTGCCATCCTCTGCGGCATCACCGCGTGGTGCTTCCGCGGAAACCCGAAATCAGCGGCGAACGCTTAACGCGAAAGCCTCGCGGGAGGTCATCCTGGGGCATCCTGTGTAAAATTTTACATTGCCGCAGAAACTATTCGACGATAGAAACCTTTGATCAGCTGGTTCATTTTCGCCACGAATCTGCCATGTAATTTTTTACACACAGACACCGTAGGACGGACACCCTCCACGGTGAATATTTCCACCAGAATTGTTTCCCTCAGCAATGTAATGCCATTTAGGCTGGAATTGTTCACCCATCAAACACTTATGCCGTACTCGCGGCTGAGTTCTGTCAACTTCCCTGTGGAGGCTTCACCGTGTCTAATGCTCATTCTCGTACAGCATTCTCCCGCAAGGCTATTGCGATTGCTGTAGCTAGTGCCGTTACGTTCAGTGGCGTCAACACTGTCGTACCTCATAGCTCCGTCCTTGCCGCACCTACTGCAGTCGCGCAGGACGCCACTGTTGGCCAGCAAACCATTGACGGCATCGAGTACACCGCCCCTCACCGATTCAACGCTGCCGATGCGAAAGGCCATTACAGCATCCATTTTGAAGAAGGAGCGAGAAACGTTACGAAGGTGATTCTCGGCGAGAACGACGCGGCCCTTCCCACCGGAGATATCAAAGTTCCGCACGGAACGTGGGTGAAGGACAAGTCGTCTGACAGCAATGGGAAGTCGGAAGCATCCTTCAATTTCAAGCCCGACACCAAGACACCACTCACGCCAAAACAAGCCGTTGAAGCAGCACTCGTCATTCAGACGGGCAATGGTCAATCCACACGAGTGTCTGTACCCCATCGCCCGAATTCACCGCACGCTTCCGTTTTAACCTCTCAAACCGAAGCTGGCCAGGCCGGGTCGTGGATCAACGTACAGAAACTCGTCCCACAGGGTTGGGAGATCGCGACAACCGATGAACCGGCAGGCACGTGGGAGTACGACGATGCCGGTGGCACCATTCGCTTCGTGCCTAAGACCGGACTTCAGGCCGCGACTTCACTTCGGGACACCTCCCTCGATGTAGTCGCACCCAATGGGGACCAACAGCAAACAGGGTTCACGGTTCTGGGATATCCCACCAATCCCCAATCCCCTTCGTTCAACATTGAAATGAAATTCAATGAAGAGCGCACATACCTCACCTCAGCACCAGTCGACTTGCGCAGCATCGAGCGAACAACTGGTATCAGCCGCGAGGAGTTCCTTGCTCTTCAAAGAACTGATATTGACCGCGCAGATTCAATCGCCAACAACCGCGCCAACCCGGCGTTTTTCTCCGCAGACGTTCCTGCAGGCACTACCTTCGACACATCTTCGTGGGGTTACCCCACTGATGGATTCAATGAGGCCTTTGGTGAAGACGCAAAGATCGCTTCTGACATTTCAGTCCCTGGTCAAGGACGATGGGTTGTCAGCGCTACTGAGAACATTGATGTCGTGCAGTTCCTCTTCATCCCTGATGACCCTTTGACGGTCACTTCCGGCAGCATCGATTTCCGGCTGTTCAGCCAGACTCTGCACGAGCAGGTCACGCCTACAAGCGGCCTATCACGCCAAGATCCACTCGCCGACTTCGAAAAGGACCTCGTCGAGAATTCCCTGTGGGATAAGGGGACTCTCTACTACAAGATCGTCGATAAGTTCTCTGAAACTCCAGTTGAGGAAGTAAGCAACCCTCCCGCCCAGGATCTCCACATCATCAACGTGGAGAAGCAAGAGAATGGCGACTACCTGGTTACACGCTCCGATGGCGAGACCTGGACGATCAAGCTGAATGACGGAGCTGTCACCGACATCAAGACCGACGGCAAGGGCAATCTTGTGATCACCATCAATGGTGAGGAAAAGACAGTCCCACTGGAGCAGGTCAAGGTGACCGAGGAGAACAAGGGCACCCCTAACCACACGGTGACGATCACCACGCCGGATGGCCAGTCAGTGACGTTCAACGTCTTCGACATCTACGTCACGGACATCAGGTGGAATGAGGAGAAGGGCGTCTACGAGGTCTACCGCTCCGACGTTGACGGTGGAAAGACGGTCTGGAAGACCATCGACCTTTCTGATCTACGTAATCGCATCGAGGCTTTGGAGAAGAAGGACTCGCCGTCCCGCGAGGAGTACAACACCCTCGTCACGGAGCTGAAGGAAATCAGGGAGCTGGTTGAGAAGATCAAGGAGCAGAACAACACAGACCAGGAGAAGATCACCATCATCGAGAAGGAGATCACTAACCTGCAAAACGATCTCGATGACATCAAAGACCGCCTCACGAAGGTCGAGAACCATACGGATGCACTCACCAAGTGCCTGTATGGTGGCGGTCTTGTTGGAATTCCTGCCCTGCTGGCTCTCCCACTGCTTCTGCTCACCCAGATCCGTATTCCTGCCATCGAACAGCTCAATACTCAGATCCAACAGCAGCTGGGTATCTACAATCCCGAAATCGCCCGCACATGGGGCCAGAGCGGTGGCGTGCTGCAGGCTGGTGCTGTTCTGGCGGGTCTCGCTGGACTCATCGGCGGTATCGCATACCTGTCCAAGGAGTGTGCTCCACTCACCAAGACCCCAGCAGCCCAGGACACTGACCTCGGCAAGATCAGCTCCAAGCTGCAGGCAGGGTCATCTCAGAAGGACTGAGATGGCTACGTG
>NZ_JAKMUS010000010.1 GCF_027570075.1 Corynebacterium meitnerae
GCTCCGGTAACTATCAAATAGTAGAAATTTTCTACCAGCGATTTCATCCGAGCCAGTTTTTCGCGATGTAAATTTTTACACAACCCAGTGAAGGAAAAGCGCCCAAGGACAACCCTCGCCCCCTTTACCCTTAACCCCCTTAACCCTTAACCCGCATAAACCATGGGGGCTAATGCGAAAACCCGCACGTGAGTGCGGGTTTTTCTTTGGTGCGCCCGGAGGGATTCGAACCCCCAACCTTCTGATCCGTAGTCAGATGCTCTATCCGTTGAGCTACGGGCGCGTCCGCTGCTTTGCTGATTCACTCCGTTCACCACAGTGCCAGCGTTTGCAACGAGGTACAACGCTACACCACCCTCCAAAGAAGGCAAAATTGCCTGTTCAGGGCACCAAACTAAGGGCCCTAAAGGCCAAGGACGGATGTAGCGATGAGGAAGTAGATCACCAGACCGGTTGCATCGCAGAAGGTGGAGATGAACGGGTTGGAGAACACGGCAGGGTCAGCGCCAACAGTCTTGGCCACGATGGGCATGGCACCGCCAACGGTGGCGGACATGGTGCACACGGACAGGAGGGTCGTGCCGATGATGATGCCGATCTCAATGCCAAAGAACACCCAGGCAGCGAGGAACCCGAGGAAACCGAGAACGGCACCGAGCATGAGGCCCACGCGGACCTCGCGCCACATGACTTTGAGGATGTCGGACTTGTGCACGTCGCCGAGCGCCAAAGCCCTGGTCACGGTGGTGGCGGCCTGGTTGCCGGTGTTACCACCGGTACCGGTCAGCAGCGGGATGAACAGGGACAGCACCACGGCCTTTTCCAGTTTCCCCTCAAAGACGTCCAGCACCTGGACGGTCAGTGACGCGGAGACCGCCAGGACAAGCAACCAGACGATGCGGGACTTGACCAGTGTGATCAAGGGCGTGGCCAGATACGGGGTCTTGAGTGCCTCCGAACCACCCTGGCGGGCGGAGTCCTCCGTGTCCTCACTCTCAACAATGTCCTGGGCCTCATCGAAGGTGAAGATGCCCACGAGCTTGTCGTTGGAATCCACCACCGGCACTGCCAGCAAGGACAGTGGCAGGAACCAGCGGGCGGTTTCTTCGGCATCGTCGTTGACGCTCACGGTGGGGCTGTCCACAACCAGCTCAGACATTTTCACGTCATCGGCCGCGAGGAACAGGTCGCGCATCTTCACAATGCCCTGCACATAACGGGCACGGTCAATGACTGGGAGGGTGTACAGCGTTTCCAGATCTTCGTGCTGCGCACGCAGGAGATCACACACCTCACGGGCGGTCATGTCCATGTAGATCTCTGCGATCTCTGGCGACATAGCGCGTCCGACGGTGCCGCGCTCATAGCCCAGGACAACGTTGGTGTACTCCTGGTCAGACTCGTCCAGTTCGCGCATGAGGCGGGCGGCGACTTCGGGCGGAAGCTCGTCGATAAGCATGGCCCTGTCTTCCGCACCGAGGTCCTCGAAGAAGGACCCCACGCCGTCGCTGCCCAGCGCGTGCACCATTGCTGCCTGGTGGTATGGATCGAGCGCGTCGAAAACAAGGCCCGCGCGCTCCGGCGGCAGAAGACGGAAAATCACAGCACCGCGCTTCAGCGAGGTGCGTTCAATCAGGCTGATGATGTCATTGAGCTGAGCTCCATCGAGCAGCTCCGAGATCTTTTCCGCATTATGACTGCGAAGGTAATTCTCTACCTGCTTTTCAAGCTCATAAACATCGAACTGTTCAACCGCAGCCATAGCGCGCCCCCTTTTTTTGAGGTGACAATTAATCCGGAAAAGGTCGGAGAAAATGATCCACAGCCAGCTTACGCACGCCCAAAAAAATTTGGTGCGCCCGGAGGGATTCGAACCCCCAACCTTCTGATCCGTAGTCAGATGCTCTATCCGTTGAGCTACGGGCGCATGGCGGAGATGACAGGATTTGAACCTGCGGACCTCGTGAAAGGTCAACTCCTTAGCAGGGAGCCCCAATCGGCCACTCTGGCACATCTCCAGACCGAGATACAGACTACCTACAATCTGTCAGCCAACCAAAACACCGCGCGCTAGACTTGCGCACCATGATCCGCCCTGACCTTGATGCCATTCCCGCTTATGTCCCCGGCACGTCGGACCCCGATGCGCTGAAGTTGTCCTCCAACGAGGTTGCCGGGGCGCCGTTGCCCGCGGCGGTGGAGGCGATGACGCGTGCTGCACTCGGCGCCAATAGGTACCCGGATATGGGCGCATCCAAGCTGGTCAACGCACTCGCGCACCACCTGGGGGTGGAGCCTGCCAACGTGGCGGCCGGTTGCGGCTCGTCCGCGCTGTGCCAGCAGCTCGCGCAGGCCACATCCACGCCAGGCAACAGCATTGTCTTCCCGTGGCGCAGCTTCGAGGCGTACCCCATCTTCGCGCGCATCTGCGGCGCGGAGCCACGTCCTGTTCCTTTGCTTATCGACGGCTCCCTCGACCTCCCCTCCATCCTCTCCGCCATCGATGACACCACCTCCTTGGTGTTCATCTGCAGCCCCAATAACCCATCGGGTGCTGTGGTGACCGCGGACGAGTTTGCTGAGTTCATGGCGCAGGTGCCTTCACACGTGACCGTGGCGTTGGATGAGGCCTACTTCGAGTTCGTCCGGGACCCACATGCCGTCAACGGCCAGGAGATCTGGCGCGAGTACCCGAATGTTGTGTGCCTGCGGACCTTCTCCAAGGCGTACGGCCTGGCGGGCGTGCGCGTGGGATATGCCTTTGGCAACGCGGAACTGATCACCGCCATGAACAAGGTGGGTGTGCCGTTCCAGGTCAGCGCGGTGGCGCAGGCTGGCGCGCTGGCATCTCTGGAGCACGGCGATGAGCTGTTGGCCCGTGTGGAAGACACCGTGGATGTCCGCGATGAGGTGGCGGACCACATCGGTGCGGAGCGCTCCCAGGCCAACTTCGTGTGGCTGCCCGCCCCGGATGCGGGGTGGGCACCGCGTGTGGCCGCCGAGCTGGCTTCACATGGCGTGCTCACCCGCGCCTTCCCGGAAGGCCTGCGCATCACCGTGACTAACCGCGACGAGGCTGAGGAATTTCTGTCAGCATGGGATGTTGTTAATAAGTAGACATTCCTAAACCCCATTCAGAAAGGTTTCATCATGCCCCGTTTTCTCATTGATGTTCTAGCTACCGTCGCCGCCCTATGGTTGGTCGTTCAAATTGTTCCGGGTGTAGACATCCTCGGCGGCTTCTGGGCATTCGTCTGGGTTGCGCTGGTGTTCATGTTCGTGAACGCGTTCATCTCCCCCGTGGTGCACCTGTTCAGCTTGCCACTCAAGATCCTCACCTTGGGCTTGTTCTCCCTGATCGTGAACACGTTCCTGTTCTCCCTGACCGGTTGGATCTCCGACGGCCTGGGCAACGGTTTGCAGATCTCCGGCTTCTGGGCTGCCTTCTTCGGCGCAATCATGATGGCGGTGGCGTCCTGGATCGTGGAGCTCATCTTCGAGAACATCGGTGTGAAGAAGGACAAAACCAAGTAACAGCGCCAAATAAGCGTCAAGTAAGCGCCCCCGCAGGGGCCTTGACCCCATTCACTTCAGTCACATTCGTATAAATGTGTAACAATATGCTGTCGGACGTGTAGTATCGCCGACAATACAACCTGAAGTGAAGGGACAACTCATGCGTTTTAGCCGCCTTTCCAAGGCCATCGCTGCTGCATGCCTCAGCGTCGTCTGCTTCGGCGCAGGCAGCGCTGTGGTGACCACCGCGGATGCAGCACCCAATGGCAACCTGGTCGCTTTCGGCGACTCTTACACCTCCAACCCCGATGAACTGCGCAACACGTTGAAGAACGTGCAGATCCCGGACATTCAGCACTTCGTGTGGGGCACCTACCCCAGCCGTGATGGCTGCCTCCAGGCGCCGAACAACTGGCCGCGCCAGGTTCAGCGCTTGAGTGGCATCCCGGTGGCGGACTACTCCTGCACCGCTGAGTCCTCCCACGTGCTCACGGACAAGGTGAACCTCGCCATCCGCAACGGTGACATCCACCCGGGCACCCGTGCTGTCGTCTTCGCGGTGGGCATCAATGACTACGGCCCGTACGGCATTGGCCGTGGTGCGACCCCGTTCGATCAAAACAAGATGCGCGCAGACTTTGTCCGCAACGTGGTCTCCGCCACCAACCGCGTGCGTTCCGTTGCCCCCAACGCCAAGATCCTTCTGCCGGGCATGCTCGCTGTCACGGAGCCGTACGGCGTGCAGTCCCTGTGCTTCCTGAACGCCATTCCGAATCTGGCGCTTGGCTTCCCGTTCCCGCTGCTCCAGCACGTGGAGAACCTCAACCGCGACAACCAGCGCGCCGCCGCTGCTGCCGCACGGATCACCTACATCGAGAACAAGGATCCGTCTGCCGGCCACAACACCTGCGTGCCGGCAGACACCCGCTGGGTGGCTGGCATCGTGGACACCACCAACCACAACATGTCCCTGCACCCGACTGAGGCGGGTTCCCGCTTCATGGCGGAGCAGGTCATCCGTCACCTCTAAGGCGCCATCCGAGAAATCTCACCTCACAGAAACGGCGACATGGGGAAATGCGAGAGCATCTGCCTGGAATCGGTAAGAAAAATCGAGTGACGCCAATGAGAAAAGTGCCCGTCCGGTAACACACCGGGCGGGCACGAAATGTTTTGGCGGAGACGGCGGGATTTGAACCCGCGGAGGTGTGACCCTCGCTGGTTTTCAAGACCAGTGCATTCGGCCGCTCTGCCACGTCTCCTTGCTACCACTGGCAGCAAGCACAAACTTTACAACACAGGGCGCGCTACCCAACTACCCTGGGTGGGCATGAAAGCAATCACGGTGACTAATCCTGACAATCCGCGATCCCTTGAACTGACTGAAATTGCGATGCCGGAGATTCAGTCCGGTGAGGTGCTGGTGAAGGTCGCAGCCGCCGGTGTAAACCGCGCTGACCTGGTGCAGGCTGAGGGGAAATACCCGCCGCCACGTGGTGAATCAGAAATCATCGGCCTGGAGTGCACCGGCACCATCGTGGATGCCGGGGACACCGGCCGCCAGGTGGGCGAGGAAGTGGCTTGCCTGCTGGCTGGGGGTGGCTACGCGGAGTACGTCGCAGTGCCGGAGGGCCAGCTCATGAGCATCCCGAAGGGACTCACCCTGACGGAAGCCGCCGCGGTGGTGGAGGTTGCCACGACCGTGTGGTCCAACTTGGGCATGCTCGCCGGCGTGCGTGAGGGTCAGCGTGTGCTCATCCACGGCGGCTCGGGCGGCATCGGTTCTTTTGCCATCCAACTCTGCAAAGCGCTCGGCGCCGAGGTTGCCGTCACGGCCGGTTCCAACGCGAAACTGGACTATTGCCAGGAGCTCGGGGCGGACATTTTGGTGAATTATCGGGAGGAGGACTTCGTCGATAAGCTGCACGGCTCGTGCGATGTCATCCTGGATGTGGTCGGCGGGCCGTACCTTGAGGACAACATTAAATCGCTGGCCACGGACGGAAAACTCATTGTCATCGCGGTGCAAGGCGGGCCGAAGGGCGAGCTCAGCCTGGGCCGCATGATGCCGCGCCGCCTGTCTGTCCACGCGACCACGCTGCGTGCCCGCCCGCGCGAGATGAAGGCCGAGATTTGCCGTTCGACGGAGGAGCACGTGTGGCCACTCATTGAAAGTGGGGCCATCAAGCACCAGCTCACTAAGGTTTTTAAGCTTGCCGACGCCGCGTTGGCCCACAACCACCTTGACTCCGGTTCCGCGACCGGCAAGATCGTGCTAACGGTCAACGATTAGTCGACCACTAGGCAAGGGAGGCCACTACGCGGATGAGCTGCTCAATGTCCGCGTAGGTGTTGAAGGGGCCGAGCCCCACGGTGACTGCGCCGCCCATTTCTTCCAGCCCCATGTCTGTGAGTAAGGGCGTGGGGGTGGCCAGGGTGGTCACGATGCCATTGTCGAAGAGGCGCTCATACACCGTTGCCGCGGGCACCCCCTGTACGCCGAAGGTCAGGCGTGGCAGGCGCTCTGTGCTGGCTTCTGCCGCGGCTTCGCCCGTGGCGCCGAGGATGTGCACCGCCGGCCAGGTGCCTAGGAAGGTGTAGAGGTCATCCCGGAGACTGCGCAGGTAGGACGACAATTCATCCATGGATGCCACCAGGCGTGTCCGGCGGGTGCTGCGCCCTTCCGGCGCGGGTACCAGGCTGGCCAGATGGTCCACCACGGCGGACACACCGCCCGCCAAACCCGGTGCGAGGCCCAGACCGGCCAGGCGCAGCGGATCGATGGAAAGGCGCTTGAACATGGCGCTGTCGCGGAACACCAGGGCTGCGATTTGGGGGCCACCGATCTGGCCAAGGTCGACGCCGATGACGTCGGCGCCCCAGGCGTCGAAATCAATGCAGTAGTACGGGGCGTAAGCACTGGCGTCCACGACTACCCATGCGCGGGACCTGTCGCGAACAATGTCCACAATGCCCGCCACATCCGTGACGGTGCCCAGCTGCGGGTGCGCTGCCGGCAGGGCGATAAGCCGGGATGTGCCGTCCACGAGCTCCTTGTACTGCCACGCGGGCAGTTCGCCGGTGCCTAGGTCAGCGTGCGCCGTGCGGATCTGCACGTTCGCGGTGCTCAACGTGGCGGTGAGTTCCGGCCGGTCGAGCGGGCTGACAATGAGCGAGGAATCCTGCCTGAACTGCGGTGCCATCGCCGCGACGAGTGCTGCGTACAGTACCGGCAGACTTGGCCCGAGCACGATGCGGTCGGCGCTTGCACCCACGAGATCGGCCACGGCGTGGCGCGCACTGGCCAACAGGTTGTCACCCTCCGGCCGCCCCAAGGATTGGCGCGAGTGCGTGCCGGTGCGCCCTTCCGGCGCGGGCACAGACGGAGCCAGGCGGAAGGAGCGTGACACAGCCGCGGAGACACGCTCCGGAATCTGGGGGCAATCGTGCGCATTTAGGTAGGTCCACCCGTCCGATAAAGAGGTGTAGAGGCCGCGCACGCTGGCGACGTCGTAAGCCATTGCACCTCTCTTTCTCCGGACTCATCGATGATTTTTCGTGTGGTGGTCATTCAACACCACCCACACACCCGCAACAAGTATGCACCCCAACGGGCGGGCCGTGCATCCACGCCCCTTAACCCGTTTTCGGCGCTGCTGCCATTAGGGTGATACTCGTGCACGACAACAAGCAATTGCTTGCCGACGTCACCCGCATGACGTCCGGCCCCAACGAGAACACCCCGGCTTCCACGTCCCAAAGCTTTGGCGCGGCAGCCGGTGACCTTGCGCGCGGATGGGGCCAGTACGAGCTGTGGCTCCAGCTCGGCTGGCAGGACATCAAGCAGCGCTACCGCCGTAGTACGCTCGGCCCGCTCTGGATCACCATCGCTACCGGCGTGATGGCCCTGGCGCTGGGTTTGCTGTACTCGATGCTGTTCCAGATCTCCGTGCGGGAGTTCTTGCCGCACGTGACCGTGGGTTTCATCGTCTGGGGTTTCATCTCCGGGTGCATCAAGGACGGCTCGAACATCTTCATTGAGAATGAAGGCCTGATCAACCAGCTGCCCTCTGCCCTCTCGGTGCATGTGTATCGCCTGGTGTGGCGCCAGATGCTGTTCTTCGCGCACAACATGGTCATCTGGCTCATCCTGGTGCTGGTTTTCCGCCTGGACCTGGGGTGGGACGTGTTGTTGTTCGTCCCTGGTTTTGCGCTGTTGGTGTTGAACGGGGTGTGGGTGACCATGCTGTTTGGCATCGTCGCTACGCGTTTCCGCGATGTGGCACCGCTGCTTGAAGCTTTGGTGCAGCTGCTGTTTTATGTCACGCCGATCGTGTGGACCACGGAGACCCTCAAGCAGCAGGGTGGTGAGGTGGCGCAGCGCGCTCGTATCGCTGAGCTGAACCCGCTGTACCACTACCTTGAGATCGTCCGCGCGCCCCTCATTGGCAAGGACGTTGCCGCCTACCACTGGTGGATCGTGCTTGCCTTCACCGTTGTTGGCCTGTTGCTCGCCCTCGTTGTCATGCGCCAGTGGCGCTACCGAGTCCCCTACTGGGTGTAACGGCGTTACCGCCACAGAAAGGATTTTCGGATGGTTTCCATTGACACCTACAACGCCTGCGTTGACTTTCCTATCTTCGACGCCAAGTCCCGCTCCCTCAAGAAAGCCGTGATGAGCTCCGCCGGCGGTGCGATTGGGAAGAACGCGTCCAACACCGTCGTCGTCGAAGCGCTCAAGGACATCAACCTGCACCTGCGTGAAGGCGACCGCGTGGGTCTCGTCGGCCACAACGGTGCTGGCAAGTCCACGCTGCTGCGCCTGCTGTCCGGCATCTACGAACCCACCCGTGGCGTCGCCGATGTCCGTGGCCGCGTGGCCCCCGTCTTCGACCTGGGCGTGGGCATGGACCCGGAGATCTCCGGCTACGAGAACATCATCATTCGCGGTCTCTTCCTTGGACAGACCCGCAAGCAGATGAAGGACAAGATCGACGAAATCGCGGAATTCTCTGAGCTGGGCGATTACCTGAACATGCCGCTGCGCACCTACTCCACCGGTATGCGCGTGCGCCTCGCCCTTGGTGTGGTCACCTCGATTGAGCCGGAGATCCTGCTACTCGACGAGGGCATCGGCGCCGTTGACGCCGCCTTCATGGCCAAGGCCCGTGTCCGCCTGGCTGAACTCGTGGAGCGCTCCGGCATCCTCGTCTTCGCCTCCCACTCCAACGACTTCCTCGCCCAGGTGTGCAACACCGCCCTGTGGGTGGACAAGGGCCAGATCAAGAAGGCTGGGCTTGTCGACGAAGTCGTGGAAGCCTACGAAGGCCCCGAAGCCGGCCAGTACGTCCGGGATCTGCTGGTCCGCTTTAATGAGGAAGAGAAGTCTGAGGGCAACAATCGAGAAATCTGACGCTATAACTCTCATAGGTTTATCCACTAACTCCCCTACCTGCCTTTTTTCAGTGCGCACGACAGACCCCTTGTCAGATATCTCGAACGGCTGCCGGGTAGTGGCACAATGAACCCCATGAACTCCCAAGCGCCAGCGGCATCACCGGTGTTGGACCCCAACGGCACAACGGCGGCGGTGATTGTCACCCACAAGAGGGTTGAGCTGCTCAAACACTCTCTGGAACAGGTGGTGGCGCAAACGCACCCGGTGGACTGGGTGGTCGTGGTGGATAACGGCGCCGAGGATGAGGTCCGCGAGCTCCTCACTGAACTCGCGGGCGATAAAGCGGTCTACCTGGCCTCCCACACCAATCTGGGCGGTGCTGGTGGTTTTGCCTATGGCTTCCTGCACGCTTTGGCGCTGGGCGCGGACGCCATTTGGTGCGCTGACGATGATGGCCGCCCCGCCGATGAGCATGTTCTGGAGACGCTGTACCGGGTCGCGCAACGCGAGCAGCTGTCAGAGGTGTCGCCGGTGGTGTGCAACATCGATGACCCGAACAAGCTCGCCTTCCCCCTGCGCCAAGGCCTGACATGGCACCGTCGCCGGGATGAGCTGGAAGGGGATTATCTTCCCCAGTACGCCAGCCTGTTCAACGGCGCGCTGATTAGCGCGAAGGCGATGGAGCGGATCGGTGTACCGGATTATCGGCTGTTTATTCGGGGGGATGAGGTGGAGTATCACCGTCGATTAGCGCAATCGGGCCTGAACTACGGCACGGCGCTGACCACGGCGTACCTGCACCCGGACGGCTCCGCGGAATTCCACCCAATCATGGGCGGCCGCGCGCACGCGCAGTGGCCGGACAATGACACGAAGCGGTATTTCACCTACCGCAACCGCGGCTACATCATTAACCAACGCGGCATGCAGAAGATGAAACTGCAGGAATTGGTGCGCTTTGGCTGGTTCTTCCTTATTCAGCGCCGCAGCCCGGCGGAATTCAAGGAGTGGCTGAAGCTCCTACGCATGGGTGCCAACGAGGACTTCCAGCGGCCCGGCGCCTAAATTAGCGGGTCGGTTCTTCCTCGATAACCACGCGCGCAGGCTCATTGAAGATGAGCACGCGCTGCAGAACAAAGTTGGTCACCGTAGCCACACCCTGGGCGATAACGAAGGACACGCCATCCTTCCACGGATCCACCAAGCCCAACGCGATGAGCGGGCCATCGGTGACCCAGTACAACAGCGTTTGCACACCAAGGGTGGACAGGTAGAGCACAAGAACGGCAAACGCGCGTTTGCCGGTGATCTTCGCTTCAAACGTGAACTTGGAGTTCAACAGGTACGCCGCCGCGGTGCCGAGGCACCAGCCGAAAATCTTCGCGGTCACGCGGTCAAGCCCGACGGCGTGCGTGAGCAGGTAGGTCAGCCCGAAGTCGAGCACGGCACAAAAGATGCCGACGATGATGAACCGCACGAGCTGCTGCTTGGCGCTAGTGGGTTGCGAATTTTCAGGCTTGGTTGACACGCCGGACAACCTTACCGGTAACCCGCTCACCACAGAAGTAGGCGGGTACAGGCATGTCTCTCAGTCTCTTCCAGTGGTGGCGTGGAGCTGATCATTGATGGCGGCGATGTCGAAGGGGTGGCCACCAAACTCCCCGTCGCCCGCCACGCACAAAGCACGCGGGTTGGCGGTGTCCCGCGGGAGCACATCACTAAGCACGAGGGTGAACTGCCACAGACCCCAGTGGAAGAAGAGGATATCCCCGGGTTCGGTGAGGTAATCACCGATCGTGGTGGTCAGATCCAAGCGGCCACTGTCGTCGTGCTGCTGGGTAAAGCGTGCGGGGGCCGAGCTATGGCTGGGAACCGTAAAGGCAATGTCCAGAGCCAGCTGTACGTCTTCGAGCGTGCTATCCGCATCCACGCCGAGGTACCGGATGACCTCCTCATCCGCCCGTTGGGTGGCGCAGCGGATCAACAGTGTGCGCGCCTGGGTGGATTGGTCGCCGCGGAGAAACGCGCGGGCTGCATCAAGATCGACAACAGCCGCCACCTGGTCGTGGCGGTGTAGGCGATGCAGCATGCTGGACATGCCCCCAGCCTAATGAGATTTAGGAAGCGTTGACGCGGGCATCAATTTCAGTGGCGGCAAACAGCAAGGCCGCACCGCCGAGACCCAGGAGGGTGTACGGGCGCTTCGCACCACGACGACGCAGAGCTTCTGCCATCTTCTTATCCGCGGCAATGCTCAGGCGAATGCTACCGATGAGCAGCGCAGTGCCACCAGCAAGGAGCCCCCACGTCTTGGCAGGGCTGCCAGTGCCAGAGCTGCGCTCGACGGTGGCGGTGAGGTCATTGCGCGGATCCTCATCAAACGCATTAAACGCAGCCACCGTTCCCGTGAACGCAGCAGCGAGACCCACCCACGACGCCACGCGCGCCGGCGTGGAGTGCACATAATCCGGCACCGCCGTGAAAGCACCAGCAAAAGCGGCCTGCAGCAAACGGCCTCCAGTGGTGTTATCCAGCGCGTTGTAGTCAACGCGAGTTTCGCCCGTTACGTCTTGAATCGTCTCCGTCATGGGCGCCATCTTAGCGGCCAGCGTGATCCAAGTAGGCTGTGCACATGGCCAATACTGAGGACACCCCGCACATCTCTGCTCAGCTCGTCAACGTTCCGTTGAATGACTTCATGGCACGCCTTGTCGCCCAGGAACTTCCCATTCTGGACAGCACGAGCCGCGGCATTGTTTATGACGAATTGCGTGCGCACGAAGCCGCAGGCAAACCAGTGATCACCTGCCAGGAGGAACTCCCGGAGCGCATCCGCGAGATCATGGAGCTCTAAGCCCCACCCCCAACGCGCCTGACCGGAAACATGTTTTTCCACTAGTAGGCTGGGGCGCATGGAATTGATCACCAGCACTCAATCGCTGCATGGCTGGGGCCGCACTGCCCCGTCGACAGCACACGTCCTGTCCACGGCTGACGTTGACCTGATTAAGAAGGCCGTTGCGCAGGTTGCGGACGAAAACTCGACGCTGCCGGAGCACAAGCGCCGCGGCGTCATCGCCCGCGGCATGGGCCGGTCTTACGGTGATCCGGCGCAGAATGGCGGCGGACTCGTCGTGGATATGCAACCGCTCAACAAGATTCACTCGATCGACCCGGAAACGGCGATCGTCGATGTGGATGCGGGTGTGACGCTGGACCAGCTGATGAAGGCCGCTTTGCCGTATGGCCTGTGGGTTCCGGTGCTGCCGGGCACCCGTCAGGTGACCATCGGTGGTGCGATCGGCCCAGATATTCACGGCAAGAACCACCACTCCGCGGGCTCCTTCGGTGACCACGTGGTGTCGATGGAGCTGCTCGTGGCCGATGGTCGTGTGCTGCACCTTGAGCCGGAAGGCTCCGCCGATGACCCGGACGGCACGCTGTTTTGGGCAACCGTCGGTGGCATGGGACTGACCGGCATCATCCTGCGCGCACGCATCGAGATGACGCGCACGGAAACCGCCTACTTCATCGCGGATACGGTGCGCACCAACACCCTCGACGAGACGATCGAAGAGCACTCCCACGGCCAGGAGGAGGGCTACACCTACTCCTCTGCCTGGTTCGACGCGATTTCCGCACCGCCAAAGACGGGCCGCTCCACCATCTCCCGTGGCTCCCTGGCCACCCTGGCTCAGCTGGAGGAATACGCACCGAAGCTGGCCAAGGATCCGCTGAAATTCTCCGCACCCCAGCTGATGACGGTGCCGGACATCTTCCCGTCCTGGACCATGAACAAGCTGTCCCTCATGGCCATCGGTGAGGCCTACTACCGCATGGGTGCGCCCAGCAAGAACGACATTTTGAACCTGACGCAGTTCTACCAGCCGCTGGACATGATCGCGGAGTGGAACCGTGGCTACGGCAAAGCCGGCTTCCTGCAGTACCAGTTCGTGGTGCCCACGGATGCCGTTGATCCGTTCAAGCAGATCATCTACGACATTCAGGCCTCCGGCCACTACACGGCCCTCAACGTGTTCAAGCTGTTCGGCGAAGGAAACCGCGCGCCGCTGTCCTACCCGATGCGTGGCTGGAACGTCTGCGTGGACTTCCCCATCCGCAACGGGCTGAACGCCTTCCTCGACCGCCTGGATGAGCAGGTCATGGAGTTCGGCGGCCGCCTCTACCTGGCCAAGGAATCCCGCACCTCCGCGGAGAACTTCCACTCCATGTACCCAGAGATGGGCAACTGGCTGGAAACCCGCCGCACCATCGACCCGACCGGCGTATTCGCCTCCGACATGTCCCGCCGCTTGGAGTTGAATTAATTCAACTCCAAGGAGGAGTGAATAGATTCAGCCCACAACAAGAAAAGGTAAAGAACACAATGCTCAACGCTGTAGGACAAGCACAACACATTTTGCTGCTCGGCGGCACGTCGGAGATCGGTCTCGCGATTGTCGACGAATTGGTCTCCCGCGGCGGCAACCCCACCGTCACGCTGGCGGCCCGCGAAAACTCCCCGCGCCTGAATGACGCGGTGGAGGAAGTAACCAGCCGTGGTGCCGGTGAAGTCCGTCTGGTGGACTTTGACGCGTTTGATACAGCTTCCCACCCGGCGGTGATTGATGCGGCGTTTGCGGACGGGGACGTCGATATCGCAATCGTTGCCTTTGGCACCTTGGGCGACCAGGAAGAACTCTGGCAGGACCAGGAAGCTGCTGTTGCTTCGGCGCAGACGAACTTCACCGCACCGGTGTCTGTTGGTGTGCTGCTGGGCCAGAAGTTCAAGGAACAGGGTCACGGCAAGATCATCGCTATGAGTTCAGTGGCGGGCATGAAGGTGCGCCGCTCCAACTTCGTGTACGGCGCCACGAAGGCCGGCATGGATGGTTTCTACACCCAGCTCGGTGAGGCGCTGCGCGATTCTGGCGTGACGGTCACCGTGGTCCGCCCGGGCCAGGTGCGTACAAAGATGACCGAGGGCCTCGACGAGGCACCGCTCACGGTGAACAAGGAAGATGTGGCCAAGGCCGCTGTGGCCGCTGCGCTCGCCGGCAAGCCGAACGTGTTCGTGCACAAGCTGTTCGGGCCGATCTCTTTGGTGCTGCAGCACATCCCGGCGGGGATCATGCGCAAGCTCAGTTTCTAAAGCCTCAATACCTCGTCCGCGGGGCCCTCTCAATGCCCGATTAGCGGGGCTTCTGTGGGAGACTGTCACCTATGACAGAGCGCCCCGAGGACTACAGCGAACCACGTGACGCCGCCCATGGCGGCGTTGCTGTGGAAGATGTTGCTTTGGCTGAGCCGGACACGAAAACAACTGTTCAGGATCAGAAGAAGCCCCGTTATGAGCTTTTTGCCCCCGACGCGGTGAGCACACCCAGCGCCATTGCGCGCATCGGTGTTGCCGCCATCGCCGGGGGCGTTGTGGCGCTTCTAGCGTTCTTTGTGTTGAAGCAGGTGTCGCTGGCGGCGTTCAACGTGTCTATGGTGACGCGGGCGTTGGCCACGGCGGGTTCGCTGCTCATCCTCATCGTGGTGGCGGTGTTGCTGTGGCTGTGGATCCGGGACCGCGAGAGTGGCCGGACCCGTCCCGCATGGCGCCGGGTGCTCACGGAGGCGGTGTGTGGGCTGGCTCCGGCTGGCCTTGTGGTGACCGCGATTGCTATCCCGCTGTCCGCCACCAAGTTGTACTTGGATGGCATCCAGGTGGACCAGGGTTTCCGCACCCAGTACCTCACCCGCATGACGGAAACCATGTCTCACCAGGACATGAACTACGCGGACCTGCCGTCCTTCTACCCCATCGGTTGGTTCTGGCTAGGTGGTCGCCTGGCCAACTTGCTGAATATGTCGGGGTGGGAGGTGTACCAGCCGTGGGCGTTGGTGTCCTTGGCTGCAGCCGGTTCGGCGTTGGTGCCGTTGTGGCGCAGGCTCACGGGTTCCCTGCCAGCGGCGACGGCGATTGCGTTGATCACTACCGCGGTGGTGCTCACGATGGTTCCGGAGGAGCCCTATGCCGCGGTGGTGGCCATGGGTGTGCCGGCCGCAGCGGTGTTGGGGTACCGCGCGATGGGTGGCTCGTGGACGTCGACAATTGCGGTGGCGTTGTACCTGGGGGCGTCGGCATGCTTCTACACGCTGTACACAGGCATTATGGCGCTGACCATGATCGGGCTGGCGTTCATCTCTTTCATCGCAACGGTGCGCGACAAGCGCTCAATCAAGCCCTTTGTGCACCTCGTTGTGATGGGTCTTGGTTCGATCTGCATCGCGCTGCTCTCATGGGGCCCATACCTCGTGGGTGTGCTCACGGCATCTGAGGAGGTGTCCTCGGCGGCGCAGCACTTCTTGCCGTCGCAGGGCACGACGGTTCCTTTGCCGTTCTTCCACCTCACCATGGTGGGTGTGCTCAGTCTCGTGGGCTTGCTGTACCTCCTCGTGCGTTACCGCGAGCCTGTGTTCACGGCCCTGGGCGTTGCGGTGGCCGTGTGTTACGTGTGGGTTGTTGCCTCGATGGTGGTCACTCTTGCTGGCACAACGCTGCTCGGGTTCCGGGTTGAGGTTCTCATCGCTTTGCTCTTATCGACGGCTGGTGTCCTCGCCCTCATGGACCTCCGCCTCAACGGCGTGGACAAGCTTTATCCCACTGGTCTGAGTGAGCGCACAAACCGCACGATCAGCACGGTGTTTATTGTGGGCCTGGCGTTGTCGACGCTGAGTTACGTGCAGCAGATTCCTGAGAAGAATGAGGTCTTCCTGGATCAGGCCTACAGTGACACGAACGGTGATGGTGAGCGCGCTGACCGCCGTGAATCCGGTGTGGGCCGCTACTACAACCAAATGCACGAGTTCATTCAGAAGCAGGGCTACGAACCTACTGAGACGGTAGTGCTCACCGATGAAATCAACTTCTTGGCCTACCACCCGTACTACGGCTTCAACGCCTTCACGAACCACTACGCCAACCCATTGGGCCAATTCGAGGCCCGTGGTGAGCTCATTGCGCAGTGGGCGCATGACTCCTACGAGCATTTGAAGGATCCGAAGGCGATGACCGCAGCGATTGATGCGTCGCCGTGGCGGGCGCCCGATGTCTTCATCTTCCGCGGCAGCGAGAAAGACAAGGATGCCCCCTGGAAGACGCACGTCGCACACGACATCTTCCCCAGTGAGCCAAATGTCCGCCAGCAGGGCCTTTACTTCAACCCGGAGGCTTTCAACTCCCCGGATTGGACCACGGAGCAGTTTGGTCCTTTCGTGGTGGTGGTCCGTAACCGATGAGCACGCCGAACAGTACGCAGAAACAGACGCAGATGAATCAGATTGAAACCCAGTCCCATAAGCCTCAACAGCCGCAGTCCGCTCAGAAGTGGATTCCGGTCACCGCGATGGTGTCGGGGCTTTTGGCCTTCATTTTTTTCTTTGCTTTGCCGTTCTTGCCGGTCAAGCAAGTACAGTCCTCCTTCAATTGGCCGCAGGATGAGGCCCTCACGTCAGTGAATGCGCCGCTGATTTCTTTGGCGCCGGAGAAGCTGGACATCACCGTCCCGTTGTCGGTGGTGGATGCGATGAATCCGGGCCAGACCACGGTGCTGTCCACGCTGCCGGAGGATTCCACGGAGGCGGTGAACCGCGGCCTCTTTGTCAACGCCCCTGAAGAGGGTGGCCTGAACGTGTCCACGCTCAATGAGGTGATCTTTGACCTCAGCGCGCAGGAATTGGCGCAGATGCGTGATGAAAGCATCCGCATCACGGCCGACGGTGACTCGGTGCGCGTTGACGCGCCGGGCACCAAGTTCGACGCCGAGACCGAAGAGGACATGCGCCCGCAGGTCACCGGTATTTACACCGAGCTTTCCGGGGAGAAGGCGCAGGAGCTTAAGCGCGCGGGCCTGAAAGCCCACGTTGAGATCAACTCCCGCTTCACCTCCTCCCCGTCCGCGATCAAGTGGGCGGCAATGATCTTGGGTTCTCTGTCTGCCTTGGTTGCGCTGTGGGCACTGGCGAAGCTGGATCTGCGTGATGGCCGCCGCCTGCCGCTGCTGCGTCCGGAGTGGAAGACCTTCAAGCCGCTCGACGGTGTTGTGCTGGGCATTCTTGGCTTCTGGCACATCTTCGGTGCGAATACGTCTGATGATGGCTTCTTGCTCACCATGGCGCGCGTGGCTAATGACTCGGACTACATGGCCAACTACTACCGCTGGTACGGCGTGCCGGAAGCACCGTTTGGTTCACCGTTCTATGACATCTTGTCACTGTTGGCCAAGGTCAGCACGGCCTCGGCCTGGATGCGTCTGCCAACGCTGATCGCCGGCATCTTGATCTGGTGGATCCTGTCCCGCGAGATCCTGCCGCGCCTGGGTGAAAAGATTGCCACCCGCCGCGTGGCCTACTGGACGGCAGCGTTCATGTTCCTGGCGTTCTGGCTGCCGTATGACAACGGCCTGCGCCCGGAGCCGATCATCGCGCTGGGCGCCCTGGCTACGTGGGCGTCCTTTGAGTCGGCGATCAGCTCCCGTCGTTTGCTGCCGGCAGCGATCGGCACCATCTTCGCGGCCTTCACCCTGGCGTGTGGTCCGACGGGCCTGACCGCAGTGGGCGTCTTCCTCGTCTGCCTGCCGCAGGTCCTGCGCATTCTCAGCGAGCGTCGCGTCTACGCCCCCATGGCTGCCATGGTCGGCCCCTTCTTGGCCGCTGGTTTCGCCGTGATGGTGCCGGTCTTCCATGACCAGACGTTGGCCACGGTGCTGGAATCCACCTCCGTGCGCTCCTACGTCGGCCCGGCACTGGAGTGGTACCACGAGTTTGTCCGTTACGCGAACCTCTTTGAGTCCGGTGCGGACGGCTCCTTGGCCCGTCGCTTTGCCATGCTGACCTTGCTTTTCTGCCTGGGCCTGGTGCTGTGGGCACTCACCCGTTGGGACGCAGTGCCCGGCGCGAATAAGGAGCCTACGCAGCGTCTGCTGGCTATCTTTGCCATGTCCATGTTCTTCCTCATGTTCACGCCGACGAAGTGGACCCACCACTTTGGTATCTACGCGGGCCTGGCCGGTGCGGCCGCCGCGTTGGGTGCGGTGGCTCTGTCGGAGATCACGGCGCGTTCTGCCCGTGCGCGGACCTTCGCGTTGGCAGCAATCACGTTCATCATGGCGCTGTCCTTCGCCGGTTGGAACGCCTGGTGGTACGTCTCCTCCTTCAGCGTTCCTTGGTGGGACAAGAGCGTCCAGGTTAAGCGGATCGAGGCTGGCACTGTGTTGCTGGCCATCTCCCTCATCATTGCGGCGGTGGGCATCTACCAGTCCTTCTCGCGCAGTAAGCGCGAGAAGGACTCTGCCTCGTCTGATTCGGTGGCCTCCCTGCGCATGCGCCGGGTGATGACAGCACCGATCGCCGTGGCCTGCATCTTGGTGGTCACGTTCTCCTGCCTCACTTTTGTGAAGGCCTTTGCTTCCCAGACGCCGGCCTACTCCGTGGGCATGGGCAACCTGCGCTCGCTGACGGGCAACACGTGCCAGCTGTCTAGCGACGTGCTGGTGGAAACCAACACGAATGATTCCTTCCTCACGCCTGTGGACGGCGTCCCGCTGGGCCGCTCCCTCGAATCCGGCACCGTCCGTGGTTTCACCCCAGGTGGCGTCCCTGCGTTCATCAACTCTGAGCGCAAGGGCGTGCCGAATATTGGGTCGATGGGGCAGACGCAGGGGGTACAGGATGCGCAGATAAGCACTGACGCAAACGTTGAGGCAAGCGCTGAGGCGAACGACGAGCAAGCACAATCGACCTCCCGCACCACCACGCAGGGCAACCGCCCTGAAGATCAAGTGGGCATCAATGGCTCCACCGTGCGCCTGCCGTTCAACCTGGACTACAACCGCGTACCGGTGGTGGGCAGCTTCGCGGCATCCACTCAGGCCACTGCGGAGCTCAAGACCTCCTGGTACGAGCTGCCAGAAGCCACCGACGACGCGCCGCTGCTGGTCGCTTCCGTGGCCGGCCGCATCACTCACCACGACATCAACGGTGTGAAGCAAGATGGCCAGACCCTTGGGCTGCAGTACGGCACGCGCAATGAGGATGGCTCCGTCACCGATATCGGTGAGGTGGAGATGCTCGATCCGGGCCCGGCCATCAAGTGGCGTAACCTGCGCTACCCCATCGCTGACCTGCCGGATTCCGCTAACGTGGTGCGCCTCGTCGGCGAGGACATCAACCTTGACCCGTACGAGTGGATGGCCGTGACCCCGCTGCGCAACCCGAAGCTGGAGGCGCTCACCGAGGTCTTCGACTCCGACACCCCGGGCCTGCTGGACTGGTCCGTGGCACTGCAGTACCCGTGCCACCGCACCTTCAACCACTACGCCGGTGTGGCAGAAATCCCGCAGTTCCGCGTCAGCCCTGATGCGCCTGGTAAGGAGGAGTTGTCTGACTTCATGGACTTCCTCGGCGGCGGCGCTCTGGCAACATCGGAGGCAGTCAACTCCGCATACCAGCTCCCGGGCTACCTCAAGCGCGACTGGCAGCGCGACTGGGGTTCAGTACACCGCTACGAGTTGCGCACCAACTCGCGCGGCGAGGAACCGGCGCTGGCAAAGATTGACTACGAAACGGTGACACGCTCCGGTGTGTGGCACCCGTCGGACATGAAGATCCGTGACCCGTACGAAAAGACTAAAGAGTAGGGAGTAGAAGGAGAAAACATGAAAGACCTCTACAAACTCGTCAACGGCCCCTGGCTGGATAGCCACGTCATCCCGTCTGACCGGGGTGTGGATGGCACCTTCCACGCGCTGCGCGACAAGGCGGAAGAAGACGTCCACGCCATCGTCGAAAACGGCGCGGGCCTCGGCAGTGACCTGTACGCCTCCTTCATGGATACCGACGAGATCAACCTCGCAGGCACGTGCCCCCTCGACGTAGACTTCGCGCTTATCGATGTCTCCTCCCCCACCGAGCTCGCCGCTGCCTTTGGCAAGCTGGACCGCACCGGTGTTGGGGCTCCGCTGACCTACTGGGTGGAGAAGGATTCCCTCGGGGATACCGCGGTGCCCTACCTCATCCAGTCGGGCCTGGGCCTGCCGGATGAGGCGTACTACCGCGAGCCTGCCCATGCTGACACGCTGGCCGCCTACCGCGAACACGTTGCGCGGATGCTCGGCTTCTTCCATCCAACGCAACTCTTTGGCGTCGCCCCCATCGAAGCCGCGGAGCGCGTCGTCGCGCTTGAAACGCAGATCGCCAGCCACCACTGGGACGTCGTGGCCTCGCGCGATTCGCTAAAAACATACAACCCGACCGAACTCGGTGAACTCCCCGACATCATCCAGACCCTCCTCACAGCCTCCGGGTTGCCGGAGGGGAGGGTGATTGTGATGATGCCGTCGTTCGTCGACAAGCTTGCAGAGCTGCTTGTCGACGTCCCTCTGACCGACTGGAAACTCTGGGCCATCTGGGCCATCCTGCGTTCCCGCGCGGGCGTGCTGACGGAGGATGTGGGTGCGGAGAATTTCGAGTTCTACGGCACCGTGCTCTCCGGCGCAACAGAGCAGCGCGACCGGTGGAAACGTGGCGTGGCGCTGGCGGAATCCCTCGTGGGTGAGGATCTCGGCAAAGCGTACGTGGACAAGCACTTCCCGGCAGACTCCAAGGCGCAGATGCTCGAGCTCGTGGACTACCTGGTGGATGCCTATGAGCAGCGCATTTCCACCCTGCCGTGGATGTCGCCGGAGACGCGTGAGCGCGCGCTGGAGAAGCTGCGTCTGTTTAACGCGAAGATCGGCTACCCCGACACCTGGCGCTCGTATGAGGGCCTTGCATTTTCCCGCGAGGGCGGTGACCTGGTGGCCAACGTGCGCGCGGGTGCTGCCTTTGAGCACGACTACCAGGTGGCCAAGGTGGGCAAGCCGGCGGACCGCAACGAGTGGGTGGCCACCCCGCAGACCGTCAACGCCTTCTACAACCCGGTGGTCAATGACATCACCTTCCCGGCCGCGATCCTGCAGCCACCGTTCTTCGACCCGGCTGCGGATGCGGCGGAGAACTTCGGTGCGATCGGCGCGGTCATCGGCCACGAGATTGGCCACGGCTTCGATGATCAGGGCTCGCGTTACGACGGCCACGGGAACCTCAACTCCTGGTGGACCGAGGAAGACCGCACCCGGTTTGAGGAGCTCACCGCCAAGCTGGTCAAGCAATACGACGGCCTAGTGCCCACCGTGTTGGAAGGTCGCGGTGAATCCCGTGGCGTCAACGGTGAGTTCACGCTTGGTGAGAATATCGGTGACCTGGGTGGCTTGGGCATCGCGGTGATCGCGTACAAGAACTACCTGGCTGAGCAGGGACTTGACCCGCGCGGCCCGGTGCAGACCTTCCACGCCCCCGGCGCGACCGCGGAGATCGACGGCCAGGAATTCGACGGCCTACAGCGCCTCTTCCTCGCCTGGGCACGGGTGTGGCGCACCGCCATCCGCCCGGAGATGGCCGAGCAGTACCTGGCCATTGACCCGCACTCGCCGGCGGAGTTCCGCTGCAACGTCGTGGCGGGCAATATCGCCGAGTTCTACGAGGCTTTCCCAGAGGCTTCGGCTGAGGCGCTGGTTGCTGAGGATGACCGGGTGGTGATCTGGTAGCCATGTCCACCCCCGATTACCGCGCCGGTCAGGACCGCATGCGCCACATCCCGGAACCAGCACCAGAAGTAGAAGAGCTGCCGGCTGGCCCCTCCAACACCGCCTACCCCCTCAACGACCAGGGCAATGAGGACTTCAACGTCGGCGGCGTGGAACGCACCTTGCCGCCGGAGGAGCAGCTGGAACAGCTGGTCAGCTACATGGACGCCACCTACCCCGTGCCGGATTTCACCCCACCGTGGAAGGGCGGCAGCGGCGACCCAGGCGATGCGGACCGCTACGTGGCTAACCTGCCAGACCGCATCACCCATGCCGCGATGCTCATGCTGGGTTCCGGTCTGGACCACACCATGCCGGGCGTGGCCTACGGCATGAATATCGGCACCACCCGGGAGCTACCGGCACTGTCTGACCTGCCAGATCTACCAGGCCAGGTAGACATCCCGGCGCGCATCTTCGTGCCCACTGCCCCCACCGGTCAGTGGGCGGTGTCCCTCCACTCGGGTGGCTGGTGGCGTGGCTCCGGCCAGGCGTTGGAGCTGCAGTGGCGCCCCGAAGTCGCCGCAGCGGCAGAACTGTCCGGCACCACCATCCTGGACCTAGACCACCCCCTGGCACCGGAGGCGGACCTGGACGAGATCGTGGACAGCGTGCGCAAAGCCCTGGCCTACGTGCGCGCCCAGGAACCGTCCTCAGTGGCGCTCTGGGGTTACAGCTCGGGCGGCGCGTTGGCGGCACTGGCTGCCACAGAAGACGCAGCAGCCGGGGCAGGCGTGGACGCCCTCGTGCTCACCTTCCCCGACCTCGATTCCGTGGCCAACCTGCCCGCGGATCTGCGTGGGCAGCACACCGTCCCCTCCCCCACCGAGTGGCCTAAGACGCTCCTGCAGATCGCGCTCAAGGATGAGATCGCCGCCCGCCCAGACGTCTCCGGTGCCGGTGACACCGTGCAGGTGGCGGAGTACCACTCCACCCACCGCATTGCTACCCCGGCGGAGAACCGCCAGAGGGTGAGGGATGTGGCGGAGTTCCTGAAGGGCGCCGAAAAGCGAAACTAGCCCACCGGACTCATCGTGGGCACTGGGCGCTTCTGGCCGCGCGCATTGAGCCACACCGGCATCACCGCCGCGGCATCGAGGGCGTCCTCCGCGCTGAAGGACAGCGGGAAGCGCTCCTTCTGGTCGATCCATTCGAGGACGTCCTCGGTGTGATCGTCCACATCCCCGTACGTCATCGCGGCTACCGCGAAATCATGGCCGAAGGACACCGAGGCCACGGCACCTGAACGGTCATCTGACCAGCCAAATTTGGTCCCGATGACCCCATCCAACTGGTCTGTGCCAAAGTCTTGCTTGAAGCCATCCTCCGCCACCAGTGTGTGGTTGGCCATCGCACGGAGCACCGGCTCCGCCACCGGATCATCCTTGATCAAGCTGATGAACTTAGCCATGTCATAGGGGGACGTAGACGACCGCCCCCAGTAGCCGGCACTCACCGTCGCGGTGAGCCCAAACTCCTTGGCCACCTCATTGATCGCCTCCGGGTACTTGCGGTCCAGTTCCACCGCCAGCCCGTCGGAGGAGGCACGCACCATCCGCCATACCTTGCCTTTATCCTCCGTCTTCCCGTTGTGGAGGATCCAGTAGCCGAGGTACAGCTTGGCCAACGACAGCGCCGGACGAGGATCCTTGGCGCCGGGGCTGCCGGTCCAGCGGCCACCATCGTGGTACACCGCGAGGTCAGTGCGCTCACCCGGGTCACCGGGCAGCACATCCATCGCGGCAGCAGGTACTGCGGCACCCAAACCCATCAACAGGCACGCGGCAACCGCCGCCAATCGCTTCACCCGCATGGTTTTCTACAGGTGCAGGATGGATTCGGCTTCGTCGAGGGTCTCTTCATCGACAGGTTCATCGACCTCACACAGCGTGACCACGGCACCCGTGGAATCAGCGGCGGTAAGCAGCAGACCAAAGGGGGAATTCTCCGGGCCGCGCAGAATCTCGCCCCCGAATTCCTGGATCTTCGTGCGCGTTTCCGCGATGTTGGCTACACCGAGGTAGCTGCTCCAGAAGCTCGGCACATCCGCCGGAATCTGCTCGGAGGCATCCCAAATACCTGCGAATGCGGCGCCGTCCTGCATGACCAGCAGGTAGCCCTCGTTTTCCACAATGTCCCAATTAAAAAGCTCACCGTAAAAATCAGCCACCGCGCGCACATTGCTTGTCGACGCATACTCATGCCACACCGGCGTCCCCGGCTCCCCCGCCGCCACGAATGCCTCGTCCCCGACCGGCTGGAACAACCCGAACCAGCCCCCAGCAACATCAGCGCACAGAGCCATGGATCCCAGGGACACATCCGCCGGCTCGGACAGCACGCGCCCACCGAGCTCCACCACGCGCGCGGAATCGCGGGCGATGTCGGTGGTGTAGAAGTACGTCACCCACGCATCCGGCATGGCATCTTGTTCAACCATGCCCGCCACCGGCATGCCCTGGACACGGGCAACGCGATAATCATTCGCAGCGTCCCCGGCCGCACCGTCCCCAGCGTCTCCGATCTCCCACCCAAGAATGCGGGAGTAGAAGTAGGCGGACTTTCGCGCCTCCGTCGTAGCCAGGTCGATCCAGTAGGGCATTCCCGGCTGGGCTTGAAAAGCAGGCATGTTTTAGGAGTTCCTCCGTTCTTCAGGGGCAGCACCATCGGCCACGATGGTCACGGCGTCACCGGTGGAAGGGACGGAGACCACGTCGCCGTCGACAAGCGATTGGCCCCGCGATGTGGCGGGCTCACCGTTGACATAAATGAGGCCGTCGGCGATCACTTCCTTTGCGTGACCACCGGATTCCACAAGGTTAACGAGCTTAAGAAACTGGCCGAGTTTGATGCTCTGGCCACTGATCTCAACCTCCATTAGCCCAGCCTGACAGCGGTGCCGGTAGCGGCGACGAACATCATCGAGCCGTCCGCACCCATCGGCGAATAGTCCAACTCAACGCTGACCACGGCATCCGCCCCAATCTGGCGGGCGCGCTCCCACAGCTCATTAAGCGCGCTGTCGCGGGCACCGACCAGCTCCGCCTCCCACGAACTCGCGCGGCCGCCAATCATGTTGCGGATACCCGCACCGATATCTTTGAACATATTCATGCCGGTGATCGTTTCGCCGCCAACGATGCGCATGTACTCAACGATCGTGCGACCTTCAACAGTCGGTGTGGTGGTAAGAATCATGCCCCTAAGAATACTTGGAAAACGCTCACAAGCATCCACACAGCCAACGCGACAAAAACAATGCCCGTGACCAGGTCAACCACGTGCCCCCAACGTGCCAAAAAGCCAGCAAGCTTATCCACGAGCACCGCAAACCCCACAAACCACCCAAACCCAATGACCACCAGCGTGACCAGGATGAGCAGCGTCCACTCCCACCCCATGCCCGGGGTGATGAACTGAGCGAACACGGCACCGAAGAACAGCACCGCCTTGGGGTTGGACAAGTTGGTGTACACCCCGATGCGCAGGGCCTGGGCAGTGGTGAGTTCTTTGCTGTCTGTTTGAGCGGTCACCTGCAGTTTTTGTGCTGAAAGACCGGCACGTATGGCCCCCACACCCATGGTGAGAAGGTAGATGCCGCCGATGAGCTGCAGCACCGCCAGCACCTCAGGCACCGCCTTGATCAGGGCACTCAGACCCAGAAGCGACGCCGCGATCCAGACGGTGTTGCCCAGCATGATGCCCACGGCGCAGGCCACACCGATGGCGCGGGACTTGGCCCCTAACCGGATGATCTGCACCAGGTCCGGGCCGGGGCTGGCGATGGCGGCAACCCAAATGCCCACCAGCGCCGCGTACGTAGACAAAGTCACGGTTTAGCGCTCTGCCTGGTCCGTCGGCATGATGTTCATCGTGTCGATATTCACATGCTTCGGCAGCGACGCCACCCAGCGGATCGCCTCCGCGATGTCCTCGGCAGTGAGGTTGAGTTTGCCCTCGTAGACCGCCGCGGCACGCTCGGTGTCTCCGGCGAAGCGGTTGATGGAGAAGTCCGTTTTCACCCGACCCGGGTCAATTTCGGTGATGCGGATGGGGGTGGACTCCTCTTCACGCCTAAAAGCACGTGTGAGCGCGCGCAACCCGAACTTGGCGGCGTTGTATCCGCTGCCACCTGGGTACGCGTCCCACCCGGCGATGGAGCCGACATTGACCACGAGGCCCTCCGCCGCCACGAGCTGCGGGTACAGCGCCTTAATCATGCGCATCGTGCCCATGACGTTGGTCTGGTACATCCAGTCCCAATCCTCCGGGTTGGCATCGCGCAGGAAGTCCAGCCCGCGCGCGCCGCCCGCGTTGTTGACCAGCAGGTCCACGCGATCGAGCTGGGCAGCGAGCTTGTCCACGCTCTCCTGATCCGTCACGTCCAAGCCCACGCCCACGCCACCGATCTCGGCGGCGATACGCTCGCACTCCTCCGCGCGGCGGGCCGCAACGTAGACGGTCCAGCCGTCGGCGGCCAGGGCGCGGGCCGTGGCCTCCCCAATACCGGCGGAGCCGCCGGTAACTACTGCGATCTTCTTCTCAGCCATGCAGCTGAGTCTATCCCCCGAAAGCTAGCTCGCCTTCTCTTCGTCGAATTCGTCGAATTTGTCAGCGTACAGGTCCCACAGTGTCTCCACCGCCCAATCGAGGGCATCATCCGGTGTCATAGCCCTATGATTGTCCAGCTTGAACACCCCAAACCGTGTCCGGTCGAGCCCATCCAGCGCTGCCTTCGCATCCCCACGTTGGATCTTGCGGAAGAACTTGTCCATCTCCCGTGCAATCTGCCGGCGCTGCTGGCGTGGCAACGGCGGCAACAACGGACTCGGGTCTCCCAAACTGCGGCCGGTCAAACGCCCATTCTCCTCGTTGTAAACGCACACGACCAGCGGATAGTGCTCTTCCTCATTCGGCCAGTAGTCCACCGTGAACGATTCAAAGGACTCCGGGTAGTACTCCAGCAACGGGAGGACGAACCCGTCCATCATCAGGTCCACTGCATTCTGCGGGCTCTCCGCCAGAATCGGCGGGTGGGCCTTCAACGTGATTGCCCCCACCATGTCTCCCTCACCAATCTCCCCTACCCCGTGAACTCCATAGGGGTTCACGGGGTACCCGTCGCGAAGCAAGGAAGCTGTTTGCATGCGTTTCTCCGCGGATTGGCGGAAGATCCCATCGATGATGTCTTCGAGGTGCTCAATGACCACCTCGTCGTGCTGCCACGGCGCCGCCGGGTGGTCCGGATCGAGCACGGTACCGACCATCTTCCCCGCCTTTGAATCGAACGCCATGACCGCCACAGGAAACTCGTAGGCGTCGTCGATATCTGGTTGGTAATGAAATGTGTATGTGTTAATAAGCATGTTTTCCCCCTTCGTTTTTCAGCCTAAAAGCACGCGCGCGGCGGAGTAAAGGGAAAATTGTCCACTCTTGTGTGCATGTAGATTTGTCTGCGTGTCACACTTCGATCTCGCCGCCATCGGGGCGGGCTTGCCGGTCGCGGGCATGGTGGATTCGCTGCCCGCGTGCGGTCCCGTCGTGGTCGAAGCACCGCCAGGAACAGGTAAAACAACGCTCGTGCCGCCCGCGATCAGCAACCTCGTGGACGGCACCACACTCGTCACCGCACCACGCCGCGTTGCGGTTCGTGCGGCTGCACGTCGCCTTTCGCTTCTCGACGCCTCCCCCCTCGGCACCCGCATCGGCTACTCCATCCGCGGCGAACACAAAGACGGCTCGCTGGTGGAGTTTGTTACTCCGGGTGTGCTGCTCAACCGCCTACTCAAAGACCCGGAACTGACCGGCGTGGGCGCGGTGGTGATCGATGAGGTCCACGAACGCCAGCTGGACACTGACGTGGTCCTGGCCATGCTGATGGAGGTGGCCTACCTACGCGATGACCTCTACTTGGCCGCCATGTCCGCCACCTTGGACGCCCAAGCGCTGGCCGACCATATGGGAGCGCAGGTGGTATCCACGGAGTCCGTCATCCACCCCTTGGATGTGAGCTACCACCCGCACCCCGGCCGCGCGGAGGGCACCCGGGAGTTCTACGAGCACGTGGCGGACCTGGCTGCTGGGGCTCCCGCTTCAGAGCGCACTCTCGTCTTCGTGCCGGGCGTGCGCGAAGTGGAGCTGGTGTGCAGCCACCTGCCCGACGCCGCGCCGTTGCACGGCCGGTTGACCTCCCGCGAACAAGACGTCGCGCTGGATGGGGATGCCCCCGTGGTGGTTGCTACCTCGATTGCGGAGTCCTCCATCACCGTCCCCGGCGTCCGCCGCGTCGTGGATGCTGGCCTCTCCCGCGTTCCCCGGCGCGATGCTAGCCGCGCCATGACGGGACTGGTCACCGTCTCCGCCGCCACCACCAGTGCGGACCAGCGCGCCGGTCGCGCAGGCCGTCTGGGACCCGGCACGGTTCTGCGGGCGTACTCGCAGTCGGACTACCAGCACTTCGCTGCAGACATCGCCCCAGAAATCACCACAGCGGATCTCACCTCCGCAGCGCTGACGATGGCGGCGTGGGGGTCCCCAGACCTGCCGCTGCTTACCCCACCACCGGCTGCGGCATTGGATGCGGCGCACGCGACCCTGCGCGCGCTGGGTGCGCTGGATGCGGATAACACCATCACCACCCACGGCCGCCGGCTGGCCGCCATGCCGATGGACCCCCGCCTGGGCACCGCACTCCTGCGCCACGGCTCGGGTGCCGCGGCGACTGTTGCGGCTTTGACGGAGGGTCTCAGCGGGGACCTCAGCCGAGCTCGGGCGCCGAAGCGGGTGGTGGACAGGCTGGCACGGCTTGTGGATAGCTCCGCCCCGGTCCCGGCTGGCGACGTCGTGGCCACAGCCTTCCCGGAATGGGTAGCCAAGCAACAGGGCGGGCGCGAATATCTCCTGGCCAACGGCACACGCGCCACCCTGGACAGCAGCATCACCCCCACGGAATGGATCGCTGCCGCCGAAGTACAACTCACCCGCGGCGGCGCCATCATCCGCTCCGCTGCACCCACCGAGCTGCCCACGGACCGCATCGAGGAGCGCACGCGCGCCTCACTCGTTGACGGCAAAGTCCGTGCGCGTCGCACCACCACCATCGGTGCCATCGAGCTGACCTCCACACCCGTCACTCTCACCCCCGAGGACGCTGCCGAAGCACTGGCCGGCATCACCTTCGACCAATTCCCGCTCACCGAAAAGGCCCAGGCCCTCAAACACCGCCTCGACTTCCTCCACGCCCAACACGGCGATCCCTGGCCTGATGTCACTCAGGGCGACTACACCCCCGAAATCCAGCAGCTGGCCAGGGGCGCCACCCTGAAAAACCTAGACATGCACGCCGCGCTCATGCGCCAGCTGCCCTGGCCCGAAGCAACCCGGATGGATGAACTCGCCCCCGAAAGGCTCGCCGTACCCTCCGGCTCCCACCCTCGCATCGACTACTCCACCGGGCGGCCCATCGTCCGGGTGAAGTTGCAGGAGTGTTTTGGGTTGGTGGGGAGCCCGTCGATAAGCAATATGCCCGTGCTTTTCCACCTCCTCTCCCCCGCGGGCCGCGAACTCGCGGTGACCGACGACCTGGAGAGTTTCTGGAACGGCCCCTACCAAGACGTGCGCAAAGAAATGCGCGGCCGCTACCCCAAACACCCCTGGCCCGAAGACCCCTGGACCGCGCAAGCCACCGCGCGCACCAAAAACCGGATGTGAGCTTTAAGCCGACTCCAAAGGCGCAATGTCCTTGATGCTGTCCCCCAACGCCCTCCGGCCCACACGAAGGTCATAGTTGGACTGCAGATTCATCCAAAACGCCTCAGTCGTACTAAAGAACCGCGCTAGACGAATAGCTAAGTCTGCATCCAGGCCGCGACGCTCGTTCACAAGATCATCCACGACCTCAGCAGGAACATGAATGGCCTCCGCGAGTGTCTGGCCGGATAGTTCAAACCCAGCCAGGAACTCGAGCCGGAGCACCTCCCCCGGATGGACCGGATCAATGAAGTCAGTGGTAGTCAACGAGTTCAACATTCTCTGCTCCTTTGTCCTTCCATGTGAAACACAGCCTCCATTGCTGATTCACTCTAATACTGTATTGGCCGATCCGGTCACCTTTGAGCCGCTCTAACCTGTTTCCAGGTGGAACGCGCAAATCGTTAATACCCTCGGCCGCATCGAGGACCTCAAGCTTCCTTAAGGCCACTCGCTGTAGATTTCGGTCGAATCCCTTGACATACACTCCTGCCCAAATACGGGCAGTCGTTGGGTCTTTGAAGTTCCTAATCACATATCCACCCCCAAATGATTTGACGTAAATGCAGCATAAAGTCCAATGACGACACGCTCTCAACGAAATTAGAACGGTTATCCACACCCCTGATCGATTTCTAATTTTTTATAGAAATCAGCGGGCACCCAGTATGTTTAAGCGTTATGACTAACGCCCACAGCGCGCCCGGCACACAGAGCGCAACAAGTGCAGTAAACCGCGCGAACACAGTGACCATCTGGACGCTGGTCTCCTTGATCATCGGCTCCACCGTCGGTTCCGGCATCTTCGCTTTGCCGCAGAACATTGCGTCCGTGGCCAGCCCCGGCGCGATGCTCATCGGTTGGGTTATCGCTGGTGTGGGCATGTTGTCCATCGCGTTCGTGTTCCAGATCCTGGCGCGGCGCAAGCCGAACCTGGACTCCGGCGTGTACTCCTACGTGCGCGCGGGCCTGGGCGATTTCATCGGGTTTACCGCTGGTTGGGGCTACTGGCTGGGGTCCGTCATGGCGCAGGTGGGCTACGCCACCCTGTTCTTTGGCACCGCGGGCCACTACTTGCCGTTCTTCAACCAGGACAATCCGTGGGCGCTGGCCATCGCGGTGTCGGTGCTCACCTGGGGTATCTTCTTCGCGCTCACCCGCGGTGTGAAGCAGGCGGCGGTAATGAACCTGGTCACCACCATTGCGAAGTTGGTGCCGATCCTCGCGTTCATTGTGCTCATCGCCTTCGTGGGCTTCAGCTGGGACAAGTTCACCCTGGACTTCTGGGGGGCGGAATCCGGCATCCCGCTGCAGGAGCAGATCCAGGGCATCATGCTGTTCACGGTGTGGGTGTTCATCGGTATCGAGGGTGCCTCCGTGTACTCCAAGCAGGCACGTTCGCGTAAGGACATTGGTCGTGCGACGGTCATCGGCTTCCTGTCGGTGCTCGCGCTGCTCGTTGCCGTATCGACGCTTTCCTACGGCGTCCTCACCCGCGAAGAACTCGCCGCCCTGCCGTCCAACTCCATGGGTGCCGTGCTTGAAGCAGCCGTTGGCCCGTGGGGTGGCGCGCTGATCTCCATCGGCCTGTGCCTGTCCGTGCTGGGTGCGTACATCTCCTGGCAGATGCTGTGCGCGGAGCCGATCGTCATGATGGCCAGCGACAACCTCCTGCCGGGGAAGCTCGCCCAGAAGAACGCCAACGGTGCACCGTTCATGGCGCAGCTGCTGTCCACCAGCGTGGTGCAGTTCTTCGTCATCGTGTTCTTCGCCAACGAGACGTCCTACAACGCCATGGTGCAGCTGGCCACGATCATGTACCTGCTGCCGTACATCTTCTCGTCGCTGTACCTTGTGCTCCTCGCCGTCCGCGGCAAGGGCCTGTCGCACCCCCACGCCGGAACGCGTTTCGACGACTCCGGCCCCACCGTCTCCTCCTCCGACAACCGCCGCCACCTGGTCATCGGCATCATCGGCTTCATCTACTCACTGTGGCTCATCTACGCCGCCGACCCGGTGTACGTCCTCTTCGGCGCGTTGGCCGTGATCCCGGGCCTGATCGCCTACGTGTGGACCCGCCTGGCGCAGCGCGAGAAGCCCTTCAACACCTTCGAATGGGCCGTGGTCCTCGTGGTCGTGGTCGGCGCGATCTTTGCCATCGTGGGCCTGCTGAACGGCTCCTTGGTGCTCGATTAAAGATCGAGCGCCAGGTAGACCGTCAGCACCACCACCAGGGTGAGCATGGCGTAACGCACCAGTTTCGCCCCGCCACCCAGCACCGTCCGGGCGCCGATCTGCGCGCCCACAATATTGGCCGCGGCGAGAGACAACGCCAGCGGCCAATTAACGTATCCGGCCGCGATGAACACGCCCAAGGCACCCAGGTTCGTGGCGGTGTTCACCACCTTGGCCATCGCCGCCGAACGCAGGAAGTTCTGGGCGAACAACGCCGTGAAGCCCATGATGAGAAACATGCCTGTGCCGGGGCCAAAGGCGCCGTCGTAAAACCCCACCGCTGCCGCCAGGCACACCCCGCCGGCGAGGCGGGCGCGCGTGACTATCGGCTCAGACTCATGGGTGCCAAACTCAGGCTTGAACGCCACGAAGATCCCCACGGCCACGAGCAGGGTGAGGATGAGGGGGCGGATAAGGGCGTCGCTAATCAGCGAAGCGAGCAGCGCACCACCCGCCGACAGCACACCCGCGATGAGCGCGTAAGCCCACGTGCGGCGGGGAACGCCCACTCGGCGGACCATGGTGAACGCCGCCGACGCGGTGCCGGAGACCGACGCCACCTTATTCGTCGCCAGAACCGCCGCCCCCGGCAACGGCGTGCCCGCCATGAGCACCGGGATGAGGATCAAACCCCCACCGCCAATCACCGCATCCACCCAACCGGCAAGCGCGGCGGCGGCGAGCAATAGGGCGATCATGGTCGCCCACGCTACTATGCCAACCGTGGAACAACGCAGTCGGTGGATGATCGTGGCACCCGTATCGGTGCTGCTGGGGTATGCGCTGACGCTGCTCCACGTGCCGGCGGCGTGGATTCTGGGTGCGATCATCGTGTCCGGCGCCTCCGCCCTGGGTACGGGGCGGGAGCTGAAGCTCAACGCGACGTTCTACCAGTTCTGCCGCGGCATCATCGGTGTCATCGCGGCGCTGCCGCTGGCTGGGGTGCCCGTGCGAGAACTCGCGCGCTATTTGGTGCCGGGGCTGGTGTCGGCGGCGGTGATCGTGGGCATCGGATTCGTCGGCGGGCTGCTGCTGGCCGGCTACTCCACCAAGCACGGGGAGGGAGTCAGCCGGGAGACCGGTGTGCTGTCCATGCTCTCCGGCGGGGCGTCCATCATGATGGCGCTGGCCACCGAACTCGGCGCCAACATGCGCTACGTGGCGCTCACCCAGTACCTGCGGCTGCTGGCGGTGTCCATGACGCTGCCGCTCGTCGCGTCCTTCCTACCCGCACCCGGCGACAACCATGCCGCGGGCATCGAGGTCACCTGGTGGATGTGGGTGCTGGTGGTGGCGGTGGCGATCATCGGGAAGCCAATCGCTGCCTGGTGCCACATTCCCGTGCCGGCGGTGTTTGGGCCGCTGATCCTCACAGCGATCATCGCGAGCCTTCTGCCCGTCCCCATCGCCCCGCCGGAGCCACTGGCCGTCATCGCGTTCATGTCCATCGGCTGGGCCTGCGGTGGGGGGCTCAGCGTCCCCGCTTTGAAGCACTTCGCCAGCCTGTTGCCGGCCACCATCGCCTTCATCGTCGTGGTCATGGGTGCCTGCGCCGGCACCGGCTGGGTGGTGGCCAAGTGGCTGGGCATCACCTACTTCGAGGGTTACCTAGCCACCAGCCCCGGCGCGATTGAGACGGTGCTGGCGCTGTCGTCTGAAGGCGGCGGGGGTCCAGCGGTGGTGTCGTTGCAGCTGATTCGGCTCATCTGCATCGTGGTATTCGCGGCGGCGCTGCCAACGATTTTGCGCCGCATGGACAAGCGCCGCGGCTAGGCGCCCAGAATCTGGTGCGCCAAGATTTCCATCGGCATGGAGCCCAAGCGCAGGGCCTTGTCGTGGAACTCACGCAGGCCCATGCCGCGCTCGCGGGCCTTGGCGCGCAGGTCCATCCAATCGCGGTACCCAAGGGCATAGGAGGTGGCCTGGGCAGGCCAACCCATGTAGCGGTCAATCTCGAAGGTGAGGTTCTGCTCATTCATCGCGGTGTTCTCGCGCAGGAAGGCCTTGGCGTAAGCGGCGTCCCAGTGGCCACTGCCGTCTGGGGTCTTCTTTTGCAGGTGCACGCCGATGTCCACGGCCACGCGGGCCATGCGCAGGCGGAGAGAGTCGAGGAGGCCCATGCGGTAGGCGGGGTCGTCGAAAAGCCCGAGCTCACCCATGAGGGCCTCGGCGTACACAGCCCAGCCTTCGCCGTGCGCGGCGTTCCAGTTGATGGCGCGGCGCCACAGGTTGAGGGTGTCTCGCTGCGTCATCGCGATGCCTTGCTGCACGTGGTGGCCCGGCACACCCTCGTGGCAGATGCGGGCGAGCTCATGCCAAGTGTGGAACGCGTCTTGGCCCTCCGGCACGGACCAACACAGCAGGCCAGGGCGCGTGAGGTCCTCCGACGGCGGGGTGTACAGCATGCCGCCAGTGCCGGTCTCTTCCACGCGGCATTCCAGCGTGCGGATCTCCTCCGGCAGGGTGAACATGGTGCCGTCGAGGCGCTCAATCAGCTGGTCAGTGGTCCGTTGCATCCACTCCACGAGCGCGTGGCGGTCCGTGATCGTGTAATTCGGGTCCGCGTCCAGGCGCTTGCAGGCGCCGCGGGGGGTGCATTCATCGCCGAAAAGCTCGCGCGCGACAGCTTCTTGCTTATCGACGACCCCCCTCAACTCCTCCAACGCCCACTCATACGCATCGTCCAAATCCACCGACCGGCCGAGGAACGCCTCCGCGAACAGCTCGTAGCGCTCCCGTCCCACGGCATCCGCGTGGTGGGCCAGCGGGGCGAGCTCGGTGGAGAGCCAATCCGCCATCTCGCTGAACGCATCCTTGGCCTGGGCAACCGCCTCTGCGTCGGGGGCGAGGCCGAGGGTTTCCAGGAGGGAGCCGTCATCGCCGAGCGCTTCGCACTGGCTGATCACGGCGTCGATCTGGCGCTGTGTGGCCACGTCGCCATGGCTGGCGGCCTCCGCCAGGGACTCCCGGTAGCCGGTCAGCGATGCCCGCACCGCGAACAGGCGGGACGTGAGGTTGTCCAGGTCCTCCTGCGTCTCCTTCGGCATCACCGTCAGGCAGTTGCGGATCACCTGCACCGGGGACGTCACGTTATTGAGCGCCCGCAGGTTCTCACCAGCGTGGTGCAGATCCAACTCCACCGCCATCCGGTCACGCAGGATGGCGCCGGTGACGTAATCGACGGCATCAAAATCATCGTCGTCGTCCGAGCAGTCCGTCCCGTCATTCAATGCGTCCACGTCCGCAATCAGATCCCTGATGCGATCCGCTACCGCGCCCCAGTGCTCTGGGGAGAAATCCTGCAACTGGTCGTCATGCCCAGGGATGCCCAACTCCGTGGCCAAGGTAGGCGAAAGCTCCGCAAGGTCATACACAAAGTCCTCGCAGGTGGCATCAAGCAGGGACGGCTGCCGCTCCGGTGAACTCATAAGGGAACAGTGTACCGATGATCCTTCCCATTCGAGTGAGCCCTATGAACGGACGTGACCACGCCCGTGGACGCCGCTGCCAACGCACTTCTGGCCCCGATAGCGGATCTTGCCTAGGTAGGTCGTAATATATTCGCTATGAAGACCCAGTGGTCCGCGTTTTCTCGCCCGCACAATCCCACGGCGAAATGCCTCCACCTCGTACGCCTCAACCCGGTGACCTCACGCAGTGAGCTGGTCACCGCGACCGGCCTCTCACAGCCCACCGTGACCCGGGCCATCGCTGCGCTGATGGACGCCGGGTACGTCACCGAGCGCACCGACCTCACCCGCTCCCAGGGCCGCGGCCGGCCGATCATCCCGCTCGAGCTGACGGACACGCAGGCTGTCCACGCCGGCATCGCGGTGGGTACGGGCTCCACCTACGTGGCGCTCTTTGACATCAAGGGCCGCACCATCCGCGACTCCGAACTAGACATCCACGTCGCCGACATGAGCCAGGACGACTTCATCCAGCACATCATGGCCGGGCTGAACCGCCTCATGGCGGACCTGTCGCGGCCGCTGGCCACGGTGGGGGTGACTACGTCCGGTAGCGTCAGCCCCGACGGCGTGGTCAACGCGCCGAACCTGGGGTGGAAGGATGCGCCGTTCGGCTCCGAGATGCGGGAGCAGTTCTCGGTGCCGGTGCAGGTGACGTCGGCGGTGTCCGCGATCGTCGGGTCGGAGATCCAGTCCGCGCTGACCATTGACGGCGCACCGATGATGGCGCTGTTCGCGGATGACTCGATCGGTGCGGCCGTCACGCAGGACAAGGGGGTTCTGCCCATCGCGGTTGACCGGCCGGATCTGACCACGCACGGGGTGCTGGGCGAGCAGTCGCTGGTGAGCGCGGTGCAGGCTGCCCAGTCGGATGCGGCGCTACGCAAGGTGCTGGATGAGCGCGCGGAGACCATCGGGAAGCTCGCCGCGGAACTCATGCAGGAGCATTCGACTCCGGCGTTGGTTGTCGCAGGCTCCGCGCTTATCGACGATCCCGCCGCCCCCGCCCTCTTCGCCCGCTCCGTCCGGTCCGTGCTGCCGGAGGCATCGCTGCGGATGATCCCCACGCACCGCGAAATGGTGCGCGATATTGCCCGGGCGGTGGCGCTAGATCTGGTACTCCGTGAGCCCCTCTCGGTGACGACGCCCTAGGTCCACGTACTTTGCCGCGTGGGTGATGAGCCCGGCGCGCTCCTCTACACTGAGTTCCCGGCGCACCTTGGCGGGGACGCCGGCTGCGAGGGAGCCGTCGGGGATGTCCTGGCCCTCAAGGACCACCGCCCCACCCCCAATGATGCAGCCGGTGCCGATGGTGGAGTGCGCTAGGACGGTGGCGCCCATGCCGATGAGGGTGCCGTTGCTGATGCGCTCCCCGTGCACCATGGCCAGGTGGCCGATGGTGACGTCCTCCCCGATCACGTGTTCCGTGCCTGTTTGCACGTGGATGACGCTGCCGTCCTGGATGTTGGTGCGGGCGCCGATGTGGATAGCGCCGACGTCGCCACGAATAACCACGCCAGGGAAGATAGCCACGTCCGGGCCGATGGTGACGTTACCGATGATGGTGGCCTCCCTGGCCACATACGCCGACGGATCAATGACCGGGTGGGCGCCTTCGAAGCTGTAGAGCATGCGCCTTAGCGTAGCTGGAGGCGCGGTATCAGGGCGTGGATGATGTAGCCGAGAATCAGAGCCACACCCGCGTACACGTACAGGCTGGAGCGGTGGTAACCCACGAGGGGTTCAAGGTTCGTGGCCGAAAACGGAACCATCACGATAAACAGCACGAGGCAGGACACCAACCCCGCCAGCTGCGCTGGCATGATGCGCGCCGCCGCACGGTTCACGCCGACGAAGATGGCCACACCGAGCGGCATAATCCAGACCCAGTGGTGGTACCAGGAAAACGGCGACACCAGGCACGACCCCATCCCCACCATGCCAACGGCCGCCGGCAGATTATCGCGCTGCACCGCCAGCCACGCGGCCCACGCGACGAGCGCCACGGTAAGCAGCGCCAACACCAGCCACACCGCTCCCGACTCGATGCCGAAGTCGCGTACCAGCACCGACTTGATCGACTGCGCCCCCGTATTCGAGTGCACGCCGACGCGGTCGGAGGAGAACATGGCGTCCGTCCAGAAGTGCTTCGCGTCCGGCACCGTCAGGAAACCAAGGGCGACGGTGGCAAGGAATACAACGATGCTCCCCACCGCCGCTGCCCACCGCCGCTGCACCAAAAACAGCAGCCCGAAAAACGCCGGAGTGAGCTTAATGCCCGCGGCCAGACCCACGCCGACGCCGGGCAGGCGACGTGTCTTGGGCAAGAAGTCCAAACACACCAGCACCATGAGCAGGATGTTCACCTGGCCCCAGAACAACGTGGCGTGCAGCGGCTCCGTCCCCAACAGGAAGAAAGCAGCCATGGCAGGAAGGATCACCACGAACGCCGGCGTCATCTTCACCCCCAGCCGCACGAAACACAGCCACAACACCAGCATGGTGCCCGCGATGGACATGGTGTGCCACAGCACCGTCACCTCGAGATCCCCAAACACACCCAGCCACGAAAACAGCAGGCCCGAAAACGGTGGGTATGTGAACGGCAGATCATTAAAAATATTCCCGGCGTACAGGGCGTCCCCCGCCGACACACGCTCCCCACCGCGCAGGTAAATCCACAGGTCAAGCGGGATATCCGTCTTGAACACGCTGTCTAACGTGTCAGAGTTCGCCCGATAGCGCAGCAGCACAACAATAAACGCCAACGGCAGCACCAACGCCGCCGTCATCTGCCCTGCCAACTGCTTCACATTGTGCTTCTCACTGCGCTTCTCACCGGTTTCCACAGTGAAGAAGATACCCCCTGAGTAGGCGAATCAGCGGAAAGGAACCTCCCCTTGTGCGCGACGTAATTTACGAGTCCGCAACCTCTCCGGATTCTTCGCCAACTTCTCCATCGTCCGCACCGCGCACATCACGTGCGCCTCCTTCGAATTGGAGTAGAAAGCCTGCGCCGCCGCCGGCAGCTTCGGCACCGCATGCAACGGCAGGTCCGACACGGCCAGCAACGTCCCATACGGCACCCGGTACCGGTAGCCATTCGCGGCGATGGTGCAGGACTCCATGTCCACCGCCACCGCCGTTGACCCCCGCAACCACGCCCACAGGTCCTGCGGGGTCTGCCACTCCCAATTGCGGTCATCCGTGGACAGCACCGTGCCGGTGCGCATGAGGGACTGCTCCTCCTCCCCATAGATCCGCTTTACGGACTTCTCCAGAGTCCGCTGGATCTCCGGGATCGCCGGGATGGGCAGCTCGCGCTCAATATGGTTGTTCAGCACATGGTCGCGGCGCTCATAGGCGTTGCCGAGGATGAGGTCCCCAATGCGCATGCGGGCGTCCAGGCCGGCGCAGTGCCCGATCATGATCCAACACTCTGGGCGCAGAACCGCCAGACAGTCCGTGATCGTCTTCGCGTTCGACGGCCCGACCCCAATGTTGATCATGGTCACGCCCGAATTGTTCTCCGCCACCAAGTCATAGCGCGGCATCTGGTAGCGCGAGACCAGGTCAGCAGCCACGGCATCAACGTCCGCGCCACCAGACGCGACGTCCGCGGGGGTGATACGCCGCCCATTTGGCAGGAGCAGGGCGGTGTACCGGGTCCCCTCCCGCGCCAGTTCACTCAAGCCGAAGCGGACGAACTCGCGGGTGTGCATGTCGTAGTTGGTGAACAGGATGTAGCGCTGCACCGATTCCACGGGGATGCCGGTGTAGTGCTCGATGCGTTCGCAGGCGATGTCGAAGCGTTGGGGCCCGAAGTGGAAGAGGGGTTTTTCGGGGGAGTGGAAGGCGTCCCAGTCGCCGTCGATAATTGCATCGTGCACATCGTCGAGCGTGGGGCGCGGGATGTCTGTGCGGCGCGCTTCACTGACTTGGCCGAGGCCGCGGATGTATTCGGGCGGGATGCCCACGTCGGAGTAGCCGACCGAGATCTCGCACGGGTAGTTCGCGGCGAGGCATTCCAACTGGTGGCGCAGGTAGGCCTCCATCATGTCGGGCCGGGAGATCACCGCCGAGTAGGTGCCGGCCTCATCGACGTAGCCGAAGGGCTGGGAGCGGTCGATCGGCCGCCACTCGGTGATGCTCACCGCGATCTTCGGGTACAAAACCTCGTTGTAGCGCGAAAAATCGCCGGTGGCAACGCATTCACGCGCACGTTCGCATGACGCCGCATACAGCTCTTTTAGCTTATCGACGCCCTCACTCACACTTCCCATTACATCCAACTGCCCCATGCCGCCCAAGCCTATAAGATCCTCGGTGTGAAGAAGCGGTATGCGGCGCTGGCGAGCGTCTTCCTGGTGACTGGGGTTGCCATGGGAGGCTGCTCGCGGGTGGCGGAACCGGCTACACCTGAGGGGCCTGCTCCTGAAGTCGGGGCGGTGTCTGGGGCGCGGCTGGATCTCAGTGGCCTGTCTAAGAAGGTCGCGGCAATCGAGGAAGAAACGGGCGTCCAGGTGGGCGTGGCCATCTTCGACGGCACCCAGGATGTGACGGCCGGTTCAGTGGGAGTGCTGCCGGCGTGGTCCACGATCAAGGTGCCGATCGCGCTGGTGGCGCAGGAACACTGCGCGTACGGGGAGGCTGCGGTGCCGGACCTCACGGAGGCGGCCATCGAGTGGTCGGACAATGACGCCACGAACCAACTGTGGTCCTGCATCGGGCCAGACGCGGAGGCGGAGAAGTTGGTGTCGGAGGAGATCGCGAAGAGTGGCATCACCGTCGCCCCGGAGGCCGCATGGGGCGCCACCGTGTGGACTTTGCCTGGTCAGGCGCGGTACGGGCACTACTTGGCGTCGCTGCCCGCAGACAACCCGGTGATCGTGGAGATGCATAAAATTGTCGACGAACATCGCTACGGCCTCGGCCAACTCGATAATGTGCCCTTCAAGGGCGGCTGGTCCGACGCACCCGATGGGTCGTGGCACACCCGCCAATTCGGGTTCACCACGGTGGGTGACACCACCTACGGCATCGCCATCGGTGCCCGTTCCCTCGACGGCTCCGAGGAAGACTGCCAAGAGGCACTCACCCGTGTCGCCGACTATCTCAAGGAGGCAAAGGTTGACTGAACAAACCACGATTGATCTGCTGCGCCAGCTCATCCGCAACGCGTGCGTCAATGATCTGACCGCGGATTCTGGCCAGGAGGTGCGCAACGCTGAGACCCTGGAGGAGTTCTTCGCCGGCACCGATGTGAAGGTGCAGCGCTTTGAACCCCACCCCGGTCGTGTGTCCGTCGCGTTCACCGTCGAGGGCACGGACCCCGAGGCGGAGCCGTTGACGTTGTTGGGGCATACGGATGTGGTGCCCGTCGATAACCCGAAATGGACGAAGGATCCGTTCGGCGCGGAGATTGAGAACGGACGCATCTACGGACGTGGCGCGATGGACATGCTGTTCATCACCGCGGCGATGGCCGTTGTCACGCGCGAAGTGGCGCAGTCGGCGGAGCGCCCGCGCGGCACCTTGACCTTCGTGGCCTGCGCTGATGAGGAGGCCCGCGGTGGCCTTGGTGCCGGCTGGATCGCCGAGCACGAGCCGGATGCGTTCAGCTGGCGCAACTGCCTGTCTGAGACGGCCGGGTCGCACCTGCCGGATGCTCTCGTCGTGGTGGTGGGTGAAAAGGGTGCGGCGCAGCGTCGCATCACCATCCACGGCGATGCCGGCCACGGGTCCGCGCCGTATGGGCGCGAGTTGACGGTGGGGCTGGTGGGTGAGGTCGCCCGCCGATTAGCAAGCATTGAGCCACCCGTTGTCTCCGATGACCTGTGGAAAGGCTACGTGCGCGCCTTCCGCTTCGACCCTGCCACGGAGGAGCAACTGTTGCGCGGGGAGAACTACGAGGCCCTCGGTCCGCTTGCCCGCTACTCCCACGCGATGAGCCACCTGACCGTGTCGCCGACCGTTCTTCGCGCGGGCGGGGCGATCAACGTGCTGCCGTCGAACGCGTACGTGGAGCTGGACATTCGTCCGCTTCCTGGACAGACGCAGGAGGAAGTCGACGAGGTGCTGCGTGAGGCACTCGGTGATCTGGCGGAGCGTGTGGAAATCGAGCACTTGATCACTGAGGACGCCACCGTCTCCCCCGCCTCTGGGCCGCTGTATGAGGCGATCGTGGAGACGTACGGGGAGTTCTTCCCCGGCGTGCCCGTGGTGCCGACGATTGCTGCCGGCGGCTCCGACCTCCGCTTTGGCCGCCGCAAAGGTGGCGTGGGCTACGGGTTTGCCCTGCATGCGGCCGGTCGTGGGTTTGGTGAAGTGCTAGACCAACTGCACTCGCACGACGAGTACGTCGAGGTCGAAGATGTGGAACTGACCACCAAGGCCTACCGCTCCTTGGTGCAAAAGTTCGTGTTTTAACGCAAAAGTTTTCTTCCGAACACCCTGCCCCGAAGGGTGGACGTGCATTATCTTGGGGGACTATGACAACGCGCCTTCACAATGATTCTGACACGACCATCACGATCAAGAACCCGGCCGACGGCACGATCGTCGGCACGACGAACTACTACGGGGCAGAGACCGCCACGCAGGTCGTCGAGCGTGCCCGCGCTAAGCAGAAAGAGTGGGCTGCCACCCCGATCAAAGAGCGCAAGAAGATCATGCTGCGCTACCACGACCTGGTGCTGAAGCACCAGAACGAGCTGCTGGACATCATCCAGGATGAGAACGGCAAGAACCGTCGCGCCGCCTTCGAAGAGGTGCTGGACAACGCGTTGACCGCGCGCCACTACGCGTACCGCGCTGAGAAGCTCCTGTCGCCGGACCGCGCCAAGGTGGCCCTGCCGATTGCCACGAAGACGCAGGTCCAGCACGCGCCGGTCGGTGTCGTGGGCATCATTGCGCCGTGGAACTACCCGCTGGTGCTGGCTATTTCGGACGCCATCCCGGCGATCCTGGCTGGCAACACCGTGGTGCTGAAGCCGGACTCCAACACCCCGATGACCTCCCTGCGCGCCGCCGAACTGTTCGCGGAGGCGGGTCTGCCCAAGGACGTTCTTACCGTCATTCCGGGCTCTGGCCGTGAGGTCGGTCAGGCACTGGTGGAGCAGGTTGATTACCTCATGTTCACCGGTTCTTCTGCCACCGGTGCCAAGCTGGCTGCCCAGGCTGGCGAGCGCCTCATCGGTTTCTCCGGTGAGCTGGGCGGGAAGAATCCGTTGATTGTGACGTCGGATGTGGACGTCGATAAGGCTGTGTCTGGCGTACGCCACGCATGCTTCTCCAACACGGGCCAGCTGTGCATCTCCATTGAGCGCATGTACGTCCACCGTGACGTGGCGGACCGCTTCATTCCGGCTTTCGTGCGATGCGTGGAGAAAATGAAGATCGGCGCTGGCCACGACTGGGACATCGACATGGGCTCCCTCATCTCCGCGGACCACGCCGACACCGTCGCCGAGTTTGTCGAAGATGCTGTGGCCAAGGGCGCCACCGTCGCCACCGGCGGCAAGCGCCTGCCGAACATCGGGCCTAACTTCTACGCCCCGACCGTGCTGTTGAACGTCCCCGAGGACGCACGCCTGTACCGCGAGGAGGTATTCGGGCCGGTGGTGTACATCGAGGTCGTCGACTCGCATGAGGAGGCAATCGCGAAGGCCAACGACACCGAGTACGGCCTGAACGCATCCATCTTTGGCAAGAGCTCCACCGCTCAGGAGATCGCGCGGCACCTCGAAGCCGGCACCGTGAACATCAACGAGGGCTACTCCGCCGGCTGGTCCTCCATCGGCGCCCCGATGGGTGGCTGGAAGCGCTCCGGCGTGGGCCGCCGCCACGGCGATGGCGGTCTGCTCAAGTACACCGAGTCCCGCACCGTCGCTGAGCAGCGCATCGTGCCCATCGGTGGCCCTGAAGGCCTGGCACCCGAGAAATGGGCAGGACTGCTCACGGCCGCGCTGAAGTACGGCCGCGACATCCTGCGGTAGGCGGAAGGCTCCGCGCTAAGGGGCTCCGAAAACAGGCATGCCGAAAGACCAGCTGTTGCTGGCTTTCGGCGCTTTGGCGTTGATGGCCGGTTTGACTATCGCACGTTCCCGCGATCCGCGACCTGCGGTTTTGTTGCTCGCCCTTCGCCATAGTCAAACGGGCACACCAAATAGCCGGTCAAGCCGGCTATTAGAAAGTTGGTGGGTTACCTGCCGTAGAGGAGCGTCATCGCTCCGAAGGGGTGGACTGTGTTGGGGACGAGGTATCCACGCGGTGATCTCCACATTGGTGTGCCTCTGATGTTTTCCACCCGGCCACGGTGGGGTTTAGCGGGGTCATCGTCATTCGTGCGGTTGTGATACCTGCACAGCATGGCCAGGTTATCCATGTTGGTCAGTCCGCCCTGGGACCATGCTGTGATGTGGTGGACCTCGCAGTTATCCGCCGCATGTCTGCAGTCCGGCACAGGACACGTCGGCATGGTCGCCCGAGCGAGATCACGCTGCTTCTGGTTGGCAAAGCGTTGCGTGTCGTACAGGTTGACGGGTCCTTCTTGGGGGTGGAACATCGCCACTTCTAGGACGTCCCCAAAGTTCTGGGCCAAAAACTCCGCACCCGTCATCGTGGTGCCATCGGTAAGGCCCAGGATGACGTCGTCGCCGTCGCCACCCATGATTGTGATGTGCTCCTCCAACGGGATGAGGATCAAAGGACGCGGGACAGCAGGGGCCACACCAGCAGGTGCATCGTCCTCAGCGTCGGGGCGCAGCCCTAGGAGGCGCATGAGCTTCTCATACATCTGCGGGCCAGCGGGGCCGTCTTCGAGGTCTTGGCGTAGCGCGTATTCGATGGCAGCCATGTCGCGGTCTGGACCCATGACGTTCATCGGGCGGGACTCTTCACGGGAGCGACCAAACCCCACTGTCGGTTCCGGTGCAGGCTTATCCACCTCAGGCACGATGTCCTTCGACCGGCGCTTGAGCGTCTCGTAATCCCCCGGAACAGACAGCAGGGCCAAACGCAGCCGCCACTTCTCGGCGGGGTCCTCAATGGAAGAGATCCGGCCCTCGATGTAGACGAGTTGATCCATCGACTTCTGAGTCGAGCGCGCCACTTTGATGGCGTTGGCTTGCTTGCGGGTGAACTTCGTTTTCCCGTAGTAGGCCTTGTGGACTTTGGCCCACTCGCGCATGAGAGCGGGTTTGCAGCCAAGGCTGATGAGCTCCTGGGCATCAAAGGATGCCAGGAGCTCAATGGGGTTGGTCAACCCCGCCACGGAAGCTGCAAAAGAACTCATGCCACGCACGCTAAACCGAAAACCAAAAACGCGCAGCTAGGGCCCCAAAAACCTGTGGATAACCAAAAAATCTATCCACAGGCAGCGCGGGCTAAAACAAGAGACACAGCCCGAGGACCAGCGGAAACAGGCCGGTTCCCGCAAAACCCAAAAAAGTTTTAGACGCTTACCGCGGAATCAACCGGTCGGTCGATGTTGGGGGTTCAGAGGCGGTTTTACAGTCGGGGTTGTCGAAAGGAAAACAGTGAGCACCACACAAACAACCAACCCCGGCCGGTGGAAGGCTCTGACGGTTTTGGCCGCCGGGCTGTCCCTGATTGTGCTCGACGGAACCATCGTGGGCGTCGCCTTGCCAACGATGATTTCCGCCCTCCACCTCAACCTCACCGATGCGCAGTGGGTTAATGCGATTTATAACGTCATCTTCGCCGCACTCCTGTTGGGGTCTGGGCGCTTAGGTGACCGGATTGGGCGGCGCACCACATTCATTGCGGGTGTGGTGCTGTTTGTCGGCGGGTCCCTCCTGGCAGCGACGGCGACAGGCGCTGGCAGCCTTATCGCGTCGCGCGCGGTGCAGGGCGTGGGTGGGGCGTTGGTGTTGCCGGCGACGTTGTCGTCGGTAAATTCGCTCTTCCACGGCAAGGACCGGGCAGCTGCATTCGGCGTGTGGGGCGCGGTGATGAGCGGCATGGCGGCGCTTGGTCCTCTTCTGGGTGGCGTGCTGACGGAGTATGCGTCGTGGCGCTGGATCTTCTGGGTGAACCTGCCGCTGGGGCTGCTGGTCATCGCCGGCATCATCGCGTGGGTGCCACAGACGCACGGGAAGCAGAACGCCCGCGGCGTGGATGTGGATGGGCTGCTCACTTCCGCCATCGGCTTCGGCCTGGTGGTGTTCGGTCTCATCGAGGCAAGCACGCTCGGCTGGTGGGAGAAGAAGGAAACCCTCCACATCGGTCCATGGGAGTGGCCGGCCAGCTGGAGCATCTCGCCGGTGCCATTCGCGCTGGGTATCGGGCTCATCTTCATCGGCCTGTTCCTGCGCTGGGAGCTCCACCGCGCCCGCAATGGCCGTGACGCACTGCTGGATCTCAGCCTGTTCAAGGTGGGCACGTTCTCCTGGGGCAACCTCACGGCGGCCACGGTGGCGATCGGCGAGTTCTCCCTCATGTTTGTCCTGCCGCTGTTCCTGGTGAACTCCATGGGTCTGTCCACCCTCACCACTGGTGTTGTGCTCGCGGGGATGGCGTTGGGGGCGTTTGCATCGGGGGCGCGGGCACGCCATTTGGCTGCGCGGCTCACGGCACCGGGAGTGGTGGTGCTGGGTCTCGCGTTGGAGGTCATCGGCGTGGCGCTGCTCGCCTGGGTGGTGGCTGCGCAGGCGTCGGTGTGGCTCGTGGTGGCTACGCTCGTCGTGTACGGCGTGGGGCTGGGTCTCGCGTCGGCGCAGCTCACGTCGACGGTGCTCGGGGACATCCCGGAGGAGCTCTCGGGCGCAGGTTCGGCTACTCAGTCGACGGTGCGTCAGCTGGGTTCAGCACTCGGTGCGGCGATCGCGGGTTCCGCGCTGGGGGTGGCTATGGCGCGCACGATCCCGGCGACGGGTGTGCCGGCGGAGTTGGCGCAGGCCACGGAGTCGTCGGCAGGTTCGGCGATCACGGCGCTGCGCGAGACGGCCGGGGCAAGCGCCGAGATCATCAGCAGCCTGGAAGCCGGTTTCGCCCAATCGGCAGCGTGGTCGATCGGTTTCTCAGCGCTGTTTCTGGTGCTCGGCCTGGTGGGCTCGTTTATGGTTCTGCGGGCATCGCGTAGATAGTCTCGTCCCCACTGCTCACGCGCACGCCAGGCGTCGGTTGGAGCCAGGCTTCAATGAGTAGCTTATCCGCGCCATCTGTCACCTCATACGAAATCGTCTCATTCGTCTTATCCAGGACTTCGACCTTCGCCCTCGTGAGCCACGGGTGGCGGCGGCGCAGACCAATGAGGGCTTGGTGCTCGCGGAAGATCCACGCACCGAGGTCAGAAAGCTCTTCCGGGGTAGCGGGCAAGGGCGGGCGGACAGGGTCGTCAGCACTGAATCCTTCCCCGCGCATGGCCTGAAAGCCCTGCTCATCGCCGTAGTAGATGCTGGGCATGCCGGGCAGGGTCATGAGGAAGGCCAGGGCCAAAATCGCCTTCTCGGGGCCGACTTTCGCGGCGATGCGGTCCACGTCGTGGTTGCCCACGAAGGTGTTGGGGACCATCGCTTCGCAGACGGCGGCGTGGCGGGTGAGGGAGTGGTCGAGTTCCCAGAAGTTTTCGTCGAAAAGCGAGCTCCAGATGGCTTTCCACAGCTCGTATTGCGTGACGGAATCGAGGGTGCCGTCGGTGGCGATCTGGGCGTAATCGCCGTGGATGACCTCGCCGAGGAAGAGCGCGTCGGGGTAGTCGGCGCGGACGCGGGCGAGCACGTCGGCCCAGAAGGCGGGCGGGACGGAATAGGCGACGTCGAGACGCCATCCGGCGATGCCGCGCGCGAGCCAGAACTTCATGATGTCCGTGACCAGCTCTTTCACACGCTCATCGTCGTGGTGGAGCGTGGCGAGATCTTCGTGGCCCTCCCAGTTCGTGCTGCCGGCGAGACCGTCGGCGACCAGCGGGTGGGTGGCGGCGACGTGGTTGAACACGCCGTCAAGCATGACGTTGATGCCGCGGCGCTGGCACTCGCTCATGAGCCAATCGAAGTCCTCGTTGGTGCCCAGGCGAGGGTCGATGCGGTAGTGATCCAGCGTGTCGTAGCCGTGGCTGACCGAGTCGAAGATGGGGCCAAGCAGCAAGCCGTTGCAGCCGAGTTCAATGAGGTAATCCAGCCACGGCTCCAACTGGCGCAGGCGCGGGGCGACATCCGAGCCGTCCCCGGTGCGGTCCCGGATCGGGGCGCCGGTGGCCCCGAGGGGATAGACGTGCCACCAGATGGTGTCCAACGCATTAGTCATGCACCCCATCGTAGTGTTCCCGCAGGACAGAGCCACGATGCATAACTTTTTGACAAGTTTCCTTTACACGCGGTCGCGTTTCCTTTATTGTATGGGTAAGCCACCTAACACACCGAAGGAGGCAAGAACATGGCAAACATGGTGAGGCAGTGGCGGCGCTGGCTGGATCTTTCGCAGGCAGAACTCGCGGAGAAGGTCGGGGTGTCGCGGCAGACCATCGCCAACATTGAGAAAGGCAACTACTCCCCTTCCGTGCACCTCGCACTTGATGTGTGCCGGACCCTTGGCAAGACAGTCGAGGAAGTTTTCGGGGACGAGCAAGAAAGCTAACAACCTAGCTAGCAACACAGCCAACAACACAAGAAAGGCACGACTTCAATGAGCATTTCTACTGCTATCGGCGACAATGTCCTTTCCAAAGTAACCGGGCACGTCGGCGACGAATACCAAGAATCCATGGTGCACAAGTCCCAGACCGTAGCGTTCAGCGTGGTGCCCACCTTCGCCTTCCTGGCCGGCGCCATCCTGGCATGGGCTATCCCGGGCCAGCGCTCCTGGCTATCCCTCCTGGTCTTCCTGCCTGTTGTGGTGCCGGAGCTCATCGCTTCCGGCTGGTTGAAGGCACACGCACCGCGCCCGAAGGGGAACTTCAAGGGCTACCGGGGTCTGGCCATCCTCAACCTTGCCTTGGCGCTAGTCATGGTGGCTGGCATCGCCTTCAACGTGGGAGACGGCCAGTGGTCGCTCATCACAGGGGCCATCGTCGGTGGAGTTGTAGCCCTCATTTTCGCGCCACGCATCGCGGCAAAACGCAACGCCCAGGACGAAGCTCGCCTTAATGCCCAGGCAGACCTACAGGAGGACCTGTAGGGAGAATATGGGGACTAGTCCTGCTGGGTGAGCGACTTCAGGCGCTTACGAATCTCCCCGCGCCAGTGCTCCGCTGCCTCTTCGTAGCGGGGCGTCAGGCCGCGGTGGGTGACGTGGACGGTGGTAGCGCCATCCGCGTCTTTGTCGAAGTCGAAGATGATGTCGGACTCCGCCCATTCTTCGTCGGCGCTGTGCCAGACGAGGCGGTCGCCTGATTCTTCCTCGGCGACGTGGAAGTCCACTTCCGGTTCGGCAAGGGCGGTGTAGGCCTCCTCCGGGGTGACGGTGAGCTCGAAGGATTCGGAGACGTCCTGGATGGAGTCCACCTGGGTGCCATCGGAGAATTCATAGTCCGGCATGGCGGCGGCGGGGTCGTAGACGGCGACGTCGAAGCCGTCCTCGCGGAATTGGCGCAGGCCCTCTTTGACCAGGCGGCGGCCGGCGAGGTTGAAGGAGGTGACATGGCGGAAGTCGAGCACCAGATTGTCACCAACGAGCTCGCGTTCCACCAGGTCATAGAGGATATTCTCCGCCGCGGTGAAGTTGATCATGCCCTGCAGCTCCACGATGTTGGTCTCACCCTTGCGGTGCACCGCCCGGATGCCCGGCGCGGAGTAGTAATTGGACGCCATCATGTGCAGGCCCAGCGTGGAGGACATGCGCTGGAAGATTTCGACGCCGCGGACAGAATTGCCTTCGTCATTAAGCCGGGGCGAGAGAGACGCTGCACCGAGCTGGCCCGGCAGAGTACCAATGAGCCCGCCGGCCACACCGGATTTGGCGGGGATGCCCACGGAGCTCATCCAGCGGCCGGAGCCATCATACATCCCGCAGGACGCCATGACGGCCTGGGTCAGGCGGCACGCTTTGGCGCTTAAGACCCGCTCCCCCGTCACGGGCTGCACGCCACCGTTGGCCAAGGTCGCAGCCATCACGGCCAGGTCCCGCACGGTCACCAGGATGGAGCACTGTCGCGTGTAACCTGCCACCGCGTCATGCACATCGCCGGTGATCATGCCGTATTCACGCAGCATGTGGGCCAGCGCCAGGTTACGGTCGGCGGTGCCCAGCTCGCCTTGGTAGATCGACTCATCCACCGACAACTCCCGCCCAGCCAGCCGGGAGAAGACCGAAAGAATAGCCGCATCATCCCCCACCATCTGGTTCACGGCGATGGCGCCGGCGTTGATCATGGGGTTGTCGGGGCGGTTTGTATCGTGATCAAGCGAGAGCTCATTGAAGGCCTCGCCTGAAGGCTCCATCCCGACGCGGCTATGAACTTCCTCTTCCCCGAACTGATCCAACGCGATCGCGTAGACGAAGGGTTTGGAGATGGACTGGATGGTGAATTCATATTCATCATCCCCCACCGAATAAAGGTGCCCGGAGCGCGTGCACACGGCGAGGGCGAGTTTCTCCGGATCGGCGGTGCGCAAACCGTCGATGTAGTCGGCGTTTGCACCATCAGTAATGGGGCGGACCTCGTCGAGGATCGCGGTGAGATAGCTAGGAATCGGGCTGCGCGGCATGCGGCCCAGTCTAAGCCCGTTGGCAAAACCACCAATTTTTGGCGTGCGAGTTCCCTAGGATACGTGGTGCCCCCTTTATTTTGTTTTTGAAACTAAAGCGGCAAAGGAGACCCCTATGAAGAACTCTCACATGGTGGTGGTGACGGGCGCCGCCTCCGGAATTGGTAAGCAACTGGCTATTCAGCTCGCGGAAGAAGGGTGGCAGGTAGCCATCACGGACATCAACGAGGACGGTCTGCAGGAGACCGCCCGCGAGATCGGTGACGCGGTGCTGGACGCGACGGCTCTCGACGTGTCGGATGCGGAGAAGGTGGCTGAGTGGGGGCAGAGGATCGTCGATAAGCATGGCGTGCCGCATTCCGTGTATCACGTCGGCGGAATCTCCATGTGGGGCAGCGTGGCGTCGATGCCGCTTGAGAAGTGGGAGAAGCTTATCGACGTCAACCTCATGGGCACCATCCACGTCATCCGCAACCTTGTCCCCTCGATGATGGACGCCGGCCCGATCACAGGCTCGGCGGCGAAAGAGCTTGGCCCCCGCCGCCTGGTGTGCGTGGCTAGCTCGGCCGGAGTTTTGGGGCTGCCGTGGCATGCGGCGTATTCGGCGTCGAAAGGCGGTGTGCTCTCCATGCTGGAGGTGCTGCGCTTCGACCTCGCGTCCTTCGGCATCAAGGTGCATGCTGTGGCGCCCGGCGCGGTGGATACCGGCCTGGTGCGCACCATCGATATTCACGGCATTGATCAAAACAACCCGCGCGTGCAGAAGGCGAAGAAGCTCTTCCAGGGCCATGCCGTCTCCCCCGCCAAGTGCGCGCAGATCATTCGACGTGGGGTGCGGAAGAACAAGTACCTCATCACCACTGGCGGCGATGTGAAGCTCGGCCGCTGGGCGCAGGTGAACCTGCCATTCCTGTACCGCGGGGCGCTGACCGGCCTGAACCGGGCTTTCCAGTGGGTAGCTAAGGACGCGGCGCTGAAGTAGGCGGTCCGGCCACTCCGGCCTACTTCGGCTCGTCGAGCGGGATGTTCAGCACATCCATGAGGGTGGCCAGCCCGTCATAGTTGGTCACCAGCAGGAGGAGCGCGGTGAGCTCCTTTTCGCTGATGTAGCGCATGAGCTCCGCGTATACCTCGTCGGAGATTTGGCGGTGGCGGATGATGTCATCCGCGGCGGCGAGAAGAGCCCCCCTGCGTCCCGTCAGGCCGTGCTCTGCCTGCTGGACCGCCTCGATATCGGCGGCGGTGAGCCCGGCCTTCTTGCCCAGGCGCTTGTGGTGCTCCAGCTCGTAGTCCGCGCCGCGCAGGGCCGCTACGCGGAGGATGACCAGCTCCGATTCCTTGCGCGAGAGGATGCCAAATGGCATGAGCATGCCCGAGTAGACGAGCCATGGCAGGAAGTTGCGGCGCGCGCGACCGACGGCCGGGAAGAGGTTGAGGGTCTTGCTTCCCTGGACCAGTCCCCCGATACGGTCCGCTAAACGCGCCAACACCGCTACCTCCCCGGGCTTTCCTGGGCCCGGGCGGGTAGCGGTGTTGATGGGAAGCTTCTTCAGTGGGAAGTTAAGTTCAGCCATAGTTTCCTAGGCTAAACTATCCCGCTGCTATGCGAAGCGTTTTTTAGGCGTTGACGTTCTGCTCGTGGTCAGCCGGGCTGAAGACGCGGAAAGCTACAGCGGCGAGAGCTGCACCGATGAGCGGAGCAACGATGTAGAGCCAGATGTTTGCCCAGTCGAAGTTGCCGTTGACGGCGAGGCTGATAGCCACTGCCGGGTTGAAGCCACCACCGGAGATGGAGCCAACAGCGAAAGCACCGGTCATGACGGTCGCGCCGATGGCCAGGCCGTAGAAGGAGTTGCCGTCGGTGTCCTTGGAAGTAGCAACGTTGAGCACGACCCACACCAGGATGAAGGTGAAAACAGTCTCGACAATGAATGCCGGAGCAGTATCAATCTGAGCCGCCGTCGGAGCCTCGGAGAACACACCGCGGGTGATCAGGGCACCCACGACGCCACCCAGGATCTGTGCGACCCAGTAGATGACCATCTCGGTGGCAGACATTGCGCCGCGCAGGAATGCGCCGAGGGACACAGCCGGGTTCAGGTGGCCGCCGGAGATGTGGCCGGTGGAGTACACCAGGACCATCAGAGCGAAGCCGATAGCGATCGGCGCGAAGTCACCAGCGGTGCTCACTGCGGACACGATGGCGAACACGAACAGCAGGGTGGCCAGGAACTCGGTACCGGCCTTGCGGAAGATGTCGTTCATTACACGTCTTTCTCTTCGGGAAAATGAATGTTAGACCCGAAAGATCATAAGGGATACCTGGGAAAAAAGGAATAACCCGCCGGATGCAGGCATCCGACGGGTCATTCTGTTTGTGCCCGGGGGGGGACTTGAACCCCCACGTTCTTGCGAACACTGGCACCTGAAGCCAGCGCGTCTGCCAATTCCGCCACCCGGGCGGGCGACTAAGTAAACATAGCATGCACCCAATGGGAATCACCAAATTGCATGCTTAAAGGCTATTTTCGGCCAGACAGCTAGGTTGTGTGCCCGTGAAACTCTATACTGTCTGTCGAAACTAGCGCGGTTAGCAGCGAGAGGAGGTGTGGGTACATGGCCTTGATGGACCGACTAGCCAAGTTCGATAGCGCCCTGCAGCGTGGTTTGGATAACGGCTTTGCCGCGGTATTCGGTGGTCGTGTTGTTCCGGCTGAGTTGGAAGAGCTACTCAAGCAGGAGGCGCAGGACTGCGTGGTGGCCAATGAGGATGATGATTTGGCGGTGCCGAATGTCTACGCCATCGGCGTGTCCTCGAAGGATCTGGAGAATCTCTCGCGGGATCCGGATTTGCCCACGCACCTTGCTGGCCAGCTCACCCGCTTCATCCGCAACCTGAACTGGGGCCTGTATGGGCCAGTGGTCGTGCGTGTTGCGGAGGAGTCCGGGTTGCGCACGGGTCAGTTGCGCGTGTCTTCCTACATTGATGGGGAGCCGGATGTGGACAGCGGGTTCGACGCGATTGTTGCCGCTGCCCGTCCATCGCGAGCAGCTGAACCAGAACCAACCCCCGAACGAGACCAGGCCCCAAACCAGGAGAGAGCCATGCCCACCCCATCTGTAACACTGCTGCTCCAGGATGGTTCTTCGCGGACGTACCAGGTGCGGGAGGGGTCCACTATTTTGGGCCGCTCCAATGATGCGGATTTCCGCCTGCCGGATACTGGGGTGTCCCGCCAGCATGCGGAGATCATCTGGGATGGCACAACCGCGTTTCTGGTGGACCTGCAGTCCACGAATGGCACGACGGTGAATGATCAGCCGGTGGAAAACTGGGAGCTGGCGGATGGTGATGTGATTACACTCGGCCATTCGACGATCGAGGTGCGCATCGCCGGACCGCGGCAGGGCGTATAGAGCGGAGGTTGCTGGATTCTTATGGATAGTGCTCTCATGCTCGGGGCCCGTTTCGGCCTTTTGATTCTTTTGTGGCTGTTTATCTTCGTTGTGCTCGCAGCGCAGCGCCGGGATATTAGGGCAGCTGAGCTTGGTGTGCGGCGGGCGACGTCGGGGGCGGCGCCGGTGCGGGGGGCGTCGAAACGCGAAAAGGCGCGTGAGGTTGTCGTCGTGGAAGGCCCACTGCAGGGCTCTTACATGGAGGTGGCCAGTTTGGAGGCGCTGACCTTGGGGCGCGCGGACGATAATGATTTTGTGTTGGGGGATGATTTTGCCTCCTCACGCCATGCGCGGCTGTTCCGGCGCGGGTCGGACTGGTTCGTGGAGGACCTGGATTCGCGCAACGGCACCTTTGTGGATGGCTACCGCATTGACCAGCCTGAACGCGTCCAGGTGGGCACTGACATCAAGATGGGGCGCACGATTGTGAGGTTGATGCCATGAGCACTCTCAAGCTGAATTTCGCGGCGGTCTCGGACCGCGGCTTGGTGCGCGGGAACAATGAGGATTCGGCCTACGCCGGCCCGCACTTGCTGATGCTTGCAGACGGCATGGGGGGCCACGCCGCTGGTGAGGTGGCTTCCCAGCTCATGGTTGAGCACATGGAGCACCTTGACCGCGACCCGGCAGATGCGGATGTGCTCGCGCTGCTCGGTGCGGCGGCGGAGGATGCGAATGCTTCGATTCAGGCGTCCATCGCCGAGAACCCGGAGCAGGATGGCATGGGCACAACCCTGACGGCGCTCATGTTCAACGGCACCGAGTTCGGCCTCATTCACGTGGGTGATTCGCGCGGTTACCGTCTGCGTGACGGTGAGTTGACGCAGATCACGGTGGATGACACCTTCGTGCAGTCCCTCGTTGATCAGGGCAAGCTACAGGCGGAAGATGTGTCCTCGCACCCGCAGAAGTCCCTCATTTTGAAGGCGTACACGGGCCGTCCGGTGGAGCCGTACCTTGAGCTCTTGGACGCACAACCGGGTGACCGGTACTTGCTGTGCTCTGATGGCCTGTCGGACCCGGTGACGCATGAGACGATCGAGTCCACGCTGGGCACGGGCACGCCGGAGGAGGCTGCGCAGCGCCTCATTGAGCTCGCCCTGCGTTCGGGTGGGCCGGATAATGTCACGGTTGTCATCGCTGACGTCGTGGACGCGGAGGCAGATGATTGCCCAGAGTTGCCACAAAAATCGGCGCTCGCTGGGGCTTTAGTGCTTAACGACGAATCGTCTCACCCCAACACCGCCGCCGGCCGCGCCGCCAAGTTGGTGCGCACCCAGAACCGGACGCAGACCTCGGGCGGGGCAAAGGAGACGGATACTCCGGCTGCTGACGATGAGGAGGATCATCCTCGGCGCTTCCCTTGGGCAGCCCTGATTCTTGTGCTCGCCGTCATTGCGGCGGGTGTCGTGGGTGCGTGGTGGTTGGACCGCGAGAGTTCCAATACGTACGCCATCACCGTCAATGATGCGGATGAGTTTGTCATTGAGCAGGGCTTCAACACCAGCATTCTGGGTAAGTCTTTGCATAAGCCGGTGCAGCAGATCTGCATCAACACTGACAACCAGATCACCGTTGTGGATGCGAACAAGGTGCCGAATGACTGCCAGGTCTTCGGTCTTGCCGATCTGCCGGATTCCACGGCTAAGCGGGTACACAACCTGGGTAGCGGCTCCTACGCTGAGATTTCTGATCAGGTGAACCGCCTGGCAGAAGAAGCGTTGCCGGCGTGCGTGGATAAGGCGGACTCTCCGCAGAAGTGCCGGGAGGTGTCCTAGTGCGCCAACTGTTTTCACGCGGACGCGAGCTCCTGCTGCTGGTGCTGTCAGCGGCGTTGCTGTTGCTCATGCTCGTGGGCTTGGAGCTTTCCCAAGGCAACGCCTTGACGGTGGAAATGCTGTGGCTCGTGGGCGGCTTCATCGGCGTGTACGCGATTGCGCATGTGGCCATGTGCTTCGCTGCCCCGCACGCGGACCAGGTGCTGCTGCCCATGGCGGCCACGCTCAACGCCATTGGTTTGGTGATGATCTACCGCCTGGACATTGCGAAGGGCTGGCACCTGGCCGAACGCCAGGTCATTTGGACTTTGGTGGGCGTGCTGTTCTTGGTGGCCACGCTCCTTGTCGTGCGTGATCACCGGGAGCTCAGCCGTTTCTCCTACCTGCTGGGTCTGCTGGGTCTGGTGCTGTTGGCACTGCCGTTGGTGTGGCCACAGCCGCCGGATGCGGAGGCCCGCATTTGGATCTGGCTCGGCCCATTTTCCATCCAGCCGGGTGAGTTTTCCAAGATCTTGCTCTTGATCTTTTTCGCCCAACTCCTGGCCCAAAAACGTTCGCTGTTCACGGTGGCGGGCTACACCCTGTGGGGCATGACGTTCCCACGTCTGCGCGACCTAGCGCCGATTCTTATGGTGTGGGCGATTGCCATCCTCATCATGGCGGTGTCCAATGACTTCGGTCCGGCGCTGCTGCTCTTCGCCACCGTGCTGGGCATGGTGTACTTCGCTACCGGCCGCACGAGCTGGCTGGTCATCGGCATGGGTCTGGTGGCTATTGGTGGCTTTGCGGTGTACCAGATCTCGGACAAGATCCAGGATCGTGTGGAGAATTTCCTCGACCCTATCGCCAACATCGACAACACCGGCTACCAGGCATCACAGGCTCTGTTCGGTTTGAGCTGGGGTGGCGTGACGGGCACTGGCCTGGGCTTTGGTCACCCGGAGATGGTGCCAGTGGCGCATTCGGATTACATCCTCGCTGCGATTGGGGAGGAGCTCGGTTTGGCTGGTCTGGCCGCCGTGCTGGTGATCTTTGCCATCTTCATCACCCGCGGTTTCCGCACTGCACTGGCGGTGCGCGACACCTACGGCAAGCTCGTTGCTTCGGGCCTTGCGCTCACCATCGCGGTACAGGTTTTCGTGGTCACCGGTGGTGTCTCGGGGCTCATGCCCATGACGGGTCTGACCACGCCGTTCATTTCCGCGGGTGGTTCGGCAGTGATGGCCAACTACATTCTGTTGGGCTTGCTGCTGCGCATTTCCAATAACGCGAATAGGCCGGCTGAGGAGGTGGCGCAGTGAATTCGTCGATACGCATTGGCGCGATTGGTTCCCTTGTACTCACGGTGATTTTGCTGATCAACCTGTCGTGGGTGCAGGTCTTCCACGAGGATGAGTACGCGCGTCATCCGCGCAACTCGCGCAACTACATCGAAGCCAAGCAGATTGAGCGTGGTCAGATCAGTGCGGGTGGGCAGGTTTTGGCCCAGTCGCTTGTCGACGATCAGGGGTTCTACCAGCGCTCCTACCCCAACATGCCGTTCTCCTTTGCCCCGGTGGTGGGCTATTTGTCCGACCGCTATGGTGTTGCCGGCCTGGAGGCGGGCTTCAACGCGGACCTCAATGGTGAGACGCGCGCGACGGGCAGCCGTTTCCTGCGCACCACGGAGAAGCGCGTGGGTGATTCCCTCGAGCTGACCCTGGACCCGCAGACCCAAGCAGCCGCCTATGAGCAGCTAGAAAGCCGCGGCTACGAGGGTGCTGTTGTGGCGCTTCGCCCATCGACGGGTGAGGTGTTGGCCATGGCCTCCAACCCCTCCTACGACCCGAATGCGGTGGCTAACCCGGACGGCGCGGCCGCGGAGGCTGCGTGGGAGTCCATCACCTCGAATCCGGGGAACCCGCTGCTCAACCATGCTTCGCAGGAGCAGTTGCCACCAGGTTCGATTTTCAAGATCATCACCACGGCTGCTGGTCTGCAGAATGGCTACACCCCGGATTCCCCGCTGACCGCTGATTCTTCAATCACGCTGCCGGGCACGGAAGTGCAGCTGACCAACTACGGCGGCCAAACCTGTGGCGGCGGCGGGAGTGCCTCCTTGCGCCAGGCCTTCACGCTGTCCTGCAACACCGCGTTTGTGCAGATGGCAACGGAGCTTGGGGACGGCCCCATGCGCGACGCCGCCACCGCCTTCGGCGTCGGCGCCCAGTACGACCTCGGCCTGCCCAACGCAGCCGGTTCCCTGGGTGAGCTGGAAGACCTCGCCGCCGTGGGTATGAGTGCCATTGGTCAGCGCGATGTCACCATGACCGCGCTGCAGGCTGCCGTGATGGCTGCCACCGTGGCTAATGAGGGCCGCCGCATGGAACCGCAGGTGGTGTCCCGCGTCGTCGGCCCGAACATGAAAACCCTGCGCGAGTTCCGTCCGCGCCAGGCTGCTGAGGCCATCACCCCTGATGTGGCAGAGCAGCTGACGGAACTGATGCGCAGCTCTGAGCGCAACACCTACGGCTACAACGGCAACAACTACGCCTCCAAGACCGGCACCGCCGAGCACGGTGAAGGCCTGGCACCGCACACGTGGTACGTGGCGTTTGATCCGGATAAGGATGTGGCAGTGGCTGTCGTCGTGAAGAATGGCGGCGGTTTGGGTGAAGGCGCAACTGGCGGACAAGTCTCCGCACCCATCGGCCGCACCGTCTTGTCCACCGCCCCCCGCGCGGGTGAGGAGCAGGGAGGAAACTAACCATGAACACTGACAACCGCGAAGAACTCCAAAGGATCATCGGCACCGACTACAAACTGCAGTGGGTGATCGGCCACGGCGGCATGTCCACCGTCTGGCTTGCAGACGACCCGGACCATGACCGCGAGGTTGCCATCAAGGTCCTCCGCCCAGAATTCTCCGCCAACGAAGAATTCCTCACCCGCTTCCGCAATGAGGCCCACGCCGCGGAAGGCATCAACTCTGAAAACGTCGTGGCCACCTACGACTACCGTGAGGTCCCCTCCGGTGAGGGCTACGACATGTGCTTCATCGTCATGGAGTACATCCGCGGCGAATCTGTCGCCGACCTCATCCACCGCGAAGGCTACCTGGAAGAATCCGTCGCCCTCGACATCCTCGAGCAAGCCGCCCACGGCCTGTCCGTCATCCACGAGATGGGCCTGGTCCACCGCGACATCAAGCCGGGCAACCTCATGCTCACCCAAAACGGCAAGGTGAAAATCACCGACTTCGGCATTGCTAAAGCCGCCTCCGCCGTCCCGCTCACCCGCACCGGCATGGTGGTGGGCACCGCCCAGTACGTCTCCCCGGAGCAGGCCCAAGGCCAGCCGGTGGATGCTGCCACGGACGTGTACTCGCTCGGTGTCGTGGGCTATGAGTTGTTGTCGGGGAAGAGGCCGTTTACGGGGGATTCGTCGGTAAGCATTGCTCTGGCGCACGTGTCCAACAACCCGCCACCGCTGTCGACGGGCATTAGCGCGCCGACGCGTGAGCTGATCTCGATTGCTCTGCGCAAGGACCCGGCCACCCGTTTTGCGGACGGCACCGAATTCCAGCACGCGATCGCCGACGCGCGTGCTGGCCGCCGCCCGACGAAGACCTTTACCGCCGCAGCCCCCGCCCCCGCACCACAGCCGGGGCCATCCACCGCGGAGCTCGCTTCAGTGGCGCATGTGACAACGCATGCGCCGGCGGTTGCACCCGCACAGTCGCCGGCTTCAGCTCCGGCTCCGGCTCCGGCGAAAAAGTCCGGCGGTTTTGGCACCGGCGTGCTCATCGCGCTGTTCACCCTCGTGGCCGCACTCGGTGCAGTGTGGGCCTACACGTCTGGTGCCTTGGATGGCCTGCTGGGCGACGAGCCGACCAGCTCCAGCACCACACCCACCAGCGAAACGGTGACGGAAACGACGAAGTACACCACCATCACCGAGCAGCCCACCAGCGCGCGCCACGAGCCGACAACCCGGTCCGAGCCATCGACGCTGTACAACACCCCTGAATCGGAGACCACCCGCGCTCCTGAGGATGGGCGCCAGGCGCCGCCGCACCACCAGCCGACGCATACTTCCGAGCCGGCCGTCCCGAGCCAGCCCAACAACCCCACCCCCGCCCCAAACCCAATTCCGGACTTCAATGACGTCCCTGGTCTGCCGGACCTGTAATTTAAAGGAGCATCATGACTCTTATTGGTGAGCGTTACCAGCTGGGTAACTCCATTGGCACCGGTGGCATGTCCAACGTCTACGTGGCCACCGATACCCTCCTTGGGCGCGAAGTCGCCGTGAAGATGCTCAAGGTGGACATGGCCCGCGACGAAAACTTCCGCGAGCGCTTCCGCCGGGAGGCACAGAACTCTGCACGCCTGAACCACCCCAACATCGTGGCGGTGTACGACACGGGTGAGACGGACGTGGATGGTGTGTCTGTTCCCTACATCGTCATGGAGCGCGTCAAGGGGCGTGACCTGCGCGCCATCGTCCGCGAGGACGGACCGCTCACCCCGGAGGACGCCGCCAATCTGCTGCTGCCCGTCACACACGCGCTGCAGGCCAGCCACGATGCCGGCATCATTCACCGCGATGTGAAGCCCGCCAACATCATGGTCACCGCCACCGGTGAGGTGAAGGTGATGGACTTCGGCATCGCCCGCGCGCTGGATGATTCCACGGCAGCGATGACGCAGACCTCCGCCGTCATTGGCACCGCGCAGTACCTCTCCCCCGAGCAGGCACGCGGCCGCAACGCGGATGCGCGCAGTGACATCTACGCCCTTGGCTGCGTGATGTACGAAGCCGTGACCGGCACCCCGCCCTTTGAGGGCGAGACCCCGTTCGCGGTGGCCTACCAGCATGTTCAGGAGGAGCCGGAGGCGCCGAGCACCCGCATCCCCAATCTGTCTGAGACAGAAGCGGTGAACGTTGACGCTGTCATCCTCACCGCCATGGCCAAGCACCCGGCGGATAGGTACCAGACCGCCGCCGAGATGAGCCAGGACCTCGAGCTGCTGCGCCGCGGTGCGGTGACGGAGGCTGCCCGCAACCACGTCGCGCACCCGGAGGAGCCGGAGTACGAGTACGAATACGAATACGAGTACGTCGACGACGCGACGGAGGCCGAAGACGTTCCACCGTCGCGCTACCTCCAGCACCGCCGTGACCAGGACAACTCGTCCAACCAGGGCATGAAGGTGCTGGCTCTGCTGCTCGCCGCGGTCATCGCGTTGGGTGGTGGCGCGTTTGCCATCAATAAGGTTCGCGGGGTTGTCGGGCAGTCGAGTGAGACGGTGACGGTGCCGAGTGTCGTCGGCAAGCCTCGCGAAGAAGCTGTCTCCCAGCTTGAGGAACTTGGCCTGCAGGTCACGGTCAATGAGGCCCCGCACCCGGATGTGCCGCGCGGCGATGTCCTGTCCATCAACCCGACCGAGGGCTCGCAGCTGCAGCGTGGCGCGAATGTCACCCTGACCGTCTCCTCTGGCCGCGAGATCACGGACGTGCCGGACCTCACGGACCTCACGCCGCAAGAAGCAGCCGCTGAGCTGGAAAAAGCAGGGCTCAAGCTTAACGACGACCTCCAGCGCGACACCTCCGACACCATCGAAGACGGCAAGATCATGTCCCAAAACCCGGCTGGCGGGACCCAGATTGCCAAGGGTTCGAAGGTCTCCGTCACGGTGTCTACCGGCAAGGAGAAGGTCAAGGTTCCGGCAATGCGCGGTATGGACATCGCGCAGGTGGAAAGCACCTTTGAGTCGCTGGGGCTGAAGACAACGCGCGTGGACGTGGACTCTTCCCGCCCCGAGGGTGAGGTCCTGGCCATCGCCGGCGAAGGCACCGAGGTCGAGCGTGAAACCACGATCGAGCTGCGCGTATCCAATGGTCAGATGGTGAAGTTGCCGGACTTGGCGGGGAACACCCGCGAACAAGCCCAGCAGATCCTGCGTGACATGGGTTGGAACGGCCGCCTAGTCACCGGCAACCTGCTGGACACCGCGAACCCGACGGATCACGCCACCATCGCTGGGCACCGCCCGGGCCCGAATGCCGAGGTCCGCAAGGACGGCGACATCACCGTGGATCTGTGGCGCAACCCCGTCGTCGAAGGCGTCCAGGGACTGCTGCAGTAACAACAGTGGTGCCCGCGGTGGTAGAGTCACACAACAGTTGCAGGTAGAAGTAAAGGACATTCCGCGTCATGCCTAAGGCAAAGGTCACTAAGGACACCGTCAGCACCCCGCTGACCACCTCCACCGGTGCTAACCGCACCCCGGTGAAGATCAACACCGGCGGCACGCCCGTCTGGTACAAGGTCCTGATGTTCGGGTTCATGATCATTGGTCTGCTGTGGATGATCGTGAACTACCTCGCCGGCCCGTCCATCCCGCTCATGAACGAGCTGGGCCCATGGAACTACCTGATCGGCTTCGGTGGCCTGATCATCGGTCTGCTCATGACCATGGGGTGGCGTTAAGCCCCTCCCCCCCCCCTGCTTTTCAGCCAGCGCTCCCACTGCTGTGGGGGCGCTGTTTTTTGTGGATAAAGTGCCGGTCCAGGGGGCGAGGGTGGCCCTTGGTCGCTTTCTTTCGCTGGGTGTGTGTAAAAAATGACAGCGCGAAAAATCGGCTTGGGTAAAAGGCCTGGTAGCGAATTTCTATCGTTTGCTAGTTTCCGGTGCAATGTAAAATTTTACACAGATGTACGCCGAGACGAGCACCCAGGTGCCAGCCACGCTTGCCGTCACTTAACCTGTTATCCACAGTTCACAGGTGCTGAATCTATCCACATTATGGGGCGTGGAATGTCCACAACCACCCTCCCCCACTGTGAAAAGCACTGGTCAGGCGTGAGAATTTCCGCGTCACCTTCTCTCCACAGGCTGTGGGATGTGGGACGGATGTGAACTATCCACAGGTTTGTCCACAGCTTGTGGATAACCCACCTGTGAGGTCGTGTGGACTCCTGTGCTTAACCCACCACTGGCACCATCAGAGGCACCATCACTGCAGCGACTGCCAGCACCAATCCACCTACCGCGCCGGCCCACCGGGTGCGTTCATTGGGGGACGTGAGCGGTCCCGCCATGAGCGCCCCCACTGCCAGCCCGCCGAGGTGCCCCCACAAGCTCACGCCGGGACTCAACAGGGTGAAGGCGACGTTGCCCAACACCAGCACGAGTGGCGCTCTCAAGTCCGCGCGACTCCGCGCGGCAATGCCCACCAGCACAGCCATGAGCATGTACAACGCCCCCGAAGCACCGGCGGTGGGCTGGTCCCAGGCGAAGGTGAGCACAGCCGCGGACCCACCGAGCACGCCAGCCAGATAGGCCACCACGTAGGGGCCGGTGCCCACGGCGCGTTCCACCACGGCACCAATGATCACCAGCGTGATCAGGTTGATGGTCAGGTGGGAGATGTCCACGTGCAGGAACCCCGAGGTCAGTGCGCGGAGAAATCCCCAATCCGTGGCGGTGACGCCCGGGCCCCACAGCACGAAGCGAGAGCCAAGGCCAGACCCCCAGATGACATCGGAGACAGACCGGGACGACAGGGAGGTCAACAGGAAAACCCCCGCACACAACAGCGCGATGACTGTTGTGGCGGGGGCGCCGTAAAGAAGTTTCTTCACTTACTCGACGGTCACAGAATTGATCACCACGTCCTCGACCGGGCGGTCCATGCGGCCGGTCTGCACGTTTGCCAGCTCGTCGACAACCTTGCGGGAAGCCTCATCGGTGACCTCACCGAAGATGGTGTGGCGGTTGTTCAGCCACGGGGTGGCGTCCACGGTGATGAAGAACTGGGAGCCGTTCGTGCCCGGGCCAGCATTAGCCATGGCGAGCAGGTACGGGCGGTCGAACTGGAGCTCCGGGTGGAACTCGTCAGAGAACTGGAAGCCCGGGCCGCCGGTGCCGGTGCCGGTCGGGTCACCGCCCTGGATCATGAACCCAGGGATGATGCGGTGGAAGATAGAGCCGTCGTAGAACGGGCCCTCGTTGGTGCCGGAGGCGTTCTTGGTGGTGTACTCCTGGGTGCCCTTGGCCAGGCCGGTGATGATTTCCACGGTGTTCGGCGCGTGGTTGCCAAACAGGTCAACCTTGATGTCGCCATGGTTGGTGTGGAACGTCAGTGTCTGAGTCTTCTGTGTCATGGGCACCAGGGTACGCGATTGTGCTGCCCCGCTACGGATCCAACCCAAGCGGAATTCATGCAGACAGCTCTGTCTTGCTTTTATATACCGTGCGGTTTAGGGTTGGTGCCTACCCATAAATAAACCTATTAATTCATGTGGAAGGACCTTTCACCCATGTTCAAAAAGATTGCCGCCGTCACAGCAGCTGCCGCACTGTCCCTCGGCCTCGTCGCATGCGGCTCCGATGACACCGCGATCGACGCTGCTGGCACCGGCGATACCAAGACCATCCGCGTGGCCACCTCCCCTGGCCCGTACTCCGAGCTTTTCCAGGAGGGCGTCGCCCCGATCCTGGAGAAGGACGGTTACACCCTCGAATACACCAACTTCACCGACCTCACCCAGGCTGATACCGCGCTGGCTGAAGGCTCCGCTGACCTCAACGTTGAGCAGCACACCGCATGGATGAACGTGTTTAACAAGGAAAAGGGCGGCAACCTCGTCTCCATCACGGAGGTCCCCACCGTCCCGGCGGGCCTGTACTCCGAGAAGCACGAGAAGCTCGAGGATGTCGCTGACGGCCAGTCCGTGGGCATCCCGCTCGACGGCTCCAACAAGTCGCGCGCGATCCATGTGCTTGTCGACGCCGGCTGGATCACCCTCCGCGACGACGCCGACGAAGCCCTGCTGTCCGAGGCAGATATCGACGAAAACCCGCACAACCTGGACATCAAGCCGATGGATTCCGCGAACCTCTCCCGCTCCTTGCCGGACCTGGATTGGGCAGTGATCCCGGGCTCCATGAGCTACTCCGCTGGCTTGGACCCGAACCTGCAGCGCTTCCAGGAGAACCTGCGCCCAGAGCTCATCCTCGTGGCCGTGACCACCGAAGGTAAGCAGGACACCCCGTGGGCCAAGGCTGTGAGCGAGGCATACCGTTCCGAGGAGTTCAAGGAGTACTTCGACTCCCAGAACACGAACAACTACTGGTTCCTCCCAGATTCTCTGAAGTAATGGAACCAATGCCTGAAGCTGTCATCTTCGACCACGTCTCCAAAACATTCGAGACCCGCAGCGGTTCCTTCACTGCCCTCGACGACATCACGTTTACGGTGCCCAAAGGCACCGTGAGCGGTGTCGTGGGCACATCCGGTGCCGGTAAGTCCACGCTCATCCGCATGGTCAATGGGCTGGAAACCCCGACCTCCGGTTCCGTTACGGTCTTCGACCGCGACCCAGCCACGCTCAGCAACGCTGACCTGCGGGAGCTGCGCCGTGACGTGGGCATGGTCTTCCAAAGCAGCAATCTTTTGGAAACCAAGACGGTGGCGGAGAATGTGGCAACACCGTTGAGGTTGCTGAAGGCGTCGAAAAGCGACATTGCACGCCGCACCGCAGACGTGCTGGAGATGGTCGGCCTGGCTGACCGCGCGGACCATAAACCGCGCCAACTTTCAGGCGGGCAGCGACAGCGCGTGGGCATCGCTCGTGCGCTGATCACGGACCCAACCGTGCTGCTTTGCGACGAACCCACCTCCGCCCTCGACCCCATCACCACCAACCAGATCCTCGATTTGCTGAGCAACATCAATAAGGAACTGGGCGTGACCATCCTCATCATCACCCACCAAATCGACGTCATTGCGCGTCTGGCTGATGATGTGGCCGTGCTGTCGGAAGGCCGCCTCGTCGAATCCGGCCCGGTAGCCAGCGTCTTTGCCGACCCGCAGCATGAACTCACGCGGAAATTCGTGGACACCGTCATCCCACCCGCACTTGATCCCGCCGCGCGTGAATCGCTCGCGCGCGCCCTGGTGAAGAACTACGAGGTGTAACAGATGAACCAGCTCAATTCGTGGTGGCGCGACACCACCGGATCCCGCGTCACGCCTGAGATGTACGTCGACTCCTTCGGCGAAACGCTGTACATGGTGGGCACCTCCCTCTTCATCGGCGCGCTGCTGGGCATTCCGCTCGCGCTCGCGCTGGTGATCACCCGGCCCGGTGGCCTCAAACCCAACCGGGTGATCTACGGAGTGCTCAACGTGATGGTGAACATCATCCGCTCCCTGCCGTTCATCATCCTGCTCGTTGCCATCACCCCGTTCACGCGCGTCATCGCTGGTACCGCCATTGGCACCACTGCCGCTTTGGTGCCGCTGACCTTGTACATTGCCCCGTTCATCGCCCGGCTTATCGAGCAATCCCTCCTCGAAGTCAACCCCGGCATCACCGAAGCCGCGGACTCCATGGGAGCCACCCTCTTCCAAACCATCCGCTACTTCCTGCTTCCGGAGGCCAAGTCCTCCATCATCCTGGCCATCACCACCGCCACCATCGGGCTCATCTCCGCCACCGCAATGGCCGGCACCATCGGCGGCGGCGGTGTCGGTGACCTGGCCATCTCCTACGGCTACCAGCAGTTCGACTCGATTGCGATGCTCCTGACCGTGGTCATCCTGATCATCATCGTTCAGGCCATCCAGTCACTGGGCAACACCCTCGCGCGGCGGGCGCGGGCGTAGGGTTCCGGGTCGGTTCGCGCCCGGGTTCTGGGCCCGGGTTCTGGGCCCGGGTTCTGGGCCGGCTCCTCGCCCGGGTTCGAGATATCTGACCACGCGCGAAAACCCTGTTTCCTGAAATGCCAGGTCACGGGGTTTTCGCGATTCTGGGGTGCGGGCGGGGTGTCAGATTTCTCGGATAGGCCCTCTGGGGCGCTTAGGTGCGGTTTGACTATCGTGACGCGCGCGGCGCAAAACCGCAGGTCGCGGGAAGGTGCGATAGTCAAACCGGCCCACCTGGCAACACGAGCGCTACCCATCAAACGCCGTCATGGCCAAGTAGGCCTCCGAGAAATGAGCGGGGTTGTCCAGGCTGATCTCGCATAGGTTCTGGATTTTCTCGATACGGGTGCGCACCGTGTGACGGTGCACGCCCAGGGCGTCAGCGGTGTTGGCCAGCTGAGCGCTGTGGCGGAGGTAAACGCCGAGGGTTTTCTCCAGGTCAGTGCCGTGGGCGGCATCGTGGCTGGCCAGGCGGCCAAAGATTTCCTCGCGGCGGGCAGCTAGGGCTTGGGTCACTGCGGGTTCGTGGAGCCACGGCAGGGTGGAGTCATTGGTGTAGGAAACATCCCCCGGTCGGAGGGTGCGGGTACGGGCTTCGAGCTGATCCACGTGTTCTGGGGTAAGGCCTGCCAATACGACGGGGCTACCGGCGGCGATGCGGACTCGGCTGGCATGTTCACCGAGGTCATCGAGCACATTGCGGACGATCACCTCGGGGCGAACAACCAGAAGGAATGCTGTTTCAGTCAAGTGCAGGGCATGGAGGAGTTGATCACGTTTGTGGGCTTGCCGGTCGAGGGTCTCTAGGACGGTGTTCATTGCACGCCGGGATTGCGTGGCAATGACGATGGGGCGGACAAAGCCGTCTACATCAACTGGGGCATCCACGGTGTCGGCGTAGATCGCTTCATCGCCTTTGATTCCCAGTTGGAGGCGTAGCGCAAAGGAATTGAGCTGGTTGTGGGCCCGCCGGAGTTGGGTGGGCCGCGACAGCAACGTGGCGGCGAGACCGGCGTAGTGGCGGATGAGTGACCGGTCTTCGCCCGTGATCACGCGGGTGGAGATGACATCAACGGTGTAGGGCCGTTGGGTGTCCGAGCTGATTTTGTAGGAACTGGAGTAGGTCTTCTTCATCGCGTTGAAGCGTCGGGACACCTGTTCGGCGACCACTCGCCCATTGGGGTCGGAGATGGCCACGCGGGCTTCAAGAGCTTCGGCCACCTCGTTGGTCACCGCCTTAATGTCACCCGAAATTGCTGTTCGCGTGAGGTTTTCCTGTGATCGCAGAAGCTGTTGCTGGGCATAAGCGCGCTGTTGTTGCTCCGCGGTGGAACGGCGTTGCTGCTCCTCGTAAACAGCGCTGATGATGCGGGAGAACGGAACAGGGCGGGACACTTCGTACAGCCCGAGATTATGTGCACGGGCAGCATCAAGGACCTGTTGCGGAATCTCGTCGTAGACGTCACTGATGCCAAAGCCGATGGCCACGGCCCCTTGCCCAGCGAGGTGCTGGATGTACGTGGGAAGGTCCCCGGCACGCTCACGGAAAGCAGCGCCGACGGTGAGGACGAAAGATTCTGGCTGAATGAAGTGCTCGGGCGCTTCTAGCTCATTGACCTGCACGACGGAGAACGATGCGGTGGGGGCGGGCAGGATTTCCGTGACTCCAAGACCACTATTTTCGGTAAGAAAACTAAAAGGGAACATTCCACAATCTCCACACTGTACAAACTAGGTCATCTTTTTCGCCATATCGTATATGACACGGATCACCTTTGAGCCCACATACTGGTTCGACAACACAACGTCCTCAGTACAAGAAGGAGTGATCATGCAAGACCTCACCTACCGCCTTCCGCAGAAGCGCACCATCACCAGCGCCCCCACGGATGGGGAAAACGCTCGACTGGATGCGCGTCGCGGGGAAGCCGTCGCCCGCGCGTTGGCGCCTGGCCTTCCGCGTTACATCGTGGATGGCGATGGCGGGGTGCTTATCGACGTCGACGGGAACTCCCTCATCGACTTCGCCTCCGGCATCGCCGTGACCTCCGTGGGCGTATCCAACCCTCGCGTGACCGCAGCTATCACTGAGGCGGCGAAGAAGTTCACCCACACATGCTTCCTGGTCACGGGCTACGAAGGGTTCATCGAGGTGAGCGAGAAGCTCAACGAGCTGACCCCGGGCAACTTCAAGAAGAAGACGGCACTGTTTAACTCCGGCGCTGAAGCCGTGGAGAACGCGGTGAAGATCGCCCGCGCCTACACGGGCAAGTTCGCGGTGGCCACCTTTGATAACGCCTACCACGGCCGCACCAACTTCACGCTGGCCATGACGGCGAAGAACAAGCCGTACAAGACCGGCTTCGGCCCGTTCGCCTCCGATGTTCACCGTCTGCCCATGTCCTACCCGCTGCGTGATGGGCTCTCTGGCCAGGAGGCAGCGGACCGGGCGATTCGTGTGCTCGAAGGCCAGATTGGTGTGGAGAACCTGGCCTGCGTGGTCATGGAAACGATCCAGGGTGAGGGCGGTTTCATTGAGCCAGCGGAGGGCTTTATGCCGGCTATCGCGAAGTGGTGCCGCGAGAACAACGTGGTCTTCGTGGCCGATGAGATCCAGGCGGGCGTGGCCCGCACCGGCGACATGTTCGCCTGCAACCACGAGGGCGTGGAGCCGGACCTGATCACCTCGGCGAAGGCACTGGCAGCGGGTATGCCACTGTCCGCTGTGACCGGTCGCGCGGAGATCATGGACGCACCGGGACCCGGCGCGCTGGGCGGCACCTACGCCGGCAACCCGCTGGCCTGTGCAGCAGCGATGGCTGTGTTCGAGGAGATCGAGGAGAACGACCTGTGTGGCCGTGCCCGTGAGATCGAATCCATCATTCGCACCCATCTGGAGCCGCTGCTCTCCCACGACGAGGTGAAGGAGGTGCGTGGCCGTGGCGCGATGATCGCGATCGAGCTGGATACGGCGGAGCGCACCGCGGCTGTGGCCAATGCCTGCAAGGAGCAGGGCGTAATCACCCTGACTTGTGGTGTTGATGGCAATGTCATCCGTCTTCTCCCACCGCTGGTCATCCCGGAGGCACTGCTGAACGAGGGATTGGAGATCCTCGTCGGTGCTATCAAGGACAGCCTCTAAAACCCGCTGGGACACAGGCTGACACAGGCTGACACAGAAGGAGTTGAAGAACATGACACTGACCAAAGATCAGCAGCTGCCAGGCGACTTGCCGCTGGATCCGCGTGTGGATGCCTCGGTTGCTCGTGACTCATTCACGGTGGTGAATCCGGCGACGGAGGAGGGGATTGCGGAAGTCGTCGATACGCAATCCGATGATTGGCTGGATGCGCTGACGCGTGCCGTTGACGCGCAGGACGAGTACAGCCCCTTCACGCCGCGCCAGCGCGCTGACATTTTGCGTGCGATCTACGAGGAGATCATGGCGCGCCAAGAGGATTTTGCGCGGACGATGACCATGGAAATGGGCAAGCCGCTGGTGGAGGCGCGTGGTGAAACGGCGAACACGGCGGACTATTTCCGCTGGTTCGGCGAAGAAGCGGTACGGATTCCGGGACGCTACGCGCAGTCGCCGGCCGGTGCGGGTGACATCGTGGTCACGCGCACACCGGTCGGTCCGGTGCTGGCCATTACCCCGTGGAACTTCCCGCTCGCGATGGGTGCCCGCAAGATCGCTCCCGCGATCGCCGCGGGCTGCCCGGTGCTGGTGAAGCCCGCCGCGGAGACCCCGCTGTCCATGCTGCTGTTGGGCCAGGTCATCTGGGATGTGCTGGAGCGTTTTAGCGCCCCGCGCGACCTCCTCCACATCCTGCCCACCACCCAGGCTGGTGAACTCTCTGAAACCCTGATGGCGGATCCGCGCCTGCGCAAGATCACCTTCACTGGCTCGACCGCCGTGGGCAAGATCCTCATGCGCCAATCCGCGGAGAACCTGCAGCGCGCGTCGATGGAGCTTGGTGGCAACGCCCCCTTTGTGGTGGCGGAGGACGCAGACCTGGAGCTCGCGCTCAGCTGCGCGATGCAGGCGAAGATGCGCAATGGCGGCGAGGTGTGCGTGGCAGCCAACCGCTTCCTCGTGCACGAGGCGATTGCCGGTGAGTTCACCGAGCGCCTGACCGAGAAGATGAACAAGGTGGTCATGGGCAACGGCCTGGAAGAGGGCACGACCTTGGGCCCCATGATCACCGCGGCGCAGCGTGACCGCATCCATGCGCTGGTCACCGAGACCGTGGAGGCCGGCGCCACCGTCCACCGTGGCGGCGAGGTGCCGGAGCAGACCGGGTACTTCTACCCGCCGACCGTGCTCAGCGGCATCCCCGCGGGCGCGCGCATCCTGCGCGAGGAGATTTTCGGCCCGGTCGCCACCGTGAGCACCTTCAGCACCCTGGATGAGGCGATTGAGAAAGCCAACGACACCGAATTCGGACTGGCCGCCTACGCCTTCTCCGAGAACGCGCACACCTGTCAGCGCTTTGCCAAGGAACTCGCCGCCGGAATGGTGGGCATCAACCGCGGCATGATCACCGATATTGCCGCCCCGTTTGGTGGCATCAAGCAGTCCGGCTTCGGGCGCGAAGGGGGTATCGAAGGCATCGAGGAATACCTGGACATCCGCTACATCGGCTCCTAACCCCTACTCACCACCAACCCACAGAAAGGGCTACACCCATGAAACTCAGAGTGTTTGAGATTGCCATGGCCTTCGTCGGCGTTCTGGTCGGCGCCAGCTTTGCCTCCGGCCGCGAATCCCTCCAGTACTTCGTTGCTTTTGGCAACTGGGGGCTGCTCGGCGCATTCATCACCTCCCTCGCATTGACGCTCACCGGCTTTGCCATGCTGCAGCTGGGTAGCTACCACCGCGCGAAGGAACACACCAGTGTGTTTGACGCTATCTCTGGGCCGATCGTGTCCAAGATGCTCGATGTCGCCACCCTGGTGTGTCTGTTCTGCATCGGGTTCGCCATGTTCGCTGGCGCGGGCGCGAACCTGAACCAGCAGTTCGGTTGGCCGGTCTGGGTCGGCGCGACGATTATGCTCGTGCTGGTTCTGCTCACGGGCCTGCTCAACGTGGACAAGGTGACGGTGGCGATTGGTGCGCTTACGCCGCTGATCATCGTCATGATCGCCATTGCCACCGTGTGGACCATCGCCACCGCGGAGCCGGACTTTTCCACCCTGCACGAACAGGCCACCCAGATTCCTACCACCCTTCCTAACTGGTGGGTGGCGGCGATTAACAGTATTGGCCTGCAGATCATCGTGGGTGTGTCCATGGCTATCGTCATCGGCGGCAACCTCTTCGACCCGCGTGAAGCGGGCTGGGGTGGCCTGGCCGGCGGCGCGTGCTTCCTGCTCCTGCTGGCCATGCTGGTCACCTCGCTGTACCTCAGCGTGGACACCGTCCAGGACAATGAGATGCCCACGCAGGCCATGATCACCTCAATCAACCCAACGCTCGGCCTGGTCATGACGTTTGCTATCTACGGCATGATCTACAACACCGCGATCGGCATGTTCTACGCCTTTGGCAAGCGCCTGGCCCGCAACAAGCCGAAGAAGTTCTACCCCATCTACGTGGTCACCGTGCTGATTGGTTTTGTGCTCAGCTTCATCGGCTTCAGCAACCTCATCGGTTGGGTCTACCCGATCTTGGGCTACATGGGCCTGCTCATCATGGTCATCATCGGCTGGGCGTGGTGGACGCACCGCCACGAGCTGAAGAAGGAGATCTCCCTGCGCCGCGAAGCACGCCGGCTCATGTTCTGGCACGGCAGCACCGCGGCTGTACCGGATTCCCAGTGGAAGATGCTGCAGGACTCTGCTCGCCGCTCCAACATCGACGACGAGGAATTCATCGAGGAATTGGAGCAAGTCACCGAAGCTGCACGAAACAGCAAGAACTAGCGAAAGGCACGACACATGGCATTGCAACAACCACAGGGCGGCCCGCTCCAGGGCATCGTTGTGGCGGATTTCTCCCGCGTGCTCGCCGGGCCCTACGCAACGATGTTGCTCGCGGACCTCGGCGCCACCGTAATCAAGGTCGAAGGCCCGACCGGCGATGACACCCGCCAGTGGGTGCCGCCGAAGCGCGGGGAAACAGGCACCTACTACCTGTCCATCAACCGCAACAAGAACTCCATCAAGCTCGACCTCAAGGATCCGAAAGACCTGGAAACGGCGTACGCGATCATTGACCGGGCGGACGTGCTCATCGATAACTTCCGGGTGGGCAGTTTGGATAAGTTTGGGCTGGATCCGGAGAGCGTCGAAAAGCGATGGCCTGATGTGATCCACGCGAAGATCACGGGCTTCGGCTCGCGCGCTGGCTCGCAGCTTCCGGGCTATGACATGCTCATTCAGGCATCGAGTGGGTTCATGTCCATGACGGGCTCACCCGACGGCCCGCCGCAAAAAGCGGGTTATGCATTTATCGACGTCCTCACCGGCCTCCACACCACCGTCGGCATCCTCGCCTCCCTCATGCGACGTGAACGCTTCGGCGGGGGCGGCGAGACGATCCGCACGAACCTCCTGTCTGCGGCACTGTCGTCGATGGTCAACATGAGCTCCGCCGCCGTGGCATCCGACGCAGAGATGACCCGCACGGGCAACGACCACCCGTCGATCTTCCCGTACGGCCCCTTCCCCGCCAAGGACCGCGAGCTGGTCATCTGCGTGGGCAACAACAAGCAGTTCGCGGTCTTCGTCGAGGGCCTCGGCGCGCCTGAGCTTATCGACGACCCCCGGTTTGCCACCAACGAACACCGCAACGCCAACCGCGAGGAACTGCGCCCGATCCTCCACGACCTGCTCGCCGCGAAGAACGCTGACGAATGGATCGACCTCTTCCGCGCAAAGGGCCTGCCCATCGCACCGATCCTCACCGTGCGCGAAGCCGTCCACTTTGCGGACGAACTGGAGCTGGAACCCGTGGTGACAATCTCCACCAAGGACGGCACCGACGAGATCCCCTTCGTATCCAACCCACTGGACATGAGCTCCGGCGCCATCCAATACACCAAGGCAGCACCTGGCCTCGACGAAGACCGGGACGACGTCCTGGACTGGATTGCCAACACCCCCGCCAAATAACCCCCTCTTTCAAGAAAGGACCCATCACCATGACTTTTGCAACCGACCTGCTCAATTTCGACAGCCTGCTGTCCCCCGACGAGATCGCATGGCGTGATAGCGTCCGCGACTTCGTCGAAAGCGAAATCAAGCCCCACGTTGGCCAGTGGTACGAAGACGCACACGTCCCCTTCGAACTGATCCCCCGCTTTGCTGAGAAGGGCATGATCGGTGCCCACCTCTCCGGCTACGGCTGCCCCGGCCGCTCCGCCGTGGACTACGGCCTGGCCATGCTTGAGGTCGAAGCCGCCGACTCCGGCCTGCGCACCATCTTCTCTGTCCTCGGCTCCCTGGCCATGACCTCCATCCACCTCCACGGCACTGAGGAACAGAAGAACAAGTACCTGCCCAAGATGGCCGCCGCGGAACTGCTCGGCGCTTTTGGTCTGACCGAACCCACTGCTGGTTCCGACCCCGCCTCCATGACCACCCGCGCCACATACAAGCCCGGCGAAGGCTGGGTCCTCAACGGTGAGAAGCGCTGGATCGGCCTGTCCCACTACGCCGACCTGACCATCGTGTGGGCCAAGGTTTCCACCGCTGACCTCGCCGCCGCTGGCCTGGATGGTATTCCGGAGGGCCGCGAGGAAACGGTTGCTGGATTCATCGTGGAGAAGGGCACCCCGGGCTTCAACCCGCAGCAGATCGACAAGAAACTCTCCATGCGCGTATCCACCCAGGCGCACATCTACCTGGAGAACGCCCTGGTTGGCGAGGACAAGATCCTCGCCGGCCGCTTCGGCTTGAAGGCGCCGCTCATGTGCCTCAACGAGGCGCGCTACGGCATCGGCTGGGGTGTTCTCGGTGCCGCGCGTGACTCCATCGAATGCGCACTGGCCTACGCCCAGGAGCGCACCCAGTTTGGCAAGCCGCTTGCCGGCTTCCAGCTCACCCAGAAGAAGCTGGTGGACATGGCCATCGGTTTGAACCAGGGCTACCTGCTGGCCCTCCACGTTGGCCGTCAGAAGGATGCCGGCACCCTGGACATCTCTCAGATCTCCGTGGCCAAGCTGCAGAACACCCGCGTTGCCATTGAGATCGCCCGTGAAGCCCGCACCATCCTTGGCGGCAACGGCATCCAGCACGACTACTCCCCCATCCGCCACTCTGCAAACCTCGAGTCCGTGCGCACCTACGAAGGCACCGATGAGATGCACACGCTCATCCTCGGCCAGAAGATGACCGGCCTGAGCGCCTTCGCGTAAGGGTTCTGGGCCGGGTTCTGGGCCGGCTCCTCGCCCGGGTTCGAGATATCTGACCACGCGCGAAAACCCCGTTTCCTGAAATGCCAGGTGACGGGGTTTTCGCGATTCTGGGGTGCGGGCGGGGTGTCAGATTTCTCGGATAGGCCCTCTGGGGCGCTTAGGTGCGGTTTGACTATCGTGACGCGCGCGGCGCAAAACCGCAGGTCGCGGATCGCGGGAAGGTGCGATAGTCAAACCGGGTAGTCAAACCGGCCCATGAACACCAACGCCCCGGCAGCCAGAAAGGCTGACCGGGGCGCGGGGGCTTAAGGCTTAAGGCTTAGAGCCCAGCCACGACCTCGTCGCGAGCAGCGACCATGTTGACCAGGGACGGCTCGACCTCGGCGTAGCCGCGGGTCTTCAGGCCACAGTCCGGGTTGACCCAGAGGCGGTCAGCTGGGACGTTGACCAGGGCGGCCTTGATCAGCTCGACCATCTCCTCCTTGGACGGGACGCGCGGGGAGTGGATGTCCCACACGCCGGGGCCGATTTCGGAGTGGAAGGTCTCGTCGATGTCCTCAAGCAGCTCCATCTTGGAACGTGCGGCCTCGATGGAGGTGACGTCAGCGTCCAGGCCGGCAACAGCGTCGATGATCTGGCCGAACTCGGAGTAGCAGAGGTGGGTGTGGATCTGGGTGGTCGGCTCAGCCTGCAACGAGACGAGACGGAAGGCACGCACTGCCCAGTCGAGGTAGGACGGGCGGTCCTCGGCGCGCAGCGGGAGGAGTTCGCGGAGTGCCGGCTCGTCGATCTGGATGACCTTGATGCCGGCCTTCTCCAGGTCAGCGACCTCGTCAGCCAGGGCCACACCGATCTGGTCGGCGGAAACGGACAGCGGGACGTCGTCGCGCTTGAAGGACCAGGCCAGGATGGTCACCGGGCCGGTGAGCATGCCCTTGACCGGCTTGTCGGACAGGGACTGCGCGTAGGCGGACCACTCGGTGGTCATGGCCTCCGGGCGGGAGACGTCGCCAACAACGATTGGCGGACGGGTGCAGCGGGAGCCGTAGGACTGGACCCAGCCGTTTTCGGTGACGACGAAGCCGTCGAGAAGCTCAGCGAAGTACTGGACCATGTCGTTGCGCTCCGGCTCGCCGTGAACCAGAACGTCGAGGCCCAGGCGCTCCTGCAGCTCGATGACGTTCTTGACTTCCTGCTTGAGGGCCTCGTTGTACTGCTCGTCGTTGAGCTCGCCGGCGCGGTGGTCGGCGCGGGCCTTGCGGATCTCGTTGGTCTGCGGGAAGGAACCGATCGTGGTGGTCGGCAGAAGCGGCAGGCCAAGAGCCTTCTGTGCTTCCTGGCGCTCGGCGAACTCCGGCTGGCGCTGGACCTGGCCAGCAGGCAGGGCATCAACGCGCTCAACAACGGCAGCGTTGTGGATGCGGGTGGACTCAGCGCGGGTACGTGCGGCGCGGTCGGAGCGGCCGAAGGCCTCCGGTGCCTCGGACTCGCCAGCGACGAGGGCCTTGATCTCCTCGATCTTCTCGTCAGCAAACGACAGCCACGGTGCGACCTCGACCGGGATGTTCTTCTCGGCGTTGAGGGTGTGCGGCACGTGCTGCAGGGAGGTGGAGGTGGACACGGAGGTAGCGCCGATCTTGTTCAGCACCTCAACCTTGTCGCGGAGATTGGCGGCCCAGACGTTGCGGCCGTCGATAAGACCAGCGACGAGGGTGGTCTCCTTGCCTTCAAAAGCAGCGGCGACGCGGGCCGGGTAGTCAGCGTCAGCGTCGAGGGTCCACGGGGACAGGTCAACGTGGACAGCGTCCGGGGCGACAGCGGCCAGGGCGTCGAGGCCCTTGCGTGCAGAACCGTACGGGGTGGTCACGTAGACCTTCGGGCGGTTCTCCGCGCCCAAAAGGCGGGACCATGCCTGCTCGGTGTACTTAGCCAGGTCAGCGTCCGGGGTGGACAGGTCAGCGACCAGTGCCGGCTCCGCAACCTGGATCCACTCAACGCCGGCTTCCTTCAGCGCGGCGAAGACGGTGGCGTAAGCGTCTACCAGGGAGTCCAGCAGGGACCACTCGACCGGCTTGGACAGGGCGAGCAGGGTGACCGGGCCGACGAGGGCCGGGCGAACCTTGTGGCCAGCCTCCTGAGCCTCAGCAACCAGGCGAAGCACACGCTCCGGCGCCGGCGTAATAGCCTGACCAGCCTCAACCTCCGGTACGAGGTAGTGGTAGTTGGTGTCGAACCACTTGGTCATCTCCAGCGGCACGCGGGTGTCGTTGCCGCGGGCCAGCGCAAATTCCTCGTCGAGGTCGGTGCCACCGGCGATCAGGCCGACGGTCAGGCCGGTCTCGAGGACCTGGTCGTAGTAGGCGACGTCAGCCGGGATGGCGTAGTCCTCGGTCAGGCCGAGGTCGCGCAGGTGGTTGTAGGTGTCAATGCGCAGGGCGCGGGTGGTGGTGCGGAAGGTCTCCGCGTCAATACGCCCAGCCCAGTAGGACTCGAGTGCGCGCTTGAGTTCGCGGTTAGCGCCGATGCGAGGGTAGCCCTCGATGGTGGCCTTGGGGAAAGTGGTCACGTTAACTCCTTTAATTCCTAGTTTTTGGGTTCTATGCCGAGCCGTGACAGCAGGTCTTGTGTCACTGCGAGGTTGTTGTGGGTGTAGATGTGGAGGCCGCCTACGCCGGCGTCGAGAAGCTTTGCGGCGAGTTCGACGGTGAGCTCCATGCCTGCCTCGTATTCGTCTTCAGCGTTTTCTAGCTTTTCGACGACCCGTTGCGGCACCTCAATCCCCGACAGCACGCCCATGCGCTGAGCCCTTTTTAGGCTAGTCATAGGCATGATGCCGGGGATCAGGGGGATTCTTACTCCCGCCATCCGGGATTGCTCGGCGAAGCGGAGGTAGTCCTCTGCCTCGAAGAAGAGCTGGGTGATGGCGAAGTCCGCGCCGAGACGCTGCTTGGACAGCAGAACGTCCAGGTCCAGGTCCGGGGTGGCGGACTCAGCGTGGCCGGAGGGGTAGCACGCCACGGAGAGGGCGAGCTTGCCGGCGGCCAGGCGGTACGCGTTTTCATCCTCGATCTCCTGGATGAGGGTGAGCAGCTGGGTGGCGTACTGCAGGTAGCCATCGGGCAGGCGGGTTTCGCCTTCCGGCAGGTCCCCGCGCAGGGCGAGGAAACCGCGCACGCCGGAGTTGATCAGGCGGCGGATCCAGTCCGCGAGCTCCTCCTCGGTGCCTGCGGTGCAGGCGAGGTGAGCGATGGTGCGCAGGTTGGTCTGCTCGTTGAGGCGAGCGATGAAGTCAGCGGTGCCCTCCAGCCAGCCGGAGCGGTGGGAGCTGGTCACGGCGACGTAGTCCGGCTCGTAGGCGTTGAGGCCGGCGATGAGGTCGTTGAGTTTCGCCTCGTCGGCGTCATGCCGCGGCGGGATGAGCTCGAAGCTCAGTGCCGTGCCGGAACGGCGGGTGCGCTCGGTGGGCAACGTTTCTGCTGCTTCGTCGAGGGGGTCTAATGGCGCGGATGCAGACAGCCTCGACGAGAAATGTCCTTCAGTCAACGAAGGAGTCCTTTCGGCTCGTCGATGAGTAAATAAATTCTGGCTGGGCTCAGCGCGTGAATGTTTGTGAATCTAGTGTGACGGGTTTAAACCGGCCAAGAGGACCCCCTCTCCCCCGCCCTATTGGTGCAGTTCAGTGGCGATTCTGTGATGAATATTAATCGCGGATTGCGCGCAAAAATGAACCGCTCGGTCCACTTTTTACGACAGCACTGTGCCATGCATTTTTGGTTAGGGTGGAATGCATACAAATCACTGAAAGGTAAAAACTCCACATGAACCTCCGCACCATCGGTATGGCGTACAAGGCAGCATCCCTCCTCTACGGCCGCTACCGCGACATGAATGATGAGCAGCAGCGTGACGTCTACGAGGCGATGCGCGCCCTGGCCCGCCCCGCCAGTGTGAATGAGAAGGGTGAGCCTTTCGACGTTGCCCGTCTCCAGGCCGGCGAGCTGACCCGCGTAGCGCATGACCGCCTGGACGCTCGCCGCGCGGAATTCCGCCAGGCGCAGCTGGAGAAGGAAGCGAAGAAGGCGGCGGCCAAGCTGGATAAGAAGGCTGGGAAGGCTGGGAAGGCGAAGAGGAAGAAGGGCGGCACCGTACGCAAGCTGGGCTTGCTCGCCGGTATCGCAGGTGCTGTCTGGTACTTCTTCTTCCGCGACACGGCTCCGAAGCCGACTACGTCTGTGCGCGTGACCACCTCCGACACTTACAAGGGTCCGCTGGGTGAGGAGATGACGTCCTTGGACACCCTCGCGGATGATCAGCGGGCAGGCACGCAGCCCCGCGACAACATGTAGCTAGCCAACATCTAGCTAGTTCCCGCTGCGCCACGCGGTGAGTAGGCGTCCCATCAGGCGGTTCTGCACGTCGGGGTGCTCCTCCCCGAGTTTGCCGCCGAGGGGGCGGGTAACCACGAAGACTTCCTCGGCGAATTCCAGCGGAGCGAGGTCGCGCGGTACTAAACCGGCGGGAACGGCGAGGTCGAGGACCGACTGGAAGGCCTCGATCATTTCTGCCCGCTTGGCCGCGAGTTCGGGGTTTTTACCAAGGTCCTCCGACGCGATGGCCTCTATCAACGGACACGAACCCACATCAAGCAACTTCCACACAAACCCGTCCCATTGCGCGCGGGGGTCGGTGTGGAAGTTTTCTTTGAGGTCCTCGATAAGCAATCGGATGTCGTCGAGCATCTGAATTCCGCACGCCACTTTGAGGTGCCGGCGAGTAGGAAAATTCCTGTATAGGGTGGCAATGCCCACCCCGGCGCGGTCCGCGATGGATTCCAAGGTGACGGTGGTGGAGGGGTGGGTGCGGAAGAGGGTGCAGGCGGCGTCGATAAGCTTCTCGCGCCTCAACACTGCATCCGCTCGCATCATTTCCGCCTTGACTTAGAAAAACTCGTGGTGAATCATATCTGGAGTACAACTGATAGTCTATCCTCCACTTAGACCGAGGACGAATTCACGGGGGCACATACAGTGGAACCCATTTTTAACGTGACGGACCTTGTTGTCCGCAAAGGCGACGACCCGCTGACCTTTGACATCGGCGAGGGCCTGACCCTGCTGATCACGGAGCGCGAGTCAGGCTCATCGACGCTGTGCATGACCTTGGCGGGGCGCTACAAGCAATTCGGCGGCACGATTGCGCTCAGCGGGACTAACACCACGCCGCGGCAGCGCTTCAAGCGCGTGGCCATGGCTGGCTTGACCATGCTCGACGGCCTCGAGCGCCAGGTAGATACCCGCCATATCCTGCGGGAACAGATCGCGTGGAGCCAGCCCTTCTTCAAGCTCATCCCGCGCGATGTGCTGGCACACCCGAACGTGGAGCCGTGGTTGGAGGTGCTCAACCTGACGGACCTGGATGTCTCCCTTGACGTGGGCGACCTCACCGTCGAGGACCGCTTCCGCCTCCGCGTGCTGCTGGCGCTCGTCTCACGGCCGGATGCGGATGCGCTTGTGATCGACGATATTGATCAGATCCGCAGCCTCCGCCTGCGCTCGGTGATCCTCGATGACCTGGTAGAACTGTCCAAGCACCTGCCCGTGGTGGTCAACTCTGTCAACGATGATCCGGGCAACCACGCGGATGCGATTGTGGATCTGCGGCACACTGTGGAGACCTCAAAGGCCTCGGAGCCCTCCGAGGCCTCCAAGGAAGAGCAGGTGAACGCATGATTTCCGGTCTGAATGTAGGCACACACTTCCGCAAACTGCTCAACGGTGTGTTGCCACCCTTGGCGCTCGTTGCCATCACGTTGCTACCGCTGCTGTTCGGCGGCTTGTTCGTGTGGAGTTACTGGGATCCGCTGGGCAACCTGAACAAGATCCCGGTGGCGCTGGTCAACTCGGATGAGGGCGCGGAAGGCCCCGATGGGGAGACGGTGCGCGCGGGTGATCAGGTGGCAGAGGAGCTGCTCAAGGTTGAGCCGATGAACTTCGTGGAAGTCTCCGCGCAGGATGCCATCGAGGGCATTGGCAATGGCACGTACTACCTGGGCGTGGAGATTCCCAAGGACTTCTCCGCCGCCGCGGTGAGTGTGAACTCGGATGACCCCCATCCGGCGAAGATCAATGTCACGCTGAATAACACCAACGGCTTCATCCCCACGATGCTGGGTAACCAGGTCACGCGTGTGATGACGTCGGTGATCAGTGGCACCGTGGGTGAGCAGATCACGCGCCAGATGTTCATGGGCTTCAACACCATCGGCGAGGGCATGGACCAAGCCGGCGAGGGCGCGAACCAGCTGCATGATGGCACGACCAAGGCCCGAGATGGCGGCCAGCGCCTCGACGAAGGCGCCAACAAGCTCAATGACGGCGTGCACAGCGCGATGGAGAAGGTGCCGGAGCTCGTCGACGGTGCCACTCAGCTCGACGATGGGGCGCACAGGCTTAATAGCGGAGCCGCCCAGCTCAACGACGGCCTCGGCCAAGCCTCCGCTGGTGCCGACGAACTCGCTGACGGTCTGAGCCGCCTGCGTGATGGCGTGAACCAGGCCGCTGGTGTACTCGCACCGGTGAACATCCCACAGCTGAAGCAAGGGACTCCGGCGGAGTTCATCGGTGGTGTCAACGCCGCTGCCGACGGTGCCCGCGAGCTGTCCAACGCACTGCACCTGCTTCACAACGGCTCCGGTGAACTCCTCGCCGGCACCGCCGAACTCAGTGACGGCACCAGCCGCCTCGTCGTGGGTGTGCGCACCTTGTCCGATGGTTCCAATGTCCTCGCGGACGGCACCCAGCAGCTCGCCGCCGGCATGGATGAGCTGAACAACGGCCTCATCCAACTGGACGATGGCTCCGGCGAACTGGCCTTCAAACTCAACGAAGGCGCAGCCGAAGTCCCCCGCTTCGAAGGCAAGAAGCTGGACTCTGCCTCATCGGTGGCAGGCTCCCCCGTCCGGCTGGAAAACACCGGCGATGAAGTCTCCCTGTTCGGTGTGGGCCTGTCCCCCTTCTTCCTGTCCCTGTCCCTGTGGTTCGGCGGGCTCATCATGTTCATGGTGTTCAACCCGATTTCCCGGCGCGCCATTGACTCCGGTGTCAGCCCCTTCCGCGTGGTGCTGGGGTCCTGGATCCCGGCCGCCATCGTGGGTGTGATTCAGGCCTTCCACCTGTGGTGGATGCAAAACCTGGTCCTCGGCGTTAATGCGGAGCACCCGGTGCAGATGTTCTTTGCGCTGGCGTACGTGGCCATCATCTTCGTCACGGCGATCTTGGCTATCTACGCCATCTTCGGTCCGTCCACAGGCCGTCTGATCACCATGATCCTCATGTCACTGCAGCTCGTGGCGTCCAACGGCCTGTACCCGCCGGAGGTCCAACCCGAGTTCATCCAGTGGGTCCACTCGTGGGATCCGATGCGGTTCTCCGTGGACCTCATGCGCCACGTCCTCTTCGGTACCGCACCCGGTGACCATCGCGTCACCGTGGCGCTCATCGTGCTCACCGCGGTGGGTGTGGCGTCCTTCCTCATCGCGATGGCGGGATTCTGGAAGGAGCGCGTCGTGGTGGACAAGCACATCCACCCCGAGCTGGAGGTCTAGCGCTCGTGGAGCAGCTCCAGCAGGTGCAGCTCCAATTCAGTGCTTGCTTGCTTATCGACGTCCACAATCTCCCTCACCACCGCCGGCCTCGGCCCGAGCACCACGACGCGGTCTGACAACGTCACTGCTTCGCGCACGTCATGGGTGATCAGCAGGGCCGTCCAGTCATGGTCCGCCCACATGGCTTTGAGCCAGTTTTGGAGGTCGGTGCGGGTGAGGGAGTCGAGGGCGCCGAAGGGTTCGTCGAGAAGCAAAGTGCTTTTCCCCTGCACAACGGTGCGTAAGAGTGCTGCGCGTTGGCGCATGCCGCCGGAGAGTTCAAACGGCAGCGCGTCCTCGAAGCCGTCGAGCCCGAACTGCGGGAACAATTCGCGTGCGCGTGCGCGGGCTTCCTTCTTGGGAGTGCCTTGGACCTCGAGGCCGAGTGCCGTGTTGTCCAGGATGGTGCGCCACGGAAACAGCAGGTCTTTTTGCGGCATGTATGCCGTGGTGCCGCCCACCGTCGCGCGGCCGCTGGTAGGCGTGTCCAGGCCCGCGATGATGTTGAACAGCGTTGATTTGCCCGCGCCCGATGGGCCGATGATGGACACGAACTCGCCGGGCTCAACGCTGAAAGACACGTCCTTGAGTACCGTGAGCTGCCCGAATGACTTGCTTACGTGTTCAAGGTGGACCACTGGTGTGTTAGCCATGTGCTTTCCGCTCCTTGATGTGCCACGGGATGACCGCGCGCTCGATGAGGTAAGTGGACAGGTAGAGGGCGATGCTCAGCGCCGCGGTGACCACCACCGCTGCCAGAACGAGGTCCGTGCGGAAGGCGTTCTTCTGCACGCTCATGTAGATGCCCAGGCCCTGCTTCGCACCGACGTACTCGGCGAAGATCGCGCCCGTCACCGCGTACGTGATGCCGATGCGCAGCGCCGTGAAGAACGCCGGCATCGCCTGCGGCAGGCGCACCATCCGGAACTGTTGCCAGCGGCTGGCGCCCATGCTGCGGAGCAGACGCGTGGCGTCACGGTCCGTGCGGTCAAAGGCCTCGATGAGGCCGATGGCTACCGGGAAGAACGTCACCAGGGCCACCACCAGCATCTTCGGCACGATGCCAAAGCCAAACCAGATGATGATCAAGGGCGCAATAGCAATCACCGGCACGGTCTGCGAGGCCACGAGCAGAGGCTGCAACCCCTTCCGCAGAGTCGGTGAGAAATCCGACGCAATGGCCAGCACCCACGCGCACACCATCGACAGTGCGAAACCCACCGCGGTGACCTGCAGCGTTGCCGCCGCGTGCCCCGCGATCACCTCCCGTTGCTGCCACCCGGCGCGGGCGACGTGGGTGGGGGCGGGGAGGATGCGGGGAGAGACGCCCATAAGCTTCACCGCGAGCTCCCACACGGCAACCGCAATGAGGATGAAAGCGGTGGGGATAGCGACGGTGCCTTTTGGCGCCCTACTGCGTGATGTACTCATTGGTGAAGTACGTGTTCCAGTCCGGCTCCTCCGTCAGCTCCTTGCCGGTTTCGTCCTTGAGCAGGCCCTGCTCCTGCAAGAATCGGCCGAGCTCCGCCCAGTGCGTTTCGGTCTGGCCGCCGAACTTGCCGTTCTCGTCGAGCATGAAGCCCTCCACAAGCATCCGCTGGGAGCGCTGCAGGAAATCCAGGTCCTCCAGCAAGTCGCTGTTTTCCTTCTGCAGGATCTCCGCCGCCGCGTCCGGATCCTCGATTGCGTCCTCATAGCCGCGCTGCAGTGCCTGCACGAAGCTCTTCGCCTGCTCCGGGTTCTTGTCCATCCAGGTCTCATTCCCCACGATGACCACCTGGTACGCATCCGGGAAACCGTAGTCGGTGTACTTGAAGTTCTTCAGGTGCACGCCGCGGTCTTCTGCCTCGATGCCCTCCCATGCCACGTACGGCACGGTGAAGTCCACATCCCCCGAGTACAGCGCCTCATACGCGCTGGTGCCCAGGACGACCGTGTCGAATTCGCCCTTGCCGCCGGCTGCCTGCACCACGCCGCGCATGGTGGCTTCCTCCGCCGAGTTGGCAAAACCACCGAACGTCAGGCCGTCCAGGTCCTTCGGGCTCTTAATCTCCTCACGGTCAGCGAGCACACTCACCTCGGTGGCCCACGTCTGCTCCACCGCCAGCACGGAGCGCAGGTCCGCGCCCGCCGCCTTCGCAATCGTCGCCGTGTCCTGGAAGCTCACACCGAACTCCGCCTGACCAGCATCAACCATGAGGTCCGGGTTGGAATCGTTGTACGGCAGCACCTCCACATCAAGGCCCGCCTCTGCGAAGTAGCCCTTGTTCAACGCCACGTACAGGCCCGTGTGGTTTGTGTTCGGCGTCCAGTCCAGCGCGATGCGGACCTTGCCGTTTTGGTTGTCACTGCCCTCGCCGCTGCCGCTGCCGTCGGCCGCGCAGGCCGCCAGCATCATCGTGGCACCCACCGCCGCAATCGTCGCGGTGATTCTCTTGAAAAAGCTCATTGCTTCTCTCGCCTTCGTTCAAGGCGGAAGCAGCCTTAGGGCACGCCTGCGTATACGCGTGTCCCCGCGACCATCCCTCCGCCAGCACTAACTGGATCAGGTTCGACGGGTGTAATCTCAGCCGACGCTTCTGCGCGCCGGCACCCCGTGTCACGTGCTTTAAAGTTATACCAGCGTTTGCTCAGGTGAGTGTGAGGTTGGCTTGCAAAGTGCAATGAATGAACTGCAATAAACGAACTCAAATAAACCAGGTCGCGGCTCGCCAGCTAGGCAGCTGCCCGCGAATCCACCTGGTTCATTGCACTTCATTCATTGCAGTTGGTGTTTGGGGGCCTGCGCAGACGATGCCGGCCCCCTACAGGCGCAAGCTAGGACAGGATCTCCCGCAGGAACGGCACCGTATCCACCGTGGACATGTTCACCGTCCCGCCGTGATCCGCCGGGTACCACCGGACCACGACCTTCTGGTTCTGGGGCGAACCAATGAATTGGCGCAGCCACATCTCCGAGTTCAGAATGAGCCCAATCGGGGTGGGCACATCCTGGTCCTGCAGGCCATGGCCAAGGAAGACCGGCTTGTCATAACCAGCAACAGGGGTGCCCATGAGATCGCGCGTGGCCTGTTCCAGACCGGGGACGCTGCGCAGTGGCTTGGAGAAGGCCCGCGCCAAGTTCGTCCCCGCCGCCGCGTCCCGGACTTCCTGGAAACAGCTCTTCTTCGCCTCGGCGAGCATCCGCTTGCCGTCCTCCGTCAGCGCCGAATTCACATCCACGTGCGGGTACGCCTCCTGCACCGCGGCCAGGATGTACAGCCCGTAGGTGCTCAGCGCCGCCGGCAGCGGCACCGGCGGGAAGGTGGGCCCACCAGCGATGATGATCTCCTCCACGTACGCCGGCGCGCCCGTTGCCACCGCCCCGCGGTAGTCCAAGCCCAGCTGCTGGCTGCGCGGCGTCGCGCGGTGCGCCACATGCAGTGCCACTCCCCCGCCCTGCGACTGCCCAATCACGGCCCACCGCTTAGCCAACACGGACCCACCCGGCCCCTGTGTGCCCGCCATCGCGTGCGCCGCCGCCACAGAATCCACCACGTTCGCCGCCGCGACCTTGCCGTTCAGGTAACTGTGCAGCCCCGGCGAATCCAGCCCAACATAATCCGTGGCCACGATCGCGTACCCCTCGTCGAGCCAACGGTTGAGGTACTCCGCATCACGCGCCGATCGTGCGTTTATCGACGGCGCACACTCATCCCCCAACCCCACCGTCCCATGCGCCCACGCCAGCACCGGCCAACCACCCTCGGGTTTCTCCCCCTTGGGCAAGAACACTGCTCCGGTACTCGTCGCTGGTTTCCCGTGCTGATCCACCGTCGTGTACGCCACCCGGAACTGCTTCGCTGCGCTGCTCAGCCCCACCCGCGGGTCCAGGGGCACCTCCGCCAGGACAGTGCCCGGCTCACCACTCGGCGCCACCGCCGGCAAACCACTGCGGAACACCGGCACCTCGCGTGGTGCCACATCCCGCATCGGCTGCCCCGTCTTCACCGAGGACATCGGCGTCAGGTCCGCCACCGACCCAAACGGCGTCGCGTCCGCCTGTGGCACCTGCCCTGCCAGGCCCATGACCCCGAGGCCAACACTCAATCCGACCGCAGCAACCGTCGATAAGCATTTGCGCATATGTCCACCCTCCTAGATTTTGTGCACGAAACTTTCCTTCTTTGTACCCAAAACCCGGCGCGCGCGAGGCCACTTTGCGCAACCCAGCCCCAAACTGAGAATCAAAGTGCGAAACTGCGAATACTTTTCACACTTTCATTCGCACTTTCATCCAAAGTGAGAATTCCGCTGGTCTAAGTCCGGCTATACACAGTTGCTTTACGCCCCTGACCACCCAACATGACAACATGGTCTTCAGCGAGGAGAGGCTCAAGCGCATACCGCACTTGTGCTGGCGAGAAACCCGTCCTCGACTGCACGTCTTTCAGAGTTACAAACTCGCCTGGGCCAATCGCTGCGTAAACTGCCGGCACATTCTTGCCCAAAGCAACCAAGAAATGCTGGTCCACGCTGGCATGGTCTGGCCGATATGTAATCTCCTTCCGCTCTCCTGGCACTGAGTAGATGCCGTCCTCTAGCTCCACAACACCGCAATCAATGAGCCTGTCAAGGATCCTCTTACACTTCCGCTCCCCCAACGGTGTGTACAACTGCACGATGTGCGACAACGTCGCTCCACCCCCGCTCCGCAGGTTGATCAGTATGTCCTCTTCCGTTGGAGTGAACTGTTGCTTGGCTTCTTGTTTCAGATCTGAAAGCCACTGATTATCTGCCTCGGTGAAGCGTGAGCCACGCGGAAACAACACTTTGAAGCTAACACCGTTATCAATGAACCGAGGCTTCGGCAGACCAGCTTCTCGGGTGGCCGTGAGAATCTCTTGGATTCCGCCACCTTCACCTTCAATCACTCGTTCACCCTCAGCTGTACGCAAGTAACGGGCTATCTCGTACAGCCGCTTGTTCACCGGCGCTTTGGTCAGTCCCGGGCTTTCCAGCTGAGATGCAGACAGACCGCGAAGACCCCCCGGACTGACCACCACGAGCATCTTCTCCGTGATCCGGACCTCAACTTTCTTTCCCACCTCCACGGAAGGCCCCAAGTCGCGGTGAACCAGAGCATTAGCAAGAACCTCACGGATTGCCGTCGGTGGGAACTCCGGCTCATCCACCAGGTGACCACTGTCGGTGTACCTACTCACGGTGTCTGAATTCTGGCGGATCCACTCCATGATCTCCACCAACATCACTGGCAGCGGCCCCTCAATTTCTTTGAGGTTCTTATGCCTGCCAACTCCATCCCCGCGAGACAACCTCACTGCAACAGTCGCACCGAGAGCAGGTTCCACTGATTGCGGTAGGTAACCAAGCGCATACAATCCTCCAAGCCGAATGTCGCCCTGATTATCAGTGACATTGGTGACTTGGAGCAGCTGTGCATCATCATCGATCTTGGCCACGCGCGAGCGGGACTCCCGCACAGATTTGATGAACCCTTTAAGCACCTGCGGATCAAGCACGCCAGTGTCAGTTCCCGGTACCGATTGAAAGTCGGAGAGTATCTGCTGGCTCTCTGTGAGCGCTGAAAGTTCCAACATCCTGATGTCGTTGGAGTTCATTTCATAATCTCCATCTGCTTGACGGAGAAATGCCTTGTTGCGAAAAGTCGCTGGCTTTTCCGACGGCAGCAGCGGCGTTACTTCCACCACCACAATCTTTTTGTCGTCGACGACATGGTGCGAGAACACGAGTTGCGGTGCCGGCGATACGGAGGAACGGTTTACTGACGTGATGGCCTTCTCCATCTCCGCTGGATTCTGCACCCCAGTGATGGCAAAGCCTTGGCGTTCATTGACACCAAGAATGATCACGCCTGCCTGTGGCATATTCGCGAATGCGCACAATGTCTCCCCGATACCCTCAGGTACTCCTCCTGCGGCGGTTTTGCATTCCACCAGCGTTGTGTCATCCCCGAAAGCGCGGAGTTCCGCGAGCGTTTCCACAACTCGCACATCAGTCCAACTCATGTTTCTGAGTCTATTACATATTTAGCACTTTGTCTACCAGCTCTTTCATACTTTAAAGTCCATACTGCGAATCAAAGTTTGAAAGATGATTAGCACTTTGATAGTCTCGTTCAGAGTTTCGTTCACAGTTTGGTCTATCCCGGAGTTGTGAAATCTCAATGCTCTTAACGCTTTGAACAGGATGCGCGCTACGCTCCCACGAAATCAATGATCATCAGCCCGACGACGAAGCCAACGACGGTGAGCCCCACGGCCACCATGAGTGGACTCTGTGCCACACCGATCACGGTCGGGTTTGCTGGGTAAGACGGAAGCGACGGGAAGCGGCAGGACTACATACTTCCGGAAGTTGGTAGCACGTCCTGGGAAA
>NZ_JAKMUS010000011.1 GCF_027570075.1 Corynebacterium meitnerae
GTGTGTGTTAAATCCTTCACCAGGCCCGACTACCCCTCAAGCAGGTCCTGGCCCCAGTAGTCGCCTTCATTGGTGCCGTGCGGCACTGCGAACACTGCGGAGCCGATGTGGGTGATCCACTCGTTGAGGCGGTCCGCTTCGTCGAGGCGTTGTTGGATCGGAACAAACTGCTTCAGGGGGTTCTTCTGGAAGCAGATGAAGATCTGGCCAGAGTTGGAGGTTCCGCGTGTGTCCGGCCCCGGTGGCATGTCGTAGTTGTAGGGCCGGCGATAGATCCGCTCAGAACGATCGGTGGAAAAAGCGCGCGCCATGTGGGAGTTCGGGTCAATGACGGGCAGGCCGTACTGGTCAAGGGCCTCAAAATCGGGGTCATCGAACTCGTCTGTGCCAGTCAGCGGGGCGCCGGTATCGATGGTGCGGCCCATCGCCACTTCGCGGGACGCGCGGTCCAGAATGTCCCATTCGTCCATGAGCATGGCCACACGCCGGATCACCATGGCGGTGCCGCCGCGGAGCCATTCGGGGCCGTCGTTGATCCAGATGATGTCGTCGTGCTCATCCGGTGCTGGGTTGGCGGTGCCGTCGAGCTGCCCGAACAGGTTGCGCGGGGTGGTGCCCGGTTCGATGGAGCCACGAGCATGCAAGAAGCCATCCTGCATCCAGGCAACGTCGACGTAGGTGCGCGCCGTCTTCGTCATGAAGCGTGCCGCGTGAGACAACGTGAAGCGGTCATCGGCGCAGATCTGCAGGCAGATGTCACCGCCATTCCAGGCATCAACCAGCTCGTCGCGCGAGAACTCGGGCAGATCGCCGAGCCACTCGGGGGCTTTATCGCTGAGGCCGATCTTGTCCAGCAGGCTACGCCCGTAGCCAACCGTGATGGTCAGGTTTGCGGTTGATTCAAGATTCTCGGGCTCCAGATCGGCGAGCCCGGCCAGGCCGCTGCACATGCGGCGTGCATCATCGGTCCACAGACGCATCAGCCGGATAACATCCTCGCGGCTGGTCTTGCTCTCTTTGAGGTTGAACGCGATGAGCTTGATGAAAGATTGTTGGGGCGTATCCACGCCCGCTTGATGGGGGCCGTCAAAAGGCACTCGGGCCTTGGCAAGGAAATCATTGTCGCCGGGCTCAGCGGATCCTTGGCCCGGCCGGATGTCGCTTGTCTGCGCCCCCTCAGCACACCCGCCGAGCCCCATCACCGTGAGACCGGCTACTCCTGCCGCACCGGCAGTACCAGCGCCGCGCAGGAATTGGCGGCGGGTAGCGCCAGATGGCTGCTGGTGCTCGTTCTCTGGGTGCTGGTTTAGTTCAGGCATGGCGGGTGGTGCTGCTCCTTAGGGGTTTAGTGGCCGGAGTGGTCCATGTGCTCGCTGTGGTCCATGTTCCCATGGTCCATGTCACCAGCGTAGTTCTCTTCACCGGACGGCTGCTCACGCACGGGGATCTCGGTGGTGAGGGTGGTGCCGTCGTCAAGCTTGAGCTCGACGGTCAGGTTGTCACCAGCCGGGATGGCGCCCGGGTAGTTCATGATCATCAGGTGATCGCCGCCCGGAATCAGGTCGTAGGTGCCGCCGGCCGGGATGGTGAAGCCACCTTCCTTCTCACGCATCATGCCGTCCACGGTTTCGTGGAGCTCGGTGGTTGCGCCCTCGAGGGTCGGGGAGGAGAAGGAAACGACGTTGATGTCCTTGTCGGACACGTTCTTGAGCTGGCCGAAGCAAGCGGTCATGTCAGCGTGCTTCATGTCCTTCTCGGTCATGTGCTCGTGTGCCTCGGCGTCATCCTCAGCAGCCTTTGCACGGCAGTAGCCCTCTACCAGCTGGATGACAGATGCGCTGGCGTCAGCTTCCGCAGCGGTGGTGGACTCCATGGCGGTGGTCGTTGCAGTGGCGTCGGTGGACTCACCGTCGTTGGAGCAAGCAGCCAGGCCGAGGGTGCCAGCGCACAGTGCGGCGGCGAGAGCAATGGACTTCTTAGAGTTCAGCATCGTGAGAATCTTTCTGTTGATTGGACGATGTGTGGGGTTAGTCGTGCGGGGTGCTCTTAAAGTTCCCTTGGGGGTAACGCTACCCCCAACTTTTTGTTGATCCATTGGTAGATGAGGGTTTCTACGCGCGCGACTTGCTGGTTATCCGCGGCACCCGCGTGGCCGCCGGCGGTGTTTTCGAAGTAGTCCACCGGCTGGCCTGCCTTAGCCAAAGCAAGGGCGAAGGTGCGCGCGTGCGCCGGGTGAACGCGGTCATCCCGGGTGGAGGTGGTCACTAGGGCGGGTGGATATGGGACGTCAGACGCAACATTTTCCAGGGGCGACCACGTTTCAATCGCTGCCCGCTCCTCGGGGTTATCCGGGTCGCCGTACTCAGCCATCCAGGACGCGCCGGCAGAAAGCGTGTGGTAGCGCAGCATGTCCGTCAGGGGGACTTGGATGACGGCGGCTCCGAAGAGTTCCGGGTACTGCACCAGCGCGCCGGAGGTAAGCAGGCCACCATTGGATCCACCACGGATAGCCAGCAGAGAAGGGGTGCTGTAACCCCTGGCCATGATGTCCTCGAGGACAGCGCGGTGGTCTTCCCACACTTTGTGCCGGTTGGTTTTTACCACTTGGGAGTGCCATTCCGGGCCGAATTCGCCACCGCCGCGCAGGTTCGGCTGGACGAAGAAGTTGCCGTGTTCCAGCCAGGCCATGCCGCGGATGGCGGAGTAACTCGGAGTCAAAGAGACCTCGAAACCGCCGTACCCGCCGACGAGGGTGGGGCGCGGACCGAGCGAGAAATCGCCGGTGATGAAGTAGGGGATCTTCGTCCCGTCGGCGGAGGTTGCCCAGTGCTGACGGGTCTCCAGACCTGAAGCGTCGAACTGGGCTGGGGCTTGGCGCACCACCTCACCATTGCGGAGCAGCGTTGATGGGGTGGTGAAGTTGGATACGTTGATCCACACTTCCTCACCATGCACGGGATCCAGCGGGCTCGTGGCCACGACTGAGGCGGTGGCAGCAGACGACAGATCGATCTCGGATTGTTCCCATGTGCCCAGCTCAAAGCGGGAAATGCGCGTCACCACATTGTCCAAGGTGGTTACCAAGAGGTGGGTGGAGGTGATGGAGAGGTCCTCGATGGGGGCGTCGCGGACAAGCGTGCGAATGCTCCTGTCACCCGCGAGGAATGCGTCGAGCTCGATCACTCCCAGCGCACCGGCGGGCAGACCCGCGAAGGGGGTGCGGGGGACGAGGAAAAGCCACTGTTTATGCGGGACAACCGTGCAATCGGTGGGGGCATCGATGAGAGTCATATCGCCGTGCGCGTCGCCCACGAATGTCAGCGACGTGTAAAAATCCAGCGCGCGCGTAAACGTCACGTGCTCAAAGCGGGGTGTGTGGTCCACCTGCGCGCCGACAGCAACATCGCTGCGCTCACCACGGAAAATCACCGGTGCGTTGGCAATGTCCGTGCCGCGCTCCCAACGTCGCACCTCAACCGGGTAGCCGGACTCCGTCACTGAATCCGCACCCAGGTCCGTGCCCACGAGCAGCGTGTCCAGATCCACCCAGCTCACATCGGTCTTCGCCTCCGGCAGGGTGAAACCGTCAATGAACTCACCGCGCGCCAGATCAAACTCGCGCACGACCACCGCGTCCGCCCCGCCGCGCGAGAGCCGCAACAGCGCGCGGTCATGGTGCAGCGGGCGCACGGTCGCGCCCTTCCATACCCAATCCTCATCTTCAGCGCGCGCAAGCTTATCGACGTCAACCAGCACCTCCCAATGCTCCCCACCAGCGAGATACTCCTCCGTGGTGGTGCGGCGCCACACCCCGCGGGGATGGTCACGGTCACGCCAGAAGTTGTACAGATGTTCCCCACGGCGGCTGACGTATGGGATCTTGTCTTCTGTATCCAGCGCCGCGCGCATTCGTTGTTCCAGCTCAGCCGTGCCCGGTTGGGTGCGCACCGCTTTCTCAGTGGCGTCCGACCACGTGGTGGCCCAGGTTAATGCTTCGGGGCCCGTGATCTCGTCGAGAAGCTTTGGCTCAATGCTGACGTCAGGGGTGAACTGTGTGCTCATGCCCCCACATTATCGACGTGCGACGGGCAGCAAAAAGCCCCTGCTTAGCAGGGGCTTAAGGATGAGAAGCGCTGTTACATCTTGAACGCCGGCTTAATGGTCTTCCACCAGGAGTTCTCCAGATCCTTGCGCCAGTCCGGCCAGGAGTGGGTGCCCACGTTGCGGAACTCGTAATGAGCCGGGATCTGCAGCTTGTTCAGCTTCGCGCGCAGATCGTGGTTGCAGGTATTGATCGCGGCCTCAATGACGCCACCTTCAACCTGCAGGGTCATAGCGGCAGCAGAAGCCTGTGCCGGGGTTGCGCCCTTGCCCACGAGCGTGCCCATCATGTCATTCTCTGAAGCAAGGCCGGTGGCGGTGGACACGTACAGTGCGGTGCCGCGCAGCTTATCGGCGTTCACCAGCGCATCATTCGCGCGGTTGTACGGGCCACCCATCGGGCCCCACATCTGCTCCGGGGTAACAGTCTGGTAGTTCGCACCAGCAGCACCCGCACCGCGGTTCACGGTGAGGCGAGCGAAGTTGTAAGGCGCAAAGGTCGACGTTGCAGCGCAGCCAGAGAAGGAAGCAGCAGCGTCATAGAAGCCCGGGATCTTGGTGGGCAGCACCAGTGCGGACGTGCCGGACATGGAGAAGCCAACGATTGCGCGGCGGTTATCGGCGCCCAGACGCTGCTCGATCGGTCCCGGCAGCTCCTTGGTCAGGAACGTCTCCCACTTCTGCGGGCCACGGAAGTACTCCGCCTGCGGGGTGTTCAGCCAGTCGGTGTAGTAGGAGAACGCGCCCTCCATCGGGATGACCACGTTTACGCCCTTGTCGCCGTAGAACTTCTGGGTGTCCGCGTAGGTCAACCAGTCATTGTTCTGCTCCGCGCCGCCGGCACCGTTGAGCAAGTACACCGTCGGGGCGTTCTTGACCAGCTGGCCAGCCTCATTGCGGGCTGGGATTACTGCAACCGGGATGTCGCGACCCATAGACGGGGAGCTCACCCAGAAGGCCCAGACCTTGTTGTGGTCAACCTCGTCGACCCACTTGGCCTTCTCGCCGGTGGAGACAGCGATGGGGGCGGGGTTGGCGTTCCAGTTCTTTACCGTACCCACGGGGGTGTTGCCTGCTGCCTGGGCAGCAGTGACCGGGGCGGCGTCCGCTGGTGCGGCAGTCGCGGCACCAACTGCGATCGCGGATGCGGCCGCGATGGCGAGGATGGGGCGGAAGAGCTTCATGGTGTTCCTTTACTTTCGGGTTCACTCTCACTATTCGCTTTAGCGGTGGTGGGTGTTACCGGCATATAAACTTAAAATCGCACTTGACTTTAACTGTGGGCCAGCTGACCGACAAGCGGAATAAAGTTACAGTTGTGACACAAGTGAATCATGTTACTGTTAGTTTCGGCTGTAACGACATCGGGCTGCTTCACGACAAACTGCGTGAAAGGGCCTCATGCAACCTCATGCAATCCCATGCAACCGTATGAACGTAGGCATATTCATTTAAAGGAAAAGGACAACCATGAACTTCATCGAGCAGTTCCAGCTTATGATCAACCAGTTCCTCGGCGGCTTCGTCCATGAGGCATCCTCCATGTCTTCGGGCCTCGCCCTCGCTCTGGGCATGTTCTAAGGGCAACTGCCTCCTGCGGTTGACGCAGTAGAAAGCAATCGGCCCTCCCCCTTAGTCCCTGGCGGACATTAGGGGAGGGCCGATTTTTTGATGCTGACGTGCAGCTGCGGAATCAGGGTTAAGGGTCAAAAAGTGTGTCTAGAATCGACGTTTTACGGCGGCTGGCCTGCGGAGATGCCGAAAGTATATGCTTCGGGAATCCAACAGCCCATTGTGGTGAAACACCCGGGCCTGCTTCTTGGGGTGTGGCCGTGTTGCCTAACATCAACCGGGGGTGCGGCGGACGGCATGGCTCCCGGAAATGGGCATGCCGAAAGACCAGCTATTGCTGGCTTTCGGCGCTTTGGCGTTGATGGGTCGGTTTGACTATCGCACTAAACGGCGACCCGCGACCTGGGTTTTTGCCGCGCGCGGATCGCCATAGTCAAACCAACTCTTTTTGGGCACACCAAATAGCCGGACGTGCCGGCTATTCGCTGTTTACCTCCCGTAGAGCAGCGTCATTGCCCCAAAGGGGTGGACGGTGTTGGGGATGAGGTATCCGTTCGGTGATCTCCACATTGGTGTGCCCCGGATGTTTTCCACCCGGCCGTGGTGGGGTTTGGATGGGTCATCGTCGTTGGTTCTGTTGTGGTACCTGCACAGCATGGCCAGGTTGTTCATGTTGGTCAGTCCGCCCTTGGACCATGCTGTGATGTGGTGGACTTCGCAGTTATCGGCCGCATGCCTGCAGTCCGGTACAGGACACGTTGGCATGGTGGCCCGGGCTAGGTCGCGTTGTTTCTGGTTCGCGAAGCGTTGCGTGTCGTACAGGTTGACGGGGCCTTCTTGTGGGTGGAACATCGCTACTTCTAGGACGTCCCCAAAGTTCTGGGCCAGGAAGTCTGCACCGGTCATGGTGGTGCCGTCAGTTAGCCCCAGGATGACGTCGTCGCCGTCGCCTTTCATGATTGTGATGTGCTCGTCCAGTGGGATGAGCACCAAGGGGCGCGGCACTGCCGGGGCAATGCCGGAAGGAGTGTCATCCTCGGAAGGGCGCAGGCCAAGGATGGCCATGAGCTTTTCGTACATTTGCGGACCGGCAGGACCATCAGTGAGGTTTTGGCGTGTCGCGAACTCAATAGCTGCAGCGTCTTCTTCCAGCGCCATGATGGTCACAGGACGCCTCTTCTTGTTCGAGCGGCCATACCGGACTGTGGGTTCCGGGGCAGGCTTGTCCACCTCAGGCACGATGTCCTTGGAACGGCGCTTCAGTGTGTCGTAATTGCCCGGAATAGACAGCAGGGCAAGCCGTAAGTCCCACTTTTCTTTCGGGTCGGTGAAAGGTGCTACTCGGGATTCGATGTAGACGAGTTGATCCATCGATTTCTGAGTCGAGCGCGCCACCTTGATGGCGTTGGCTTGCTTGCGGGTGAACTTCGTTTTCCCGTAGTAAACCTTGTAAACCTTCGACCATTCACGAATAAGACCGGGTTTGCAGCCAAGGCTGATGAGCTCCTGGGCATCAAAGGATGCCAGGAGCTCAATGGGGTTGATCAACCCCGCTACGGAAGCTGCAAACGATGTCATGCCATGCACGCTAAACCGAAACGCAACAACGCGCGAGAAGGGCCCCAAAAACCTGTGGATAACCCAAAAATCTATCCACAGGGGTCGCGGGCCACAGCCCGCGACGAATGGAGCGGACCAGCGGAAACAGGCCGGTTCCCACAAAACCCAAAAAAGTTTCAGGAACTTACCGCGGAACTAAAACGACCGCATCCTCTGCTGTTTTTCGATGCTGCGAGGCAGTGGTCCTTTGAATCTTTTACTGGCTCGACTTGTTGGCGTTCCAGGAAGAGGACTCCGGCACGGTTTCCTCCTTGCTCGGTGCGACGAACTTGTCGCCGAGCAGGGCTGGGCCGATCACCTTTTCCCAGGAGCGCTTCATATCATCGCGCCACACCGGCCAGGAGTGGGTGCCAGCATTCTTGAACTCGTAATGTGCTGGGATGTCCAGGCTGTTGAGCTTCGCGCGCAGATCGTGGGTGCACGAGTTCGTCGCTGCCTCGATCACGCCGCCTTCCACGGTGGTGGTCATCGAGCCGGTGTAGGCATTCATGGAATTCTGACCATGATTCAGGCGGTAGCCGAACATGTCCTCCGCAGCTGCGAGGCCAGAGGCGTTAGAGATGTACAGCGCGGAACCCTTGAGCTTCTCTGCATTCACCAGTGCGTCGTTGTACCGGTTGTACGGGCTGCCCATCGGGCCCCACATGTCAGCCGGGGTGACGGACGAGTAGGTCGGTTCGTACGCTGCGCGGTTCACGGTCAGTGAAGAGAACACCCACGGGAATGGGGTAGAGGTGGCTGCGCAGCCGGAGAAGGAGCCAACTGCCTGGTACTCGCCCGGGTAGTGCTGTGCCAGCAGCAGGGAAGAGGTGGCGGACATGGACATACCCACGACACCGCGCTTGGATGCGTCGGCGGTGAGGTAGCCCTCTACCGGTTCGCGCAGCTCGCGGCCCAGGAACGTGGTCCACTTCTGTGCACCCTTGAAGTACGGGGACTTCTTTTTCAGCTCATCGCCGTCCGTCAGCCAGTCAACGTAGTAGGAGAAAGCGCCCTCCATCGGGATAACCACGTTGACACCCTTGCCGGGGAAGTACTTGTGGGCCTTGCCCACGTCGACCCAGTCCGCATCTTGCTCCGCGCCGCCAGCGCCGTTGAGCATGTACAGGGTCGGTGCGTTCGGGATACGCGTCGTCTTATCCGGACCGGTAGCCGGGATGATGGCCACCGGGATCCAACGGTTCATGGACTCTGACCAAACTTCCCATGCCTCAACGCCCTCCGCGCCGAACCAGGACTGTGCTGCTTTGCTGCCTACCTGCAGGGGCGCCTTGGTCAGCTTGCGCATCTCACTGGGGTTCGCTGGCTGGTCCGCAACATTGGGTTCAGAGTCGCTGCCTTCGGGGGCGTCAGCATTGTCAGCACCTTCAGCCGTCTCGCCTGCTTCAGGCTTCTCGGCGTCGGCTGTAGGGGCTTCATTGGAGGCTTGTCCATCGGTGGTGTCCTGCGCGTCAGTGCCTGTGTCAGAATCAGAGTCAGCCTCGGTCTCTGACGGGGTGCCGGTATCAGCGACGGTGTCAGTGGTCTCCTCAACGAGGGGAGCGAAGACAGGGGTGGAATCGGCCGCGGTGTAAGAACCTGCGATGATGGCGCCTGCGGTTGCGGCGGCCAGCACGGGGCGAGACAGCTTCATAGGGGGAGCCCTTCTTAGATGGCTGGACGGATGAGTCAGTTGTATGTGATGCATCTGGCCGGTTGTTCCCGGCAACTTTTAACATCATGCCAAAACTTGGGTGAACTTTGAACCGGAAACCATTTGAAAAACGAAAGACCCCTGTTTGGGGAGCAGAAATCGCTGAGAGGAAACCTGTCCGAGCGTTTATGCGCGAGCGCACGTATCCTAGTGGGCGTGGCTAATGAACATTTTGACGTTGTAGTACTCGGCGCGGGCCCTGGTGGCTACGTCGCCGCAATCCGTGCGGCTCAACTGGGTAAGAAGGTTGCGGTCGTAGAGAAGCAGTATTGGGGCGGTGTCTGCCTCAATGTGGGTTGTATCCCTTCGAAGTCCCTCATTAAGAACGCTGAGGTCGCGCACATCTTCAAGCATGAGGCGAAGACCTTTGGCATTAAGGGTGAGGTGTCCTTTGATTACGAGGATGCGCACAAGCGCTCCCGTCAGGTCTCCGAGAAGATCGTGGGCGGCGTCCACTACTTGATGAAGAAGAACAAGATCACGGAGATCCATGGTCTGGGTTCCTTCAAGGGCGCTAAGACGATTGAGATCACCGAGGGCGATGACAAGGGCAAGGAAATCTCCTTCGATGACTGCATCATCGCTACCGGTTCTGTGGTGAAGACCCTGCCGGGCATCGAGCTGTCTGAGAACGTGGTGTCCTTCGAGGAGCAGATCCTCAACCCGAAGGCCCCGGAGAAGATGGTCATCGTTGGTGCCGGTGCGATCGGCATGGAGTTCGCGTACGTGCTGTCCAACTACGGTGTGGACGTCACGGTCGTGGAGTTCATGGACCGCGTTCTGCCGAACGAGGACAAGGACGTATCCAAGGAGATCGCCCGCGCGTACAAGAAGCTTGGCGTGAAGCTCATGACGGGTCACGCGACCACGGCTGTGCGCGATAACGGTGACTCGGTCGAGGTGGACATCCAGAAGAAGGGCTCCGATGACACGGAGACTCTGACCGTGGACCGCGTGATGGTTGCTGTTGGCTTCCAGCCGCGCACCGAGGGTTACGGCCTGGAGAACACCGGCGTGGAGCTTACTGAGCGCGGCGCAATCGCCGTCGATGAGCGCATGCGCACCAATGTTGAGGGCATCTACGCTATCGGCGATGTCACCGCGAAGCTGCAGCTTGCTCACGTGGCTGAGGCCATGGGCATCGTGGCTGCGGAGACCATTGCTGACGCAGAGACGATGGAGCTCGGCGATTACCAGATGATGCCGCGCGCAACCTTCTGCAACCCGCAGGTCGCTTCCATGGGTTACACCGAGGAGCAGGCACGCGAGAAGTTTGCGGACAAGGACATCAAGGTCGCTACCTTCCCGTTCTCCGCGAACGGTAAGGCGCTTGGTCTGGCTGAGGCTCAGGGCTTTGGCAAGCTCATCGTTGACGGTGAGTTCGGTGAGATCCTTGGCGCACACCTTGTTGGCCCGAATGTTTCGGAGCTCCTCCCGGAGGTCAACCTCGCGCAGCGTTTCGACCTCACCGCAGGTGAGATCGCACGCAACGTGCACATTCACCCGACGCTGTCTGAGGTGCTCAAGGAGATCGCACACGGCGTTGAAGGTCACATGATCAACCTGTAAGCATTTGCTTATCGACGGGTAGTGGGCCCCAAACTCCACCTTTTCAGGCGGAGTTTGGGGTTTTTGTGCTTCTTACACCGCCAAATTGTTTTGTGGGCGGTAAGTTTGTTGGTGATCTGCACCACATGAAATAAGCGGGAAGGGTTAAGACATGTCTACGAACAATCCCAGCGGTGGCCCCACGCCGGGCCCGAACGATCCGAAGAGCAGTGAGGACGCTCAGTCTGGCACGCCCTCTACGAGTGGGTACACGCCTTCGAGCTACTCCAGCGGCGCGCCGAGCGGCAGCAGCAGCTCTTCTGGGTACACGAGCTCCCAGTACAGCAGCACGCCGTCGTCGTACAGCTCAAACCCCACATCCTCTTACAGCCAGTCCAATCAGGCCGGTAAGCCGAGCCAGTACGGTTCAACCAGTCAGCCTGGCCAATCGGGTGCTGGTTCCCCATACGGTGGACAGCAGTACGGCGGGGCACAATCGGGTTCTGGTTACGGTATTTCCGGATACGGTGCGCAGGGTGGTTCAAACCCGCAGCCCCTGCGGAGTGATATGAACGAAACCCGTGAATTCGGCGCGCCACAGTCGACGTATGCGCAGGCGGGGCAGCAGGGCTACCAGCATGGTGGCCAAGGTTCGCAGTATGCGGGTGCCCAGAGTGGTTACGGCTCGCAGCATGGGGGTGCTCAGTACGGTGCGCCGGGTCAGCAGGGCCCCTACGGTGGCGGCGCCAATCAGAGCCCGTACCCGGGCATGCCTCAGCAGGAGAGTGGGGATAAGCCCAACGTCGCGGGCATTATTGGTCTGATCCTCGCAGTGGTTGGTTTCATCCTCTCGTGCATCCCGATCGTTCAGATCTTTGGCTGGCTCGTGCTGCTTCTGGCGCTGATTTTGGGTGTTGTCGGCCTATTCATCCAGTCCAAGTCGAAGATTCCGGCTGTTGCGGCGATTGTGGTCTCGATTATTGGTGGCATTGTGGGAACATTCGTGTCCGCTGGCATTCTCGCAGCGATTTTAGCCAACGGCGATTTTGAGTCGACTACTAATGATCCGGCTACGGCAGAAAGCTCGGCTTCGGCGGAGAGTGATGCGGCTAAGCCATCGAGCACTGAGAAGGAGTCGGCCCCGGATAGCAATGACAAGGGCACCCGCGAAGATCCATTGGCTTTGGGGACCCCGATTGAGAGTGGGGACTGGATCATCACGGTGAACTCCGTGGACTTGAACGCGCACGACAAGGTTATGAATGAGAACCCATTCAACGATGATCCGGGAGCGGACAAAGAGTACATCTTGGTCAACGTGACTGCGGAGTATCAGGGCGATACAGCTGAAGGCGAGGGCGTCTTGTTGGATATTGCATACGTGGGAGCGGACGGCAATACCTATTCATGGTTGGATAACGTCGCCGTTGTTCCGGATGACCTGGACATGATGAAGCCTCTGTTCAAGGGCGGCAGCGTTTCCGGCAATATCGGCATCGCTGTCCCGAAGGACACCAAGGATCAAGGTGTCGTGTCCATCCGCTCGGGCTTTGAGGATAAGAAGCACTTCGTCGCAGTGAAGTAGGGCTGTGAAGTAGGAGAGCGAAACTGTGCCCCCGGTTCCGGAGTGGAGCCGGGGGCACAGTTGCGTGAAAGAGAGGATTACAGGCGGTTTTAGGGGGACGGGCAAGGAGAATCTAATTAGGCTGATCTAACCAACCAAAGGTTGACACCCTTCGGGGTGAACCTGGTGGGGGTGACCAAAATTGGGTGTTGAAAGTGGGGAAATTCACACCTTCGGGTGGGGAGTGTGGGGCGTATGTTGTTCAGTTCATGCGTTGGGGGAGAAACAACAGCGCACAGGGGGTGTGAGTGAGGCTTTGAAGGGGGTGGCGGGGGGACGTCGAAAAGCAAAGGCGTCGAAGCGTGCGCGAAACGGTGCCAAAAGTAGTGAAAAGCGGGGGTAATCGATGGATTTGAACCTGCTCGAGTCGTGAGAAACCTCAAAGAAACCGTAAAGTTAAATCGACACTGGAGGTGCCATGACTGTAAAAAACGCAGATCGTGACGCAATTCGTCACGGCAAAATCACTGAACAGCCGCTGCGTGAGCGGCCTGGAGTGCCTACCTGGGCACTCAAGCTCATCATGGCCGTGACCGGCCTGTTCTTCTTCTTGTTCGTCATCGGCCACATGGTCGGTAACCTCAAGATCTTCATGCCGGACCACGGCAATGTCGCCGCGATCGATGAGTACGGCGAGTTCCTGCGCTCGATGGGCCAGCCCATTTTCCCAGGTGAGTCGCTGCTGTGGATCATCCGCATCGTGCTTCTTGCCTGCCTGGTGCTGCACGTGTGGGGCGCATTTGTCCTGCACGGTCGTTCCCGTCAGTCGCGCGGTAAGTTCCGTCGCACCAACCTGATGGGTGGCCTGCAGTCCACCGCTGCTCGCTGGATGCTGGTGACCGGCGCGATCCTGCTGCTGTTCATCATCTTCCACCTGCTGGACCTGACCATTGGTGAGGTTGTGGCCTCGGACAGCTTCGTTGCTGGCTCGATCAAGGCAAACATGATCGCCACCTTCGATCCGGCTCGCTGGCCGGTCACCCTGTTCTACGTGGTGGCAATGCTCGCGCTCTTCATGCACCTCACCCACGGTGTGTACCTGGCTGTGTCTGACCTGGGCTGGCTGGGCAAGCGTGGCCACGCGATCATGGTCGTCCTGGCCTACTGGATCCCGGCCATCGTTGTGATTGCCAACATTGCGATGCCGCTGGCTATCGCATTCGGATTGGTGTCTTAGGAACTGCTGGAGGAACCTCAATGACTACTGCAACTAACCCGGCAACTGACGCCGGCAAAAAGGACTTCACTAACCCGCAGTCCAAGGCTCAGGGTGTAACTCCGGGCACCATCCTGGAGAACAACGAGCCCAAGGGCATCCCGATGCGCGACATGTGGAGCTACCAGAAGGACCACATGGAGCTGGTCTCCCCGCTGAACCGTCGTAAGTTCACGGTCATCGTCGTGGGTACCGGCCTGTCCGGTGGTGCTGCCGCAGCCGCACTCGGCGAGCTTGGCTACAACGTGAAGAACTTCACCTACCACGACGCTCCGCGCCGTGCGCACTCCATTGCTGCGCAGGGTGGCGTGAACTCCGCCCGCGGTAAGAAGATGGACAATGACGGTGCGTACCGCCACACCAAGGACACCGTCAAGGGCGGCGACTACCGCTGCCGCGAGTCTGACTGCTGGCGCCTCGCTGTTGAGTCTGTCCGCGTGATCGACCACATGAACGCGATCGGCGCACCGTTCGCTCGTGAGTACGGCGGCGCACTGGCCACCCGTTCCTTCGGTGGTGTGCAGGTCTCCCGTACCTACTACACCCGTGGTCAAACAGGTCAGCAGCTCCAGCTGTCCACGGCATCTGCGCTGCAGCGCCAGATCCACCTGGGCAACGTGGAGATCTTCACCCACAACGACCTCGTTGACTTCATCATCACTGAGAAGGACGGCAAGAAGCGTTGCCAGGGCATTGTCACCCGTAACCTGATCACGGGCGAGCTCGTTCCGTTCACCGGCCACGCTGTTGTGCTGGCTACCGGCGGCTACGGCAACGTGTACCACAAGACCACGCTGGCGAAGAACTCCAATGCTTCCGCCATCATGCGTGCGTACGAGCACGGTGCTTACCTGGCATCCCCGGCTTTCGTGCAGTTCCACCCGACGGGTCTTCCGGTCAACGCTAAGTGGCAGGCCAAGACGACCCTGATGTCGGAGTCCCTGCGTAACGACGGCCGTATTTGGGTGCCGAAGCAGCAGGGCGATGACCGTCCGGCAAATGAGATTCCGGAAGAGGATCGTGACTACTTCCTGGAGCGCCGCTACCCGGCCTTCGGCAACCTGGTCCCGCGTGACGTCGCTTCCCGCGCTATCTCCCAGGAGATCAACGCTGGCCGCGGTGTCGGTGCACTGCACAACGCTGCGTACCTGGACTTCGCAGACGCCATCGAGCGTCTGGGCAAGGACACCATCAAGGAGCGCTACTCGAACCTGTTCGAGATGTACTTCGACTCTGTCGGTGAGGACCCGTACGAGTCCCCGATGCTCATCGCACCGACCGTTCACTTCACCATGGGTGGTCTGTGGACTGACTTCAACGAGATGACCTCCATCGACGGCCTGTTCGCCGCTGGTGAGTGCTCTTGGACCTACCACGGTGCAAACCGTCTGGGTGCAAACTCGCTGCTGTCCGCTTCCGTTGACGGCTGGTTCACCCTGCCGTTCACGGTTCCGAACTACCTCGCTGGCCACCTGAACGAGCCGGTGCTCGAGCTGGAGGCACCTGAGGTCACCGCAGCCGTGACCCGCTCCCAGGAGCTCATTGACCGTCTGATGAACATCAACGGCTCTGACCCGCACGGCCCGGACTACTACCACGAGCAGCTCGGTGCGATCCTTTACGAATCGTGCGGTGTTGCACGTAACGTGGAGCTCATGGAGAAGGGCCTCAAGGCTGTCCGTGAACTGCGCCGTGACTTCTGGGCAAACGTCAACATCCCGGGCGACGCAATGGACATGAACCAGCCCCTGGAGAACGCCATCCGTGTGGCGGACTACATCAACCTGGGTGAGCTCATGATCATTGACGCTCTGGACCGCGACGAGTCCTGTGGTGCGCACTACCGTGAAGACCACCTCTCTGAAGATGGCGAGGCAGAGCGTGACGACGAGAACTGGTGCTTCGTCTCCGCATGGGAGCCGGCTGGGGATGAGAAGTTCATCCGCCACGCTGAGCCCCTGTACTTCGATTCGATCCCGCTGATGACAAGGAACTACAAGTAATGAAACTGACACTTGAGATCTGGCGTCAGGCCGGACCCGACGCCGAAGGATCCTTCGAGACCGTTCAGGTGGATGACGCTGTTGAGCAGATGTCCATCCTGGAGCTGTTGGATCACGTAAACAACGCCCGCGTTGAGGAAGGCAAGGAGCCTTTCACCTTCGCATCTGACTGCCGTGAGGGCATCTGTGGTACCTGTGGCCTGACCGTGAACGGTCGCCCGCACGGTGCTGGCCAGAACATCACCGCCTGCCTGCAGCGCCTGTTCAACTACAAGGACGGCGACACGCTGCGCATCGAGCCGTTCCGTTCGGCTGCGTTCCCGGTGATCAAGGACCTCACCGTTGACCGCTCCGCACTGGACCGCGTTATGCAGCAGGGTGGCTACGTGTCCATCCAGGCTGGTACCGCTCCGGATGCAGATACCCTGCACGTCAACCACCAGACCGCTGAGAAGGCACTCGACTTCGCTGCCTGCATCGGCTGTGGTGCTTGCGTGGCTGCCTGCCCGAACGGTGCAGCTCACCTGTTCACCGGCGCGAAGCTGTCCCACCTGAAGCTCCTGCCGCTGGGCAAGGAGGAGCGCGGTAAGCGTGCTCGTCAGATGGTTGATGAGCTGGAGACCAACTTCGGCCACTGCACCCTCTTCGGCGAGTGTGCAGATGTCTGCCCGGCTGGTATCCCGCTGGAGGCTGTCGGCGCTGTCAACCGTGAGCGTGCTCGCGCAGCGTTCCGCGGCAAGGACGACTAGGGTTTGGCTTAAAGGAAGAGAGGAAATTCCATGAGCGGACACAATGGTCCCGCACCTGTTGCGGATATTTCGGTGGAGAACTTCCCGGAGTACGGCCAGAAGATCCAGGATGGCTACATCGAGGGCTATGACCCGGTGTCGCTGGGTGCCCCGCACTCTTCGCTGGTGCGTAACACCACGTGGATTGGCATGGGTCTGATGCTGGCTTCCCTGGCTGGCATGGGCACCCTGATCTACGGTGCTGGCACTTACATCTGGGGCCACGGTGCATCGGACAACATCACCAATGAGCTTCTCATTGCTGGTGCTGTGATGACTGCGGTGATGGTGATTGGTTCTATCATCCTGATCACCGTTGGTCGTAAGAACTACAAGGCTTACCGCAAGGAGACGGGCCGCCGTAACTAACGGCGTCTCAGCCGTAGCCGAGACGAATATATAAAGCGGAGACCTCCCACTCGACGTGCAAACGTGAGTGGGAGGTTTCTTTGCGCTTTAATCGTTTTATGGCCAAGCACTCACTTGATACTCCTGCTTCCGTTTCGCGCCGGTTGGAGGTTCCTGGTCCGTCACCGGAGGTGGAGGCGGAGCGGCGCCGTTCGTTGCGGATCTACAAGGCGTGGATGACGGGGTTGCTCGTCTTCGCGGCGATCGTTTTCCTGGCCTGTTCGTGGTGGACTGATCACGCTGGTGGGGATGTGCCGGGGTGGGTCGGTTATGTCCGGGCCGCGGCGGAGGCCGGCATGGTGGGCGGCCTTGCGGACTGGTTCGCGGTGACGGCGCTGTTCCGTTATCCGATGGGTATTCCGATTCCGCATACGGCGCTTGTGCCGCGGAAGAAGGACCAGATTGGTGGGGCTTTGTCGGAGTTCGTGGGGGAGAACTTCCTGAATGCGCAGTTGATTACGGAGAAGGTCTCTGAGGCCAATGTGCCGGAGAAGATCGGTGCCTGGTTGGCGCAGCCGGCGAATGCGGAGAAGGTCTCAGAGCAGGTTGGTCGGTTCACGGCGAATGCGGTGGGCGCGATTGATCCGGCGGATGCGGAGGCCCTGATTAATCAGCAGGTGATTGATCGTTTCGCGGAGCCCGCGTGGGGGCCACCGTTGGGTAGGATGCTGGATTCACTCATCGCGGATGGCAAGGTTGAGCCGGTTGTGCAGGAGATCATCACGTGGGGTCGCGGCAAGGTCGGGGAGATGGAAGACACGGTTGTCTCCATGATCGATGACCGCATGCCGCGGTGGGCGCCGCGTTTTGCCAAGGATCTTGTGGGCGAGCGGGTGTACCGCGAGCTCGTGGATTTCATGGAGGAAATTGATACGGATCCGCAGCATGATGCGCGTCGCGCGATTCGCCAGATGCTCTCGCAGTTCGCGCAGGATCTGCAGTTTGATGCCGCCATGATCACCCGGGTTGAGGGCCTGAAGCAGGACATCATGGGCTCACGCGCGGCACAGAATCTTGCGGGAGAGATGTGGTCAGCCGTATCGCAGTCGCTTATCGACGCCGCCGTCGACCCCTCCTCCCTCCTCCGCCGCCGCGTCGCCGAATTGGCCCAGGAGTGGGGCGAGCGGATCACCACTGATGCTCAGCTGCGGGAAGAGCTGGATCGTCGAATTAAGGGCGGTGCCCGCTTCGTCGCAGACAACTACGCGGATGACATCACTGGGATCATCTCCGACACGATTGAGCGGTGGGATGGCAAGGAAGCAGCAGAGAAGATCGAGCTGATGGTGGGTAAGGATCTGCAGTTCATTCGCATGAACGGCACGATTGTCGGCGCGCTGGCCGGGTTGGCTATTTACACTGTGAGTCAGTTCCTGTTCTAAGCTCGACTTTTGTTGGGTCTAATAACCCGCCATCTGAACCGTCGTAGAAAGGCTTTGATCCCACCATGACCTTGCTCCAGCTCTCGAATGTGCCGCTTGAGACGTGGATCATGCTTTCGCCGACACTGCTGCGCCAGTTCCTCATGGCAATCGTGGGTGTGGCGGGCATCGTGGGTGCTGTGATGGCTGGTGTCACGCGCGATGATGCCTTCACTGCGGCGGACCGCATGCAGAAGTGGGCTTGGGTGGCCATCCTCGTGGTCAGCGGTATCGCCTGCCTGAGTGGCCTCGGATTCCTCGGCCTGATTGGCTGCGTGTTCATCGGTGTCTACTTCTTCGACGTGCGCCCGCAGATCAACAACATTCTGCGCGGCAATTACGGCTGGTAAGTAGGGGTACTCGTGGACGTTTCCTCGGAGGATCTTTCCTGGCTCTCCCAGCGCATCGGTGTGTTCGATCCCCGTGCAAAGACAGCTGCAAAGACAGCTGCAAAGACAGCGCTGAGTAGTAGCAGCAGCATCGTTGATCAGCCGGAGGCAGGCATCGTCGTAGAGCCCACTGGTGTTTCAGCGGCAGTCGCCACTATCAGCACCGGCCCCGTCATTGCTCTCGTGGGCTGGCCCACAGGGCGTCACCACAGCCTCATCAAAGCAGCGGAAGCACGCCTGGCAGTCCAAGACGGTGCAGGGGAGATCTGGCTTGCCGTGGACGCGGATGTGCTCGCAGCGGGGGAGAGCGGTGCCAGTGCCGTTATGGCGGACATCATCGCGGTGAGCCAGGTGGTGGATGCGCCGGCGAGGATGGGGGTGGTGTGTGAGGGGAGCGTCGATAAGCAGATGCTCGATGCTCTCGCGCGCATGGCGGAGCGCGTCGACGCGGCGGTCCTTGCTGTGGCGGCTGGGGCGGAACTCCCGGAGACTACTTGCGAGCTGGCTGTCTATGGTGCGGACACTCTGGAGGGCGCGGTGGACGCGCTTTATGCGGGTGCGCAGCGAGTGTTTGTTACACCTGCAGGTCGTTCAGGAGAACATTCTCCCCGATGATGGTCACGGCGAAACCGCCATCAACCACGTCGAAGCGCTCCACCTTCATCTGCCCAACAACTTGATCATTGAGGCCGCGCTCCAGCGCAACACTCACCGCATCAGAGAAGAAATCAGGCAGCGTGCGGCCCAGTAGTTGGGTAGACACCGCTTCAAACACCGGCTGGCCATCCTGAATATGCGGGCGCAGTTCCACCGCAAAAGCACCGTTAGAGAACGTGATGGTGAACGTGCCACTTTCCGGATTGGCCTGCACCTTGGACACGGTCAGCATGCTATTGAGGTCAACGAAGCTTCCGTCACTGGATTCCTCCAGCGAATCCCCTAGCTCGCGGCGAAGCATGTCGCGGACAACGGCCTGCGGCAGCATGGTGTTCACCACCACGCGATCAGCGTGCGGATTATCCTCGTCAAGAGCGAGCCCCGTCGCATCAATGGTTGCTGCCGGGGTGCCCGCGATATAAGAACTATCCGGGGTCAGCGTGGAGGGCAGATCAAGGTTGATGTGATGAATCTTCCCGCTGGCCAGCCCAAACAAGACGGGCATTGCGCCGAAACGGACCGTGGGCTCACGCTCCACAGTCACAGAATCGGGCGCGTTGTCCAGAAAATCAGATTTGATCTGCTGTGCGATGAACATGCGGAGGCCGATCTCCAGAATGAAAAACAGCACGATCAACGCGCCGAAAATGCCCAGGGCGATTTTGATACCCCGATGAGATTTCGTGCGTGTCATGAAACGCCATTGTGCACGACGTATATGCCAGTGCCAAGTATTATCCCGCCAAACATCCTGTGAGTTTCCTGGATGCTGGCGGGATATTTGACGGGCCTTGGTTGGGCACTAGAGGTTTTCGGCGATCCACTTCTCAGTCAGTTCGCCTTCCTGGTTGAACAGGTCACCCAGAGCCTCGCCGACCTTCGGCTCAATGGCCGGACCCATGAACGGGATGTTCACGGAGACCTCGTTGTCGTAGCTCAGCGTCGTGGTCTCGCCAGCGCCAGCCAGCTTGATGGTGCCGCCAAAGTCAACCGGGGTGCCCTTGACGTCAGCGGTGTAGGTCACCTCAGCGGCCTCGCCCTCGAGTGCGCCGATGTTGACCACGCGCTTCACCTTCAGCGCCTGGGACACCATGGCCTGCACGGCTTCCGGCAGGACGGTGGTGGGCAGAACCTCGAAGAGGGTCACGGAGTTATCAGTGAACTCGTTGACCTCGCCTGCCTCAGGCGACAGGTTTGCTGCAATGAACTCCCAGTATGCGCGGGACGAGTACGCCTCGTGCACCTTTGCTACTTGCTGGTTGATGGTCACGGTGTTTTCGCTATGAGTTGCCATGCCAAACAGACTACCGTTGTTTGCGTGCATCAACATTCAGCGACTCCACCGGCCGAGCGACTTAGCGGCGTACGTTTAGCGGACCTGACCACGTTGCGCGTGGGCGGTGCCCCGCGTGAGGCGTTTCGCGCGCGTACTTCAGAGGAGCTTGCGCGCACAGTTTCGCTTCTCGACGTATCCCGCACCCCCCTCCTCATCGTCGGCGGTGGTTCCAACCTCGTTGTGGCTGACGGCGACCTTGATCTTGTTGTGGTGATCGCCGCCAATGACGGTATTGAGGTCAACGCCGGTGGCGTGCCCGGCCTTGTTCGTGCCGGTGCTGGTGCCGTGTGGGACGACGTTGTGGCCGCCACGGTAGAGGCGGGCCTGTCCGGTATTGAAACGCTGTCCGGTATTCCGGGCTCCGCCGGTGCCACCCCGGTGCAGAACGTCGGCGCCTATGGTGCGGAAGTCTCCGACGTGCTCACGCGCGTCCACCTGTACAACCGCGAAACCGGCGAGACTGAGTGGGTACCCGCCAGCTCCCTTGAGTTGGCATACCGCTATTCCAACCTGAAGTTCACCGGCCGCGCGGTTGTCCTGGATATTGAGATGCAGCTCGCGCCCGCTGACCTGTCGATTCCTCTGCGTCACCTGGGCGGGGAGCGCCTTCCGCTTGCCGAAGCCCGCGCGGACATCCTCCGCGTCCGCGCCTCCAAGGGGATGGTGTTGGACGCGGCTGATTATGACACCTGGTCCGCCGGTTCCTTCTTCACCAACCCGATCGTGCCCGTGGCCGTCGCTGACGAGGTCGCCCGCACCGTCGGCCCCGACGCCGCCACCATGCCGCGCTACCCCCAGCCCGACGGCATGGTGAAGTTGTCCGCCGCCTGGATCATCGAACGCGCCGGCTTCCCCCGTGGTTTCCCGGGCGACGATGCACCAGCACGCCTGTCCACCAAGCACACCCTGGCACTGACCAACCGCGGATCCGCCACCACCGACGACATCGTCGACCTGGCCCGCACCATCCGCGACGGTGTCCGCGACCGCTTCGGCGTCACCCTCGTACCGGAGCCGGTGTGGGTGGGTGTTTCCCTGGACTAGCTTGCGTTAGTTAAGGCCGATAGGCGGCAAGTGCTTTCGCAGGTTCGGGTATGCGTCGAGAAGCAACATGCCCACGAGCGACAGCGCACTGATCACACTTGAAAGCACCACCAGCGTCCCACCGAGGATGCGAAGCCAAGCTGGCCCCTCAGTGGGCTCCGTGGAGCTGGCCGCCGGCGGTTCCGGTGAAGGCGTCGGCGTGGGGGTGGAGTTCTGATCCGTCTTGGCGTCGAAGTCGATGGTGATTGGGTGCGGAGCCTTCGCTGCGTCGGTGGAACCCCCAGAGGTGTACCAGAAGGAAGACAAGCCGGTTTCGAATTGGAAGTCCACAAACTCTTGTGGCCATGCTCCCCACCCTGCGCCGGAACGAATCTGTGGTTTCTGCCCTGGGTCCACATCAATTTCGCGGCCCGCGAATTCAGGTGAAATAACAACGGATCCCGTTCCGTCAATGTGGACATCCTTAAATGTCGCGATTTGCATATCCTGACGGGGTTGTAGAGGGCGTTTTGTTAGTTTGACGCGATCAGAGCCGTAGCCGGACAGGTCTCCACGCAATTCGCCGGTGCCGCCTGAATTGACCACAAGGCGTGGATTGGTGATGCTGAATACTGACAATCCTCCCAAGAAGTTGAAGCTCATTGAGCCTTCCCACTCGATCGTGGCAGAGCCATCCGGATTGATAGCGCCGTGACCGCCTGAAAACTCAACAACCTGCTGTGCATTACCCATGCGGAGGAAGTTGTTCTTGGTATTCCAGGTAGGAGACGTGACGGAGTCGCCGTTGATTATTTTGATGGCCACGTTTCCTTCGCTGCTTGAGTAGGTCCCCTTCTTGCCGTCGGAGATACCAGCAGTGAGGTAGTTGACACCACCAACTGGCGGGCGTTTTTGAAGCTGATCATTAATTGACCAACGCAGCTGGGCACCCTTGATGGCTCGTATTTCCTGCGGAGCGGGGGTGGCTTCTTGAGCATGAGCGCTTGTGGTCGTTGGCATGAGTAGACCCGAAATGATTACGAGCACCATAAACAGTGCCGCCCATATACGCCTTGCGGAGATAGACATGAGCCTTCCTTGGGTTTAGGGGATTGAGAACATGACCGCGGGAACCCGCGGGGTCAGATGAATAAAGGGTAACCTAAGTAAGTATCAATCAAAATATCTAGTGGGGTTCGGGGGTGGGGGCGTCCCCGCCGGGCGAGCTTTCGGCTCCGTTTGACTATGTGCCCCGCCGTCCATCCGCGAACTGGGCTTTTGTTGCGCGCGGGGTGACATGGTCAAACCAATTCCGCAGCCCAAAAACGACGCAGCCCCTTCCCACATGTACGGGAAGAGGCTCGCGTGGCGTTCGGCTAGACCTTAGTTGAGGCCGATTGAGGGCAGGTGCTTGCGCAGGTCTGGGTATGCGTTAAGAAGCAGCATGCCCACGAGCGAAAGTGCGCTAATCACGCTTGAAAGGACCGCCAGCGTCCCGCCGAGGATTCGGAGCCAGGCTGGGACATCAGAAGATTCCGATGGGCTAGGCGTTGGTGGCTCCGGTGCAGGATCCGGAGTGGTTGTAGAGCCCTCATCACTCGTAGTTCCGAAGCCAAAGGTGATTGGATGCGGAACCTTGGCGCTATCTGAGGAGCCTCCAGAGGAGTACCAGTAGGAGGATAGGCCCGTTTTGAATTGGAAGTCCACAAACTCTTGTGGCCATGCTCCCCATCCTGCTACGGAACGGTTTTGCGGGCGGTGACCTTCTGGCACTTCAATCTCCCGTCCTGCAAATTCAGGTGAGACGGTGAGGGAGCCAGATTCATCAATATGGACACTCTTGAACGTTGCAATTTGAACGTCCTCGCGGGGTTGCAGCGGGAGCTTCGTTAATGCAGTGCGATCCGTTTCATAACCGGACAAGTCACCACGCAGTTCTCCAGTTCCATCTGCGCTGATCACAAGTCGGGGGTTGGTAATGCTGAATACCGCCAAGCCTCCGTAGTAGTTGAGGCTCATTGAGCCTTCCCATTCGATCGTGGCAGAACCATCTGGATTGATAGAGCCGCGTCCACCTGAAAGCTCCACGACCTGCTGTGCATTTTCTGTACCGAGGAAGTCAGCCTTGGTCTTCCACGTAGGAGACGCGACGGAGTCACCGTTGACAATTTTGATGGCTACGTCCCCGTTGTTGGCGGAGTAGGTTGCTTCCGTTCCATCGGAAATATCAGCTGAGAGGTAGTTGACTCCTCCGGCGGGCGGACGGTGTTGGAGCTCGTCGTTGAAAGCCCAGCGCATCTTTGCGTCCTTGACGGATCGTGCTTTCGGTGGGGTTGGGGTTTCACCTGAGTTCCCTGTCTGTTTCACAGTCAATGTTGCCGGGGAAGTGAAGATATCACCGGCATCGTTCACAGCGTGTGCTCGGACGCGAACCGAATGCATATCGGAAGAAGCTTTAGACAGAGTGAGTACTGATGTGGTGTCGTTGGTTGCGACGGTGGTGTCGTCGTCAAGCGAAATATCTGCCCAGAACCCGTTGGAGTATCGTTGCCACACGATCTTGGTAGCTGGTGGGTGAGATGCGAAGCTTGCACTGAATGCGGCTTGCTCACCTGGAACAACGGTGATGTCCTTCGGGTGTTGGGTCACTGCTGGTGCACCCGTCACGGTGATGGTTGCGGTATCGGACACCACATCCCCACGTTTAGTGCGTTCAACCGCACGGAATTGCGCGCCGTTGTCGGCAGCGGTCACCTTGGCAGTGAACTCATCGCCAGTTTCTCCATTGATATCGACGAAGGAGCTTTCGCCAGCACGCTTGACCTGCCAGTGACGAGTGCTGGCCAGATCCGTCTTCGTCGCTTCCGCACTTAGGGTTACTGAACCTTCGCTGGCGCGTCCCAGGTTGATAGTTGTGGACTCCGGCGAAGCAGTGAACGACGGCGATGTTCCAAGCAACTCAAAGCGCCTCAAACCAGCGTTCTTGGTCTCAGGGTCCGTCACCTGGAAGACCACGGATCCGTCTGAGGAGACCGTGAGTGGGAATGTTGGTTGCGGAGACAAACCGGCATTAGACGTATCGGGGAATTGGTAACGGTGGATATGGGCGCCGTCACGGAGAACGTACAGGGCCTTATCCCGGCCGAGCACATATTGGAAGCCCGATGTCGGATCGAAAGTTGCGGCGTAGGCTGCAGTATTTTCCCAGTTAGGAAGGGTGAATTCTTCGCCTGCCTCGGCTTCATCGTCTTCTACAGTGACTACCTGCAGGTCACCGTAGAAAAGATCAGCGGTGCTAAGAAGGACGTGCTTATCGTCGATTAGCTGAGCAATGGAGTACGCAGTTCCTAGCAGTGCCTGCTTTGAGGGAGTGGTGCCTGCGATCGGTGTTGCAAATGTTTGCTTGCCTGCGCGCTCAAGGAGAAACGCTGGCATGCCTTTACGTTTCGTGCTTCCCGCAGTTTGGTAGGTGCCACCGAGTGCTGCAACGTACACGCCGTCGCCCATGGGAATGATATTCATCGGCTGGAAGGACTCACTGGTGAACATTGACGGGCTGAGCATGAAGGGCTGTTGTTCGCCGATTCGACGGGATTCAAGGTTCAGGGGTGCGATTGTTTCGTTCCAGTCCTCCCCGTCCAGATACACGAACCCAATCTTCTTCGGATTGTTCGTGCCAGTGTCGATTGCGACAACAAGCTCGTTTTCGTGAGGGTCCCAGACGATCGAGCCGATACGGCGGTAGTCCGGGTCGTCGGTAAGCGTGGCGACGGTACTGACCTGGGTCTGCTTGGTTTCAGGGTTGTAGTGAGCCCGTTTGATGTCGATATTGCTCAGTCCCGCACGGTTCGCACCCAGCGAGAAGTCACCGTAGAAAACTGACTCAGTTTCGGGATCGTAGGCAAAACGGGCAGAAGTTGATTTGCTCACCGGCAATGGCTCGGAGGCAATCTCTTCCATGGTGCTGGCCTTGATATGCCGGAGGGTGAGCTCAGGCACCTCCGAAGTGATCTTGGAGTATTCGATGACGTGCAGTAGGTCATTCTTCGGCGAGGCGAAAGTGACGAATGGCTGTTCGTCCTGGGTGTTGCTTACCCATGTTTGATTCGGGGACAAGACAGGAATTCCGCCGGGAAGTTCCGGTCGTGAGGTAGAGGGTTTGCCTCCAGGTCCTTGGTACTCAATGGACACTGGATCGATTGGCGTGCCCTGTGGATAAAGGTCGATGAGAGAGGCCTGAAAAGTCGGAATCCGCTCCCACGTGGTCGCATTGTTTTCCGTTTTAGGGTTCGCGTCTGAAATGTTGAGTGTCGCGTACGTGCCAGATTTTTCTTCTAGCTGGCCGGTCGACCGAGAGTTACCTACGTAATCCAAGCGAATCTCTTGGGTGGTAGGGGAGATTATCACCTCAACGTTTTTATAGGTTGAATCGAGTTGGTAGGTGCCGTCAGGCTGTTTGTACTGCGTGAACCTGACTTGGCCTTTGGTTTTCACTGTCAGGGTCTTTGACTCGGGATCATAGGTGCCGGATTCGATCGGCCAGCTGTACTCACCGCTGGGTAGGACTTCAACACCTCCAGACACCGTTGCTGCTTGAGTGCCAACGTAGCTGCGCCATGACTCGTAAATTCCCCAGGTCACTCGACCTTGAGTGATCGGGATTATTTCTTGAGCATGCGCGCTTTTAGGCGGGGGCATGAGTACGCCCGAAATGATTGCGAGCACCATGAAAAGTGCCACCCATGTGCGCCTTGCGGAGATAGACATGAGCCTTCCTTGCATGTAAAGGATTGGGAAAATGGTCCTGGGAGACTGCGATATCAGGTAAATGAAGGCTAGCCTAATGTTCTATCGATCGAAATGTTGAGGAGGTAGCCGGGGGTGAGGGTTTCCCTCGATTAGCTTTCGAGTCCGTTTGACTATGTGCCCAACCACCCATCTGCGACCTGGGTTTTTGCTGCGCGTGCGGTGGCATAGTCAAACCGGCTCCGCAGCCAACAACGACGAAGCCTCTTCCCGCGTTGGCGGGAAGAGGCTGGCGTGGCGTTGGGTTAGGCGTTAGTTGTCCTGCTTGCCCTGCTCGATCTGCTCCTCGCTCGGTGCTTCCGGGGTGCCGGCGGCGTTCTCACCGTCGGCAGCGGTGCCGGCGTTGAGGCGGTCGATCAGAGACTGCTGGACCTCACGGCGGCGGATCTTGCCGGTCATGTCGCGGTTGAGCTCCTCGAAGTGGTAGAAGGTGCGCGGCACCTTGTACGGGGTGAGGCGCTCGCGAGCGTAGGCTTGCAGGCCGTCCGGGTCGAGGGCAGCGCCCTCGGCGAGGGTGATGCAGGCAACGACGTCCTCGGAACCATCCGAGCGCGGGCGGCCAACAACGGCAATGTCCTCGACGTCGCGGTGCTCACGCATGACGTTCTCCACCTCGTCCGGGTAGACGTTGAAGCCGCCGGTGATGATCATCTCCTTGATGCGGGAGACCAGGCGGATCCAGCCGTCCTCTTCCATGATGCCCATGTCGCCGGTGCGGAAGTAGCCGTCGACAAACGCCTTCTCGGTGGCCTCCGGCTTGTTCAGGTAACCCTTCATCACCTGCGGACCCTTGACCACGAGCTCGCCCGGCTCGCCGTCCGGCATGAGCTCGGTCGGGTTGTCGGGGTTGACGATGCGGACGAGGGTGTTCGGGAACGGAACACCGATGTAGCCCGGGCGGCGGGAGCCGTCCATAGGGTTAGCGGTGACGATCGGGGAGGTCTCCGTCAGGCCGTAGCCCTCCACGAGGTTGCCGCCGGTGACCTTCTCCCATGCCTCCACAGTGGAGACCGGCAGGGTCGACGCGCCGGAGAAGGAGTTGCGGATGGAGTCCAGCGTGGTGCCGTTCTTGATAGCGGACTGGCTAATGCGCTGGTAAAGGGTAGGCACGCCCGGCATCCAGGTGGGCGGGTTCTTCTTCAGTGCGTCCTGGATGAGGTCCGGCTCCGGTGCCGGCAGGAGGGTGATCTCACCGCCAACCATGATGCCCAGACCAAGGTTGAGTGCCAGGCCGTAGACGTGGAAGAGCGGCAGAACGGCGAAGATCTTCTCATCCGTGCGGCCGAGGTCCTTCACCCATGCCTTACCGGCCTTCATCTGGTGGTTGAAGTTGCCGTGGGTGATCTGTGCGCCCTTGGGCTCACCGGTGGTGCCGGAGGTGTACAGGATCACGGCGGTGGTGTCCTGGGTGATCTCCGGGCTCTTCAGGTCGTGGCCGTCTCCACCGATCGCGGAGGACAGCAGCGTCTCAAACGCGATGGTGTCCGGTGCCGGGCCGGAGAGCTTGTTGCGAGATTCGCGCAGCTTCTTCACCGGAACGTACTTAAGGGCCAGCTCCATGTACTTGGGCATAGCCTTGGTCATATCCACGGAGACGATGGTCTCCAGCGGGGTGTCCTTGCGCAGGCCAGCGAGGTTGCCAGCTGCCTTGTCCCACATGATGGCCACGCGTGCGCCGTGGTCCTGGAACTGGCCGCGCAGCTCGTGCTCGGTGTAGAGCGGGTTGTGGGCAACAACGGAAGCGCCGAGCTTCAGGGTGGCAACGAAGGCAATAACGAACTGCGGGCAGTTCGGCATAACCAGCGCCACGCGGTCACCCGGACGGACGCCAAAAGCCTTCAGGCCAGCAGCGCAGCTGCGGACCTGGCGGTCGAGCTCAGCGTACGTGGTGGTGCGACCGAAGAAGTACAGGGCGTTCTTGTGGGACTTCTTGGCCAACGTTTCGTCGTAGATGTCCAAGATGGTGTCGTCGCCAAGTTCTACCTCTGGTGGCGTCCACTCTGCATAGCTGGAAAGCCATGCTTTTTCTTCGAATGCTGACATGTTGTCTGCCTCCACGTATGTTGTGAATTGGTTTACTCCGGTGAAGTATATATGTGATGCGTGATCTATGTGGGGAATTTTGTAACTTAAATCACGCAACTATCGTTTATCCCGCGTAGAGGGCATGAACTCGCTAGGATGATGGGCCACAGCGCGCTGTAGAGGGGCAGCACGCATCTTTTTAAGGGGGAATTTTCCGTGACGCATACGCACGACCAGACTCGAAATCAGCATGACCTGCAGCTGTACCGCCGCTTTGCCAACAACGGTTTGGGGGAATGGGTGCCGGAAGTTGCGGCTGCGCGTGGGGTTGCGCCCATGCCGCCCATGCCCATGCCGCCCATGCCGGTGCCGCCGGGGCCTATGCCAGCTACTCCGCCGGCACCGCCTGCGCAGGGGTTGGATGGGGGAGTCGTCGTTAAGCCTGCAAAAACTCCCCCGACGTCCGGCTGGCGCAAGCTTGTGCACGGGATGACAGGTGGGCGCGTGAATCTGGGTGCTTCTCCACGCCAACAGGAACACGACGATCTCACCAACACCATCCGCACTCCTTTGCGGGGTGATTACCGGATTGCGGTGATGTCGCTGAAAGGTGGAGTGGGCAAAACAACAACGACGGTGGCGTTGGGTTCTGTGCTGGCAGAAACACGCGGGGACCGTGTGATCGCGATTGATGCGAACCCGGATTTTGGCACCCTCGCGCAGCGTGTGGCGGCTGATGCGGCGAGCTCAGCGACGATCCGGGACCTGCTGAGCGCACCGGACACGGACCGGTATGGGCAGGTTAGGGCGTACACCACGCAGGGCGCTTCACGGCTGGAGGTGATCGGCAGTGAACGGGACCCGGCGGTGTCTGAGGCGTTCAGCGAGGATGATTACCGGCGTGCGGTGGATATTCTGCAGCACCACTACAACCTCATCCTCACGGATTGCGGGACGGGTCTGATGCACTCCGCGATGGCGGGGGTGCTGGATTTGGCTAACACGCTGATTCTGGTGACATCGCCGGCGTTGGATGGTGCGCAGTCCGCGTCGGCGACGTTGGATTGGTTGAATCTGCACGGCTATGACCGGTTGGCGGCGAACGCAGTGGTGGTTGTGTCCTCCCCATCGCCCAAGGTGGCGGTGCAGATGGACAGCGTGGTGGGGCATTTTGCGGCCCGAACTCGGGCGGTGCATGTCATTCCGTATGACTCGCACTTGGCGGAAGGGGCCGTCATTGATGTGGCGCGGATGCACCCGCGTACCTTGCGTGCGTACCAGGAGTTGGCGGCCACCTTGGCCATGGATTTTCGTCAGTGGCATAAGCATGCGCGCTAGGCTGGGGGACCATGCGCGTAGCAATGTTGTCCATGCACACGTCCCCGCTCGAACAGCCGGGGTCGGGTGATGCCGGCGGTATGAACGTGTACGTCCTCAACATTGCGCGTGAGCTCGCTGCCGCGGGGATGGACGTGGACGTGTTTACCCGCGCGACCCGGCCGAGCCAGGGCGATGTGGTGCAGGTGTCTGAGAACCTGCGCGTGATCAACATTGTCGCCGGCCCGTATGAGGGGTTGGCTAAGGAGGAGTTGCCCACTCAGCTCGCTGCGTTTGCGGGCGGGATTGTGAAGTTCACGCGGGATGAGGGGGTGGAGTATGACCTCATCCATTCTCACTATTGGCTCTCCGGCCAGGTGGGCTGGTTGCTGCGTGATCTCATTCGCGTGCCGCTCATCCACACTGGTCACACGTGGGCTGCGGTGAAAAACGCCGCGCGCCTTGGGGTGGCTTCGGCAGATGATGCGGATTCGCCGGAGACGGAGGCCCGCCGGATTTGTGAGCAGCAGCTCGTGGACAACGCCGATGTCCTGGTGGTGAACACTCCCGATGAGATCACCCAGCTGGGCCGCCACTATGACGCGGATCCCGCCCGTATCCGCGTGGTCACACCGGGTGCGGATACGCGGATGTTCACGCCGGGCACGAACCGGAACACGGAAGTGGCGCGCCGCCACTTGGGTATTCCGCTGGACAGCAAGTTGATCGCTTTTGTTGGGCGCCTCCAGGAATTCAAGGGCCCGCAGGTGCTCATCCGTGCAGTGGCGGAGCTGCTTGACCGGGACCCGGATTGCAACGTGCGGGCCATCATTTGCGGGGGCGCCTCGGGCGCAGATGCGTCGGTGGATTACTACCGCGCGATGGCGCACAAGCTCGGCGTTGGCCGCAAGATCCGCTTCCTTGGCCCGCGCCCACCGGAGGAGCTCGTGCAGATTTACCAGGCAGCGGACATCGTGGCGGTGCCGAGCTACAACGAATCTTTCGGGCTCGTCGCCATCGAGGCGCAGGCCACCGGCACCCCAGTTGTCGCGGCGCGCGCGGGTGGGCTGCCCATCGCGGTCGCGGATGGTGAGACGGGGGTGCTCGTCGACGGGCACGATCCTGTCGCGTGGGCTGATGCTTTAGGGCAATTGCTTATCGACGACTCCCGCCGCATCTCCATGGCCGAATCCGCCGTCGGACGCGCAGCACAGTTCAGCTGGGCAGCCTCGGCCGAAGCGTTGGCTGCGGTGTACGCCGATGCCGTGGAAGGCTATGAGCCCCCGCAACGTCGGCGTGCGGTGGGGAACTAGTAGCCCAGTTCGTCGAGGGCGGCGTACACGCCAGCGTTGACGACGTTGGTGATGTGCGCGTTAGCGTACGTCCCCACAGCGTTGGCCACGGTGCTGCCAGCATCAGCGATCTGGCCCAGTGGCACACCGGCGATGGCAGCAACACTGCTCAGGACAGCGAAATCGCGGACGTCATTGGCAATGACACCGGCATCAGCGGTCGCGTGCGCCACTGCCTGGTCGAACTGTTGGCGCGGCGTCGGCGGAGCAATCATCTCCGGCGTGACACCAGGGTTGTGCTCGGTGAGGTACTGGTTGAACTCAGCCTCCTCTTCCTTCGCGGAGACAAAATCAGCACGGTTGCCATTCGGTGCGGCAGGGGTGAAGTGCTCATTCACCGTGCCGGCGGGCAGATCGTAGGCGGATTCGATCGCACGGTCAGCGCGCTGTGCCGTTCCCAGCGGGCCGAAGCCGAGGGATGTCACACCAATGATCTGGCCGGTCTTCGGGTCAAAATTCACTCCGCCCGAATCGCCGGTGGCGTAGCTCAAGTTCAAGGTCCACACGTTGTTGGCGGTGTAGAAGAGCTGGACACCGCAGTTGCGGCCCTTCATGGAGCCGTCCTTGCACACCGGCTGAGCGAAGTTATCCAGGGCAATTTCCCCCGGAGCGAGCGTGCGGTAGGTGCGCACACCGGTCATCGGGACAGGGGCGCTGGGGCCACGGTTGAACTGGTCGCGGGAGGAGGCGGCGCCGTCCGCGGCCACGCCGTCCTCAAGCACCACGATGCCCCAGTCTTCCGCGCGCAGAGCTTTCTGCGCGGACGTGCCAAGCTGGTCATATCCACTGGGCAGGCCATTGGTGCGCACGAGGTCAATGGTGCCGATGTTCTTGTAACCGCCACGCACCGGCGCATCAACGGTGCGACCCATGAACATGCCGGTGACATCCTCGGCCGCCAAGCAGTGGCCAGCGGACAACATGATGCGCTGCTTCGTGCCATTAGGCAGGGTGACGGTGCCCACCGGGCCCTGGGTGCACACGCGGGCGAGCATGTTCGGATGAACATCCAGGCCCGTCACCTCTTTGAAGGTGGCGTTGCCCTGGCCGAACGGGGCAGCGGCATCAAAGGGGCGCAGGCGCATTGGCGCGCCGGGGGCAGCAATTGCAGCGCTGGCCATTGTTCCCTGATGGTCGACTGGCGCGGCAGAGGCAGTCGGGGCCTGTACAGCGGGAATGAGGCTGCAAAGGGCAGCGAGCACAATGGCAGGAGAGGAAAAACGGCGCGAAATCACAACAGTCAATCTAGACCACAGGGGGCACATCCGTGGAATAACCGAGCGGATGGGTTTTTGTACTACCCCATTTCGGTAGGGGAACCCCGTTTCACCGGCAGAGAAGCGCATGTTTTGGCATGCTTGGCTGTATGAGCAACGGAAAGCTAGTCCTCGTCCGCCACGGACAGAGCAAGTGGAATGAATCCAACCAGTTCACCGGCTGGGTGGATGTGGATCTGACGGAGAAGGGTATTAAGGAAGCAGTCAATGCCGGCAAGCTGATGAGTGAGAAGGGTGTCCTCCCGGACATCGTGTTCACCTCGCTGCTGCGTCGCGCTATCCGCACTGCCAACATCTCCCTGAATGCGGCTGACCGCCACTGGATCCCAGTGGTGCGCAACTGGCGTTTGAATGAGCGCCACTACGGCAAGCTGCAGGGCCTGAACAAGGCTGAGATCCGTGACAAGTTCGGTGAAGAGCAGTTCATGTCCTGGCGCCGTTCCTACGACACTCCGCCGCCGGCGATTGATACAGATAACCAGTACGCGCAGACGAATGATCCGCGCTACGCATTCCTGCCGGAGGTGCCGCGCACGGAGTGCCTGAAGGATGTTGTGGAGCGCTTCCTGCCGTACTACATCGACGTCATCCTGCCGCAGGTGCTGGAAGGCAAGACCGTCATGGTTGCAGCTCACGGCAATTCACTGCGTGCCCTGGTGAAGTACCTGGACAACATCTCGGATGAGGACATTGCGGCGCTGAACATTCCGACGGGTATGCCGCTGGTGTACGAGATTGATGGCAACGGCAAGGTGCTCAACCCAGGTGGCACCTACCTTGACCCGGAGGCTGCCGCTGCTGGTGCCGCTGCTGTGGCAAGCCAGGGCAACAAGTAGAAACTAAGGTCTGCTTGTCCTGGTGAACACGGTTATTGCCTTCATTGCTGGAGGTCTCGTTGTTGCCCTCGCTGTCCTTGGGGTGAAATTCCTCGAGGAGCGGCGAGGGCCTCGTCGTGCTGCCCCGAACACGGAGGAGAACCGGGTACGCACGGTCAGCCAGATCCTGCACTTAGTCATTCAAGGTTCGCCGACCGGAGTGACGGTGGTGAGCCGGGGTGGAGACGTGATCCTGTCCAACGCCAGGGCACATGAGATGTCCATCGTGCATGACCGGACCCTCAACCCGGAGGTCTGGGAGGTTGGCCGCAAGGTCTTCGAGGACCGGGAAACGCGGACGTTGGATCTGAATATGAGGCATCGCTCGACGGGTAGTCGGGTGAATAACGTCCGTGCTGTAGTTCAGCCGATGTCGTTGGCAGAGGACTCCTACGTCATCGTCTATGCCAGTGATGAGTCAGAAAACGTCCGGATGGAATCGGCACGCCGAGACTTCGTGGCCAACATCTCGCACGAGCTGAAAACCCCGGTTGGCGGCATGTCCTTGTTGGCAGAGGCACTGCTGGAGGATCCCGATGATCCGGAGACGGTGAAGTACTTCGGGGACAAGTTGCTGGGCGAGTCTCACCGGATGGGGGCCATGATCACGGATCTGATCAACCTGTCCAAGCTGCAGGGGGCTGAGGCTTTGCCAGAGATGGCGCCGGTGCAGGTGGATGATCTGATTGATGCCGCTATTGAACGCAACCTCATCGCGGCGGAGAATCACGAGATCGAGCTGACCCGAGGAGCACGGCACGAAACGTTCGTGATGGGGGATAAGGCGCTGCTGGTCACGGCGCTGGCGAACTTGATCACCAACGCGATCAATTACTCGCCGAAGGGGCAGCCAGTGAGCGTCACGCACAAGGTTGTGCGCGATGAAGTAGTGCTCATTCGTGTGACGGACCGCGGGATCGGCATTGCACCGGAGGATCAAAAGCGTGTGTTCGAGCGCTTTTTCCGCGTGGACAAGGCGCGTTCCCGCCAGACGGGTGGCACGGGATTGGGTTTGGCCATCGTGAAGCATGTGGTGGCCAACCACGGCGGTAATATCAAGGTGTGGTCGCGCCTAGGAACAGGCTCGACGTTCACGATTGAGCTTCCGGTTTTCGCCCCTGAATCGATGGCATCAGCGGTGGTGCCGGAAGAAATTGAACAAATAGAAAAACAAGACAGTTGAGCCGAGGTAGGAAGAATCGATGACATCGACCATCCTGATTGTCGAGGACGAGGAATCGCTCGCGGACCCGCTTGCTTACCTGCTGGGTAAGGAAGGCTTTGACACCGTTACCGCGGAGGACGGGCCGACGGCGTTGAAGAAGTTCGAGTCGAACCAGATTGATTTGGTGTTGCTCGACCTCATGCTTCCGGGGATGTCCGGCACGGATGTGTGCAAGAAGCTTCGCGCTACCTCTGATGTGCCGATCATTATGGTGACGGCGCGTGATTCTGAAATCGATAAGGTTGTGGGCCTGGAGCTCGGTGCGGATGATTACGTGACCAAGCCGTACTCCACCCGTGAGCTCATCGCGCGCATTCGTGCGGTGCTGCGTCGCGGCACCGGCTCAGCTGAGTCTGCGCAGGAGACAGAGGGCGATGACGTTCTGGTGGGCGGTCGCGTCCGCCTCGACGTGGAGCGCCACACGGTGTTCGTTGAGGATCAGCCGGTGGCCATGCCGCTGAAGGAATTCGATTTGCTCGAGTACCTCATGCGCAACGCCGGTCGCGTGCTCACTCGCGGGCAGCTCATCGACAGGATCTGGGGTTCGGATTACGTCGGTGACACGAAGACCCTAGACGTCCACGTGAAGCGCCTGCGCACGAAGATTGAGAAGGAGCCTTCGCGCCCGGAACAGCTCATCACGGTGCGCGGTTTGGGGTACAAGTTCGAGACGTAATGCCCCATTCGGGACATCACGAGTCTGCAGCGCGCGTCGCTGGGTGCACCGCTTTCGCCTCCTGCGGGAGGGCAGCGCGAGCAGCACAATGCTTTTCGACGATCGCGTACGCCTCCTCCCCAATCAACTGCGTCAGTTCCGCTTTCATTGACTTCCACACCGGCTGCGCATCCGGCCCACCGTGGCACGCCGGGTCGTTGGTGCACCACCAATCAAAGTCCTCACCACCGTTGCCCCACTGACGGCGGTCATATTCACCGATCGTGGTGCGCAGGATCTCCTGGCCATCACTGCGCTCCTGCCATTCATCCTCGCGGGAAAACGGCACCTGCCAGCACACTTCCGGCTTTGAGCCGATGATGTTGCGGCCCTCCGCCATCGCCCACTGGTGCAGAGCACAACCGGGGCCGGTTTCATGGCCGTGGCGGTTGGCAAAGATGCACGCGCCGTCGATAAGCGTGGTCTTGAGCGAGGGCTCCTCTTCATCGTCATCCCACTCGAGCCACGGCTCAAGCTCCACTGAGTCGCCCGCGGCGAGATAGCTGTCCACGCTGTCCGGGCGGAGCTGCCAGTACTTCGCGGGCATCTCCGCGACGGCGTTGTACAGATCATCCCGGTCTGTCTCATCGGACAAATACGCGCCGTGAATGCAGCAGCCCACCACGGGCAGATCCTCCGAAATACCGCGGCACGTTGATGTGCCAAAGCGGCACGACCATGTGGATTCCAGCCAGGTCAGATCAATACTGAAGTAGTGCAGCGGATCATCCGGGTGAATGAATTCGAACCACTCGCGGGGAAAATCTGGCGGAAGTTCATGGCCGGCGCGGATGGATTTTCCTGCGGGCGAATGTTTTGGAAAGCCCAGAAATACAGGTTGGTTCACACTTGACCACGGTAGACGGTCTACTCTGGAACACGTGCGACTAGGTGTATTGGACGTGGGCAGCAACACTGTCCACCTCGTAGCGGTGGATGCCGTGAGCGGTGGCCACCCGACCCCCATGAGCGATTGGAAGCAGTCTTTGCGGCTGGTGGAATTGCTCGATAAGAAGGGGGCGATCGAGGATAAGGGCGTAAAGAAGCTCACCGACACGGTTCAGGATGCCGCGGATCTGGCGAAGAATCTCAAGTGTGAGGAATTCCTCGCTTTCGCTACCTCTGCTGTGCGCTCAGCAACGAATGCGGATGACGTGCTTAAACACATCGAGAAGGAAACCGGCGTGAAGCTGGACGTTCTTTCCGGTAAAGACGAAGCGCGTTTGACGTTCTTGGCGGTGCGCCGCTGGTACGGCTGGTCCGCCGGCCGAATCACCAACCTGGACATCGGTGGCGGCTCGCTGGAGCTCAGTACCGGCAGCGACGAGGAACCCGACATCGCCGTGTCCCTCGATTTGGGTGCCGGCCGCTTGACCCACGAGTGGTTCGACTCTGACCCGCCGTCGAAGAAGACCGTGAACACGCTGCGTGATTACATCGATGCGGAACTGGGTACGGTGTCCGATCAGTTCCTCGCCCAAGGTGAAGCTGGCCTCGCTGTGGGTACCTCCAAGACCTTCCGCACCCTTGCGCGTCTGACCGGTGCCGCCCCCTCCTCGGCTGGCCCGTACGTCAAGCGCACGCTCACCGCGCCGGGTCTGCGCCAGCTCATCGCCTTCATTACCCGCATGACGGCAGCCGACCGCGCTGAGCTGGAAGGTGTGAGCCCGGACCGCTCCCACCAAATCGTTGCGGGCGCACTGGTCGCCGAAGCTGCCATGCGTGCCCTTAAGATTGATAAGTTAGAGATCTGCCCCTGGGCATTGCGCGAAGGCGTGATCCTCCGGCAGATTGACAAGGGATAGAAGCACAAAGGAGACGCTCAATTGGCTGACAAGCAACTCACCGTTGCCGAGTTGATGGCCCGGGCACAAAAAGAAAACCCGGACGCCCAGCCGCGACGCCGCCGTCGCCGCAGCCTCGAAGAGGGCGGCATCTCCGTCGCTGAGCTCACTGGCTCGCTGCAGGCCGTTGATGCGCGCCCTGCTGAGCCCAAGCACTCCAATGCTCCTATCGACGAAGAGAACACCGAGCGCTCCGAACCCCAAAAGCCCAAGGCGCCTGCTAAACCTGCTGAGGCTGATAAACCTGCTGAGACTGATAGACCTGCTGAGGCTGCTAAGCCTCAACAGAAGCCGAACGTCAAGGTCGTCAAGGTCGAGCCGGCCGAGAAGAAGCCCGCCACCAAGACCGGGTCTGTGCCGGTGCGCAAGGTTGAGGTGGGGGACGTCGATAAGCAAGCTGCTGAAGATGCGGAAAAGACCAACGTGATCCCCGTCGTGCGTGAGACGCCGGCGGCCTCGGCGTTGGCTGCGCAGCCGAAGACCGAGCCGCAGGAAGCTGTGGTGGCGGAGGATGACCAGGACTACGACGAGCTCGTCGACGGCGAAGAGGAATACGAAGAGTACGAGGAAGACACCGCCGTTAACCCGGTGATGCTCGTCCTGCTCGTGTTCGCTGGCCTGATCGTGGGCGTGCTCGTGTTCCTGGGCTTCCAGGCGCTGTGGGAGAACCTCAACTCGATCCTCGTTGGCGTGCTCGCGGTGGCCGTGACGGCAGGCATCGTGCTGGCTGTGCGTCGCATGAAGACGGGCCGCGATGGCTTCACCATGGCACTCGCAGCTGTTGCTGGCCTTGCTATGACCTTCGGTCCGGGTCTCATCGTCGGCTTCTAGCGCACTGAAATATCGCCCCACCGCGCGCACTGTGGCACGCTAGTGCGCATGACAAACATTGCAGTTATCGGTGCAGGCAATATTGGGGAGGCCCTGATTTCGGGCCTCGTGAATTCTGGAGTCGACCCGGAAACCATCACCGCCACGAACCGTACCGCGGAGCGCCGCGAGGAGCTGGCGGCCCGGTACGGGATCAACACCACCGAAGACAACATTGAGGCCGTCACGGACGTGGACGTGTGCTTCCTGTGCGTGAAGCCGTACGACATCACCACGGTGATCGAGGAGCTCTCGGAGCCCATCGCGGCGTCGGATACGCCGACTGTCGTGGTGTCCATGGCCGCGGGCGTGACATTGGAGACGATGACGGAGGCCTCCCACAGCGCGGGCACCCCGATCGTGCGCGTCATGCCGAACACGCCGATGCAGGTGGGCAAGGGTGTGTGCGTGGTGGCGTTTGGCAAGTATGTCGATGAGGATCAGCAGGAGCTGGTCACTGATCTGCTCGCCGCCGCAGGCAAGGTTGCGGTTGTGCCGGAGAAGCTTATCGACGCCGCCTCGACCATCTCCGGCTCCGGCCCCGCCTACTTCTTCCTCGTCGCCGAAGCGCTTATCGACGCTGGCGTGGCCATGGGCCTACCCCGCGACACCGCCACGCTGTTGGCCACCTCCACCGCTGAGGGGGCTGGCGTGATGCTGGCTCATGCGGGCAAGACACCGGTGGATCTGCGCGCCGGTGTGTGCTCCCCAGCGGGCACCACGGTGCAGGCCATCCGCGAGTTGGAGGAGTCCGGTATCCGCGGCGCCTTCTACCGTGCCACGGAAGCCGCCGCGGAGCGTGCTGCCGAGTTGGGGGACTAGCCAGGAACGAGTGCCGTGCCGGTACTTCGCGGGTATTCGGCGGGGGGAGTTTGAGAAAATTCTCGCGCCCGCCCGACGAGTTTCCCGATGCCGCTCATGGCGCGTCTTACCAGCCGGAATGAAACGGTTGGACCGGGATAGGCCTTGAGTGGACCGTGGGATTTGTGTGAATAGTGTGAATCTTTTCTTGCTTTTGAGTCGCATGTGACACTGGTTTCACGCTAAGCTCGTTCAAGCACGTGCGTGTTCATTCTGTGGGAGGGGAAGCCTACAGCGCGCACAGATGCTGGAGGTTAACTACACATATGGCAAATGAAGATAAGGGTAAGTTCCTGACCGTTGCTGAGGTCGCGGAGATCATGCGCGTATCCAAGATGACGGTGTACCGCCTGGTTCACTCTGGTGAGCTGCCGGCAGTGCGAGTTGGTCGCTCGTTCCGTGTGAACGAGAAGGCTGTCTCCGAGTACTTGGACTCCTCGGTCTACGACGTCACTCCTGACGTCGGATAGTTATCCCCAGAGGGCGCGTCCCCTGGTTTGTGGAAGGGTCAGCTTCGGCTGGCCCTTCTAATATTTTTGGGAATGACTAGCACCGGCTGTAAACTCTAAACCCATTCGTGTCGGATTTTCGGCCCGCGCGTTGGGAGTGCACCCCGTGCGCACCAGGTAAAGGCCCAACAGCTTTGACCTGGGTCCGGGTCCGACGGGAACTGTACGTACAAAGAGAAGTGAGGTACCCCCATGGGTTCAGTTATTAAGAAGCGCCGCAAGCGCATGTCCAAGAAGAAGCACCGCAAGATGCTGCGCCGTACGCGTGTTCAGCGTCGTAAGCTCGGCAAGTAAGCCGCTGCTTATAGCTGCACTTGGATTCCCGTCCGCCTGGTGAAGGTGGGCGGGTTTTCCTTTTGCAAATCTCGGGGCCGGTTTGACTATCGCACCTTCCAGCGATCCCCGACCTGGGGTTTTGTCGCGCGTGAATCGCCATAGTCAAACGGGCACACCGAAAGACCAGCTGTCGCTGGCTATTCGGTGATTACCTTCCGTAGAGCAGTGTCATTGCTCCGTAGGGGTGGACGGTGTTGGGGACGAGGTATCCGCGGGGTGATCTCCACATCGGTGTGCCTCTGATGTTTTCCACCCGCCCGTGGTGGGGCTTGGTGGGGTCATCATCATTGGTTCTGTTGTGGTACCTGCACAGCATGGCCAGGTTATCCATGTTGGTCAGCCCACCTTGGGACCATGCTTTGATGTGGTGGACCTCGCAGTTATCGGCTGCATGCCTACAATCCGGTACAGGACACGTCGGCATCGTGGCACGTGCCAGGTCGCGTTGCTTCTGGTTGGCGAAGCGTTGTGTGTCGTACAGGTTGACGGGGCCTTCTTGGGGGTGGAACATCGCTACTTCTAGGACGTCCCCAAAGTTCTGGGCCAAAAACTCCGCACCGGTCATGGTGGTGCCATCAGTCAGTCCCAGGATGACTTCGTCGCCGTCGCCTTTCATGATTGTGATGTGCTCCTCCAGTGGGATGAGGATCAAGGGACGCGGCACTGCAGGAGCGATTCGGGTTGGGGTCTCGTCTTCAGCGTCGGGGCGAAGACCCAGGAGGCGCATGAGTTTTTCGTACATCTGTGGGCCGGCAGGGCCGTCTTTGAGGTCTTGGCGTAGTGCGTATTCGATGGCTGCCATGTCTCGTTCTGGGCCCATGACGTTCATCGGGCGGGACTCTTCACGCGAGCGTCCAAACCCGACTGTTGGTTCCGGGGCAGGCTTGTCCACCTCGGGCACGATGTCCTTGGAGCGGCGCTTGAGCGTCTCGTAATCCCCCGGAATAGACAGCAGTGCCAGGCGCAGGCGCCACTTCTCAGCAGGGTCGGTGAAAGGTGCTACTCGGGATTCGATGTAGACGAGTTGATCCATGGACTTCTGGGTCGACCGTGCGACCGCAACAGCGTTGGCTTGTTTGCGGGTGAACTTGGTTTTCCCGTAGTAGGCCTTGTGGACTTTGGCCCACTCGCGCATGAGAGCGGGTTTGCAGCCAAGGCTGATGAGCTCCTGGGCATCAAAGGATGCCAAGGTCTCAATGGGGTTGGTTAACCCCGCCACGGAAGCTGCAAATGAACTCATGCCTTGCACGCTAAACCGAAACGCAACAACGCGCGAGAAGGGCCCCAAAAACCTGTGGATAACCCAAAAAACTATCCACAAGCGGAGCGGGCGGCAGGGAGGGTAGCGCGCGGAGGACCAGCGGAAACAGGCCGGTTCTACAAAAACCCAAAAAAGATTTAGACGCTTACCGCGGAATCAACCGCCAGTGGCGGGAAGCTCCTATTTCTTCCCGCGGGCGCGCTTCCACCCCTTCACCAAGCCCACAACCCCGCCTGCCACCAGAACGGGAACCAGGGCGCCGGTGAAGGCGCGGCGGACCGGGCGGTAGTCCCGGATGAGCCAGCCGTTCTTCTCGGCGTGCTTACGTAGTTGCCGGTCGGGGTTGATAGCCACCGAGGTGCCTACGAGGGACAGCATGGGGATGTCGTTGACGGAATCGGAGTAGGCGGTGCACTCCTTCAGGTCTAGGCCTTGGGCTTCCGCCAGCGCTTGGACGGCGTGGGCTTTACCGGGGCCGTGGAGGATGTCGCCGACGAGGCGGCCGGTGAATTTGCCGTCTTTCTCCTCGGCCACGGTGCCAAGCGCACCGGTGAATCCTAGGTGTGCGGCGAGCGCCTGCCCCACTTGCACGGGGGTGGCAGATACCAGCCACACTTGTTCACCTGCGGCGATGTGCATGGCGGCGAGTTCGCGGGTGCCGTCGTAGGTCCGGTCCACCAGGTGGTTGTCCACGATGTCGGTGCACAGTTGCTTGAGTTCGTCGACGCTTTGGCCCTTCACCACGCTGAGGGCTTTCTCCCGTCCTTGGGCCATAGCGTCGGGCAGTTCGGAGCCGAAGACGCGGTAGCGGACTTGGGTGATCAGGTACGGGAAGATGTCGCCGAGTTCAATGTAGTGCCGCTTGAACAGTTGGTAGCCCAGCGCGATGAGGGAGTTGCCTTGGATGAGGGTGTTGTCAACGTCGAAAAATGCGGCGGCGGTGACGTGTTGGGGGATGTCCGGGTCGGGTGTGGTGACGCGGATGCCGCCGGCTTCCACGGCCGCGCGGGCTGCGGCGATACCGGCTTTGCGTTGGTATTCCTCGCCGATGGGCGGAAGCGCGGTGCTTTCGATGAAGCGGCGCACGTTGCCCCGTGAGTGCGACCACGGTTGGCGGGGGCCTTTGATGGGGCTCACGGGGTCTGTCCTTTCGGTTGGTGTGGTGGCGGTAGCCTAGTCCATCGTATGCGCCAATCGCGACGGAGAGGTGTTGAAAGGTGCTGGTTGAACTCATGGTGCGCGCGACGTGCGGTTCTTGCGACCGCGTTGCTGCGCAAATTAAGCCTGTTGTCGCAGATGCGGGTGCGCAGTTGATGCTTATCGACGTCGACGAGGACCCCCAACTCGCCACCGAATTCGGCGACCGCGTGCCGGTGGTCGTCATTGATGGTGAGGAATTCGCGTGTTGGGAAGTGGATAACGCGGAGCTGGCTGAAGCGCTGCGTTGAGGATGAAAGGGCATGTGATGGGCACGCTATTGGTGGCCACGCGTGGATCGGATCTTGCGCAGGCGCAAGCCAATATTGTGCGCAGGGGGTTGGTTGCTGCTGGGTATCCCGCGGAGCTCACCATTGTGGTGACGGCGGGGGATATGTCGATGGCGCCGGTGGAGCGCATCGGTGTTGGTGTGTTTACCGCGGCGATCCGGGAGGCGCTTTTTAAGGGGGAGGCGGATGTGGCGGTGCATTCGTTCAAGGATCTGCCCACGGCGGCGGAACCGCGTGCGCACTTGGTGGTGCCGGTGCGGGAGGACCCACGGGAGGCGTTGATTGCTCGTGATGGGTTGTCCTTGGCGCAGCTGCCGCGTGGGGCAAAGGTGGGGACGTCTGCGCCGCGGCGGATTTCCCAGTTGAAGGCGATGAGGCCGGACCTGGATATTCGTCCCTTGCGTGGCAATATCAATACGCGCATGGCGCGGGTGACAGATGGTGAGCTGGATGCTGTGGTGCTTGCCTTCGCTGGCTTGAAGCGCGTCGGGCTGGAGAACGTGGCCACGCAGGTATTCAGCGCTGAGGAGTTCATGCCGGCACCGGCGCAGGGGGCGCTGGCGGTGGAGTGTCGGGTGGATGATGAGGGGGCGCGGGAGGCCGTCGATAAGCTGATCAGCCCTGATGATGCGGCGTGCGCATGGGCGGAGCGGGCAGCGCTGGCTGCTTTGGAGGCAGGATGCACGGCGCCTGTTGCGGCGAGTGCGACCATCGAAGGTGGTGTGATTACGCTGCGTGCCGGGGTATTTGCGCTCGATGGGTCACAGCAATTTGTTCGCACAGTGCGTGGCACGGACCCGCATTCTTTGGGTGCAGAAGTTGCCGCAGGCCTGTTGGAGGATGGGGCTGCGCAGGTGCTTTAAAGCGGATATGAAACTCGTTCAGTTTTTTATTTCCGCCTGCGCAATTTAAGGTGTAACTACCATACGCCGTCGGCGCCGCCACCCATATGGTCCCCTGAATCAGGATTCGGTGGACTGAGCAGGCACGACGGCCACAACGTGAATTCTCACGTGTTGTGCAGTTTTAGCAGTCTGTTTTAGAAGAGATTTGTGTCGATGACGAGTGCCTCCACGCCCTTAGCCGCGCCCAAAAAGGCAGCCGCCGCCAGTTCTGGTGACCCAGATTTGGCTGCTTTGCGGGGGAAGGTCATTTTCGTTGGTGCAGGTCCAGGTAACCCGGACCTGTTGACCATTCGTGCGCGTGAGGTGCTTGAGCGCAACGCCGTTGCGGTTGTTGATCCGGATGTTTCCGCAGGCGTCCGCGATGTTGTTGGTTCGGCATTGCCCGTCCCGGCTGAGAAGCTGGAAGCCGCTGCTGCTGCTTACGAAGAGATGTGCGCGAAGGCGAAGGAAGCCGGTGCGCGCCGTAAGCCGGTGAAGCCGGCTGATCCCACCGCGGCGGAATTGTCGGAGTGGGCGCCGGAGGGGGAAGAGGGGATCGTCGACAAGCTTGAGGCTGCTCTTGATGAGGCCGCGGCGGCGATTTACCGCGGTGATGCGGGCGATGGTGATGTGATTCGTCTCATCGCGGGCAACCCGCTCACCCGCAATGCTGTTATGCAGGAGATTTCTGCTGTGGCGGCTGCTGGAATTGAGTTCCAGGTTGTGCCGGGCATGTCTTTGCCGTCGACGGTGCCGTCCTTCGCGGGTATTCCGCTGGGGTCGACGTACACCGAGGCTGATTTGGCGAATGAGCCGGTGGATTGGGATGGCCTGGCGGCCGCCCCGCAGCCGCTCGTGCTTCAGGGTGAAGCAGAGCACCTGCCGGTGATCAGCGCTGAGCTGACAGAACGTGGCTTTTCCCCGGAAACGCCGCTGACGGTCACGGTGAACGGCACGACGCGTCTGCAGCGTACGTTCGACGCAACGCTGGGCACCGTGGGCAAGTTGGACGCGGATTTGGATGGCACCTTGGTTGTCACCATTGGCACCGCTGTGGATGATCGCTCGAAGTACTCCTGGTGGGAGAACCGCCCGCTGTACGGCTGGCGTGTTTTGGTTCCGCGTGCCAAGGAGCAGGCAGGGCCGATGAATGCGCGGTTGAACTACTACGGCGCAATCCCGCAGTCTGTGCCCACCATTTCTATGGAAGCACCGCGTAACCCGGCGCAGATGGACCGCGCGATCAAGGGCATCGTGGAAGGCCGCTACCAGTGGATCGTGTTCACCTCCGTCAACGGCGTGGATGCGGTCTGGGACAAGTTTGAGGAGCTCGGGCTGGATGCCCGTTCCTTCGCCGGTGTTCACCTGGCGGCGGTGGGGCAGAAGACCGCTGATGCGATTCGCTCCCGCGGCATGATCCCTGAGCTGGTGCCGCACCGCACCAAGCAGAACGCCCAGGGTTTGGTGGATGTGTTCCCGGATTACGTCGAGGAGATTGACCCGGTGGGCCGCGTGCTCCTCCCGCGCGCGGACATCGGCGGGGATGTGCTCCTGGAAGGCCTGAAGGAACGCGGCTGGGAAGTCGACGATGTGGTGGCCTACCGCACCGTCCGCGCCGCCCCGCCGGCACCGGAGGTGCGCGACATGATCAAGACCGGTGGTTTTGATGCAGTGTGCTTCACCTCCGCATCCACGGTGAAGAACCTCGTGGGTATCGCCGGTAAGCCGCACGCGCGCACCATCATTGCCTGCATTGGCCCGTTGGCAGCAGCGGAAGCCAAGGAGCAGGGCCTGCGCGTGGACGTCATGCCGGAGACTGCGGACGTGCCGTCCCTGGTTGATGCACTGGCCGAGCACGTGGCCGGGCTGCGCGCCGCGGGGCAGCTGCCGCCGCCGCGTAAGAAGCGCCGCGCACGCCGCTCGTAGGCAGATCTTCCTACAATGAGCCACGTGTTTGAACGTGAGCTGAAACCTGTACGACGCCCGCGTCGCCTACGCAGCGTGCCTGCGATGCGGCGGATGGTGGCTGAGCATCTGCTTGATCCGGCGGACTTCATCCTGCCGCTTTTTGTTGCTGATGATCTCGGGCAATCCGGGCAGCGCCGGGAGATCCCTTCCATGCCGGGGGTGTACCAGCACTCCATGGACTCGCTGAAGCAGATCTGTGAGGAAGCTCTTGCTGTCGGTATTCCCTGTGTGGACCTCTTCGGTGTTCCGCGGCCGGAGGACAAGGACGCCACGGGTTCCGTCGCCTGGGATGAAGCCGGGATTCTCAATCGGGCTGTGGCACAACTGCGCGCAGAGTTCGGTGATGACCTGCTCATCATGGCGGACACGTGTCTGGATGAGTTCACTGATCACGGCCATTGTGGCGTGGTCACGCACGACCGCTTCGGGCGCGAGGTGGTGGACAATGACGCCACGCTGCCGCTGTACGCGGACATGGCCGTGGCGCAGGCAGCAGCGGGCGCACACCTGGTGAGCCCGTCCGGGATGATGGATGGCCAGGTCGCGGTGATCCGTGAGGCGCTGGACGCGCACGGCTACACGGATGTGGCCATCATGGCGTATTCCGCCAAATACGCCTCTGCCTTCTTTGGCCCCTTCCGCGATGCAGTGGGTTCATCCTTGAGGGGGGATCGCCGCACGTACCAGCAGGACCCGGCGAATGTCCGGGAAGCGCTGCTGGAGGTCGAACACGACGTGGCTGAAGGCGCGGACTTTGTCATGGTGAAACCTGCCATGGCGTACCTGGACGTGCTGGCGCAGGTCGCGGAGGTCTCTCCCGTGCCCGTTGCTGCCTACCAAGTCTCCGGCGAGTACGCGATGATTCAGGCCGCCGGCCAGAATGGTTGGCTCGACGCGGAGCGCACGATGATGGAATCATTGATGGCTATCAAGCGTGCTGGCGCAGACCAGATTCTTACCTATTTTGCTATCGACGCTGCCCGGTTCCTCCGGGACCAGAAGGATCAGTGAGCTCTTCACCATGACCACACCCCCAACCCACCTTGCACCACCGGTGGACGATCAGCCCCCAGTGGACAGCCACGAGAAACCGGAAGCAGTGCGCTTATTCGTTCTCACAGCCGTGGTGATGCTGTGCGGGGAGCTTATACACCAGTTGTTCTCCATTGCGGTGGCGCTGCTTGATCCTTCCGCACTCGTGGAACAAGCGAAGCAGTCGCGCCCATCGGCGGCGAAGGAGATCGGCGAGGCGAATGTGACGTTGTTGGCGTATGCGTCGATAGCAATCGCCGCGCTCTTCGCGTTGATCATTGTGCTCGTGCTCGCCATCGCTCTTCGGGCTGTGTCTAAGCAAGCCTCCTGGGCGTCCAATGCGATGAAGCTGCTCATGGTGTTCGGCGGTTACTTCGCGTTGCGCGTCATGCTCATCTTTGCCATCCCGGCCAGCGGCAGTGCCGTTCCCACACCTGTTATTGCGCTGGATGGAATCATGCAGATCATCGCTGGTGTGGCCGGCGTGTGTGCCATTTTCTTTGCCACGCAGGATGAGACCCGGAAGTGGGTAACTAAGCCGGGAAAGAACAGCAACCCCCGCAACTCTTAAGGGAAAGTAGAAAACCATGGCCGGTATGTTCCCCACGATGGTGTCGGACCCGAATGACCCGAACCGTAACCACAGGTTCACTGCGTCAGGCGGGGAAGGCTGCCCGCGCAACCTGCGCGTGGCCTTCTACTTGATCTGCGCTGCCGGTGTGCTGATGTTGCTCACCGCGTTCACGCTGTTGGCCAACGGGTATCCGGGTGACGCCGTGATCCATGAGGTGAGCAAGCTGCTTGGCGACGTCGCCGATGAGCCATTTCGCCAGAGGTACATGACCAACATGCGTGTTACGGCCTGGGGCAGCATCATCCTCACCGTGTGGTTGGTCTCCGCAGCCGCGTACTTTCCGAAGGGTAGCCGCACGGCCCGCCGCTGGGCGGGTGCTGGTGTGGCGTTGGCGTGCTTTCTGCACCTGGCGTCCTTTGTCGTTCAAATGACAGCGTGGGTGTCCATGGTTGTTGTGGTTCTGCTGGTGGTGGCTATGCTGCTAGCGTTTCGTCCAGATTCCAATGCGTTTGTGGATGAGAAAAGTCCACGTTTTTAATGAGGAACCAGCGAGTAGCAATGACCAAGCCAGTGAATAACAGTGATCTGCCAGACACGGAGGCCATGGAGGCCGTCGTGGTGGGCGAGGGCGCCCCAGAGATCACCGGTAGCCATGAGGATCTTGGGCGTTCCATCCAGGATGCGATGGATGCGGCACGTGCTGCTGGCATTGGCGTGGAAGAAAAACCAGGGGAGTCTTCCGTCTGGTTCTCGGCGGACATTGAGGACCGCCCCCATGTTTCTTACTCCTTCGTGTTGGAGAATCTTCCGCCGGCACCAGACATTGACATGGTGGAGGAAGCCGTGGAATCCCTCGACGGGGTGGAGTGCCGTGTGGTGCATCCACGTCAGTCCGCGTGGGTGACGGCGACGGTGGATACGCGGCCGGAGGTGATCGTCGATAAGTTTGCAGAACTTGGAATTAAGGCGTCCCTGACGGATGCGTCGATGCTGCGCTACGCGGCGGCGGTGGAAAGCGCTGAGCACTATGTGCGCCGCAAGGCAACGGGGGATGTGCCGGTGCAGTTGCGTCGGCGCCGCCGTTCGGCGCAGCGTTCGCTCGATCGGGCGCGCCAGGCGGGTTTTGGTCCGCGGGCCCGGCGTGAGGAGGCGCAGCGGAAGAACCAGAGCAAGGATCCGGTCAAGCGGGATAAGAAGGACGATGTCCTGTACACCGCGCGTGATCTGATCACGCCGGCACGCATGTGGTTGGCGTTGGTTCTCACGCTGCCAGTGCTGGTGTTGGCCTACTTTGAGTCGGCGCAGTTTGGTGGCTGGCAGTGGGTGGAGCTCGCCTTGGCCACCCCGGTGGTCATGTGGTGTGCTTTCCCGTTCCACCGTGCGTTGTTGGGCGGAGTCCGGCGTGGAATCACCGCGCTGGATGGGGCTAGTTCCGTGGCCATCATCATTGCGTACCTGTGGTCAGCGGCGGTGATTATTCTCGCGCCGACGGGGCAGCACGGCTGGCATTCGGGTTTCACGTGGTTCGCGACAACGCAAGGTACGGATAATGGGCCCGAGTTGTTCCTAGATGTGGCGTGCGGCATCACGTTGTTGCTGCTCATCGGCCGTAGATATTCCATTCGCGCGCGGCGCTTGTTGTTTGATGAGATGGCGGATCAATCGCTTGATCCGGATCTTGAGTACACGCGCATCAACAAGATGCGCGGCCGCGCGGAGATTGATCAGGAGCAGATCCCGGTCACCGAAATCAACCGCGGCGATGACATTGTCGTGCACGTCGGGGAAGTCATTCCAGCCGACGGCAAGGTGATCGGTGGAAAGGCTCGTTTGCGCCCGGGGCTTATCGACGTCCACGAGCCCAACGACGTCAAAGTCGGCTCCACCGTGTACGCCGGTTCCGTGATTGAGGCCGGCGAGATCAAGATCCGCGCGCAGCGCACCGGCCATGCCACGCGCTGGTTGGTGGTCATGCAGTGGCTGCGTGACGTGGAAGAGCGCCAGCGCTACGCGTCTGTGCAATATGCGCAGAGCGCTGCCCGGCTCATGCCGCTGTCCATGACGGTGGCGTTTTTCAGCTTCATTCTGTGGGGTCTGATCTCCGGCGATTACAACGCGGCGCTGCGCACCTCCTTGGCGGTGCTGGCTGGTGTGGCACCAGTCGCGTTGGCCCTGTCCCCGGCGTTGGCGCTGCGGTTGGGTATTGAGACTGCGGCCCGCAACGGTGTGCTGCTGCGCGACGGCAGTACGCTGCGTGCTCTGGAGACGGTGGACACGGTGGTGTTTAACCGCGTGGGGGCGTTGGTGAAGGACCAGACGTGTGTGGAAACAGTCACGGCCGCGGAGGGGGAGAGCGAGGAAATGGTTTTGCGCATCGCTGGTGCGCTGTCCATGGAATCGGACACTCCGGCGGCACGTGCCTTGGTGCAGAGCGCACGCGAGGCAAAGACGCAGTCGGACAACAACCCGGATCTGCCCACGCGCTATGAACTGGTGAGCGTGACCACGGAGCCCAGCGGTGACGTGAACGCGCGCGTGCACCTGGTGTACATCGACGAGGACGGTAAGGAAACCTCCTCGCAGGTTGACGCCACGCTGTGGCGCCCGGTGAACCTGTCGCACCTGCGTGGCCGCCTTGCGGTGGCGGCAACCTCCGGCGGTACACCCGTTGTGGTGCGTTGGAAGGGCAAGGACCGTGGCGTGATTACGTTGTTTGACCCGTTCAAGGATGACGCGGATGAGGCGGTGTCCCGCCTGGAGCAGATGGGTGTGGAAACGGTCATGATGACGCGTGACACCTACCCGGTGGCGCGTCGTTTTGCGGATTTCTTGGGTATCTCGAATGTTCTGGCCGGTATCACGAATAACCGCAAGGCCGGGGCGATCCGCAACCTGCAGGCGGCGGGGGCGGAAGTGGCGTTGGTGGGGGATGCGTCGGTACGCGATGCGTTGCGCGCGGCGACCGTGAGTGTCATGTACGCGGACTCGGAGGACCTTGAAGTTTCCCGTCGTCGTGGCCGCTCGGTGTCTGCTGTGCTGCTGCGCCACGATGTACTGGCGGTGCCGCAGCTTGTCGCTCATGCGCGCAAGGTGTGTGAGGTGATTGACCGCAACCTCACGCTCGCCTGGGTCTACAACGGTGTGATGTTGCTGTGCGCGGTGGCGGGTGTGATTCCGCCGATCGCGGCAACGGTGCTCATGCTTGGTTCTTCGCTGCTCATTGAGGGGTTGTCTATGCGTGCGCGTAGTTTCCCGAATGAGGATCGCGTGGAGCCGGAGACGATGTCTGAACTTGTCAACGGAGAGAACAATGTCTAACACGAAGATTGCTGTTGTTGGTGCCGGGCTGGCGGGACTCACCGTGGCACGGCAATTGCGCGGGGTGAGCGTCGATGTGTATGAGGCAACCGATCGCATCGGAGGCAAGCTGCACACCGTCGGATTCGAGGGCGGCCCCACGGACATCGGCTCGGAATCCTTCATCCCCACCGAAGACATGCGTGCATTTATCGACGAGCTGGGCCTGACTGGGTCACTCGTCGAACCCAGCGACGCGCCGACCATGCAGTGGGATGGCAAGGAGCTTTCGCTTATCGATGCTCCCCGCACCACCACCTTCCACCACGGCCTCCAGGAACTGCCGGAGAAGCTCGCGGAGGAATCCGGCGCCGATATTTACATTGATGCTTTCATCTCCGGCATCACGCGTGAAAAGGACAAAGAAAGCGGGAGAGAAGGCTTCCGCCTGAAAGGCGGCGAGGACAAGCTCTACGACCACGTTGTTCTCGCTGTACCAACACCGACCGCGGCTCTTCTGCTCAAGCAGGTGGATGCTGATGCATCCCAGGCTTTGGCGAAGGTGACCTTGGCTAACCGCGTTGTGGTGGGCATGCGTTTTGCCACGGGTGAGGGCTTGCCGGAGACCGCGGAGATCCGTATTGCGGATGGGGTGGATGGAGTCCACACAGAATCCTTCGTGTTCTCGTCTCAGCGCTGGACCCACATCGCGCAACGCGAGGGCGCACTGGTCCGCGCCACTCTCAAGGCCGAAGCGCATGCCAATGAGGATGATTTGGTGGATTGGGCCCTGGATGATCTGGCAACGGTGACCGGCTTTGATGGCCGCGCTGCCGGCCTGGAAGAAATCTATGTCCAGCGCTGGTTCGGTGCTTTCCCGGAGAACACGGATGCGAACAAGGCTGCTGCCGCGGAAGCAGCTGAACTGATCGCGCAGCTCCCGGGAATCTCCGCCACCGGTGCATGGGCAGGTGGCGCGGGTATCGCCGCTGTCATCGCACACGCCCGCACAACCGCGGATGATGTGCCCACCGCGTAGATACCCCGTGTAGTTTTAAGTCCCATGCACAAAGACCAGGATCAGCCAGACCTGTCGGAGAATCCGGACAAGCCGGAAACCCCGGAAGGCTCGGAGGACAAAGAACCCGAATGGTGGGAGCAATCCGGCCTGCCGTGGAATTCTAAGCCGACGAAGTCGGACTACTGGTGTCTCGCCTGGTTCGGTTTCGTGGGCATCTTTGGCATGGCCATGATTCCGTTGCGTGCCTGGCTGCTTGGTTTGGATCCACCAATCCTGTTGGCCGTGACGGGCTCACGCATTGGTGCGGCATCCACTGGTGCGCTGGCCGCGGTAGGGGAGGCCCCGGGCTGGTTGTGGTTCCTGCTCATTGGTTCGCTGGTGAACATCAAGTTTGACTGGGTCTACTGGTGGGCCGGCAAACTCTGGGGCCGGGGCATCCTGGATGTTCAGGCACAAAACTCCAAGCGTGCGGCGAAGAATTTCGCGCGCGTGGAGGGCTGGTTCCACCGCCTCGGCTGGGTGGCTATTTTCCTGGCGTACCTGCCTATTCCGCTGCCCATCGCCTTCGTTGTGTTTGTCATGTGCGGTGCAACCGGCATGGATGTGAAGAAGTTCATGGTCCTCGACTTTGTGGCGAAGACCATGTGGTCCTTCCTCTACCTCGGCCTGGGCTGGTCGATCGGCGAGCCAGTGGTCTACGTCCTCGAGCAGTACTCGAAGGTAGCCAACTGGATCGCCATCGGCCTTATCGTCGTGGTGCTCTTCGGCGCCTTCCGCGGGCAGTCCAAGGCCACCGGCAAGGCCTGACGCTAGTCCACGCGCCGGGCACCATCCTGGGCGCTCGTCGCATAGATGACCGGGGTGGGGTGGCCCTGGGCGGCGGTGTCAGCCTCAATTGCTGCGGCCACCGCATCCACATCCTCCACCCGGCACAGGGCGATGATGGAACCACCAAAGCCACCGCCGGTGATGCGGGCGCCCACTGCGCCGGCCTTCAAAGCGGCTTGAACAGCGGTTTCGAGGGCGTCGGGGACGATCTCAAAATCATCGCGCAAGGAGACGTGGCTTTCGTTCATGAGCTCACCGAATCGGGCGATATCGCCAGCCTTGAGCGCCGCAATCGCATCGATCGTGCGCGCGGTTTCCGTGTGCACGTGGCGCACGCGACGGCGCACGGTGGCACCGTCAACAGCGGTGCCACCGGATTCGGATGAGGATGCCCACTCCACGGCACGCTCCACCACATCGTCCTCGCGGAAGGTGCAGTCAAGGGCGGCTGCCACCTGGTCGATGAGGCCACGGCGGGAGCTGTACTCACCGGTCACGTGGGAGTGCTCAACGCGGCTGTCGGAGACAAGCAGCTGGTAGCCCTCCCAGTCGCAGGGAACCTGCTCGTGGGTATTGGCCAGGAAATCAAGCGCCAAGGCGAAACCTTCGCGCCCACGCACCACGGCGTTTTGGTCCAAGCCGCCGGTGTTGGCGCCCACGTAGTGGTTCTCGGCGCGCATGGTGGCGGCGATGATGTCCTCATCAGTCGGGGACGGTGCCAACAGATCGCGCACCGCAACGGCCACGGCGCACTCCAAAGCGGCGGAACTGGACAGGCCAGAACCCAGCGGCACGTCAGAGATCACCGCGATGTCTAGGCCTGATGTGGCGCCACCAATGAGGGCATGGACGGTGCCGGCGATGTAGCCGCGCCAATCCGGCAGGCAGCCTTCCTCCGCGCTGGTGGTGGATAGTTCCGCCAGGTTCACTTCGGCGTCCAGAATCTCACCATTGGGGGAGTGGGACACCATGCGCACAACGCCGTCCTCACGCACGCGCGCAGCCACGGCCGTGGCCATGGAGGTGGCAAAGGGCAGGCATACACCGAAGGCGTAATCCACGTGGTCACCGATGAGGTTCACGCGCCCCGGTGCGACCCACACACCAGCGGCACGGCCACCGATGTGCTCGGTGAAAAACGCGTGCGCATTGGTGGTCAGCTGCTCGGGGCTGCGGGTGGCAGAAACAATCACTGGTAGGCCTCCTTCAACGTCGCGGCGATGACTTCCGGGGTGGTGTCATTGATCCACGCACCCATGCCGGATTCACTGCCAGCCAGGAACTTCATGCGGCCGGGAGAGCGCATGAGGGAGAACAGCTGAAGGTGGAAGCGCCCATCCTCCGGGGCATCCACCGGCGCCTGGTTCCACGCAGCGATGTACGGCGTGCGCTCAATGCCAGGGAAGAACTGGTCCACAGCGGCGAAGAGCTTGTCGCAGATCACGGCCAGATCATCACGCTCAGCGGTGGTCAGCTCAGCGAAATTCGGCACCGCTCGCTTGGCCATCACCATGACCTCCAGCGGCCATTTCGCCGCGGCGGGTGTGAACACCACAAAGCGGTCTGTCTCCGCGATGACGCGCTGGGCGGAGGCGAGTTCGGCGGCCAAGAGATCGTCGAAAAGCGATGTGCCATGCGCTGCACGATGAGCCTGTGCTTGGCGCGCGATGGCGGCCATGCGCGGCGGCACGAACGGGTAGGAGTAGATCTGCCCGTGCGGGTGGTGCAAGGTCACACCGATTTCCTCGCCGCGGTTCTCAAACGGGAACACGGCCTTGACGGGTTCAAGTGCGGAGAGTTCGGCGGTGCGGTGCGCCCAGACGTCGATGAGCGCGCGCTTGCGGCTCAGCGGCAGGTCCTTGAAAGAGCCTTCCGCGTCCGGCGTGAAACACACGACTTCGCAGCGTGACCACGCGGGGGCGCGCTCGAAGAGCTCTTGCTTATCGACGAATGGGTCATAGTGTTCCGGAATATCCAACCGCATGCTCAAGGACGGGAAGCGGTTCTCAAACACGACCACCTGGTAGTCGTCCTCTGGAATCTCACTGGGCTTCTGGCCAGGCCGCGTGGGCGCCAGCGGGTCCTCATTGGCGGGTGGGAGGAACGTCCGATTCTGGCGGTGCGCGGCGTAGATCGCCCACTCGCCGGTCAGCGGGTCCCGGCGCATCCAGGATTCGGTGAGAACCTCCGGCAGGCCACGCTCATCGGTGGCGGTGCGATCGGGTGTGCCGGGCTCATCGAAGTAGATGAGCTCACGTCCATCGGACAAAGTAGTGCGCGTGATTTTCAGATCAGTCATCTAATCTGCTGCTTCCAGTGTCTCGGGGTCAAAGGCGATCGGGCGGAACCGTGCCCACAGGAAGAACACTGCTGCCGCGACGGCCAGCACAATGCCCACCCACAGGTTGTCGCCGGACTCCTTGGGGATGTTCTCGTCCACATTGAAGCCCGGGTCGAGCACGAACGAGCAGATGATGAGCACGATGCCGTAGAAACCCAGCAGCGCGCCAATGACGTTACGGATATCAAACGTGGCGGTTGATGCTTGTGAAGTAGTCATGGAAGTCACTTCCTTTAGAGGAACATCAAGTTCAGGCCGATGACAAGGACAAGGGCGATCACGCCCAACGGGATGGTGCGCTGGAACCACGGCAAGGTGGCCTCAGAGGCGTCGACGAGCTGGTCCTTCGGGGTGACGCTGCGGACAAAGCCCACGAGCTCCTCATCCGGCTTCGGGGTGGTGAACAGGGACACGATGACGGACACGAGGATGTCCACCGTGAATGCCAGGGAAGCAGCGACGAATGCGGTGCCCTGGCCCGGCAGGCTGACCAGCGGGTCCTCGCCCAGGGAGAGTGCCCAGAAGATGATCGCGGCAGCGGTACCCGCCACCAGGCCGGACCAACCGGCATGCGGGGTCATGCGCTTCCAGAACATACCCAGGATGAAGGTGGCAAACAGCGGGGCGTTGAAGAAGCCGAACAGTGTTTGCAGGTAGTCCATGATGTTGCCGAAGTTCGCGGCGAGCAGCGCCGTAAACACAGCGATCACGGTTGCACCGACGGTGGCCAGGCGGCCAACGCGCAGGTAGTAATCATCGTCCTTGTCCTTGACCACGTAGGTCTGCCACAGGTCGTAGCTGAACACGGTGTTGAAGGATGAAATATTCGCTGCCATACCGGCCATGAATGCAGCCAGCAGGCCAGCGATACCCACGCCGAGGAGACCGTTGGGCAGCAGGTCACGCATGAGATACAGCACCGCATCATTCGGATTAGCGGCACCCTCCATGATCGGGGTGACCAGGACGGAAGCAACCATGCCGGGCACAACCACGATGAACGGGATGAACATCTTGGGGAATGCGCCGATGATCGGGGTCTTGCGCGCCGAGGACAGCGAATCAGATGCCATGGCGCGCTGCACCTCAACGAAGTTGGTGGTCCAGTAACCGAAGGACAGCACGAAGCCGAGGCCGAAGACGATACCCACGACGGACCACACCGGGTTGGCAAAGCCAGAGATGTCCTGGCCGGGCCAGGTGGAGAAGTGGCTCGGATCGTTGATGGCCTCCTTCAGGCCACTCCAGCCGCCCACGTGGCGCAGACCAATGATGGTCAGCGGCAGCAGCGCGGCAACGATGACGAAGAACTGCAGCACCTCGTTGTAAATCGCAGCCGACAGGCCACCCAGGGTGATGTAGGCCAACACGATCACGGCGGCAACAACAAGCGTTGCCCACAGCGGCCAGCCCAGCAGCGCTTCCACCACCGTGGCCAAAAGGAACAGGTTCACGCCGGCGATGAGCAGCTGTGCCACCGCGAAGGAAATCGCGTTGACCAAGTGCGCGGCCGGGCCGAAACGCTTGAGCATGAACTCCGGCACGGAGCGGACCTTGGAGCCGTAGTAGAACGGCATCATCACAATGCCCAGGAAGATCATGGCGGGCACGGCGCCGATCCAGAAGTAGTGCATGGTTTGCACGCCGTACTCCACACCATTGGCGGACATACCGATGATCTCCACCGCACCCAAGTTGGCGGAGATGAACGCCAAACCAGTGATCCAGGCGGGCAGCCCGCGGCCGGAGAGGAAGAAGTCAATCGACGAGGACACGCCGCGCTTCGCAGCCCATCCAATCCCCAGCACGAACGCGAAAAACACCGCGACGAGCATGTAGTCGACCCAGGAGGCATCGAGCCTGAGGGCTGTATCCATAGCGGGACACTCGCTTTCTGTTGATGTACAGGTTTCGTGTTCAGTTATGTATTGCCCGCACTGACCAGCTCACGCTCATGCGCTCACCGGGGGCCAGCACGGTCAAATCTTCGCCCGAGTTCAGGGCGTTTGGGGGCGCGGTCATCGGTTCGACCGCCAGCTCCCGCTGCGGGGAGGTGAAAACCTGGGTCCAGGGCATGCTTATGCACGCCTCCAGTTCCACCCCATATCCACCCTTATTCACCAGCCGGGCCACGCGTGGGCGTTTCACTAAATCAATTCCCGCATCATCGAGCCACACCCCGTTCATGGGCATGGGGCTGGCCGGCCACGGTTCACGTGGGCCGGCTGGGATATTGCGGGAATCTAGTGGTTGGCGTTCCTCGATGGTGTGATGCAACGTGCACTCATCGAGTGGCGCGCCTTGGGGATCTAGATAGGTGTGCACGCCCAAAGCACACGGCGCTGGACCGTGATCGTCCTCGGCCGGGGTGATGTTGCGTGCTGTCATTGCGCCATCAATTCCCGTATCGGTGAGCGTGTACATCACCGTGAGCTCAATCTGCCACGGCCACCCAGGTTCAGGCCCCAAGACTGTGCGCAGGGTTGCGCTGTCGTCCGTGTGCTCCTCAATGCTGAAGATCCGCCCCCACGTGAACCCGTGGAGTGCATGCCCCCGTTCAGGTTCCGTCACGTCCAGTTGGTGCGTAACACCGTTGAACGTGAACGTCGCATCAGCAACCCGGTTCGGCCAGGGTGCCAGTACAATATTGGCTGCTCCCGGTGGCCGGTGGGCGGGTTCAAAGCTCTTGAGTAATGGGCGTCCGTCTACCTCCAGACGTCGAATAGCGGCGCCTGAGGCCGTAATAATCGCGGTGACCTCGTGGTCAGCGACTCTTCGAAGCGTTACTTCCGGGATTGTGTGAACACCCATGGGGTAATTATCCACGGGTGCCCCCTCTGCCGTGAAACTGGCATCAACCAATAGGATTAGTACTCAGATTCTGAAACTCCATGAAAATCGCAGCGTAAAGAGGAGGGCTTGTCATGGTTGAGACCGTTGTCCACCTCGTGCGACACGGGGAAGTGCACAACCCGAAGAAATTGCTCTACGGGCGTCTCCCGGATTTCCACTTGAGTTCCCGCGGCCGTTCCATGGCGGCGCGGACCGCCACGAGCTTCAAAGGCAAAGACGTGACCTACCTGGCGGCATCCCCGCTGGAACGCGTCCAAGAAACCGCGGCACCCATCGCGGAGGTGGTGGGGCAGGATATTCAGACGAACCGGGATCTCATTGAGTCCGGCAACGTCTTTGAAGGCCTGCGCACCAAGGGGCTACGCAGCCAGCTGCTCAACCCGATCCGGTGGCGCCACATGACCAACCCGTTGAAGCCGAGTTGGGGTGAGCCGTACGCGGAGATTCTGGAGAGGATGCTGCGTGCCGTCGATAAGGCTCGTGCTGAGGCTGAAGGGCATGAGGCCGTGCTCGTGTCCCACCAGCTGCCTATCGTGATGGTGCAGCGTTGGGCCCAGGGCAAGCGGCTGCCACACAACCCGGCAACGCGTAAGTGCGACCTGGCCAGCGTGACCACCCTGGTGTTTGAAGGGGACAAGCTGAAGTCTTGGTCTTATTCCGAACCGGCGAAGGGGATTTAGATGCGTCGTTCTCATGCCATGGTTTTGGCAAGCGTGGCGTTGCTCGGCGCGTTCGGGCTGTCCGCTTGCGCGGTGCCGGGGTCCAGTGACACGTTTGCCTTCCACTCGCCCGGCGGCCAGGTGGAGATCTTCTATGACGAAGACGAGCGCGCGCCCTTGCCGGATTTTTCCGGTGAATCGTTGATGGAGCCGGATTCGCAGATTTCCCTGTCCGATTTTGAGGGGCAGACGGTGGTGCTCAACGCGTGGGGTCAGTGGTGTGCGCCCTGCCGTGCGGAGGTGGATGACCTGCAGGACGTGCAGGAACACCTGACCAGCCGGACTGTGGACGGCAAACCCTCCGGTACAGTGCTGGGCATCAATGTCCGTGATTACCAGCGGGAGATTTCCCGCGACTTCCTGAAGGACAACGGGGTGACCTACCCGTCCATCTATGACCCGCCGTTCCGCAGTGCAGCGGCGCTAGGCGGCATTCCTACCTCTGTCATTCCCACCACGGTGATCTTGGACAAACACCACCGTCCGGCGGCGGTGTTCCTGCGTGAGGTTACGGCGGACGACATCATCGAGGTCACAGACCGTCTTGAGGGTGAGAGCTAAATGGGCCAGACGTTCGCGGACCTTGTTTCAAACGGCCCGCTCTTCGCCGGACTCTTCGCCGCGGCAGTGGCTGGTTTGGTCTCCTTCGCCTCCCCGTGTGTGATCCCACTGGTGCCGGGGTACCTGTCTTACCTCACCGGCATCGTCGGCGGTGAAACGAAGTTTGAGAACGGGGAAGTCACCGTGGGCAAGCGCCGCCAATGGGCGGTTGTGATTGCCGCGGCGCTGTTCATCGCGGGTTTCACCGCGGTGTTCCTGCTGGCCACGGTGACTGTCTTCGGTGCCATCAGCGTCATCGCACTGAACGCTGACACCCTGATGCGCATTGGTGGTGTGGTGACCATCATCATGGGCTTGGTGTTCATGGGCAGCGTGCCAATCCTGCAAAAAGACACCCGCATGCAGCCCAAGAAGTGGGCCACATGGGTGGGCGCACCGCTGCTCGGCGGCGTATTCGCGCTCGGCTGGACACCTTGTGTGGGGCCGACGCTTGGCGCGGTGATCTCTGTCTCCGTGGGCACGGACGGCATGACGGCTGCCCGCGGCATTGTGCTGGTGATTGCTTATTGTTTGGGTCTGGGTATTCCATTCCTGCTCCTAGCGCTTGGCTCCGCCAAGATGGTGGACGCCGTGGGCTTTTTGCGTAAGCATTCGCGTACCATCCAAATCATCGGCGGTGTTGCCATGGTGCTGGTTGGTTTGTTGCTGCTCACCGGGGCGTGGAATGTTTTCATCGCCTGGACCCGCCAGCTGGTTGTCGGATACGGCGCGACCGTGCTGTAAACCCGTGCTCTAAAACCTTGGACACTCACTAGATTTTTATGTTTTCTACCGCGACTTCTTCCGCAACCGTGTGGGCTAAACGCACCTGGCACTGGTTGACCAGTATGCGTACCGCACTGGTGTTGCTGTTCCTTCTGTCCGTGGTTGCGGTTCCGGGTGCGCTGTTGCCCCAGCGTGAAGTGAACTCCAGCAAGGTGGATGAGTACATCGCGGCGAATCCGACGATGGGCAAGATCTACGACGCATTGAGTTTGTTCGATGTGTTTTCTTCCCCCTTCTTCGTCGCACTGTTGACGCTGCTGATCGTCTCTTTGATTGGCTGCATCATTCCGCGTTCGATTGACCACTACCGCGCGTACAAAGCGAAGCCGACGCGTGCGCCGAAGTACCTGCACCGCATGCCGTTCCATGCTGACGGTGAGGTGGACAGCTCGCTGGAAGACGCGGTGAAGCATGCCAAGGCCCAGTTCAAGCGGTGGCGCGTGGCGGAGTACACCGTGGAGGAAGACCGCGCGGGTGCGGTGTCTATCTCCGCGGAGCGTGGGTATTCGCGTGAGCTGGCCAACCTCATCTTCCACGTGGCCATCGTGGCCATCATCGCCGTGTTCGCGTTTGGCCGAATGGTCTTCTACGAAGGCCAGGTCATTGTGGTGACCAACTCCGAATCGGAGCACGCGATTCCCGTGAATCAGTCGCGCGAATTCTGCAATACGTCACCCGCCAACTTTGATACCTTCCGCGCCGGCCCGCTTTTCGACGGCACCGGGCTCACCCCCTTCTGCCTTATCTCCCACAACTTCACCGCGGACTACCTGCCCAATGGCCAGGCCGACACATTCTCCTCCACGGTCTCTTATGCAGAAGGCGATGCAATGGCGTCCACTCCGCCGGAGAAACCCGGGGAGTCTAAGCCGGGCTGGAAGGACTACACCCTGCGCGTGAACCACCCGCTGCGTGTGGGTGGTGATCGCGTGTACCTGCAGGGCCACGGCTTTGCCCCGCAGATCACCGTGACATGGCCGAACGGTGAAACGCGCACCCAGATGATTCAGTTCCGTCCCACGGACCTGACGTTCTTCCTGTCCACCGGTGTCATGCGTTTTGACCCGCCGGCGGGCATGTACCCGGATCTGATGGAGCGCCGCAAGAACCAGATCGCCATCGAGGGTGTGTTCGCCCCGACGGCTGCCTGGACGGGCCCGAATAATGACATGCTGCAGTCAGCATTCCCCTCCATGGATGACCCGGCAGTGTCCCTGGAGCTCTACATCGGTGATGCCGGTTTGGATACCGGCCGCCCGCAGAATCTCTTCGCTCTCGACCAAGCACTCATCGCCTCCGGTGAACTGGAGCGCGTGGAAAAGGTAGCGCTCGGCGTGGGAGAAGAAATCACCATTCCGGCAGGGGATGACCCCGAAGGAGGGGAGATCACCGTGCGTTTCGACGGTGCCGCCGAATACGCCAACTACCAAATCTCCCGCGACCCCACCCAGGGTTGGGCACTCGTTGTCACCACCCTGTTGCTCGCCTCCCTCGTTGGTTCGCTGCTGATCAAGCGCCGGCGCGTGTGGGTGCGCTTCACCCCTTCCGCAGCAGGCGGAACGCATATTGAACTCGCCGGACTCGCCCGCACGGACCGCGCCGGGTGGGGCAGTGAGTTCGATGAGGTGGTGGCGTTGGTGCTCCAAGACGCGAACAAGCAGAAGCTCGATGAGGCTGAGTTTGAGGACGACTCTGATGCCGAAGAGTGGCACTGACGTGCACTAACATCTCCCGCAGCCTTGGTGGCGGCGATAGGTGTGGAGTAAACTATTCCGCATGTTGGTCAACTCCACCCTCGCCGACGTTTCTGATTTGTCGCTGCGTACGGCATTCGCTGTTTACATTGTTTCCCTGATTCTTTCGTGCATTCACTACATGCGTGCGCAGGCCGTCATCGACCTCAAGCGTGAGCGTGCTGCGGTGGAGGAGAAGGAACTCGTGGCTGTCGGCGCTGCCGGCGGCGAGACCGTGGTGGACAAGCCGCACTCCTCTGAACTGGAGAGCGCAACCGTCACCGATGAGGAGATTGACGCAGCGCGTCTCCGCGCCCGCAAGATGGCTGGTAGTACCCAGTATCTGACGTGGGTGGGCATCATTTTCCACGTGGTGGCTGTGGTCACGCGCGGTATGTCCGTGAGCCGTTTCCCCATGGGCAACATGTACGAGTTTGTGATCACCTCGACCGCCGTGACCATGGTGGCCGCCGCCGTGATCATCCAGCGTCGTGGCTGGCACACCACCTGGCCGTGGCTGCTGGCGCCGAACATCGTGCTGCTCTTCCTCGCTGCAACCGTGCTGTATGCCGCGGCTGCTCCGCTTGTGCCGGCGCTGCAGAGCTTCTGGTACCCCTTCCACGTGTCCACCGTGTCCGTGGGTGCGTCCATCGGCCTGATCTCCGGCATGTTCTCCCTGCTCTACCTGCTGCGCATCTGGCAGCCGCGTGGGGAGGAGAAGGGCTTCTTCGGCGCGATTGCAAAGCCGCTGCCGAGCGCTAAGAAGCTGGACTCCTACGCTTACCGCACCGCGATTATCACCCTGCCGGTGTTCGGCATCGGCATCATGCTCGGCGCCATCTGGGGCGAGGTTGCATGGGGTCGCTTCTGGGGTTGGGACCCGAAGGAAACCGTCGCACTGATCACCTGGATCCTGTACGCGGCATACCTCCACGCACGTGCTACCGCTGGCTGGAAGAACGCCAAGGCAGCGTGGATCAACGTGGCGGCATTTGTCACGAGTGTGTTCAATCTGTTCTTCATCAACCTGGTGGCAACGGGACTTCACTCATACGCGGGGCTCAATTAGTCAATTGTTTCTCCCGCGGCGGGGTATCTTGTAATAACAAGTTAAGTTTTCAGGGATGATTCCCTGGACCCTGTCATGCCCCCGATGAAGGAGTCCCCGCGTGCCTACTCCCCGTAATAAACAAGGCAAGCCTGCCAGCGATATCCCCACCCTCATTGAACTGGGTGCAGAACTTGCCGATGTCCGGCGTGAAGCCGGCCGCCTCCAACAAGAAGTGGCCACAGCCGCGGGGATTTCCCGCTCCACCTTGCACACCATCGAGCGGGGTGGCGCCGGGGTGCGCTGGGAGAAAGTCATGGCAGTGGCCGAGGCTCTGGGGTTGGAGCCGAAGTGGGTGGAAAAGAAATAGGCGTGGGGGATAGGTTGCGACCAACTTTGAAAAGTTGGTCGAACGTCCTGCGCGTTTATTGAATTTCTCTAGCAGATCGGGATCTGTGTAGCAGCAGCACCGGCCCGCTAGTCCTCTTCGCGGCGCTCCTCGCGGCGCAGCCGGCGCTCCTCTTCTTCCTTGGCGCGGCGTTCAGCTTCTTCCTTGGCGCGGCGTTCCTTGAAGCGGTTCTTCTCGATGTTCCACAGGAACTCCTCATCATCATCCGGCCCTTTGATGGCGGGCGGCTGCTGTGCGTTTTTGGGACGCAGCGAGCCGTAGCGTTCTGAACTGCCGGGACCGAAAGCGCGCCAGAGCAGCCAGACGGCCAGAACGATCAACAGCAAGAGAATTAACCGACCCATGTCTTCCAACATACTGGTTCGCCCCACAACACTGCTGACAGCTAAGGTCAATGACTGTGACAGACCCGAAGACGAATCAGACCACCACCGCGCCGACCGTTGACCCAGAGGCTCGTTCGCGCGCTAACCGCGCCGCTGCAAAATATGGTGCGCTGCGCCTTGGCCTTTTCGTTGTGCTCGCCGTGGTCATCCAAGTTGTGGCGGTGGCCATTGATGCACCGGTGCCACTGGTTATGTCGGCACTGCTCGCCCTGATCGTGGCATTCCCGTTGTCCATGCTGGTATTCACCAAACAGCGCGTGGAAGCCACCGAGGCCATGGCGGTGTGGAACAGCCAGCGCAAGGCCCGCAAGCAGTGGGTGAGTGATGAGCTGGCGGGACGTTAACGCCCGTCTCACAGTCCTTTGCCAAACAGCAACGCGATGACCACCATCGCGGGCAGTGACAAGAACGTGGTGATGAACACGGTATCGCGCGCCACCGTTTCACCCGCGCGGAAATTAGCGGAGTAGTTGTACACGTTCTGTGCGGTGGGGAGGGCACAGAGGATGACCGCGGCGTAGAGCGCTGAGCCTTCAAGGCCCGCAGCAACACCCGTGGCCCACGCGACGGCGGGCATCACGGTGAGCTTGAGCACAGACGCCGTAATCGTGGCCGGCCGGTCCGGGCCCGGGGATAGCACCGCCCCGCCACGCAGGCTGGCGCCGAAACTCATGAGGATCATCGGGATGGAAGCCCCCGCCAAAATTTCTAGTGGCGCCATCACCGGATCCGGCACCGTCCACCCCATGGCGGCGACCACCAAACCAAGTAGCGGTGCCACAACAACAGGGGCGGTGAGACCGGACTTCACGGCCTCCCACACGTGCCGCCCCCGGGAACCGGGGGCATCGGGGTTGGCACTCAAACCGGCGATGACAAAGGGAGATACGATCACCATCTGCATGAGCAGCACCGGTGGCATGTAGGCGGCATCACCGATGACATAAATAGCAATGGGCAGACCGATGTTCACCGAGTTGAAGTAACTCGCGGACGCAGCACCAGCCATCCGCGTGGGCACATCTGCCTGGAAGAACAGCCGGGAGATCACCCAGAACACCGCCATGGTGATCGCGGTGGCAATGAGCACCACAACCACGACGGGGGAGATAAACGTCGACGCATCAGAGGTTGCCACCGTGGTGAACAACAATGCCGGCGACGCCGCCCAGTACGCGACGCGGTTGAACATGAGGCGCTGATCCCCAGCACCAATGATGCCCCGTTGCGCGAGTACATAACCGGCGCCGATGACCACAAAAATGATCGCGAAACCGGTTAAGACATCGATCACGTAAAAGTGCCTCCTTTGGAAACGTCGAAAAGCTTGCTTTGGCTACCGGTCGATGTAGAAGGTCCACCCAAAGTCCTGGTATCCATCCACGGTGTAAGGGACTGTTTCACCTATCCACCACATGGGGGAGGCAGCGGTGAGTGCGACCGCAGTGACCAGCGACCACACCAGCATGGCGCGTCCATTGCGTCCCAGAACCGGGATCAGGTCCGGGCCTTGCGCGCCACGCTGAACCACCATGATCGAACTGATCGCCCACGGCAGCGCCACGAGAGCGAGCAGCGTCGTGAGAAGGGTTGTGGCCAAAATAAGCGTAACCACGAAGGGGATCAGGGTCAGCACACTAAACAGGATGCGGGCGCGCTTATCCCCGAGCTTCACGGCAAGGGTGACCTTCCCAGCTTCCTTATCCGTGGGGATGTCCCGGATGTTGTTGGCCAAGTTGATCGCCGCGGAGATCGCACCCACCGCCACGGCACACGCCACGCCCACCCACGTCACGGTGAATGACTGCGTGAACTGGGTGCCCAGCACCGCCACGAGGCCGAAGAAGATGAATACGGAGACCTCGCCCAAACCCCGATAGCCGTACGGGTTCTTCCCGCCGGTATAAAACCACGCGGCAAGAATGCACACCGCGCCAACGAGGATGAGCCACGGTTCAGAGATCAGCGCTAGCACCAGGCCAGCGAGGCCGGCAATACCAAAAGAGATGAACGCGGCCCGCTTCACGTTTTCCGGGCGTGTTTTACCCGAGGCGGTGAGGCGCGCCGGGCCCGTCCGGTCATCGTCGGTGCCGCGCACGCCGTCGGAGTAATCATTCGCGTAGTTCACACCAATGATCAGCCCCATGGACACAATGAGCGCCAAGAATGCCTGCGGCAGGCTCCACCAGAACTCATACGCCGCCGCACCAGTACCCACCACCACGGGGGCCACGGCATTGAACCACGTGTGCGGACGCGCCGCCTGCCACCAGTCGCGAAATGTGGCTGAACGGCCTTCTTCTGGCACGTCAGCGGGCTCGGAAGCAGGGGTATTCGGCGTGGAATCCATGCTGTCCATCATGCACTCAAAGTGGGTGTGGAGGGAAGCTGGGATAAAGTAGCCCTCCATGTGGATCGACTATGCCGTCCGCCAGGTGCTCCATACGGCGGGCACTTTCGCGCGCCAACCGGGCTTGTTGTTGGCAACCAAGGCGCACTCACTGTCGTTTCCAAGTGCCGCTGAGGTGAGCGCCGGGGACACCATCATTTCCCTCACCACCTACGGCAAACGCCTATCCACGGCTGTGTACTCCATCGCCTCCCTCCTGGTAGGCACGGTTCGCCTGCCTGTGATCCTGTGGCTGGACGAGGAAGACTTCAACGCCCCGTGGCCGCCAGGTCTCAATCGCCTGGCTCAACGTGGCCTCGACGTGCGGTGCTCCGACGGTAAATACGGTCCGCACACCAAGTACTACGGCACCTTCCAGGCCTTCGCCGGCAAAGGTGTCCGCGTGATCACGGTGGACGATGACATGATGTATCCGCGTTGGTTCGCAGAAAAGCTACTCAACGCCGCTGATGCCTCCCCGCGCAATGTCGTTGCCTACCGCGCGCACACCATCACCATGCGCAAAGACGCCATCGCGCCGTACAAAGAGTGGACAACCACCTTCACCACGGAACCGTCATTCCGTCACTTCGCCACCGGCGTCTCCGGCGTGATCTATCCAGCGTCGATGGTGGATTATGTCGCCGCTCAAGGCAAAGGTTTTCAAGGCACATCTCCGCTTGCCGACGACGTCTGGCTCCACCACTGCGCCCTCCGCTCCGGCCACCGCGTCCGCCAGGTGTTCCCTCACCCCCGCGAGTTCTCCATCATCCCCATGTCTCAGCGCCAAGCGTTGGTGCGCCGCAATCAGTGGGGCAGTGGTAACGATATGCAGATCGCGGCCACCTATACCGACGAGGACATCGCTGTGCTTATCGCCGAACCCACGGACGAGGACTAGGGAGAGGCCTAGCCCCTAAAGCCACAACTGCTGCGACAATCACAGCAGGTCACCCCGGTGGACTTGTGGCTCTAAGTCGAACCCGAGGGCGGAGAGCACGGTGATGACCTTGCCCACTTCGGCCGTTGGCTTGCCTTTTTCGAGCTCTCGGAGGAAACGATCCGACACCCCCGCTAGGTCGGCCAGATCTACCTGTGTCAGGCTGACGCGTTTGCGTTGGGTCCGAACGAACTGGCCAAGCGCGCTGACGTCCATAGGGGCTCCTCTCGTTTTGTCATTTTGCCGTCTTGTCATGGGTGTAGCGGAGCGGGCGTTCCGAATTTGCTTCGTTGTGGGTATCAGGTTACCTGCGGGTGACCAAAAACGGATTGGGCGTTCCGAATGTTGTGATTCTCGGATGGTTTTGGTCTTGTTGGCGGCTGGATCGGAGCGGGCGTTCCGAATCTGGTCCGTGTGCACCATTTTCGAAAGTTGGGAGCAGTCCTGGGGTTTTAGAGAGGGTTTGCACGATTTTGGAAAGTTGAGTGCACTGGGGCCGGGGGGCGTGGGGCCGAGGGGTCGAGGGGCCGGGGGAGGGAGGACCGAGGAGGAGCTAGGCGTCCCCGGCGAAGACCGTGGCGACGGCGCGGCGATCAGGCTTGCCGGGGCCGGTGGTGGGGATCGTGCGGAAGTGGCGGAGATCCTTGGGAACCTGCCAGCGGGGGAGACCATCAAACGCTTCGAGGAGGTCACCCAATTCGGCGGAGCCGGAGTAGGCGGCGCAGATGCGGTGACCGAAGCGGTCGTCCGGAACACCGACAACGCAGGCGCCGGTGACGCCGTCGAGGGTGAGCATGAATTCCTCAAGCAGTTCTGGCTGCAGTTTGAGGCCGCCGGTTTCGATGAGGTTGTCCAGTCGCCCGTTGACGGTGAGTGTCCCGTCGGTGAGCTCACCGGCATCGGAGGTGATGAACCACCCTGGTTCGGAAAAAGCCTCGTGGTCAGGCAGGTTGCGGTAGCCGTGTGCGATCATGGGGCCGCCGAGGTGGATACGGCCATCGCGGACGCGGACGTGGGCGCCGGCGATCGGGCGGCCGTCGTATACGCAGCCGCCGGAGGTTTCAGAGGAGCCGTAGGTGGTCACCACATTGATGCGCAGTTTGGCTGCCGAGTCGAGCATTTTCGGGTTGATGCGGCCGCCGCCGACCAAGATGGCGTCGAAAAGCCTTAAGGCTTCGATCCCGGCGAGGGTGCTCATGATCTTGTTGAGCTGCATGGGGGCCAGCGAGGTGTACATGCGGTCGCCGGTGGCGGCAAGTGTTTCGGCGCGTGCGACGAAGTCGGAGGTGTGGAAGCCGTCGGTGAGGTCGACGAATTCCGGCTCGACGCCGGCGACCATGCTGCGCACGAGGACCTGCAGGCCCGCGATGTGGTGCGCCGGCATGGCCAGCAGCCATTGTCCCGGGCCCCCCAAAGCCTGATGGGTGGCATCGGCACTGGAAATGAGGTTCACCGGCGTGAGTTGTGCGCCTTTCGGTGTGCCCGTGGAGCCCGAGGTGGCCACCACAACTGCGATCTCATCCGCAATGGACTGGCCCGCGCGCATGCTCACGCGGAGTTTGTCCGCCCGCGTCGGATCATTCGCCGGGACCGGGAGCAGCGCGCATTCACCAGAGATCGCTGCTTCGAGGTCCGGCATGATCGCCAGCGGATTAGCCAGGTCGACGGGGAGTAATTCGAGCATGTTGGGCACACGGGACAGCTTACGGTCTACCGGCGGTTTTACGGGATTTGAAACTAGTGGGAACTAATTCGGTTGTTGTCGCGACTTTTATTGCGTCCCAATCTCAATCGAAAGGTGCACATGTGTCTCGGACAACACGCCAACGCAGCGGCTTGCCCGCGCTGACCAGAAGAATTCACTTTTATGCCGGGCTGTTCATCGCCCCGTTCATTTTCATCGCGGCACTCAGTGGTGCGCTGTATGCCATCGCGCCCACCCTGGAAAACCTCGTGTACAAAGATGTGCTGACCGTGTCCGCGCCGGAGGGCGGCGATACCACGGAGGTGCCGCTGGCCAGCCAAATCAAGGCCGCGCAAACCTCTCACCCCGACATGGATGTGGCGCAGGTTTGGCCGTCCTCGAAGGCTGATGAGCCGACGCGCGTGCTGCTTATCGACGAATCCTTGGCCGACAACAGTGAACTCCGCAGCATCTTCGTTGACCCGTACACCGGCTCGGTGATGGGCGATGAGCCAAGCTACTCCGGTCTTGGAGAGCTGCCGCTGCGCCACTGGATTTCCGCTACACACAAAAATTTGCACCTGGGTGAGGTGGGTGAGCTCTACTCCGAGATCGCCGCGAGCTGGTTGTGGGTTGTGGCCCTGGGTGGCTTATTCCTGTGGTGGCGCATGGCCCGCAAGCGTGCGCTGACTGGTCTGGAGAACAAGAGCGGCCGCCGCCGTAAGGTTCTCAACTTGCACGGTGTGGCTGGCACCTGGTTGCTGGTGGGCATGCTTGGCCTGTCCGCGACGGGTATCACCTGGTCTGTGTTTGCCGGTGGCAACGTCGATCGCACGATTACGTGGCTTGGCGGTAAGGCGGAACCGATTGAGACCTCGCTGGTTGCCCAGCCTGAGGCTGCTGAAGCTGATCCGCATGCGGAGCATAATCACTCCGGTGCTGCGGCTGCGGGTGGCCTGACCCCCGCACAGATTTCCGATCAAGCAGCGACCGTCCTGGACACCGCACGCGCTGAAGGCCTGACGGGGCAGGTGCGCCTCTTCGTCCCGGAAGACACTGACCACGCGTGGCAGGCCAGCGAACGCTGGGTGCCGTGGCGTCTCACCTCCGACGCAGTGAGCGTCAACGGCGAAACCGGTGAGGTTGTAGACCGCCTGCCGTTCTCGGAGCTGCCACTGTTTTCCAAACTCACCCAGTGGGGCATCTACATCCACATGGGCATCATGTTCGGCCTGGCTCTGCAGATCACCCTCGCCCTCGTTGCTCTGGGGATCTGCGCGATGGTGGTGATGGGCTACATCATGTGGTGGCGCCGTCGCCCCACCAAGAACGGTGTTGCCGGTGTTCCGGGCCGCGCTGATCTGACCCGCACGGACTGGGTCATCATCGCTGCCGTGGGTATCCCGGTGGGCTTGTTCCTACCGTTGCTGGGTCTCAGCTTTGCGGCCATGCTGGTTGCAGACAGGCTTCTAGCGCGCCGCAGGAAGCCCGCCACGGAGTCCGCTGTGGAGTCCGAGAGTGACCTGAACGCAGGATCGAACCCGGACCCGGAGCAGGAGAAAGAACCCCAGCTCGCCTAGTAATAGAACGGGAACTCGTCCCAGTTCGGCGGGCGCTTCTCCAGGAAGGAGTCGCGGCCTTCCACTGCCTCGTCCGTCATGTAGGCGAGGCGGGTGGCTTCGCCGGCGAAGACTTGTTGGCCCATGAGGCCGTCGTCAAGCAAATTGAAGGCGAACTTGAGCATGCGCTGGGCGGTGGGGGACTTGCCGTTGATTTCGCGGGCGACCTGGATGGCTTCTGCTTCGAGTGAGGCGTGGTCGGCGACGATGTTGACGGCACCCATGCGGTGCATGTCCTCGGCGGAGTAAGTGCGGCCGAGGAAGAAGATCTCGCGAGCGAACTTCTGGCCGACCTGCTTAGCCAGGTAGGCAGAACCATAACCGCCGTCGAAGGAGCCCACATCAGCGTCGGTCTGCTTGAAGCGCGCTTCCTCGCGGGAGGCGATGGTCATGTCGCACACGACGTGGAGGGAGTGACCGCCGCCGGCGGCCCAGCCGTTGACCACAGCGATGACCACCTTGGGCATCGTGCGGATCAGGCGCTGGACCTCAAGGATGTGCAGGCGGCCGCCCTCGGCTTTCACGCGGGCTTCATCGACATGGTCCGCGGTGGCGGCTTCCACATCACCGTCGTGGCTGGTGGCGTACTGGTAGCCCGATCGGCCACGAATACGCTGGTCACCGCCGGAACAGAACGCCCAGCCGCCATCCTTCGAAGAGGGGCCATTGCCGGTGAGCAGTACAACGCCCACGGAAGGATCGCGGCGCGCGTGGTCGAGTGCCCGGTACAGCTCATCCACCGTGTGCGGGCGGAACGCGTTGCGCACCTCCGGCCGGTCAAAGGCGATGCGCACGATCCCGTTCGCGCGGCCCTCACCAGCGTGGCGGTGATAAGTGATGTCGGTGAAATTGAAACCCTCGACGGCCTTCCACTGGGACGGGTCGAAGGGCTGGGCGGTGGAATAAGTAGTCATTCCGTCATTGTGCCATTGAGTGTGTTTTGGCGCGGTCGAGATTTCTGACCGTTTGCCGGATCCACTTTTGTGAAACCCCAGGTCGCGATTTTTGGGATGTGAGATATCTCGGATCCCTTGTTCGGCCCACTAGAGTGAACCCCCAGAACACGGCGTGGAGGTGCAGGATTTTGGAACTGGCGGACATTCTTGACCGCGCCCATGTGGTTGCGCTGCCGATGGCGGTGCGGTTCCGGGGGATCACCACGCGGGAGGCTCTCCTCATCGACGGCCCGGCGGGGTGGGGCGAGTTCGCGCCCTTCCTGGAGTACGGCGACGAAGAATCCGCCGCCTGGTTGAGCGCCGGGTTGGAGGCCGCCTACCAGGGCTATCAAGGCCTTGACCTGGGGGACCGCGCGGTGCGGATCAATGGCACGGTGCCCGCGGTTGCCGCGTCTGAGGTTGAGGGGGTGCTCGCGCGCTTCCCGGGGGTGGATACCTTCAAAATCAAGGTGGCAGAGAAAGGGCAGACGCTCATCGACGATCTCGCCCGCCTCGCCGCCGTCCACACCCACCACCCGGATGCGGAACTGCGCGTGGATGCGAACGGTGGCTGGTCAGTCGACGAGGCGGTCCAGGCGGCTGAGGCCTTGGCGGACGCTGCCGGTGGGATGCTGCGCTACATCGAGCAGCCCTGCAAGACAGTGGAGGAACTGGTGGAGGTGCGCCGCCGGTCGGATGTGCCGGTTGCGGCAGATGAGTCCATCAGGAAGGCGGCGGACCCATACCGCGTGGCCGAGCTTGATGCCGCTGATGTGGCAGTGACCAAGGTGGCGCCACTCGGCGGGGTGGGAAACACACTGACCATCGCGAAGGATCTTGCCGCTCACAACATGAGCATTACCGTTGCATCCGCGCTGGATACGGCAGTGGGAATTGGTGTGGGGTTGATCGCGGCGAAGGCGGTGGAGACGGCGGTGGGTGCGAATGCCGCTGGGCTGGGTACACAGCGGTTGTTCGTGGAGGATGTTGCGGAAAGGCAGGAGCTTCGGAACGGCTGCTTGGAGGCCACCCCGTGCGTTCCTGATCCGGACCGCTTGGCGGAGTTGGCGGCGCCTGGGGAGCGTAAGGATTTCTGGTTTGACCGGCTGCGACGGTGCTGGGACATCCTGAGTGTCGCCGGCGGCGACTACGATGTGGCGCATGGATGATCAGACTCGCAGGATCCCGCGTGACAATTCGGGCGACCGGACGGAGTACCTAGGGCCAACCACGCCGGCCCCAAGGCAGTACATGCCGGGGGAGGAAAACCAGACGGCGTACATCGGCAATTACGACAGCTACGAGAATTACGACAACTACGGTGACCCGCAGCCGTATGACGAGCCGTATCGTCCGGAGAGCTACAACAGACGTGACCAGTACAACCAGCCCGTTGTGCCCGAAAATGAGGAGAAGAACAACACCTCCGCCATCGCATTGGGTGCAATCGCAGTGTTGTTGTGTGCCGCCGCAGTGGTGTTGTTCTTCCTGTGGCGGGGCGCGGAAACGCGCGCGAACCAGCCGCCGCCAGCACCGGTGACACTGACGGAAACGGAAACGGTGACTACGTCCAAGGAAGGTTTCTTGGATGGTCTGCTCAACCGCGATAGGGATGGTGAAGGCGAGATCACGTTGCCAACCGAGCTGCCAACGGACCTGCCTACGGAAATTCCAACGGAGATTCCGGAAGACGTCAGGAATGATTTCCAGAGCATGCTGGATGAGCTGAAGAGCCTCATTGACCAGATGAAAACGTCCAATTAGATCCGAATGGATCTAATGAGAAAGAGAGTGACTGACTTAAGTGGATTCCCCAGATTCCCTGGAACTGGCACAACATGTGGCCGGGGTGCTCGCCGAGCACGTCACCGATGTTGTGTTGAGCCCTGGATCGCGTAATTCCCCGCTGGCGTACGCATTGTTGGCGCGCGAGGACATCACCGTGCACGTGCGGATTGATGAACGCTCGGCAGCATTCACCGCGCTTGGTATCGCCCGGGTGCAGCGGCGCCATGTGGGTGTTGTGATGACGTCGGGCACGGCCGTGGCTAATGCTTTCCCGGCGGTGGTGGAAGCCCACATGTCCCACACCCCACTGGCCGTGATCAGCGCGGACAGGCCAGAGCGGCTCGTGGGGACTGGTGCCTCCCAAACCATCTGGCAGCAGGGCATCTTCGGCCGCTATGCAGAAACCCAACAGGTCACTTCACCGGCGGACCCGATCGCTTTCGCGGCGGAGCAGGTACACATCAACGTTGCCTTTGATACTCCGCTCGTGCCACAGACGTTGCCAGAGCAGACCGGCCAGCCGCGCCGGGTTGGTCCGGGCCGGCTGAGCCGCGATAGCGCTGGCTTCGTCGACCACGGTGTGGTGGACGTGGATTTGGACAAAAATACGCTCGTCATCGCTGGTGATGAGGCGTGGGAAGTGCCGGGGCTCGAGCACGTTCCCACTATTGCGGAGCCAACTGCGCCCACGCCGTTCCACCAGGTTCATCCGCTGGCGGCACGGTTCTTCGTCCAGGACGAGGTGGCCATTAGCCATGACGGTGGGGACTTCGCGGCGTCGACAAAGCCCGAGCAAGTGATCGTTGTTGGCCACCCAACCCTGCACCGAGATGTGCTGGCCCTCATGGCGGAGTCGACGATTGAGGTCATCGGTCTGTCCCGCACGGACACCTTCACCGGCAACCCGCAGCGCCGCGGTAGTCGCGTCAACGTGACGGGGCAGCCCAGCGACACATGGTTGAAGATCTGCGAGGCAGCTGGTGATGTCGGCGCGCAGACAGTGCGCGATGCACTGACCGACGAGAAGTTTGGGTTCACGGGACTCCACGCCGCGGCGGCGGTGTGTGACACGTTGGGCGTGGGCGACACGATGGTGCTGGGTTCTTCCAACCCGGTGCGTGATGCCAGCTTGGTGGGTATGCCCTTCGATGGCGTTTCGACGTTTGCGGCACGCGGCGCAGCCGGCATCGATGGGACGATCTCCCAGGCCGTTGGCATTGCCATGGCAACTCAGGCGCTTCACCCGGAGGAGATTCGCGCACCCCGCACCGTTGCGCTGATGGGGGACCTGACGTTCCTGCATGACATTGGTGGGCTCCTCGTCGGTGGTGAAGGGATTGTGCAGCCGCGGCCGAGCAACCTCACCATCGTTGTGGCCAATGACAATGGCGGGGGCATCTTCGAAGCACTAGAGGTGGGTGCGCCGAGCGTGCGCGACCAGTTCGAGCAGGCTTTTGGCACCCCGCATGATGTGGATATTGAGTCCCTGTGTGAGGGCTACGGCGTTGCTTATGCACGGGCAGAAAGCACAGCTGAGCTGACCGATGCGTTGATGGACAACATTGATTCCCCGCACCCGGTTCTGGTCATTGAGGCCGTGACTACGCGCACGACCCGCCGGGACCTGGCTGAGCGGTTGAAGAAGTAGGGCGAAAGGGCACACCGAGTGAGAATTGTTGTGACGCGGGAGACCGTCCGCCGCCGGCTCCACCAACTGATTATCGCGCTGTACATGTGCGCGATGCTCGGCAGCGTGGCCATGGTGGCGGGTCCGGCGTACAACGATTACCTCATTGCCAAGGACCCAGGTCGCGGCATCGCCACGGTGAACAGCGTGTCTACTCTGCGCATGTCGGTGGAGTACCAGGATGAGCAGGGGCGCTTCCACACCCCGCCCTATGGTTTGCTGTATCCCTCCGGGATCGGCGAGGGGCAGCAGGTGTGGGTGACGTATGCCAAGTCGAACCCGGACATCGTGAAGGTGGAGGGGCGACAGTGGACGTTGGCCATCATCCCGGCGCTCTCAGTGGCACTGGCATCCACGTTGGTTGCGGCTCTTGCTTGGTGGGCAGTGAGCACGTGGGCCAAGAAACGTGACCGTCGGGGCAGAAAATTTACCTAAGGTTCCCCGTAATTCCATGACCAGTTCGGTACAGGCATGGATAATGCGAGCATGCGTGTTGCCATTGTTGCTGAGTCTTTCCTGCCAAATGTGAATGGCGTTACCAACTCGGTTCTCCGGGTGCTGGAGCACCTCAAGGAGACGGGTGATGAGGCAGTGGTCATTGCCCCTGGGGCCCGTGAATACCAGGAGGAAATCCCTGACTACCTGGGTTTTCCTATCGTGCGTGTGCCCACGGTGATGGTGCCCCGAGTGGATTCCTTGCCGGTGGGTGTGCCCAGTGGGCGGGTGCTCAAAACGGTGAAGGAGTTCAAGCCGGACATCATCCACCTGGCCAGTCCGTTTGTGTTGGGTGGGATTGGGGCGATCGTCGCTAAGCAGCAAAAAGTGCCTTGCATTGCGCTGTTCCAGACGGACGTGGCGGGCTACACGGCGAAGTATCGCTTGGGCATGTTGGAGTCCGCGGCGTGGCGGTGGACGCGCCGCCTGCACAACATGACGCAGATGACGCTGGCGCCGTCGTCGGTGGCGATTGCGGAGTTGGAAGACAACGGCATTCAGAACGTGCATAAGTGGGGCCGCGGCGTGGATTCGGTGTTGTTCCATCCGCAGAAACGCCGCGATGATTTGCGTGCGAAGTGGGATCCGACGGGGCAGAAGAAGCTGGTCGGCTACGTGGGCCGCTTGGCGTCGGAGAAGGGCGTGGAACGTCTCGTGGCGCTACACAGTGATCCGAATATTCAGCTGGTCATCGTGGGTGATGGGCCGCTGCGGCGTGATCTGGGTAAGCAGATGCCCACCGCTGTTTTCACGGGTCAGCTCGGCGGGGAGAAGCTCGCAGCCGCCTACGCCAGCCTGGACCTGTTCGTGCACCCGGGTGAGTTTGAAACCTTCGGTCAGACGCTCCAAGAGGCGCAAGCTTCAGGCGTGCCGACGATTGGGCCGCGCGCCGGTGGCCCCATCGACACCATCCAGGAGGGCTACAACGGCCTGCTGCTGGATGTGGAGACGTTCGAGCGCGACCTCCCGGCCGCCGTGGCGCACATTCTTGCCGACGAAAACCTGGCCACCATGAGCGCCAACGCGCGCGCCTCCATTGAGGACAAGACCTGGCCGGCGCTGTGTGATCAGCTGTTGGGCTACTACAACGACGTGCTCGACGCGTCTCCCATGCACAAGGGCACGGACCGCTTCCCTCGCGTTCAACCAGTGTGACTTAGACTCGGTGGCTATGGCCAAGGCGAACCTGGAGAAGAACCCGCACGACGTGGCGGGAATGTTCGATGATGTGGGAAAGAACTACGACATCACTAACACGGTGATGACGGCTGGCCTGGACCGCTACTGGCGCAAGCGCACTCGTGAGCTTCTCGATGTCAAGCCGGGGGAGAAGGTCCTCGACCTCGCTGCTGGCACTGCCGTGTCCACCGTCGAACTGGCTAAGTCCGGCGCATGGGTTGTGGCCTGCGATTTCTCCCAGGGCATGCTGCGCGCTGGGGCGCACCGCGATGTGCCGAAGGTCTGCGGGGATGCGATGCGTTTGCCGTTTGCGGACGAATCTTTTGACGCCGTGACCATTTCCTACGGCCTGCGCAACGTCCACGATTTCAAGGCTGGTCTGCGTGAAATGGCGCGCGTGACCAAACCGGGCGGCCGCTTGGTGGTCAACGAGTTCTCCACCCCCGTTGTCCCCGTGTTCTCCCAGCTGTACAGCCGCTACCTGCCCAAGATGATTCCGCTTCTGGGCAAGGTGTTTTCCTCCAACGCGCCGGCGTACGAGTACCTCGCCGAGTCCATCAAGGCGTGGCCGGCACAGAAGCAGTTGGCCGCAGACATCAACGCCAATGGTTGGGCCGAGTGCGAGTGGAAGAACCTGGCCTTCGGCATCGTGGCGCTGCACCACGCCGTAAAAAACTAATATCTCGTGTGAGCGTTAGTTCACACGAGATCCCATAGCGGCGTATCCGCGCGCAGTCCGCTGACCACCTTCCCGGCCGCGCGCCAGGCGCGGGCGACCAAGTCCTTGTCCTCCTCTGTGATCAGGTTGCCCATGAGGCGTGCTGCCGCCGGCATGAGGTAGCGCCCACCAAGGTTGCGCATGGCAACGGGCCCGGCGATGGGGAGGAACTGAGGGTAGGTGAGTAGCCGTGCGGCGGTGCGCGCCAGCATGAAGGCCTCGCCGTAGCTCTCCCGCAGCACCCACGGCCAGGTCAGGGTCGCGTCCGCGCCGGGGTTCATGGACTGGATGAGGTCCACCGCCATGATCGCGGTTTCCAGCCCGTAGTCGATGCCTTCACCGTTGAGGGGGTTCACGCAGGCAGCGGCATCCCCGATGAGCATCCAGTTCGGTCCAGCCACGCCGCTAACAGCACCACCCATGGGCAGCAGAGCTGAGGTGATGTTCTGTGGTTCACCCAGCTGCCATTCATCGTGCACCTGATCCGCGTACTGCACCAGCAGCTTCTTGGTGTTCACCTTTGCTGGGCGGGCATCGGTGGATAGCGCACCGCAGCCGAGGTTCACCTGACCGGAGCCCAGCGGGAAGATCCAGCCGTAGCCGGGTTGGATCTGGCCATCGGCGTCGTTGAGTTCGACGTGGGAGTGCATCCAGGGTTCGCTAGCAAGTGGCGAATCACAGTAGGAACGCGCGGCAATGCCGTAGACCTCCCCGCGGTGCCACTGGCGGCCGAGTTTCTTGCCGAAGGGGGAGCGCACCCCATCCGCAACGATGACCCAGCGTGCGTGGATCTGGCCACGCGGTGTTTCCACGGCGGAGATGGAGCCGTCTGCACCGAAAGACACTCCGGTGGCCGGGCAGTTGTAGAACACGTCAGCGCCGGTGGTGGAGGCGAGGTTGGCCAGGGCGGCGTCGAAAAGCATGCGCGGGCTCGCGGAACCTTCGGTGCCGTACACGCTGCGCGGCCACGGTGCGGTGACGGAACCCCCATAACCGTGGAGTTTCAGGCCGCGATTGCGGTAGGCGGGCAGGGCCGATTCAAGGCCGAGCGTCTTCAGCGCGTGCACCGCGCGGGGGGTGAGGCCGTCGCCGCACGTCTTGTCGCGACCGGCTGGAGCAGCATCAACAACCGCGGTGCTCATACCTGCCCGGACCGCGGCGATCGCGGCGGCGGAACCGGCGGGGCCAGCGCCGACAACCACGCAGTCATAGCGGCCAAGAAAGGAATTCACCGTTCCAACGGTACATATTGCGCTAATCGGTTGTGGTGTGGACTACGGTTAAGAGCATTCATGTTCCCGCCGCACGACCCGCAAGGAAGATAGATGACTCACGGCTCACCTACGCCGCCCGCAGCCAGCAACCAGCTGGACCTTGGGGATGAGGCGCTGGCGGCTCGCGTTGCTGACGGGTTGGCCCGGGTGGAACAGCTCATGTTCCAGCGGCTCAACAGCGGACAGGAGTTCCTGTCCGACAAGGTCACACACCTAGCCAAGGCTGGTGGCAAGCGTTTCCGCCCAGTGATGGCCATGCTGGCCAGCGAGTTCGGCCCGCACCCGCAATCCGTCAACGTGGTGCGTGGTGCCACGATCGTCGAGATGGTGCACTTGGCCACGCTCTACCACGATGACGTGATGGATGAGGCGGACAAGCGCCGCGGCGTCGAGTCCGCCAATTCCCGCTGGACGAACACGGTGGCGATCCTCTCCGGTGACTTCCTGCTGGCAGAGGCATCTCGCATCATGAGTGAGATTGACACCGCCACGGTCGCGCACTTCGCGGACACCTTCGGCCAGCTGGTCACGGGCCAGATGCGGGAGACACTCGGTGCCGGCGACAACGACCCGATCGAGCATTACTTGAGCGTTATCCGCGAGAAGACCGGCGTGCTCATCGCCTCCGCCGCACACTTGGGTGCCTTGCACTCCGGTGCTGACCAGCGCACGGTCGAGGCATTGACCAAGCTCGGCGAGGCCGTAGGCATGGTCTTCCAGATCGTCGACGACATCATTGACATCTTCTCCGACACCGACCAATCCGGAAAAACCCCGGGCACCGACCTCCGCGAGGGCGTGTTCACCCTCCCCGCGCTCTACGCAATGCGCGATCAAGGCCCCGCCGGGGAAGAGCTCCGCGCGCTGCTCACTGGGCCGCTTACCCGCGATGCCGATGTCGAACGCGCCCTCACCCTCATCAGCCAAACCGATGGCCGCGAACGTTCCCTCGAAACCGTCCGCAAGTACCTGGCCGTGGTGGATGAGTGCCTGGACCAGCTCCCGGATATTCCGGCCAATGCGGCCATGCGCCAGATTGCCCGCTACACGGTTGACCGCGTTGGTTAGCCACGGATGTGCCGTTCTGCCAGGCGATTTGCAAACTCTCTGGGACGCTGCTGTAGAGTAGTCCAAGCACGCCAGGTTGCCCGAGCGGCCAAAGGGAGCGGACTGTAAATCCGCCGGCATTAGCCTTCAGAAGTTCGAATCTTCTACCTGGCACCAGCACCAAACACCGAGAGGATCATCCTCCCGGTGTTTTTGTTTTCTCGGCCTTGGTCCCGGCCTGCTCGGCCCGC
>NZ_JAKMUS010000012.1 GCF_027570075.1 Corynebacterium meitnerae
GGCGATGTAAAATTTTACACAGCTCCCCCTGGCCTCCCGCCCGCCCAGTGGTACAAAAGTGGGAATGTTTCGGGCGGTGGGTAGGCTGTAGGAATTGTTAACCCGCTAATGAACTCCTACGGCTGAGAACCCACGAAGGCTAGATGAAAAACAAGACCAACAAAAACGTTGTGCGCTACGGCATTTTCGCTGCCGTTGTCCTCATCCTGCTGTATTTGACCACGCTGATCGGGGATCCGACGCGTAATTACACACAGGTGGACACCTCGATCGCTCTTGAGCAGCTGAACACGAAGAACGTGAAAGAAGCTCAGATCGACGACCGGGAGCAGCGCGTCCGCTTGACTCTGCGTGAGCCCATCAAGGTGGAGGAGCGTGAGGGGATTGAGGAGATTCAGGCTCAGTACCCGGCGCGTACGACACCGGACATCTTTAATGCGGTGAAGGGCGCGGAGGCTGATAAGTACACCACGAATGTGACGCAGGAGTCCTTCCTGATGTCCATGCTCGGTTTCATGCTGCCGATGATTTTGGTCTTCGGCCTTATCTTCTTCTTCATGTACCGGATGCAGGCCGGTGGCGGCATGTTCGGCATCGGTGGTTCGCGGGCGAAGCAGCTGACCAAGGATATGCCGACGAATACGTTCGCGGATGTCGCTGGTGCTGATGAAGCGGTGGATGAGCTGCAGGAGATCAAGGACTTCTTGCAGGATCCGGAGATCTACGAGAAGTTGGGCGCGAAGATCCCGCGCGGTGTGCTTCTCTACGGCCCGCCGGGAACCGGTAAGACGCTGCTGGCCCGCGCCGTTGCTGGTGAGGCAGGGGTGCCGTTCTACTCCATTTCGGGTTCGGACTTTGTGGAGATGTTCGTTGGTGTCGGCGCCTCCCGCGTCCGCGACCTGTTCAAAACGGCGCGGGAGAACAGCCCGTGCATCATCTTCGTGGATGAGATTGACGCGGTGGGTCGCCAGCGCGGCTCCGGCACCGGTGGTGGCCACGATGAGCGTGAGCAGACGCTGAACCAGCTGCTCGTGGAGATGGATGGCTTCGGCGACCGCGAAGGCGTCATCCTCATCGCCGCCACGAACCGCCCGGACATTCTCGACCCGGCGTTGCTGCGCCCGGGCCGCTTCGACCGTCAGATCCCGGTGACCAACCCGGACCTCGCCGGCCGCGAGAAGATCCTGAACGTCCACGCGAAGAACAAGCCGTTGGGCCCGGACGCGGACTTGAAATCCCTGGCCAAGCGCACAGCCGGTATGAGCGGTGCGGATCTAGCCAACGTGCTCAACGAGGCCGCGCTGCTCACTGCCCGCATCGGCGGCAACGTGATCACGGCGGACGCACTCGAGGAAGCCACCGACCGCGTGATCGGCGGCCCGCGCCGCAGCTCCAAGGTCATCTCCGAGAAGGAGAAGAAGGTCACGGCCTACCACGAGGGCGGCCATACTCTCGCCGCGTGGGCGCTCAAGGACATTGAGCGCGTGTACAAGGTCACCATCCTCGCCCGTGGTCGCACCGGCGGCCACGCCATGACGGCGCCTGAAGATGACAAGGGCATGTACAACCGCGACGAGCTCTTCGCCCGCCTCGTCTTCGCCATGGGCGGCCGCGCCGCGGAGGAGCTCGTGTTCGGCGAGCCCACCACCGGCGCGTCCGCGGACATCGAGCAGGCCACGAAGATCGCCCGGGCGATGGTGATGGAATACGGCATGTCCTCCACGCTCGGCGCGGTCAAGTACGGCGACGAGGCCGGCGACCCGTTTGCCCGCGCGATGGGCGGCGGCGTGCTCGAGTATTCGCCAGCAGTCGCTGAGACGATCGATCGCGAAGTGCATGAGCTTATCGACGAAGCCCACTCCCGCGCCTACTCCATCCTCGAAGAACACCGCGACTACCTGGACACCCTCGCCTCCAAACTGCTGGAGAAGGAGACCCTGCGCCGCGGCGACCTGGAGGCCATCTTCGATGGCATCGAGCCGCAGGGCTCCGGTCTGCCGCCGGTGGATGCGCGCTTCGGCCGTCAGATTGGCCGCGAGCCGGTGAAGACCCCGGTAGAGATCGCAGAGGAGCGCGGCGAGGAGCCGCCGAAGAGGTTCTCGCTGCTGGAAGCATCGCAGCAGGCACGCGCCCGCCGTCAGGCTGAGCGTGAAGCGCAGAACGCACCGACCAGGCCGACCGCACCGACCGGGCCGCGCAAGCCAGGCACCCAGCCGCGTTACGACGGCCCCCAGCCCCCCGCCGACTGGTCCTTCCCCGGTGACAAGCGCGGACCCCAACCACACCCGGGCAACCGTGCGTACCCAGCTGGACCTGTCGGGCCGACAGGCCCAGCAGGAGCACAAGGCCCAGCAGGAAATGCGGACACCGAGGTCATCGGTTTCCGTCTGCCGGAGAACGAACAGCCGGACCATGAATGGGATGACCGCGAGGACCGTGACACCCGCGAGACCCGCGTGATCAAGAAAGACGCTGGCCCTCGCCACCTCAAGCCGGAGGAAGAAGAATAATGACTGATCCTTTGAATGCTGCGATTGCTCGCGCGGTGAACCCGAACGCGGGGGAGCCTGCGGAGAAGAGGCAGGCTGAGAAGAAGCCAGCGCCACAGGCTGAACAGCGCCCCGCTTTTGACCGGGCGCGCGCGGAGGCAGCGGTGCGTGAACTGCTGCTGGCGGTGGGCGAGGACCCGGACCGTGAAGGTCTGGTGGACACACCGGCGCGTGTGGCGCGGGCGTATGAAGAGGTGTTCGCAGGTTTGCACACGGATCCGACGACGGTGCTGGAAAAGACCTTCGCGGAAAACCACGAGGAGTTGGTGTTGGTGCGTGATGTGCCGATCTACTCCACGTGTGAGCACCACTTGGTGCCGTTCTACGGTGTCGCCCACATCGGGTACATCCCGGGGGAGGACGGCCATGTGACGGGCTTGTCCAAGCTGGCGCGACTGGCGGATATGTACGCCAAGCGGCCGCAGGTGCAGGAGAGGTTGACGAGTCAGATTGCGGATGCGCTCGTCGATAAGCTTGGGGCGCAATCTGTGATCGTGGTGATCGAATGTGAGCACCTGTGCATGGCCATGCGTGGGATCCGGAAGCCGGGCGCGACGACCACGACGTCGGCGGTGCGCGGCGGATTTAAGCGCAACGCGGCATCGCGCGCCGAAGTGTTGAGCCTGATCAGGGGTTAAAAATGGTCACTGTTGCAGATCTGACCACGCCCGGCCGCACGATGGTCATGGGCATTGTGAACGTCACGGAAGACAGTTTTTCCGACGGCGGGAAGTGGCTCGACCGCGACCGCGCGATCGCGCACGCGAAAGAGCTGGTGGCGCAGGGCGCGGACATGATCGATGTCGGCGCAGAATCCACCCGCCCGGGCGCGACGCGTGTGCCGGCCGAGGTGGAGGCGGAGCGCGCCAAAGAGGTGATCGCGGCGCTGCACGCGGAGGGAATCCGCACGTCGGTGGACACGATGCGCGCGTCGACGGCCCTTGCCGCGGCGGAAGCTGGCGTGGACATGATCAACGACGTCTCCGGTGGCCTGGCCGACCCGGACATGTACCGCGTCATGGCGGAGACCGCGCTGCCGGTGTGCCTGATGCACTGGCGGACGGTGGATAATGCGGATTTTGTGAATGCGTCGGGAAGCGCTGATCACGGCGGGGACGTGGTGGCCGATGTGCACGAGACGCTGAAACGCCTGACCGACAACGCCGTCGCCGCGGGCGTGGAGCACTCGCAGATTGTGCTCGACCCGGGCCTGGGCTTTGCCAAGACAGCGGCCGATAACTGGGCGCTGCTCAACGCGCTGCCGGAGTTCATCGCCGGTGACCTGCCGGTGCTCGTGGGGGCGTCGCGCAAGCGCTTCCTCACGGAGATCCGCGCGAACCGCGGGCTGGAGGCGAACCCGTCGCTGGCTGACCCGGCGACCGCCGCTGTTACCGCGATCAGCGCGCACCTCGGCGCGTGGGGCGTGCGCGTGCATGAGGTCGACGTCTCGCGCGACGCGGTCGACGTCGCTGCAGCTTGGCAAGGAGGAGCTCGTGGCTGACCGCATCCAACTCACCGGAATCAAGGTCTTCGCCGGGCACGGAGTTCTGCCGCACGAGGCGGAATTCGGCCAGCCATTTCTGCTGGACATCACGTGTTGGCTCGACTTCGCTGACGCCGCGCGCACGGATGACCTGACCAAAACCATCAACTACGCCGAGCTCGCCGCGGGCGCAGTCCGGATCGCGCAAGGCACGCGCCGGGAACTCATCGAAACGGTGGCCACGGAGATCGCCGACGACGCCCTCGCGCGCTACGAGCAGCTCCACGCCGTCGAGGTCACCGTGCACAAGCCGCATGCGCCAGTGGGCTTGCTTATCGACGATGTCGCTGTCACCGCCCGCCGCTCCCGCAAAACCCGAACCGTTCCTGGCCGGGAGGCGTAAACGCGATGCGTGCTGTCCTGTCCACCGGCTCCAACATGGAGGATTCCCGCGCCCACCTGGCTAGCGTGGCGCGCGCGTTCGCAGATGAGCTCGTCGCCGCCTCGCAGGTGTACCGCACCGCACCGTGGGGTGGGGTGGAGCAGGATGACTTCTTGAACCAGACGCTCATCGTGGACGTCGATTGCACGCCGCACGAACTGTTGGCGCGCTGCCAGGCCGCCGAGAACGCGGCGCACCGCGTGCGCGATGTGCGGTGGGGTCCGCGCACACTTGACGTGGACATCGTCGCGCTTTTCGACGACACGGGGCAGGAAATCTTCGTCGACACCCCCGACCTGATCGTCCCGCACCCGCGCGCGGATCAACGCGCTTTTGTCCTCGTGCCCTGGCTGGAACTCGATGAGCAGGCCACAATGGGTGGACAGAGTGTGCAGTCTCTGCTGCGCGCGCTTCCTAGTACCCCCGAGAACCACGTGAGTCCCGCATGACCCGCACGAACACGGCTGAACTCGTTGCTGTTGCCGGCTTCTTCGCCGCGGCGGCCGTTATTCTCGTGCGCCGGTTTTACGGCGCGTGGCAGACCGTGTCTCCGGTGTGGTCCCTGCCGTTGTGGGGATTCGCGCTGTTGTGTGTGTTTTTGACGGTGATGGTCCGGCGGCGTCGTGAAGAAGGCCGCGTGGGGTTGGATCGCTCGCAGATGAACCCGATGATGGTGGCGAACTTTATGGTCGTCGGTAAGGCTGCTGCCTGGGCTGGCGCGATTATTGGCGGCTGGTTCCTCGGCGTGGCGGTGTGGGTGATTCCGCGCGTGAACGTGCTGGCAGCAGCGGAGGCAGACCTGCCCGGAGTCATCGCGGGCACGCTTGGCGGCGTGGCGTTGGCTGTGGCGGGAGTGGTGCTGGAGAGGTCCTGTGAGGTGTCGCCACCAACCGAGGGTGAGCCTGCACGATAAGGTAGGCACCATGACTGGTGAGGACCGATCCCGCGACGGCGGCAATTTCTGGATGATCGTGCTGATCCTGCTCGCCCTCATCGCGACAGTGATCATGCTGTTCAGCAACTCTTCTGCATGGCTCCAAATTGCCCTCCTTGCCTCCCTGTGGGCGGCGATCATTGGTTTCCTGCTGGTGACGCGTGCCCGCAAGGACCGCGACCAGGCTGAAGCCCTCCTCGCCGCCCGTGAGCGCGAGTACGGCGCTGAGCTGGAAGCCCTGCGCGCCCACAACGAGGCAGCACGCGCCGCTGGTGGCTTGTCGCCCGCCGCTGATCCTGAGATCCTCCGCGAAATCCGCGCCGAGCTCGCCGCCCTGCGCGCCCAGCTTGAGGATCTTTCCGGCCGCGAGTTCGGTTACGAGCCCGCCGCCCTCCAGGCAGAGGCCCGCCGCATCATGGAGATTGAGGCGCGCGCCCAGCAGGCGCAGCCGGCTCAGCCTGCTCAACCCGCCCAACCTGCTCAACCCGCCCAGCCGGCCCAGCCAGATTCCACCTCCACCGAGGACACCACCCGCATCGCCCCCGTGCGTGACCGCGATGAGAACGAGGCGATCAACGCGCTGTCCCGCCCAACCCAGCCGGCCACCGCGCACATCAGTGGCGCCCCGTCGTCGGATGCTGTTGCTGGTCGCGTCGGTTCCCACCGCGCGCCGGAGGGCCGCAACCCGCTGACGGACCTGATCCGCGAGCGCCAGGAGGAGCGCGAGCGCGAAGAGCGTGAAGCCCGCGAACGCGCAGAGCAGGCCAAGCGAGCTGAGGCAGCAAGGCAGGCGGAGGCGGCAAAGCAGGCTGAGGCAGCAAGGCAGGCGGAGGCCGCAAAGCGCGCCGAAGCCGAAAAGCAGGCAGCGCAGGCAGCACAAGCCGCCCAAGCCGAGCAGGTCGAGCCGGAGGAGCCTGTGGAAGAGCGCCGCGGGCGTCGTCGCGCGGATGCGAACCGTGAGGGTGCGCTGACCGTCGCTGAGCTTCTCGCGCGCAGCAAGAAGAACAAGTAGAGGAGCGCGATGACGCAGCCACGCTTGACCATTGGGGTGCTCGGGGACAAGGAGACCGTCGAGCTGTTTGAGCGCGGCGGCCACACCGTGCGCCAGATCAACGGCGATGGGGATCACCTGGATGTGGACATGATTGTCCTGGATGTACCGGGTGTTCCGCTTGAGGTCATGGTGGATCGGTGGCTCGGCGAGGTGCGCCGCGGCCAGCTGGTCCTGCATACCTCGCTCGAGTATGGCGTGCAGGTGCTGGACCCGCTGGAGGTGCAAGGCGCGATCGTGATGGCGGCGCACCGCGTGTGGAAGGACTTCTGGGTCGCGTCCGCCGCCGACGAAATCGGGGAGTCGGTGCTCAGCCTGCTCATCCCGGAGATGGGCGGCAACCTCACCATGATTGAGGATTCGCAGCGCCCAGCCATCATGGCGGGTAAAAGGATGCTCAAGCTTGTCGACGTCGCCCGCCAAGACGCCTTCTCCCTCCTCGCCCACGCGCTTCCCGCCGTTGAGCTGGAAGTCGATGAATATTGGACGCTGCCCGGGGAAGGCCAAAACCTGCAGGTGAACGTGCCGCAGCTGGAGCAGATGTACCAGACCATCGAGGACCCGGGGGTGGGGAGGTTGTTTGTGGAGTTGGTGCGCAGAGAAGCATCGCGCAGCAGCGCGGCGGCCGTGGAGCTGTGGGCAATGGAGAAGAACTCGAAGTAGGGCCGTACCCTTGCGGGTATGACGTTTACACCGGGGAATGCGGTGGTCGTGACTGACCCCGCGCAGTTTGCTACGTATGGCCGGGCGTTCCGCAAGACCGGCAAGAGGGTTGTGTTGGTGCCGCTCGGCGCCGGGATTCATGCTGGTCACATCGCGTTGATTCGGGCGGCGAAGTCGCTGCTGGGAAGCATTGTTATGGTCACGTTTAGCGGCGAGGAGGTCCCGGAGGATTTCGCGCGCGAGGGCGTCGATGTGGTCTTCCACGGCAACTTCAACCCGCCGGTGCGCATCCGCCCGCAGCTGGATCACCTGGAGGATCCGGAGGAGATCAGCGCCAACATCACGCGAACGATCGCCGCGATCAACGCCGCGCACGCGAGCGATGTCGTGGTGGGGGAGAAGGATTTTGAGGAGCTCGTCGCGCTCCAGCAGGCAGTCAGCGCGCTCAACATGGAAGTGCAGCTGCATAGCTTGCCGACGATCCGCGCAACCGGCGGCGTCGCCATGTCCCTCCGCAATGACCGTGTCCCCGCTGACATGCAGGATGCTGCTCTGGCGCTGTCGGCGGCGTTGACCGCGGGTGCGCATGTGGCGGAGCGCGGCGTTGCCGCGATCGTGGAAACCGTGCGCGGCGTCCTCGAAGCCGGCGGCGTCACCCCCGATTACGTCGAGGTGCGCGATCTTGGCTTTGGCCCCGCGCCGGAAACCGGTGATGCGCGTCTGCTCGCCGCTGCCACGTTTGGCCCCGTGCGTCTGATCGACAGCGTGGGAGTTCCCGTCGGAGTCGGATTTAAAAACAGCTAACCCGCGCGAACGCGCTATGTTTATTGCAGCAACGCCCACCAGCCGGTGACGCCGGCCCGGAAAAGGAGAAGCCCACTACTGCCATGTCCCACCACAATTTCTATGAGTCCCTCGGTTTGGACCGTTCGAAGGATTCGGCCGCGCTGCGCGCCGAGATCAACGAGAAGTTAGGGGCCGGTGGGCTTACCGACGCATTGCGTGACGAACTCCAAGTCGCCTCCCAAGTTCTCGGCGACTCACGCCGCCGCGCCGCCTACGACTCCCGCCTGGATGACCCGAACGCGCCCACCATCACGGTGGCCGCGCTGCGTGAGTTGGCGCGCGTGGACTTCGGCCCTGAACCCAAGCCGGAGCCCAAGCCGGAGCCGAAGCCGGAGCCGAAGCCGGAACCGAAGCTGGTCAAGCCCAAGCCGAAGCAGTACTTCCCGGATACGGACCCGAGTGGCCGCGCGGTGACGGTGCAGCAGCCAGCGCAGCAGCCAGCACAGGCAGCACAGCCGCAGTCCCAGCCGTACGCCTACCCACCGCAGCCCCCGCAGGGTTACAGCTACCCGCCGCAGTACCAGCAGCAGTACCAACCACAATACCAGTCCCAGCCGGAGGAGAAGAAAAAGAAGAGCGGCGCCTCCGTCCCGCTCATCATGGCCATTGTGCTGGTGCTCGCCGGTATCGGCGCTGGTGGTTGGTGGCTCTGGGATAACGCGGGTGAGCCGTGGGAGGCGAATGACCAGGCGGTCGCCGACGCATTCCCGCGCATCCTGCCGGAGAAGAACGGCCAGCGTGGCTGGCAGAACATGAAGTGCGAATCCAAGGCGCCGGAGGACGGCCAGGAAGCTCGCATTCGCTGCTCCAACAAGGAGCTGGGTGTCAGCGTGATTGATTACGGCACGCCGGAAGCGCGCGATGCGGTGCTGCCGGAGGGGGAGCCGGACACGATCGGTAACGCGAAGTGCAGTGCTAAGTCCTACAAGATGGAAGGCGTGACTCCGCCGGCGTTCACCCTCGCGCCGGAGGGGGCGGATGGGCGCTACCTCCTCATCGTTAATGGCAATGAGGCTGAGTCCAAGCGCATGAACCTCAACATGTGCGATAAGACGCGCGAGTGATGTGGAAGAGGGCGGCGGTGGTGCTGGGGGCGTCGATAAGCTTGTGCTCCTGCACGACCATCGACGAACCGGAACAGGCGCTGATGACCTCGATCACGCCGACGCGTGAGGCGGATGTGCCGGTGAACCCGCAGGATTTTGAGCGCGCCGGGATGAGCGTGTTCAGCTACCGCGTCGGCGTGCACACCGGCGTGTGCGCGATCAGCCCGCACGGTGTGACCTGCCAGGGGCGTACCCCGCAGGACGCGCCGATGGTGACCGCGGTGCCGCTGCCGCCGCGCAAGGCTGATTCGATCTACGCGGGCGAGGACGGCATGCACTACACCGTGTTCGAAGGCGTCGGCCCGGCGCAGGGCGAATTGCGGCCTGGCCAGTCCATTCGCGTGAATGAGAACTTCTGCCACTACCCGGACGATGCGACGCTGCGCTGCACCTCCGGCGATGCGCTGAGCTACACCATCACCGACGAAGAGGGCGCGATTTATCCGAGCGGCCAGCTGGATGACCCGCCAGTGTGGACCCTGCCCGAGTATTGGTGAGCTAAACCGACTACGGTAGATACCCGTGACTACCCAGGACCTTTCAGAGCAGCAACAGATCCGCCGCGCAAAGCGCGAAAAGCTTCTTAGCGAGGGGCACGAGCCGTACCCCGTCGTCGTGGACCGCACCACGTCGCTGAAGGATCTGCGCAGCAAGTACAACGTTGTGACAGAAGAGTCGCCCGAGCTTATCGACGGCACCGTGACCCTCCAGCCCGGCGAAGAAACCGCCGACGAGGTGGCCGTTGCCGGACGCATCATGTTCCAGCGCAACACCGGCAAGCTGTGCTTTGCCACCCTCCAGGAGGGTGACGGCACCCAGCTGCAGGTCATGTTGTCCCTGGCTGAGGTCGGCGAGGAATCCCTGGCGGCGTGGAAGTCTGACACGGACTTGGGTGACATCGTGTCCGTGCGCGGCCGCGTCATCGCGTCGAAGCGCGGTGAGCTGTCCGTCATGGCGAAGTCCTGGCGCATGACGTCCAAGGCGCTGCGCCCACTGCCGGTCGCGTTCGCTGACATGAACGAAGAGCAGCGTGTGCGCCACCGCTACACCGACCTGATCATGCGCTCCGATGCCCGCAAGAACGCCATGACCCGCATCAAGGTCATCGCGGCTGTGCGTAAATTCCTCACGGGCCATGACTTCGTCGAGGTGGAAACCCCGATGCTGCAGACGCTGCACGGTGGTGCTGCGGCGCGCCCGTTCATCACGCGTTCCAACGCGCTGGACATGGACCTTTACCTGCGCATTGCGCCGGAGTTGTACCTCAAGCGTTGCGTCGTCGGTGGCATTGAGCGCGTCTTCGAGCTCAACCGCAACTTCCGCAACGAGGGCATTGACTCCTCCCACTCGCCGGAGTTCACCATGCTGGAGACCTACCAGGCATGGGGCACCTACAAGGACGGCGCGCAGACCATGAAGGACCTCGTGCAGTTCTGCGCGCAGGAAGTCTTCGGCTCCACCACCGTCACGCTTGCCGACGGCACCGAGTACGACCTCGGCGGCGAATGGAAGGTCATGGAGATGTACCCGTCTTTGAACGAGGCTTTGGCGCGCAAGTTCCCAGGGCAGCCGGAGGTCACCGTCGACTCTTCCGTTGAGGAGCTCAAGGGCATTGCCGACGTCATCGGCCTGAAGGTGCCCAAGGACGAGGGCTGGCTCCACGGCAAGCTCGTCGAGGAGATCTGGGAGCACCTGTGCTCCGACCAGCTCTACGAGCCGACCTTCGTGATCAACTTCCCGGTCGAGACCTCGCCTTTGACCCGCGACCACCGCGAGCAGCGCGGCGTGACCGAGAAATTCGACCTCTACGTCCGCGGATTTGAGCTGGCCACCGGCTACTCCGAGCTCGTTGACCCGGTCATCCAGCGCGAACGCTTCGAAGACCAGGCCCGCCTCGCCGCCCACGGCGACGACGAAGCCATGGTTCTCGACGAGGACTTCCTCGCCGCCATGGAACAGGGCATGCCGCCCACCGCTGGCTGCGGCATGGGTGTGGACCGCCTGCTGATGGCCCTGACCGGCCTGGGCATCCGCGAGACCGTCCTCTTCCCGCTGGTCCGCCCGGAGGCCTAAACCTCATGCGTCTCAATCGCTGTACCGGCGGCTTTGCCATGCTCGCACTGGCCGCCGGGCTTGCCGCCTGCGCCAGCGAGGGGCTGGAGGAAGCGGAGATGACGTTGATGCCAACCACGTCGAGCACATCGAGCACGGCTGCGGCGGAGACGACGGCGGCGGAGGAAACGTCGACAAGCAGCGGTGACAATGATGGCTACATCACGCGCGTCGCGCTAGGCGAGGCGACGAAGGACGCGTCGTTTCCTGCGTGCGATGGGCGCAACATCCTGATTCTTACCTCTGTCATCGATGAACGCCGTGAGGAGGACACGCACAGGCAGCTCGCGGAGGCGACGCTGGTCGGGGAGCCTTTCGGTAAGAAGTTCACCGTGCCGGGGCAGTGCTCCTCGCTGCGCAAGAGTGTTGATGGGAACCTGATTTACCCCGTCTACCTCGACTTTGGTTCTGATGAGGCGGCGATGTGCGCGGCGAAAGCTCGCCATGGTGGCAACGCCCGCACCCTGAACAACGACGCTGATTTCCACGACCCCTGCTAAGCGGCCGGGAAAGGAACACTCATGGCCAACAGGCATGTCTTTCACGGCACGGGGGTGTCTGCCGGCATCGCGTGTGGCCCTGCCGTGCTTGTTGCGCCCGCGGTGGGCGTTGACCTGCACGAACCGGCCTGCACCGACCCGGAGGCTGATGGCCAGCGGGTGCGCGCGGCTTTCGATGACGTCGCCGCCAGCCTGCTTGCGCGCGCGGAGAACGCCCCGGAAGCGTCGCCGATCCTGGAGGCCACTGCGACTCTAGCGAAGGACCGCGCGCTCGCTAAGGCCGTGGACAAGGAGCTCGCCGCGGGTACTGGAGTCACGGCTGCGGTGCACGCCGCCGTCGAGGTCTATGCGCAGAAGCTGCGTGACCTCGGCGGATACATGGCGCAGCGCGTGACCGACCTCTACGACATCCGCGACCGCACCATCGCCCGACTGCGTGACCTGCCGGAGCCGGGGGTGCCGCCGTTGCGGAGGCCGTCGGTACTCGTTGCGCACGATCTCGCGCCCGCCGAAGCCGCGCTGCTCGACCCGGTGATGGTGCTCGGCCTGGTCACCGAAATCGGCGGGCCCACGTCGCACACGGCGATTCTCGCAGCTCAGCTAGGTGTTCCCATGATCGTCCAGGTCGCAGGAATCACCGAGTTGCTTATCGACGCCACCCCCATCACCCTCGACCCCACCACCGACACCGTGATCCTCGCACCCACGTCCGACGAGGTCGCGGAGCTGCGGGACCGTGAGGAGCGCCGCGCCGCCGCTTTGGCTGATTCCGCTGGGCCGGGCTCCACGAAGGATGGGCATGGGGTGAAGCTGCTGGCCAACATCGGTACGGCGGCGGACGTTGCGTCGGCTGCTGCGATGGACATTGAGGGCACGGGTCTGTTCCGCACTGAATTCCTCTTCCTTGATCGCGCTGAGGCGCCCAGTGTGGAGGAACAAGCGGCAGCGTACACCGAGGTTCTGCGGGCTTTTGGGTCGCGCCGGGTGGTGGTGCGCACGCTTGATGCGGGTGCGGATAAGCCCTTGGCCTTCGCTGATCTTGGGCCGGAAGACAATCCAGCGCTGGGACGTCGCGGCATTCGCCTGACACAGGTGAGGGAAGATCTTCTCTGCGTCCAACTCACCGCCCTCGCCGCCGCACACGCCGCCGTGCCGGAAGCGGACTTGTGGGTGATGGCGCCGATGGTGGCGGAGGTGGGGGAGGTTGAGTGGTTCGTCGATAAGGCGAAGAAAGCTGGACTTCCGCGCGCCGGAATCATGGTGGAAACCCCGGCTGCCGCGATCTGTGCGGGGGAGTTGTTGGGGGTGGCGGAGTTTGCGTCGATAGGCACGAACGATTTGGCGCAGTACACGATGGCCGCGGACCGCCTCGCGGGCAGTGAGCTGCTGACCCCGTGGCAGCCGGCGGTGCTGGCGCTGATGCGCGCGACATGCCGCGGTGCGAACGGGACTCCCGTCGGCGTGTGCGGCGAGGCTGGCGGTGACCCGCTGCTCGCGCTCGTCCTGGTGGGGCTGGGCGTGACGTCGCTGTCGATGGCGCCGTCGAAGATTCCGGCTGTGCGCGCTGCGCTGCGCATGCATGACCTTGAGGCGTGCAAGGAGATGGCCAGGCGTGCTTTGGCCGCACGCACGGCGGATGATGCTCGCGCCGCCGCCCTCGCCGCGGCCGCTCCTGACTTGCGCTCCCTGCTGTGAAAACCGCATGAAAAAGGGTGTTCGCTACTGGCGAACATGCTCCTGACCTGCTGTGATGACTTTTTCGTGTGAAAGCGTGGGAAGTCTTCCAGCGGCCCCGCGTTATGGTGGGTGGAACGAATTCACTTAGCCACAAAGGGGTAGCCACATGTTCGAGCGGTTTACTGACCGTGCACGGCGCGTCATCGTGCTGGCCCAGCAAGAAGCGCGCGATCTGAACCACAATTACATCGGCACTGAGCACATCCTGCTCGGGCTGATCCAGGAGGGGGAAGGCGTTGCTGCCAAGGCCCTCGAATCCATGGGGATTAACCTTGACGACGTCCGCCGGGAAGTCGAAGAAATCATCGGCCGCGGCACCCAGCCGCACACCGGACACGTGCCGTTCACGCCGCGTGCGAAGAAGGTCCTGGAGCTCTCCCTGCGCGAGGGCCTGCAGATGGGGCACAAGTACATTGGCACTGAATTCCTGCTGCTCGGCCTCATCCGCGAAGGTGAGGGCGTGGCTGCGCAGGTGCTGACCAAGCTGGGCGCTGACCTGCCGCGCGTGCGCCAGCAGGTTATCCAGCTGCTTTCCGGCTACGAGGGCGGCGAGGGCCAGAACCCCGAAAGCCCCGAAGGCGCACAGGGCCCCGGTCTGACCGGTGCTGGCGCTGGTCCGAGCATCGGTGGCATGGGGGGCCCGCGCGGTGGTGGAGAACGCTCCAACTCCCTGGTGCTTGACCAGTTTGGCCGCAACCTCACCGCCGCCGCCAAGGAAGGCAAGCTCGACCCAGTGGTCGGCCGCGACAAGGAAATCGAGCGCATCATGCAGGTGCTCTCCCGCCGCACCAAGAACAATCCGGTGCTCATCGGTGAGCCCGGTGTGGGTAAGACCGCGGTGGTGGAAGGCCTGGCGCTGGACATCGCTAACGGCAACGTGCCGGAGACCTTGAAGGACAAGCAGGTGTACTCGCTGGACCTCGGCTCCCTGGTTGCAGGTTCGCGTTACCGCGGTGACTTCGAGGAGCGCCTGAAGAAGGTGCTCAAGGAGATCAACCAGCGCGGCGACATCATCCTGTTCATCGATGAGATCCACACCCTCGTCGGCGCTGGCGCAGCAGAGGGAGCTATCGACGCGGCCTCCCTGCTCAAGCCCAAACTCGCCCGCGGTGAGCTGCAGACCATTGGTGCGACCACGCTCGATGAGTACCGCAAGCACATTGAGAAGGACGCCGCGCTGGAGCGCCGCTTCCAGCCGGTGCAGGTGGATGAGCCGAGTGTGGAGGACACCGTCCAGATCCTCAAAGGCCTGCGCGACCGCTACGAGGCGCACCACCGCGTCTCCTACACCGACGACGCGCTGGCAGCGGCTGCGAACCTGTCGGACCGCTACATCAATGACCGCTTCCTGCCGGACAAGGCCGTTGATCTCCTCGACGAAGCCGGTGCCCGCATGCGCATCAAGCGCATGACCCAGCCGGAAGGCCTGCGCGAAGTGGACGACCGCATCCAGGAGGTCCGCCGCGAGAAGGAAGCTGCGATTGACGCGCAGGACTTCGAGAAGGCCGCTGGTCTGCGCGACACTGAGCGCAAGCTCGGCGAGGAGCGCGCGGAGAAGGAAAAGAAGTGGCGCTCCGGCGAGCTCGAGGACATCGCGGAGGTCGGAGAGGAGCAGATCGCCGATGTGCTGGCCAACTGGACTGGTATCCCGGTGTTCAAGCTCACCGAGTCCGAGTCCTCCCGCCTCCTGCACATGGAGGACGAGCTGCACAAGCGCATCATCGGCCAGGACGAGGCAGTCCGCGCCGTCTCCCGCGCTATCCGCCGTACCCGCGCGGGGCTGAAGGACCCGAAGCGTCCGTCTGGCTCCTTCATCTTCGCCGGCCCGTCCGGTGTGGGTAAGACGGAGCTGTCCAAGGCGCTCGCCGAGTTCCTCTTCGGTGATGAGGACTCCCTGGTCCAGGTGGACATGGGTGAGTTCCACGATCGCTTCACCGCCTCCCGTCTCTTCGGTGCGCCTCCGGGATACGTCGGCTATGAGGAGGGCGGCCAGCTGACGGAGAAGGTTCGTCGTAAGCCGTTCTCTGTCGTGCTTTTCGACGAAATCGAGAAGGCCCACAAGGAGATCTACAACACCCTCCTCCAGGTACTCGAAGAAGGCCACGTCACCGACGGCCAGGGCCGCATGGTGGACTTCAAGAACACCGTGCTCATCTTCACCTCGAACCTGGGTACGTCCGACATCTCCAAGGCTGTCGGCCTGGGCTTCAGTGGCTCCAACGCCACCGACGCGGATGCGCAGTACGAGCGCATGAAGCAGAAGGTGCACGACGAGCTGAAGAAGCACTTCCGCCCCGAGTTCCTCAACCGTATCGACGAGATCGTGGTCTTCCACCAGCTCACCCAGGAGCAGATCGTTCAGATGGTGGAGCTGCTCGTTGGCCGCCTGGAGAAGAACCTCGCCGCGCAAGACATGGGCATTGAGCTTTCCGACGCAGCGAAGAACCTCCTTGCCACCCGCGGCTTCGACCCCGTCCTTGGTGCCCGCCCGCTGCGCCGCACCATCCAGCGCGAAATCGAAGACGTGCTGTCGGAGAAGATTCTCTTTGGCGAGATCGGTGCCGGCGAGATCATCGAGGTCGACGTGAAGAACTGGGACGGCAAGACCGAAAGCCCACGCGACTACGAGAAGGCCGAGTTCACCTTCACCCCGAAGCCGAAGCCACTGCCGGCGGAGACCTTCGCGGGACTTGATGAGGATGAGGTCCGCGACATCGCCCCCAAGGAGACCCCTGAGGAGGAGCTGGTGTCCGTCCGCGAGACGAACGCGCCGGCTGACGGAGATACGGAATCGTCTGAGGATTAATCAGCGAAGCGCTCGTTCATCCAGGCGATCACTTCTTCGTTGTGCGTGATGGCGGGCACCACGTGGCCGATGTTGGAAGAAGACTCCGGCACCTCGACGGAGCGGAAGGTGACGGGGGAGCCGAGGGCGCGGTAGTCGTCGGCAAGCTGTTTGCCCTGGCCGTAGGGGACGAGGTTGTCCTGCGGCGAGTGCACGATGAGGATCGGCGCGCGCACCGGCACGTTGCCTAGGCGGTTGTGGGCGAGCACGCTGCGGATGCGCTCATCTTTCGCGACGATGTGCGCCATCGTCTTGCCGCTGAACTGCGTGATCGGTGCGGACGACAGCGTAGTCTCCGCGAGGCAGCTGCCGCCCACCGCCGCGAGGTAGCGGAACGCAGCAGGGCCCGCGTGGTCGGCGATCGCGTCGCGGAATTCGGGGTAGGAGTACGCGTAGCTCGCGATGACGAAGGACGCGACCCCCTCCAGCGACTTCGGGTCCCCCTGTTCCAGCACCGCGATCGGATCAGCTGGCGGCGCACCCGCGAACACGCCAACGAGGTTGAGCTCCGGCGCATACTCCGGCTGCAACTCACCTGCCGCGGCAGCCGCGCCACCGCCCTGGGAGTAGCCATAGAAGAAGACTTTTTCGCCGGGGGCGGCGACGGCGCGGGCAGCGTCAATAACCGCATGACCTTGATCAACGCGGTTGAGGTACGTGTGCAGCCCACGCGTGCCCATGCCGATGTAGTCGGTGACCACCACGCGGTAGCCCTCGCGCACGATGCGGCGCACATGCGGGCGCTCATAATCCACGCTCACCGAGGACCCCGACATCGACGAGCCCAGCGACGGCGCACACTGATCACCCATGCCACGCGTGCCCGGCGCGACCACGACCGTGCCCTTCGGCGTCCCTTGCGGCATGTACACGGTGCCGCTGACCGGCACGCTTTCGCCGCGCTCGTTCGTGGAGGTGTACGTGATGCGCTGATCGCTTGTCGACGACTGCCCCTCCGCAACCGCCCCTCCCCACACCGGCGACACCATCGACACCGTCGACAGCATCGCCGCCATGGCGATGGGCGCGACGAACTTGCTGAAACGTTTCATGGTGACCTCCTGTTAGAAGCTTCCGCAGTTAGATGCGTTGGGTACGCCGTTGAAGCGGTCCACGAGCCACATCAGTGAAGGCCCGGTGTGGGCGATGACTCCGATGGCGTGGTTGGCGCCGATTTTGTGGGGTGGGGTGAGGGGCGGGAGGGCGTCGTTAAGCAGGGTGACGTTGGCCCCCGCGGCGCAGTAGTCGCGTGCGAGCTGGACGACCTGAGGTGTGGGCACGACCTGGTCACCGCCCATCGTGGACACCATCACTGGTGCCTGCGGGGCGCGGTTGCCGAGCTTCTGTTCATCGAGCTTGCGGCGAATCTCCGGGTCGCGGGTGAGCACATCCACCATCGGCTCGCCAGACACGGTGAACGTCCGCGAATCCTGGAAACCCCATCGGAACGCACTATCCGCCATACACGCATCGCGCGTGGTATCGAGGAATTCGCGGCCGCGGGCGTTCAAGTTGGCATCCAGCGCCGCCTGGAACTGCGGGTAGCGCTCCGTCCAACCGTTGAGAGCGAAGCCAACCACGGCGAGGATGGAGGATTGGTCCACCCCGCGCATCGTTTCCACGAGGTTGGCAGGTGGTGCGCCGGCGAAAGCGCCCTTGACGTTGAGTTCCGGCGCGTAGGTCGGCGCGAGTTCTGCCGCGGCTGCTGAGGCGCCGCCGCCCTGCGAGTAGCCCCAGAAGCCGACGGGGTGGTGGGGTTGGGTGGTGGCGCGGGCGGCGTCGATAAGCGCGTGGCCCTCTTCGGTGTGCAGCACGTACGTGTGCGCGCCGGGCGTGCCCAGGCCGATGAGGTCAGACACGACAACCCGCATGCCCATGAGCGCAGCAGCCTGGTGGTGCACGTTCTCGTAGTTGGAGCCCACGGCGGGCTGCGCCGGGTCGATCTGGCCCATCATCCACGGGCCGCGCGACGGGGCACACGCGTCACCCGCGCCGCGCGTGCCGGGGCCGAACACCACCGTCGGTGTCGGACCAGCACCACGCCACGGGTTCGCCGGCTCGATGACGTAGCCCGACACCGGCACAATGCGTCCATCGACCGTGGTGGACGTGTACAGAATCCGCTGCGCGTAGCCGGGGAAGTTCGGGCCGAGGATGTTCAGCAGGTGCGGCGCCGGCTGCGTGCGCAGGATTTTGCCGGGGCGGTCGAGCTGCTCTGCGGGGACGGGGTCGTCGTAGAACGGGTCATACTGTTTGACCAGTGGTTTGTCAGGGGTGCTGGCGGCGTGGGTGATGCCGGCATGAAGCTGCTCGACACTTGGCTGAGCATGCGCCGGCTGCACGCTAACGGCGGCGAGAACGAGGGCCGCCACCGCCCAGCGGGTGAAACGAGACACGGGGTTATGCATGAGTGAATCCTAAAATAAGCCTTGGATTTTGGTGGGCATTCTGTGCACGATTCGTTTCCGCGGCGGGTGCTCTAAGATTCTGTAGTTATGGGTTTGCTGTACCGCGATAAGAAGAAGCTCGGTAAGAATTCGTGGCTGAACATCTCCGGTTCCGGGGCGTCGGTGTCCACGAAGGTGGGGCCGGTGACCTTTAACTCCCGCGGCGGAGTGTGGGTGAACTTGCCTGGCGGGATGACGTACCGGGGGCGCTGGAAGTAGTTACGGCAGGTGGAAGAGTCCGTCGTCGTTTTGCACGGCGAGCCCGTCTTCCAGCAGTGAATAGAGGGCCCGGGAGCGCTGCGGCGCGTCGGGCCACACCACGTCGATCTCTGCCTGCGGCACCGGCGCGGATGCCTCACGCAGCACTTTCATGATCTTGCCACGCACTTGCCGGTCGGTGCCTTCGAATTTCTGCACCTTCTTGCCGGCCAGCTCCTCGTCCGTCGGCGGCGGGGAACCAGCGGCTAGCCACGCACACGAGGAAGCGAGCGGGCAGGCCTCACACGCCGGCCTCGTCGCCGTGCACACGAGCGCGCCGAGCTCCATGAGCCCCGCGGAGAACACGTGCGCATCCGTCTCCGGCAGCAACGCGGCGACCCACTCCAGCTCGGCCTTCTGTGGTTTTGCCAGCGGCCGGCCCAACACCGCTCGCGTGTACACGCGCCGCACGTTCGTATCCACCACGGGCACTGCCTGCTCAAACGCAAAAGCCGCCACCGCACGCGCCGTGTAATCGCCGATCCCCGGCAGCTCCAAGAGTTCAGTGACCCCGCTTGGCACGTTGCCGCCGTGCTTATCCGCGATCTCCTCCGCACACTCCTTCAACCTCAACGCCCGCCGCGGATACCCCAAGCTGCCCCACGCCCGTAGTACCTCCGCGGTCGGCGCCGCCGCCAGGTCAGCCGGGGTGGGCCAGCGCTCCATCCACTCTTCCCACTGCGGGGCGACGCGAGCGACGGGGGTTTGCTGGCTCATCACCTCACTGACCAGCACACCCCACGCGCTGGTTTCCGGGTTGCGCCACGGCAGATCGCGCGCATTGGCCGCGAACCAAGTGGAGACAATAGAAGGATCAATCACAGTACGTGCCACAATAGTGGTCATGCCGTTTAGGACTATTCCGCGGGACGCCTGGGACCACCTTCTGGAGGGCAACCAGCGTTTCGCCACTGACACATCCGTTCATCCGCACTCGGGGTCTTCGCGCCGGGAGGAGCTCCGCACCGGCCAGGCGCCATTCGCGGCGGTACTGGCGTGTTCGGATTCGAGGGTGCCCGTCGAGATGCTTTTCGACGCCGGCCTCGGCGACCTCTTCGTCGTCCGCACCGCCGGCGGCTGCGTCGATGCCGCTGTGACTGGTTCTTTGGAATTCGCGGTGACCACCCTGGGCGTGTCCCTCATCGTGGTGCTTAGCCACGAGGAATGCGGCGCCATTGGTGCCGCGGTGTCCTCCTTCGAGGAGGGGGATTTGCCGTCGGATTTGACGAGGGTATTCGTCGAAAAGATTGCTCCCAGCGTGATCCGCGCAAAGCGTGACGGGCATGAGGAGCGCTCCGCCATCGAAGAAATCCACGCCGCGGAGACCGCAGAACACCTCGTTCACCGCATCCCGCCGGTGCAGGCGCGGATCGCAGACGGCTCGCTAGGGGTCGTTGCCGCAAGATACAGGCTTGAAGATGGCCGCGTCACAAGCGTCGAGGAGCATTTCGCGGGTTAGGATCGCGGTGTGACCTACCAGCCGCGAACCCCACGAACACTCAATACCCCGCAGGATCCCCACGAGCAACGCGGGTCCCGCCTGCCCGAGGAGATCTACATGCGCCGGCGTGTTGCCGCGCTGGCGATCGTCCTGGCAGTGGTGGCCCTACTGGTGTGGGCGCTCACGTCGTTTGCCCGCTCCGGATCGAACGATGATAAACCAACGACCTCGGCGTTGCCCACCACCTTGGTGACAACTCCGACCGAGCCGGACCCCGGCGCCGCCAAGGAGTCCACCGAGGCCACGGACACCGAGGCCACGGAGACAGAGCCGAGCGAAGACTTCGACCCCACCGCCAAGCAAGAACGCCCGGACGATGAGGAACTCGCCGCCAAGAACTCCTGTGAGCTCAGCGACCTCCAGCTGACCATCCAGTCCAACAAGACGAACTTTGACGTCAACAACCCGAAGGACCAACCGGAACTCAACGTCCAGGTGAAAAACCCGACGGGCGCGGACTGCGTCATCAACGCCAACGATGAGAAGCTGCGCTTCGAGGTCTACTCCATCGCCCGCGAAGGCTTCCAGCCGGTGTGGGGTGACACGGACTGCTACGAGCCGGTGATCAACGGTGAGCAGACCTTCGCCGCTGGCGAATCCCGCACCTTCCGCGCCACCTGGTCCCGCCTGGCTTCCGCGCCGGGTCAGTGCTCCAACCGTCAGGCCGTGCCTGCCGGTGCTTACGTGGTCACCGCGACGCTGGGCAACAACCACGCGGAGGGCGTGACCTTCAACATCCGCTAGCCGGCAGCGCTAGTTCACAGCGCTAGGCGTTGCGCCGCAGCCCCTCCACGATGTGGCGCGCCCACAGCGGCGAGACGTTCTTCGCTTCCGCGAGCCGTTCTGCATCGGCAGCGCGGATGGCGTCGAGGTCGCCAAATTCGGCCACGATGTAGTCGATGAGGGATTTCTGCACCCGCGGAATACGCGACAGAGCCCGGTAGCCCCGCGGCGTCACCGATTCCATGAGGTTTTCTTCCGTCGCCGGCAGCCCCAAGACCTGCGCGAGGGTGGCCGTGTTCAGCAGTTCGCGGTCGGGGAGGTGGTCGAGGGTGTCGATGGTGGCGTCGATAAGCTCATTGCTCGGCGCACCCTCCGCGACGAGGTAGTCGCACACGAGCATGGCAATGTCGTGGTAGATCGTGCCGCGCAACTCGGTGAGCTGGAGACGCAGCTGGCGCGCGTCGGTGCCGAGCTCCACGATCTGATCATCCATATCGCGCGCGGCGCGCTGCAGCAGAAGCTGACGTTGCAGCAGGTGCAACACATCCTCGACGGCGGCGTAGCGGTTCATCTCCGCCACGAAGAGGCGCTGGTTCGCCTTGTCCACGCGGATGCGGTACTGCTCCACGGTGGCGATCGCCTGGCGGGCCCGCGTGAGAAGCACCGCCGGCTCCTCGATGATGTGGCGCTTCCCGTCGGCGTACACCGTGACAATGTTCATCGATCCGGACACCGACACGACAGGCACACCCGTGTGCAGCGCCGTACGCTCCGCGGAGCGGTGGCGCGTACCAGTCTCCGACGTATGGAAAGTCGGCGACGGCACCAGCTGCACATTCGCACGCGTGATCCGCGTCCCGTCCTCCGACAGCACGACGGCGCCGTCCATCTTGGACAGCTCACGCAGCAGCGTCGGGGAGAAAGGGACGTCGAATTCAATGCCGCCGTCGCACACACCGGCCACCTCGGGCCCATCGCCCAGCACAATCAGCGCGCCGGTGTGCCCGCGCTTGATGCGTTCGAGCCCGTCGCGCAATTCCGTGCCGGGGGCGAGCCGCAGCAAAACATCGCGCATGGTCATAGCTTTCAGATCTTACGCATTTTGCTTATCGACGGCCCCAATCGCCTCCCTCACCGTCCCCACCTGTACCACCTTCATGCCGGGGATCTTCTTGGTGAGTCCCGTGGGCACGATCGCATTCTCATATCCCAGACGGGCTGCTTCGGTGAGCCTGCGCTCCAGGTTGGGTACGCGGCGCACTTCGCCGGCGAGGCCGACTTCCCCGATGACCACTGTCTTTGGTGGCAGAGCAGTGGTGTGCAGGCTCGACCAGGTGGCCAGTGCCACGGCGAGATCCGTGCCTGTCTCGGTGATGCGGACGCCGCCGACGGTAGCCACGTACGCGTCCTGGTCATTGGTGCGTTCCCCGCAGCGGGCTTGGAGGACGGCGAGAACCATGGGCACGCGGTTGTAGTCCAAGCCGGTGACCACGCGGCGCGGTGACTTGTTTACCGGATCCACCGTCAACGCCTGCACCTCGGCGAGAATCGGGCGCACCCCGTCCATGGCTACGGTGACTGCCGAACCATCCGGCGTCTGTCCGCGGTGGGAGAGGAACAATCCGGACGGGTCCGGCACCTCGCGGATGCCGTCGGCGGTCTGCTCGAAGCAGCCGACTTCGTCGGTGGCGCCGAAGCGGTTCTTCATACCGCGCAGCATGCGCAGGCTGGTCTGGCGGTCGCCCTCGAACGCGAGGACGACGTCTACCAGGTGCTCCAGTACGCGTGGGCCCGCGACGTTGCCGTCTTTGGTCACGTGGCCGACGAGCAAGATTGGCAGATTCGTCGTCTTCGCCAACGCCGTCAAGGCTGCCGTGACTGCCCGCGATTGTGCGACGCCGCCGGCCACGCCTTCCACGCCGGCTGCCTGCATCGTCTGCACCGAGTCCACGATCAGCAGACTGGGTTTCACCTGGTCCACGTGGCCAAAGACCACATCCAGGTTGGACTCGGATGCCAAGTACAGGTTTTCGTTGAGTCCCCCGGTGCGTTCCGCACGCCCGCGGACCTGGGCTGCGGATTCCTCTGCCGTGACGTAGAGGGCGGTGCGATCCCCCGTTGCCGCCCAGCGGCTAGCGACTTCGAGCAGCAGCGTCGATTTACCCACGCCCGGTTCGCCGGACAGCAGCACCACTGACCCCGGCACGACGCCCCCGCCGAGCACGCGGTCAAGTTCAGAAATCCCCGATGTCACACGCCCAGCAGCGCTGGCGTTGATCTTCGTGATGGGCTGCGCCGGTGACGCCGGCGCCAACCCCTTCGGCGCGCCAGCACTGATGCCGGCGCGTGCCTTTGTACCCCCTGCGGTGCTGGTGACAGCAGCCGCTGATTCCTCGAGTGTACCCCACGCCCCACACTCGGGGCAGCGCCCCAGCCACTTCGGTGACGAATACCCGCACTCAGTGCAGGTGTGGACGGTGCGCTGCTTCGCCACAGTTTCTGTGAACTAGTGCTGAACTAGTGCTTCTTCTCCGGCTGACGGTCCGTCTCACCAGACTTCACGGTCGGAGCAGCGACGGTAGCCACTGTCTCCACCTTGCCGGTGTCAAACGTGAACGTCACCGGGACGTTGCCGCCGTAAGCGAAGTTGTCATTGTCCACCGAGGTCTTCACGTACTCGATGCACGCGCCCTCAGCCTGCGGCATCTCCTGCAGACCATCAGCGGAATTACCCACGATGGAGCAGTTGTAGCCCATCGGCTCCGGGGTGGTCATCTCCACCGTCTCGCCGTTCACAGCGACGGACTGCAGCTTGTGCTCGTGACGGTCATAGTCCTGGTTGGATGCAGTGAACTTCACCGCTGCGTCCCCATTTTCGTCCAAGACGATGGTGACGTCCTGGACGGTGATGGAACCATCCTCCGTCTGCGCGCTGGCGCCGTTGACGGCAGCGACCTGGGACGAAGTCTGGGTGACCTGGCCCGCAGAGCATGCAGCGAGCAGAACAGCAGAAGCAGCTGCGATAGAGACGGCACCTGCGCGGCGGATAACCGGCTTCAGGGAGTTCACGTCGATGTCCTCCTGTTAGGAATTTTTAGGCGTATCAACGATTCAGCCTAGTCTTTTCTCCTTGACTATTCACAGTTAGCCATCAGTATGTGGGTGCAACCGGGGGTATCCATAATGGGGCCCGGTGTGTGATTGGGGGCGATGGTAGGATCGGGACGTTATTCGTGTGGCGGTAGTCGTCGATAAGCATGCGCGAAGGAGAGCGAATGGATTTCAAGGTCGGAGAAGTAGTTGTCTACCCGCACCACGGTGCAGCTCGGATCGCGGACATTGAGAAGCGAGAGATGGGCGGGGAGACGCTGGACTTCCTCGTGCTCAACATCCTTCAATCTGACCTGTCGGTGCGCGTGCCTATTAAGAATGCGGAGCTCGTCGGCGTGCGCGACGTCGTCGGCGAGGAAGGTCTGCGCAAGGTGTTCTCCGTGCTGCGCGAGACCGACGTGGAGGAGGCCGGTAACTGGTCCCGCCGCTACAAGGCGAACCAGGAGCGCCTGGCGTCCGGTGACATCAACAAGGTCGCGGAGGTTGTGCGCGACCTGTGGCGCCGTGACCAGGGCCGCGGCCTTTCCGCTGGTGAGAAGCGCATGCTGGGTAAGGCTCGTCAGGTGCTCGTGGGTGAGCTCGCGCTCGCTGAGCCTGTGGACGAAGCGAAGGCCGCAGGCATGGAAGAGGAAATCCAGGCCATCATCGCGCGCCACGTGGAACAGGGGCTCGTGGCTAAGCCGGTGGGCGATGTTGACGTGGAAGATGACGTCGATCTGGACGACCTGAGCTTCGACGACGAGGACTAGACCATCAGCATGAACAGTCGGCGCGTCGTCGCGCTCGTCGCGGCGGCGGGGCGCGGGACTCGGCTGGGCGCGGAGATCCCTAAGGCTTACGTGCAGCTGCGTGGGCGCTCGCTGCTGGAGCGTTCGGTGACGGCGATGGAGACGTCCGCTGTCGTTGACCACATTGGCGTGCTGGTCAGCCCCGACATGGAGCCGTTTGCGCGCGAACTGCTGCGCGACCACGACGTCCAGTTCATCCACGGCGCCGGCGAGCGCGCGGATTCCGTGTGGGAGGGCCTGCAAGCTTTGCTTTTCGACGACGCCGTGGTCCTCGTCCACGACGCCGCCCGCGCGTTGACGCCGCCGGGGATGATCGCGCGCGTCGCACGCCAAGTGCTCAGCGGCGCCCCAGCCGTCGTTCCGGTTGTGCCCGTCGCTGACACCATCAAGCTTGTCGACGCCTCCGGGGCCATCCTCTCCACCCCCGACCGCTCCCGCCTACGCGCTGTGCAGACGCCGCAGGGCTTCGACCTGGCCACGTTGCGGGCGGCGAATGAGGCCTATTTCGCGGCTGATGCTGTTGATTTCACCCCGACCGACGACGCGAGCCTCATGGAATGGTTCGGTGTTCCCGTGACCACGGTGCAGGGCGACCCGATGGCGTTTAAGATCACCACTCCCATCGACTTAGTGCTGGCACAGCGCATCACGGATGAGGCGGAACCCACCGTTTTTGACGTGCCCGGCAACCCCGGCGTTTAAAAACCCCCAACCTTACTTAGACTGCCTTAGACCCCCGTTTGGTTCCATAGAATTTGAAAATGTGGGAAATCTCAAAAACCCTTGTAGAAGGGCACTTTTGAGCAATACCTTTGTGGCATGAACTTTAATTCAGTGATGCAAGCCCTATCGGGGGGCGCAATAGACATGTTGGAAGGGTTTGACCGCGAAGCCGCGTTGGACGCTGGGATGTCGCAGGCGACTGCGAATAACTGGAAGCTCGTGCACGAGGCGTATTACGGTCCGACGACGTCGCCGTCGAAGCAACGACAGGCGCGGGAGAAAGCTCGTGCGGAGGGGGTGAGCTTGGACAAACTCGTCCACATTGAGAAGAAACTCAAGCCGATCAAGAACAACCGGACGCGCAACAAGCTTCGGCTAACGCTGCTTTCGGTGCGCGGCACGTACAAGGCGCTCTTAGCTCTGGCTAGGAAGCTTTTGCCCGGCGCGGACAAGCCACCGGAGAAGAAGATGACCATTTCGCCGTCGCGTCACGGCCGCCGCCGGGTGGTGTTCTGGGCGGATGAGCGCGATGTCGCCGATTTAGAACACGCGCTGTTGCAGAAGGTGGACCCGGACTTACCGCTGGCGTCGCAATTATTGGAACACTTCTTGGCGCTCATACGAAGCGGCGGGGGAGTGCCGCACGCGGTACCGCGGCCGCAGTTGCTCATTCCGTTGCCCGAGTGGGTGCGCATCATCCGCGGCGAAGGTGATGACGTGGTGCTCGGGCTTACCGACGGCACCACCATCACCGGCGCCGACTTCCTCACCACCCACACCGCCAACCCAGACAACGAATTGGAAGCAGTGGTCTTCCATCCCACAGAAGGCGCGGTAAACCAGTACCGCTTGGAGCGATTTGCCAACGCGAAGCAGCGTGACATGGCGCGGGCAACGCAGCCGATCTGCACCAGCCCGGATTGCCGCCGTGGCGCGGACCAGTGCGAAATCCACCACATCAAAGCGTGGAAGAACGGTGGCGAAACCAACGTGAACAACCTGGCGCCGCTGTGCCGCTACCACAATCGGGTCAACGATGATGACGCGCATTTGGTCCGCCGCGGCCATGTGGAGATGCGGGGTGGGGCGCCGGTGTGGGTCTCCCCACGTGGGTTTGCCCGGGCGAATAAGTTACACCCCTTCGGCGGGATGCGGTCCCTGTTCAACCACGACCCGGCGAAGGTGCCAGCTCGCGCCAGTTAGGGCGAACTAGGATCGGAGCGCATGGACAACTCCCAGACCTCACATCCGCTTTCCGCTCTGCGCGTCGGCAGTGCTTTTGACGCCCACCGCATCGCCCCCGGCAAACCCTGCTGGATCGCCGGCCTCCTCTTCGAAGGCGTCGACGGATGCGAAGGCCACTCAGACGGAGACGTGGTCAGCCACGCCATCGTCGACGCGGTGCTCTCCGCAACCGGATTGGGGGACCTGGGCAGTTTCGTCGGTGTTGACCGCCCGGAGTACGAGGGGGTCACTGGGGTGCAGTTGCTTACCGAGTTGCGTGAACTCGTCGCCGCCAACGGCTACACCGTGCTCAACGCTTCAGCTCAACTCATCGGCCAGACCCCCAAAATGGGCCCGGTGCGCGAAGAGGCCGAGCGCGTCCTGTCCGAAGCACTCGGCGCACCCGTCTCCGTGAGCGCCACGACGACGGACCACATGGGCTTCACGGGATCGGGTGAGGGAAGGGCGGCGGTGGCGACGGCGCTCGTCGATAAGCGATAGCTAAACTGGGGCGCGTGACTCAACGCATTTTTGACACCGCGACCCGTGCACTCCGCGACTTCGAACCTCTCCGCGAGGGGCATGTCTCGATGTATGTGTGCGGTGCGACGCCGCAGTCCTCGCCGCACATCGGGCACCTGCGCTCCGGCGTGGCCTTTGACATCGTGCGCCGCTGGTTCCTGGCCACCGGCTACGACGTTGCCTTCGTGCGCAACGTGACCGACATCGACGACAAGATCCTCACCAAAGCCGCCGAAAACGGCCGCCCCTGGTGGGAGTGGGTGTCCACCTACGAGCGCGAATTCACGCGCGCCTACAACGCGCTGGGCGTTTTGCCGCCGAGCGTGGAGCCGCGCGCGACCGGGTTCGTGACTCAGATGGTCGACTACATGCAAAGGCTTATCGACGCAGGCTTTGCGTACGCGGCCTCCGGCTCCGTCTACTTCGACGTTGCTGCCTGGGTAGCGGCGGAAGGCTCGGATTATGGGTCCCTGTCCGGCAATCGCGTCGAGGAGATGGAACAGGGTGAAACCGACGTGGCCGGCAAGCGCGGCGCCCACGACTTCGCCCTGTGGAAGGCCGCGAAACCCGGTGAGCCGAGCTGGCCAACGCCGTGGGGCGATGGTCGCCCAGGCTGGCACCTGGAGTGCTCCGCGATGTCCACGTGGTACTTGGGTGGGTCCTTTGACATCCACGGTGGTGGGCTTGACCTGCAATTCCCGCACCACGAGAACGAGCAGGCGCAGTCCCACGCCGCCGGCGATGGCTTTGCCCAGTACTGGATGCACAACCACTGGGTGACGATGGCGGGCGAGAAGATGTCCAAGTCCTTGGGCAACGTGCTGTCCATCGACAACATGCTCGAGTCCGTTCGCCCGGTGGAGCTGCGCTACTACCTGGGGTCCGCGCACTACCGCAGCGTGCTGGAGTATTCGCCGGCTGCTCTGCAGGAGGCGGCGGCGGGCTACCGGCGCATCGAAGATTTCGTGGCCCGCGCTTCTGGCGGCGAGCCCGTGGCGGTTGGCGAGTGGACCCCCGCCTTCGCCGACGCCATGAACGAGGACTTCGGCGTTCCCAAGGCACTCGCCGAGATCCACAACACCGTCCGCGCTGGCAACAAGGCACTGGCGGACGGCGATGCAGCGTTGGCGCGTGACCTCGCCGGCGCCGTGCGCGCCATGACCGCGGTGTTGGGCATCGACCCAGGTGAGTGGGCGAGCGCTAGCGCCGGTGCTTCTGGGGCTGCGGAGGCGGCGCTGGACGTCCTCGTCCAGGCCGAACTGGAACGCCGGGCGCAGGCCCGAGCCGACAAAGACTGGGCTACCGCCGACGAGGTCCGCGATCGCCTCGCCGCTGCAGGAATTGATGTCACCGACACCGCAGATGGTGCCACGTGGGAGCTGAAGGGATAAAAACAATGGCTAAACCGTACGAGCGCCCCGACAAGCAGAAGAAAAACAAGAAAGGCGCCACCAAGGGCTCCGGCGGCAAGCGTCGCCGTGGACTGGCTGGTAAGGGGCCGACACCGAAGGCCGAGGATCGCGTGTACCACTCCGCGCATAAGCGGAAGTTGGAGCGGCAGCGTCGTGACCAGGGTCGTCATGAGCGGGAGCAGGCGGACCTCGTGGTCGGCCGCAACCCGGTCATCGAGTGTTTGCATGCGAAGGTGCCGGCTGAGGCCCTCATCATCGCACACGGCACGGGCCACGATGATCGCCTGAGCGAAGCCGTCCTCATGGCCAACACCCGCCAGATCCCCGTTCACGAGGTGCCGCGCCGGGACTTGGACAACATGACGGGCAACACCCTCCACCAGGGCATTGGTCTGAAGATTCAGCCGTACAAGTACGCCGATGTCTTCGACCTCATCGCGCAGGTGAATGAGCGCGGTGAAAACGGCATGTTCGTCGTCCTGGACAACATCACGGACCCGCGCAACCTGGGTGCGGTGATCCGTTCGACGGCGGCATTCGGTGGCCATGGCGTGATCATCCCGGAGCGTCGTTCGGCGCAGGTCACGGGTGTTGCGTGGCGTACGTCCGCTGGCACTGCGGCCCGCCTGCCGGTCGCACGGGCGACGAATCTCACGCGCACGATCAAGGAGTTCAAGGACAACGGCTACATGGTCGTGGGCCTTGACGCGGGCGGGGAGCACACCCTGGACACGTTCAACGGCGCTACCGATCCGGTGGTCATCGTCGTCGGCTCCGAGGGCAAGGGCATTTCCCGCCTGGTGCGTGAGAACTGCGACGTCATCATGTCTATCCCCACTGCGGACTGGGTGGAGTCCCTCAACGCCTCCGTCGCCGCGGGTGTTGTGCTCAGCGAGTTCGCCCGCCAGCGCCGCACGAGCTAGAGCTGCCGCGTTGTGGTGGCGGGCTGTATCGTCTGCCGTGCGCAGAGGGGGTGCGGTCAGGGACGGGCGCGGCCCTGGATCCAGAAAGGACTCCAGAAGATGTTCTTCGGGGCAAGTCCCAGTTCTTCTTTGGCAAACCGGCGCGCTTGTTTCGCTAACGCGGATTCGCAGCAGGCGTAGACGTAGCGGATGCCGTCAAACTTGCGTTCAACACGGAGCTTGCAGGTCAGGCACTGTAGTAGAGCATCGACGTGATCGGAGTAGCCGGCATACACGATGTCCATGCTGGCCACGCGTGATCGCCAATTGAGGAACTCCGGTGAATGATCGGCGGACGATTCGGACACGAGAACAACGTGCGTTTGCGCCAGCTCGGCAGGGTGGAATTCGTCGAGGAATTCGAGAATGCCCAAGATCGACGGGGCGGAGGTTGCGTCACCGACGAGCAGCTGCGGCTCCGCACGATTGAACGGGGCGTACGACGGCCGGTGCCACAGCCCGTTTGCCGCCACAATGCCCACCTTGTCGCCGGGAGTGGCGGAGAGTACCCATCGTAGGCCGGGGCCTTTCGCATCGGCGACGTTGTCTACTCCGTGAGTGACGATCTGTGTGGATAGAGTGTTGTCACGCCAGTTCAAGTGGCGGATTGTGTACCAGCGAAGATCGGGACGGGTGGCACTGGGCAGCGACGCGACATGGCCGCGGATGTTCGCCGTTGCCTGCGGCGGTATCGGCGTATAGTCCTGGCCGTGCTGTGGCATGAGCAGGCCGAAGAATTCGTCGGGTCCTGTGATGCCGAAACTGGCCAGCTCAGGGGCATAGAAAGTGATCTCCCGAACGTGTGGCGCGATTAGTTTGTTGGACACGACTTCCGCTGTGAATACTTCCGCGCCGTCGCGGGTGGGGATGGTGTTGATGTGGGGGTCGTTAAACGCCACCGATGGTGAGACAGCCATGGTGTCACTCCTTTCCCGCCGGGGCTGCGGGGATGATGAGCGGGCCGCCGACGGCAGGATCTTTTTCGACCAGCGCGTCGAGGTCGAAGACGCTGCGCAGTAGCGCAGGTGTGATCACGTCAGTGGGGGAGCCGGAAGCCTGCAGCGCGCCGTCACGCATGACAAGGAGATGGTCGGAGTAGCGGGCGGCGAGGTTGAGGTCGTGTAGCACCATGACCACGGTGCGGTCGCTCTGGGTGTTGAGCCGTCGTACGAGGTTAAGTACGTCGATGGAGGTGGAGAGGTCGAGGTAGGTGGTGGGTTCGTCGAGAAGCATAGTGGGCGTTTGTTGCGCGAGGACCATGGAGATCCAGACGCGTTGGCGCTGCCCGCCGGAGAGCTGGTTGATGTCACGGTCCGCCAGGTCGGTCGATTGGGTTTGGGCGAGCGCGTCTGCGACGACCTCGCGGTCTGTCGATGACCATTGGTTGAACCACGTTTGATGCGGGTGTCTGCCCCGCCCCACCAGGTCTTTGACCAGTAGTCCCTCGGGCGCTGTGGGGCTTTGAGGCAGCATGGACAACAGCGTGGCGAGCTGTTTGCGGGGCATCGCGCGCACGTCGCGGCCACCAAGAAGCACTTCGCCTGACGACGCCACTAGTCGCCCCACCGCCTTCAACATTGTCGACTTCCCGCACCCGTTAGGCCCGATGACCGTGGTCACTTTGCCGGCAGGGATGTTTACGTCGAGTCCGTCAATGACTGTCTTCGTTCCGTATGAGACCCGTAGGTTGCGCACGGTGATGCCGTCCATTAGATCGAATTCCTCCGGTTGTTTTGAATCAGCACGTAGATGAGGAAGCTTCCGCCAAGCACTGCGGTGAGCAGGCCCACCGGAAGGGCGACGGGCAGAGCGTGGGTGGTGACCAAGTCGGACGCTGTGACGAGCAGTGCGCCGGTGAGCGCTGAAGCGGTCAGTGGCGGTGAAGAAACCGCGCACAGACGCAACGCCACCTGCGGCGCGACGAATGCGACGAACCCGATTGGTCCTGCCGCTGCCACCGCCACGGCTGCAAGAACGGCCGAGCAGGCGATGAACGTTAATTGGTTCCGGCGGGGGTTCTGCCCCAATCCGGTGGCGAAATCAGGGCCAAGCTCCATCGCTTTGAACTGGTAGCTGATCCAGGCTATGACAGGGATAAATACTCCCAGCAGGACGAAGACGGGGGTGGCGGTATGCCAGTTGGCGGCGTTGAGGGAGCCGGTAAGCCAGACAGTGGCTGCTTGGGCGTCGCGAAGATCGGCGCGGATGAGAAGGTAGCTGACGTACGCTTGGAGCAGCGCATTGATGATCACGCCGAAGAGGACCAGACGGAAGGAATCGACATTGCGCCGGAACGCAAGCAGCCAGATCACCAGCGCCGACGCCATTGCGCCGACTGCTGCCGCAGTGGAGATGCCCAGCCCACCGATCCATGACGTGACCACGCTCGCGCTTCCCGTGCCAATCACGATCACAGTAACGGCTGCAGCGGACGCACCCATCGTGATGCCGAGGATATCGGGACTAGCCAGCGGGTTCCGCGTGACAGACTGCATCAGCGCACCAGATAGCCCCAGTGTGGCGCCCACGCCGACGGCTGTTGCAGCGCGTGGCATACGCCATTTGAGCACCACGAGTTTCTCTGTCGTCTCACCCCCGCCGAGCAGAACGTTCCAAACGGCGCCAAGTGGCAGGTTGTAATCGCCCACAGCGAGCTTGAGGGCGAAGATCACAAGCACAGTCAGCGCCAGCAGCACTGTGGCTAGGAAGACTCGCGGCCGCCACGCTGCGCTCATCTGTCCCACGCTTATCGACGTCCTCGTTTCCCCCCTCACAGCGCCATCACCTTATTCCTGTACATCATCCATATGAAAAATGGTGCGCCCACAAACGCCAGCACGATGCCCACTTGCACTTCCGCTGGGCGGGCGATGAGGCGTCCGGCGATATCGGCGTACAGCAAAAAGTTCGCCCCAATGACACTGGAGAGGGGGAGGATCCAGCGGTAGTCCGGACCGCAGATTGTGCGGCTGATGTGCGGAACAACCAGGGCGAGGAAGCCGATTGGGCCTGCCGCTGCTGTTGCGGAGCCGGCTAGTAGAGCGATGATCGCCATCCCGGCCACCCGGTGTCGTTGCACATTTACGCCTAGTGAGCTGGCTACGTCTTCGCCCAGCGTCAACAGGTTCAGCCCTGGGGCCGAAGCGAATGCCGCCACCACCCCGAAGCCGATGAACGGCAGCACACCCCAGAAGACGTCGAGGCTGCGGCCTGCCACGGAGCCTACGTTCCAGAAACGCATTTGGTCGAGGGAGTTGGCGTCGATAAGCACAAAGGCGGAGGTGGCTGCCCCCATCACCGCCGACAACGCAGCCCCGCCAAGTACCAGATTCAACGGGTTGACATGGCCGTTTCCCGCAGCGGCGAGCGCGAAAACCGCTACCGTGGCTAGCCCCGCCCCGATGAACGCCACGACCGCTGACCCGGTCACGCTTGTTACCCCGAGGAACGTGAATGACACCACCACCGCCAGCGCCGCCCCTGCAGACACCCCCAAAATCCCCGGATCCGCTAACGGGTTGCGTGTGTGCCCCTGAATCAACGCGCCCGCTACCCCAAGGGCCGCTCCCACGAGGATGGCCAGCAGCGTGCGCGGGAATCGTAGCGCCGCAACAGTGAGTTCGTCCTGCGAAATCGTGTCCATGTTGCGGTGGAGGTCACGGATGTGGGTGAGTGCGTGCCAGACGTCGACAAGCGCGATGCTGCGCGCGCCAACCGCAAGACTGAGCATGAATCCCACCGCGAGCAATGCGAAAAGTACTGCTAGTGCACCACTTTTCCCCATCAGACTGAAACTGGTGCGCACCGTGTGGGGTGGCAGGTCCGCCTGCGTCGCAGTTTTCATGACAGGCAGTCTAGACCACCTGTTAAGAGTTAGGGTAGCCTGGCCTATCGAACTATGTATGGATGAAAGGATTGATTATGAAACGTCTCGCCAGCCTTTTCCTAGCCTGTGCAACTGCGGTGGCACTCACCGCATGCTCTGGCACCGCGAATGACGCGAACGACGCCAGCTCCGCAAGCGGTGCGCCCGCAGGCGACTTTAAGCCCGTGTCCATCAAACACGCGCTCGGCACCGCAGAAATCAAGGAGAAGCCCGAACGCATCGTCACCATCGGCCAAGGCTCCGCCGAAATCGCCATCGCGATGGGCCACACCCCTGTTGCCATCCAGTCCTACGCCTGGGGGTCCGACGAGTCCGGCTACCTGCCCTGGATTAAAGAAGCTGTCGAAGAACGCGGCGATGCGCTGCCTAAACAATTCGAAGGCGATGACGCGCTTAGCGCAGAGGAAATCCTCGGATACAAACCCGACGTGATCCTCGCGCCTTGGTCAGGCATCACGCAGGAGCAGTACGACCAGCTGTCCGAAATTGCCCCAACCATCGCCTACGAGAAAGAGCCGTGGACGATCACCTGGGAAGAGCAAGTTGACGTGATTGCTAAGGCACTTGGTGAACCTGACAAGGCCCAAGCCGTCAAGGACGATGTCAAAGCTGCCTTCGAGGAACAGTCCGAAGAAAACTACGGCAACTACACCTTCAGCTACATCTACAACGACGGACCCCAGAACTTGGGTATTTTCCTTCCCGGCGAGCAGCGCGTCGCGTTCTTGTCCAACTTGGGCCTGAAAGTCGACGACGTGTACAAGCAGTTCCCGGAAGTTCCCGGCACCGACTCCGCTGAACTGTCCAAAGAGAACGCCGACGCGCTTAGCAGCTCTGATCTCATCTTCACGTTCTACTCTGATGAAGCTAACCGTGATGAGATGCACAAGGACCCCGTCTACTCTCGCATCAAAGCGGTTGAGAAAGGTGCCGAGGTCGCATCGACGGATCAGTCGCTGGTCACCGCGTCGTCGATCATCAATCCGCTGACCGTGCGGTGGGCAGCGCCGCGCTTCAAAGAGCTTATCGACGTCGCCATCGCCAACGCCAACAAGTAACCCCAGGCACTAGTCGCACTGGCTCGACCTGAGCTATTTATCTAGAGCCCAAAGAAGTGCGCGACGAGTTCGGCCCCCACGACCTTGTTCGTGCTGGGGCCGAGCTTTTTGTCCATTTCTTTCGGGTTGGGGACGACATGGCCCATGCCCTCGATCGTCCACAGCTCGACTGGTGCCGCTCCACCCGCGGGTGATTCTGGAGCCCCTGGGCCGAAACGGTCCACTCGTACCCCGTCGATGGGGCGAGTAGAGAGAGGTTCGGCGTTGACAGGGGTCGGCGTTAGGCCGTCGGTTTCCGTGTGCGCGTGGTTGTTCGTATCCTCCGTGCCCAGGCCGTTGAGCTGTGCGAAGAAGCGTGCCGAATCCACGGCGCAGCGCGCCACCCCGCGGTTGGAATTACCAATGCCGGAAGCACCGCCTTCATAAGGCACAAGGGGATCTGCCGTCCCTTGGACAGACAGGACGGGGACTGGGACCCAATCCTTGTAGTGGGTGGCAAGCTCCGGCAGCACGTTATCGGCCGCTGGCCACGGCGCCCCAAAACACGCGATGCCATCCAGGAAACCGGGCGCCTCCAATCCCAATCGCTGCAGCATCTGGCCTCCGTTAGAGAAACCGCAGCCGATGATCTGGCCAAAGTTGAGATCAAACTCTGCGGCGAGGAGGGAGGGGAGGGAGGTGAGGAAGGAGGTGTCGCGGATAAGCAACCTGCGCGCGGCCTCGTTGAAGCCGACGCGATGATCATTGAAATGCCTGTCCACACCGTCCGGGTACACAACGACGCAGCCACGCGAGGTCAACTCGTCGAACGTGTTGCCCGTGAAGCGCCGCGCCACGGAGCCGGACTGCAGCGAACCGTGCAGAAACAGCACGAGATCCGCGCCGGGCTGCACCTCTTTGGGCAGGACACAGGTGACGCGGCGATCACGGCCGTCGTGGGACAGGTTCAGGCGTTGGACAATCACGTTTTACACACTAGCGATACAGTGGCCACATGAGTCAGAAGAAGGGCACACTCGCCTCCATCGCCGCTGAGCTGGGGATTTCGCGTACGACGGTGTCGAACGCCTACAACCGCCCCGAGCAGCTATCGGAGGAGCTGCGCGAGAAGATCTTCGCCGTGGCCCGTGCCCGCGGCTACACCGGGCCGGATCCGATGGCGCGCAGTTTGCGCACGCGCCGGGTGGGGGCGATCGGGGTGATTCTGACGGAGCATGTGTCGTATGCGTTTGAGGATCAGGCGTCGATAGATTTTCTGGCCGGGCTCGGCGAGAGTTCGGCGGGTACGAACACGGCGCTGACGCTTATTCCGCTGGGGCCGAGCGAGACGGGAGAGATGAGCCCGCTTATCGCCGGCGCGCTGGTGGACGGCTTTGTGGTTTATTCCGTGCCGTACGGCGAGCCACACCTGGAAGCGGTCCGTGCGCGTGGTTTGCCGATGGTGGTGTGCGATCAGCCGTACGCGGACGGCGACGTTGCGTTCGTGGGCATCGATGACCGCGAGGCCATCAAACCTGCCGCCCGCGCACTCGTGGAGGCGGGGCACCGCCGGATCGGGATCGTGGGCAAGCGCCTGTTCAAGGATGCCTCGCGCGACGGTGCGGTCACCCCGGCGCAGGTCGAGGCCGCGGACATGCACGTCCAGCGTGGCCGTGTCCTGGGTGCGCTCGATGTGTTCGCGGAGGCTGGCATTACGGACGTCCCCGTGGTCACCCGCCACTTCAACGACTACGGGTCCGCGACGGACGCCGCGCGTGAGCTGTTTGCGCTCGCTCCGGATCTCACCGCGGTGTTGTGCACGACGGATTCGATGGCGTTCGGCGTGCTCGAGTACTGCCTGGAGCATGGCCTTGACGTGCCCGGGGATATCTCAGTGACGGGCTTCGACGGCGTTGAGCCTGCGCTCGCGCGTGGCCTGACCACGGTGATTCAACCCAACAAGCGCAAAGGGGCGACGGTGGGGAAGGTGCTCTCGGAACTCGTGGAAAGCTCGCTTATCGACGAATCCCCCCACCCCCCTCACCTCATCCTCCCCACCCGCTTCAGCCCTGGGCGGACCGTCGCGCCGCCGCGAGATTAACCAGGAACTGCGCCATCTCCTCCACCGACCCGAGTCGGTTCTGTGCGCAGGTGTCTCCGCTTCCGATCTTGATGCCCACATCCCCGCGCGCCGGGTCGAGGACGGCGAGCGCAGTTTCATCTGTGACGTCATCCCCCGCGAAGACGGTGGCGTCGAAGCGGGTTTTTTCTGCCGCCAGCCACGTCCCCTTCGTGGTGGTCACGGCGGAAAACTCCACCACGTTGTGGCCAGGCGTCGGCGGAATACGCGATGGAAGTGTCAAAGCCCTGCCCAGCATCGCGGTCTTGAGCACGGGGTCTTCCACCTTCGCCACGTGCAGAACGCGCTGATACGGCTTTACTTCCACGAAGGCAGGCGACTCCGCAATCCGCTCCAATTCGGCCCCGATGCGGTCCAATTCCGCCTGCTCATCGGCGCTCAACGTCGGCCCGCCCTGCGTTGGCTCCGCGCCATGTGAACCGACGAGGATCACCGGCTCCCGCAGCGGACACACGCGCCGCAAACCCTCCAGGTGACGCCCAGACAGCACCGCAACCGTCGTCCCCGGCAGACCCACGAGCTCTTCCAGAGCCGCTATCGCAGCCGGATGCGGCTGCACCGCATAGGCATCCGGGCCGAGCTCGCAGATCGTTCCATCAAAATCGACGCAGACCAGCAGGTTATCTACCTGCGCAAGCTCCTGAATCACTGGGCCACAAGCCTTATCGACGGCCTCTCCACCCCATCCGTCCTCTTCGTCAACACCAATTCCGTGGGTGCATCCTTACCGTATGTGCGGACATCAAACTCGGAACCTTCGGTCAACAGGGAGGTGAGGTGGGTGTGGAGGGTGCGGGTGCCGCCAAAGCAGTCGTCGATAAGCGGGCCCTCTTTGATCTCCACCAACCGGACATAATCATCGGAGACCTCAGCCCGCGCCTGCAGCGGGGCGCACCCCGTCTGAACAGCAACCGACGAGGGGCCAAACGCGACGATCGCACGCCCCGCAGCATCCGGTGTCACTCCGCCCGGCGTCGACGGATCAACGTACACCGCGACGACCTCCCACGTCGTCTCCTCCAGTTCTCCCGGCTCCTGCGCGCATCCGGCGAGCGCAAGACAAGAGGCCAACGCCAACACCCGCTTCATCGGTTCCTCCTCACTGCGGCGAGCTCGCTCAAAAACGCCTCCGCCCAACGCGACACGTCATGTTCGCGGACGTGCGCATTCATCTGCACCATCGCGTCGCGCGCGGCGGGGGAGTCTTGCGCCTCGATCGCGGAGACGATTGAGTTTTTCACCGACTCCACATCAAACGGATTGCACACGTGCGCGCGGTTCAGCTCCACTGCGGCACCGGCGAACTCCGACAAGACCAGCGCGCCGGAACCATCCGGGTGGCACGCCACGTACTCCTTGGCTACCAAGTTCATCCCGTCCTTGAACGGCGTGACCAGCATGATGTCCGCGGCCGAGTAATAGTTGCGAAGCTGGGACTTCGGCACCGCATGGTGTTCGTAGTGCACCACCGGGCGGCCGAGCTTGCCGTAGCGGCCGTTGATACGGCCCACGGCTTCCTCCACGCCGGCGCGAGTGGCCTTGTAACTATCGATGCGCTCCCGCGACGGCGTCGCCACCTGAATCAGCGCTGCCGATTCCAGCCGGCCCTCTTCCAGTAGCTCTTCAATCGCGGTGAGGCGCTGCAGGATGCCCTTGGTGTAGTCGAGACGGTCCACTCCCAGCATGAGCGTGCGCGGATTGGAGACAAGCTCGCGGACCTTCGTGATGGCAGCGTCATCAGCCTTATCGAACTCGCTCGCATCGATGGAGATCGGAAACGTCCCTGTTCGCGGGGTGTGTGCTTCGGGGTCGCTCGCGGCGAGGTCGAGGAAGTTCGCTTCATCACGGCGGCGCTGGAAGCCGATGAGATCCGCGCCCTCCAGCCCCCGCAGGACCTGGGTGCGCCACGGCAACTGCCGGAAGAGATCTGGGTTGGGGAACGGGATGTGCAAGAAAAACCCGATCGTCACATCTGGCCGCATCTCCCGCAGCAACCCGGGCACGAGCTGTAGCTGATAGTCCTGCACCCACACCGTCGCGCCTTCCGCGGCAGCGTCGGCGGCTGCGCGCGCGAACTTCTCATTGACCGCGCGGTAACGCTGCCACCACTCGCGGTGATAGCGAGGCGTGACAATGAGGTCGTGGTACAGCGGCCACAGCGTGGAGTTGGAAAAGCCCTCGTAGAACTCCTCGAAGTCGTCCGCGTCGAGTTCGACGGGCTGGAGCCGGATGCCGTCGTGAGTAAAAGGCGAGAATGTCGCATCGGGCTCGCCGGGCCAGCCGACCCAGCAGCCACTATTGCGTTTCAGCACGGGGGCAAGCGCCGCCACGAGTCCGCCCGGGGACGCCACCCACTGCCCATCGACTCGGTCTACTGGTAGCCGATTGGCCACGACAACGAATGCGTTGTCCCCGCTCATCAATCGCCCTCGAACTTTCTAGCTGCTCGTGGTCTTTTTGGCGGTTTTCTTCGTGGTCTTCTTGGTCGTCTTCTTGGCGGCCTTCTTCGCTGCCTTCTTTACGGTCTTCTTGGCCGTCTTCTTCGCAGCCTTCTTGGCTGTCTTCTTGGCCGTCTTCTTTGCAGCCTTCTTCGTGGCCTTCTTCGCCGGCGCCTTTTCGGCCTCCGCGTTGGCCAGGTCTTCTTCGTACTGCTTGTACACGAGGCCTTCCGGCTCGACGCCGAGCATGCACATGAGGGTCACACCGTCGGTGAGGTCCTCAGCGTAAGTAGCCACGACACTGCGCGCGCCCGCAGCGGTTTGTTCCTCGACCGTATGGACGGCTTCCGGGTTCGGGCGGCTGTCAGTGATCTTGGGGGGCACAGTTACCTCCATCGGTGTCGGGTTGATTGCTTTTCGACGAGCCCTCTCGGCCCGTCCATCCTACGCTATTGCCCAGCCGGCGGTGTGTTCGGACGCTTGTGCGGCTTGCCGGTGAGGCGTCGAGAAGCAGCTTGCTCGGCGCGTCTGATCTGCTGGAATGTGATGCGACCGGCGGCGCGGAAGGCGTTGTACGGGTTGAAGAGCTCGGGGCGGCGGATGCGGCGGGTGAGCCACTCGCCAAGTACGACGCCACCTGCGAGCGCCATACAGGTGCCGATGGCTAGGAAGAGGTTGTTCAGCCCCAGCACTGTTTGCTCGTTGAGCAACGCGTACATACTGCGGTACACGCCGGAGCCGGGGAGGAACGGCGTGACGCCGGCGACTTCGGTGATGAGCGGCGCGATGAGGAAGCGACGAGCCAGCAAACCGCCGGCGAGGCCGACCATGACAGCACACAGCGACACGGCGAAGAGACGCCCAGCCCCGAACGGGATGAGCACCGCGTAGTAGGTGAATCCACCGACGAGCGCCGTGGCTGCAGAGGCGATGATCGCGCGGACTTCGGCGTAGGCGGCGAGCGCGAAACCAGCGGCGGCGATGGCGCCACCGATCACGCGCACGGCGGCGGAACTGTACGTCGGCGTGGGTGGTTGCGTCTCAATGGGCGGTAGACCTGCGCCCATGATGTCGGCGATTTGGATGCCACCGGCGACACCAGCGACGATCGCGCCAGTAAACAGGATCGCTTGGAAGAAGCGCCCACTCGCGGTGACGGGTGAGCCGGTCACGCCGTCTTGGAGTGATTGCACGAGTGTCAGGCCGGCCAGCAGCACGACGATGCCGGTTGCGATGACCTGGCTAGGCACGATCGTCGTTCCAGCGCGTGTGGCCAGGGTATAGAAGATCGCGGCCGGCACCGTGGCTAGGAACCCGCCCACAACGCAGTGGTAGAAGTACGGCAGTTCGTTTTTGCCCAGCCACAGGTTGATGGAGGTGATCAGCGCCGCGGTGATCGCGCCGAGGGCAGACATGGACAGGTCGCCGCCCAGCAGGATGGCCACGGCAGCACCGAGCATGGTCCAGCCGCCGATGGACACCCACCAGGGGTAGGGGGGTTTGGCGCTGTAGATGTCGTCGAGAATCTTCTCCGCCATTTCGGGCGGGGTGGCGCCGGCACGGATGGAGCGGATGAGGCGGTCGACTTCCTGCAGCTTGGTGTAGTTCTCGGTCATGTCGGTGACCACGCGGAACACCCCGACGGGTTGTTTGCGGGTGGTGCCGATGATCGAGTTCACGGTGATGGTGTTCAGCGTGATGTCCACGTGGCAGTAGTGCAGGCCGTACGAGGAGGTGACGGCGTGAATCTGCGCTTTCGCATCGGAGCTGGTGGTGCCGTTGGCGATGAGGATTTCGCCGACGCGCGCGCCGATCGTCATCACGGCGGCAACTTGCGCCGGGTCTGTCAGGTCGACGGGTGCGAGAACGGACGGCGGGGGAGAGGTGCGCGCCTGGTCGATCGTTGCGACTGGACCAGAGGAGCGCAAAGCTTCGCGTAAGTTCTTCATCACCGGTGCCACATCGGACACAGTATCTTGTTGGGGGTCTCCCCGTCGCCTTTTGTTGCGCGGGGCGGGCGGCTTGTATGATTGCGGGTCAGTGCTTTCTTGCACGGGTGCTGGAGTGGCGCAATCGGTAGCGCAACGGTCTTGTAAACCGTAGGTTGCGAGTTCAAGTCTCGTCTCCAGCTCATTTTTTCGCTTATCGACGAAAACCCCTCACCCCCATCCAGTCAACGTTCAGGAAACGTTCAGGGTGGGGTTGTTTACTGTTGGGAGCAATACGCGCGTTTTTAAACCGAGAGAAAGCGAAACAACAAACATCATGGCTGAGACCACAACCCCGCAGAACGTGAAGGTGCTCGTTGTTGATGACGAGCCGAATATCGTTGACCTCCTTACCGTCTCCCTGAAGTTCCAGGGTTTTGATGTGATCACGGCTGATTCTGGCCAGGAAGCGTTGGAGCTGGCTCACGAGCAGAAGCCGGACGCGTACATCCTGGACGTGATGATGCCGGGGATGGACGGCTTTGAGCTTTTGTCCAAGCTGCGTGCTGAGGGCCTTGATGCTCCGGCGTTGTTCCTCACGGCGAAGGATGCGGTGGAGGACCGCATTCACGGCCTGACCATCGGTGCGGATGATTATGTGACTAAGCCGTTCTCCCTCGAGGAAGTGATTACCCGTCTGCGCGTGATTCTGCGGCGCGGCAACGTCACCGATGAAGAGGGCAAGGACGCCACGATTCGTTACGCCGACCTCACCCTTAATGATGAGACGCACGAGGTGACGAAGGCCGGCGAGATCGTGGAGCTGTCGCCGACCGAGTTCAACCTGCTGCGCTACCTCATGCTCAACGCTGAGGTGGTGCTGTCCAAGGCGAAGATCCTGGATAACGTCTGGCACTACGACTTCGGCGGGGACGGCAACGTCGTGGAGTCCTACATCTCCTACCTGCGCCGCAAGGTGGATCAGGGCGATCCGCAGCTCATCCAGACTGTTCGTGGTGTGGGTTACGTGCTGCGCACTCCGCGCCAGTAGGCTTCACCTTTTATGGCATCCCCTTCATCCCACGCCCAGCCGGCGACGCTTTTGCGTCTCGCTACCGGCTGGGTCTCGCGTTATCGCCTGGCCACGCGGTTGCTGGTCATCCTCATGGTGGTATCCGGACTGGGTCTCGTGGGCATGTCCATGGCGGTGTGGGGGCTCACGCGTAGCCAGATCTACGAACGCGTGGACGCGGACCTGCGACGCAGCCTGGACTCGTGGGCGCTCAACCCAGATACGCGCATGATCAACACGACGTTGCCGAGTGAGTACATGCTCATCTCCTTCGTTGGCGGCGAGATCCGATCGATTAACGCGTCGGGCGCCATCCCTAACCTGAGCGAGCTGGAGTTTGACCGCCAACCCCACACTGTTGCCGCCTTCTCCGCGAATGGAACGCAGGAGGATAGACAGTTCCGCGTCATCGCAGTGCGAGCAGTAGACGGCACCGCCACCATCGTGGCGAAGCAGCTGGACGATGAGGTGCGGTTGTTGGATGAGCTGGGGGTGGTGTTGGCGTCGATAAGCATTCTTGTGCTCGCGATGATGGGTGCGGCGGGCACATTCTTCGTGCGGCGCGCGCTGCTGCCGATTAAGGAGCTTGAGAACACCGCGATGGCGATCGCCGACGGCGACACCGACTGCCGTGCGCCGAATTGGTCGCGGAGTACAGAGGTGGGGCAGCTGTCCTACGCGATGAACACGATGATTGAGCAGCTGCAAGAGACGCTCGAAGAATCGCAGGAGAAAGAGGAGCAGATGCGTCGTTTCGTGGGCGACGCATCGCATGAGCTGCGCACTCCGCTGACGAGTATTCGCGGCTACACCGAGCTGTATCGCGCCGGCGCCACCGACGACGCGGATATGGTGCTGAGCAAGATCGACGAAGAGTCTGGCCGCATGAAACTACTGGTTGAGGACCTGCTGGCGCTCACGCGCGCGGAGGGTTCGCGCCTAAACATGCGCGACGTGGACATGCTGGAGCTCGTGCTGTCCGTCGCGGGTTCTGCGCGCGCAGCGTTCCCGGGGCGCACGCTGAAGGTGAACAACGCCTCCGACGATGTCCCGATGGTCTCCGGCGACCCGGACCGCCTGCACCAGGTGCTGCTCAACTTGATCGCGAACGGCTTCAAACACGCTGGTGACGACGCTGAAGTGACGGTGACCGTGCGCGACTACCTCGACCGTGTCTACATCGACGTGGAGGACAACGGCGTGGGCATGTCGCACGAGGACGCGGCCCACGTCTTCGAGCGCTTCTACCGCACTGATTCCTCCCGCAACCGCTCCAAGTGTGGTGGTGGTTCGGGTTTGGGCTTGGCTATTACGAAGTCGCTCGTCGAGCAGCATGACGGCGCGATCACCGTCGACTCAGAGCCAGGTCAGGGTGCGAAATTCACCGTCAGCTTGCCTAAGCTTTAATGCTTATCGACGTCCATCTGGCCCCGTCCCCAACTCCTCCCTCAGCTTCTGAGCGGCCAGGTCCATTTGGGCGGGGTCGGTTTCGTCGGGGCGCATAACGTTGGCCAGGCTGTAGCCCGACATGTCGTCGGCGGGGAAGACGTGAATGTGGGCGTGGGGTACCTCAAAACCGGCGATGAGGTAGCCGGCGCGCTGGGAGCCGAAGGCGTTGATGACAGCCTTGCCGATCTCTTGGGCGACCTCGTTGGCGTGCAGCCAGACCTGCGGGTCAAGGTCGGTCCACTTGTCCACCTCTGCGACAGGGATGACCAGGGTGTGGCCGTACGCGATGGGCTCGATGGTCAAAAAGGCAGCGACGGTTTCATCGCGGTAGACGAAGCGGCCGGGGATCTCGCCGTTCAGAATCTTTGTAAATACTGTGCTCATGCCTGCCCAGGGTAGCGATACAATCGCAGGCATGCGCATCCTTGTCATCGGTTCGGGCGGCCGCGAACACGCCCTGCTAACTGCCCTGTCCCGCACGTCTGCTGGCGAGCACGAGCTTCACGTCGCACCTGGAAACGCAGGTATGCGCGCCACAAGGCACGACGTGGCTGGCGATGACCCGGCTGCCGTGACCGCCTTGGCCCGCGAGATTGAGGCGGACTTGGTGGTCATTGGCCCGGAGCAGCCGCTGGTGTCCGGCGTAGCTGACGCGCTGCGTGAGGCTGGGATTCCCGTCTTTGGTCCGTCGCAGGAAGCGGCGCAGCTGGAGGGCTCCAAGACGTTTGCCAAGGAGATTATGGCCACCGCCGGCGTGCGCACCGCGCGCGCGAAGCAGGTGACGGATCCGGACATGGTGAAGGTGGAGTTGCGGGAGTTTGGACCGACCTTCATCGTGAAGGATGACGGCCTGGCCGGCGGCAAGGGGGTCGTGGTCACCGACGATGTGCGTGAGGCCGTAGCCCACGCGAAGGCCGTCATCGAGGGTGGTAACCCGGCGTTGCTGGAGACTTTCTTGGGTGGCCCGGAGGTATCGCTGTTTTGCCTTGTCGACGGCGAGACCGTCGTCCCATTGTTGCCCGCCCAGGACCACAAGCGCGCCTACGACGGCGACGAAGGCCCGAACACCGGCGGCATGGGCGCCTACACCCCGCTGCCGTGGCTGCCGGAAGACGGTGTGCAGCGCATCGTCGATGAGGTCGTTACGCCGGTCGCGCGTGAGATGGTGCGCCGCGGTACCCCGTACTCCGGCCTGCTCTACGCCGGCTTGGCGTGGGGTGATGAGGGCCCGGCTGTCATTGAGTTCAACGCCCGCTTCGGTGACCCGGAGACCCAGCCGGTACTGGCGCTTTTGGAGTCTTCTTTGGCCGACGCGCTCTACGCCACCGCGACGGGCACCCTGGCGGACCTGCCGCCACTGAAGTGGAAGGACGGCTACGCCGCCACCGTTGTGTTGGCTGCCGAGGGCTACCCGGCCAACCCCCGCAAGGGGGGAGTGATTACGGGGGAGGGGTTGGAGGATCCGTCGATAGTTCTTCACGCTGGCACCGCAGAGGGTGAGAATGGCGGCTACGTTGCGGCAGGTGGGCGTGTGCTGAATGTCGTCGGTACTGGCGCAACCTTGGAGGAGGCCACGAAGGTGGCGTATGACGCGATTGAGAAGATTTCGCTCGATGGCTCCTTCTACCGCCACGACATCGCGCGCCCCGCGATCGACGGAAAGATCACGGTAGGCACCTCCCACTAGGACTCATGCGATAATGGGCCGCGTGAGTAACGCGAAGCCCAATAACGCCAACGTCCTGTCCAACCGCTACGCCTCGCCGGAGATGGCGCGGCTGTGGAGCGCCGAGCACAAGATCGTGCTCGAGCGCCAACTGTGGATCGCCGTCATGCGCGCTCAGCGCGACCTCGGCGTGGATATCCCTGAGGAAGCCATCGCGGCCTATGAGGCCGTGGTGGACCAGGTGAACCTCGAGTCCATCGCTGACCGTGAGCGCGTGACGCGCCACGACGTGAAGGCACGCATCGAGGAATTCAACGCGCTGGCTGGCCACGAGCACATCCACAAGGGCATGACCAGCCGCGACCTGACGGAGAACGTCGAGCAGCTGCAGATTTACCGCTCGCTGGAGCTCGTGCGTGGTCGTGCGCTGGCCGTGCTCAACGCTGTGGGTAACCGCGCGGCGGAGTACCGTTCTCTGGTCATGGCGGGCCGCTCCCACAACGTTGCGGCGCAGGCGACGACGCTGGGCAAGCGCTTTGCTTCGGCGGCAGATGAAATGCTGGTGGCCCTCGACCGCGTCGAGGACCTGCTGGGCCGCTACCCGCTGCGCGGCATCAAGGGCCCGATGGGTACGGCACAGGACATGCTGGACCTCGTCGGCGGCGATGAGGCGAAGCTGGACCAGCTGGAGCGCGCGATTGCGAAGCACCTTGGCTTTGAGCGCATCTTCGATTCGGTGGGCCAGATCTACCCGCGCTCCCTGGACTTCGACGCGATCTCCGCGCTCGTGCAGCTCGGTGCCGGCCCGTCGAGCCTGGCCACTACCATCCGCCTCATGGCGGGCAATGAGACCGTCACGGAGGGCTTCAAGGAAGGCCAGGTCGGCTCCAGTGCCATGCCGCACAAGATGAACGCGCGTTCCTGCGAGCGCGTCGGCGGCTTCCAGGTGATTCTGCGTGGCTACCTCACCATGGTCGGTGACCTCGCTGGCCAGCAGTGGAATGAAGGCGACGTGTTCTGCTCTGTCGTGCGCCGCGTGGCGCTGCCGGATGCGTTCTTTGCCATCGACGGCATGATGGAGACCTTCCTCACCGTCCTCGCCGAGTTCGGCGCGTTCCCGGCGATGATCACGCGTGAGCTGGACCGCTACCTGCCGTTCTTGGCCACCACGCGCATCCTCATGGCCAGCGTCCGCGCGGGTGTTGGCCGCGAGACCGCGCACGAGGTGATCAAGGAGCACGCCGTGGCCATGGCCCTGGACATGCGCGAAAACGGCGCGGAGCAGAACCTCGTGGAGCGTCTCGCCGCCGATGATCGCCTGCCACTTGACCAGCAGCAGCTGGAGGAGGCACTCGCGGACCGCCACGCATTCATCGGCGCCGCAGAGTCCCAGGTAGACAACGTTTTGGCGCGGATTCAGGCGTGGGCCGAGAAGTACCCGGAGGCCGTTGCCTACACTCCAGGCGAGATCTTGTAGGGAAAGGCGTAACATCTCACGCATGCGTCCAGAGCTTTCTGACTATCAACATCTCTCCGCGGGCAAGGTCCGCGAGATCTACGAGATCGACGATGACACCCTTTTGATGGTGGCCACCGACCGGATCTCCGCGTTCGACTTCGCGCTCGAGCCGGAGATCCCGGACAAGGGCAAGATTCTCACCTACACCAGCGATTTCTTCTTTTCGCTTCTCAGCGGCGTCCCGAATCACCTCGCTGGCCCCCTCGATGACGAGAGGATCCCGGAGGAGGTGCTGGGCCGCGCCATCGTGGTGAAGCGTTTGCAGATGATCCCCTTCGAGTGCGTTGCCCGCGGTTACCTGACGGGCTCCGGCAAGAAGGAGTACGACGCCGGCGGTGCCGTCTGTGGCGTTGCGCTGCCGGAGGGCCTCAAGGAGGCGTCCAAGCTGCCAGAGCCGATCTTCACGCCCGCGACCAAGGCGGAGCAGGGGGATCATGATGAGAATGTGCGGTTTGAGTACGTCGTGAAGCATCTTGGCGCGGAGCTCGCGGAGAAGTTGCGCGAGGCTACGCTGGAGATTTACACGCGCGCCGCGGAGTACACCGAGACACGCGGGATCATTCTCGCCGACACGAAATTCGAGTTCGGCCTGGACAAGGACGGCACGCTCGTGCTTGCCGACGAAGTCTTGACCCCCGACTCCTCCCGCTACTGGCCCGCTGACTCCTATGAGGAGGGGCAGGTCCAGCCCAGCTTTGACAAGCAGTACGTGCGCAACTGGCTGACCAGCCCGAAGTCCGGTTGGGACCCAGCAGAGGGCACCCCGCCGCCAGAGCTTCCGGGCTCTGTCGTGGAGGCAACGCGCGACCGCTACATCGAGGCGTACGAGCGCCTGTCGGGCCGCAAGTTCGTGTGATCTCACGGGGGCTAGACTCGGTGGGCATGACTGACAAGCTCACCCCACCTTCTGCCCCGAAACACCCGATCACGCGCTCTTTCCATGGCCGTGACTTCGTGGATGATTATGAGTGGCTGCGCGACAAAGAGTCGCCGGAAACCCTCGCCTACCTTGAGGCGGAGAATGAGTACACGAAGCAGCGCACCGCGCACCTCGATGGCCTGACGGAGCAGATCTACACCGAGATCAAGTCCCGCGTGAAGGAGACGGACATGTCCGTCCCGGTGCGCCAGGGTGACTGGTGGTACTACGGCCGCACGGAAGAGGGGAAGAACTACGGCATCAGCTGCCGCATTCCCGTCGCTGAAGGCGGGGATCCGTGGCTGCCGCCCACCCTGCCGGAGGACGGTTCGGGTTTGCCGGGGGAGCAGATCCTGCTCGACCTCAACGAGTTGGCGGAAGGGCACGACTTCTTCGCGGTTGGCGCGTCTAGCGTGACCACATCCGGCCGCTACCTCGCCTTTTCGACGGATACCGCCGGCGACGAACGCTTTGACCTACAGATCAAGAACCTCGAGACCGGCGAGCTGCTTCCCGACACCATCCCCGGCATCTTCTACGGCGCGACGTGGGCGGGGGAGGACTACCTGTTCTACATCCGCGTCGACGAGGCGTGGCGCCCGCATCAGATCTGGCGCCACAAGATCGGCACCCCCGCTAGCGAGGACGTGCTGGTGTACGAAGAGCCGGACGCGAAATTCGGCGTTGGTATCGCTGCGGATCGCTCCGAGTCCTACTTGCTCATCCTGTCTTCGTCTTCGCTGACCACGGAGTACCGAGTCCTTCCCCTCAACAACCCCGAAGGTACCTTCGAGGTCCTCTGGCCCCGCGAATCTGGCGTGGAGTACCACGTTGACTACGCCGCTGTTGCCGGGGAGGAGTACTGGGTTGTCACGCATAATGCGGGTGGGGTGAATTCGGGGGTGGGGGTGACGCGCATAAGCAATCTTGCGCCCTTGCGCGAGCTGAATGAGCTCATTCCGCACAACGATGAGGTGCGCATTGAGGGTGTGGACACGTACCGCGATTTTGCCTTCGTTGCTTATCGACGTGGCGGCATCGGCCGCCTCGCCGTCGCCGATCTGCGCAGCGGCTTCGGCGAGTTCCGCGAGCTTGACTTCGACGAGGAGCTGTACACGGCCTCTTTGGGCGGCAATCCCGAGTGGGACACACCTGTTGTGAGCGTGGTCTACACGTCCTTTACGCAGCCGGCGCAGGTGCTGAATTACCGCGTGGACAGCGGCGAGTTCACGCTGCTCAAAGAGCAAGAAGTGCGCGGCGGCTACAACGCGGCGGATTATGTGGCCACCCGCATGTGGGCGACCGCGGCGGATGGTACGCGCGTGCCCATGTCGGTCGTGCGCCGCGCGGATCTGGACATGACGCGGCCCAACCCGACGCTGCTGTACGGGTATGGGTCGTACGAGGCGTCGACGGATCCGGGCTTCTCCGTCGCGCGCCTGTCGCTGCTTGATCGCGGCATGGTGTGGGTCTGCGCGCACGTGCGCGGAGGCGGCGAGATGGGCCGCCTGTGGTACGACAACGGCAAGATGCTGGCGAAGAAAAACACGTTCACGGACTTTGTGGCCTGTGCGGATTCGCTTTTCGACGCTGGCGTAACTGACCCCTCCATGCTCGTCGCCGAGGGCGGCTCCGCCGGTGGTCTGCTCATGGGGGCGGTGGCGAACCTGGCGCCGGAGAAATTCGCTGGGATTCAGGCGATCGTGCCGTTCGTGGACCCGCTGACGTCGATTCTGAAGCCGGAACTGCCACTGACCGTGGGGGAGTGGGAGGAATGGGGCGACCCGTACCACGACCCGGAGGTGTACGACTACATGGCGGGCTATGCGCCGTACGAGAACGTGGAGGCCAAGGACTACCCGAATATTCTGGCGGTGACCAGCATCAACGACACGCGCGTGCTGTACGTGGAGCCGGCGAAATGGATCGCGAAGCTGCGCGCCACGGCGACGGGTGGCGAGTTCCTGCTCAAGACCGAGATGGCTGCCGGCCACGGCGGCGTGTCGGGGCGGTACGCGAAGTGGAAGCAGACCGCGTTTGAATACGCGTGGACCCTGCACGCTGCCGGCGCGGTGAGATAAATCACGTAAGGTCCACCTCAATGCGATGAAAGACAGTGCCCAGGAGTATTAATGAGCTTAGAGATTCCATTTCTAAGGGAGGGACCGATGTCCACTGTCACGCCCGCTGGCGGACCGCAGATTGCGGAACCGAAAAAGCGTAAGGACAACACGCACTGGCTCTACATCGGCGTCATCATCGCCGTGGTCGCGGGTATCACCCTCGGCCTTGTCGCACCTGATGTTGCGGTGCAGCTGAAACCACTGGGTGACACATTCGTCTCCCTGATCAAGATGATCGTGGGGCCGGTGATCTTCTGCACCATCGTGCTGGGAATCGGCTCGGTGCGCTCGGCTGCGACGGTGGGTAAGACCGGTGGCTTGGCGCTCATGTACTTCGTGGTGATGTCCACGTTTGCACTGGCCATCGGTCTGGCCGTGGGTAACTTGATCAAGCCGGGTGAGGGCCTGGGTCTCCACAGCGATGCAGCTGTTGGTGCTAAGTATGCGGAGCAGGCCTCAGAATCCGGTGGTCTCGTCGGCTTCGTCCAGGGCATTGTGCCGGACACGTTCTTCTCCGCTTTCATTTCTGGCTCGATTCTGCAGGTGCTGTTCATTGGCCTGCTGGTGGGCTTCGCGGTGCAGTCCATGGGTAAGCATGGTGAGCCGATCCTCGGTTTCGTGGCGCACCTGCAGAAGTTGATCTTCAAGATCTTGAGCTGGATTCTCTGGCTCGCCCCCATCGGCGCGTTCGGCGCGATGGCAGCCGTGGTGGGTAAGACCGGTATCCAGGCCGTGGTGCAGATGCTGGTGCTCATGGTGGCCTTCTACATCACCTGTATCCTCTTCGTCTTCGGCGTGCTGGGTACGGTGCTGTGGGTCGTGGCGAAGGTCTCGCCGTGGTCCCTGTTCAAGTACCTGGGCCGTGAGTTCCTGCTCATTCTGGCCACGTCTTCGTCTGAGTCGGCGCTGCCGAACCTCATGCGCAAGATGGAACACTTGGGTGTGGACAAGTCCACGGTGGGCATCGTTGTGCCCACGGGCTACTCTTTCAACCTCGACGGCACCGCTATCTACCTGACCATGGCTTCCATCTTTATTGCGGACGCCATGAACATGCCGATGAGCATGGGTGAGCAGGTGTCCCTCCTCGTCTTCATGATCATCGCCTCCAAGGGTGCCGCCGGCGTCACCGGCGCTGGCCTGGCCACCTTGGCTGCTGGCCTGCAGGCCTTCCGTCCGGATCTGCTGTCCGGAGTGGGCATCATCGTGGGTATTGACCGCTTCATGTCCGAGGCACGTGCCCTCACGAACTTCGCCGGTAACTCCATTGCCACGCTCGTGGTGGGCACCTGGACGCACACCGTTGACCACGAGCAGGTCAAGCGCGTGCTGTCCGGCGAGGACCCGTACGTCGCCGTGGAAGAGGACAGCCACGTGGACATGAGCAACCCGACGGTGGAGAACCCCGCCACCGCGCACCTGCAGCCGACGCCGCAGGTGGACCTGTCGCAGTACACGAAGCCGACGTCCTAAGCCTTCACGCTTTGCCCCCGCTCGCTTGTCCAGCGGGGGCTTTGTCGTCGAAGTAGAATAATCGTCATGCCTGGCCACCTGCTCGTTTCCGTTTCTTCGATTTTCGACGAGACCCGCAAGGACGTCCACAAGCTCGTGACCACCCTGGACCGGGAGGGGATTCCGGTGTCGTTGTTGGTGGCACCGCACATCGATAAGACGTGGCGCCTGGCCAAAGATGACAAGACCCGCGATTGGCTCAGGGAAGAGATGGAGGGCGGCCGCGGGCTCATCCTCAACGGCTTTGACCAGGCGGTGCAGGGCCGGCGGGCGGAGTTTGCGTCGTTGGAGGCGCATGAGGCGTCGTTACGCTTGAAGGGCGCAACCCGGCAGATGCGCAAGCTGGGCTTCAATTTTGATGCTTTCGCGCCGCCGCGTTGGCGCATGTCGGAGGGCACGCTGGTGGCGCTGCAGGACTTTGATTTCCGGCTGGCGGCGTCGACGAAGGGGATTCATTTCCTGCGTACTGGCGAGATTGAGCAGGCGCGTAACCTCTCCGTCGGTGAAGGTTTTGGCGCTGCGGGGTGGTGGCGCCGGAACATTATCGACGCCGCCGTGCGCAACGCCGAGCGTGGCAACACCGTGCGCCTGTCTGTCTCTGGCCGCAACCTGGGCAAGAAGAAGGTGCGCGCGGACTTCATCGCGGCTGCCGTTGCCGCAGCTAGCGAGGGTTTGAAGCCGGTGAGCTACCGCGACCTTTAAAGTCTCGTGCACGCTGTACGCGCCCGATGACGCGGCATACGAGGTAGATGCCGAAGGAGATGAACGCCACGAACACGCTCACCGGGATTCCGGGAGCGAGTGAGATGATCATGCCGCCGACCGCGGCGAGCTCGGCGAAGATGACGGACCACACGACCGCGTGGACGGGGTTCGCGGTGATCTGCGCGGCTGCCGCGCCGGGTGTGATCATGAGCGACATGACCAGCAGCGCGCCGACGATCTGCACGGATTGAGCAGACGCCACGCCGACGAGCACAGCGAACGCGATGGCCATACCGCGCACGTTCACGCCGGTCGCCGCCGACATCACCGGGTCCGCCGACGCGAAAATCAGTGGTCGCCACAGCACCACGACGGTGATCACCACGGCCACGGTTGTCGCAGCTAGAAGCCATACGCTTGACGACGACACCCCCACAATCTGCCCCGTCAACAACGCCAACGCCCTGTTCGAATTACCGGGGTAGAGGTGAATGAACAGCACCGAGAGTCCCATGCCGAAGCTCATGACCACGCCGACGGCGGAGTCTTGCTGGCCGCGGAATCCTAGGACCGCAAGGGTGAGCGCGGCGACAATCGCGCCGGCGATGGCACCTACCCCCACGTTGAGCCCGAAGAGCAGCGCGGCGGACGCTCCCATAAGGGCGAGCTCTGAGGTGGCGTGCACGGAGAACGACATCTGCCGCAGCACAATCAGCGGTGCCATAACTCCAGACAGGATGCCCAGCAGTGCGCTGGCCACCAACGTCACCTGCACAAAATCGAGGCTGAGCAGGTATTGGGTGGTGGTGATTGCTTCGTTCACAGGACCACCATCCGTCCGTTCGCCTCGACGACGTCGACGTGGGTGCCGTAGAGCTCACTGAGCACGTCAGAGCGCATGACCTCCCGCACCGGGCCGGTGACGTGGCCTTCGGGGCCGAGGTAGAGCACCCGGTCAACAGCGTCCAAGAACGGGTTGATGGAGTGCGTCACGCACAGCACAGCCGCGCCGTTATCAGCCAGCGTGCGGAAGCGGGTGACGGTGTCGCGTTCGCGGGCGATGTCGAGGGAGAGGAGGGGTTCGTCGGCAAGCAATAATGCGGGGTTGTTGACAAGCGCTTGGGCGTGGCGCACGAGCTGCTGCTGCCCGCCCGACAACAAGCCGACGCGCTGATCCGCGAAGGCGAGCGCCCCCACGCGATCGAGGGCGTTGTCCACGTCTTCTTTTCGCGGCCCGCGGCGCAGCACGCGGTGCTCCATCGCCAGCGACACCAGATCGCGCGACCGCACCGGCAAGTCCTGCGGAAACATGGACTGCTGCGGGATGTACCCCACGCGGCCGTTCACCGTGACAGAGCCATGCGTGAGGGCTTGGGTGCCCAGAATCGTGCGCAGCAGCGTCGACTTGCCCACCCCGTTGGGGCCGAGCACGCACACGATTTCGCCGCCATCCAGCGCGAGGTCGAGGCCCGACCAGAGCGGCTGAACAGCGGCGTCGTTGAACTGCAGAATCACGGTGAAAGTCTAACCGGCAAAGTTTCCCAGTTGGGCATCAGTGCGCGGATCTGCCTCATCGACGATCTTCTGCACCTCATCCACGATCTGCTCGAAGTAGTCGAGGAAGTCCATGTCGGTCGGCGGGGTCTCATTGATCTCGACGATCGGCAGGTTCTTCTTCTCCGCCGCCTCCTTCAAGCGCTGCGTGGCGTTGTTCGTGGACTGGGAGTTGACCACGAGGAAGTCCAGAATCCCGCTGTCGATGAGCTCGAGGAATTCCGCGACCTCACCCGCAGACGGCTCGCTCTCATTGAGGGTGGTCAGCAGGTACTTCTCCGGTGTCAGATCGTGCAGCTCAGTGCCCCAGATCATCGGCGCGGCGATCGGCTCCGTCATGGCCAGGTGCACGTGTGGCATCGCGTTGAGCTTCTCGGTGATCGCGTCCATGCGGCGGTCAACCTCGCTCGCATCACCGCCAGTTCGCTTAGCGACGGCATCCGCCACCTCCTTCACCTTCCCCGGCGCCAACCAAATGTGCTCGAGGTCATTGATGTCCGTGGGGATCTCGGTGAAGTTGTGGCCGTGGTCATGCCCGTGGTCATGGCCGTGGTCGTGGTCATGCCCGTGCTCGTGGTCATGCTCATCATGAGCATGCTCGTGGTCATGATCCTCGCCGGAGAGCGGGATGGCGTGGATGATGCGGTCTTGTTCGGCGACGCGGTACAGGTCGGCGTCGTAGTGCCCACCATTGGCTACGACGGTGCCGGCCTCACGGATCTTGGCTAGGTCGGCTGCGGTGGCCTCGTAGGTGTGCGGGTCAATGGACTGTCCCGAAATGATGGCGGGCACCTCTTTGCCGGTGACGGCGGAGGCAACATCGGCCCACACGCTGGTGGTGGCGATGATGTTGGTGGGGTCGGTGGGAGGGGCGTCGTTAAGCGTGCTGTCGGACGAACAAGCGGTGAGGCCGGCGCCGAGAGTGAGCGCGGCAAGCGCGGCCGCTGAACGGTGAAGAATTCGTTTCTGCATGGGGTGATTTAACCAATATTGAAAACTGTTTTCAACTCTTTTGTTGGCGGTAAGCCGGGTGTCCGGGGAGTCCGATATACTGAATCGCGTCTTCAGACCGCCAAGACTGTGAAGGATTCTCATGGCACGAGTCGTTGTTAATGTCATGCCCAAGGCTGAAATTCTGGATCCGCAAGGACAGGCTGTGCACCGTGCGCTGGGGCGCATTGGTGTGAACGGGGTGACGGATGTCCGCCAAGGTAAGCGTTTTGAGCTTGAGGTAGAGGACTCCGTGACCGATGAGCAGCTGCAACACCTCGCGGAGACGCTTCTGACCAACACTGTGATCGAGGACTTTGTTGTCGTTCGGGAGGACGCCCAGTGAGCGCAACCATCGGTGTAATCACCTTCCCCGGCACCCTCGACGATGTTGATGCGGTGCGCGCGGTACGCCTCGGCGGGGCAACCCCGAAGGAGCTGTGGCACGCGGACGAGGACCTGACGGGCGTTGACGCTGTCATTGTCCCCGGTGGTTTCTCTTACGGTGACTACCTGCGTTCCGGCGCGATCGCGGCGATGGCCCCGATGATGAAGGCTGTTGTGGAGGCCGCCGGCAAGGGTATGCCCGTGCTGGGTATCTGCAATGGATTCCAGATTCTCACGGAGGCTGGCCTGCTACCTGGCGCCTTGACCCGCAACCAGGGCCTGCACTTTCACTGCACGGACACGTACTTGGAAGTGGCTAACGCGGAGACCGCGTGGACGAACCGGTTTGAGTCCGGCCAGAAGATCCTCGTTCCGGCGAAGCATGGTGAGGGTCGCTTCCAGGCGGACCAGGCCACCATCGATGCGCTGGAGGCTGAGGGTCGTGTCGTGTTCCGCTACACGGATAACTTCAATGGCTCCATGAATTCTATTGCGGGTGTGACGAGTGAGAACCGTCGTGTTGTTGGCCTCATGCCGCACCCGGAGCACGCGATTGATCTGCTGACTGGCCCATCGCAGGACGGTCTGGGTCTGATCCATTCGGTGCTGAACGACATCTCGAAGATCGGAGCGTGATCCACATGCACGTGAAAAATGACACCGTCGAGGCCGCAAAGGCCACTCCGGACCTGGAGCAGCCATACGCTGCATTGGGCCTGCAGGACGATGAGTACGCCCGCATTCGTGAGATCCTGGGCCGCCGTCCAACGGACGCTGAGCTCACCGTGTACTCCGTGATGTGGTCGGAGCACTGCTCTTACAAGTCTTCTAAGGTGCACCTGCGCTACTTCGGCGAGACGATGACAGACGAGATGGCCTCCAAGATCCTCGCCGGTATCGGCGAGAACGCTGGCGTGGTGGACATCGGTGGCGGCGACGCAGTGACGTTCCGCGTGGAAAGCCACAACCACCCCTCCTTCGTGGAGCCCTACCAGGGTGCTGCCACCGGCGTCGGTGGCATCGTGCGCGACATTATGGCCATGGGTGCTCGCCCGATCGCTGTGATGGACCAGCTGCGTTTCGGCGCCATGGACGCGGAGGACACCAAGCGTGTGCTGCCGGGCGTCGTCGCCGGTATTGGTGGCTACGGCAACTCGCTGGGCCTGCCGAACATTGGCGGTGAGACCGTCTTTGATGCCGCCTACGCTGGCAACCCGCTTGTCAACGCGCTGTGCGTGGGCACGCTGAAGGTAGAAGACCTCCACCTCGCCTTCGCATCCGGCACCGGTAACAAGGTGATGCTCTTCGGTTCCCGCACCGGCCTGGATGGCATCGGTGGCGTGTCCGTGCTGGGCTCCGCGTCCTTCGAGGAAGGCGAGGAGCGCAAGCTGCCAGCAGTTCAGGTGGGCGATCCGTTCGCGGAGAAGGTGCTCATCGAGTGCTGCCTCGAGCTGTACGCCGCTGACGTTGTCGTGGGTATCCAGGACCTCGGTGGCGGTGGCCTGTCGTGCGCTACCTCCGAGCTGGCGGCTGCCGGCGACGGCGGTATGCGCATCAACCTCGACGCTGTCCCGCTGCGCGCCGAGAACATGTCGGCTGCAGAGATCCTCGCGTCCGAGTCCCAGGAGCGCATGTGCGCCATCGTCGCCCCGGAGAACGTGGAGCGTTTCAAGGAGATCTGCGCCAAGTGGGACGTCACCTGCGCCGAGATCGGTGAAGTGACGGATGAGGACGATCGCCTTGTCATCACCCACAACGGCGAGGTTGTGCTCGACGCACCGTCGTCCACCATTGCGGATGAGGCGCCGGTCTATGAGCGTCCGTTCGCGCGGCCGGAGTGGCAGGATGAGGTGCAGGGAGGGGGAGACGTCGATAAGCCTGAGCAGCTACGTGAGGCCTGGCTGAAACTCGTGGCATCTCCCGCACTGTGCTCGCGCGATTGGATCACCGAGCAGTACGACCGCTACGTGCGCGGCAACACAGTGCAAGCGCGCCACGCAAACTCGGGCGTTCTGCGTATCGACGAAACCACCGGCCGCGGCGTAGCCATCTCCGCCGACGCATCCGGCCGCTACACCTACCTGGACCCGAACATGGGCGCGCGTCTGGCTTTGGCTGAGGCGTACCGCAACGTGGCCGTGACGGGTGCACGCCCGGTCGCGGTGACCAACTGCCTGAACTTCGGTTCCCCGGAGAACCCGGACGTGATGTGGCAGTTCCGTGAGGCCGTGCACGGTCTGGCGGATGGTTCCCATGAGCTGGGCATCCCGGTGTCCGGCGGCAACGTGTCCTTCTACAACCAGACCGGTGACACGCCGATTCTGCCGACCCCGGTGGTGGGTGTTCTCGGCGTGATTGAGAACGTGGCTGATTCGGTGACCCACCGCGTGGTGAACAATGAGGACAAGGACGTCCTCGTGCTGCTTGGGGAGACGAAGGATGAGTTCGGCGGCTCCGTCTGGCAGGAGATCTCCGGCGCTGGCCTGTCTGGTCTGCCGCCGCAGGTGGACCTGGCTAATGAGGAGCGCCTGGCGGACTTCTTCTGCGAGAAGGCCGACGGTCTCACCGCTGCCCACGACCTGTCTGAGGGCGGTCTGGGCCAAGCTGTGTTCGAGATGATCAAGGACACCGACAAGGGTGCAGAGCTCGACCTGTCGGGCGTGAACGCTGATGCGTTCACCGCGCTGTTCTCTGAGTCCGCGTCCCGCGTCCTCGTGGCGTGCAGCCCGGACCGTGTTGACCGTGTCGTCGCTGATGCGACCGAGCTGGGCATCCCGGTGGCCATCATTGGTTCCACCAACATGAGCGGCGAGATCACCTTCGCTGACGGCACCCCGGCTGCTGGCCAGTCCGTCGGCGTGGCAGAGCTGCGTGAGGCATGGTCTGCAACCATGCCGGGCTACTTCGCCCACGCAGACGCGCCGAACGCTGCGGTCTAACTGGTTTAGCGCACCAACAGCAGCGGCCCCCGTGCATCACGGGGGCCGTTCGCATTTTCTCACACCGCAGAAATCGCGACCTGGAAAAACGGGCGCAGAAAACCCCGCGGCTGTCAGAAATATCGAATGGGAGCGGTGACGCCTAGTCGATCGTCTGGCGTGCCGGCACTGGCTCAATGAGCGGCATCGGCTGGTACTGCTCGCGCAGCGTACGCAGCGTGCTGGTGTGCTCCCACAGCGCCTTGTCTTCTTCGGTGACAGGGGCGAATTGGCGGGCGGGGAGGGGATTGCCGTCTAGGTCAGTGCTCACGTAGGTGAAGGTGGCGTGGATCGCGGTTTCGAGGTTCTCGCGGCCACCGCGCGGGTTGCCGGCGCGGACGTGGGTGGTCACGGCCATGCTGCGGTTACCGGTTTGGGTGATGCGCGAATCCACCTCAATGAGGTCGCCGATGGAGATGGGCTTGTAGAAGCGGATGCCGCCGGCGTACACAGCCACGGTGCGCTCACCGGCCCATTCCATGGTGACGGAAGTGCCGGCGGTGTCGATCCATTCCATCGCGGTACCACCGTGGACTTTGCCGCCCCAGTTCATGTCCGTCGGCTTAGCCATGAAGCGGTGAATGATGCGGGGTGCGGTGGATTCGCCGTCGTAGGTGTGCTTGAGCATCTCCGATTCGATGTTGGAGCGCAGCTGGATGCGGGATTTCGCGGCGTGCTCAGTGCGGCGCTCCTCATCGGTGGTGGGGATGAAGGTGGGCACGGGCATGGACTTGCCGGTTTCGGTGTCCTTTGCCACGAAGATGACCAGGCAGTCGCAGGCGCGGGTGAATACGCCTTCGCGCGGGTCTGCGGAGAGCACTTCGTTCACGATGTGCATGGAGGACCGCCCGGTCATGGCGATGCGGGAGCGCACTTCCACGATGTGCCCCGACGGAATCGGGCGCGTGAAGTGAATGTGGCCCACGTACGCGGTCACGCAGTAGGTTGAGGACCATTGCACGGCGCAGGCGTAGGCGGCTTTATCGATCCATTCCAGCACGCGCCCGCCGGATACGCCTTGGGCGCCGGCGAGAACCACGTCCGTCGGCGCGGCCATGAATCGCAGGGTGATGGAGGGGGATTTTTCTATGGTCACACGAGGTGTTTCGGTTCCAGTGCTGTGCGTCATTGGCTCAACACTACTCGCTTACCCGCGGCCTTTTAGGATGGGCGTATGGCTGCTAAGAATGATCCGTTGGCTACGCGGGAGGCGATCGCGGCGATTGAGGGGTGGATTGTGGCGCCGGACAGCGCGGATAAGCCTTCTCGCGCGTTGCTCGCAGATGCTTGTCGACGTTCCGTGCGCGCCCTCGCCGCCGAACTCCCCGGCCATGCTGTTGAGCTGCGTGTGCCCCCATTCGTGGCGGTGCAGTGTGTGGAGGGGCCGCGGCACACTCGTGGGACCCCGCCGAACGTGGTGGAAATGGCGCCTGAGGTGTGGCTTCAGTTGGCTACGGGCCTCATTGATTTTGAGGCGGCAGTGGCTGATGGGCGGATCACCGCGTCGGGGTCACGCGCGAGTGAGGTGGCGGCGGGTCTTCCCGTAATTGCCCTCCCGGCCAGCTGATCAACTAGGGTTGATGCCGTGCAAAGCGTGAACAACGGTGCTTCTACTGGTGTACCCGTGAACTTGGATGCTGATGAGCAGGAGCCGCGCGAAGAATGCGGCGTGTTTGGTGTTTGGGCGCCGGGAGAAGACGTCTCTAAGCTGACCTATTTTGGCTTGTTCGCACTGCAGCACCGCGGCCAGGAGGGCGCGGGTATTGCGGTGGGGGACAAGGGCCGGATCGTGGTGTTTAAGGACAGCGGTTTGGTCTCCCAAGTTTTTGATGAGGCGATCTTGGATGCGCTTCAAGGTGATGTGGCGATTGGTCACACTCGTTACTCCACGGCGGGGGCGCAGAGCTGGGAGAATGTCCAGCCGATGTTCCGTACCTCGCCCGATGGGACGGATGTGTCGCTGGGCCACAACGGCAACCTGACTAACTACGCCACGCTGCAGGCTGAGGCCATTGAGCGCCGCCTCGTGCCGCCGGAAGGTGTGGAGGGGCAAGGCTCGTCCTCCGACACTGCGGTGGTGTCTGCGTTGCTTGCCGACGGTGTCCAGGACGGCCGCTCCCTCCTCGATTCCGCCCGCGAACTGCTGCCGAAGTTGCAGGGTGCGTTCTGCCTCGTGTTCACCGACGGCCACACGCTTTACGCTGCGCGTGATCCGCACGGCGTGCGCCCCCTGTCGCTGGGTCGCCTGGAGCAGGGCTGGGTCATCGCCAGTGAGACCGCTGCGCTAGATATCACTGGTGCCTCCTTCGTGCGCGACATCGCGCCGGGTGAGCTCATTGCTATTAACTCCTCCGGTATTCACACGGAGAACTACGCCAAGCCGTCCCCGAAGACCTGTGTTTTCGAGTACGTCTACATCGCCCGCCCGGATTCCGTGGTGGAGGGCAAGACGGTCAACGCGGCGCGCCTCGAGATTGGCCGCCGGTTGTCGAGGGTGGCGCCGGTGGACGCGGACGTCGTTATGCCAGTGCCTGAATCTGGCACCCCCGCGGCGATTGGCTACGCGGAGGCCTCCGGCATTCCTTTCGCGCAGGGCCTGATGAAGAACGCCTACGTGGGCCGTACGTTCATCCAGCCGTCGGATACCCTGCGCCAGCTGGGTCTGCGCCTGAAACTCAATCCGGTGCGCGAGATCATCGAGGGCAAGTCCCTCGTCGTCGTGGACGATTCCATCGTGCGTGGAAACACCCAGCGCAAACTCATCCGCATGCTGCGTGAAGCAGGCGCCGGGGAAGTCCACGTGCGTATTGCCTCCCCGCCGGTGAAGTGGCCGTGCTTCTACGGCATTGACTTCGCTAGCCCCGGCGAGCTCATCGCTAACAACGCGGGCGGGGACGACGATGCTGTGGCAGAGAACATCTGCCGCGTCATCGGCGCAGATACACTCGCGTTTGTGTCTATTGATGACATGATTGCTGCCACCGACCGCCCGGCCGACAGCCTGTGCGCCGCCTGCTTTGACGGCCACTACCCGCTGGGACTGCCGGAAAACAACGTCAACGCTGACGCCGTCCGGCGTATTCAGGAAGGGATGTTTTAAGCCATGACCACCCCGGAAAACACCAACCCCGTTTCCTACGCCGCTGCTGGCGTGGACATTGAAGCTGGTGACCGTGCCGTCGAGCTGTTCAAGGACCACGCCAAGCGCGCGTCCCGCCCGGAGGTCCGCGGTGGCCTCGGTGGCTTCGCCGGCCTGTTTGCGCTGGGTAAGTACAAGGAGCCGCTGCTCGCTGCCGGCTCCGATGGTGTGGGCACCAAGCTCGCTGTGGCGCAGGCCATGGATATTCACAACACCATCGGTATTGACCTGGTGGCCATGTGCGTCGACGACCTCGTGGTGTGCGGCGCGGAGCCGCTGTTCCTGCAGGACTACATCGCCATTGGCAAGGTCGTGCCGGAGAAGGTCGCGCAAATCGTCGAAGGCATCGCCGAGGGCTGCGTTCAGGCTGGCTGTGCCCTGCTCGGCGGCGAGACCGCGGAGCACCCCGGCGTGATGGGTGAGAATGACTACGATGTCTCCGCTACCGCGGTCGGCGTCGTCGAGGCTGATGAGTTGCTCGGCCCGGACCGCGTGCGCGAGGGCGACGTGATCATCGGTATGGCATCGTCCGGTCTGCACTCCAACGGCTACTCCCTGGCGCGCCACGTGTTGCTGGAGAAGGCTGGTCTGCCTCTCGACGGCCACATTGACGACCTCGGCCGCACCCTCGGCGAGGAGCTCCTGGAACCGACCCGCATCTACGCGCTCGACTGCCTGGCTCTGGCCAACGAGTGCGAGGTGCGCACCTTCTGCCACGTCACCGGTGGCGGCCTGGTGGGCAACATGGAGCGCATCATTCCAGAGGGCAAGGTCGCAGAGATGCACCGCGCCACGTGGTCCCCGGCACCGATCTTCCGCACCATCGCGGAGGTGGGCAACGTGCCGGTAGAGGAGATGGAAAAGACCTTCAACGCTGGCGTGGGCATGGTTGCCATCGTCGCCCCGGAGGACCGCGACCGCGCGCTGGCTATGCTTACCGCCCGCCACGTCGATTGCTGGGAACTCGGCGTCGTGCGCGGCGCAACGGAGGAAGACGGCGGCCACCGCGCAACGCTGGTGGGTACCCACGCGGTCTAGGCCCCCTTTTCCGCGCCTGCGCATTCCCCCTGGCACAGGCGATATCGGACATGATTTGACTTGCACGCTATAGTGGTCGCAGGACAAATTTCAAGAATATTATGTGGGGCCGCCGACACTTTCGGCCGCCTTTTAGACACCTCAAGGGGGTCATTGCCATGGGCCGCGGACGCGCCAAAGCAAAGCAGACCAAGGTTGCACGCCAGCTCAAGTACAACACGCCCGAGATGGACCTGGAATCTCTCCAGCGCGAACTTGCTGGACAGAGCTCCAACTCCCGGTGGGACGATGACGATGACTATGAGGTAGACGACCAGTACGCGGACTACGCGGACTGGGCTGACGAAGACGAAGACCAGCGTTAACCTCTCGCGCACCCCAACCTCGCCTGTCGCGCGCATAGCGCGGCAGGTGGCAGGGGTGCGTTTCGCGTCCCATCGCAGGTGTAGTCTGCGCGGTATGGACAAACTCGGCAGCATGGATGACATGCGTTCTGGTCAGTGGTACCTCCCGGACTCTGAGGAGGCGCAGGAGCAGCATCGCATCACGTGGGCGTTGACCCGCGAGTTCAACGCGCTAGGCAACACGGACCCTGAGCGCGCCCAGGAGTTGTTGGGTGCGATGTTTTCGCCGCAGTCGGCGGTGCCTGAGGTTTTGGGCCCGCTTCACCTTGAGTTCGGGGTGAACACCACATTCGGTGAGGGCTGCTTCGTGAACTTCAATTGCGTGATCCTGGACATCGCGGAGATTACTATTGGCGCGGGCTCGATGTTTGGCCCCGCCTGCCAGCTCATCACGGTGGGGCACCCTGTGGATGACGCAGCGAAGCGCGCGGAGGGCTGGGAGCGCGCCCAGCCGATCACGATTGGCAAGAACTGTTGGTTCGGTGCCGGCGCGATGGTGATGCCTGGCGTGACCATCGGCGACAACTGTGTGATTGCCGCCGGGGCTGTGGTGACAAAGGATGTTCCCGCAGGTTCGCTCGTCGCCGGCGTCCCCGCCCGCGTGAAGCGCGAGATCAGTTAGTCCGCCCGCGAAGCTTATCGACGGCTACCCTTCCCGCCCGTTCCCCCTCATCCTTCGGCAGGGAATCCGGGTCCACGGTGGCAGAGACGTTGATCTCTTGGGTGATTTCGCCATCGGCGCGGACGGCGGCGATGACCTCCAGCTGCTCACCCATTTCGAGCACTTGGTTGAGCGCGGAACGCTTCACCAGGGCGAGCGCGATGGGGCCGTAGTCGCAGTCGTGGACGATGGAGCCCACCTGGCCTACGGTGCGACCACCGAAGACGACGGGATCGCCCGGTTGGGGTTCCAAGGGTGCGGAGCCGTCGATATGCAGCAGCACGAGCAGCCGCGGGGAACGCCCAAGGTTTTCCACACGCGCGACGGTCTCTTGGCCGCGGTAGCAGCCCTTCTCTAGGTGCACCGCGCCAAGGTTGTCCCCGCGGCGGATGAGGGTGTGGGCTTCGTGGGGGATGGATTTATCGTCCAAGTCCACGCGCAGTTCCGGTTCGAGCGCCTTGATGCGCTCGGCGGTAAACGCCATGAGTCCGGCTCGTTCCAATCCCGCGCCGTCGGCGGACGTCAAGGTTTTGTACGCGGTGGCGAGGTCGGCGCGGGGGACGGCGACGTCGATACGCCGTGCAGCTGACCAGGGGACGGTGCGCTCAAAAGCAACGTCGATGTCGGCTGAACGAAGGATCTCCGACGGGGAGAAACTCGACGGCGCACCCAGCACAGTGAGGATGCCCAGGTCCGCCTCCTCCACGGTGACCTCGGACCAGAAGACCATCTTGGTGAGGAAGTCCTTGAAGGAGTCCAGGGAGTAGGAGGGGAGGTCGAGGTAGAAGGTTGGCGCTGCGTCGATAAGCGAAATATCTGCGTGATGTAGAATGCGGCCCTGCACGTCCAAGTCGAGCGTGGCTGCGGAAAAGCCTGGCTCCACATCATCGAGTTTCTGGCTCAGCAGGTTGTTCAAAAACGCAGCCGCATCAGGACCGGTGACGCGCACGACGCCACGGTGGCTGCGGTCCACCACGGCTCCGCCGCGGGCGATGAGGCGCTGTTCCCGCAGGGGGTCGCCGTAGTGCCAGGGGACACCGGAGGCGTCGAAAAGCGAAGTAGCGGCGTCCGGAAGTTCGGTCGCGCCGCGGAAAGAAAGCAGCGGAGAACGGTACGTATGCACGCAACCGATCATACGTGGGCATAATTGGGGGCATGCTTCCAGTACAACCGGCTCAAGCACCTGTTATTTATCTCGTGGAGCCTTTCGGTGGCTCTATGCGCCGGCAGAATGTGAATCTGCCGCACGTGTTTTGGGATGATGCGGCGGTCACGCGCGGCGATGGATGTTTTGAAACGATCCTCATCCACGGCGGTGAGCCCGTGAACATGGACGCGCACATCGCGCGGTTTGCGCGCTCAGCGGCGCTGCTGGATCTGCCGGAACCGGCGGCGGAGACGTGGCGCACGGCCACACTGGAGGCCGTCGGCGAGTACGTGCGGGAATTAGGCCTTGATCCGCAGGACGTGGAAGCGAAGTGCCAGTGGACCTACACGCGCGGCCGCGAAACCACGGGGGTGCCCACCGCGTGGGTGTCCGTGCGACCGATCCCAGCGGCGCAGCTCAAGCAGCGCAAGAAGGGAGTAAAAGTGATGACGGCCTCGCGCGGCTACACGCTTACCCCCACAGAAGACACGCCGTGGGTGACAGTCGGCGCGAAGTCGCTCAACTACGCCGCAGCGATGTCGGCGCTGCGCTGGGCAAAGAAGCAGGGCTGCGATGACGTCATCTTCGTCGACCCCGCCACCGGGCGCGTACTCGAAGGCGCGACATCCACGGTGATCACAGTCAAGGGCGACAAGCTCCGCACACCGGTCACCGGCGGGGACGTGCTGCCGGGCACGACGCAGGCCGCCATCTTCCGCCTCGCCGAAGAACGCGGCTGGCGCTGCAAGGAGAAAGACCTCACCATCGACGACCTACTCGGCGCGGACCAAGTCTGGCTGGTCAGCTCCGTGCGCGGCGGCGTCCGCGTCACAGAGATCGACGGCACAAGCACAAAGGCCCCGTCCAAGAAGGACGAGGCCACGCTTGCGTCGCTTATCGACGTTGCCCGGACAACCGTCTAGCTCCCCCTAGCCCGCAATCCTCTTCAGCTCACCGGACATGTACGGGACAAAGCTGATGTCATCCTGCGTGGATCCTGGTGCCACGCGCTCATCCACCCAACCGAGGTTGTTGTTGGGCATGAGACCGTAGATGCGCTTGCCTGGGCCGTGGGTGGACGGGCCAGTTTCCGTCGCGATGGTGGATGCGGAGGTCAGCTGCCACGCACGCTCGTTGACCGGCTCGCCGTAGAGCACCTCCACGAGGCCGCGGGAGTTGGTCAAGGTGACTTCAATCTCGTCCTTCAGCGAGATGCGCCAGAAGCCGGTTTCGCGCTGGTCGGCGCCGGTGGGGTTGCCGTCCGAGTCAATGCGCCAGATACGGGAATCAAAGCGCAGGTAGTTCTCACCGTCGTGGGAGATGACCAGTTGCTGGCCGAAGGCGTACTCCGTGTGGTTACCGTCTTCGGCCAAATCCACGGCCTGGCCGGTGCCCTGCCACACTCCCACCAGGGGGAGAAGACCCAGGAGACCATCGTGGAGGTTCGGGCCTTCGCGCAGGTTAGCGGTGTCATCCGGCAGCGGGATTTCGTCCAGGCCCAACGCCGGGATGTTGCGGTGCGCGGTGTTCTTGGACTGCTCCGCGGCTAAGTTCACGGCAGCGTTGCCATCAAGGGCGGTGTGCTCAGGCGTATCTGGCGTATCAGGGGTGTTCGTTTCATTCGTTTCCATGTCCGCCCAGCGTAGTCCCCTCACCGCGCGGGCGCGGCGATGGGCGACAGGTCAGCGGGACTCAGCGTCACGTTCCGCTGCGCGGCGGAGAAGCGGATGGAGCCGCCAGCGACTTCGACCTTGTCGGCTTGGTCACCAATCGGCAGGTCGCGGGTGTCCAGCGTGAGGGTGAAAGCGCGGGAGATGGTGTCGGCGTGGGTGGGGGAGACGTCGATAAGCGAGATGGGCTCCATGATGAACTGCGACCCCCTCAAGCGAAGGGTGACCACCACGGTTGATTTCTCGTCCATGCCCGGAACGGTGCCCGTGAGCTGAGCTTCGCTGGCGGAGCCGCCGGTGGGGGAGATGTCGTAGGGGTTGGACATGTCCAGGTCCGTCATGTGGAGCAGCTCGCCGAAGGCAACGCCGTCCATCGACAGGGTCCGGTCCACGCGCTTGGCAGCCGCGCCCACGAAATCGCCAGCGTAGGCCTTGTCCGCGGGAATAGAGATCTCATAAATATCGGTGCGCGAATTGACCGTCAGCCCCGCTGCATCCACGTCGAGGGCCTCAAAACTTACGCGCGGAACCTCGTTGCTGCGCAGGACCTGCGCGAAGGGGAAACCACCCACGTAGGTATCCGGCTCAGCGAGCAGATCATCGTGCGATCTCGCCTGCATAGCCAAGTGACGTTCGACTTTTGCCGCCGTTGCCGCATCCACCGCAAACGCCACAGCCGGCACCGCAAGGACCACTGCGGCAGCAACAAAAGCCTTCACATTCATGCCCTCACCGTAGTCTGCCCGTAGCCTTGAACCATGAATGAACCACAGTTCGATGCCAATGAAGCCCGCGACCTCCTTCGCCGCGTCGCACAGCACGATGGTGTTGAGGCGTTTTCCGAGGCGTTCGTGCGCGGCCTTGCTGGCGGCCACGAGCACTTCGCCGTGCGCGAGGACGACGCGCTCATCGCTCTAGCTGGGCTCGCCCCCGACGGGTCGGCGGAGGTTGCGGTTGATCCTGCTTATCGACGTCTCGGCCACGCCACCTCCCTCATCACCCACATCCTTTCCCGCCGCCCCGATGCTGGCGTGTGGGCGCATGGGAACCTGCCTGCCGCGAAGGCTCTTGCGGAGTCTTTGGGGTTGAAGGTAACCCGGGAATTGCTGGTCATGGCGGTGGAAGGAGAAGCGCTTACCGCTATCGGTGCGCCGGGTTCGACTGCTCGGGCTCTCGCTGGGCGGGAGGGGATGAGGGAGAGTAGTTATGCGGAAGCGGGGGACGCGGAAAAGCAATGGCTTCAGGTGAACAACGAGGCATTCCATTGGCACCCAGAACAAGGCGGGTGGGATATAGCGCGATTGCATGCGGCGATGGACACGGAGTGGTTCGACCCGGCTGGCGTGCGCTTCTTGTTTGATGGTGAACGGCTTGCGGGTTTCCACTGGACAAAGCGCCATTCGGACTCACTTGGTGAGGTGTACGTGGTGGGCATTGCGGACGCGTACCGCGGGCGGGGTCTCGGCGACCCGCTCATGCGCGCGGGAGTTGAACACCTCGTAGCCGGGGGTGCCCAAAAAATCATCCTTTATGTCGAAGCAGACAATGAACCCGCAGTGAAACGTTACAAAGAACTTGGATTTAATGTGGCTGAGCAGCACGTTGTTTACAATGCGCAAAGTTAACTCATTGTTCACCGATTTAGGCCTTTGCAATTAACACTCGGACCGTACCTTTTCACTCTGAGAGCATCATGCTCAGAAGAAACCTGAATTCGCATTGGAAAGGTATCCCCGTGATCCGTAACTTCAAGCGCTCTGCCGCTATCGCTGGCGTTGCAGCCATCACCTCTGTCTCCCTGGTTGCATGCGGTGGCTCTAACGACACTGCAGCGGAGGGCGACAACGCCACCGACGCTACCAACATCGAGGGCCTGTCCGGCCAGACCGGCCAGCTCGTCGCTGAGGGTGCTACCTCCCAGGCCAACGCGATGGACTACTTTGGTTCCCGCTACGCCGAGGCTGTCCCAGGCGCAAACCTCGCCTACAACGCAACTGGTTCTGGCTCCGGTATCAAGAACTTCATCGGCAACCAGGCAGTCTTCGCTGGCTCTGACTCCGCACTGAAGGAGGACAAGGGCGAGGTCGAGAAGGCACGCGAGCGTTGCAGTGGCAACGACGCATGGCACCTGCCGATGGTCATCGGCCCGGTCGCTGTTGCCTTCAACCTGGACGGCGTTGAGGACCTGAACCTCACCGTGGACAACCTGGTGGAGATCTTCGACGGCACCATCACCAAGTGGAACGACCCGAAGATCGCTGAGAACAACGAGGGCGCAGAGCTGCCGGATCAGGACATCTCCGTGATCTACCGCTCCGACGAGTCTGGTACCTCCGACAACTTCCAGAAGTTCCTGTCTGCCGCTTCTGACGGCAAGTGGGAAGGCGAAGGCAAGGCATTCCCGCAGAACGTCGGCGCTGGCGCTAACGGCTCCACCGCTGTTGCAGAGCAGGTCAAGGCAACCTCCGGTGCTGTCACCTACGTTGAGGCTGGCTACGCACACGACCTCGACCTCGGTGTTGCCAACATTGACTTCGGCTCCGGTGCAGTTGAGCTGAACAACGAGTCCGTGAACAAGGCTCTGGCTAACGTCCAGTTCAAGTCCGAGGGCCACGACATGGTCGTTGACTCCAAGTCCCTGTTCGCTTCCAAGAACGAGGGTGCTTACCCGCTGGTTCTGACCACCTACGAGATCGTCTGCTCCAAGGGCTACGACGAGGCAACCAAGAACATGGTCAAGGACTTCCTCAACATCGTTCTGGAGTCCCAGGATGCAGAGCTCGAGGACGCTGGCTTCATCCCGGTTTCCGGTGAGTTCGCTGACAAGCTGAAGGCTGCAGTCGACGCAATCGCCTAAGCGGTAACCCCGCACGCTTTTCAGCTCACAGTCTGAAAAGCCCCACCATTCCCCCGGTACCACTGTGAACCGGGGGAATGTTTATGCGGTGGAAGAACCGCGCACTGAACAACACAAACAATAAGGAAACGTCACCATGGCAGACCAAGAACTGTCGGTCGCGGAGCGCGACACTCCCGCCGATGCCTCAGGGCCTCGAACGGGCGTTAAACGTCCCGGCGATCGGGTCTTCGAAACCCTGTCCACTGTCTCTGCAGCGCTGATCACCGTCATCATCATTGCGGTCGGCCTGTTCCTGCTGAAGCAGGCTTTTGAGCCGCTGCGCCTCAACACTGAGAACTTCCTCACCTACAAAGGCCAGTGGCAGACCTCGAACCTGGACAACATGAAGTTCGGTATTCCGAACCTGTTCTTCTCCACGGTGACGGTGTCCATCATCGCGTTGATCATCGCTATGCCGGTGGCACTCGGTGTGGCGATCTTCCTCTCCAACTACGCGCCGAAGCGGTTGGTGAAGCCGCTGTCCGGCCTGGTGGATATGCTCGCTGCGGTGCCGTCGATCGTGTACGGCCTGTGGGGTGCGCAGGTGCTCGGCCCGAAACTCTCTGGCCTTTACGAGTGGATCAACTCCTGGGGCGGAGATTTCTTCCTCTTCCAGCGTTACGCGAACTCGCCGTCCTTCGACACTGGCCGCAACATCCTCACGGGTGGCATTGTGCTGGCGATTATGGTGCTGCCGGTCATCGCGGCCACCACGCGCGAAGTGTTTGTGCAGACCCCTCCCGGTCAGATCGAGTCCGCGCTAGCACTCGGCGCGACCCGCTGGGAAGTTATCCGCATGACGGTTCTGCCGTTCGGTATGTCCGGCTACATCGCGGGCTCCATGCTCGGTCTCGGCCGCGCACTGGGTGAGACGATGGCTCTCTACATGGTGGTTTCGCCGGGCCCTGAGTTCCGCGCATCGCTTTTCGACGGTGGCACCACCTTCGCCACCGCCATCGCGAATGCTTCTGCTGAGTTCAACAACCCCACTTCCGCTGGCGCCTACATTGCTGCGGGTCTGGTGTTGTTCCTCCTGACCTTCCTCGTCAACTCGATTGCCCGCGCAATCGTCAACAAGAAGAAGTAGGTGTGTGAGAAATGAGCACCGTTAATCCGACTAATACTGCTACTGAACTGAAGGCTGTCCCAGTGGGGGAGTCTCCGTTCACGCACATCTCTTCTGGCCGTAAGACCACCAACTCCTTCATGGGTGGCCTGATGTGGGTGGCGATGATCCTCGCGCTCATCCCGCTTGGCTGGCTCCTGATCACCCTGGTCTCCCGTGGCTACGAGGCCATTCTCAGCCCGGATTGGTGGACGCAGGACATGGTGGGCGTGCGGGCTCGTCGTGAAGGCGGCGGCGCCCTCCACGCGATCGCAGGTACGTTGATGCAAACCTTGATCGCTTCGCTGTTTTCCATCCCGATCGGCATTTTTACCGCGATCTACCTCGTGGAGTACGCCAATGGCAGCAAGCTGGGCAAGCTGACCACGTTCATGGTGGACATCCTCTCCGGTGTCCCGTCGATCGTTTCCGCCCTGTTCATCTACGCCTTGTGGATTACCATCCTGGGCCAGCAGCGCTCCGGCTTCGCTGTGGCGCTCTCACTCATCCTGCTGATGGTGCCGGTGGTGGTGCGTAACACCGAGGAGATGCTCCGCGTGGTTCCGATGGATCTGCGAGAAGCCGCGTATGCCCTCGGTGTGCCGAAGTGGAAGACCATTGCTCGTATTGTTCTGCCGACTGCGCTGTCGGGCATCGTTACCGGCATCATGCTGGCTATCGCCCGCGTCATGGGTGAGTCCGCGCCGGTGCTGATCTTGGTTGGCTCCACGCCGCAGACGAACTGGTTTGGGCTGTTCAACCAGCCGCAGTCTTCTCTGCCACTGTTCATGCTGGACATGTGGAAGTCTGGCTCCGCGGAGCCGGTTCTCAACCGTCTGTGGGGCGCGGCCCTCACGCTCGTCATCATCGTCGTTGTTCTGAACGTGCTTGCGCGGTTTATTGCCGCGAAGTTCTCGGTGAAGAAGTAACGCCCCCGTCAATCCCCATTTAGGAGAAAACAATGCCTACCAAGCTCCAGCTCAACGACCTGAATATCTACTACGGCGATTTCCATGCTGTGCAGAACGTCAACATGGACATTCCGGCTCAGTCGGTCACCGCGTTCATCGGCCCGTCCGGTTGCGGTAAGTCCACTGTGCTGCGCACCCTGAACCGCATGCACGAGGTCATCCCGGGTGCCTACACCAAGGGTGAAGTGCTTCTCGACGGCCACGATATCTACGCCAAGAACGTCGACCCGGTGTCCGTCCGCAACACCATCGGCATGGTGTTCCAGAAGGCAAACCCGTTCCCGACCATGTCCATCGAGGACAACGTTGTCGCCGGCCTGAAGCTGTCCGGCGAGAAGAACAAGGCAAAACTCAAGGAGGTTGCGGAGCGTTCCCTGCGCGGCGCGAACCTCTGGGATGAGGTGAAGGACCGCCTTGATAAGCCGGGCGGTGGCCTCTCCGGTGGTCAGCAGCAGCGTCTGTGCATCGCGCGTGCGATCGCTGTGCAGCCGGAAGTTCTGCTCATGGACGAGCCGTGCTCCGCTCTGGACCCGATTTCCACCCTGGCTGTGGAGGACCTGATCCATGAGCTGAAGGACGAGTACACCATCGTGATCGTGACCCACAACATGCAGCAGGCTGCGCGTGTGTCTGAGAAGACCGCGTTCTTCTCCCTCGAGGCCACCGGCAAGCCGGGCCACCTGGTGGAGTTCAACGACACCACCACGATCTTCGAGAATCCGGAGCGCAAGGAGACTGAGGATTACATCTCCGGCCGCTTCGGCTAAAACCTCGTTTCATCCTGCTCCCCCGCTGAGAATGGCGGGGGAGCAGTCTTTTTTATGGGCAAGTTTCAGACGAAAGGCCTACGTGACTAATGTGAACCTAACCAGTAATCCAACTATTGATTGAGAGGTTCACTTTGAACGCTTCCCTTCGGCGCCGCTTTGTCATCGGCGCCACCGTGCTTGCGCTCTGCGCCCCCGCCGCTGTCACGGTGAATGTGGCGCACGCTCTTCCGACGATCGACGCAGCCGATGCTCCTGGCTGTGCCGGTGAACTGGACACCCGCTACCCGAATATCGGCGTGGATCTGGACGTCACCGGTCCGGATGAAATCGACGTGACCAAGGATATGACCTTCAAGCTCAAGGGCACCGGCATCAACCCGGAGACGACGCCAGGTGCGTCCAACGGTGTGTATGTGGTGCTCACACCCACGAGCGTGTGGAGGATCAGGCACTGCAGCACCATGACCGGCGACGGTGATGCGCTCATTGCCCGCTGGATTCCTGCTGGCATGTTCACGAACAACGGCGGCAAGCTCGACTTGGATCTGAAGGTGGAAGCGAACTCCCTCCAGCCAGGTCAGACCTATTCCCTCGGGTTCATGGCGGCTCACGGTCTTGCGCTCAGCGAGCGCTACTTCGACCGCGGCATCACCTTTAAGGTTCCCGCGGTCGGTTCGGACAAGGTGGAAACTCCCTTTGGTGTTCGTGGTGAGGTCAACGACAAGCGAGACATCACCGTGAAATGGGATTACTCCCAGTCGGTGCCAGGCACCGCGTGGCGTGCCCAGGTTGAATGCGTTGAGCACTGCACCAGCGCAAAGACGCTGCGCACACTGGATAACAATGATCCCAACACCCGCTCAGTCACATTCGAGGACGGTGATGCGGGTGTCTACCAGGCTTCCGTCAATGCGAGCCGCTGGGTGAATGGTGAGTATGTGACGACAGGGTTTGGGGTGTCGCCGCGGTTTGTGGTGGGGGACGTCGATAAGCCAAGCAGTCAGCGACTCCACGCGACCGGAATTGAGCATGACTACGGCGAGTATGTCGCGCCTGGCACCGAAGTCACGCTGAAGTCCCCGGTTGAGGGGAAAACGGAGTGGACTGTCGCCGGGGTGAAGAACTACACGGTGGATCCGGCAACTCAGGCGCTGCGTTTCACCATGCCCACCAACCCGGTGCAAGTTGAGGCTGCAGCAGCGAAGGAGGGGCCGGCGCCCGCTGCTCCAGCTGTTCCCGCGGGGTCAGCACAGCTACCCGCCTGGGGTGCTGCGCTGATCGGGATGGCGGCAACCTTGCTGGCAGTGGTTGCCGGCTTGGCTGCCCATTCCCCCGTGGTGAAAGAGCTATGGAAGCGCTTTAACCCTTAAACAGGTAGGCGGCCGCGATCGTGTGGATCGCGGCAATGCTACCGAGAAGCGTTGCGATGACACCAAGCACGATCGCCACGATCGACTCCGGCGCCATCGGCTGCTTCGCAGGGGCCGGCATGTCCACCGGGTCCAGCACCGTACCGTCCGTCAGGGTGATGACGAGCTGACCCGCCGCATTCGTGGTTACGGAGGCGATGCCGCGCCCCTCTTTGCCGTCCTTACCGTCCGCGCCAGCCTGGCCATCCTTACCGTCAGCGCCAGCCTGGCCCGGCTTTCCTTCGGCGCCATCCTTACCGGTGACCTTGCCTAGGTCCTTCGTCGTGCCGTCGGTGAAAGTGAGGATGAGGTGGCCGGCGTCGTTGATGCGCGCGTCCTTGACGCCGTTGGTAGTCCCAGAGTCGGAGCCAGTGTCGGACCCAGTACCTGGCTTGTCTTCACCCAGTGTCAGCGTCGCGGTAAACGCCGACGGCTTCTTCTGGTCGTCCCAGCGAGAGCCGGACGCGTAGAACCAAGAGCGGACCGAGTCCGTGATGTTGTTGATGAGCTCGGTCGGCCACGCGTCGTCGTAGGAGATGTCCTCGTCGCGGACGTAGGTGACTCCCTCGTAGTCGGGGGTTGCGGTGATGGTGGCGGTGGTGCCGTCGATAGTAACGTCGGCGCTCTTAAACGTTGCCACGGTGACGCGCTTTGCGTCCTTATTGTTGGCGGGCTGGTTCGGGTCCGTCGAGCTCACAGTGGCGGTGATGGTGCCGGAGCCGCCGGCGACCTCCAGTGCGAAGTCTTGGAAGGTGATGGTCTGTGCCCCGTTGATGGTGTAGGTTACACTGCCCGGCCACTGGACCGAGGCGTCCTTGGTGTCCTTGTTTACCCAGCCGGTGGCTTTGGTGAGTTTGAGGCTGCCGTTGGCGGGCTCGGACTCGTCGGTGGGGACGATGGAGACGCCGTCACCGCTGGCCTTCGCGTCCCAGAGGAGTGCGCGCTTGCTTAGTTCCCACTGCAGGGTCTGCTCGGCGGTGGCTGCGAGCGGGGTTGTGCCGGAGGCAGTGGCGACAGCGGCCGGATTGTCCACCGCCTGCGCTGGCACGGCGAGTGGTGCGAACGTGAGGCTTGCAGCAACTGCTGCTGCGGGGAGGGCCGTGCGGACCCAGCGACGGGAAGAAATGGACATTAGGAAATATCCTCCTTTAGTTGTAGTAAGTTTGGCTAACCTTAACAGAGGGGGAGGGGTTCCTAGAAGTCGGTTCGTCGTGAGCTATTTGCGCCAGTATTGCTCCAGGTTGCGCAGCCTTTCTTCCATCTCAGACGTGGGTGTTTCATCGCGGCTTTGTGCGTACACCTCGGAGGAGAGGCCGGTGACAAGGTAGACGATGCGCGCGCCGACGTTCACGCAGTGGTCGGCGTAGCGCTCGTAGAACCGGCCGATGAGGGCGGCATCCACGGCCGCGCGGCTGGAACCTTCCCAGTCTTTGCCGGTCACGGTGGACAGGAGGTAGCGGTGGAGCTCGTCGACATGATCGTCGATTTCGTTCATCTCCAGCGCTAGGTCCGCGTCCGGGCTGATCAACTGGTCGTGGATGAGCTCGCCCATCGTGTCCACCATTTTGGCCATCTCTTTGACCGTCGATTGCAATTGCTTATCGACGACCTCCTCCGGATACCTCAACCTCGCCGTATTCGCCACGTGCTTGGCCAGTGCTCCCATCCGGCTGAAGTCTTCCACGATGTAGATGGAGGTAAACACTTGGCGCAGCTCGGTGGCCACGGGGTTTTCCCGGGCGAGGAGCTGCATACTGCGGTGTTCGCAGCGCTCACGGATCTCCTTGAGGGAGTCGGCCGCGGTGAGGGCTTCCTCGGCGTCTTCGAGCGAGGCCTCAAAGAGAGCCTTCGTGGCGGACGTCATGATGCCCCGGACGGTGTCGCTCATGATTTTCAGGTCATGCGCGAAGTTGTCCAAGTGCTCGCGGTACACAGTGCGCATGGGGGCTTCTTTTCCGTTCACGGTTCTAACCTCCGTTGTTCTCGATCTCCGCGCCTTCGGGGACGGTGGCGTCGTTGGGGTCGTCGAGCCAGCCGTCGGGAAGCGCGACCTTGGCTGAGGATCCTTGGCGCCCACGGGCTTCATCGGCGGCGTTTGCGCGCGCCGGGTTGTCGGCGATGGCGGAGAGTTTGTCGCGGAGCTCGTCCAACGTCGATACGCGTGCAAGTTCGCTGCGGAACTGTCCGCCGACGGGGAAGCCGTGGAAATACCAGCCAATGTGCTTGCGAATATCGCGGCAACCACGCTGTTCGCCTTCGTGCGCGGCAAGCAGCTCGGCGTGGCGCATCACGATGCGCGCGACCTCGCCCAGCGTCGGCTCCTCCGGTACAGGTTCTCCACGAAGCTGCGCGGCGAGCTGTGCGAACAGCCACGGGCGACCGAGGCAACCGCGACCAACGACCACCCCGTCACACCCCGTCTGATCCATCATTGCCTGCGCATCGCCGGGCGCGAAGATATCGCCATTACCCAGAACGGGAATGCCGCTGCCATCCATGTGCTCCACCAGGCGGGTGATCTCATTCCAGTCGGCCTGCCCGGAATAACGCTGCGCCGCGGTGCGTGCGTGCAAGGTCACGGCGGAGGCGCCTTCTTCGGCGGCGATGCGGCCGGCGTCGAGATGCGTGTGATGCTCGTCATCGATGCCCACGCGGAATTTCACGGTCACCGGAATCCCAGAGCCCTCCGCCGCGCGTACCGCGGCCGACACGATGTTGCGGTACAGATTGCGCTTGTACGGAATCGCGGAACCGCCGCCCTTGCGCGTCACCTTCGGCACCGGGCAGCCAAAGTTCATGTCCACGTGATCAGCCATCTGCTTATCGACGATCTTCCGCACCGCCTCATACGTATACTTCGGATCCACCGTGTACAGCTGCATGGAGCGCGGTGACTCTTCCGGCGCGAACGTCGTCATATGCAGGGTCTTTTCATTGCCCTCCACGAGCGCGCGGGCCGTAATCATCTCGCAGACGTACAGCCCGGAAACACTACCGACGAGCTCCTGCTCAATCTCACGACACAACACGCGAAATGGCATGTTTGTCACCCCCGCCATCGGCGCAAGGATGACGGGGGAGGCGACATCGAGGTCGCCGATCGTGAGTGTCTGTCGGTTATGAGGAAGGGTCATTGTCACGGCAGCCATTGTTCCTTGTGCAGGTGAGGGATACAAACCGCGCCGTAAATGTTCATATGCAAAACTGTTTTCACGTTTGGGTGGGGGATGTGGTGGCGGGGAAGTGATACGTGGGCCACAATGGGGAGAAATCGTTGTTGATGACTCAAAGACACAAAGGAGAGACGATGAGCGACCGCATTGACAGCGCCCAACTGCGTGACAAGGTCATGTCCGCAGAAGAGGCTGCACAGTTTGTCAACCACGGCGACAAGGTGGGTATTTCTGGCTTCACCGGCGCTGGCTACCCGAAGGCCCTGCCGGGCGCGATCGCAGAGAAGGCGAAGGCAGCCCACGCGAAGGGCGAGGACTTTGCCATCGACCTGTTCACCGGTGCGTCGACCGCACCGGAGTGTGATGGTGTGCTGGCTGAGGCTGACGCACTGCGCTACCGCATGCCGTACCAGTCCGACCCGACCATGCGTAACAAGATCAACGCTGGCCAGATGAAGTTCCAGGACATCCACCTCTCCCACTCCGGCATGATGGTGGAGCAGGGCTTCTTCGGCGACGTGGACGTGGCCATCGTGGAGGCTGTCCGCATCACCGCTGAGGGCAACATTGTTCCGTCTTCCTCTGTGGGTAACTCCGTCGAGTTCCTCAACGCTGCCAAGAAGATCATCATCGAGGTCAACGAGTGGCAGTCCTTGGACTTGGAGGGCATGCACGACATCTGGCTGGTGCCGCCGCTGCCGAACCGCATCCCGATCCCGATCACCAAGTGCGGTGACCGCATTGGTACCACCTACATTGAGATCGACCCGGCCAAGGTCGTCGCAGTGGTCAAGACCGATGCGCCGGACCGCAACGCGCCGTTCAAGGCGCCGGATGAGATCTCCGAGCAGATCGCCGGCAACTTCCTTGACTTCCTCGAGAACGAAGTGAAGGCAGGCCGCCTGTCCTACGACGGCTACGTCATGCAGTCCGGCGTGGGCAACGTGCCGAACGCCGTGATGGCGGGCCTCATGGACTCCAAGTTTGAGAACATCCAGGCCTACACCGAGGTCATCCAGGACGGCATGGTTGACCTCATTGACGCTGGCAAGATGACCGTTGCTTCCGCCACCTCCTTCTCCCTGTCCCCTGAGTACGCGGAGAAGATGAACAACGAGGCAGCGCGCTACCGCGAGTCCATCGTGCTGCGCCCGCAGTCCATCTCCAACCACCCGGAGGTCATTCGTCGTACGGGCCTCATCGCCACCAACGGCATGATCGAGGCGGACATCTACGGCAACGCCAACTCCACCCACATCAACGGCTCCCGCCTGATGAACGCACTGGGTGGCTCCGGCGACTTCACCCGTAACGCCTACATCTCCTCCTTCATCTCCCCGTCGGAGGCGAAGAATGGCGCTATCTCCGCCATCGTGCCGTTCGTGTCCCACGTGGACCACACCGAGCACGACGCCATGGTCTTCATCACTGAGTACGGTGTGGCAGACCTGCGTGGCCTGGCACCGCGTGACCGCGTGGCCAAGATGATCTCCATCGCTCACCCGTCCTACCGTCCGCTGCTGGAGGAGTACGTGGAGCGCGCCGCGAAGTGCAAGTACCAGTCCACCCCGCACGACCTGCGCCACGCCTTCGACTTCCACCTGCGTATGGAAGAAAACGGCTCCATGAAGTAGCCCAATTAGCGGCCCGGGCCCACCAACGTCTAGCATGTGTGGGCACGGGCCTTTAGCTCAGTTGGTAGAGCTACGGACTTTTAATCCGCAGGTCGCGGGTTCGAGCCCCGCAGGGCCCACGCACTGACACCCCACGCCAATCGGCGCGGGGTGTTTTTGCTTGTGTGGGGCAAAGGATGGGAAGGG
>NZ_JAKMUS010000013.1 GCF_027570075.1 Corynebacterium meitnerae
CTTCTCCCCCGGGATTGTCTTCCACTAAGACAGCCTCGGGGTTTTCCTTTGATCGCATGCAGCCCGCAAAGGAGTCACGATGAACCACACCGTCAACACGATCGTCGGCCCGGCCACAGCGCAGGAGGAAGTCCGAGCGGTTGCCATCACCACGTTGTTCGGCTCCTTCACCACCGCGGGCACATCCGGCGCGCTGGGTAACGAAACAGACGCAGCTGTGCTCCAGGGGCTGCGCGAGTGGGCCGATGTGATCCTCGTGGGTTCCGGCACGGTTAAAGCGGAGGACTACGGGCCGTCGGACACGCCGATGGCAGTCGTTTCAGGCTCGCTCGATTTCGACACCACCACGAAACTGTTCAGCGGCACTCCCCCGATCATTGTTGCCCCACGGGAATCGCTGACAGATCCCGCGCTCGCACCGCGCCGAAAAGCACTTGAAGCCGTCGGCTGCGATGTGGTGGAGGGCGGTGGGGTGCCGGAGGTCGTCGATAAGCTTCGCGCGATGGGCTTCGGCCGCATTGTGTGCGAGGGCGGGCCGTCGCTGTACGCGGAGATGTTCAAACATTCGCTTATCGACGTCCTCCACCTCACCCTCGACCCCCACATCAACGGCGAGCCGGCTGGGCTCGTGGGAGACATCACGGAGCGCTTCGCCTTGGAGGAGGCCGTGACGGATCGGGGTTATCTGTTCACGCGCTACCGGCGGGTACAGCAGGGGTGCTAGCCGAGGTTTAGTACGTTAATGGGGTGACTACCCGCGCTGATGCTCTGAAGACTGTGTGGACCGCCCCCGCCCTGGATCGGGGGCCACGGTGGGAAACTGTGGCCAACGCTGCCCTGTGGCCGGTGGCTGTCTTGCTGTTCATCCACCGCATCGTGGCCTTGGCTCTCCCCGGCACAATCACGGACGATTTCACCACCGTGTGGTCGGCAGCCCGCCGGTTCGTGGAGCGCGTGCCGGTGTATTCGGAGAACTACGCCACCGTCGACCCGCACTACTTGTACAACCCGGGTGCGACGTTGCTGTTGTCCCCGCTGGGGCTTTTCAGCTCTACGGAGATCGTCCGGCCACTGTTCATTCTGGCGAATGCCCTAGCGATCCTCGCGGCGCTCGCCTGGCTCACCCGCCTGTCGGGTTTTAGCTTGAAGCACCCGATCCTCCCGGGCGCCATTGCGCTGGGTTTTGCGACGGAAGCCGCGACCAACACGCTCACCTTCTCCAACATCAATGGCATTTTGTTGCTCGGGCTCGTGGCGTTTCTTGCGTTCCTGCTGCGCGGGCCATCGCTGGCGGCGGGCGCGGTGCTGGGCTTGTGCATCTTGGTGAAGCCGATGTTCGCCCCGCTCATCCTGCTACCGCTCCTGCGCATGAACTGGGGCGCGGTGATCACTGCGGGCATTGTCCCTGTGGTGTTCAACGTGATCGCTTGGCCACTGACCCCGGGTGCCCGTGACTACATCGACGTGGTTGTCCCCTACCTGGGCATCACTCGCGATTACGCCAACTCATCGCTCGCCGGTGCGGCTGTGTACTTTGGCATGCCCACGTGGCTCCATGGCGGTCTGTTCATCCTCTTTGCCGCGGCAGTGCTTATCGCTGTCGTTGGGTTGGCGCGCTGGCGCTGGAGCGACGAATGGATGTGGGCGACCACCACCGCAGCGGTCCTGCTTGCCGGCGTGTGCCTGCTGTCCTCTCTGGGCCAGGCGTACTACTCCATGATGCTTTTCCCGGCCGTCTTCACCGTGGCGCGCGCAGCCAGCGTTTTCCACACCCCCACTGCGTGGGTGGGAATTATTTTGTGCCTCTCCCCGTTGAGTTGGGTTGTACAAGACAACCCCGTTGTCGGCCGGTGGGTGGATACATTCCTGCCCACCATCGGTTGGGCAACATTCATCATCGCCGCAGCCGTGTGGGCCGTGTCTGTGCCCGTGCAGCGGACCGCGGTGACTCATGCACATGGAGGGACCCTCGAGCCATGACACAGAACAACTACAGCGACTGGACGGAACAGCAGTGGCGCGAGCGTCTCACTCCAGAAGAATTCCACGTGCTGCGCCAGGCCGGCACGGAGCCACCGGGTGTTGGTGAATACACCAACACCACCACCGAAGGCGTCTACCACTGCCGCGCATGCGGTGAAGAGCTGTTCCGTTCCACCGAGAAGTTCGAGTCCCACTGCGGCTGGCCATCCTTCTTCTCCCCCGCAGACAGCGACAAAGTCATTGAGCGTGAGGACACCTCACACGGCATGGTCCGCACCGAGGTCCTGTGCGCCACCTGCGGCTCCCACTTGGGCCACGTCTTTGCCGGCGAGGGTTATGCCACACCGACGGACCTGCGTTACTGCATCAACTCGATCGCCATGACGCTGGAAGAAAAGCCGGTCGAGTAGAAAGCTACGGCAGAATCTCGATGATCTCTGCCATGTCTTTCACCCGGCGACCGGAGAAGAACGGCAGCTCCTCCCGCACGTGGAGGCGCGCTTCGGTGTATCGCATCTTGTGCATGAGATCAGAGATGCGCTCCAGGGTGGGTGCCTCGAAAGCGAGCATCCACTCGTAATCCCCAAGCGCGAATGCGGACATCGTATTCGCCCGAACGTCCTCATAGCCTGCCGCAGCACGGCCGTGCTCAATGAGCATCTGGCGCCGCTTGTCCGGATCCATGATGTACCAGTCGTAGGAACGCGTGAACGGGTATACGGTGATCCAATCCTGTGGCTCCTCACCCATGATGAAGGCGGGCAGGTGGCCACGGTTGAACTCCGCTGGGCGGTGCAAGCCCACGCCAACCCAGAACACTTCCAGGCACCGTCCGAACACCGTGTCGCGGCGGAAGTCGTTGAAGGCTTTCTGCAGGTCGAGGAATTCCTCGGCGTGCCACCAGATCATCACATCTGCTTCAGCGCGCATACCGGAGATGTCATACACACCGCGAAGAACAACCTTGCCTTGCGCCTCCAAGTCAGCAATGAAACTCTTCGCCTCCGCGATGATGTCTGCGCGGTCGGCGCCAAGTGCTCCGGGAATCACGCGGAACGTAGCCCACTGAGCGTAGCGCTGGGTGTTATTCAGTTGTTCGAGGTCTGGCTGTGTCATGGGTTTAGGTCCTTTCTTCCCACAGCGGGGCATCCACCAAAAGTTCTATCCCTCCCCTGTCTAGCACGATCCAGTAACTAACGGCTGACTAACGGCTGACTAACGGCGCGCCTCCACGGATTGGAGGCGTGACTGGATAGCTTGGAACGCGTGACACATTCGGACCACCCCACGCTCGCCGCGGCACCTGAGCCGCAGGCCTCCCAAGAATCCGCAACCATCCCGGCGGAGTTCACAGAGGCTGTCGAATCCATGCACCGCGCTCAGCTGCGGCCGGAGATCAGCCTGGGAACAATCCGCCCACCCCAGCGCCCAGCGCCGTACAGCCACGCCATTGGCTTGGAGGTTGCTGGCCTAGATGAGAACGGCCCCATCCCCACTGATTCCCAGGGGGACGCGTTTGGTCGCCTCATCTTGCTGTACTCCCCTTCCAGCGAGGAGACTTGGGAAGGCTCCATGCGCTTGGTCGCGTACATCCAGGCGGACATGGATGATGACGTCGCCTCGGACCCCCTCCTACCCGACGTGGCATGGCAGTGGCTCGGTGAGTCCTTGGAGGAAACCCATGCCGATTACACCGATCTCGGTGGCACCGTAACCTCCACGGCATCAGTCCGGTTCGGTGATATTGGCGGTCCGCCGCGTGCGTACCAGATTGAGATGCGCGCTTCTTGGACGGCGGCCAGTACTGATCTCTCCCATCACGTCGAGGCGTTTTCTAAGGTGCTTGCCCACGTGGCTGGCCTTCCGCCAGAGGGCGTTGCTGGGCTCGACCGTCGCTAGGGCCACACTGCGCCTCATCGTGGTGGGGCAACTATTGTTTTAAGCATGTGTGCGCGCTACCACTTCGTCGATACGCCAGAAGGCTTTGAACGCGCGGCGCGTGCCCTTGATTCTGGGCGCGGGCCTTTCGCCATCGACACGGAGCGCGCTTCTGCTTTTCGTTACGACGATCGCGCGTTCCTCGTCCAAATTCATCGCCGGGGCGCAGGCACATTTCTGTTCGCGCCGGAGGGCTACCGTGGGGAGCTTTCCAGCGTCCTTGCTCCCGTGCTCAACGAATCCGACTGGATCGTGCACGCAGCCCCGGAAGATCTTCCGAGTTTGGCTGAACTTGACCTTCACCCCGGACGCCTCTTTGACACCGCCTTGGCCGGGCGCATTGCCGGCTACGACAAGCCCAATCTGGGCGCAATGGTCTTGGAATTTTGCGGCATTGAGCTGGAGAAAGGCCATGGGCGCGAGAATTGGTCCACTGTGCCGCTGCCCCAAGATTGGCTTGAGTACGCAGCCGAAGATGTGATTTACCTCGGCGACCTCGCCGATGCGCAGGCCGAACTTCTTGAGATGCAGGGCAAAACCGATGCGGCAGAGCAAGAGTTCTCCCACATCGTGGATGAGTTTGCTGATTGGACGCCAAGCGAGCGCACGTGGCGCTCACTTAAAGGCACATCCGCACTCCACAGCGCCCGTTCACGTGCCGTGGCGCAGGCCGTGTGGAATGCCCGTGAGGACGAAGCGCGCCGCAAGGACATCTCCCCTTCGATGATCTTGCCCAACAAGGTGATCATCGCCATTGCCAAAGAGCTTCCGGCACACCCAGGGCAGCTCGCGCGTATCGACGGCTTCCCCCAGCGCCGCCGCGGCTCCACCCGCAGGTGGTTCACCGTATTGGAGAAGGTCTACGCATCCGACCCGGCAACGTGGCCGAAGAAGCAGCCCAACTCGGGCGGTGCTCCTGGGAAGTCCGCGTGGCAACGCCACCACCCTGAATCATGGGATGCACTACAAACCATGCGTTCCGCCATCACCGCAGTCGCGGCTGACATGAACCTGAGCCCCGAGATTCTGCTCACCCCAGCGATCCTCCGGGAGGCTGTGTGGGAGCTCACTGAACACGACGTGCCCCGCCAGACGCACTCCGTCGCCGCGCTTCTGGCGGAACTCGGCGCACGGCCATGGCAGATTGAAAACACTGCTGCGCTATTCAGTGCAAACTTGGGTGGGGAGTTTGGCGGGGACTAATCCCGGTCGGCCAAACCTTCGCCCCAACCACGGATGGATTCTCGGGCGGAGTCCACGTCTAGCCCGACGTCCTTGAGCAGCTCATTGCGTGTCGCATGGCTGGGGAAAATATCCGGAAACGCCAGGTGACGCAACGGGGTATCCACCTCGGCGGTGGAGAGAACTTCACCCAGAGCGGAGCCCACGCCGCCACGGATGATGCCGTCTTCGTACACCACAACGAGGTCCGCCTCCGCAGCCATGTCCACCAGCTCAGGATTGACGGGGATGATCCGCCGCGGATCCACGACGGTAACCCGGTAGCCGTCCGCGTTTAGCGACTCTGCGGCTTCCACAGCACGCCCAGCAAACTCACCGATGGCTACGAGCAGGACGTCCACTGACTCGTCATCACCAGAACCACTAGCGTTCTCCGGTTCAACGAGGATGTCCATACCGCCCGGTGTACGGCGAACGGCGTCAATTCCCGGGCCGACATCCCCCTTCGGGAAGCGCACCACCGTGGGGCCTGTCTCCACGGCGATTGCTTCGCGGAATTCTTCGCGGAGGCGATCCGCATCACGCGGAGCAGACACTTGAATACCGGGGACGATCGACGTCAACGCCATGTCCCACACACCGTTATGGCTTGCGCCATCACTGCCTGTCACACCAGCGCGGTCGAGGACAAGGGTGACCGGCTGGTTGATCAGCCCAACATCCATGAGCAACTGATCAAAAGCACGGTTTAAGAACGTGGAGTACACCGCTACCACCGGGTGAAGGCCACCCAAGGCCATACCGGCGGCCGAGGTGACAGCGTGCTGCTCCGCGATGCCCACGTCAAAGAAACGGGACGGGAATTTCTCTGCGAACGGCGTCAGCCCTGTCGGCCCAGCCATGGCGGCAGTCAGCGCAACAATGTCCTCACGCTCATGCGCAGCGCGCAGAAGCTCTTCAGAGAAGACACTCGTCCACCCCGGACGTGACTCCCCCAGCGCTTCACCCGTCACCGGGTCAATGACACCGGTGGAGTGCATCTGATCCGCAAGGTCATTCACTGCCGGTGCGAAACCGTGGCCCTTCTCCGTAGCCACGTGGAGCAACAGCGGGCCATCGTGCTGTTGTGCATAGCGGAATGCACCGAGCAGGGCACCCAAGTCGTGCCCGTCAACGGGGCCGACGTACTTCAAGCCCAGGTCTTGGAACATCTGCGTGGGCATCACCTGATGCCTGATGCCGTCCTTGACCGCCTTGAAAGCGCCAAACGCGCGCTCCCCAACCCAACCCATGGATTTCAAGGTGCGCTTACCTTGTTCCATCACCTCGTCATACCCAGGCTGAATGCGAATAGACGCGATCTGGGAGCGGATATTGTCCAGGTTGCGGGCAAAACCACCAATGGTCTTGGAGTATGAGCGCCCATTGTCATTGACCACGATGACAACGTTGCGTTCACTTTCCGCAATATTGTTCAGTGCCTCCCAGCACATACCGCCGGTCAAAGCACCATCGCCGACAACGGCGACAACGCGGCTGTCCGCCTCACCGTGCAGCACCTTCGCCTTGGACAAGCCGTCCGCGTAGGACAGCGCTGCAGAAGCGTGAGAGGACTCCGTCCAGTCATGCTCCGATTCAATCCGGCTGGTGTAGCCCGACAGCCCGTCCTTCTGGCGCAGGGTGTCAAACTGTCCGGCCCGCCCCGTGAGGATCTTGTGCACGTAGGACTGGTGCGAAGTGTCAAAGATGATGGGGTCACGCGGCGAATCAAACACCGCGTGCAGGGCAAGGGTTAGCTCCACAACACCCAGGTTGGGCCCAAGGTGACCGCCGGTGGCAGAGACTTTCTGGATGAGGAACTCGCGAATGTCATCAGCCAGAAGCTCGAGCTCCTCCACTGACATGTTCTTCACGTCAGCGGGAAGCGAAAGATCTTCAAGCCTGCTCACGTCTCTTCGCTGCTCCTTCACATCGCCTGTTTTCTGCTTTCGCGCTGGCTTGTCATAGCCATCGATTGTTTCGCCCAACTTTACACGCCGCCGTGTTGATTCCAGCAAAACCGTCGAAAGATTTTGCACCCAAAGCTATGCGCGCACGAGGCTCACCAAAACCTCAAAGTGATGCGTCATCGGAAACGCATCGACGAGCGCCATGCGTTCCACCACGTATCCGGAATCACCCCAGGCAGCAAGATCACGCGCGAGGGTTGCCGGGTCACAGCCAATATGAATGACGCGCTGCGGATCGCGCTGGGCAATAGCGCTAACGACGTCTGTGCCAGCACCTGTGCGCGGTGGGTCGAGCACAACCAGGCCCGGATCCGCAAGATGCTCAAGCCCCGCTTCCACCTTCTGGTTGCGCACATCAACGTCAAACTCAGACAGGCAGCTTTGCGCACCACGCGTTGCTGCGTCCGAGTAATCAACGCTGTGGATGCGTGGTCGCCCACCCATCGCCATGCTTATCGACGGCACAAAGAGCCCCACCCCGCCATACAAATCCCAGCCGGTGGCCTGCTCATATTCATCGGCAGCCCAATCGGTGATGTAGCGCGAGTAGGTCGCAGGTGCGGCGCGGTGTGCCTGCCAAAACGCCGTCGGCGGGAACACGTAGTCAAATTCCTGCACCTGGCCAGCCACATCCACCGGCACGATTTCGGTGGCGTCCAAGTCGCCCTCAATCACAGTTTCAATCTGCTCAACACGACGGCCACGCTGCGCTTTCGCCGTTTCAACGACATGGCGTTGCCCGGTGGAATCAACAACCACGATGATCTCTGCCCCCGGGGTAAAAGTGCGCGCATCCGTTCCGACAATGCCGGCCAATGCGCCAGGGACAACTTGCGCACAGGCAACATCGGCAACGATGTCGTTGCTACGCGCCTTGCGCATCCCGGCGCGACCATCAGGCCCGACACCAAGACGCACGCGGGTGCGCCAACCCAAGGTGGGTTCTAGCGTTTCTTCCTCAAGATCGATGGCGAGATCAAAACCATTGAGCACCCCACTCGGCTGCGCATGGTTTGTTAGCTGTCCGGTGAGAACCTCACGTTTGAAGCGCTGTTGCGCCGCTGGCGCGATGTGCGAGTAATCGCAGCAGCCAGCTCCCGCAGCTGCCGCTGGGCAGGCATTATCCACGCGGTCGGGGGATGCTTCGAGGATCTCCACGACATGTCCGCGTGCCCAACGCTTCTTCACGCGCTCAAGCGTGACGCGAACGGTGTCACCAGGGACCGCGCCGCCAATAAACACGACGCGCCCATCTGGCGCATGCGCAATGGCCTCTCCGCCATGGGCCATCGCGTGCGGGGTCAACGTCACCGTGCCACCGCGGGTGAGCTCCTCCACCGGGTCAGCCATTAGTTCTCATTCTCCGGTTGTGTCGGCTGATTAGCCTGCTGAGCTTGCTGGGCCTGCTGAATCTGCTGGGCCTGCTGATCCATGGCTTGCTGCAGCTGCGCCGCCAGCGGTGCGGGGAGCTCCACCGGCAGGGAGTTACCAGCCAGGATCGCGGTGTTGCCACGGTAGACGAAGGAACGCGCCACAACCCCGCGGGCTACCTCGGCCAGGGCATCTTCCTTGCCATGTGGTGCGGCCAGCGTGAGACGGTACAGCCAACGTGGGCCTTCCACGCCGATGATGCGGATGACACCATTGTCACCGCGGCCGACAACCTCACGGCCCCAAGGACCGGTTTCAAAGGTGGCGGGCATGCCCTCAGTACGCATTCCCTCGGCAATCTCGTTGGAGGACTCCTCCCACATGCCACCGGAGCTCGGTGCGGCGAAGGCTACCGGGGTAATCCGGCCGTGCTCTGTCACCACGTGGAGCATCCGCGGGCCGGTCTCCCCCATTTCCACCTGCACCTGGGAGTTCTTCGGCAGCGGCAAGGCAATAGAGCCCAGGTTCAGCACACCGTCAGAGACATCACTGAAGTCAAACTCATTGATGTCCACGCTGTCACCATCAAACGGGCCTGTCTCCCCATTGATCGCATCGTGCGGAATGGTCACTGGGTCAGTCGTACCAGCGTTGGCTTGCTCCTCAACAGCCTCAGAAGCTGCCGGTTCTGCCGGAGCATCGGTGTTGGTGGAGCCGGCCGGAGCGGGCTCCTGGGATTCGTCGACAAGCGGGGCAGTCTCTTTCTGCTCCTCGACGGGTGCTTCTTCGCGCTTCTTTTTCTTGCCAAATGGCCACAGTGCCATGATGAACCTCGCTTTAATTACTGTTGTTATTGGTCTCTACGACGAAGGCAGAGTGCTACTGAATGCTGCTGAGCACTACTGAGTGCTTAGGAGAAAGACTCCACACCGGTGGAGCCATAACCACCCGCGCCACGCTCCGTCTCATCTAGGTCATCCACCTCGACGAAATCCGGCAACTCCACGCGCTGCACAACCAGCTGGGCAATGCGCATGCCACGAGTGACCTCAAAAGGAGTGTCACGGTCAGTGTTGAGCAAGCAGACCTTGATCTCCCCACGGTAATCCGCATCAATCGTGCCAGGCGTGTTCACGATGGTCACACCATGTTTTGCTGCCAAGCCCGAACGGGGATGCACCAATCCGACAGTGCCCAACGGCAATGCCAAAGCGATACCCGTGCCCACGAGTTTGCGCTCACCAGGAGCAATAGTCAGGTCCTCCGTGGCGTGCAGGTCCACTCCCGCATCACCGCGGTGTGCGCGCTGCGGAAGCGGCAAATCGGGGTCGAGTCGCTTCAGAGGAATCGGACCAATGCTGCCCATACTGCTCAATCCAGAATTATTCGTCGTTTCTGTCACGGGCCCCACACTACGTCACACACGATCACCGGCGCGCGAGTGCGCAAGGAATCACAGCCGCAGTGGACACTTCCCCCGCATACTCGCTTTTGGGGCTGCGGTGCCTAACATGGAAGCCGTGACGAAGAACAACGAGATCGCCAATGCACCAACCGCCCCGTCGCCCACTGCTAACGCAAGTACCGTGCTGTACTCCGAGCGCCAATGGGTTCCGGTGTGGTGGTGGATCCCCGCTGCCGCTTTTGCAGCGCTCATGGGCTTTCAGATGGGACATAACCGTTCCACGGTGTATTTCGTTGTCACATTCGTGGTTGTCGGCGCGCTTCTTGCGTGGTACCTCACCTACTTGTCCTCAACAGTGGTGAAGGTGGAACAAGATGCGGATGGCACGCGATGGCTCGTTGTCGGTGATGCGAACTTGCCAGATACTGTGGTCTCCCGCTCCCTCGCCGTCCCCAAGACCGCGAAACAGAATGCCCTCGGCCGCCAACTTGATCCGGCTGCTTATTTGGTGCACCACGCGTGGGTGAAGGAACTCGCATTGTTTGTTCTTGATGATCCGGAGGACCCCACCCCGTACTGGCTGATCTCCACCAAGAACCCGGAAGCGCTACTGCGCGCGTTCGTTCCGGAGCAGGCCGACGCGGCTGTAGAGCCGCTCGGCAAGTAACCCCCTTAAAAAGCGACGAGTATCTACTCGCAGTCCAGGCAGATCTTGGCGCCGTTGTCCTCGGTGTGGCCAAGACGGCTGTTCTTCTGCACGAGGAAGCACGAAGAACACGTGAACTCATTGTCCTGCTTCGGCACGACAGACACATTGAGTTCTTCGCCGGTGAGGTCCACCGTCGGCGGATCAAATGCGTCCACCACTTCGCCGTCATCATCCATGCTGCTGCCAGCAGCCTCGGCAGCCTTCAGCCCCTCGAGCGAGTCCGTCTCAATCTCGTCATCGAGGCGCCGGCGGGGAGCATCATAATCAGTGGCCACTGAAGCGTCTCCTTCTGATACTTTTCTGTGCCCTGCACGACCGCCTACGAGTGTGGGTAATTGGTCGGTGCGATGGCCTTCTTTGCGTACTTTCGACGCGATACTAAAGCACGTTTGCCTGTATGTCATGTTTCCCGCCCACAGGGCACTTTCGGCGTGTCGCGCACGGGGGTAGACACTCGAATGAATACGCACATTCGAGGAGCTTTTGGCAGCTTATGAGACACCTTGTATTGGGCGCTTACAATGCTAGAGTTGGTGACACGTCACATAAGGAGAGGGTAGAGGAATGCACATCGGAATCCTGGGAGCGGGCAAGCTTGGCACCGTTCTAGGCAGGCACGCCGTTGCAGCAGGACATGAGACGACACTTGCCGGCTCCGGCGCTTCCGACACTCTCAGCTTGATCGTGGGCGCCCTTGTTCCCGGCGCGCGGACGAGCACCGCGCGTGAGGTTGCGGAGACAGCTGATGTTGTGTTCCTCGCGCTCCCCCTCCGCAATTTCCGCCAGCTGCCCGATGATGCGCTGGCCGGGAAGCTTGTGGTTGACACCATGAATTACTGGTGGGAAACGGATGGCCATCATCCAGAGTTGGCGGAGGCTAATTCTTCACGGCTCGTCCAGGAGCATCTGCCCCAATCACGAGTGGTGAAAGCTTTCAACCACATGGGCTACCACGATCTGGACGAAGGCCCGGGCACAGGCAAGGCCATCGCGGTGGCCGGAGACCACCCGGAAGACGTGGCCCAGGTTTCAGCGCTCGTGCAGGACTTTGGTTTTGACGCAGTACCACTAGCTTCCCTCGATGCCGGCGTGGCACTGCAGCCCGGTCAGCCGGCTTTTGGCGCCAATGTGGACGCCGCGACGTTACGCACACTGATTGATGAGAAGGAGTTGACATGACCACGTTGGACCCAGCAGACATTGAGTTCGGTCTCGATACATTTGGGGATATCCCCCGTAAGGAAGATGGCACGCTCTTCACTCACGCGGAAGCCATCCGTGCAACGTTGTACGAGGCCGTGCTTGCCGACGAGATCGGGGTAGACACCTTCACCGTCGGCGAACACCACCGCCCGGACTACGCCATCTCTTCCCCTCCGACGATGTTGGCTGGCATCGCCACCGCAACGAAGCGCATGAAGTTGGCTTCCGGCGTGACTGTCTTGTCCTCGGACGATCCAGTCCGCGTGTTTCAGCAGTTTGCCACCCTTGATGCGCTGTCGAATGGTCGCGCGGAAGTCATCCTTGGACGTGGCTCTTTCACTGAGTCGTTCCCACTGTTTGGTTACAAGCTGGAGGACTACAACCGCTTGTTTGAGGAGAAGCTCAACCTATGGGCGGAACTCGTGCAGGAACACCCCGTGACATGGTCCGGTGACACCCGCCCGGCCCTGGTGAACGCCGATGTCTACCCCAAGACCGAAAACGGCCTGACCACCTGGGTGGGCGTGGGTGGGTCACCGGAGTCAGTCATCCGCACAGCGCGCTATGGCTTCCGCCTCATGCTGGCGATCATCGGTGGCGCACCCGTGCGGTTCAAACCGTACGTGGACCTGTATAAGCAGGCCACAGAACAGCTTGGCACCACGGCCCACCCCGTGGGTGTGCACTCCCCTGGCTTCGTGGCAGACAGTGATGAGGAAGCGAAGGAACTCATCTTCGAGGAATACGCCGCTTCCCAACACCGCATTGGTGTTACACGTGGATGGCCACCGCTGACCCGCAACAGGTTCGAAGCAGAGATCAACCACGGTGCACTTACCGTGGGCTCCCCAGAAACCGTGGCCCGAAAGATCGCCAACACCGTTCGCGCGCTCGATCTTGGGCGTTACGACATGGTGTATTCCACCGTCGGCCAGATCCCGCACGCTGCCCGTATGCGATCCGTCGAGCTGTACGGCACCAAGGTCATTCCGATGGTGCGCGATATCCTCGCTGAGAGTTAGCCCTGAAGACGCGCCGTGGGCCCGGGTTGCGGCGCGACATCCATTCCACTCAGAGCTACGTGAGTGGCTCAGCTGCCCCAGCGCCTACCAATAATTCGCGGAATTCTTCCCACACACCCGGCGCGGCAGCGGCAGTCAACCCGCCATCCTTGCCGGAGGCGCTAAGACCTGGGTGGTGGACATGCGCGCCAGCTTCGGACGCAATGAGCGCACCGGCGGCGTAGTCCCACGGGTGGATGCCGTGCTCGTAGTAGGCATTGACCGTGCCTTCGGCCAATGCACACAGGTCAAGCGCAGCGGAACCCATACGGCGGATATCACGCACCTGTGGGAGAAGCTTTGTGATGATGTCGGCCTGCTGCGCACGCCACTGGGGTGTATAGGAGAAGCCAGTAGCCACGAGCGCGTGGCCGATACTGTCGTGCCCCTGGGGTGAGCATGCCAGCCTGTCCCATCCGTCATCGGTTTCAACAAACGCCCCCTGCCCGGCACGCGCTACATACGTCCGCCCGGTGGCCACATTGATCACTACAGCCGCCAGAATCTGCTCACCAGCGGCAGCGGCAATGGAGATGGCGTATTGGGGAATCCCGTAGAGGAAGTTCACTGTGCCGTCGATGGGGTCAACGACCCAGCGGATACCGGACTGTGAATCAAGAGCGGTGCCTTCTTCCCCGAGAATTCCGTCGGCAGGCCGCAAGGCAGCGAGTGTACGGGTGATGTAGTCCTCTGACTCTTTGTCCACCACCGTCACCGGATCCACATCAGAAGACTTGGTCTCGGCCGTGCTCGCCAGTGCGCCTGACGCGACAAGTTCGGCACGCCGGGTACGCACCAGCTCAGCTGCGCCACGGGCTGCTTCCAGTGCGACGGTAAGTAACTCACGAGTGTCGTGTTCAACATTCGCCGAAGTGTTATTCATGCAATCTTCTATCCCAATCATCGTGCTCAACCTTAGGTGAGATTGATAGGTAAACTCTGCCGGTATGGATAACGGGAATCTCCCAAAGCACGGGAACTACGGCTGCGGCATCGATATCGGTGGCTCTGGTGTCAAAGGCGCCATCGTGGACATGGACACCGGCGAGTTTGTCACTGACCGCATCAAGATTGAGACCCCGCAGCCAGCCACCCCTGAGGCAGTTGCGGAAACAGTCGCGCACATTGTCCAGGAACTGGGCTGGGATGGTCGGGTAGGTATCTGCATGCCCACCGTGATCAAGGATCAAGTTGCGCACCTTGCTGCGAATATTGATGACTCATGGGTTGGCACAAACGTGCACGAGCTGTTCTCCCAGCACCTCCCGGGGCGCAAAATCGCAGTGCTTAACGACGCGGATGCGGCTGGCCTTGCCGAAGTTGCCTTTGGTGATGAGGCTGCACGAACGGGCGCCACTTTGTTCCTTACCTTTGGCACCGGCATTGGTTCCGCGTTCATCACGGACGGTGTGCTGTTTCCCAACACGGAGCTGGGCCACATGTACGTCGGCAAGAAAGAAGCTGAACACCAGGCTTCCTCGGCTGTGCGTGACCGCGAGGAACTCAGCTACAAGCAGTGGGCAAAGCGCGTGGATAAGGTGCTCAAGGAATACGAACGCCTTTTCAATCCCAGCTTTTTCGTCGTGGGTGGCGGAATCTCCCGCAAAGCCGACAAGTGGGTCCCCTACCTCACCGTTGACACACCGGTTATCCCCGCCCAACTTCGAAACCGTGCGGGTATTGTCGGTGCGGCAATGGCGGTGGCAAAGGATGTCACCCCGTAGCGCGAAACCAACACATCGCGCTAAACCCTGAAAGAAAAACCACAAAACAGTGGCGAAGCCCTGCTGTACGTGCATATGCTGTACGGTTGTCCTTTGACCACTGGTCCTCCTGCCCACTTCGAAGAGGTGGCAGAATAGACTTCAACATCTTTGGTTGTTGGACCACCCCCACGGGGCAGAACCCCCGCCAGCGTAAATACGCGTACCGTGGGGGCAGACAACACCCGTAAGCAGTGATGAGTGCACGAAAGGTCGTACGTGGCAGCTAGCACACCTTCCAGCAAGAAGAGTCCTGAATCCGCCGACGCAACCGGCGCTACCCAGGCATCCGGTGACACCGGAGCGGCTTCTTCTGCGCGCGCAACCGCCAAGAAAACTGCGAAGAAGACCGCTAAGAAGACAGCGAAGAAAGCAGTAAAGAAGACTGCTAAAAAGACGACGAAGAAAGCAGTTAAGAAGACTGCTAAAAAGACGGCGAAGAAAACTGCGCGGAAGACGGCAGCGAAAAAGACCGTGCGCAAGTCTGCTGCCAAGAAGACGGTGAAGAAGACCGCTGCCGCACAGGCTGCTCAGGCAGATGAACTCGAAGACGAGCTCGATGTCGATGAGGCAGATGATGCGGATGACGTCGAAGATGATTTGATCGACGATGACATGGACGGCGACCTGGACGAGGACTTCGATCCGGAGCTCGATGACGAAGAGGACCTCGACGATGAGGATGACGTCGCCGATGATGAGGAGGACGAGGAAGAGGATGACTCTGAATTCGTCCCTGAACTCGGCCAGGAAAGCGCTGCTGGTGAGTCCGCACCGGCTGGCAGTGATGACGATGAGGATGACGGAAATTCAGCACCGTCCGTCTGGGACATCGAGGAATCTGCTGCCCTGCGCCAGGCACGTAAGGATGCACAGCTTACCGCTTCCGCTGACTCGGTCCGTGCGTACCTCAAGCAGATCGGTAAGGTCGCCCTGCTCGACGCTGAGCAGGAGGTCTCCCTGGCTAAGCGCATCGAGGCCGGCTTGTACGCCCAGTACCGTCTGGATGAGATGCAGCGTGCCGCTGATGAGGGCGATAAGGACGCCAAGCTCACCCCTGCTGTGAAGCGCGACCTGCGTGCAGTGGCCCGTGATGGCCGCAAGGCAAAGAACCACCTGCTGGAAGCAAACCTGCGTCTCGTGGTGTCCCTAGCTAAGCGCTACACAGGCCGTGGCATGGCGTTCTTGGACCTGATCCAGGAAGGCAACCTTGGTTTGATCCGCGCGGTGGAGAAGTTCGACTACTCCAAGGGCTACAAGTTCTCCACGTACGCAACGTGGTGGATCCGCCAGGCAATTACCCGCGCGATGGCTGACCAGGCCCGCACCATTCGTATTCCGGTGCACATGGTCGAGGTCATCAACAAGCTCGGCCGCATCCAGCGTGAGCTGCTGCAGGATCTCGGCCGTGAGCCGACGCCGCAGGAGCTGGCGAAGGAAATGGATATCACTGAGGAGAAGGTCCTCGAGATCCAGCAGTACGCCCGTGAGCCGATTTCCTTGGATCAGACCATTGGTGATGAGGGCGACAGCCAGCTCGGTGACTTCATTGAGGACTCTGAGGCAGTCGTCGCCGTCGACGCTGTGTCGTTCACCCTCCTGCAGGATCAGCTGCAGGACGTGCTGCATACGCTGTCCGAGCGTGAGGCGGGCGTTGTGCGTCTGCGCTTCGGCCTGACCGACGGCATGCCGCGCACGCTCGATGAGATCGGCCAGGTTTACGGCGTGACCCGTGAGCGCATCCGCCAGATTGAGTCGAAGACGATGTCGAAGCTGCGCCACCCGTCGCGCTCGCAGGTCCTGCGCGATTACCTGGACTAGATCGCTCTAGTTCCCCCTCCGACTCCCCGGTGCCGCTTTGAATTTCGGCCCGGGGAGTTACCAATCTCGCAGGTATGCGATGCGCTCGCGGAGTTGTTCCGCGGTGCACAGTGCGGTGGGTGGCCCGCCGCACGCCTTACGCACCTCGGTATGAATCGCGCCGTGTGGGCGTCCGGTGCGCGATGCAACGATAGAAACGCGGGTATTCAGTTCCTGTCGCAGGGCCGGAATGTCCTCTGACGCGACACCGCTCGACGGCTTTTCGCTTATCGACGCTCCCCCGACCCCATGCCTCTCCGCAGCCTCCTGCGCTGCCTTTTGTTGCGCCTTCTCCTCGGCTTCACGGGCATCGAGCTGATCCGCCTGACGCTTACGCAACAGAGTTTTCACTTGCTCCGCATCAAGCAGACCTGGCAGACCAAGGAAATCTTGTTCTTCGTCCGTGCCGGCGAGGGTGGGCGTGCCGTAGGTGGAGCCATCGAAGATGAGGGAATCTAGCTCAGCGGAAGCGCCGATGGACTCGTAGCTGGGTGTCTCATCTGGTTCGGTCTGCTGACGATTAGCCTGTTCCAGTAGTTCATCAGACCAGCCCTGTTCACGGTGGGGTTTGCCCAAAACGTGGTCGCGAGAGACCTCCATGTCCTCCGCCAAACGCAAGAGCACGGGGACAGAGGGAAGGAAGATCGACGCTGACTCACCTGGCATGCGGGAACGCACAAAACGACCAATAGCCTGCGCAAAGAACAGCGGTGTGGACGCCGAGGTGGCGTACACACCCACCGCGAGGCGGGGAACGTCCACGCCTTCGGACACCATGCGCACCGCAACCATCCATTCATCCTGGGAAGCGGAGAATTCGTCGATGCGTTTGGAAGACCCTGGTTCGTCGGAAAGCACCACGGTGACTGGCGTGGAGCTGATATTTTTCAAAATCTTTGCGTACGCACGCGCGGTGGTGGTGTCTGTAGCGATCACGAGCCCACCCGCATCCGGCATATTCATGCGGATTTTCTGCAAGCGTGTGTGCGCGGCTTGAAGCACTGCGGCGATCCAATCGCCCTTTGGATCCAGCGCGGTCTTCCAGGCACGGGCTGTTTGCGCCGCATCGAGCGGCTCCCCAAGACGAGCTGAGTACTCCTCACCGGCAGAATCCCGCCACTGCGCCTCACCGCTGTAGGCAAGGAAGACGACGGGGCGGACAACACCATCCTTGAGCGCCTCGGCATAGCCGTAGGTGTAATCCGCGCGGGAAACCAGATGCCCTTCACCATCCTCGGTGTAAGTGACAAACGGGATCTGCGAATCATCAGAACGAAAAGGCGTACCTGTCAGCGCAAGTCGATGCTCAACATCGTTATAGGCCTCACGCACACCATCGCCCCAGCTCTTTGCATCGCCGGCGTGGTGGATCTCATCCAAAATCACCAACGTCCGCCGGGCACTCGCCACCGCATGGTGTTTGAACGGGTGCATGCCCACCTGCGCGTAGGTCACCACTACCCCGTCGTAGGCAGGATTGACCGCAGAAGAATTACTAAACGCCGGGTCGAGCGATAAGCCGAAACGCGCTGCCGCCTGCGACCACTGCACTTTGAGGTGCTCAGTGGGCACAACAACGATGATGCGCTCCACGGTTTTCTCCGCGTGCAGCATGCTGGCAAGCGTCAACGCAAAAGTGGTCTTACCTGCGCCTGGCGTAGCCACGGCAAGGAAATCCTTGGGCTTGTGCGCAAAGAACTGGTCAAGGGCCTCCTGCTGCCAGAGACGAAGAGTCGGCCCCGTGGCGGCGTGGGTCACTTCCTGCGCAGCCCCTTAAAAATCCGCTCGCAGTCTGGGCACACGGGCGAACCTGGCTTCGCCTGTTTACGCACGGGGAACGTCTCCCCACACAGGGCGACAACCATAGCGCCGGAGACAGCGGAGTTGACGATCTGGTCTTTCTTTACGTAGTGGAAAAACTTCGGAGTGTCGTTGTCCTGCGAGGTGTCTTCGCGGACATCGGGCCGTTCGATCGTTTTCGTGGTTGTCTGAGTCACAGAGACCATCATGCCTCATTCACATGGTAAGTCGCATAAGCCATGGGCAGCGGTCTACCCTTGTGGGTTATGAGCACGGCACACGATGATGAAGAACACGTAATCGTCGATGCTGCCGTACCCGATCCCAGCGATGCTCAGCCAACAGCGCGTTCCAAGCCGCGAAAGAAGCTGTTTCACCGCCGTGCGCAGTTGATCACCAGTGCCCAACGTTCCGCTGCAGAAAATCGCCGCTCGCGCGAGACGAAGTATCTGATCATGCAGGGGCTTCGCATCCCATTCGTATTGCTCTCCATCGCCGCGGTGCTGTGGTGGAACAACTGGTGGCTCGCCATCCTCTTCTTTTGTATCTCTATTCCATTGCCATGGATTTCTGTCGTCGTGGCGAATGACAGCAATGAGAAGCGTGATACCCGCACGCAGAATGTATACAAGCCCGCTGCGGTCCGTCATCAGATGCTTGTCGCTCAACAGCAAGCCCAGCTCACATCTGGGAGTGCCGAGGGTAATGGCAGTGATGGCATGGATGGCACAGATCCAGGCACAATCGACCATGTTGAAGGTGCGTAGGGTTTCAACACTGCACACCCGCGCCGTGCACCGTCCAGTTCGTAGAAAGGGGCCTTCGTGTCCGCAGCTTTTCCCGCAGACTTTGCCCGTGAGTTGACCCGCGAGTTGCGGGAAGCAGGGCTCACTGCCGATTCCATCGCCGCTCATCTCGGCCCGGATGCGACCGATGCGCTCTACCGCGGTGAACCCGGCGCGGTCTTGGCTGCATGCGACGGTTCACGTTTGTCAGAACTCATTCGCTTCTTCCTCGTGCGCCATCCTTTCTCCCAGGCGGAGCTCGCTGAAATACTGTCGCCGCGACTCATTGAGGTGCTTATCGACGCCGCGTGGATCACCCCAACCACTTCCGGTGATGTTGTTGTCGCGGTGGATGTCCGCCCACACGTGATCGCGGGCGAGGACCAGTTTGTGTTCTCCGATTGTGATGCGTCGGTGACGCAGCATATTCCGGGCCCTGATCACGTCTTGGGTGTTGGTGCAGCGAGTTTGTCTTTGCTGTCCGCTACCCCACTGACCCCCGTGGAATCTGTCTTGGACCTTGGTACTGGTTCAGGCGTGCAGGCCTTGGCGCAGTCCGGCTGCGCGGAGCGCGTGGTGGCGACGGATGTTCATGCGCGTGCACTCGACTTTGCTCGCGCAACGATGGCTGGCGCTGGCGTCACCAACGTGGACATCCGTGAAGGTGCCTGGTTTGAACCTGTTAAGGGCGAGAAATTTGAGCGCATCGTGGCTAACCCACCGTTCGTGGTGGGTCTGCCGGCAATCGGCCACGTGTATCGGGATTCTGGTCTGAATCTGGATGGCGCCAGTGAACTCGTGGTCAACCATGTGCCTGAGCACCTCGCACCGAATGGCACTGCATTCATTCTGGGTGCGTGGATTCACGCCGAAGATGAGCCGTGGGAGCGTCGTGTTGCATCGTGGTTCCCCCAAACCGGAGTGTCTGCGTGGGTGTGTCAGCGTGATGTCGTTGATCCCGCTTTGTATGTGTCCACGTGGCTGAAGGATGAATCCATTGATCCACGCTCGGTGGAGGGGATTGAGCGCACCCAAGCATGGCTGAAGCACTTCCGTGATGCAGGCGTTCGTGCCGTGGGCTTCGGCTGGATCTTTATTCGGGATATCGGTGATGCACCGAGCGAGCTCACCTTTGAAACTTTGGATCAACCTTTTACTGATCCGCTGGGTCCTGAGGTGGAGGAATACTTCACTCGGATGGAGTGGCTGCGCGGTTCCACCCAGGAGGACATCTTGGAGTCCCGTTATGCCGTGCGCCCCGGTATTGCGTTGGAGGATGTCAGTCTCGCCGATGCGGACAGTGGCATGGGCTTTACCCCGAAGGTGAAGCGTTTGACGCGTACGGACGGCCCTCGCTTCACCCATGACATCGACGATGCTGTTGCTTCCATTGTTTCCGGTTTGAACCCCCATGGGTTGCCGCTACGGGAAATCGTGTCTTTGTGGTCGGCAGCGAATGGTCTTGCTGATGAGCAGGAAGAAGTACTCGCTGGTGAAGCCGCGGGCATCATCGTTGACCTCATCCGCCATGGCTGTGTTTTGCCCGCTGACCTCATTGACCTCGTACACGCTTAAAGGAGCTCTCACACCATGAAAGCTGTATTAACTCGTGTTACCCAAGCATCCGTGACCGTTGATGGTGAGGTTGTGGGTGCCATTGACTGCCCCGATACCGGTGGCATCCTTGCCCTCGTTGGCGTGGGTCGCAATGACAGCGACGATGCGTGGGAGGTGATGGCCCGCAAGATCGCGGAGCTTCGCATTTTGGATGGTGAAGTCTCCGTTGAAGATGCCGGCGCACCCGTGCTGTTGGTCAGCCAATTCACCCTCATGGGACAAACGAAGAAAGGTCGCCGCCCTTCGTGGTCTGAAGCAGCGCCGGGTGATGTCGCTGAACCCGTGATTGCCAAGATCGCGCAGGCCTTGGCGGAGCGTGGCATTCACGTTGAACAGGGTCGCTTCGGCGCGATGATGGACGTCGCTTCAGTGAACTCGGGACCTTTCACGGTTCTTGTTGAATGTTGAGTGTTTGCTGCTAGAGTCCAACACATAGTTTTACACGCGTCCGCACCCTCACCGGACCCGATATGAGCAGCATAAATAGAAGTTTCTCGAAACAGGGAACAAAGTTGCGTAGTCCGGCGTTATTAGGGTAGATTCGCGAGACTTTGAAGGAGCCCGATCACAATGACCCAACCCGATGTGGATCGTGTTGAAAACAGCGATGGCAACGAGGAGAAGGTCGATCGCGGGAGCCGTCGAAACCAAACAAATGACAACCCGTCGGCAGACCTCGTTCGTGTATACCTCAACGGCATCGGCAAGACCGCTCTGTTGAACGCCGAAGAAGAGGTGGAGCTTGCCCAGCAGATCGAGGTTGGGCTCTACGCCCAGCGTTTGCTCGATGATCCTGAGGTCAAACTCACCCGCGCGAAGACCCGCGATTTGAAGATTTTGGCGAAGGAGGGCCGCAAGGCTCGTTCTCATCTTCTTGAGGCAAACCTGCGTCTCGTCGTCTCCTTGGCCAAGCGCTACACCGGCCGCGGTATGCCGCTGCTGGACCTCATTCAAGAGGGCAACTTGGGTCTCATCCGCGCGATGGAGAAATTCGATTACGCCAAGGGCTTCAAGTTCTCCACCTACGCCACATGGTGGATCCGCCAGGCTATTACCCGCGGTATGGCTGATCAGTCCCGCACGATCCGCCTCCCAGTCCATTTGGTGGAGCAGGTGAACAAGCTGTCGCGCATTCGCCGTGAGATGTACCAGTCCCTAGGCCGTGAGCCAACGAATGAGGAGCTCTCGGAGGAATCCGGCATCGAGGAAGCCAAGATCGAGATGCTGCTGCGTCAATCCCGCGATCCGGTGAGCTTGGATATGCCGGTGGGTGCGGATGAGGAAGCACCGTTGGGCGACTTCATTGAGGATGCGGAAGCAGCAGACGCCGAAGATGCTGTGGTCTCAGCCCTGCGCCACGATGACATCAATGACGTGATCGGTGGCCTGGAACAGCGCGAGCAGGACGTGATTCGCTTGCGTTACGGCCTCGATGATGGCGTGCCGCGCACCCTCGACCAGATTGGCCGCAAGTTTGGTCTGTCCCGCGAACGGGTCCGCCAGATTGAACGCGAAGTGATGAGCAAGCTTCGCGCTGGTGAACGCGCAGATCGCCTGCGTGATTACGCGCTGTAAAAGACAAATACATTCGCTTCACCCGGTCGGCCCTTATCGGGGTGAAAACGGCCGGGTGTTCGCCTGTCATACGCCCCGACATAACCCCGATTCGGCTACCATGGGCCGAAGTTTGTCCTGTGATGAGCCTAAAAGGATATCTACTGTGAGAGATCTGGTTGACACCACCGAGATGTACCTGCGCACGGTCTATGAGCTGGAGGAAGAAGGCATTATTCCTCTTCGTGCGCGGATCGCTGAACGTTTGGACCAGTCCGGTCCCACGGTGTCGCAGACGGTGGCCCGAATGGAGCGTGACGGCCTGATCATCGTTGAGCATGACCGCTCCTTGTCCCTCACTCCACGCGGCCGCGAGCTGGCTACGTCGGTGATGCGTAAGCACCGTTTGGCTGAGCGCCTGCTCACGGATGTCTTGGGCCTGGATCTCAGCAAGGTGCACGCCGAAGCATGCCGTTGGGAGCATGTGATGAGTGAAGAGGTGGAGCGCAAGCTTATCGACGTGTTGGAGGACCCAACCCGCTCCCCCTTCGGCAACCCGATCCCCGCGCTGGATGAGTTGGGGTATGAGGCCACGCAGGAAAATGATCTCGGCGTGCGCGTTAATGAATTGGACCTGAGCAACCCGGTGAAGGCTGAGGTTGTCCAGATCAATGAGATTCTGCAGCTGGATTCTGAGCAGTACTCCTCGATCTGCCGTTTTGGCATTAACCGTGGTTCCAAGGTCACTCTGGCTGCTAAGCCGAACGGTGCCGTCACTGTGATCACTGACAATGACGGTGAAGTTGAGCTGACACCGGATCTCGTTCACGCACTGCGCGTGAAGAAGCTGGAGGGCTAGAACCATGGCTCAGCTCGTTGTCACCGGCGGCGCCGGCTACGTGGGAAGCGTGTGCACGAAGGTCCTCGTGGACGCTGGCCATGATGTCACCGTTGTGGATAATTTCTCCACCGGTAACCGCGATGCGGTTGTCCCAGGTGTGAAGCTCGTCGAGGGTGATATCAACGATGTCATCGATGATGTCCTCTCCGGCAGCAACGTTGATGGTGTTCTTCACTTCGCGGCACGCTCCCTCGTGGGTGAATCCGTGGAGAAGCCAGATGAGTACTGGCGCGATAATTTTGAGACCTCGCTGAAGCTGCTCAACTCCATGCGCGAACATGGTGTGAACTCCCTCGTGTTCTCTTCCACCGCCGCCACCTACGGCGAGCCGGAGCGAGTGCCGATTACGGAGGACATGCCAACCGCCCCCACCAACCCATACGGCGCGACGAAGCTGGCTATTGATTACGCCATCACGTCCTATGCAGCGGCATACGGTTTAGGAGCAACCAGCTTGCGCTACTTCAACGTCGCCGGTGCTTACGGTGGCTACGGTGAAAACCACGCCACCGAAACTCACCTCATTCCACTGGTCCTGCAGGTGGCGCAGGGCAAGCGCGAAAAGATCCTCATCTACGGCGATGATTGGCCGACGGCGGATGGCACGTGCGTGCGCGATTACATCCATATCCGTGATCTGGCCGATGCACACATGCTCGCCCTGGAGACAAACACTGCCGGTAAACACCGGATCTTCAACCTTGGTTCGGGTGATGGCTACTCGGTGAAGGAAGTGATTGAGTCCTGCCGCCGTGTCACCGGACATCCCATTCCGGCTGAAGTGGCTCCCCGGCGCGCGGGCGACCCGGCAACGCTCATCGCATCCTCCGCACGCGCGAAGGATGATCTTGGGTGGTCCCCCACGCGCACCAACCTGGACACCATCGTGGCTGATGCGTGGGAGTACACCCAGGCTCGCGGCTAGGCTGCCTGCTCCCCCTCTCCCTCGCGGGCGAGCAACGCCGCGCAAGCGACCTCGCAACCATCCAGGATGGTGGTGACCAACTGCTGCTGTTGCCCAGTCGCCATCACTTGAAGGCAGATCGCGGACATCGAGTGCTGGGGCATCTCCTCTTGCGCGCACGTGAGTGCCGTTGATGCCCACGAAGACAAGCCACGGCTAATAGCCACGAGTGCCCAGAGACTCAGCGCGTTCGCGCGGATGACACCGCGAAAATTCCGTGCGACTGTGATCAACGCCGTCGCTGCGGTTTCGGGGTGGTCGATCGCCTGCCCGATGAGGCAGTCCCGTAGTGGTGCCCGGTTCAGGGACACAATGAGGGCACGGAGTTCAGATTCATCTGTGAACACCTCCTCAAGCGTCGGGTGCGCATCATCCCCCACCAGTGGCAATGGCTTCACATTGCGTAAAGCACTGGCAGCGGCCCGCACGACATCGGCGGCACCGGGCTCGCATCGATCCAGCTTGCGGCACAGCTCATCGCTCTCCTTGCGGGCAGCGGCAGTCAACGCCTGCGTCTTCTTCACAACCTTTTGGTTCGTGCAGCAGTCATTCACGCAATCGAAGAACGCGAAGGTGTCCTCCCGTGTCAGAGCCGGCAAAGTGCCATTGTCACGCATCGCCTGCATCGCCGGGGAGGCAATCACCGAACCAACGATGCCGCGTTCCCATTCACTGCAGTCTGGGTCAACCTCCGGGCCGAAGATCATCCGGTACGGGGTGCCTTGGGCGATTTCGCTGACGTGCCAGCAGACGTTGATAAGCGGGTGCCCTCCTGCGCATTGAAGGCTATCTAGCTCCTCGATGGCCGTGCGTGCACTGTCTGAGTCCGGAATGCGGGTGACAATCACTGCGAAGTACATCAAGCAAGCACCGTTGAGGTGCGTGACTATTGTCTCGCGGATGTGATGAGCATGAACGAGGTCAGCACGCAGAACCGGCCCCAAAACGGGTGTATGTGGATGGTCCTCATCAGGCACAAGACCGATGAGAAGAACGGATTCCTGGGGGTAGTAGCCCAGCGTTCCTGGAATCGTGGCGATGATGTTGGATGGGCTGTTCACCAATGGAATGTCAGACAGCCATGGGTCGAAGAATGAATCGGACGAATTGTGTTCCCTATGCGGGTTGTGTGAATGTGTCATATCTTCTTTGACTGCTTCACACCCCGCATTGGTTCCATTGCGCCGAGAATTCGTGCCGGGAGCCTGTGGAATCTCAGGAAAATTCCACAGGTGCACCGTAGAACACCGGCTTTTCACAACGAATGGCCGGGATATCGCCCGCGGTCTACTGGTGGGTCCGTAAGGTGGGAATGAAACCAACGGCACTCATCGTTGTAGATGGTGATGCGTTCAGCCCATGAACGTAAGAAGGAGGATGTTTTCAATGACGTCAGATGACAAGCGTCAGATGTATGAGCTGGAATACCCAGCTCCCGCCGTTGATGGCGGTGCGTCCTCCGGGCCGACATTGATTATTGCTATGCAGGGCTACGCGGACGCTGGCCATGCAGTGGAAGGTGCCGCCGGGCACCTGAAGGCGGCATTGGATTCTCGCACCGTAGCAACCTTTAACAATGACGAGTTGATTGATTACCGCTCGCGCCGCCCGATGGTGACCATGAGCGAGCACGAGATCACAGACATGGAATCCATTGAGCTGGACATGCGTGTTCTGCGCGATTCCAAGGGCTCCTCTTTCCTGCTTCTCTCCGGCCCGGAACCAGATCTTCGCTGGGAAGCATTTTCCAAGTCGGTGGCTGATCTGGCGGATCACTTCAACGTCGATAAGGTCATTTCGCTGTACTCCGCGCCGATGGGCGCACCTCACACGCGCCCGCTCGTTGTTTCCGCACACGGGAATGACCGGGAACTGGTGGGACCAATGTTCACCTACGACGGGATGGTGTCCATGCCCGGTGCAGCCGCGGTGATGATTGAGCGTGAGCTGCATGCCCGTGGTCACCGCGTGGCTGGTTACACCGCTCATGTGCCGCATTATGTGTCTGCATCCCCGTATCCGCAGGCCGTGTTCCAGCTGCTGCAGTCCATCTCAGACACGTCGAAGCTGCAGTTCCCGCTGCGCTCGATTGAGCAGGATGTGGCGCGTGTTGAGCTTCAGTTGGCGCAGCAGACACGTGACTCTGAGGAGATCGCGCAGGTTGTTCATCAACTCGAGCAGCACTATGACCGGGAGATGGAGTCCTACCGCAAGAAGAATCCTCAGAAGATGATGCCGGGCGAAGCCCAGGTGCCTAGTGGTGAGGAAATTGGTGAGGCGTTTGAGAACTTCCTCGCCGCCATCGATGACCGGGATCGTGGCCGTGGTTTGGGTCCTGCCGCGGAGGATCTGATGTGGGAGCATGACCCGCAGGCGGAACTGGATACTTATGGGGATCACGCAGAGCCCGATGACTCGGCGGACGGTGATTCTCCATCGGGCAATGACAACGACAAGGACTAGCGGCAACAAAGCCGGGTAATCAGGTTGACAGAAGCAGGACAAGCGGTGGTTCCGGAAACACTCGGTGACAAGCTGAAGGACTTGGATGACGTTCCCGCATCGCTTTTCGACGATGCTGTGTGGGACACCTTCATCCACTGGACCCAATCGCGTGGCATCAACCTCTACCCGGCACAAGAGGAAGCATCCCTCGCTGTGCTAGCCGGCGACAACGTCATCCTGGCTACTCCGACGGGCTCCGGTAAATCCATGGTGGCCAATGCCGCCCACTTCATTGCCATGGCCCGTGGTCAGCGCACCTTTTACACCGCGCCGATTAAGGCTTTGGTGAGTGAGAAGTTCTTTGCGCTGTGTGAGATCTTTGGCCCGGAAAATGTCGGGATGATGACGGGTGATGCCACCGTCAACGGGCACGCACCGATCATTGCCGCGACTGCTGAGATCGTGGCCAACATCGCGCTCCGCGAAGGCAAGAACTCCGATATCCGCCAGGTGGTGATGGATGAGTTCCACTACTACTCCGACCCAGAGCGCGGCTGGGCATGGCAGGTTCCGCTTCTGGAGCTGCCTCAGGCTCAGTTCCTCCTCATGTCCGCCACCCTCGGAGACACGGCGTGGTTGGAGGAGGACCTCACCCGCCGCACCGGCCGTGACACGACCTTCGTCGGAGGCTCCGAGCGTCCTGTCCCCCTGGACTTCCACTACGTGTTCACCCCTGTGCACGAGACGATCGAGGAGCTGCTGGGAGACGGCAAGGCTCCGGTGTACGTCGTGCACTTCTCCCAGCGTGAAGCCACAGAACGCGCGCAGGCCCTCACCTCGATCCCCATGGTCTCGGCCGAGGAGAAGGAAGAGATCCGGGAAGCCATCGGCGATTTCCGCTTCACCACCACCTTCGGCAAAACACTGTCCAAGCTGCTGCGCCGCGGTATTGGTATCCACCACGCGGGCATGCTGCCCAAGTACCGCCGCTTGGTTGAGCGCCTTGCCCAGGCCGGACACTTGAAGGTCATCTGTGGCACGGACACCCTCGGCGTGGGCATCAATGTCCCGATTCGCACGGTGCTCATGACTGGCCTGGCTAAATTCGACGGCACCCGCCAGCGCATTGTGAAGTCGCGTGAATTCCACCAGATCGCTGGCCGTGCTGGTCGCGCCGGCTTTGATACAGAAGGCACCGTGATCGTCGAGGCCCCTGAGCACGAGATTGAGAACGTGAAGCTACGTCGCAAGGCTGGGGATGACCCGAAGAAGCTGAAGAAGATCCGCAAGAAGTCAGCCCGCGATGGGGAGATCTCGTGGTCCGAGAGCACCTTCCAGCGCCTTACCCAAGCCGAGCCAGAGGAGCTGACCAGCCAATTCCAGGTGTCTAACTCCATGCTGCTCAATGTTGTTGCGCGCCCCGGGGACGGCTACGAGCACATGAAGAACCTGCTGCGCGGCAACCACGACACGCGCGCGAAACAGAACAAGGACATCCTCACTGCGCTGGATCTTTTCCGCGGTCTCATCGCCGCCGGTGTGGTGGAGCGGACCCCTGACTCGCCTGCATTCCGGCCGTACACCCTCACCGCAGAGTTGGATCGGGATTTCGCTCTGAACCAGCCGTTGTCGCCCTTCGCTTTGGCGTTTCTTTCCCTGCTGGATCCGGCGTCGGAAAGCTATGACCTTGATGTCATCTCCGCTTTCGAGGCAATCTTGGATGATCCGCGCCAGCTGTTGCAGGCCCAGCAAACGAAGGAGCGCGGCGAGGAGATCGCAGCACTGAAGGCCGAGGGCGTGGATTACACCGAGCGCATGGCACTCATCGAGGATGTGACGTACCCCCAGCCACTCAAAGACGAACTGGAAGAGGCTTTTGAAACCTTCGCGCAGGGCAACCCGTGGGCGAAAGAATTCGAGCTCTCCCCCAAGTCCGTTGTGCGCGACATGATTGAGCACGCGATGACGTTCTCCGATGTCATTGCCACCTACGGTCTCGCGCGCAGCGAAGGCGTGGTCCTGCGCTACCTCACCGACGCGTGGCGCACACTGTCGCATTCCATCCCCGATGCGTATATGACGGAGCGGCTCGATGACATCATCGTGTGGCTCGGTGAGCTCATCCGCCAGGTCGATTCTTCACTTATCGACGAATGGGCCCACATGAACGACGAATCCACCCCCATCAGCCGCGACGACCTGGAGCGCGAGCTGGCTTTCGGTGTGGAAGATCCCACGGCTCTCACCGCCAACCGCCGCGCCTTCACCATCATGGTGCGCAATTACTTCTTCCGCCTGGTTGAGCTCTTTGCCTACGAGAAGGAGAAGGACCTGGCCGGCATGCTGGATTACATGGATCTGGCAGATCAGCCGGATTGGCCGGCGCTCATGGATGACTACTTCGATGAGTACGACGATGTGGAGCTCGACGGCGATGCTCGTGGCCCTGAGTTCTTCTCCCTCACCGAAACAGAGGGCCGCGAGTGGACTGTCACTCAGATCATCAAAGACCCTGAGGGTGACAATGCATTCCAGTTGCACGGCACCGTGGACCTTGACGCATCCGATGCGGCTGGTGAGGTGCGTCTGAGTTCCTTGGTCATGCGCCACGTGTGAGTGTGAAAGTTTTTCTTTAATTTCGGCACAAAAACCTATTGCTAATCCTATTGTCATAGGCATGGCCGATAAAGCTTTCTTGCCCACCCTTGCCCAGCTGCGCATGTTTGTCACGCTCGTGGAAAACCGCCACTTCGGTACTGCAGCAGAAAAACTCTCCATCACCCAGCCTTCGCTCTCCCAAGGCTTGTCCACGTTGGAAAAAGGCCTCGACCTTCAGCTCATTGAACGCTCTACGCGCAAGGTGATTGTCACTCCCGTCGGCCAGAAGCTTGTCCCCTACGCCCGCGCTGTGCTGGAAGCAGCTGATGTCCTCGAAGCACAGATTTACGGTGGGCGTGAATCTCTGACCGGTCAGCTCTCCATTGGCGTGATCCCAACTATCGCGCCGTATTTGCTCCCCGAATTCCTCTCCATCATTCAGGAACGCTTCCCCAAACTTGAGCCCACCATCATTGAGGCAACAACACCGCACCTGATGGAGAATCTGCGCGACGGAAAGATTGATGTTGCCCTCATCGCCTTTCCGTCGAAAGAACAAGGTCTCACCGAAATTGAGCTCTACACCGAACCTTTCGTCGCCGCACTGCCTGAGGGGCACGAATGGGAAGGCCGCGAGGACCTCACCCTGGAGATGCTCAATGACGTGCGCCTTTTGCTGCTTAACGACGGCCACTGCATGCACGAACACGTCATGGACCTCTGCCGCCTCGCCCAAGTAGATGTTGGTTACAACAGTGACTCCTTAAGCCGCGCTGCTTCTCTGAGCACCATCATCCAGCTCGTCGCAGCCGGTCAAGGATGTACCTTGTTGCCCGCCTCCGCTGTGCACGCTGAATTCACACGCCCGGGCATCGCCTTGGCACAGTTTGCTCCTTCCGTCACCGCCGAACGACGCGTGGGACTTGTCTACCGAAAGTCCTCCGCACGCGCAGAAGAATTCGCTGCTCTGGGCGAGGCCATCACCGAATCGTATGAAAAGACCCTCACCAGTGCCGCACCCTTGGGCCTGCGAATCGAGTAAATACACCACTGCCGGTAGACTTCCGCGGTGAATATGACGAACGCACAATCCCCCAACGACCTCACCCGCGGCGACCTGTATGCCCGGCTCGATCAGCTGCCCTTGGCAGCCGTCCGACGGTTCCAACGCAGGTTGAGGAAAGCGCGTTCGGCGGGGGCTTTGGCGCAGATAAGCAAAGACATGGACGCGCAAGCGCGCACAGTCGCAGCGATCGACGAACATGTCCCTGCGATCACCTACCCGGACAGTCTCCCTGTTTCGCAGCAACGTGAGAAGATCATGGAGCTGGTCCGTGACAACCAAGTTGTCATCATCGCTGGTGAGACCGGCTCCGGTAAAACCACCCAGATCCCCAAAATGCTGCTCGATCTTGGCCGGGGACGCCGTGGTCTCATCGGCCACACGCAGCCACGCCGCATTGCTGCGCGAACAGTAGCTGAACGTATCGCGGACGAACTTGGCCAAGACATCGGTGAATCCGTGGGCTACGCCATTCGTTTCGACGACCGCGTATCCGCCACCACCGCCGTCAAGCTCATGACAGACGGCATTCTGCTCGCCGAAATGCAGCGTGACCGCTACCTGAATGCCTACGACACCATCATCATCGATGAGGCACACGAACGGTCCCTCAACATTGACTTTCTGCTTGGCTACCTGAAGAAGCTGCTGCCACACAGACCTGACCTGAAGGTGATCATCACCTCCGCCACGATCGATCCGGAACGATTCGCGGCGCACTTTGCTGACAAGGACGGCACTCCCGCTCCCATCATTGAGGTTTCTGGCCGCACCTACCCCGTTGAGATTCGCTACCGCCCCCTCGAAACTGAAGTGACCAGTAAGAAGGGCGACACCAAGGTCGTGGACATTGACATGCTTGACGGGCTTGTCAGTGCTCTCAAAGAGCTCATGACTGAAGGCGATGGCGACATTTTGTGCTTCTTCGCTTCCGAGCGCGACATCCGCGACGCGATGGAAGTGATTGAGAAACAGCGCTGGCGCAATGTGGAAGTCACTCCCCTCTTCGGCCGACTGTCTAATGCGGAACAGCACCGCGTGTTCTCACCGCATTCGGGCCGCCGCATCGTGCTTGCCACCAACATTGCGGAAACATCGCTCACCGTGCCTGGTATTCACTACGTCGTGGACACCGGCCTGGCGCGTATCTCCCGCTACTCCACGCGCACAAAGGTGCAGCGGCTACCCATCGAGGAGATCTCTCAGGCCAGCGCCAACCAGCGCTCCGGCCGCTCGGGCCGCATTGCGGACGGCATTGCCATTCGCTTGTATTCCGAAGACAACTTCAATTCACGGCCCGAGTTCACCGACCCGGAGATCCTGCGCACCAACCTGGCCAGCGTCATCTTGCAGATGATCAATCTACGTCTCGGGAACATCGCTGAGTTTCCTTTCGTCCAGTCCCCTGACAAGAAGGCCGTGCGCGATGGCCTCATGCTCCTGCATGAACTCGGGGCGATCACCGATAAGGAAGACCGCGACCTCCCCGTGCTCACACCCGTTGGCCGTGACATTGCGCGTATCCCCGTTGACCCACGTATGGCGCGCATGCTGGTGGAAGCCAACCGTCTTGGTGTGTTGGCTGATGTCACCGTCATCGTCGCCGCGATGACCATCCAAGATGTCCGCGAACGCCCGCTGGAGTTCCAGGCCCAGGCGGATCAAGCCCATGCCCGATTCAAGGACAAGACGTCTGACTTCCTCGCGGCATTGAACCTGTGGGACTACATCAAGGACGCCCGCGACGAACTGTCCGGCAACGCTTTCCGCAAACGCATGAAGAAGGAATTCCTCCACTACATGCGAATTCGCGAGTGGTTCGACCTCGTCGGCCAGCTGCGTGAAGCCCAAAAACAGCTGGGATGGACTAACCTGCGCCACGCCGATGCCGGTGAACGCGACCCGATGTCTGTGCACCAGTCCTTGCTCACCGGTTTGTTGTCCAACATCGGTGCACGCGACGGAAACTCCAAGGAATTCAAGGGGGCTCGCGGCACTCGCTTCATGGTTTTCCCCGGCTCCGTGCTGGCAAAGAAACCCCCAGAGTTTGTCATGGCCGCAGAGTTGTTGGAAACGTCACGTCTCTGGGCACGCGATGTCGCTGCGATTGATCCAGCGTGGGTGGAAAAGGTTGCCGCTGATCTGCTCAAGCACTCCTACTCCGAACCTTTCTGGTCCACCAAGCGGGCAGCGCCAATGGTGCACCAAAAGTCCATGTTGTACGGCGTCACTGTCGTTGCTGATCGACGTGTGCCGTACCACCGCGTGGACATGGAGGCCGCACGCACCATGTTCATTCGCCATGCGCTCATCGGCAATGAATGGAACGCACATCACACATTCTTGAAGCACAATGCCCAGCTGCTTGAGGAAGCTAGTGCGATTGAGGAGAAGGTTCGCCGCCGTGGCCTCGTCGTCGACGAAGACGCATTGTTCGACTTTTACGATGCCCGCATCCCCGACAACATCGGCACCGGCCGCCACTTTGACGCCTGGTGGAAGAAGAAGCGCCACCATGAACCGGACTTCCTCGACTTCGATCCGGCCAAGCTTATCGACGACATCGGCGCCGACTCCTCCGAAGCCGCCTTCCCCGACAAGTGGCGCCAAGGCAGCATCAATTACGACCTCCAGTACAAGTTCGAGCCCGGTGATCCTTTAGACGGCGTCACCGTACTCATTCCGGTTCCACTGCTTGCGGGGCTGGAAGACACCGATTTCGATTGGCTCGTTCCCGGCGTACGCGAAGAGCTGGTGACGGAGCTCATCCGCTCCTTGCCCAAGGCACTGCGCAAGACCTTGGTGCCGGCACCGGAGTTCGCCACCCGCGCCATGGACAGGCTCGTGCCCTTCGAGTCCCCGATGGCAGAGCAGCTCGCGGAGATCCTGCGATCCTTTGGTGGTCACGGCATCAACGCCTCTGATTTCCAACCAGATGCGCTGCCGGAGCATTTGAAGATAACGTTTGCGTCCGTCGATAGGCGTGGCACCATCACGGACCATGACAAGAGCCTCGCGGAACTGAAGAAGCGCCGCGCCGGCCAGATCACATCTTCCGTGGCCAAGGCCACCAAGAAGGCCGAAACCGACTCAGTGACTGAGTGGACAGCCGACACCCTTGGTGCCGTACCAGAAACCGTGACCACGAAGATTGAAGGCAACCACGTCGACGCTTTCCCCGCGTTGGAAGCAACCAAGGATGGCGTGCGCGTCAAGGTCTTCCCCACCAAGGCTGCTGCCGACGCATCCATGGTCACCGCAACCCTGGCCATGCTCATGCGCCAGATTTCCGTCTCCGCGCCCCAGATGATCAAGGGGCTGCCCTTGCGCCAACGCGTGGCGGTAGACAAATACCCCCATGGTGGCGCGGCTGGCCTCGTCGAAGATGCCCGCATTGCTGCCATCCGCGACCTCATGTTCACTCACGGTGGACCAGTGCGCACCCCGGAAGAATTCGACACTCTGCTGAGCAAAGTGAAACCAGAAGTGCCTGGTGCTGTGCGACGCGCCGTCGTCGGCATCGCTGGTGGTGTTGCCGAATACATCAACATAGCAGCTGAGCTTGAAAAGTGGAGTGGCCCCGCGATTGATGACATCAAGGCACAAATGGCCTTCCTCTTGCCCAAGAATGCCATCACTATTCATGGCATGGAGCATCTCCAGCACTTGCCGCGTTACCTATCGGCTGTACAGGTCCGTCTTGAAGAGATGAACCGGGATCCAGACCGAGATGCGGACCGCCAAGCGGTCATCGCTGATGTCAAGGCGTATCTTGATGCGAAACTAGCGCGCCTGCCCAAGGGCGCGGCCAGGTCGAAGGCGGTAAAAGAAATCCTCTGGCGAATTGAGGAGCTCCGCGTCAGCCTCTTTGCTCAGCGGCTGGGCACATCCAAGCCGGTCAGCCCACGACGTATTGAGAAAATGGTAGACAAGCTTTAAAGCTCATCAATATCGCGGTCGCGGCGTCGCATGAGACGGATCTCCGACTCAAAGTCATCTGCGCTTTCGAAGGACTTGTACACCGATGCGAAGCGCAGGTAGGCCACCTCATCGAGCGCTCGCAGTGGCTCAAGGATGGCCAGACCGATGTCGTTGGACAGAACTTGTGAACTGCCTTGAGCGCGCACAATCTCTTCTACTTCTTGGGCGAGACGCTTCAACGCGTCATCCGACACATCGCGCCCTTGGCATGCGCGACGCACACCGACAATCAGCTTGTCCCTATCAAAAGGCTCGCTCACGCCGTTGCGCTTCACCACAGTAAGGACCGCTTTCTCAATCGTGGTGAATCGGCCCCCACACGCGGTGCACTCACGGCGGCGGCGAATAGCAGAACCCGCGTCTACCAGACGTGAGTCCGAGACACGGGAATGATCGTTATGACAGAAAGGGCAATGCACAGGATAGGATTCTACTCTCCCCTTGCAGAAGGTATCTAGCTACTGTGCTCCGGTCGTGGCTCAACGTGCCTCGACACTGGCGACAACGTCAACCGGTGCGATGGACGCCGGGTCCACGTCACCACTGGAGAATGCACCACCAAGTGCCGAGCCAACAAACAGCCCAATGCCCAACAAAACCCCCATGGCGATGGCACCACGCTTCTCACGGCGAGTCTCCATGTTTTCGAAAGCATCCTCCCGCGCCACCGAACTCCCCCGGTGCGTTAGCGCACCCTTTCGATCAGATGCGTCCAACGTTCGAACATGAGCAGCATAACGGCGAGCGCCCCGCATGGAATTAATATCCCAAACGTCTGCCGGCTGCACGGTACGACGAAGCTCATTGCGGGCAATATCAGCATTGTGAGGACGTGCAATAGAGATGGTCATGATGATTCCTTTCTGTACTGCCTACGATTCTACGAACCGGTAAGACATGTTCGATTGACTGCTTCGCTTGAATGTTCGATAGTTACTATGTTCGATTTATAGCAACCGGAGAAAAGTTTGTCCAGACGTAGCGCAAAAATATCGAACAAATTTGCTTAATCGTGGTAGAAACAAGAGTTAAGGGAACACATACGGCACCAATTCAGTGCCCCAGAGGAAGGACCAACAACGAGATGACTAGGCAAGAAGACAAGAAACCTGACGTTCGAACACTGAGCGACCGCCAGCGTCGCATCCTCGAAGTCATCCAAGATGCAGTGGTGTTGCGCGGCTACCCGCCAAGCATTCGCGAGATCGGTGACGCTGCTGGATTGCAGTCCACTTCGTCTGTGGCCTACCAGCTGAAAGAGCTGGAGAAGAAGGGCTTCTTGCGCAGGGACCCCAACAAGCCACGCGCTGTCGATCTGCGCCACCTCCCCCACACCGGACGCAAGAAGAACAAGAAGGATGCGGATGTCCCCGAGGATGCGGCTGCGCCACGCTACATCCCCGTCGTGGGGCAGATAGCCGCCGGCAATCCGATCCTGGCGGAGGAAAATGTCACGGAGTACTTCCCGCTTCCATCGGAGCTCGTTGGTGACGGGGACTTGTACTTGCTCCAGGTTGTTGGTGAATCCATGCGCGATGCCGGCATCCTCGATGGTGACTGGGTTGCCGTACGCACCCAGCCCGTCGCAGAAGAGGGCCAGTTCGTCGCAGCGCTGATCGATGGCGAAGCCACGGTAAAGGAATTCCACAAGGACTCCACCGGCGTCTGGCTCCTGCCTCACAACGACGCCTTCTCACCCATCAAGGGCGATGAAGCAGAAATCATGGGCCTTGTCGTCTCTGTTTTCCGCAAGCTCTAATCCACCCTCACGGGGGTGAATCGGGCGTAGCCACAGGGACCCGGGCAACGTTTCCAACGCCACACGTACATAATGAGGGGTGTTAGCAGCCCCCGTATTCAAGGAAGTCCCATGTACGCCGAAGAGCGTCGCCGCCAGATCGCGTCCCTCACCGCAGTTGAGGGACGCGTGAATGTCACCGAGCTGTCGGAACGCTTCGATGTCACGGCTGAAACAATTCGCCGTGACCTCGCGGTGCTCGACCGTGATGGTGTCGTTCAGCGTGTCCATGGTGGCGCTGTGTCGAATCAGTCCTACCTCACCACTGAGTTCCCTCTTCAGACGCGCTACCGCTCGGCGGCCACCGCTAAATCCGCCATCGCGCAAGCGGCACTTGATTTTCTGCCCGCGCCTGGCGGTTCTGTCTTTCTTGATTCCGGCACCACCATCAACATTCTCGCCAGTTTGATCAAGGAGCGCTCTGAAGCACCGTCGCTCTCGTTTGTTACTAATTCCCTACCCATCGCATTGGACTTGTCCAGCCAGGGCGTCCTTAATGTCCAGTTGTTGGGCGGCACCGTGCGCGCCATTACGCAGGCTGTTGTTGGTGACACTGCCTTGCGCACGTTGGCACTCCTCCGGGCAGATGTCGCATTCATCGGGACCAACGCGCTAACCGTGGATCACGGTCTTTCCACTGCTGATGCCCAGGAAGCAGCGGTGAAGTCCGCCATGGTGACAAACACACGAAAGGTTGTTGTTCTGTGTGACTCTTCGAAGTTGGGAACTGACTACCTCGTCAGTTTTGCACCGCTTGATTCCATTGATGTCGTGATCACGGACACCGACGCACCCGCGTCCTACGTTGAAGAACTCACAGAACGCGGCATCGAGGTTGTTTTGGCTGGTTAATCCCACCTCTATGTGCGTATTCTCGCTATGCGTGTGGGTTTAGGTCCGGGTTTACTGTCTTACACAAACGCTATCGGGCATACTCGGGCGGAGGAGTTTTTCCCGCTCCACCCCATCCACAACCTGTTAGGGGTATTCCTTCCGTGATCTTCACTTTCACGCCAAACCCGAGCATTGATGTCACCTACACTGTTGATCAGCTCACTGCTGGTGAGGTGATCCGCGTGATCTCAAGTTCACGTGAACCCGGCGGCAAAGGTATTAATGTCGCCCACACGCTGCTCAAAGCGGGCGAGCAGACTCTGGCTCTAGCACCCGCCAACGACAGGGATCCCTTTGTCATGCTCACCCATGAGGCTGACATACCGCTGCACACTGTCGCAGTCGATGGGTGTGTGCGCACCAACACGACCATCACTGACACAGCAGGTGTGACCACCAAGCTCAATGAATCTGGCGCCCAGTTAAACCCGGAGGTTATTGGAGAGCTTGAAGAGGCCGTGGAAGCTAACGCGGCTCAGGCTGATGTTGTGGTGTTTGCGGGTTCGCTCCCACCGGGTGCGCCGCGTGATTGGTACTCCACGCTGGTTGCTACGGCGCGACGCGCTCATCCCGAAGCACTCATTGCAGTAGATACGTCCGATGAACCGCTCATCGCGCTGGGTGAGGGACTTGAAAGTATTAGCCCCGACATCATGAAGCCCAACGGGTATGAGCTTGGTCAGCTCGCAGATGTGGACGGCCAGATGCTTGAGGAAGCCGCTTCTCGCGGGGATCTCAGGCCAGTAGTAGATGCGGCCTGCTCCGTCGTTGCCCGGGGTGTATCGGAGCTTCTGGTCACTCTCGGCGGCGCTGGCGCCTGCCTGGTTACCGCCGACGGTGTCTGGTCCGCTACGCCGCCACCAGCACAAATCCGTTCCACGGTGGGTGCCGGTGACAGTGCTTTGGCTGGCTACGTATTTGCACGGATGCGCGGAATGGATTACCCAGAGGCCCTGCGTTATTCGGTGGCGTATGGCACCGCTGCAGCTTCGAATCCCGGCACAGCTATTCCGACACCGGATGATATTGATCTCGCGCGCACGATTGCGAAGGCTGTTTCTAGGGCTACCGGCGAGGAGATGGAGTAATCCCTTATGACTTCCCCCACCATCACCACTGAACTTGTGGCATTAGATGCAGACTGTGGCGCTGCACCACGCGATGTCATTGAGCACCTGGCTGCCCTCGTTTCCTCCGCAGGGCGTACTAGTTCACCTCAGGAGCTGGCTGATGCAGCGATTGCTCGCGAAGCTAAAGCAGGCACCGGTGTCAATGGTCGCGTGGCAATCCCTCACTGCCGCACTACCGCTGTCACCGAACCGACCTTGGCATTTACTCGCCTTTCTCGTCCCGTTGACTTTGCCGGTCCTGACGGGGATGCAGATCTTGTTTTCCTCATTGCCGCCCCGGAAGGCGGCGGGAAGGCACACCTCAAGATCCTGTCCAAGCTCGCCCGGGCACTTGTTCGTGGGGATTTCATCGATACTCTGCGCCAAGCTCGCACTCCGGAGGACGTCGTAGAAGCTGTCGATGAGGTGCTTGATGCGGGGGCGGCGAACGTCGATAAGCAGAAAAAGCGCATCGTCGCAGTGACTTCCTGTGCGACGGGCATCGCGCACACGTACATGGCAGCGGATGCACTCGAGCAGGCTGCGCGCGGCCGCAACGATGTTGAGCTGCGCGTCGAACCGCAAGGCTCATCGGGCGGTAACCCAGTTGACGCGGATTTCATTGCGCGCGCTGACGCCGTGATTTTCGCCCACGATGTGGCGATCCGCGATCCTAAGCGCTTCGCGGGCAAGCCCGTGGTGGACAGTCCTGTGAAACGTGGCATCAATGAGCCGAATGCGATGATCGATGAAGCGATCGCAGCTGCGGATAACCCGAACGCGCGCCGTGTTCCGGATGCGCAGGTCAACGCTGACACCACCACGCCTGGAACGAGCTGGCTCACGCGCATTCAGCAGGCCATCATGACCGGCGTTTCCTACATGGTGCCGTTCGTCGCGGCCGGCGGCCTGTTGCTTGCCCTCGGCTTCCTCGTCGGCGGCTACGACGTGGCCAACGGCTGGCAGGTCATTCCCGTCGAGTACTCCCCCACGAATCTGCCAAGCAATGAAATGCTTATCGACGGCTCCCCCACCACCTTCGACCGCTCCGGCTGGCCCCTCTATCTCGGCGCCATCCTCTTTGCCATCGGGCAGATGGGGATGCAATTCGTTGTGGCTGCCTTGTCTGGCTACATCGCCTACGGCCTTGCAGGACGCCCTGGCATTGCGCCAGGATTCATAGGCGGTGCTATCTCCGTCATGCTGGGCGCAGGTTTCATCGGCGGACTGGTCACCGGCGTGTTGGCTGGTGCGATTGCGTATTGGATTGGATCATGGTCCGTACCGCGCTGGCTGGCATCCCTTATGCCAGTGGTGATCATTCCGTTGCTGGCATCACTTGGTGTCGGGCTGGTCATGTTCTTGTTGCTTGGGCGTCCACTGGGGGCGTTGATGACGAGCTTGCAAGGATGGCTCGACTCCATGACGGGGACCTCAGCGATCCTCCTGGGCATCATCATCGGCCTCATGATGTGCTTCGATCTCGGTGGCCCTGTGAACAAGGCAGCATATCTGTTTGGCACCGCCGGTTTGTCCGCTGGCACGGACGCAGCATTTGAAATCATGGCCGCGGTGATGATCTCCGGCATGGTCCCGCCTATTGCGCTGTCCATTGCTACGTTTCTGCGTTCTCAACTGTTCACCGTGGCGGAACAAGAAAATGGCAAATCAGCCTGGCTTCTGGGGTTGTCCTTTGTCTCTGAAGGCGCTATTCCCTTCGCTGCTGCAGATCCGTTCCGCGTCATCCCCTCCATGATGCTGGGTGGCGCTGCTGCCGGCGCTACCTCCATGGCTCTGGGGGTTGGCGCACGCGCACCACATGGTGGAATCTTTGTCATCTTCGCCTATGAGCCGTGGTGGGGCATGTTCATCGCCCTCGCCGTCGGCGTGTTGGTGAGCACCGTCGCTGTGCTGGCCGCCAAGCAGCTCTGGCGCAACAATGCCGCCGATGCCGTCGATGCCACAGACGCGCAAACCACCGCCCCTACCACTACCTAGACACAAGTTTCTCTACGATGGGACACCAGAACGGATTCCCCATCATCGTCGAAAGGACAACCACATGGCTTCCACCACCGTGACAGTTGGCTCCACCGTTGGGCTGCACGCCCGCCCCGCCACCGTTATTGCTGAGGCAGCTGGTGGCTACGACGAAGACATCATCCTCACCCTCGTCGGCGGGGATGAAGGCGATGAAACCGACGCTGCCTCCGCGCTGATGATCATGGCCATGGGCGCCGAACACGGCGACGAGGTGACAGTCACGTCCGATAATGAGGAAGCCGTTAAAGAAATCGCTGGACTCATCGCATCGAATCTTGACGACGAATAACCACCCACTCTCATTAGCCTTTTGGGCACACCAAATAGCCGGACGAGCCGGCTATTAGATGAGGTGGTGGGCTATCTGCCGTACAGCAGTGTCATCGCCCCGAATGGGTGGACGGTGTTGGGCACCAGGTATCCGTTCGGTGATCTCCACATCGGTGTTCCCCGGATGTTTTCCACCCGCCCGTGGTGGGGCTTGGAAGGGTCATCGTCGTTGGTGCGGTTGTGGTACCTGCACAGCATCGCCAGGTTATCCATATTGGTTAACCCACCCTTGGACCAGGCTTTGATGTGGTGGACCTCGCAGTTATCGGCTGCATGCCTACAATCCGGCACAGGACACGTCGGCATCGTGGCACGTGCCAGGTCGCGTTGTTTCTGGTTGGCGAAGCGCTGCGTGTCGTACAGGTTAACCGGGCCTTCCTGCGGGTGAAACATCGCTACTTCTAGGACGTCCCCAAAATTCTGGGCCAAAAACTCCGCACCAGTCATCGTCGTGCCATCAGTCAGCCCCAGGATGACTTCGTCCCCGTCACCACCCATGATTGTGATGTGTTCCTCCAGTGGGATGAGGATCAAGGGGCGGGGCACTGCAGGAGCGATTCGGGTTGGGGTCTCGTCTTCAGCGTCGGGGCGAAGACCCAGGAGGCGCATGAGTTTTTCGTACATCTGCGGGCCGGCGGGGCCGTCTTTGAGGTCTTGGCGTAGTGCGTATTCGATGGCTGCCATGTCTCGTTCTGGACCCATGACGTTCATCGGGCGGGACTCGTCACGGGAGCGACCAAACCCAACTGATGATTCCGGAGCTGGCTTGTCCACCTCGGGCACGATGTCTTTGGAACGGCGCTTGAGCGTCTCGTAATTCCCCGGGATGGACAGAAGGGCAAGGCGGAGGTCCCACTTCTCGTTGGGGTCGGTGACCCCAACGAGGCGGCCCTCGATGTAGGCCAGCTGATCCATGGACTTCTTCGTCGAGCGCGCGATCTTGATGGCGTTGGCTTGCTTACGGGTGAACTTGGTCTTGCCGTAGAAGGCCTTGTGGACTTTTACTAATTCGCGAACACGGGCAGGGCTGCAGCCAGCATCGAGGAGTACCTGGGCATCAAAGTCTGCCAGGGCCTCGATCGGGTTGGTTAAACCCGCCACCAGTGATCCGAATACGTTCATGCCGGCAACGCTAAACGCAAACGCAACAACGCGCGAACAGGGCCCCAAAAACCTGTGGATAACCCAAAAATCTATCCACAGGGTGCACGGGCTCAAGCCCGCGCAGGAAGCGGAGGACCAGCAGAAACAGGCCGGTTCCACAAAAACCCAAAAAAGTTTTAGGCACTTACCGCGGAATCAAACCGGTGGCGAATAACAAGCGTCTAGTTGCGCGGCACCTCAAGCTCTTGTGGCTCCTGCTCAGGCAGCAAGTGGCCCTCACCGATCGTGCGGTATGCCCACTGCATGACCGGGTAGAGCACGATGATTCCGATGGAACCCAGCGCGATGCCCTCCAGGGTCACGTTGCCGACCTCGAAGGTGAGGTTGCCAATACCGACGATGAGGGCGACAGCAGCGGTGGTCAGGTTGATCGGGTTGGAGAAGTCAACCTTGTTGTCCTGCCAGATGCGCACGCCAAGCATGCCGATAAGACCGTAGAGCACCAAGCATGCGCCGCCCAGGACGCCTGCGGGAATGGTGAAGATGAGTGCACCGAACTTCGGGATGAACGCCAGCATGATGGCAAAGGCAGCAGCAACCCAGTAGGCGGCGGTGGAGTACACGCGGGTAGCGGCCATGACACCGATGTTTTCCGCATACGTGGTTGTACCGGAACCACCGAAGCCGCCGGCGAGGGTGGTTGCCAGGCCGTCACCGATCAGGGCTGGGCCAGCTAGGTCATCCAAGTCACGCTGGGTCATCTCCGCAACCGCTTTCACGTGCCCCACGTTTTCAGCGATGAGGACGACGAGTACCGGCAACGTCACCAAGATGGCCGACAGGTGGAATTCCGGGGTGTGGAACTGCGGCAGGCCAATCCACGGTGCAGCGGCGATGGTGTCACCTGCGTCCTCGGCAAGATTGCCAGTCAATGCCGCAAAGACCCAGCCAGTGACCACGCCGATGAGGATGGACAGGCGCGACGCCATGCCGCGGAAACATGCCGTAGCTACGAGGATGGCAAACAGCGTGACCAAACCAACGACCGGCTGAGTCTGGGTGTTCGCCACAGCGGTCGGAGCCAAGTTCAGACCGATCAAAGCCACGATGGCACCGGTGACCACTGGCGGCATCACCGCATCAATGACACGCTTGCCCGCCCACGAGACGATCAAACCAACAGCGACAAGAGCCAGGCCCGTCACCAGGATTCCACCGAGCTGCGCACCGATGCCGTGCTGCTGCGAAGCAGTCAACGGAGCGATGAACGCAAAGGAAGAACCGAGGTAGCTAGGCAGGCGGTTCCGCGTCAGCAGTAGGAAGATGATGGTGCCCAAACCCGAAAACAGCAGGGTCGTGTTGACGGGGAAGCCCGTCAACGTGGGCACGAGCAACGTGGCACCGAACATGGCCACCACGTGCTGCATGCCAATACCAACAGTGCGCGACCAACTTAGCCGCTCATCAGGGGCAACAACGCCACCTGGCTTGATGTGTTTACCGTCGCCGTGGAGAGTCCACGAAATACCTTTAGAAAATGAGCTCACCAGCTAGAAATTAGCACCGGTGTCGTCCACAGAAAATTCTGCGTACTGGTGGGCGAGGATGCGGGGTAGGCGGACGTCGATAAGCGTGCCTTGTTCCTTGTATTCCTCGGAGAGCACTGTGCCTTCTTCGTGGAGACGCGACACGATGTCTCCGCGCGTGTACGGGATGAGCAGCGTGACATGCGCATCGAGGGTGTTCAAGAACATCTCAATGCGGCCTTCGAGTTCCCCGATGCCCTCGCCCGTGTGCGCGGACACGAACACGACCGGGTGCTTCGAATCCGCAAAAGCGTGACGCAGCTCAGCCAAGATCACCGGGTCCGCCTGGTCGATCTTGTTCACCACGACAATCTCCGGCGGGATGTCCTCCCCTGTGTCCCGGGTGATCTCTGCCAGGACCTCGTTGACCGCCTTGATCTGCTTCAACGGGAAGGGGTCAGAGCCATCGACGACGTGCAGCATCAAATCCGCGCCGGCGACTTCTTCCAGCGTGGACTTGAACGCCTCGACCAACTGCGTGGGCAGGTGACGCACAAAGCCCACCGTGTCGGTGAGCACCACCGTGCGGCCATCAGCCAGTTCCGCGCGACGCGTCGACGGGTCGAGGGTGGCAAACAACGCGTCCTCCACCAGCACGCCCGCGTTTGTCATCGCATTGATCAGTGAGGACTTGCCGGCGTTGGTGTAGCCAGCGATAGCGATCTTCGGGATCGTGGAGCGCTGCCGTTGCGCGCGTTTAATATCGCGGGCGGTTTTCATGCCCGCCAGCTCACGACGCAGCTTAGCCATCTCCGTGCGCAGGCGGCGGCGATCCGCCTCAATCCGGGTCTCACCCGGACCACGCAGACCCACACCACCGTTGGAGCCCGCGCGGCCACCGGCCTGGCGCGACAGGTTGCCACCCCAACCACGGGTACGCGTATACAGGTATTCCATCTGCGCGAGGCTGACCTGCGCTTTACCTTCCTTGGACTTCGCGTGCTGTGCGAAGATGTCCAGGATGAGCATGGTCCGGTCAATCACCTTAACCTTGAGCGCTTCCTCCAGCGCGACCATCTGACCGGGCGAGAGCTCACCGTCACACACCACCGTGTCGGCGCCAGTCGCCTGCACGATATCGCGCAGCTCGCTCACCTTGCCCGAACCAATGTAGGTGCCCGGGTCCGGCTTATCGCGCTTCTGGTAGAGCATCTCCACCACTTCCGCGCCCGCAGTTTCAGCGAGTGCGGCGAGCTCATTCATGTTCGCCGCAACCTCAGCTGTGGTCCCCTCAGTCCACATGCCCACCAGGATGACCTGCTCCAGGCGGAGCTTGCGGTACTCAACCTCGTAGATGTCCTCGTGGTCTTCGGAGCGGATCTCCGTATCGCGGATGACGCGACGGAAAGAATTGCGCTCCGCTAGGTCGAGGGAGCCGACGGTGGGGGTGTCGAAGGTTTCGTCGACAAGTGCATCTGCCGCATCGCGCGAGGGAGGCTTGTGATCACGAAACGCTTCCGCCAACAGTTCATCGTGGCTCGTCTGCTCGGCCGCAGCCGAGGAGGAAGAAGAAGAAGAAAAGGATTGTGCCATTGAGTCCTCATTGTCTCATGGTGGACACAAGCAACCAAACGTGTCGCCGGATTGTTCCCTTGCCACACTGCAACGCTAAAGTCAGGCCTATGAGCGACACGATCACGAAAGATCTTTCCAGCATTGGCATGAACTTCACGCGTTGGCAGGATGCGGTGGAAGCTGCCATCGCATCGAACCAGCTGGAGGTGACCGGTGAGGTCCGCGGCGGGCAGTTGATTCAGTTCGCAGATCCGTCCGGCGCGCAGCTGAACATCCTGGCTGTGGAGCCATTCGCCACCTTCGCCGGGTTTGCGTCAACCACGCGCAGCTATGCGCACGTGAGCATGGTCAATGACGTGGTTGGCTTCTGCGAGATCGTCGATCCGATGGGCAATGTCATCACCTCGGTCACCGCGAACATCGCGCAGGGCCCTTTGCTTGTCGACGAAGCCACCCTCCAATGGCAAGAAATGGGCTTCACCGCCCTCGGCGTGGAGGTGCAGCACTATGCAAGCGTGGATGATTACCTGTCCGCTACTGGTGAGACCCTGGGCACGATCGTGTCTGAGGGCGCTGAGATCGTCGCCGGTGGCAAGCCCGCCACCCCGGATGCTGCGGCGCGTTTCTCCGCCCGAGTGTTGGAGGCAGAGCTGCGCACCAATGCTCTGACCGGTGAGCGTTTCATCCACCTGTCCGTGGATGGCGCATTCCCCTTCGATGTTGTTGTCCCCGCCGACGCGTTCGGCGGCGAGCTGCCAGAGCGCAATTCCGTGGTCGCTGGCACTGCTGTTCTGGCGGCCTCTGTCGCGATGGCAGCCGGCTGCGGTGGCGGTGGCGGCTGTGGTGGAGGCGGCGGAAGCTGTGGCTGCGGCGGCCACTAGGAGCACGACATGACCGGCAACAACCGCAACCGCGAGGCGGCCATTTGGCTGACGCTCGCGATGGTTGTTGCCATTTTGCTGGCTACCCGCCTGGGGCTACCGGGCCTTGTTTTGGGCATTGTGCTGGCTGCTGTCGCGTTCGTGGGATTCCGTAATTCCACTGTGGACCCGGAGATTGAAGCACTCAAAGCGTCTCTCAGTGTCGCGCGAGACGACATCCGGGAAATCATCGACTGGTACGACGATTTTGTCACCGGCGCCACCCTCGACGCCCTCGAGCAGCGCACGATCACCTACCGAGCACTCGCCCTTCCCAATAGCGACATCCCGGAGATCGAGGATTTCCAGCTCCGCCTCGACTCATCCCGTCGCTTTCTCGCCCGCGTGGAGACACATTTGCTTCACGACGATCTCTCGCGCCACGAACTAGAAAAACTCATCACCATCGCCGACCAGCGTGCTAGTGAACTAGCTATCGCTTGGTCAGATGCCCGGCGCGCTGCCCGCGACGCTGACTAAATCCACCTCGCCGCGCGCGACTATGACGGACGGGCCTGTCATGGTGGCTTCATCCCCGTTAATCGCAACTGTCACAGCACCGCCCGGGACGTTAACGGTGACAGTGCCGTTTTCAATGCCTGCATCCGCGAGCGCCGCGCGTGCTGCTGCCACAGTGCCCGTGCCGCAGGAGCGGGTCTCCCCTACGCCGCGTTCCCAGACGCGCATGTGCACCGCGCCGTCGTGAAGCTCGGTGAGGAGCTCCACGTTGACGCCGTCTGGGAAGAACTCGGCGTCAAACACTGGCCGCGTGAACTCCTTGGCGGCAAGCTGATCGGGGGTCATCCCCGGAATGACGCACGCCAGGTGTGGGTTACCCACATCCACGCCCAGGCCAGCGAAGGAGAACTCCCCCATGCGCGCGGTGGAGACACCGGTGACCTCAACGCGCCCCATGCCCACTTCGACCACGGCGTGCGATGGCGTGAACTCGTGGATGGTCACGTGCTTGATCCCGGCGCGGGTATCTACTTCAAACTCAGTGCGGTCTTCCAGGCCGAATGCAGCGAGCACGTGAGCAAAGACGCGGATACCGTTGCCACACATCTCGGCGATGGAGCCGTCCGCGTTGCGGTAGTCCATGAACCAGCGGTCGTTCACCCGAGCAACACGGAGGAAGCCGTCCGCACCAATTCCGGAGCGTCGGTCGCAGAGCGCGGCAACGAGGTCAGCGGTGAACACGCCGCGTTGTTCAAGTGCATCGTCAGTATCGATGACTACGACAAAGTCGTTTTCAGTCCCGTGCGCTTTGATGAACGCCAGGGTCCCTGTGCTATTACTCACCCGAGCGATTCTAGCGCCGCCTGAAGCAGTGCCGACGGTTTTTCATCCGCCAAAGAGGCATCAAGCCAGGTGATGCGCTTGTCCCGGTTGAACCAGGAACGTTGGCGGCGCACGTAGCGCCGTGTGCCCATAATGGTCGACTCGATCGCCTCATCGAGGGTGCACTCCCCCGCCAGGTACGCCAACACCTGCGCGTAGCCGATCGCCCGCCCGGCAGTGGAATCCGCAACAAGACCTTCTGCCACAAGGCCTTCCACTTCCTCAACAAATTCACGCTCAAACATCTGGTGCGTGCGCAGTTCAATGCGCGGGTTCAACCACTCCGCTGTCGTGCGCAGCCCCAAGATGCGCGTCCCCCACCGTGGCGGGGCGTCCTTCGGGGGTTGGGAGGCCTGGAACGGCTTGCCGGTCAGCTCAATCACTTCGAGGGCACGCACGGTACGGCGCGGATCATTGTCTTCAATAATGCTCGCGGCCTGCGGATCAACCGTAGCCAGTTCCGCATGAAGAGCCTGCACGCCGATCTCCACTAACCGTTGTTCGTACTTGGCACGAACAACGGGGTCGGTGGGTGGGAACTGCCAGTCGTCGATAAGCGATTGCACGTACATCATGGAACCGCCCACGAGGATGGGGACCTTGCCACGCGCGGCGATGTCCTCGACGGCCTGGATCGCGCGCGCCTGATACTCCGCGACGGATGCGGTGCGCGTGACCTCCCAGATATCCAGCAGGTGGTGCGGCACACCGTCACGCTCAGCGACAGTCAGCTTCGCGGTGCCAATGTCCATGCCACGGTAGAGCTGCATCGAATCAACATTGACCACCTCACCATCGAGCTCGTGAGCAAGGGCAATGCTTAGGCGCGACTTCCCCGACGCCGTCGGTCCCACCACCGCCACCGGAGTCTTATCCATGCTGCACCTCCCATGCTGCAACGAAGCGGCCGACCCCCAGTGAGGCATCAGCGGCGATGAGTGTTTTGTGTTCTGCGGGCTGCGCGGCGAGTTCCTCCCACAGTTCGGGCTCAATCACGCCGTGCTCCGCGAGCTTGTCGGGTAATTCGGCCGTACCCTCCAGGAACCGGGCCATCTGGTTGTGAGTCGACTGAGCGCCATCGATAAGCGCGAGCGGCGCGCGTGGCGTCAGCCCCGCTGATCCGTCGAGGACAACAACGGTGAGTGCGGCCAGGTCGAGCGGATTCAGCGTCCCGCGCGAGGCCGTCACGCGTGCTGCGGCGGGACCAAGGCAATAACGGGCGACGAGCTCCGCGGCGTAATTACCCCCGCCGACATTGACCTGCGGTGCACCCCACGCCGCAAACGAACCGGTGTGATGCGTGTACCAACGCTCATCGCGCGACCCCACGATGTGGATCGGGCGTGAGTCCTTTTCGATGAGCTCACGGATAGTGCACGCAAGCTCCCGGCCAGCTTCATCCCGCGGGGCGAGCTCAGTAACAAGCGCCGGGGAACCCGGAATGATGAGCACATTGAACTGATTCGCGCACTGATTCACGCCCTGTAGCCTATCGGCCCGCAAACACTCCTCGCGGCCAAGGGCGCACACGGCCGCGCCGGGGACGGTAAAGTTGCAAAACATTGCGGCAGCCGTGTCGCGCGGCACACAGATGAAAGTGAAAGGATGCCTCACCATGACGCAGTCCCCTGGCAAGATCCCTACCCCTGGCGCTATGCCTGCTCGCACCCCCAAGCCGGGGCCACGCCCAGCAGCGCCGGCAGCTGTTCATGCTGCACCGGCGGCACCCACTGTGGACGCCGCTGAGGCCGCAAAGTTTGGGCGCGTTGACCAGGAAGGCACCGTGTACGTCACCCGCGGTGGTGTGGAGCGCGCCGTCGGGTCCTGGCAGGCCGGTACCCCGGAGGAAGGTCTCGAGCACTACGCACAGCGCTTCGTGGATCTGACTACGGAGGTCAGCCTCCTGGAAAACCGTCTGGCCACCCGCCCGGAAGATGCTTCGTCTGTGCGCACCCAGGCCCAGCAGCTCATTGATTCCTTGGATGAGCAGGCAGTTGTCGGCGACCTTGACGCCCTCGAGGCTCAGCTGAAGGCTGTGCTGGAACACGCTGACGTTGCCGGTGAGAAGGCCAAGGAGGCCAAGGAAACGCGCCGCGCTGAGGCCATTTCCCGCAAGGAGACTCTTGCTGCTGAGGCGGAGGACCTAGCCGCGAACTCCACCGAGTGGAAGGCCGCCGGCGACCGCATCCGCGCCATCCTGGATGAGTGGAAGACCATCCGCGGCATTGACCGCAAGACCGATGACGCATTGTGGAAGCGCTACTCCAAGGCACGTGATTCCTTCAACCGTCGCCGTGGTGCTCACTTTGCTGAGCTCGACCGTGGCCGCGCTGCCGCCAAGGCCGCGAAGGAAGACATCATCGAGCGCGCCGAAAAAATCAAGGATTCCACCGACTGGGGTGAGACCGCCCGCGCGTTCCGCGATCTCATGACCGAGTGGAAGGCCGCCGGCCGTGCCCCGCGCGATGTGGATGACAAACTGTGGAAGCGTTTCCGCGCTGCCCAAGACCACTTCTTCGCCGCGCGCAACGCAGTCAACAACGAGCGCGACCGCGAATTCGAAGCCAACGCCAAGGCCAAGGACGACCTCATCGCCGAGTACGGCCCGCTCATCGACCCGGAGAAGGGCCTGAGTGCCGCCAAGGCCAAGCTGCGCGAGCTGCAGGATAAGTGGGACGAGATCGGCTATGTCCCTCGCAATAAGGTCCGCGAGTACGAAAACAAGATCGGCGAGATCGAGCAGCGCGTCTCCGAGGCTGAGGAGAAGCAGTGGCGCAAGGCCAACCCGGTCCAGCAGGACAAGGCTAACCAGTTCCAGGTCAAGGCCGATGACTTCCGCGCCAAGGCCGAGGCTGCTGAGGCCAAGGGCGATGCCAAGGCTGCCGCTGAGCTGCGCGCTCAGGCGGAGCAGTGGCAGGAGTTCGCTGATGTCGCTGCCAAGGCCATCGATAGCTAGCCTTGCACGCCCTCCTATACAGTCCGCGTAGCGCCGACGCCGAAGAGGTTGTCGGCGCCTACGCGTTTTCCGCCACCCTGGCCATCCAGGACATCACCGGCGACCCTCATTCCGGTCTCACCGCCTCCCACATGGTCAAACGCCTCGAAGGGTCGGCCGAGTCTCAGGCCTTCCTCTTCGCGCTCACTGATGTGGCTGCACCGCGCCCGCTCGGCGCGCATGGCTACCCGGAACTCCATGCTTCCGACCTGGCGGATATCTCCGCCTGGGTCTTCGTCTCGCTGCCACTGCTCGAAGACACCGGCATCATCGAGGCCACGATCACGCTCGACGCCGCCATCGCACCACTGCCCGGCGAGCCCGTTCCGCGTGAGCCGTGGGTAGAAGCTTTATCGCTTATCGACGCCCTCTCCACCACCACCCACCGTCCCACCCGCCACCTCTGGGACACCCACTCCCCGGGCGCTGATTCCCCCGCAGCTGAACTCCTTGCCACTGCCGGCTATTCCCGCGCGTACCGGGAAACCCAGGCAACCTTCGCACTTGATGGTCTTGGCCTGCTTGACTCCCCCACCTGCACCATCGTCCGCAACATGGACTTTGCAGCTGATGATCTCGCCGGGTTCCAATCCCTCATCACCTCGGCCTCCCAGGATTACCCGCGTGGCGAACTCACCCTCGACACCGTCAACTGGACCGAAGCCCGCATCCGCGATGCCAGCGCCCGTCTCCGCGACCGCGGCGGCAACCAACTCACCGCGCTCCTACGTGCCGGCGATCACTTCATCGGCTTGGCTGAAGCCGTCCACTACGACGTCGACGATGACACCCTCATGGAACTCGGCCTCGTCTACGTCCTCCCCGATGCACGCGGCCAAGGCGCAGCCACACAACTGATCTCCAGTGCCCTTTCCGCCGCCCGCGCCGAATGGTCCAAGGTAGAAACCTGCTACGCCTCCGTGCCCAGCGGGAGCGAACCCGTCGAACGCCTTCTCCACGCCGCTAACGCGGAGATCATGTCCAGCTCCACCGCCTGGCAGAAGCTCACACACTCACACTGACGCGGTGCCGCGCCGCATACCATCCCCGAATTCATCCAACAGATCGAGCACATCCGGGGCACGCCAGGCACGCACTTTATTCGACATCTGTGCACCGATAAGGATGCCGTTTCCCTCAAGACGAACGAGCGTGGCACGCGCCGCTGCCGGAGTAATCCCGAGCTCTGCTGTTAAGCCGGCAACGGTGACCAAAGGTTGCCGGATGAGAACACCCAGAGCTTTCCAGTCCGCCGCATCCTTACGCGCAGTGACCAGCCCTTCCCATTCCTCACGCACGCTATCCAGCTGCGCCACGAGCCATTCACCCCGCCGTGTCGCTTCGATGGCAGCCTGGGCGAAGAGCCTGACAATCGATGCGATGTCGCCGTCCCGATAAGCATCCAACGCTTCAAAGTAACTATCCACATCAGCCAAGAGGGATGCTGAGATCGGCAACGACGTCTCCGTTGTCAACCCGCGTTGACGCAACACAATATGAATAAGCGCCCGTCCAGTCCTGCCATTGCCATCGGCAAACGGGTGGATGCTTTCAAAATGTGCATGAGCCACCGCCGCATGGGCCAGCGCTGGAAGATCCACGCGCGCGAGGAACGCTAGAAAATCATCCAACGCGTCCGGAAGAAGACGCTGATGCGGCGCGACAAAGTATGCATCCAACGGGTACTGGTCCGCGCCCCCAATCCACACCGGCTCATTCCTCAACACGCCGGCGATGGCCGGCGCACTGTGTTCAAGCAGGATCCTATGAAGCTCCAAAAGATCGTTGGCTTTTTCAACCGTGAGTTCTTTCGCCACCTCCATCTGCTGAACATTGCTCGCGATGAGACCAGCATTGCCATGTTTACTTCCCGTCAGCTCCGCTTCAAGCACCTTGCGTGCCGACGACGTCAAACGCTCGATCTTGCTCGACGCCACCGACTCCGTACGTAGCAGTAGCGGAGTAAAAGGGATGAGTCGGTGTGCCACCGTGGCGTCAAAACGAGCAACAGCAATCGTCGCTTGCTCAACAACTGCCTGGAGATCAGCCGTAAGTTCCAAACTCTCCTGCGCTATAGAGGGAACAAGCGCGCTTTCATATGTTGTCGGTGCCTTCGCCCGAGCGCGACGCGACATCTCGCCGCGGGGTTCCCACGGCAAAGTTTCAGTACGGAACCTTGGCCACGACATGACTCAAGGATAGGATAAGGCCCTATCCTATCTCCAGTAGGACATCGATGAAAGGCTCCGATGGCATCGTTCCACTGATGCTAGGAAGCTACGCGCCTTTGGAATTCTGGTGGCGCTCGCGGGCCTGGGCCCGGCGGTCATCGATGAGGTGCGCAGGGAGATCCTGCGCGGAGCCAGCATGTGAATGGGCTTGGGTGGCGGCGGACTGGACGTCCGCAACCGGGTTAGCCTCGGGGTTCTCGCGGCGGGCTTGTTCGTAACGCTCTTGCTCCGGGTCGCGGCGCAACCACGCTGAAGTGAGAACGGGCACGGCGATGACCAGGCACACGATGGCCAGGTACATCCCGGCGCCTGTGGAGCCACCGGCAGTGCCGGTCTGACGCATCCACGTTCCCAGCAACGCGGCACCAAGACCAATACCGCCCGTCATCCAGGCGAGCATCGCCGGGGAGGTGTGGCGCAGCACCAAAGCGAGCACGCTGAACACAACCAAGGACGCGAAGGACACGAGCGTAAACACGCGCTCGGCCAGCGCGATCTGGGCATCAGCCGGCTCGGTGAAAGTGAGCATCTGCCAGCCCGGGATGCCAGCGGCATAAGGCATAAACAACGTCACGACATACACTGCGGCGACTGCGGCGAGAACCCACGCACGCCACCCCAGATCCAGGCGGGTGGCGAGGTGTTTTTCGGGGGTGGGGGTGTCGTCGTTAAGCATTCTGTGCTCCTTATCCGCAAGAACCGCACGCTGACGCGGCGGGTGATGGGCTGGGCGCACCAATCTTTGGCAAGCCAAGACCAACGCCAACTGGTGCGGTGGTGGGCACCTGGCCGGCCTCAGCATTGTCACCCGCGAGAGTGCGCCGGTGCGCGTGAATGCCCGAGTCCGCGATGAGATAGTGCGGGCGAGCATCCGTCACCGTGACATTCACAATATCGCCAGGACGCACGGCACGGTCGATGTTGCCCTCCACCGTGAAGTGGACAAGGCGGCCGTCGCGCGCGCGACCGGACATGCGGCCGGTCTCCTTCTTGTCATTACTCTCCTGGACGAGAAGCTCCTGCTCGGTTCCCACGAGCTTCGCATTCTCCTCGCCACTGATGCGCTCCTGCAGCGCGAGAAGACGCTCGAAGCGTTCCTGCACGACCTTCTTGGGAATCTGGTCGGCCATCTCCGCGGCCGGAGTGCCCGGACGCGGCGAGTACTGGAACGTGAACGCGGAGGTAAATCGCGCCTTCTCCACCACCTCGAGAGTGGCCTGGAAGTCCTCCTCCGTCTCACCCGGGAAGCCCACGATGATGTCGGTGGTGATGGATGCATGCGGCAGCTTCTCCCGCACCTCATCCAAAATGGCCAGGAACTTCTTCGAACGGTAGGAACGGCGCATGTCCTTGAGCACCTTGTCCGAACCAGACTGCAGCGGCATGTGCAGCTGCGGGCAGACGTTCGGGGTCTCCACCATCGCGTCGATCACGTCGGAGGTGAACTCCGCCGGGTGCGGGGAGGTAAAGCGGACGCGCTCAAGCCCCTCGATCTCACCGCAAGCGCGCAGCAACTTCGAGAAGGCCGAGCGGTCACGGTCCAGCTCCGGGTCCACGAAATTCACACCGTAGGCGTTGACGTTCTGGCCGAGCAGCGTCACTTCGCTGACACCCTGATCTACGAGTGCCTTGACCTCGGCGAGAATATCACCGGGGCGTCGGTCCTGTTCCTTACCGCGCAGCGCCGGCACGATACAGAACGTGCAGGTGTTGTTGCAGCCAACGGACACAGAGACCCAACCGGCATACGAGGATTCGCGCTTCGCCGGCAACACCGACGGGAAATGCTCGAGCGCCTCAACGATCTCAACCTGCGCCTCTTCGGTCACCCGCGCGCGGTCCAGCAGCGCCGGCAGCGCCGCCATGTTGTGCGTGCCAAACACCGCATCGACCCACGGGGCCTTATCAATAACGGTGTCACGGTCTTTCTGTGCGAGGCAGCCACCAACGGCAATCTGCATACCTGGGTGGTTGCGCTTCACTTCGCGCAGCTGCCCGAGTGTGCCGTACAGACGCTGGTCAGCGTTCTCACGCACCGCGCACGTGTTGAAGACGATGAGGTCCGCTTCCTCATTCTCCGGCGCCGCCGTGTAGCCCGCCTCTTCGAGCAGACCTGACAGCCTTTCGGAGTCATGCACGTTCATCTGGCAGCCGAAAGTGCGCACCTCGTACGTGCGTGGGTGGGTTTGAGAAGCTTCAGTCGCGGTGGTCACGGTGGGACAGTCTATTCCCGCTCGGTGAAGTCTCCTAACTGTCGCCGCGGGTAACCTAGTGGGCATGCGAAGACTCCAAGGGGTCGTCCTCTCTTAAGGGCTAACGGCTAGTCCTCTTCGAGCTCAGCACATCGCTCATCGAGAGCCTCACGGGCCAGTTCTAGCGACATGCCGGAGTTGAATCCCCTGCGCGCCAATACCCCCACGATGCGACGCAGCTCCTTATCCCGCTGATGCCTATCAGCCGGGATGCGCTTGACCTGCTTCGCCTTCTTCGCGGCTAAAGCACGCGCAACCTCACGCTCATCATCCCGATCAATCGCGCTCAACGCCTCAGCCCTGTCAGCTTCCCCCACGCCTTTGCGTTGAAGCTCCACGTCCAACATGGCCGCGGACTTTCCACGACGCTCAAAGCGCTGACGGACCCACTCACGCGCAAATGCCAGATCATCAACGAGGCCATTTCGCTGGAAGGAGTCCAGCACCTCATCGACCAGCTCAGGCTCGAACTCAGCCTTCACCAGCCGGTCACGCAACTCCTGGCGGGACCGCGCGCGTGAATCCAGAAGGAGGAGTGCACGTTCGCGGACGCGGGAGAGGGCTTTCTCCCTGTTTTCGTGAATAAGCGGCTCGGCCCCGGAGTACTCCTCGAGGGCCTTTTGCAGCGCGCGAAGTTTCTCCGGGTCCGGCTGTTTTCTCTCCCTCACGGATTATTCTCCAGCTGGAGCAGCATCCTCATCGTCGAAGTCGATGTTGGGAACCATGTCCACGGGGTCATCCGTCAGCTCATCCTGGCCAGCAAACTCGCCAACGCCAAGCTTCTCAAAGATCTTGCGCTCCAGCTCATCCGCCAGATCCGGGTTCTCCTTGAGGAAGGTGCGGGCCTTCTCCTTGCCCTGGCCCAGCTGGTCACCCTCGTAGGTAAACCAGGAACCGGACTTCTTGATAATCCCGTTGTCCACACCCATGTCAATGATCGAAGACTCACGCGAAATGCCCTCGCCGTACATGATGTCGAATTCGGCGATCTTGAACGGCGGCGACACCTTGTTCTTCACCACCTTGAGGCGGGTGCGGTTACCGATGGAATCCTGTCCATCCTTCAGCGTCTGAATACGGCGCACATCGCAGCGCACGGAAGCGTAGAACTTCAGCGCCTTACCACCGGTGGTGGTCTCCGGCGAGCCGAACATGACACCGATCTTCTCACGCAGCTGGTTAATAAAGATGGCCGTCGTGCCCGAGTTGTACAGCGCACCCGTCATCTTGCGAAGAGCCTGAGACATAAGACGGGCCTGCAGACCAACGTGGCTGTCACCCATTTCGCCCTCAATCTCGGCCTTCGGCGTCAGTGCCGCCACCGAGTCAATGACGATAATGTCAATCGCACCAGAGCGCACCAGCATGTCGGCGATCTCGAGCGCCTGCTCACCGGTATCCGGCTGGGAAACCAGCAGGTTATCCGTGTCCACGCCGAGCTTGCGGGCGTAATCCGGGTCAAGGGCGTGCTCCGCATCAATGAATGCCGCGATACCGCCGGCCCGCTGTGCCTCTGCAATGGCGTGGAGTGCCACCGTCGTCTTACCGGAAGACTCCGGACCGTAAATCTCCACAACACGGCCGCGCGGCCAGCCACCGATACCCAGCGCCACATCGATCGCGGTGTTGCCGGAAGAGATGGACTGGATCGGCGGACGCTTCTCATCCCCCAGGCGCATAATGGCGCCCTTGCCAAAGTCCTTCTCAATCATCGCCATTGCTGCATCGAGCGCGTTCTGGCGATCGTTTGCGGCCGAAGCGGCCTTCTTCTTCGTTGCCATAGGTGTCTTATGTCCTTTCGTTTATTCACCGTTTCCCCGCACAGGGTTAGGTCTTGAAAATAAGTGGTGTACTTACTTAGACCGCTCTAACCCCGCATCCGGTTCCCCGTTGCTGCGAATTACATTAATGCGATATCGGACACCACCCCCGAACATACACGCACGAATGTTCGAAAGAAAGTTTTTGTTCGATTATTTTCCAGGCCGGTCGAGCCCCAAGCGACGCTCTTCTGGCACATCAAAGGCTTCACACAGCCCTTCCCACACGATTCGGGGATCGACCCCACTTTCGATCAGCCCTTCAGCCGTCTTCCCCTCCCCCGGAAAGACGTGGGAAGACACCACCCACTGGCCCTTTGCGTCCCCAAATTCGTCGGTAACGCGTTGCTGAAACTCGGTCAAGCGCATGGCAACCACCATACGCGCCTACGTTTCTCAGCCCCCCCTATTGAACAGTGTTCAAGAAAGTGCGTTATTGTGTTCGCCATGTCAGAAACTGTCACTACATCTTCCCCGCGCTCGAGCGCCGCTGTTGCGAAGGATCTCGCACTCATCACTATGTTCGCGGCACTCATCTGCGTGCTCGGCTTCGTGTCCATCCCTGTCGGTGCAGCAGGCGTGCCCATCGTGCTGCAAAACGTGGCCACCATCCTCACGGGCCTTGTGCTTGGCGGCCGTCGCGGTTTCCTGGCCACCGGTCTCTTCTTGCTCATCAGCCTCGCGTTCCCCGTCCTGGCTGGCGGCCGCACGCTCATCCAGGCTTTCGCCGGTCCCAGCATCGGATACTTGCTCGGTTACCTGCTCGGCGCGGCTGCGGCTGGTTACATTGCCTACCGCGCACCGCGCAACAACAAGGCCGTCATGGTCACTCTGTTCGTTGCGGGTGGTCTCGTCGCGGTCTTCCTGCAGTACTTCTTCGGCACCTTCGGTCTCATGTGGCGCGCAGACATGAACCTCGGCACCGCGGTCGCCGCACAGGGAGCGTTCATCGTCCCCGATCTGGCCAAGCTCGCAGTCATGGTGGCGATCGCGCTCGCCGTACACGCGGCGTTCCCGCAACTCCGTCGCCGTTAAGCTTGGCTCGTGCCCACTATCACGTTCGACGGCGCTGGTGTCGTCTACGAAGGAAGAACAATCCTTGAGCCGGTGTCTCTGACTCTCACTGAGCAGCGCATCGGCATCATCGGTTCCAATGGTTCCGGCAAATCGACGCTCGTGCGCATGATCAACGGTCTCATTGAGCCCACTCAAGGGCGCGTGCTTTTCGACGGCTCCCCCACCACCCCCCACGGCAAACACATCCGCCGCCGCGTTGGCTTCATTTTTTCTGATGCTGAAGCTCAGATTGTCATGCCGCGCGTCCGCGATGACATTGCCTTTTCCCTGCGCCGCTTCAAACTGCCAAAAGCTGAAGTCAACCAGCGCGTTGACGCCATGATGGAGAAATGTGGACTCACGGCGCTCGCAGACAACTCTCCCCACACACTCTCCGGCGGCGAGAAGCAGATGCTGGCGCTTGCCGCCGTTATGGTCATCGAACCGGAGACCATCATCGCCGATGAACCCACTACTCTGCTGGATCTGCGCAACCGGAAGCGGATTATTCGGGAATTGGAGGAGCTGGACCAACAAGTCATCGTTGTGACGCATGACCTTGACATGCTCCACAATTTCGCCCGCGTGATCTGCATTAACGACGGAACAGTGGCGTACGACGGCACCCCGCGCGACGCCATCTCCTTTTACACCGACCTGATGGAGCGGACCTCCCCATGATCCGTGAGCTCCCTTTAGGCGTCTACGTGCCCGGCAGCACCCTCGTGCACCGGGCTTCGCCGACGTTGAAGTTTCTTGCCATCGTGGTGCTGATCATCTTGGTCACGTGGCTGCCAACTCGCCCCTGGCATACGGCTGCCGTTCTGGGTGGAGTGCTGGCTTTCTACGCCGTGGCCCGTATTCCTCTGCGCACGACCTGGCGCCAGCTCGCCCCGATCCTGCCCTTCTTGGCTTTCCTGGGCGCGTTCATGTGGTGGCAAAACGGCTTCGACAAGATGCTCACCGTCGCCATCGGGCTTATCGCTTCTTTCCTCGCAGCGACGCTACTCACCCTCACCACCACCATCGAGGCACTGCTTACAGCCCTCGAGAAAAACATGGCTCCGCTGGCTCGCATCGGCCTCCCCGTGGACACCATTTCGCTGGCCATCGCGCTAACGATCCGCCAGATCCCCGTCCTGCTCAACACCGCCAACGAATCACTCGCTGCGCGCAAAGCACGCGGTGCACGCTTCTCCTTGTTGGCCTTCGGCACTCCCCTAGTCATCCGCAGCATCCGCCGCGCCGAGATGACGGGCGAGGCTCTCATGGCGCGCGGCGCCGTCGATTAGGAACAACGAAACAGCGACCACAACCAAAGTATCATACTTAAGTTTGTTAAAGTTAGGCTTCCCTTCCCGTGCTGTTTTGAAAGGACCCCATGAGTTTTACAAGAGTCGCGGTAACTGCATCAGTTGTTGCCGCAATGCAGGCTGGTTTAGCTCCTGCGCCGTACACACACGCAGAGCCCCCTTCAGCCAGTGCTCCGGCCGCTGTCTCTAGTTCCTACGGTTACGTCAATTCAGTCAATGTGGGTGACATCCCAAGCACCGCTGTAGTCGATCCAACTCGTAACCGGGTGTATGTCCCCGTCGATCGTCTTCAAGGTAATCCAGGGGGCATAACCTGGTTTGATCCTTCGACAGGGCAAGCGAGTCCGGAAGTTTTTGAATTGGAGTACCCGGAGCCAAAGAAGATTCTTCTAAGCGCGGATGCCTCAGAAATCTATGCTATTCACTATCGCACGAAGGACAAAGAGGGTGGTATCTCAGTCCTTGACGCGGAGACTGGGGAGATCAAACGATTCATTGGCGGAATCCCGCGTTTCATTGATACAGCCGTTGTCCACAATGGCGTTATCTACCTCACAGACGGGAAAGCGATCATCAAAGTCGATCCCTCCACGGGCTCGGTTTCTGCTCCACTGCAGGTGAGCACACAGAAATACCCCCTGATCAAGGACATTGTCGTTGATCCCAAAACGAACAAGTTGTGGGTCGCCGAGGGCCGTGGATTGGTACTCACCACTGTGTCACTCGAAACCTTTACCTGGGACGCAAATGTTGAAATCAAGGTGTCGGACTGGCGTGATACCGGTGGCCGAGCTTCCAAACTAGCGTTGGACCCCGTGCTCGGGCATCTGTATGTAGCGGTTGATTCGCGGCTTAACGACGCTTGGACGACCAACAAGATCCAGATCCTCGATTCTGCTACCGGAAAACACTACGACCATCTCATTGAGGTTGGTGAGAGTATCCGGGACCTCGTAGTAAACCCTGTCACACACGAATTGATCGTCAGCGATGGTGGCACAAATTCCGTTTATATCGTGAGCCCAGACACCTGGTCTGCCACAAAGGCTGCTGACTTCAACGCATTGGGCATCACAACCGCAGGAGCAGGCGGAGTAAATACGTATGATGCCGCGTTTACGCCTGATGGAGAGCAACTGTATGTCACTCATCCATATGCAGGCGAAGGTAGCCAAGGCGGCAAACTTAGCATTCTCAAGCGTGCGGGCGGGAAGCCGGCAATCACGCCCCTGAAGCTCGAAGATGTGTCCCCCGAAGGCTCCGATCCAACACCACCACAGTCCCCTGATTGGGTAGCACCCAAGCATCCTGCCTTGCCCGAAGCGCCCAAAGACTCTAAAGAGGTTTCCGGCGCCACGTTCTCATGGGGTATTAACAACTATGCAGGTGCCTGGACAAAGACTGCTTTGGGTGCCGCTGAACAAAAGGATTCGATCTTCACCTTCCAAAGCGATGAAGGATGGTTCGACCAGAGCAACGGCTCCTTTGCCATCAATTACAGGGGCGGAGTGCGTATCAGCCACTATGAAGGTCTCAATATCCAAGTGATTACGGAGCTTGCGAGTCCGACGGTGCACCGGAATCCAGATGGTTCTGGGTACGTCACAGCCTCACTGTCGTGGCAAGTTGATGATCAGCTTTCCCCAGGCTACAAGCGGGTTACCCTGATGACTTTTGCCAATTCCGAAATCGAACGAAGCGACGCAGGGACACGGTTAGTCATCCAACCTGATTTCGAAAACGCCACCTATCAAGGCCACAATGGCGCCTTCCCTACTGAATTCATCGATGCCCTCCCCGAGTCAATGCGGGCGTGGTGGTACCGCACCGGCGCATCACAAGATGACAACAAGGCTCCGCTGCCTATTCATCTCCAGATTCCCGATGTGTTCGTAGACGCGCCATCACCAGATCCTGATCTAAACCCACCCAGCGATTCTCCCTCAAGCGTTACAACTCCTTGGATAATCGCACTCACGGTTGTGGCCGTGCTAGCAAGTGTCTTCGCTGCAGCTATTGGAGTCATGCGGAACGCACCCCAGGCGATCCCAGAACCTTTAAGGGCTTGGCTGTCTAACTTGAATCTGCCGCGCCTGTAGCCAATCACGAAAACAAAAAAGATGGCGCGGCCTCTCTACAAAGGAGGGGCCGCGCCATTACCCGTAAGAAGGGCTAGAAGCGTTTAGCTCTCGCCGCGCAGCTCACGCATACGCTCTGCCACTGCATCATTGGACACACCAGTGGTGTCCGTCGAGCCGGTGGAGCCAGTGTTGTTGCCCTCGATGGCCTGCTGCCCCTTACCGGACTCAAGCTGACCCATCTCGGCGCGGATCTGCTCCAGGCGGGAGTGGCCAGCCAGCTGGATGCCAGCCTGCTCAACCTCAGCCATGCGGCCCTGGACAGAGCCCTGAGCCAGCTCGGCCTGGCCGAGAGCGTTGGCGTAGCGGCGCTCAATCTTCTCACGCACCTGATCCAGGTTCGGCTGGTTGCCGCCGGCGATGGAGTTCATGGACTGCAGGGACTCCGCAACCTTCTCCTGCATCTTGGCCTGCTCCAGCTGGGACAGCAGCTTGGAGCGCTCAGCCACCTGCTGCTGCAGCTGCATTGCATTGCGCTCAACAGCCTGCTTTGCCTGCTGAGCCTGCTGCAGAGCCTGGTCGTGGAGCTGCTTGGTATCCTCAACGCCCTGCTCAGCGGTGACGAGCTGAGCAGCGAAAGCCTCAGCAGCGTTCTCGTACTCGGTGGCCTTCTGGTTGTCGCCTTCAGCACGAGACTTGTCAGCAAGCTGAAGAGCCTGCTTGGTGTTAGCCTGCAGCTTCTCCACATCAGCGAGACGGCGGTTCAGCTGCATCTCCAGCTGGCGCTGGTTACCAATGACAGCAGCTGCCTGCTGGGACAGTGCTTGGTGCTGGCGCTGTGCCTCACCAATTGCCTGCTCGATCTGAACCTTCGGGTCAGCGTGCTCCTCGATCTTGTTGTCAAAGAGTGCCATCAGGTACTTCCAGGCTTTAACAAACGGGTTAGCCATGGTTGATCTACCTTTCTCTCGCTTGCACTACTGCAGCAAAAATTGTTCTTAAAAAATGTTCCCCTACATGGTACGCGGGGCACGCGTTATGTGCGCGTCGTTCTAGACCTCTGCGGCAGCAGGCGGGGTGTGGGCCAGTTCGTCTGCCATAGCCTGAAGCGATAGGTTGGCCACAGCTTCCATGAGCAAGTCAGCCACCGTCGTATCCAGTGCAACGCACACAGAGGCGAGGAGCTCAGACGATACTTCCTTCCGGCCACGTTCCAGCTCAGATAGATAGCCAGGGGAGACACGCGCGACGGACGCCAGTTCACGCAGCGTCACGCCTTTATCCGCGCGGAAAGCACGCAAAGACATGCCAAGGGCTTCCCGCAGTAGCGGTTCACGCACCTTCTCACGGGGCAGGACCGTCGGTGCGGGCTGGTACTTAAGAGTCGTTGTTGTTGCCATCACGTGTTCTAACGAACCATCCCTTCTTTTTGTTCCCACGCCTCAATTTCACGGCGCAATTCCGTCAAACCTGCGGTGACGGCGGCGGTGCGGATGGCTTGCCGGTCACCGCGGATAAGCGGCGCGCGCACCGCGATAGTGCGGGTGGGGCCTGCCACAGCAACGTACACTTCGCCCACCGGGTGTCCATCTTGAGGGGTTGGCCCGGCAACCCCTGTAAGTGCGACGGCCCAATCGGAACCACACACGCGCTGCGCGCCGCGGGCCATGTGCTCCGCAGTCACCGGCGATACAGGACCATGCTCAGCGAGCACCTCCGCCGGCACCCCCGCGAGGCTGCCTTTCAGGTCTGTTGCGTAGGTGACCAGTCCCCCACGCAGCACCGCAGACGCACCGGGTACGTTCGCCAGCGTCGCACATGCGAGACCAGCGGTGAGGGACTCACAGAAAGACAGGGTGTGGGAGTGGTCCCGGAGGACGCGTACAAGCTCCGCCTCAATCCCGCTCTCCATCATGCTGGGGTCCTGTTAGCGCGCGCACCGTCGACGAGGTACTGCACACCCGTGACCACCGTGACCACGACGGCGATGAGCATGACAACGAGCGTGGGTACCTCCATCCAGCCGGGCAGTGGGCACAGGTACAGCGCCACACCGAGCGTTTGCAGCACGGTCTTCAGCTTGCCGCCCTTCGACGCCGGAACAACCTTGCCCTGGCGCAGCATCCACATACGCCAGAACGTGATGCCCAGTTCGCGTACCACGATGACCACGGTGATCCAGATCGGCAGCGAGCTGGCAATATTCAGGGTGACCAGGGCCGTAATCATCAGCGCCTTATCCGCAATCGGATCGGCGATCTTGCCAAAGTCCGTGATCAGACCGCGTGCACGCGCAATGTCACCATCAAGTTTGTCCGTGATCATCAGCGCCACGAACACGCCAAACGCCCACCACCAGCGTTCACTGAGCACAAGCCACGCAAACACCGGCGTAAAAAGAATGCGCAAAGATGTGAGGACGTTCGGAAGATTCCAATTGGACTGTTTCACGCCCCCAAGCCTATTAGAATCCGCGTCCATGACCCACTTTATTGCTACCTACACGTACGGGGACCGGTCGCTTATTAGCGAAACCCGGCCCGCCCACCGTTCCTTCATCGCCCGCCTGAAAGAGCAAGGCCAGGTCATTGCCGCTGGCCCTTACGGGGATGGGACCCAATCCATCATCATCGTGCGCCTACCAGACGGGGCCTCCCGCGGGGATGCAGCTGAGCTTCTCGCGGAAGACCCCTACTTGGCGGCGGGAGCCCTGGAAAACCGTGAGTTCCGTGAGTGGAACCCGGTCATCAACGTCTGGGAGTAGTTTCTTACGACCTAGCGTGCACCGCCACGCTTGACATCCAGGTGCGAGGTCTCACGCGAGCCGGTCGCGGTGTGGTCGCCCTTGCCTGACGTCGCCGGATCGTCGATCCACTCGATGTGAGTCCCGTGAGCATCCACCTTGCGGCGGTTGCCGTGATCGTCGTAGTCGATGTGGTACTTCTGCTCCTCGCGGCTGGAACGTCCCGCCTTGATGTCAGCGCGCTCCTTGATGACCGAGGCGACAGCCGTCACGATGAGCACACCCACGATGACCACGAGCGACAGCACGGTGCTGACCTCAGGCACGTTGACGTTCTCGCCACCGTTAATGAAGGACAGGTTGTTCTCATGCAGGGCGTGCAGCAGCAGCTTCACACCGATGAAGCCGAGCACGACTGCCAGGCCGTATGACAGGTAGACGAGTTTGTCCAGCAGACCGTTCAGCAGGAAGTAGAGCTGACGCAGACCCAGCAGCGCAAACGCGTTGGCGGTGAACACCAGGAACGCTTCCTGGGTGATGCCGTAGATGGCCGGGATGGAGTCGAAGGCGAACATCACGTCGACAAAGCCAATGGACAACAGCGCCACGAACAGCGGGGTGACAGCCTTCTTGCCTGCCTCCGTCAGCGAGAACAGGCGATCGCTGTGGTAGGACTTCGTCACCGGGATGACCTTGCGCAAGGTCTTGACCACGAGCATGTCGTTCGGGTCCGGATCCTCTTGATCCGTGGCTTCGTCGTAGACAAGCTTGATCGCGGTGTAGAGCAGGAACGCGGCGAAGATGTAGAACACATCGGACCATGCCTCAATGATCACCGCACCCAACAGAATGAACGCCAGGCGGCAAATCAGCGCGATCACAATACCGATGAGGAGCACCTTCTGCTGATACGCGCGCGGGATCTTAAACGCACCCATGATGAGTGCGAATACGAACAGGTTATCCACACTGAGTGAGAGCTCCGTGATGTAGCCCGTGAAGAACTGAACGCCGTGTTCAGCGTCCCACAACCACCACACGATACCGCCGAAAATGCAGGCCATCGTCATATAGAACGCGGCCCAGCCGCCGGATTCCTTCATCGTCGGTTCGTGCGGGGTACGCACGTGGGAGACGAAATCAAAGATGAAGAAGCCAAGGATCACCGCTGAGGTGATCAGCCAAATAGAAAGGGGCACATGCATGTACGCAACCTCCGGTTGAGATGAAAAAATAACCGGAGGTCTCCCCCACCCTTTCGCATGGTGGGCCGCCTGGACCGGGAACCTCTTAACTGGGTTAGCCGTGTTGACGATCCAAGGCGCTTTTGGGGTACTCCCCTCCAACAGGAAGCAACCCTACTTGATCGCTCCAGCGAGCACACACCCCGACCCGCAGCGCCGACGCTTAGACAGCGAAAGGGTCGTCGTCGGCATCGAGGTTAAGCCGGAGCTCAATCGCGTCAGCGATGTCGGACACGAATTCTTCACCATAGCGGTCCGCAACGAACGCTGCGGCCATGTCGGTTCCAGCGGCAACTCCCGACGATGTCCACCGGTCGCGGTCATGCACCCACCGCGCAGAGCGGCGCCACTCAATATTCTCGCCGAAGCTCGTGGCCCAATCGAAAGCTCTCTTGTTGCTCGTCGCAGTGTATCCCTCGAGCAAGCCCGCAGCAGCGAGAAGCGCGGATCCCGTGCACACCGACATCAGGATCTGCCGCCCGGCGGCCATCGCCTTCAACTGGGCAACAAACTGGTCGTCTTCCACCAGCCGGCGCGTCCCCATGCCACCCGGCACGAACAGCACATCCCCGGTTGCCGAACTGAAGTCGCCGTCGACGCCGAGTCGGACACCTTGAGAACTCGTGACGGAACCACCATCCGCTGAAAGCATTTCCACGTCGAAGTCGTCGACTTTGGACAGCACTTCTACTGGGCCGGCCACATCGAGCAGCTCAACATCGTCGAAAAGAACAACAGAGAACCGGAACCCGGGAGTAGTGCCCATCGGTTAAAACGCGCCCCCGGTCGGGTTGTAGGTCGCCTTCACCGTTTGGGTATCGGAGTCGGGGTCGACATCGGTGGGTTCGTCGGTGGAGGCGTCGTCAAGCGATTGCTCGTCGAGTACTTCCTTGGGCGCCTCGGCGGGGTCAGCACCCTTGATCATCCAGATGATGGTGTCCAGCTCCTCCGGCTTCACCAGCACCTCGCGGGCCTTCGAACCTTCGGATGGGCCGACAACACCACGGGATTCCATGAGGTCCATGAGGCGCCCGGCCTTAGCGAAGCCGATGCGGAGCTTGCGCTGCAGCATCGATGTGGAACCAAGCTGGGAGGTGACGACGAGCTCGACCGCCTCGAGGAGGTCGTCCATGTCCTTGCCGATCTCCTCGTCGATCTCCTTCTTCTCCGCAGCCTTCTCCTCGGTGACACCCTCGGTGTAGTGTGGCTCGCCCTGTTCCTTGACGGCGTCGACGACAGCCTGGATTTCCTCATCGGAGACGAACGCACCCTGGAGACGCTGCGGCTTGCCGGCACCTTGCGGGATGAACAACGCGTCGCCCATACCGATGAGCTTCTCTGCACCCGCCTGGTCCAAGATGACGCGGGAATCCGTCAGCGAGGAGGTGGCGAAGGCCAGACGTGACGGAACATTCGTCTTAATCAGACCCGTCACCACGTCCACGGACGGACGCTGCGTTGCCAGCACGAGGTGAATACCGGCGGCACGCGCCTTCTGTGTGATGCGAACAATGGAGTCCTCGATCTCCTTCGGCGCGGTCATCATGAGGTCTGCGAGCTCGTCCACCACGCAGATGATGAGCGGATACGGGCGTACCTCACGCTCGGAGCCAAGCGGTGCGGTGTGTTCACCGGAGCGGACTTTCGCGTTGTAGTCCTTGATGTGACGCACGCGCGCGGACTTCATGTCCATGTAGCGCTGCTCCATCTCCTCCACGAGCCACTGCAAAGCAGCGGCCGCCTTCTTCGGCTGCGTGATGATCGGGGTGATCAGGTGCGGGATGCCCTCGTACGGGGTGAGCTCCACCATCTTCGGGTCAACCAGGATGAGGCGAACCTCTTCCGGCGTCGCACGGGTGAGCAGCGAAATGAGCATCGAGTTCACAAACGCGGACTTACCGGAACCGGTCGAACCTGCCACGAGCAAGTGCGGCATCTTCTGCACCGAGGCGGAGACAAAGTCACCCTCAATGTTCTTGCCCAGGCCGATGAGCATCGGATCATGATCACCACGGACGTTCGGGGCGTCGAGGACATCGCGCAGGCGCACCATTTCACGGTCCGCGTTGGGGACCTCAATACCCACGGCAGACTTACCGGGGATCGGGGTGAGCAGGCGGACGTTATCCGTTGCCACGGCGTACGCCAGGTTGGACTGCAGGTTGGTGATCTTGGAGACCTTCACGCCTGGGCCCAACTCAACTTCGTATCGGGTCACTGTCGGGCCACGCGAGAAGCCAGTCACCTGGGCGTCCACGTTGAATTCTTCGAAGACCTCAGTGATCGCCTCGATCATGCGGTCATTCGCCTCAGTGCGCGTCTTCGGCATTTGACCCGCGATGAGAAGGTTGGTCGACGGGACCTTGTAATCCGTCGTCGTTTCAGGCACGCGAGCAGAGGGCTTCTCTGCGCCTCCCCTCCCCTTCTCCGAATTCGGCGTTGCCGCCGGCACGGCCGCAGCATCAATCCCGGAGCGAGCGACGATGGCCTTACGCATCTCCTCCCGCGATGCGGCAACAGCGTCGGTCTGGGCTGCGGGTTCAACGCGCTCGAGCACCTTGGTCTCGTTGTCCGCGTCATCCACGATGGACGGCGCCACGCCGACCTTTTTGCGGGTGGAACGCTTCTTCTTGGGTTCTTCAGGGGCGGGAGGCTCGGCACCATCAGCGTCGAAAAGCGTGGGCTCCTCGACTGGATAGTTGTCCATCGGCGTGCGACGTCGGGTACGAGGGCGACCTTCTGCGATGGCATCAATGTCATCGTCAGCACCATCGTAGATATCCTCTTCCTCCGGGTCCGGAGTGTGGGCGTTGCGCGCAATGGAGCTGAACAACGCGCGAATGTAGTCGAAGGATTCCCGCACCGTGATGCCGGTGGCCAGGAGCGCGCCGTACACGATAACCAGGACGAGCAGAGGCACCGCAACGAACGGCGTGAAGCCCGCGCTCAGCGGCCCGCCAATCAACGCACCGATCGCGCCACCCGCGATACGACGGTCATCCCAGTCCGCCGGAGTCCCCGCAAACACATGAATGAGGCCGAGCATGCACACGGCGATAAGCGTGAGGCCAGCGCCGCTGTGGGCACGTTCGGAGGCCGAATCCCCAAGACCCAACATCAGTGCAATCGCGATACCCACGAGCACCACGGGCAGCACCAGCGCACCAGCACCGATGATCCAAGAGGTACCGCTAGCGATGAGGGCGCCGACCGGGCCAGCAACGTCCAGCCACACCGAAGCGCCGAGAACTGCGGCAAGACCGATCAGAACAAGTCCGATCGCGTCCGCGTTGAGGGTGCGGCGTGGCGTGAAGTCCGCGTCGGTCTCGTCGTAGGCGTCGGTCTCAGGAATGTCGTAGTCCTCCTCAATCTCTTCACGGCGGCGACGGCGCCGCCCCTGGCCACCAACGGCCTTAAACGCACCCGTTAGGTCGCGCGCAGCATTACCCATGCCACGGCCAACAGCACCCACGGCGGAGCCGACCCTCTCATCGGAGGTATCGGCGGCAGCACGTGAAGAGGAGCGGTAGCCGTAGCTACCGCTCGAGCGCTTGTCGCGGCCCTTGGGGCCCGTGTGTGAGCGGCCTTTATCGCGGCGTGAGGTACTGGTGGCAGACATGGGGACCACTGTAATACCTTGCGTATCTCAAATCACATACGCCACACCGGTATGCCGGTATACCGTCGGCATATCAGTGTCTAGATACGACGCTTGACTGCTGCAATATCCTCTGGCTCGCCGGTGATCTCCACCTCGACTTTGTCGCGCCCCGTGACCCACAACAACAGCTCGCCGGGATCACCTTTAACGCGCACTACGCGCGAGCCCTGCTCGGCCACTCCCCTCTTTCCGCCCAACGTCACCGACGGAAGGTTCGGGGGCGTGAGGATGACGGGCACGTTCCCGCTCGAGAGCGCCAACCGCCCCATCATGGCGGCAGCGGACATGAGCTTCTCCTCAACAGCGTGAGAGAACTCACGTGGCTCTACCGGACGGTCACCACCACGGCGCACATCCTCATGGTGGATAAAGTTCTCCGACACATTGATCAGCGGATCAAGCGGCTTCACAAACACCGGCGGTCCTGCCGCCCACGCACGCACCACGTCTTCGTAGTCACGCTTTTTTACTGCTTCTTCGGCTGAAGACGTCACTGACTTCAGGGCTGGCACCAGGTAACCAACCGCGCGGTGCGGCTGATTCTCCCGGATGTACATGTGTGTGATGAGGTCCCGGGTAGTCCACCCCTCACACAGCGTTGGTGCATCCGGACCAAGCTCCAACAACAACTGGGCAAGCTTCTCGCGTTCAAACTGTTGAAACGACATGCTGCCCACAATAACGCGATGCCCCGCTCCCTAAGGCGGGAACGGGGCGTCGATAAGCAAAAAGCTACAGCGACTCGCGCGTGGACTCGATGTCCTCGGTAGAAGCCGGGGTGACATCGTCGGCGTTCATCGGCACGACCGTCGGCAGAATCACAGGCTCACGCTTGTACTTCTGCTCGATCGTGCGAGAAATGCGGCGACGGAGCTGCTGAACCATACGGTACGGGTCATTCTCACCCTCCGCGGCCAGGTCAAACATGGTGTTCTCCACCAGCTCGGTGATGACTGGCTTCACCTCGCGGTCATCATCGATGAGGCCCGTAGTGGACACGGTCGGCTTCTCAATGAGACGACCCGTGCGGTCATCAATCACACACGTGATGGAGATGACGCCACCGGCAGCCAGGTTGGTTCGGTCCGCGAGCACGTCCGGATCAACATCACCCATCGTGGTGCCGTCAACGTACAGGTTGCCCACCTGGTACTGGCCAGCAACCTTGACCTTGCCGTTGATCATCTCCACGACAACACCGTTCTGCGCCAGCACCGTGTTCTCCGGCTTCACGCCGGTAGCGATAGCCAGTTCCTTGTTGGCGCGCAGGTGACGCCACTCGCCGTGCACCGGCATCGCGTTGCGCGGACGAGCCATGTTGTACAAGAACAGAAGCTCACCAGCGTAGCCGTGGCCAGACGCGTGAATGTGTGCGTCATCATTAGTGATCACGTTCGCACCAATCTGCGCGAGGTTGTTGATCACAGCGAAGACAGCTTCCTCATTACCCGGAATGAGCGAGGAGGACAGGATGATCGTGTCACCATCACGCACGGTGATCTGGCGGTGCTCACGGCGCGACATGCGCGACAGCGCCGCCATCGGCTCACCCTGCGTGCCCGTGGTGATGAGCATGACGCGGTGCGGCGCCATCTTTGCTGCTTCCTCAATCGGAATGATGGTGCCCTTCGGGGCACGCAGCATGCTCATCTTCTCCGCGATTTCCATGTTACGGAGCATCGAACGACCGTTGAAAGCGACCTTGCGGCCAGATGCGACAGCGGCGTTCACCGCCATCTGCACGCGCGACACGTTCGACGCAAACGACGCGAGAACAACGCGCTGCTTCGCGGACTGCACGATGCGGATGAGGTTCTCCTCGATGCCTGCCTCCGAAGCGGAAATGCCCGGGATGGTGGCGTTCGTGGAATCACACAGGAACAGGTCAATACCCTCATCGCCGTAGCGTGCAAGCGCCGGCAGGTCAGTCGGCTTGTTGTCGTACGGGGTCATGTCGACCTTGACGTCACCGGTCATGCAGACGGTGCCAGCACCAGTCTTGATCACAACACCCAGGCAGTCCGGGATGGAGTGGCCGACGTGGAAGAAGCGCAGGTTGTACGGACCGACGGTGATCTCGGACTTTTCGTTGACCTCGTGCAGCTTCGGACGCTGACGGTGCTCCTTGGTCTTCGCTGCGATGAGCGCGTTGGTGAACTTCGCCGAGTAAATCGGGATGTCCGGGCGCAGCTTGAGCAGCCACGGGATCGCACCAATGTGGTCCTCGTGCCCGTGCGTAACGACGAGGCCGTCCACCTTATCCAGCTTGTTCTCAATCGGACCGAAGTCCGGCAGGATCAGGTCCACACCCGGCTCGTCCGACGACGGGAACAGCACACCACAGTCAACGATGAGCAGGCGACCGTTGTACTCAAACACGGTCATGTTGCGGCCAATCTCAGAGATGCCGCCAAGAGCGTAGATACGCAGCGCGCCATTCGCTGGCTTCTGCGGTTCCGGCAGACGCTTGGTCAGGTCTGCACCCTGCATACCCTTGACCGGGTTGCGGCGGTTGTCCCCACCACGTCCGCGGCCACGACCACGGCCGCGCCCACGGCCACGGTTATTACCACCGTTGCCACGGTTGTTGCCGTTATTGCCGTTATTGCCGTTGTTCTTCGGGCCATTGCCCCCGTTACCGGCGTTGTCACCGTTGTTACGGTTTTCCTGCGGTTGAGTATCAGCGGTTTGGAACACCGGCTGCTGATCGCTCGTCTCCGGCGGGCCCGCCTTGCGGGTCACCTTGCGCGAGCGGTTGCGGGTTTCGTTCATACTTAAAGGACTCCAGCCTTTTCCATGTCATGGCGGAGAGCCTCCAGCTGCGTTTCGTCGGGTGCGACGATGGGCAGGCGGGGATCCCCAACCTCAATGCCCTGCAGGCGCAGGGCGGCTTTTGCAAATGTCACTCCACCGAGTACTGCTTGCTGTTCCGCGAGCACGCACATGGTGGTGGCGTTGATTTCCCGCGCACGGGCGAGGTCGCCTTCCTCGAAGCTTGTAACCATTTCTCTCATAAGACCTGGGGCTGCGTGGGCGACAACGGAAATAACTCCGGTTGCGCCGACAGAGAACCACGGCAGGTTGAGAACGTCGTCGCCAGAGTACCAGGCCAACCCGGTTTCATTGATAATCCTGGTGGCCTCCAGGAAGTCCCCCTTGGCATCCTTGACGGCTTTGACGTTGGGCAGTTCTGCCAAAGCACGAATCGTGGACCCGGCGATAGGGATCGCGGAACGTCCCGGAATGTCGTACAGGCAGATTGGCAGGTCGGTCGCCTGGGCGACGGCGGTGAAGTGCGCAAGCAGTCCTGCCTGGGAGGGCTTGGAGTAGTACGGGGTGACTACGAGGAGAGAGTCAGCGCCCGCGTCACGCGAGGCTTGAGCCAAAGCTACCGACGTCCGCGTGTTGTTCGTTCCCGCACCCGCCATGATCTTGACTCGGTCCCCCAGTTCGGAGCGCACCGCCTTGATCAGTTCGATCTTTTCCTCAGGGCTGGTCGTCGGGGATTCGCCCGTCGTGCCACCGAGGATAAGTAAATCGACGCCATTGTCGGCGAGGTGGACAGCCAACTTTCGTGCAGCGGCGAGGTCTAGTTCGCCGTCTTTGTCGAACGGAGTGACCATGGCAACGCCGATGGTGCCAAACTCAGCTGCACCGGTATTTACTTTCGTTGAAATGCCCATGGCTACCTAGGGTACATTCTTTGCCCCGCCTATCAGTGACCGGCGGGGCTCAAAAATTTATCCAACGTAGGGGCTCGTGGCCATAACGGAGCCGTCGGCGAGGGTGCTGATGAGGAAATCGTCGAAAAGCGCGGGCGCTTGTTTCTTCAATACCTCGAGGATGGCAACGGCGAGCTCGCGAATTTCTACATCCGCGTGTTCGCTCGCGCGGGCTGCAATGAAGTCGCGCCATGCGCGGTAGTTGCCGGTGACCACGAAGCGGGTTTCCGTGGCGTTGGGCAGGATAGAACGCGCAGCTTGCCGCGCTTTCTTCTTGCGGAGCAACGCGTTGGGTTCATCCTCGAGGTTGCCTTCGAGTGCACCGAGGAGCTCTTCGTAGACGAAGCGCGTCTCATCGACAGCAGCCAGAAAGATGCGGCGCAGATCCTCATCCTCAGCGATCGCCTCGGGGATCACTACATCCGCTTCCTGCGAAGGCACGAAGCGCTGCGAGAGCTGTGAGAAGGACAGATGCCTGTGGCGTAGCAGCTCATTGCCCGCCGCGCGTGAGAGGCCGCGGATGTACAGCGTTGCTGTGGCGTGCTCAAGCAACGCGTCGTGCCCAACCTCGAGGATGTGGCGCAGGTAAGCCTCATTCGCCGCGGTATGCGGGTTGGGTTTGTCGAATGTTTCGTAGCAGGCGCGCCCCGCAAATTCGACGAGGGCTTCCGCATCTGTCGCGGCCGGATCCTGTTCCCAGTCCACGTCAGCAGGCGCCGCGAAGGAGGTGGCGGCGATGAGCTGGACGTCGAGAGTTTTGCTCTGCGTCATTTACAGGCCCAGGTAGGAGTCGAGGCCAACGGTCAGACCCGGGTGGTCCGCCACGCCACGCACGCCGGTGAGCACACCGGGCACGAAGGAGTCACGACCGTAGGAATCCTGACGGATAGTCAGCGTCTGGTCGGTGGTGCCGAAGATGATGTCCTCGTGTGCCACCATGCCCTGCATGCGCACAGCGTGGACCTTCACACCATCGACGTCAGCGCCGCGGGAGCCGTCGAGGGCCTGCTCCGTCGCATCGGGCATGGCGCCCAAGTTTGCTTCTCGACGAGCCTCCGCAATCCCCTGCGCCGTCTTCAGTGCCGTGCCGGACGGCGCATCAAGCTTGTTCGGGTGGTGGTACTCCACGACCTCAGCGGAATCGAAGAACGGCGCTGCCTGGCGGGCAAACGCCATGGCCAGAACAGCGGAGATGGCAAAGTTCGGAGCGATCAGCACACCGACTCCATCGTTGGCCGAACACCAGTCGCGGACCTGCTGGTAGCGCTCCTCATCAAAGCCAGTCGTGCCCACCACGGCGTGGATGCCGTTGTTGATGCAGAATTCCAGGTTGCCCATCACCGCATTCGGAGTGGTGAAGTCAACGATGACCTGAGCGCCATTTTCTACGAGCGTGTCCAAAGAATCGCCCGCATCAATCTCAGCCACAAGCTCCAGATCGTCCGCAGCATTAACGCCCGCCACCACCGCGGACCCTACGCGACCTTTTGCTCCGAGAACTCCCACTTTGATGGTCATGGCGGTCAACCCCTTTTAAATATTGAAAATCCTTGTTTGTTTCTGCTTCGCCCCACTCTATCCTCTGCGATGGGAGGGGCAGGCTCCGCCTTGCCTCCAACGGGGAAAGGGATTGTCCGATAAACTGCAACATATGAAACACCAGTCACACGCGTTAACAATTGCCCTCCTGACGGCCAGCGCCCTGGGCCTCGCGGCATGCTCCGCTGAGGATTCGATCTCAGAGCCCAGTGGTGCCGCCGCCACTGTCACCACCGCTGACACCAAGGCAGCCGCCGCGTCCGCCGAGGATGATGAGCAAGTCCCGGGGGAATACTCCACAGAGCCCACCGACACCTTCAGCGGTGAACTCACGTCTGAGCTGCGTACCGTTGACATCCGCTCGGGCTCGCACGAGGGCTACGACCGCGTTGTATTTGAGTTCGAAGGCAATGGCACCCCAGAGTTCCACGCCGGTTACTCCGATGAACCTCTTCAGCAGGCTTCTGGCCTGCCGGTGGACGTTCCCGGTGAGGCCGCCCTGGAAATCATGATTCACGGCACTTCCCTTGATCAGACCCCAGACGCTAAATACGCCGGTAAACCCACCCTTGGGCTTGCCTCCGGCAACATCAAGGAAGTAACAAATAGCGGCACCTTCGAGGCTGTTTCCCAGTACTTCATCGGTCTGGACAAGCAACGCCCGTACAAGGTGACCGTGTTGGAATACCCAACGCGCGTTGTCGTGGATGTGCAGAAGTAGGCACACGGCAATGTCTCTTTCCCGTCGCGCAGCCGTAGTGTGCAGCACGCTCTTCGCCGCGATGCCGCTGAGTGCCTGCACTCAGCTGCAAGAGCCTGATGAAGCGGTCATGACCATGCGCGAATCGCCCACCCCGAACACCGTGACCACAACGGTGAAAACCACCCAGAGCAAAGCCCCATCCTCCGCTCCCGCCGAAGGCTTTGGCACTGACCGAGTGGAAATCAATAACAACAAACGGGGCTCATACAAGGTCACCGGTGTCCGCATCGGCGCACACGACACCTTTGATCGCCTCGTCTTCGATATTGGTGGCACTGGCACACCGGGGATCTTTGCGCAATATGACGACCACCCGAGCCAACAAGGATCTGGCTTTGATGTCCACGTCAACGGCGGCGCGGCACTGCTCGTGCTCTTGCGCGGGGTGAATGCCCCCTACGAAGCCCCGCAAGGCTCAGACGGGCACGCCCCCAGCATTACCGACGTTGTCTACCAGGGCTGGGATGAAGGCGATTCCAGGTGGTACATCGGTGTGGACAAGAAACGCCCCTTCAAGATCGAAGTGATTGAGAACCCGACGCGCGTGGTCGTGGACTTCCAAAAATAGGCGTTTCAGAAAATGAGCACGCACCTCTGTGTAAAATTTTACATCGCTG
>NZ_JAKMUS010000014.1 GCF_027570075.1 Corynebacterium meitnerae
CAGATTTGGCGGACGGACCAGCCTTGTAAGACTAGGTCCATCACGGCCCGGTAATCAGTCACGATCGGACTCCTCTGATGATGCCGCGTGTCCTTTTGCCACGCGGTCAGAAGAATCTTCTCCTAAAGCGTTACTCGATACTCACCATTGCGTTACTGGATAGTCACCACGGTGTTACTAGATACCCCCGCGCAACAAATAGTGTAGATTCAATGACTACCCCCTTGATGCCGCTGCTACCCCCCCCGCGCCCCAGTGTCAAGATCCACCAGGCAAGAAGGTGACTGCAACCTGCCCATATAAGTTTCCATTACAAATGTCCTAATAGTTTTTCTTCTTCTATGTGATATAAGTCACTGGGGGTACTTAACCTCGCTTTTTCACACCCCAGAGAGCGTTGACACTTCAACCCCTTCCATCTACTTAGATTTCTAAGTAGAGTGAGCGTCATGGAAGCACTCTCAATCACCGAAGCCAACCGCCGAGGCATCTCAGGCCTCGTTCGGTCAGCAGAAGCGGGCCCCTCAGTCAGCCTCTCACGCCAAGGGCGTATCGTCGCTGAGATTGTTTCGGCCCAGGAGATTGAGTCGCTACGCAAGGACCGCGACGATCTCGCAGACTCACTTCTTGCTCTCTCGCGATTCATCACCGACACAGGAAAACGGACAGAGCTGGATGATGCCATTGCAGATCTAGGCTTCAACCGCACTGAGCTAGAAGCCGAGCTCAACTTGGAGACGGCTCTCGAAAAACCCGGCGATTCCATCTGATTGCGATGACAGGCCGAGAAGCTGTTGCACGAGTTCGCCTTACTGATGATGCGGTCGACGATCTCCTGCGCCTGAAACGCAAAGACCCGCAGATAGTCCGTGCAGTGTTGAAGAAAATGCTTCTTCTGGAGCGCTCCCCCAAAGCTGGCGAACCACTTTTAGGTTCCTTAGTCGGGTTCAGGAAACTCGTGGTAGGCAACCGTGATTACCGAATCATCTGGCGTGAAACGAGGGATCTGGACCAGACTCCCGTACTCGTCATCGCTGAAGTCTGGGCAGCTGGCGCCCGAGCTGACAGCGAAATCTACAAAGAAATGAATGCCCGCCTCGAGCGCGCTACATCCGTTGGGCATCCGGCTGCCCATGAGCTCGCCGCTGTCCTGAAAAGGCTCGGCAAACGCTACTTCGACCTCGCCCCCAACGAAGAACCAAAGTCAACCACGCAACTTCCTGGCTGGCTGGTCGAAGCTCTGCGCGCCAACCTGCAGCTTAGCTGCGACGAACTAAGCGCCCTGACCCAAGACGAGGCGCAGCGGCTACTCGCCGAGTACTGGTCACGCGGCTAGCCCGGAGCTACCCGCGCACCTCGTCGGCGGAGACAACCCCCTGGTACTGCCACCCGATCACCGCGTTGCGGACGGAGTCCTGGAACGGGTTGGCGGGCTGGATGCAGGTGATGGTCAGGAGCCGGCCAGGCATGGGGCCGGTGCCCCAGATGTCGGCGGACTGGGAGAGGCCTTCCTTCTCGGGTTCGTGGAGGTCGGTGGCCTGGTATTTCAGCCAGGTGTCGCCGGAGGCTTCGGTGCGTAGGTAGAGGGGGTCGCCGGGGGAGATGGTGTGGGTTTGGGAGGAGGCGTCGTAAAGCTTGTCGAAGACGGCGGGCACACCCGCAGCCGCGTGACCTGCGATGACCACGATGTCTTCGGATGCGGAGCCGGGCAGCGAGTAGGGCTTGTTGTCGGCGGTGAAGATGCAGGCGTCGCCGAGGGAAGCCGGGTCGATCGCGCCGTTCTTCAGGCGACACACCCCGTCTTCGAAGTTCGCGCGCACGCCGATGGTCGGGATGATCATCTCAAGCGGCCGCGATTTCTCCACGGAAGCGCCGGTCTCGGCGGTGGGTGCAGAGGCGGGTGCGGAGTACGCGAATTCTTGCCGCGCTTTCATTTCGCGGTCGTGCTCGCTGGGCACGAAGAAGCGAATGAACAGGACAACCAGGACAACCAAGACCCAAAATGCGCTCCAGCGGCGCCGCTTGTACACGTGCGCCGGCTGCGGTTTGAAACGCCTTTCCGCGGGCGGTGGCGCCACCTGCACGCGCGGCTTGCGCCCTCGGGACTGTCCTGACATGAAGCAAACTTTACATCTAGAATGTCGCCATGCGTTCAGTACAGGTCACAGATGTTCCCAACGATGCACAGCTTATCGACGTCCGCGAGCCCGACGAGTTCTCCACCACCCACGCCGCCGGCGCCGTGAACCTCCCCCTGTCCAACCTTGCCGCTCTGACGGACAAGATCGACTTTTCCCAGGATGTGTACGTAATTTGCCAGGCCGGCGGGCGTTCCGCCGAGGCGACGCAGTACCTCTCTGAGGTGCACGACGGCACCATCATCAACGTTGCCGGCGGCACCCAGGCGTGGGTCGAGGCCGGCCTGCCCACGGAGTAGGCCAGCCGTCGGGCAATACCAACCGTGGGCATGCCCCACTACTGCTAAATTGGGGTTATGTCTAAATCTCTCGACCTTCCCGCTGCGCTGCTCCAGTCCCCGTCGTTCCAGATTGAACGGGTCCGCCGCGCAACGAAGGACGAGGTTGAGACCACCCTCGCCACCCGCGGCACCACCATGCGTGAGTTCTGGGTGCTCACCTGCACCCTCTATCACGCAGCGAGCCAGACACAGCTGTCGGAGCTCCTCGGCGTCGACGCTTCCGACATGGTCCGCCTCATCGATTCCCTAGAGAAGCAAGGCTGGGTCACCCGCGAGCGCGACCCGAAGGATCGTCGCCGCCAGCTAGTCACCCCCACCAAGAAGGGGAAGAAGGTGCAGGGTGAACTCGCCGTCCTCGTGGAGAAGGCCGAGGACAGAGCGTTTGACGACGCCACCACCAAACAACTCAAGCACCTCCGCAAACTCACCCGCGCCATCATGGAAACGGACTAATCCCCAACGCGAAACCGCCCACTCCCCTCCCCGAATTTTCCGGGGCGAGAGCAGGCGGTTGCGTTCTAACTGGATTAAACCAGCTGACGGCGGCCGTACATGAACACCGCTGCACCCATGATGGATGCAATCACCAGGCCAATCAGGCCCTTAGCGATAGCGTTGTTACCGGTCGCTGCACCAACACCACGGTCGGTGGCAGCGTTGTTCTGCGCTGCGCTGTTCTCCGCAGCCTGAGCAGCGATCTCGTTGCCGTGCTTAGCCAGGATCTCGGTGGTCTTGGCCTCGTCCTCAGCGGTCGGGGTCTTGTCGGCGCGGTCTGCCGGCACGAGCACCGGGTTGCCCTGGGCATTCTTCACGACGCTGTACACAATGCCACCAATCGTCAGCAGCGGCAGCGTTGCGAGTGCGGTAGCAGCAGCAATCGCAGCAGCCTCATCGTCCTTCTCAACCGGCTTCACGTTGGACTCGTAGCCATCAATCGGCTTATTAGTACGGAGCTGGGTCACATTCACGCCGTTTGCATCAAAGATGAAGAAGCCTGGCTGGTACTTCGCCTGCACATTGCCCTCGGCATCCTTAACAACGTCGCCTTCCTTGAGCTCAACCTTCCCCTGGACAGGAGCGTTCTCCTCAGTAGCGGGCTGGTTCTCTTCGGCGCCCGTCTGGCCTTCGGTACCTGGCTGGCCCTCAGTACCCTCGGCCACGGGATTGAGGTGGGAGTTCTCGCCAACCACAGGTGCTGGCTGCTCGTCCTGAGCGAAGGCAGACGGAGCAACAGCGAAAGTCAGTGCACCAGCGGTGGCAAGAGCGATAGCGGTCTTGTTGAAGCGCTTCATTAATCAATCTCCTATGGGGGCTTGGGGAAGAAAAAGATACTGAAGCAACATGGCTCAGACTCAAAAGTCTCAACCACTACTTCAGGGTCACTTCAACAATAGACCTTCTTCACTTAATTCACAACAGTCACATGCGTAACAATTGCGTTTTTTCAAATTTCAGCTCAGTGGAGGCATCCGGAGGAGACATTCCGGAGAGATAGAAGAGACCTTCCGGAGAGATATAGGTCAAATTGAGCTGCGGACAAATTTGTCCACTACAGAGAGGTAAAGGCTGCGACCTGCAGAGAAGCTGCACATAGAAGCGGACGCACTGTGCGTCCGCTCGTTTTCAGGTCAAACAGGCTGGCCAAAGGCCTAACGGATCACAAGCGGACAGAATTGTCCGCACGCCAAAACACCCATATATGCGCGGAGAGCGATCAGCCCGAGGCGAGGCAGCGCGGCGAGGCGAGAAAAGGCTCGCTTAGCAGGGAAACTAGGCGAAGGAGTCCTTGATTGAGGTGATTGTTGCTGGGTTGCCGGCGGCACAGGTGATGGCGATGGTGAGAGCGTCGTCGAGGGTTCCTTCGGCGGCGGCGAAGCCGGAGGAAACGGCGTCGGTGGCAGGCAAGGAGGCGCCGGTCATGAGCATGGTCCGGGCGCGGGCGCCGCCGAGGAGGGCAGTCATGGAATCGGCGAGATCCTTATCCACTGTGACGCCCATGCGGGCGACGGGGATCGCGAAGTAAGCGGACGGGGCAACGACGCGGATATCGCAGGCGGAGGCGAGCATTGCGCCGGCGCCAATGGCTGGGCCGTTGATGTAAGCAACGACGGCAATGGGGAGGGTGCGGATCTGCGAGATGAGTTCAACCAGCGCGGGATAAATGTCCTCGGGATTTCCCTCCGAGAGATCTGCACCGGCACTGAAGCAGGAGCCAGCGCCGGTGAGGAGGATGGCGGAAGGGCTGGCGGAAGGGCTGGAGGAGGGGGTGGAGGAGGTGAAGGAGGGGTGGGAGAGGGCGTCGATAAGCTCTCTGAGCAGTGAGCTGCTGAGTGCGTTGCGTTTTGCGTCGCGGTCGATGGTGAGCTGCGCGATGCCCTCTGCGGGCCAGGTGATGGCTACGGACATTCTTCGATCGTAAACGCTGGCCCGCGCGCGCACCAGCGTTTAGCGCAGACCGAGCTGCTTCATCAGCGGCCCACCGAAGACGTGGAACAGCGCGGCAAGAACGGCCAGGCCACCAACAAGACCACCGATGATGGCGCCGATCGTCTTCCCAGGGAGAGTCGAACCCTCAGGCTTCTTGGGATCTTCCGGCCGGTCGGGCTGGTTTGGCTCGTTCGGCTGCTCGGGCTGCTCAGTCTCTCCCGGCTTCGGCGGGCGCGGGCGCGACGGGGTCGGCGGGGTGTAATCACCCTTGTGCAGCATGCGGAGGCTGTAGTGCTCGATGTAGTCGCCGCGGGACTCGTCGACGGTCGGGGTGTAGTAAAGCCCTTTCTCGCGGACGATGAGGTCGCCGTGGTGCAGGTTGGACACCTCACGGCCGTTCGGGACCGCAGCTTCACGCTTTACCTCGAAGGTCTCGGGGTCGAACCAAACGAGTTTTCCAGTCTGGCCGTTGATGACCACGGGCGTGCCGTCAGCCTCGAACCCGCCGAGACCCCAGCCCTTGTATCCCTCCATGAAGCCGACCTTGGTCTTCTGCTTGATGTCACGGTCGGCATAAACGAGCGACTGGATGTCGCCGAAGGCGTTGGCTCGGATGATGCGCGAACCGTTGGTGGTCACGGCGTCCAGCTGCTTGTGCGTCGGCGTGTAGGAGCCCGGCATGACCTTGGCTACGTCGGCGCCTTTAGCGGTCGGGTCGATGGAGATCAGCATGTTCTTGTAGCTCGATCCCCCGTCCGCGAACGTGATGTCGGCGCGGGATGCGTAGACGAAGGTGCCGTCATCCATCGGCATGAGTTCGCGGATGTTGTTGAGGTCGAAGGAGGAGCGGTACGCGCTGTCCGAGTAGGCGTGCAGGCCTTGTTCAACCTCGGTGAGCTCCTTGGATACCGGCTTGTACAGGCCTTCCGAAGTCGGCAGCGCTCGGGCCTCAGCTTCACCGCCACTCACGGTGATAAGCTGCGCGAAGGGCTCGACCTGACCGGGAGCCTTGGCGTCTTGCGCGATAGCCACGACCTTGCCGGTCTTCGGGTGCGCGCCGGTGGCGAGGATCTCGCCGTTCGCCTCGTACACGGTCTTGGCTTCACCGAATCCGTCCTCGGTGATCGGCAGCGCCTTGAGCTCCTTGGAGCCTTCTTCGGCGTAGTAGAAGGTAGAGGTCTTGGCATCGTAGGCACCGGTGCCGCGCTTGGAGGCGTTGGTTTCGAAGGCGGCGAGCTGCCTTAGGTCTTCGCTGAGCAGGTAGATGCCCTTGCCAGCAGCGGAGGCGAGGACGTTCTTGCCCAGATCGAAGATTCGGGTGACGGCACTGTCGTACGGCACCGGGGAGTCCCAGGACGTCGGGTGGGCACGCAGGGCATTCGGGTCAGTGATGTCCGCACCGTCGCCCTGATAGCTGAAGTCGACGGGGTCCATGCCTTCGCCGACGTTGTAGAACTCGGACATCATCATGTTACCCTGCTCAGTCAGCGTCGCCGGAATCTCGGACCAGTTGATGGTGCCGTCCGCGTTGCGGAAGGTGCCGGACTGCGGGTACAGGTTGACCACGCGTACTGGCTTGCCGCCGCCGTTGTAATAGGTGCCGGTCAGGTACTGGCGGGAGTTGACGGTGGCTTCGATGTAGGAGTCTTTGTCGTCGTCAAGCACGACCTTCGGATTGCTGAAGGTGAGGTCCAGGTCGCAGTTCGCCTTGAGTTTGTCCTCGTTTCCTTGGCAGTACTGCTTGTACTTCACGGTGCCTTTGAATTGGGCTTCGAGGCGCACTTCGTCGCGGTCGAAGTTCACATTCTCGAGGGGGAAGGAGAAACGCTGTGCGCTTGTGGACTTATCCTCAGTAGCCCCCTCCCCCACGAGCACCGGCCCACCGACGTAGTTGTTGAACGAGGCCCTGATGCCCCACAGCAGTGCACCGTTTTCCGCTGCCAGCGCCACCGGCATACCCGGCACAACCATCACGCTTGCAGCGACTGACGCCGCAATGACAGCGCCACGAACTTTCTTCACATCAACCTCCTGAAGTTAGGGTTACCTAATTTGCGGAGATGAAATTAGCCCACCCTTAGCTTTATCGTCAAAAATGACTAGACCTTTCGGCCGGTGCGCACCCCCGGATTACCCCGCACCCGTCGATAAGCACATGAAAAGCGCATGAAAAAGGGCCAAACACTCACGTGCTTGGCCCCTGAAAGCTAGAAGTTAGTCGCCGATCTGGTCGCGGCCACGCTTCACAATCAACGGATCGGGCTCGCCGACCACGCTGTGATCCTTGTTGGTGTACTCGAACTTGGACAGGATATAGCGCATCGCATTCAGGCGGGCGCGCTTCTTGTCGTTGGACTTAATGGTGATCCACGGGGACTCATCCGTGTCCGTGTAGCGGAACTGCTCTTCCTTCGCGCGGGTGTAGTCATCCCACTTATCCAGGGAGGCGAGGTCCATCGGCGACAGCTTCCACTGACGCACCGGGTCCACCTGACGGATAGCAAAGCGGGTGCGCTGCTCCTTCTTGGTCACGGAGAACCAGAACTTGGTCAAGGAGATACCGGAACCGAGGATCATGTTCTCCAACATGGGCACCTCACGCAGGAACTCTGCGTGCTGGGATTCAGTACAGAAGCCCATGACGCGCTCCACGCCGGAGCGGTTGTACCAGGAGCGGTCGAAGAAGACGATCTCGCCGCCCGCCGGGAAGTGCTCGATGTAGCGCTGGAAGTACCAGGAGGTGGACTCACGCGGCGACGGCTTCTCCAGTGCCACCGTGCGCGCACCACGCGGGTTGAGGTGCTCATTGAAGCGTTTGATGGTGCCACCCTTACCGGCAGCATCGCGGCCTTCAAAGATAATGATGTGGCGCTGGCCCGTGTCCTTGGTCCAGTTCTGCCACTTCAGCAGCTCAATTTGCAGCGCGCGCTTCGTCTTTTCGTATTCATCGCGCGTCATGCGCTCGTCATACGGGTAGTTCTCACGCCAGGTTTCAATCGGGGTACCGTCTGCCTGCAGCAGCACCGGGTCATCTTCATCAGAATCGTCGACGTAGTAGCCCTCGGTCTGGGTGAGGTCGATCATCGGCATATCGTCATCGTTGGCCATGCCTACCAGTGTAGTCGCGCATCGCCTCCCACGCCCCACTGCCGGTGCAAGGTCTACAGTTTTACTACCCCTAAAGTCTGCAACTCTCCCCCAAATGAAAAATCCCGCCGCACAAAGCGACGGGATTCATATGCTTGCTAGTGATCTAGCAAAGCTGGGCTCCTATTACGGGAGGAGCTTCAGCAGCGTGACGAGGCCCTCAGCGGACTTCACCAGCGGCATGATGAAGCCGAAGGTGGTCTCGATGATCTGGTTGAGGCCACCGGAGAAGGTGGAGGAATTGCCGATAAAGTCTGCGAAAGACATCTTTTCGTTCATTTTTTGACTCCTTATAGGTGAGTTAGTAGGTGGCTGAATTAGTTAGCTGGCTGTTCCGGCGCAGGCTTGGAAGAGGAGCCGGCGAACAGGTCCTTCAGCGTGCCAGCACCCTTAGCGAAGCCACCGTCACCCTGGCCCGGCTTCTCCTGGACCCACTTCAGGTAGTCCTTCCACTGAGCGAAGAACTCGGTCAGGCCACCGAGGAAGCCGTTCCAACCCTTGTTGGTGTTGATGAAGTTTTCGAGGTGCCAGATGATGTCTTTCACGTTCATGTGAAGAATCTCCTTGATCTAGAGAACCGGGGTTTAAGCCGGTTCATATTTCCGGGGGTTAAGACACCCCGATGGGCGTCACGGGAAGTAATAATGCCATAGATCCAACCACCTGCAAACACGCCAAATAGTTGCCGCGTCCAGCAGTTTAAAGCTTAAGCAAAATTAAGAAGTTGAACGAAAAGTGAAGTAAATCCACTTCAGCTGGTCTACCTGCGGTTTTAATACCTTGCAGGTTAATGAGAGAAATCGAGTTGCTGAATTGCGTAACACCCGCGAACCGGGGCTCGATAGTGCAATTTCCTCGGAGTTTTTCTTTTCCTGAGGTTTATCAACTACCCCATTCCGGGGGCATAAAGGAACTCGCGGAATGGCGGCGATAAAGCGTTGACCACTGCCCTAGCCCAGCCCTTATGTCCACGCACTCCCCCAGAAACGCCGAAACATGGATAGTCTCCGTCAACTACGCGTGGGCAGTCGGCGACGCTTAACAGAGGAACGGAAGGCGTGTCACCTAGAGACAGTATCTTGTGCGTATGACTAAGCGCCTATCTAAGGTTTTCCACTTGCCAGATCGCGTTCCCGTGTCTTCGATCTACATCGATGAATCTGGGACGCGGAATTCCTCTGGTGGATTCTTTGTCATCGGATTTCTTAAAGTCCGTGACCACCAACCTTTGGAGCGCGACATTCGACACCTGAGACAAAAGCATCAGCACTTCCAGGAGATCCATTTCGCCGACATCAGGAAGAACTCCGTGGAGTTTTATTCTGATGTTGTCGAGACACTGGCCGCCGCCGATGTTCGTGTAGGCGGATCGGTTTATGACTCTGTTTCAGCCTTTCAGCCGAACGAAGAAACATGGAAGCAACAGGCCACCATGGCGACACTCTTAACGATGGGCAACATCAACAAGGGAGAGGTTGTCAATGTTTTCCTCGATCTAGTCCAGACGCCAAAGAACGTTACTCTCGCACAAACCGTCCGGGATGAAGTTAATAGACGCCGCGGCGGGCGATGCGTAGCAGAAGCGTATGACTTGGATTCTCGGGCAAGTGACTTTCTGCAACTCGCTGATTTGATCGCAAGCTCGATCGCCTACGAGCGCCGCCACGGTCAACCCGACATAGGCGAACGCAGAACCCCCAAAGCTCGGGTTGCTGCCCGCTTAAGGCGCGCGCTTGAAATTGATGGGTTCCACGCTAAAAGGCGGTATAAACTAAGAAGCCCCAAGGGAATTGGGCTGGTTACCCACCACCCCGAAGGTCGGCTGTGATTAACTTCGCAGTACCGGAACGCGCATAGTGTTTGCGCCTACATACGTGAGTGGTCCTCCATCTCCTACGCGGGATGGGGGACCACTCTTTTATTAATCTCCCCCAGAAACGCCGAAACCGGCCGCCGCGCGGGGATGGTTAAGTGCGCGGGGGCCGGTTCGTCGGTAAGCGATAAGTGCTTACATCATGCCGCCCATGGCCTCCGGGTCCATGGCCGGGGCTGCGGGCTCCGGCTTCTGGGCCACGACTGCCTCGGTGGTGAGGAAGAGCGCGGCGATGGAGGCGGCGTTCTGGAGTGCGGAACGGGTGACCTTGGCCGGGTCGTTGATGCCGGCGGCCATCATGTCCACGTACTCACCGGTAGCGGCGTTGAGGCCCTGGCCGGTAGGCAGGTTAGCCACCTTGTCGGCGACGACACCCGGCTCCAGGCCAGCGTTGAGGGCGATCTGCTTGAGCGGGGCGGTGATGGCTTCGCGGACGATCTTGACACCGGTAGCCTCATCACCCTCGAGTCCAAGGTTGTCCTCGAGGGACTTAGCGGCCTGCAGGAGGGCCACGCCACCGCCGGCGACGATGCCTTCCTCAACAGCAGCCTTGGCGTTACGGACGGCGTCCTCGATGCGCAGCTTGCGCTCCTTGAGCTCGACCTCGGTAGCAGCGCCAACCTTGATCACAGCGACACCGCCGGCGAGCTTGGCCAGGCGCTCCTGGAGCTTCTCGCGGTCGTAGTCCGAATCAGAGTTCTCAATCTCAGCGCGGATCTGCTTGACGCGGCCCTCGATCTGAGCCTGGTCGCCAGCGCCCTGGACGATGGTGGTGTCTTCCTTCGTGATCACAACCTTGCGGGCCTGACCCAGCAGGGACAGGTCAGCGGTGTCCAGGCTCAGGCCGACCTCTTCAGAGATGACCTGGCCGCCAGTGAGGATCGCGATGTCCTGAAGCATTGCTTTACGACGATCACCGAAGCCCGGCGCCTTCACCGCAACAGACTTGAAGGTGCCACGGATCTTGTTCACCACGAGGGTGGACAGAGCCTCACCCTCAACATCCTCGGCGATGATCAGCAGCGGCTTGCCGGACTGCATGACCTGCTCCAGAACCTGGAGGAGGTCCTTGACGTTGGAAATCTTGCCGGAAACCAGCAGGATGTACGGGTCCTCCAGGACAGCCTCGCCGCGCTCCATGTCGGTGGCGAAGTAGGCGGAGATGTAGCCCTTGTCAAAGCGCATACCCTCGGTGACCTCAAGATCAACGCCGAAGGTGTTGGACTCCTCAACGGTAATGACGGACTCCTTGTTCACGGAGCCGTTGCCCACGGCGTACATTGCCTCGGCGATCTTCTTACCGATGTCCGGGTCAGACGCAGAAATACCAGCGGTGGAGGCGATCTCCTCCTCGGTCTCTACTTCCTTCGCGGTCTCCAGAAGAATCTGGGACACCTTGTCCGTCGCAGCCTGGATGCCGCGCTTGATGCCCATCGGGTTGGAGCCAGCAGCCACGTTGCGCAAGCCCTCACGCACGAGAGCCTGGGCGAGGACGGTAGCGGTGGTGGTGCCGTCACCGGCAACGTCATCAGTCTTCTTCGCTACCTCTTTAACGAGCTCCGCACCGATCTTCTCGTACGGATCTTCCAGCTCAATATCCTTAGCGATGGTCACACCATCGTTAGTGATCGCCGGCGCGCCCCAGGACTTCTCCAGGACCACGTTGCGGCCCTTCGGACCCAGGGTCACCTTCACAGCGTTGGCCAGGGTGTTCAGACCCTGCTCAAGGCTGCGGCGTGCTTCCTCATCGAATGCGATCATCTTTGCCATGTGAGTTTGTTGCTCCTCTTATATATAGGAAAGGCGACGCCACTCTCACGTCTAAAAGGTCCAAGCAGGCGCCCGCGACGGCACGGATGGTGAGCGCTACCAACCTCACCCGCTCGAAATGAACTTTTTAGCACTCACTTGGCTGGAGTGCTAAAGCCTTTTTTAGCAGTCAAAGACCGCGAGTGCAAGGTAGCGCGTGACGGGTACTACTTCGCCGACTGCGCGGTACGCCTATAGATGAAGGCAATCGCGGCGATAAAGAGGACGACGCCGAGGACGGTGGACCAGGTGCCGCCCTCGAAAATCTCGAGCGGGCTTTCACCCTGCGAAGCAGCAATGATGCCGGCGTTGACCACACCGAAGAGGGACTCACCCACGATGAGGCCGGTAGCGCCAAGCGTGCCCATGCGGACCGCGGACTCCGGGTTACGCTGGCCGGATGCCCAGCGGTTGTAGAAGTAACCGAGGATCGCACCGAGCGGCACCATCACGGTGACAGACACCGGCAGGTACATACCCATACCCACTGCCAGCGGCGGCAGCGCGTACTTCTTCTTCGTGGTCACACCCAGGATCTCATCAATGATGATCACGGTGATGCCGATGGCGGCGCCGAGGAAGATGAGGTTCCAATCCAGGGAGTCATCGAAAATGCCCGTTGCTACCGACGACATCAGGACCGCCTGCGGTGCCGCCAACGCATCCGCGCCGGCACCCTCCATGCCCTGGAAGCCGAACGCGGTGAGCATGAGCTGCAGCACCGGCGGGATAACCAAGGAACCGAAGATGACACCGATGACCAGGGCGACCTGCTGCTTCCACGGGGTAGCGTCGACGAGCTGGCCGGTCTTGAGGTCCTGCAGGTTGTCATTAGAAATCGTGGCGATGCCGAAGACAATCGCGGCCGTAAACAAGGTGTAAGCCACCAGCGAGGACGCACTCGCATCCGTGCCCGCCATGAACGCGGCAATGAGCAGCGCGGAGGTAATCACCGCGATGATGCCCACCGAGGAAATCGGCGAGTTGGACGCACCAATCAGGCCGGCCATGTAACCACACACGGAGGCGATGACCAAGCCGACAATGAGGATAAACAGGACCGAAATAATGGTCAGGCTCACCGCATGCTCATGGATGTCAGTGCCCTGCTGGAAATCCCACAGCAAGAAACCGATGGGCAGCATGGACACCAAGATCGTGCCCAGAACGATCGGGAACGGGATGTCCCGCTCCGTCACATCCACCTCGTTGCCAGCGGCGCGCTTGCGAGAGCTGGCCAGAGAAGCACTGACACCCTTCACCACCGGGCCGGCGATCTTGATCAGAGTCCACAGTGCAGCCACCGCCATGGTGCCCACACCGATGAAGCGGATCTCAGAGGAGAAGGTGGTGGAGACGATGTCGGCGAGGTCGGCGGAGCCGTCGATAAGCGCAGAAGTGCGCCAAGGAAGCAGAACGAAGAAGGAAATGACAACACCCACGAGCATGGCAATACCCACCGTCATGCCCACGAGGTGGCCCACGCCGATGAGCGCGAGGGAGAGCGAGCCGCCGATCATCGTGGCACCGGGGCCGAACTTGAACACGCCCGCGACTTCGCTCGCAGCCGCCTTCATCGCGGCGAGCAGACCGTACGCTGCGGAAACGACACCGCCCACGACGATCGTGCGCAGACCCTTCACATTCTCCTCATTGTGCGGATCACCATCGCCCACGCGGAGAACCTCCGCCGCGGCAACACCCTCCGGGTACGGCAGATCCGAACCCGTGACCAGCGCACGACGCAACGGCACCGAGAACATCACGCCGAGGATGCCACCGAGCGCACACACCAGCATGGTGGTCCAGAACGGGAAGCCCTGCCAGTAGCCGATCATGACCAGGCCCGGCAAAACGAAAATGATCGCGGACAGCGTGCCAGCTGCCGACGCGATCGTTTGCACAATGTTGTTCTCCTTCACATTGTGCCCAGCAAACTTACGCAGTACCGCCATCGAGATGACAGCCGCCGGAATGGACGTGGCAAACGTTAGACCCACCTTGAGGCCCAGGTAGACGTTCGCAGCTGTGAACACGAGCGTGATCAGGCCACCAATGATGATGCCGCGCAACGTCAGCTCGCGTAGTTGCGTCCTGTTATCCATGTCAAACCTTTCTAAGGCCTTTGTGAGAGTCAGTTGGCAGGGATTTTACTCCTGTCTTAGAAATCCAGATCAAACCTGCCACTCTTCCGGCGCTTCACCACCACGGACGTGGGATGCGGGAGTTCGAAGCGGTAGAACTTCGCCTTCATCTGCTCGATGGCCGCTTTCTGCTGTTCTGGCGGCACATTGATCTTCGGGGCATACAGGTTGACCCAGGTGCCCTGGAAAACCTGCTTCCTGATGCCGTTTCCCAGGCTCCCCGTCGAGTCACCCCAACGCGTGAGCAACTCCTCCCCCGACGGCATGCGCACGAGCATCCGCGTGTGCATCGGATCCGAGTCCCCATTATTGGACAGCGGGCGCCTACGCACCGAAATATCCACCGCCACCACGTGCCCGTACTCGCGCTTCACCACTTTGTCGAAGATGTTGCGCACCACCGACCACACAATCGACAGCGCGAAAAACCCGAACAGCACGAGGGCGAACTTGTTCTCAAACAAATCCGAGAACAGGTCCGTAAAAATCTCCTGGAAATCCTCCAGCATCGCGGCCTCCTCTGGGTTGAGGTCCTTTGAGTAGGCCCGATCCTAGCCACCCAACCAGCAGTTCGCTGCGGTGGTACGTTCGTGCTCATGAGCACTTTTGAACCGAACCGCGAACGAATCTTCAACGATCTTTCTGCACTCGTGTCCTTTAATTCCCCGCACTCCGTCCCTGACTTGGCGGATCAGCACGCGGCCGCCGCTGATTGGGTAGCCGCGGCGCTCGCGGAGAGGGGGTTGGAGGTGGAGAGGCACGCGACCGTCGATAAGGCTGACGCGATCATTGGCCGCCGCCACGTGAGCGACGGCGCCCCCACCGTCCTCCTCTACTCCCACTACGACGTCGTACCCGCCGGTGACCCCGCCGCGTGGACCGCTGACCCCTTCACTCTCACCGAGCGCGACGGCCGCTGGTACGGGCGCGGCGCCGCCGACTGCAAAGGCAACGTGGCCATGCACCTCGAAGCTCTAAGGCTTATCGACGCCGCCGGCGGCCCCAGCTCCAACCTCATCGTCCTCGTCGAAGGCTCGGAGGAACTCGGCGGCGGTGGGCTGGAGAAGCTCATTCAGGACAAGCCTGGCCTTTTCGAGGCCGACATCATCCTCATCGCCGACTCCGGCAACGTCGCCGTGGGCACCCCGACTCTGACCACCGCCCTGCGCGGCGGCGCCCAACTCAAGGTCACGGTGGAGACCCTCCGCGGTGCCATCCACTCCGGCACCTTCGGCGGCCCCGCCCCCGACCCAGTCGCCGCGTTGATCCGCACGCTCGATTCGCTTCGCGACGCTTCCGGCCGCACCACCATCGACGGCCTCGGCGACGCCCTGACCGCCACCTGGCCTGGTCAGCCCTACGACGCCGCTGCCTTCCGCAGCGATGCCGGCGTCCTCGATGGGGTGTCGCTGATGGGTGATATTGAGTCCGCTGCTCCGAGCGAGAACGCCGCCGACATGGTCTGGGCGCGCCCCGCCGTGACCATCATCGGGTTTACCTCCACCCCGGTCAGCGAGGCCGTCAACGCCATCGTCCCCCGCGCCGAAGCCCAACTCAACCTGCGCGTTCCCGCTGGCATGGACCCGGCCGCTGCCGCTGAAGCCCTGAAGCAGCACCTCATCGCCCACACCCCGTGGGGTGCCAAGGTGAACGTAGAGATCTTCGACATCAACCACGGCTTTTCCACCGACCCCTCCCGCCCCGCCATCGCCCTCCTCGGCGAGTGCCTGCAGGAGGCCTACCAGGAAGCCGCCGGCTCTGACCCCGCCGTCTCCGCCTCGACTGACCTGGTCACGGTCGGTTCCGGTGGCTCCATCCCGCTGACCGCGACCCTGCAGGAGCACTTCCCCGACGCCGCCATTGCCATGTACGGCGTGGAGGACAACAACGCTGGCATCCACTCTGTCGACGAGTCCGTTCACCCCTACGAGATCGAACGCGTCGCCGTCGCGGAGGCCAAGTTCCTGCAGCGGGTGGCGTCGCTGTAGGGCTGGGGCAGGGCTGGGCCCGAGGCCCGGGGCCCGGGGCCCGGGCTCGCATTCACAGAACCCGATACCTCCAGCCCGATATCTAGCCAAAATTGCCGAAACTCGGGTTGTAGGTATTGGGGTCTGTGCCGGCGGGGAGAGATGAGGAGAGTCGTAGGAGCACGACTACATCGGCGCAGCGCGCGCGAATCGGCTGCCGGCACGGCTTAGCTTTGCTAACGTCTCCACCAAGGTCGCTCGGGGGAGCGCAACCATAAGGGGACCACAGGGGGGACCAATGAAGAATACTGAGCTGCGCAACTTACTCCTGTCACGCGGACAGGCACAGCACCAGGAGTGCGTGAAACTCTCAGCCACAAAATTCATCGCAGCCGAGGACTGGAACCAGCTCAAGCGCTACCAGCAAGAGTACCTCAGGTGTTACTCAGCGGGAACGGCCACATACAAAGCGATCCTTGTCGGACGTTCCGCCGCCCGTTTTCTAGAACACTGGGTTCTACCCCTGCGGGAAGAAGTGGTCGAACTCGCACACACCTCCGGCAAGCCACCTGCAACGAAGCAGTGGCCGCCCCATGTCATGTACCGCCACATGACCGTCCCTGCCATGGACTACAACACGTTTCAGGCCAGCGACGGAACCGGTTCTAGCATCGTGCGGGCAACAACAACGGAAAGAACGATCGTCGATATCGCTCGTCTGCATGGTCTGCGCCACGGTGTTGCGGCGCTGGACAGTTGGCTGGAGGGCGATACCCACACCAACGTGCAGGACAAAAAGGAACAGATCGCGGCGACAATCGCGCGGTTGGCAGGAAAGAGGGGCATCGCTGTAGCGCGTGAGGCGCTCGCGATGAGTATCTCGCTTTCGGAGTCACCCTATGAGTCACTATTCCGCATGATCCTCACCGAGAACGGAATCACGGCGCGCCCACAGATGTGGATCGGCCACCGCGTGCGTGTTGACCTGCTGTGGGACCAGCTCGTCATCGAGGTCGACGGCGCCATGAAGTTCGAAGACAAACCTCACGATGCCGTGATGAAACAGCTCCACCGCGAGAACTGGTTGCGCGAGCAGGGCTACGAAGTCATCCGCTTCTTCACCTTAGAGATCCTCTTCAACGAACAAGATTGCGTCCAGCGCGTCATCGATGCTTATAAGCGTTCCCAAACCCGTGGACCCATCTTCACCCCTGCGCGCCCAAGCGATCCCCTCTGGTAGTCGGACTGCCTGGGCCCCGTCCCCCCTTTTTCAGCAGAACCCCGATATCTCCAGCCCGATAACCGGACAAAATCGACGAAACTCGGGGTGTAAGTATTGGGGTCTGAGTTTAGGGGCGCTGTGGGACGGCTGACGCAGCGGAGACGCACCACGGAGCGAGACCACACCCCCAAGATGTTCCACATAGTGGGATCGGGTGTGCCATTTTTGAGACAAGTCTTGGCGCCCTGAACTGCAGCAACGCCGAGAACGGACAAAAACATCAGAAAAAGTTGCCCCCAGTGTGTTGCGCATCACCTGGCAAGTGGGCTACTGTCACAGTCATGCAAAAGCAGATTCTTCTACGAGCCCTAGCGCCGCTAGCGCTAGCGGTGGTAATTAAGGCCACCGACCCCAACGCGGAGTAACCGACTCCCTGCGGTGTGGGGTAGTGGTCCTTAGCCACCCAGTACTAGCGAGTCGGTACACCCCCAGCACAAACCGCAAACGTAGAAGGACATACTCGTGTCTTACACCGAGACTCAGACCACCCAGGCTCAGACCACCCAGACTCGCTTCAACGGCTTCAACACCACCCCGGAAACCGCGGCTATCCCGGCGCCCCAGCAGGCACCCCAGCAGCGTGAGGCCTTGGATCCGTTCCAGCTCCGTTATGAGACGCCGCGTCGTCTGCCACGTGAGCTGCGCGAAGAGGCCATGGGCATGTCCTGGTCCCTGTTCACCGCCACCTACGCACCGACGCCGACGGTGAAGTTCTCCGACATCACCGCCACCCGCGAGAACTGGTGCTACACCACCTACGCTGCGGATGTCACCCGCACGTCCAAGACGTTCCCGCCTCAGACGGAGCACCGTGAGGTTACCGCTTCTGGTCCGGCGCACGCGTTCTCGGCGATGTTGGCGGAGGAGGATCGGTACGTTGAGATCCTCGAGTTCCACCAGTTTGAGATCTTCGAGGCAACGTTTACCGCTATCAAGGTTGCTCACCAGATCAACGAGCGCAACACCGCCTGGGCCGTTGGCTTTGGCACGACCAGCGAGATCTCCATTGCTTCCGCGATGGCGTCGGGTGCGCAGCGCATCTACGGCTAAGCCAGAAGCTCAGCCAGAGGCTCAGCCGAAAGCGAAGCCGTGACACTAGCCACGACGCTGCCGGAAAGAAATCTGTAGACTGTCTGAAGTTGGCCGCGCCTTCAAGACGCGCCTTTTGATTTGGTTTCACGTGTTTCCCAAGTTGGCAGGGTGTGTTTGTTAGCTGCAGCATCCTTGACCGATTGACCGATTTTCTCGGGAGGGCCGTGACACCGTGATCACCCTGCTCCTCGCGCTCATTGCCGCAACGGCGGCGGCGCCAGTCCTAGTTCGTACGCTGGGCAGGCCCGCTTTTGGTTTGTTGGCTGTGGTGCCGGCGGCGGGGTTTTTCTGGTTGATGTACCACTTCGTGGCGGGGACGTTCCATAGCGGGGGCGAGATCCTGGCCACGTATGTGTGGATGCCGGGGATGCACCTGAATATTGAGTTCCGGCTCGACGCCTTTGCGGGGCTGTTTGGGCTGATCATCCTAGGCATTGGTGCCCTGGTGTTGCTGTATTGCTGGGGCTATTTTGACTCGAATCCGCGGCGTTTGAGTATCTTCGCGGCGGAGCTCACCATGTTTGCCACGGTGATGTACGGGCTGGTGATCTCGGACAACATCTTGATGATGTACATCTTCTGGGAGATCACCTCGGTGCTGTCTTTCCTGCTGGTGTCGTATTACGGGGAGCGGGCGTCTTCGAGAAGGGCAGCGACGCAAGCGCTGCTGGTCACCACGTTTGGTGGGTTGGCCATGCTGGTGGGCATCATCCTGTTTGGCACGCAGACGAATGTGTGGAAGTTCTCAGAGATCCCGGGTCTGACCAACTTGGCAGACATCCCGGGGATCACCGCCGCGGTGCTCCTCATCCTGCTCGGCGCGCTGACGAAGTCGGCGCAGGCACCGTTCCACTTCTGGCTGCCCGGTGCGATGGCGGCCCCCACCCCCGTCTCGGCCTACCTGCACTCCGCTGCCATGGTGAAGGCCGGTGTGTATGTGGTGGGGAGGTTGGCGCCGGACTTTTCGTCGATAAGCATGTGGCATGTTGTTGTGCTTCCGGCGGGCGTGTTCACGATGCTGCTGGGTGGCTGGATGGCGCTGAAGCAGCGCGATCTGAAGCTGATTCTGGCGTATGGCACGGTGTCGCAGCTTGGGTTTATGACTGCGGTGGTGGGCATTGGTTCGCGCGAGGCGATGCTCGCGGGGCTTGCGCTCGTGTTCGCGCATTCGCTGTTCAAAGCGGCGCTGTTCATGATTGTCGGCGCGATCGACCACACCACCGGCACGCGCGACATCCGCGAACTATCGGGACTCGGGCGCAAGGAACCGCTGGTCGCGGGGCTGGCCACGCTCGCGGCGGCATCGATGGCGGGCATCCCGCCGCTGTGGGGTTTCGTGGCCAAGGAAGCCGTGCTCGAAACCACGCTGAACGAGGAATTGCTCGTGGGCATGCCGCGCAATATGCTGCTCGTCGGTTTCGTCGCGGGCTCCATCCTCACAATGGCGTACTCGCTGTACTTCCTGTGGGGCGCCTTCGCACGCAAGCACGACAAAGACGTATGCATCGAGCTTTTCGACGGCACCTCCCCCGCCGTCTCCCACAAGAAACCCATCGGCTTCCTCCAGTGGGCGCCACCGGGCCTGCTGGTGCTGTTGACCATTGTGTTTGGCCTGGTACCGAAGCCGCTGTCGACGATTTTCAACCAGTACCTGCACGTGCGCTTCCCACAAGGCGAGCACCAGGATCTGGCGCTGTGGCACGGCATTACTATTCCGTTGGTGCTGAGTGCGGTGATCATCGCTACTGGTGCGCTGGTGTTCTGGCAGCGTGAGCTGCTGAAGAAGATCCAGTTTGACCGTCCGGCGCTGGGGGATGCGGATGACCTGTGGGATGGGATGCTGCGGGTGTTGAGGAAAGCGTCGTTACGCTTGACGGCTTCGACGCAGCGCGGTTCTTTGACCATCAACCTGGCCGTGATTTTCAGTGTGCTGCTGGTGGTGCCGCTGGCGTCGCTGGTGCTTGGCGAGTCCGCGGATGTTCACATGAAGCTATGGGATAACCCCTGGCAGGGCATGACGGTGCTGGTGATTATCAGTAGTGCGATCGCGGCGACGGTGATTCGGAACCGTCTGTCCATCGTCATCCTGGTTGGCCTGACGGGCTATGGCTCCGCCGTCATCTTCGCGCTGCACGGCGCGCCGGATCTGGCGCTGACGCAGGTGCTGGTGGAAACGCTGGTGATGGTCGTGTTCATGCTGGTGCTGCGCAAGATGCCCACGGAGGTAGACGTCAAGGAGGCGGACAACCGTATGCGCGCCTGGCTGTCGGTGGGCACGGGCCTGTCCGTCGTGGTGGTGGCTATCGCGGCGATGTCCGCACGCATCGCCGAGCCGATCTCCCGGTTCATGCCGGATCTGGCTTACGACATCGGTCACGGCCGGAACACTGTGAACGTACTGCTGGTGGACTTGCGTGCGGCGGATACTCTCGGCGAGATCTCCGTTTTGGTCATCGCCGCAACGGGCGTGGCCAGCCTGATTTACCGCACCGAATCCTTCACGCGTGACTCGCGCCGCCCGACGCTGTCTACGCACCGCCCGCGCTGGCTCGCCGCCGGCGTGGAGGGCGAGAAGGCGCAGAACCGCTCCATCATGGTGGATGTGGTCACCCGCCTGCTCTTCCCGGCGATGGTGTTGCTGTCCGCCTACTTCTTCTTCTCCGGCCACAACGCACCGGGCGGCGGTTTCGCCGGCGGCCTGGTCATGGGGCTTGCGCTGACGTTGCGCTACCTCGCCGGCGGCCGCGAGGAGCTGGAGGAGGCGCTGCCGGTGGATCCGTCGAAACTGCTCGGCGTGGGCTTGCTGCTCTCCGCCGCGGCCGCGGTGATCCCGATGTTCCTCGGTTACCCGCCGCTGACCAGCGGATACATCGAGCCGGTGTTGCCGCTCATCGGCGCGGTCACCATTCCATCGGCCCTGCTTTTCGACGCTGGCGTGTACACCATCGTCGTCGGCACCACCATGCACATCCTGACCTCCCTTGGTGCCCAAATCGACCGCGAGGAAGAGGAACGCAAGCAGCGCGCACGCGACCGTGCACGGGCACTGCAGCGGAAGAACGAAGAGCGCAGAAAAGCACGGGAGGCAGCTAAGTAATGGAAGCGAACCTATTCCTCCTCATCGCATCCGGTGTGCTGATTGCCACCGGCGTGTACCTGATGTTAGACCGCGCGATGACGCGCATGCTGCTGGGTGTCATGCTCATCGGCAATGGCGCGAACTTGCTGCTGCTGCAGTCAGGCGGCGAGGCCGGTGCCCCGCCGATTCTGAACCGTGATTCCGTTGCGGCCGAGCAGTCCGCGGACGCGCTCGCCCAGGGCATGATCCTCACCGCCATTGTGATTTCAATGGCGCTGGTGTCCTTCATCCTGGCGCTTCTGTACAGGCAGTACCGCTACCGTACGGACGATGTGATTGAGCACGACGCGGAGGACCAGGCCATTGCGGCCCGTCCAGCCATTGCTGCGGCGGCGCCGGACGCGGATGCGTCGGATGACCCAGAAACCGGCCGCATGCGCAGCAGCGGTGACACCTTCGGCCCGCGTTCCTTTGAGAGCCCCGTAAAGGAGGTCGACGGTGAATAACCTGGCGAGTGCTCCCACGCTCTTTGAGCAGTACGTGGACTTCCTCCTCCCCTACATGCCGTACCTCATCCCGCTGCCGGTCCTCATTCCGGCGCTGGCGGCCGGGCTGATCTTGTTGGCGGGTGGCCGCCGTGGGCTGCAGCGCAACATCGCCTCTATTACTTTCTTGGTTCTGGCGGTTGTCGCGGCGTCGATGATTTTGGTGGCGGACATCTCCGGCATCCAAACGCTCCAGATGGGTGGCTGGGATGCCCCCATTGGCATCACGTTTGTGGCGGACCGATTGTCCGGCATCATGCTGTTTGTCTCCGCCATCGTGCTGCTGTGCGTGATGTGGTTTGCCATCAGCCAGGGTATCCGGGACGGCAATGAGAATGACCCGGTTGAGGTGTTCCTGCCGGTGTACATGCTGCTGTCCATGGGTGTGAACCTGTCCTTCCTGGCGGGAGACTTGTTCAACCTGTACGTCGGCTTTGAGATCTTCCTGGTGGCCTCCTACATCCTGCTCACCATGGGCGCGTCTCCGCAGCGTGTGCGCGCGGGCATCAGTTACGTGATGGTGTCCATGGCCTCGTCCATGGTCTTCCTGTTCGCGCTCGGCCTGGTGTACGCCTCCGTGGGCACGGTGAACATGGCTCAGGCGGGCATCCGGTTTGAGGAGATCCCGGACGGCACCCGCACCGCCATCTTTGCCACCCTGCTCGTGGCCTTTGGCATCAAGGCGGCGGTGTTCCCGCTGGATGCGTGGCTGCCGGACTCCTACCCCACCGCCGCGTCACTGGTCACCGCCGTGTTCGCGGGCCTGTTGACCAAGGTGGGCGTGTACTCCATCATCCGGGTGAAGATGACGGTGTTCCCGGATGGCTCCTTAAACACCCTCCTCATGTGGGTGGCGCTGGCCACCATGGTCATTGGCATCATGGGCGCGCTCGCCCAAAACGACATCAAACGTCTGTTGTCCTTCACCCTGGTCAGCCACATCGGCTACATGATTTTCGGCATCGCCCTGGGCACCCCGCAAGGTTTAAGCGGCGCGATCTTCTACGCGGTCCACCACATTCTGGTGCAGACGTCTCTGTTCCTCGTGGTCAGTCTCATCGAGCGCCAGATGGGTTCCTCCCAGCTGCGCCGTCTCGGCTCGCTGCTCTACACCGCCCCGGTGATCGCGCTTTTGTACATGATCCCGGCTCTCAACCTGGGTGGTATCCCGCCGTTCTCGGGCTTCATCGGCAAGGTCCTGCTCATCCAGGCCGGCGCCGAGGAAGGCTCGTGGCTGTCCTGGGTGCTCATCATCGGCGCCGTGGTCACGTCGCTGCTCACGCTGTACGCCATGATGATCGTGTGGTCCAAGGCCTTCCTCCGCGACCGCAAGGACGCACCAGAAGGCGATGTCGTGGCGGTCCGCGTCAGCCCGCTCGGCGACATCTCCGACACGGTCTCCCTCGAAGAGAGCCAGGACGCCGGCCGCGTGCCTGCGGGAATGCTCGCCTCCACGGCCACGCTCGTCGCGGCATCCGTGTCCATCACGTTCCTCGCCGGCCCCATCGCCGCGATCACCGGCCGCGCTGCGGACTCCTCCTTCGACACCAACCTCTACCGCACCGCGGTCCTGGGCACAGACTGGTCGAACCCCTCCCGGACGCTCGAGCAAGGATCGCTTAACGACGACTCCGATTCCCTCCCCAACCGCCTCACCCCCATCGAGCAACCGAGTACCGGCGTGAGCACCGTCCCCGTCCCGCCGCCGGCGGAGAAGACCGCCGGCGAGACGACCAGTGAGGAGGCCACCCGATGAGCCCCACCCGATACATTCCCAAGCGGCGCTTCGGCCGCAACCTCGCTGACCGCTTCCGCCCGTGGTTCATCTTCTGGCTGGCGGCCATGTGGATCCTGCTCATGGGTGAACTCACCTGGGCGAATGTCTTCGCTGGGCTCGCTCTCGGCCTGATCATCACGATGCTACTGCCCCTGCCGAAGCTGCCCACCAGCGGCATCAAGGTGGACCTGCCCAAGCTGTTCATCTTTATCCTCCGCTGGCTGGGGCAGCTCATCGTCGCCGCCATCCACGTGTCCTGGCTGGCCATCCGGCCAGCGGACCCACCGCGCAGCGCCATCTTCAAGGTGCCCATGCGTCTGGATTCGGAGCTGGCACTGTACTTTGCCACCTGCGCCTACAACCTCCAGCCCGGTGGGTGTGTGACGGATATTGACCTGGCTAATCGCATGTGGACAATTCATGTGTTGTCGGCGGGGACGCAGAAGGACGTCGAAAAGGCATTAGCTGATGTGCAGCAACTGGAACGCTCATTAATTGAGATTTTTGAGAAGCGAAAGGCCCCCAAACATGGATAACGCGATTTATAACACCGTGCTCGCGTTCGCTGCGATCCTGCTCGTAGCCGGATTCTTTGTCACCACGTGGCGCCTGATCATCGGGCCGAACTCGCTTGACCGCGTGATCGCGATGGACGGCATCGTCGCCTCCATCCAATGCGCCCTGGCCACCTACATCTGCTGGACACTCGACACCACCGTGGTCAGTGCCATGTTCGTGGTGGCCATGCTGGGCTTCATCGGCTCGCTGTCCGTCGCCCGATTCCGCAAGAGGGACGGTGCACTGTAACCATGCTGAATCTTGGATTTATCACCGACGTTATCTCCCTCATCTTCATCGTCGCCGGTGCCCTCCAGGTGTTCTTCGCCTCCGTGGGCATCAACCGCTTCCGCAGCACCCTCGCGCGCATTCACGCGGTGACAAAGCCGCAGACCGTGGGCCTCATCATGGTCATCGTGGGCGTGATCTTCCGCCTCATCGGGGACGAGCATTTCGACGTCGGCCAACGCGGCGACGTCGGCATGCTATTCCTGCTCGTCCTCTTCGCCCTCATGACCAACCCGGTCACCGCGCAGCGCCTCGGCCGAATCTCCCGCCGCGAGGGGCTCTACGGCGACGAAGAGGACATCGCGATCAACGAACACCCGGGCGATCTTCACAAGCAGCTGTAGGCCTCCCGGCGCGCAACTCCTCCACCGCCTGATCCACCGCACCACGCCAATCCCCCGTGGTCTCAAACACGGCGCGTTGGCGCTGGTAGGCGGCACCACCGTCGATGATTTCGTTGACGATGCCCAACTCCTCCACGCACCCCAACCGCTCCGCGATCGGCTGCAACTGCTCCACCAGGTCGCGCAGGTCATCCGTGACTAGGCGCTCATCAGTGTCGCGGCTGGTAATGATTTCCGCGTCCAACCCATAGCGGGCACCCCGCCACTTATTCTCCGCCACATGCCAGGGCTGGAGGGTGGGGAGGGGGAGGCCTTGGTCGAGCATGTCGTCGAAAAGCACGACGAGGCAATGCGTGAGGGCCACGATACCGGCGAGCTCGCGCAGGTTCGTGGCGGCGTCGGAAATGCGCACTTCGATGGTGCCCCATTTGGCTGCGGGGCGGACGTCGAAATGCATGGAGCCCGTGTGTGACGTGACACCGGAGATGGTTTGGTCGCGCATGAAATCGACCCACTCCTGCCAGCTGCCGAACTGGTACGGCATACCCGCGGTGGGAAGCTGCTGGTAGAGCATCGTGCGATTCGACGCGTACCCCGTGTCCAGGCCCTCCCACGCCGGGCTGGATGCGCTGATGGCCAGCAGGTGCGGGTACTTCGTCATGATCGCGTTGATGATCGGCCACACCCGATCCTCATGCCGGATGCCCACGTGCACGTGCGTACCCCACAGGAGCATCTGCTGCCCCCAGTACTGCGTGCGGTTGATGATCTCCTTGTACGTCGGCTTATCCCCCACCGGCTGCGTGCGGAAATCCGCGAACGGGTGGCCGCCGCCCGCCCACAGCTGCAGGCCCATATCGTCCGCGACCTGCTGGATCTTGTCCTTCGTCTCCGCCAGATACGCCATCGCCTCGCCCGTGTTCTGGCACACGGGGGTGACAAGCTCGATGGTGTTCTTCAGAAACTCCTTCTCCAGGTGCGTGCCGGGCCAACGCTTCTCCACCTGGTCGATCACGTCCGCCGCGAACGGCACCAAGTCCCTGCTCAGCGGGTCAACGAGCGCGATCTCCCACTCCACGCCCAACGTCGGACCCGCCGAACGGTTGAAATCACGGAACGGGTCCATGTGTTGGTTCACTATCATTCCTCCTACAGGCCGACCGGGCCCGTGAGAACCAAGGTCAAAGAGCCAGGCTTCGCCGCATTTTCAGGCACGGTTGCATCATTAGGCTTCGCGACGCCCCCCACTCTCTCCGCCAGCACCCTCGCCCGCTCTTCCGCCCCCGGGGTTGCCGGGTCGAAGAACACCGTGTTCTCCTGCAGAATTGCCTGCTCCTCGGTAATATTACCCACCTCACCGATACGCGTGCCCTGGTCCTTCAGCGTGCCGGACACGTCCGCTGCCAGGTTCGGGACCGTGGAGTTGTTGAAGACGTTCACTGTCTCATTCTCCGCCGTCATCGGCTCGTTGTTGCTCGCCGGGTTGTTCTGGTCCGCTGCGTCCGGGTTGTTCTGGTCCGCCGGGTCAGCCGGGGCGCCGCTGTTCGGGTCGCGGTTCGCGTCTGGCTGCTGGTTCTGGTTCTGGTTCTGGTTCTGGTCCTGCTCCTGAGCCTGTTGCTCCTGCGCAGCCTTGTCGCCGCTGCCCTCGCCGTCGCCGGACTTCGTCATGGCGTACACGCCCCAGAGGCCAAGAAGGATGGCCACGGCGATGAGGATCATCGCCAACCCCCTCTTCGGCACACCACTCACCGCGGCTGCACCGCCGGCCAGCGCTGCGCCACTACCGGTCGCTGCGCTGCTGGACACGGCACCGGCACCGGCACCATCACCATCGTCCCCGTCACTCTCCGCGATGCTCGCCCCCATGGCGCCGGCAGCGAGAACTCCGCCACGGCTGTCCTCTTCTTCCAGCTCAGAGGCGTAGTCGTAGGGTTCGTCGGCGTAGCCGTCGACGTCCTCGAACTCCACGTCTTCCACGCGTTCCACGCGGCGGTGGCGGCCAGCTGCGGGTTCGTCGTAGAACTCCTCAAAGGCCTCGTCGGAGGAGCCGTCGGTTGGCTCCTCGTACAGATCGCGGGCGCGGTCAGCGCCCTTGACACGGTTGCCATTACCAGGGTTCACATTAGTCACAACCGTCACCCTAATGTGGCTCGGGCGACAGGTCCCGAGCGACGCGCCGGAAGGCCCACTTTCCCCGCCCCACAAGCTCTCAAAGTACCCATCCGAGAAATCTCACACCGGCCCGAACGCGACCTGGGCGAATACGGACCCACAACCTCGTGGGGCGTGAGAAATATCGACCCCGACCCTCAAACCCCCTACCCCAAGGCCCGCTGGTCACGGATGCGCTGGAGGCGGCGGACGAGTTGGGGGCGGGCGGAGAGGGCGGAGGGGTCGTCGATAAGCGAATTGAGCTTTTGGTAATACCTGAAGGGCGACATGCCGAGCTCAACACGGATGGCTTCCTCCCGCGCGCCGAGGCTGCGGGGTGCGCGGGCGGCGAAGTCGAGGATGGTCAGGTCGTTTGGCTCCACGCTCCCACCTTATACTGGCCCCATGATCCGACCCATTGTGATTTACGGCGACCCGGTACTGCACACCCCGACGGAGCCGGTAACGGAGCCGATTGAGGAGCTCAAGCAGCTGATCGAGGACATGCACGAGACCATGGATGCCGCGCACGGCGTGGGTCTGGCGGCTAACCAGATCGGTGTGAATAAACGCCTGTTTGTGTACCACTGCCCGGATGGGGACACGATGCGTCGAGGCACGGTGATTAACCCGGTGCTGGAGACCAGTGAGATCCCAAAGACGATGCCCAGCGACGATGATGAGGAGGGCTGCCTCTCCGTCCCGGGCGAGTCTTTCCCCACGGCCCGCGCGGAGTGGGCCAAGGTCACGGGCCTGGATGAGAACGGCAACGAGGTCGAGGTGGAGGGCACGGGCTTTTTCGCGCGTTGCCTGCAGCATGAGGTCGGCCACCTGGACGGGTTTGTGTACCTCGACGTGCTCACCGGCCGCTACAAGCGCGAGGCGAAGCGCGCGGTGAAGCGCAATGGCTGGGACCACGCGGGGAATACGTGGTTGCCGGGTACGGATCCGGACCCGTTTGGTCACTAGTGTTCCGCCAAGAACCGATGAAGCCGGGCGACCGGGTGGTGGTGCGTCGCCGTGCGGGTTCGCATTTGACGGATGTGATCGGGCACGTGGTGTCGCTCGATCCGCTGGTGGTGCGCCCGCAGAAGGTGGGCGGGTTGCCGTCCGAGGCGGAGGCAATTCGCATCGACGACCCGCTTGTCGTGCGCCGCATGAGCCCGCGCCGCGTCCGCAATTCAGATATTCGCGCTGTTGAGACCGCCTATGCGCGCGCGTTTCCAGGCCAATCGCGCATGCTTTTCGACGACTGGCTCACCCGCGCCGGCTCCGACATCGCCGAACGCTCCAACTCCGCAACCCCGATTGGTCATTCGGGCGGTTTGCGTCCGGTGCCGCTGGACCAGATTGTGGAGTTTTACCGGGAGCGGGGTCTGCCGGCGCAGCTGCTGATCCCGGAGCGGATTGGTGCGCCGGCGCTGCGGGCCATTGAGGGCAGGCCGGAGTGGTCGTTGGGTCCGGAGATTGTGGTGATGACGCGCTCGCTGTCAGACCTGCCCGAGCCGGCTCCGGCGCCGTCAGAGTTTGAGTTCCGCATCGACCCCCGCCCCGACGCAGATTGGCTGGCCATGTACCACTTCCGCGGCCAACCCCTGCCGCCCGAAGCGCTGGCGGAGCTTGCCGATGAGATTGAGGGCACGCTCGGTTTCGGCCGCCTCACCCACCAGGGCGAGACCGTGGCGGTGACCCGCGGCACGATCACGGGGTCCGACGATGGGCGGGTGTGGCTCGGCTACTCCGCCGTCGAGGTCGCGCCGGAGTTCCGGCGTCGAGGACTGGGCACGCAGCTGGGCGCGGAGATGCTCGCCTGGGGCCAAAGCCACGGTGCCACGGACGCCTACCTCCAAGTGCTGGCCAGCAACGACGCCGGCATCGGGCTGTACACCAAACTCGGATTCGTGGAGCACCACCGACACCGGTACGCGCGCTGTGATCTAGGCTAGTGCCCATGCGAATTGCCACGTGGAATATCAACTCGGTGCGCACGCGCGTCGACCGCGCTGTCGCATTCCTGGAGCGCAATGACATTGACGTGCTGGCCATGCAGGAAACGAAGTGCTCAGACGACAAATTCCCGTATTCGGCGTTTGAGGCCGCGGGCTACGATGTCGCGCACGTGGGTTACCACCAGTGGAACGGCGTGGCACTCATCTCCCGGGTTGGCCTGGAGAATGTCAAGGACCACTTCCCCAACCAGCCCGGCTTTGACAAGGACCCCACCAAACCCCAGAACCGCGAGGCCCGCGCCGTTGGCGCCACGTGCAACGGGGTGGAGATCTGGAGCCTCTACGTTCCCAATGGCCGGGAGATTGCGGATCCCCACTATGACTACAAGTTGGAGTTTTTGTGGAGGTTGGGGGAGGTCGTCGATAAGCAAAAAATGCAGGTTTTGTGCGGCGATTTCAACATTGCGCCCACGGACAAAGATGTGTGGGAGCGCGCGTTTTTTGAGGGCAAGACGCACGTGACGGAGCCCGAGCGCGCGGCGTTTCAGCGGGTCGTGGAGTTCGGGTTGACGCAGGTCAGGCACGAGGAACCGTACTCCTACTTCGATTACAAGGGCGCGCGATTCCTGCGCGGTGAGGGCATGCTCATCGATTTCCAGCTCGCCTCGCCGCAGCTGCCCGCCCGCGCGTGGGTCGACCTCGAAGAGCGCGCCGGCGAGAAGGCCTCCGATCACGCGCCGGTCATCGCGGATTACGACCTCAGCGCCCTGCTTATCGACGAAGTCCGATGAGCCTCTCCGCCCTCCAACTCGCCCTGATGGTGATTGACTACACCATCAAATTCGCCGTGATCGGTGTGATTCCGGAGAACCGGAAACCGTCGTCCGCGAACGCGTGGCTGCTGGTCATTCTGCTCATCCCGTTTTTGGGGTTGCCGCTGTACTTCTTCCTGGGGTCCACGTTCCTGTCGCGGCGCCGCCACCGCATCCAGCGGGAGGCGAATGAGCTGCTCGATGACGTGCACGAGGACTTCCCCGACTATCCCGCCGGTGCGTCCGTGACGGATGAGGTGGCGTCCATGGCGCACCTGAACCGGACGCTCACTGGTTTTCCGGCGCTGGACGGGCACGTCAAGGCCGTGTGGACGGACTATCAGGGCACGATGCGGCGCCTGGCCGCTGCCATCGACGATGCTCAGCACCACGTTCACGTGGAGATCTACGCCATGGCCTGGGACTCCACCACCGCGCCGGTGTGGGAGGCGATGGAGCGTGCCGTCGCCCGCGGGGTCCCGGTGCGGGTGCTGCTGGACCACATCGGGTCCCAGAAATACCCCGGCTTCCGTAAATTTAAGAAGCGCATGACCGCCGCCGGCATTGACTGGCACCTCATGCTGCCGCTTCAACCCCTCCGCGGTACCTTCCGTCGACCCGACCTGCGTAACCACCGCAAGCTGCTCATCATCGACGACAGCGTCGCTTTCATGGGCTCCTTCAACCTCATCGACCGCTCCTACCTCATGCCCAACCACGTGCGGAAAGCCCGCCAATGGGTCGACGCATTCGTGGAACTCACCGGGCCGATCGTCGCCTCCCTGGAAACCATGTTCGCCGTGGACTGGTACACCGAGGCCGGGGAGATCCTGGACATCCGCGCGCCTTTCGACGACGACACCACCGACCACGACCAAAACGTCCTCCAACTCATCCCCTCTGGCCCCGGCTACACAACAGAGCCGAACCTGAGGATGTTCAACACCCTCATCCACCACGCCCGCGAACGCCTGGTGCTGTGCTCCCCCTACTTCGTGCCTGATGACTCCATGCTGGAAGCCATCACCACCGCCTGCTACCGGGGTGTGCGCGTAGACCTCCTCGTTGGTGAGAAGGCCGACCAGTTCATGGTCCACCACGCGCAATCCGCCTACTACCAGCAACTCCTCGAAGCCGGCGTGCACATCTGGCAGTTCCCCGCCCCGTATGTGCTGCACACCAAGTTCGCCATTGCGGACCCAGCGGTGTGGACGCGCCCTGGCGCTGCGTCTGGCTCTGCACGCAACGAGATCGCCATCATGGGCTCCTCCAACATGGACATGCGGTCCTTCTCCCTCAACTACGAGAACAGTCTATTCATCCTCGAGGGTCCCCTCATCACCGAGCTTTGCGATCTCGCCTCCTCCTACCTCTCCGTCTCCCACCAACTCACCCTCGAGGAGTGGAAGAAGCGCCCGTGGACGCGCCGGTACATCGATAACGTGATGAAGCTGACGTCGGCGGTGCAGTAGGGGCGTCGATAAGCATTTTTAAGCTTTTTAAGCACGCTCGAGCGCGCGACGCACATCCGCAATGAACGTCCTGGGCTGCGCGAACACCTGCGTGGAGGAGTAGCGCACAACCTGAAAACCCCTGTTCAGGATGAGCTTCTCGCGCCGACGCTCCTGGCGAATCGCTTCCTCGGGATCCTCGTCGTATTTGAGCTCACCGTCGATCTCCACCGCGACGCACCCGCGAACGAGCAGATCGATCGCGTACGGCGGCACCACCTTCGCTTGCGGCCTCAGCGGTCCGATGCCCTCCTCGATGAGCAGCGCCCGCGCGTAGCTCTCCCCCGGAGCATCCGAACAATCCACCGCCTCGCGCAGGCTCCGCCGCGCGTGCTCGATCCCCTTCCGCATGCCCACCTCGTCGAGGCGAGTCTCCAGCTCCGAGCGCTTGTGCTTGTTCACCAGCAACCAATCCGCCGCCACCAGCCCGGCCCGGAAACCCTCCGTGCACGCGATCTGCAGCCACGCGCTCACCGGGTCCACCGCCGCAGCCCCCAAGATCTGCACCACCTTCTCCGGCGGCGGCTCCTTCCGATACACGCAGCCCGCCGGCCACTTCGTCCGCGGCGGAACACCACCCGACCGCGTCGCCAGCGTGATCCACTGCGCTGCGTCCACCGTCCACATCCCGAGCACCCGTGCTGCCGAACCCCCCACCAGATACGAGCTGTTCACCGACTGCGCCGCCGCCAACGTCATCAGCATCTGCCGCTGATATCGCCGCAGCACCATCATGTCTTTCCGCCGCACAAAGCGCCGGCTGGCCACCTTAATCAGCTCGCCGCGCTCAATTTGCTTCTCGACGCCCCTCGGCACCCTCCTTCCCACCACCACCAGCAAAGAATTCAAATAAGGCAACTCTGGGTGCATGCGTTTATTGTCGCGGGGCTGCGCGGTGATTCTCAAGGGAAAATTGTCCACTCTGGTGGACATTCCTCGACTGTTCGGCTGTTGTGGGGCTTTGCTGAGCTTTGGCGGGCTTCCGCCGCCGCCCTTGTCAGGCTTGCCCCACCCCTGTCGCCCGCTGGGCTTTGCGCGTTTTCACTTCTGCCCCACGCGTTTCACCTAAGTTTGCCAAACTGCCCGAAAACAGCCGATTTCAGGCCCAAAATCGTGAGTTTGGCAAACTTAGGTGTCACTGGTGGGGCTTGTGTGTTTTACACGTCGCGCTTCTCCAGCAGCAGCACCCCGATGCCATACAGCACCACCGCCCACACGCCGAAGAGGACGAGGGACTGCCACAGCTCAATCTGGGCACCCACCCCTGGCTGCGGCCCGGGGTTGGGGATATTGGAGGTGAAGTGCTGCAGGTTCTTGAACGGCGCGTAGGCCTGGATGTTCTGGCCAACTTTGGGGAGGAACGCGATCAACGGTTCCACGGCAAACTGCCAACCCAGGTAGGCAACCAGAGCACCGGCGGTTTGGCGCACGATCCAGCCCAGCCCCTGCACGAGCAGAACAGAAACAAAGGTGGCCAACGGGATGGCCCACAGGGCGCGACGGGAGTAGGGGTTGGAGGCCCAGTTGATGGGGTTGGAGGCGATGAGGTCCCCAAGCACGAAGCTCACGGCCAAGATCAGGAAGGACAAGGCTGCGGCGTAGCCGCCGTAGACGATGAGCTTGCCCACTGCGACTTTCCAGCGCTGGGGTGTCAGCGTCATGTTGGTGGCGCTGACTTTATACCGGTATTCGGTGGTGACCACCATGATCGCCTGGATCATGAGGCACAGCATGCCGAAGCTGAGGAAGCCAGCCACGACCATGGCACCGCCGTAGCTGGGCAGCTCAGGGTTGTCCAGGGCCGCCATGAACAGGGTCCAGCCGACGCTGAGCACGATGGCAAGGCCAGAGGTCCACCAGAAGGAGGCCGTGGTGCGGAGTTTGGTCCACTCCGAGGTAATCACGTTAAGCATTGGGCTGACCTCCTGGAACGGGGAAACCGGTGGACGCGTACTGGACGGCGCCTTCGGTGCGGCGGATGTAGGCGTCTTCGAGGGAGGCGCGGCGTTCGGTGAGCTCGCTGAGCATGACGCCGGTGGAGAAGGCGAGGGCGCCGATGTCGTCGGAAGACTGGGACGGCACCTCAAGGACAGGGCGGCCTTCGGCGTCCGTCGACGGCACAAAAGTAATGCCCTCCGCCGTCAAGGCAGCGCTAAATTCGGCGAGGTGGGGGGTGCGCACCACAGTGGTCAGCGCAGAGTTTTCCTTGATGAAGTCATGGACCGAACCCGACGCCACAAGGCGCCCCTGCCCAATAACCACCAGCCGGTCAGCGGTCTGCGCCATCTCCGCCAGCAGGTGGGAGGACACGAGCACGGTGCGCCCCTCCGCGGCGAAACGGCGGAGCAGTTCGCGGACCCAGCGGATGCCTTCGGGGTCGAGGCCGTTGACGGGCTCGTCGAGAATCAGGTACTCCGGATCCCCCAGCATGGCAGCGGCAATGCCCAGGCGCTGGCCCATACCCAGCGAAAACCCACCGACTTTCTTGCCGGCCACAGACGTCAGGCCGACGAGGTCCAGCACCGCATCCACACGCGACGCCTCAATCCCAGAGGCCTGCGCCTGCCACAGCAGGGCGTTGCGCGCGCTGCGATTCGGGTGCACCGCCTTCGCATCCAGCAGCGCACCAACCTTGGACAGGGGGTTGGGGAGGGAGCGGTAGGGGGCGCCGTCGATAAGCGCGGTGCCTGAAGTGGGCGCATCAAGGCCGAGAATCATGCGCATCGTGGTCGATTTACCTGCGCCGTTGGGCCCAAGGAAGCCGGTGACCACGCCGGGTTCGACCGTGAAGGTGAGGTCGTCCACCGCGCGGACGGAGCCATACACCTTCGTCAGGTTCTTAACTTCGATCATGCTTTTCAGCGTGCCACAGAAGCATGCTTAACGACGCCTCAAACCCCCCATGCAACTCAAACCCCCTAAGTTCTTCCAGCGGAACCCAACGTAATTCCATAGATTCGGCATTGGGCTCCAGCGGGATCGGCTCGCCGGTGGTGGTGCGGGCGAGCACGGTGGTGTAGGTCCAGCCGGGGGGTGTGCCGGCGGTGATGACGGCGTCGTCGATAATCACGAGCGAAGTGTCGATGCCGCACTCCTCGACCGTTTCGCGCAGGGCTGCTTCCTCGACTGTCTCGTGCGAGTCGCGGGCACCGCCGGGCAAAGCCCACGTGCCGCCATCGGCGACCCAGTGCGCGCGGTGCTGCAGGAGCACCGTGTTCCCGGCGCGGAGGAAGAGGCCGGCCGCACCGTGCTTGCCCCAGACTTGTTTGCCGTGTGGGCCTTCGACCCAACCGTTACCGTCGCCTTCCATAAGCGCCACCCTACCCGGCAGTGGTGTTTAGCCCCACCTGTCACATGTGCCCTGTAGTCTGAGGGAATGGCGCGCATGGAGGCGGCCGGTGAGGCCAGGGGACGCACGGGAGGTGGCTCTCGTGTGAAATTGCCGCGGTTCAGTCCGCGGAAGTCCCAGCCGGTGGTGGACCTCCAGGAGCATGAGGATGCGTGGCTGGATTCCCTGGAGGAGGCGCCGCCGCGCACCGGACTGAGGGGGTTGCGGGACAAGTTCTATGACTCCCTCGGTGGCACCGGCCGGTGGATGGGGAATGCGTGGAGCTTCCTCACCACCAGTGTGGGACGCCTGCTGGCACTCATGGTTTTGCTCAGTGTCATGCTGCTGGCCAGCGGCTATGCGATGAGCCAATCCGGCCAGTCCCGCGAAAACGCCCTAGAGACCCTGCTGAGCGCCACCGAGCCCACCAGCAATTCGGCGCACACCTTATATACGAGCTTGAGCCAGGCCGACACGCTGGCCACCACCTCCTTCGTGCAGCCGGGGCTGCAGACGGCGGAATCCCACCGCCGGTACGTGGCCACCATTGATAAAGCCGTCATCGCCGCCGACGAAGTTGTGCGCGGCAGCGCGGTGGCCGGGGCACACGCGGAGCATTCGGCGGAGGTGCAGGAGCTCGTCCGCGACATCCAGCGCATGTTGCCGCAGTACACCGGCCTGATGGAGCGCGCACAAGCAAACCAACGCGTGGGCAATCCGCTGGGTGTGGCCTACATGACGCAGGCTTCCACCCTCATGCGCGAGACGATGCTGGCCAAGGCAGAACGCCTGCTCAACATCACCCGCGACCAGGTGGATGATGAGATGCGTCGCCTCACCCTGCCCCAGTTCGTGCCGTTGTCCGGCCTGTTGGCGGGCATCGCCGCGCTGGTGTTCACGCAATGGGTGCTGTGGCGGATGTTCCGCCGCCGCCTCAACCGCGGCTTCCTCGTCTCCACGGCGCTCATGCTCGCGGCAACAGTGTGGGTCATCAGCGCGAACTCGGCCGCGTGGATTGCGGGCACGCACGGGTTCGAGGCCGCGAGCCACCAGTTTGAGCAGCTGACCAGCGCCCGCATCACCGCGCAGGAAACCCGCACGACGGAAACGTTGACGCTGCTCACCCGCCGCATGGGCGACCGCTCCGCCACCGAGATGGGCGATACGGCCGACGAGGTCACCCGCGCACTGGACACCCTCCCGCCGAGCGCGGATGAAGAGCTCGTGGCCACGACGCGCCGCGCGCTCACCGACTGGCGCGTCTCCCACTCCCGCATGATGACGGCGCTGCAGCAAGGCGATTACGAGCATGCGGTGGACATCGCCGCATCGCAAGAGCTTGTCGACGCCTCCCCCTCCGCCGCCACCTCCTTCCACACCCTCGACAAAGGCTTGGCGGACCTCATCTCCCAGTCACGAACAGATCTGCGTTCGCACATCACGAACAGTTTGAAAGCCTCCGATAGCGTCGCCCCCGGCGTCATGGTGCTGACGATTCTGGCTTTCCTCATGGCGTGGATCGGCGTCCGCCCGAGGATTCAGGAGTACCTGTGATGAAACGGATGAAACTACCGGAGCACTGTGCGCGGAAGCCTATGACGAAACCTGAATTCGCGGGGGTAAAAGCGGGGGTGAAAGTGAGTCCGCGGGCAGCGGCGGTAAAGGGCGCTGCGGTGCTTGCGGTCGTGGCGGGAACGCTGGCGGGCTGCTCTGTCACCCCGGTGCAGCCGGGGATCGGAGATCAGTCCGAACCACCGGCGTTGCAGGACCTCCCACTGCCCGCGGGTGCAGTGGTGGATGCACCAGGACAGACACCGGATGCCGAGGTAGAGGCCTATGATTGGCCGGGCTCGCTACGCCCGGACAGGGAGTCGCCGGAAAAGCGGGTCCCGGATATTTATAAGCGTGGCCGCATCATCGTGGGCGTGGACCAGTCCCAATATTTGTTGAGTTTCCGCGATAACGCGACGGGTGAACTCAAGGGTTTTGAGGTGGACTTGGCCCGGGAGATCGCCCGGGACATATTCAGGTTTCCCGATAGGGTTGATTTCCGCTTTGTGGACTCCTCCAAACGCACGGAAGCCCTCGTGTCAGGCCAGGTGGACATTGTGATTAGGACGATGTCCATTACCAAGGAGCGGGCGGCGGAGGTGGATTTCTCGGTGCCGTACCTGGATTCGTCGGTACGCATGCTCGTGCCCACGAGCTCCCACCTTGATGGGGCGCAGGACCTGTCTGATGAGCGCATTTGTGTCGCCACCGGGTCCAACACCGTGAATATTGCGCGGGAGAATTTCCCGCAGCATGAGCTGCTGCGCACGCGCACGTGGACGGATTGTCTGATGGCGCTGCAGCAATATCAGGCGGGGCTGCTCGTGGGCGATGAGACGATTCTGGCGGGCTTTGCCGCGCAGGATCCGCTGACCACGGTGGCGGGCGAGCCGTTTGCCACGCAGCATTACGCGGTGGGGATTCCGAAGGGGTATGACGGGCTGACTCGTCAGGTGAATTCCACGCTCAACCGCGTGCGCACGGACGGCACGTGGGACGCGATGTTTAAGCGCTGGCTTGGCCCGCACATCGCGCCGCGTACCGCGCCGCAGCCGATCTACCGGGAGGAGAACAATGACTAACGCTGATCCGGGCGCCACCGACGGCACGTGGGTGCCGGACCGGGACATCGACCAGGTCACGGAACACCTCCACAGCAACGAGGAGGCCGAGAGCCACGAAGCAACCGAAGCCGTCCTCTTCGACCCCTTCGCGGATGAAGAAGAAGAGTTCGACGCCGATACGCTTTACGACGGCACCGGTGACATCGCCGACCTCCTCAAAGACCTCGACGCCCTGCGCGACACCCCAGAAACAACTCAAGCCACCCAGGCGACGCAGGCCACTCCCCCGGAATTCACTGAGTTCGCTGAGTTCACTCAGGCGGCTGAGCACAGCACTGGAGGCTCAAGCGGTACAGACAGCACCGCCGGCACGCTGGCGGGGTTGACGCCGGAGCAGATGGCGGAGTTACAGGCGAGTACGTCGGAACGCTCGCGGCGCGAGGCGCTGGAGAAGTTCAAGAAGCTGCGCGGCGCGAAGCGCCAGGCGCGGTCGGTGGCGGACGGCATGGTGGAGCTGCCGTGGATTGCGCCGTCCGAGCCGAAAGAGGAGCTGAAGGACCCCACCGAGGCGGTGGTGAAGAAGGGTATTCCGGCGCCGCAACTGCAGCAGGGCGATGTGGTGGCTGGCCAGTACGAAATCAAAGGTGTCATCGCACACGGCGGCATGGGGTGGATCTACCTGGCGCAGGACCACCATGTGGCCGGCCGCGTGGTGGTGCTCAAGGGCCTGCAGGCGGAGAAGAGCGCCGATGAGACGGCGGCTGCGGCCGCGGAGCGGGAGTTTTTGGCGGATATTACGCACCCCGGCATCGTGAAGATTTTCAACTTCATCGATGATCCCCGGGTGGACGAGGGCTTTATTGTGATGGAGTTTGTGGGCGGGCCGTCGTTGCGCGAGCGTCGTAACGCACAGCGCAACCACCTGCTCCCGATAGACCTGGCTATCGCGTACATCCTGGAGGTCCTGCCCGCGCTGGGGTACCTGCACAGCCGCGGGGTGGTGTACAACGACCTGAAGCCGGACAACATCATTGTCACCGAAGACCAGGTGAAGCTCATTGACCTGGGCGCGGTCAGCGGCATCGGGGCGTACGGCTATATCTATGGCACGAAGGGGTATCAGGCGCCGGAGGTGGCGCGGGAGGGGCCGTCGATAGCTAGTGACATCTACACGGTCGGCCGCACGCTCGCCGCGCTGATCCTGGATCTGCCGAAGGTGGATGGGGTGTTCACGCATGAGCTGCCCACGCCGAGTACGTCGAAGACTTTGCGCCGCTACATCTCCCTGTATCGCTTGCTCGCGCGGTGCTGCGACCCGGATCCGGCAAAGCGCTTCCAGTCCGTGGATGAGCTGGAGATTCAGCTGCTGGGCGTGCTACGTGAGGTCATTGCTATCCGCGATGGGATTGCGCACCCGGCGCAGCACTCGCTGTTTTCGCCGCAACGTACCACGTTTGGCACAAAGCACTTGGTGTTCCGCACGGACCAGCTCATTGACGGAATTGATAGGACAGTTGAAATCACGCCGCAGGAAGTCCTATCAGCCCTGCCCACACCACTGATTGACCGGTCGGATGTGGGCGCGGGTTTGCTCTCGGGTACGTCGTACGCCGAGCCGCAGGAAGCCCTTGAGTCCCTCCGCCAGGCGATGCAGACCCCGGAGTACGAGCATTCCGCGGAGATCCCCTTCGGCGTCGTGCGCGCGATGCTGGACCTCGGCCTGACCACGCAGGCGCGCCACTGGCTCAGCCAGTTCGACGATCGCCTGCGCAACAACTGGCGTTTCCATTGGTACCGCGCGCTCACCGAGCTGGTCCGCGGCGATTTCGTGGCCGCGCAGAAGGACTTCGCGCAGGTCTTAAACATCGTGCCGGGCGAGGCCGCACCGAAACTCGCGCTCGCCGCGGTGGATGAGCTCATGTTGCAAGAAAGCGGGCACCAGCAGCAAGAGCTTATTGACGACACCCTCCCCCGCCACCTCGCCTCCATCCGCACCGATCTTGGCGAGCTCCCCAATTCCTACTTCCGCCGCTTGGAAAAGGACGGGGTGCTCAGCCCGACGTGGAGCCACGTCACGATGGATCCGCCGACGCTACGGCTCAACGCCATGCGCCTGTACGCACTGGTGTGGGCGGCGAATTCCACGACGGTGTCGTCTGCTTTTGGCCTGGCGCGTCAGCTGATGTTTGAGCGTGAGGTGGAAATGGCGGTGGCTGCGTTGGATAAGGTGCCGCAACAGTCCCGCCACCACCGCATGGCTAAGCTGACCAGCATTTTGTACCTGGTTGGGGATACGTTGACGGAATCCCGCATCCGCCGCGCCGCGCGCCGGCTGGAGGAGATCCCCACCAATGAGCCGCGCCTGCTGCAGATCAAGGTCGCGGTGCTGCGCGCGGGGCTGACCTACCTCATGGACAACGACCTTGAGTCAGCCAGCTCCAAGACGCAGCTCTTCGAATTCGACTTCACGGTGAAAGGCCTGCGCCGCGGGCTTGCCATCACACTCAGGCAGCAAGCCCGCCGAGCGCCGTACGCCAAGCACCGCTACGCCCTGGTGGACACGGCGAACAAAGTCCGCCCGGCCACCTGGTTTTAGGCCGCCTTACGGCGACCTAAAAGGGATAGAAGAGGAGAAGAAGGCCCCTAGCCCGCGATGGCTGCGGACTTCTGGGCGATGGCCAGCTCCTCATTCGTCGGCACGACCAGCACCTTGGTGGCGGAGTCGTCCGTGGAGATGATGCGGGCTCCGGAGCCTTCCTCGTTCTTGGCCGGGTCGAGCTTGATGCCAAAGCCTTCGAGGTTGGCCAGGGCATCGGCACGCACCTGGGCGGCGTTCTCGCCGACACCGGCGGTGAAGGTGATGGCGTCGACGCGTCCCAGGCCGATCATGTAGGCGCCGATGTAGCGGCGGAGGCGGTGGACGTAGACGTCGTAGGCCAGCTTGGCCTTCTTGTCGCCGTCGGCGATGCGGGCGTTGATCTCACGGAAGTCGTTCGCACCGGCCAGGCCCTTGAGGCCGGAGCGGCGGTTGAGCAGGTCATCGATGTCGTCGATGCTCATGCCGGCGGTGCGGTAGAGGTGGAAGATCACGCCCGGGTCGATGTCACCGGAACGGGTGCCCATGACCAGGCCTTCGAGCGGGGTGAGGCCCATGGAGGTGTCCACCGGCTTACCGCCGCGCACGGCGGAGACGGAAGCACCGTTGCCGATGTGGAGGACGATCTGGTTGGTCTCCTCCGGCGCCTTGCCAATCAGGCCCGGCACCTGGGAGGACACGAACTCGTGGGAGGTGCCGTGGAAGCCGTAGCGGCGGATCTGGTGCTCCCGCGCCAGGTCTTCATCAATCGCGTAGTGGGCGGCACCGTCCGGCAGGTCGCCGAAGAAGCCGGTATCGAACACGGCGACGTGTGGGATGTCCGGCAGGAGTGCGCGGGCAACGTCGATGCCGTCGATGTTCGCCGGGTTGTGCAACGGGGCGAGGGGGATGAGTTGGCGGATTTGGTCGACAACGGAGTCGTCGATAAGCACGGGCTCGCCGAATGTCTGACCACCGTGCACGACGCGGTGACCGACGGCGATGATGTGCATCTGCGTCGGGCCAACGCCGTTGGCGTCCAACATGGCGATGGCCAGCTGCAGGCCGCCGCGGTGGTCACGGATGGGCATGGTGGAGCCCACTTCGCGGCCTTCGATCTGGATGCGGATGTTGCCCTTCGGCTCACCGATCTGCTCCACCAGGCCGGACACGAACGGGGTGTCCGAGGCGGAGGCTTCGGGGTCCACGATCTGGAATTTGATCGAGGAGGAACCGGAGTTGAGAACGAGGACGTAAGACATGTTTATTCTCCTTGTGCCTGGATAGCCGTGATAGCCACCGTGTTAACAATGTCGGGGACCGTCGCACCACGCGACAGGTCGTTGACGGGTTTGTTCAGACCCTGCAGGATCGGGCCCACTGCCAACGCGTCGGCGGTGCGCTGCGCGATCTTGTAGCCGGCATTGCCTGCTTCAAGGTCAGGGAAGATGAAGACGTTGGCCTCACCAGCCACCGGGGAATCGGGGGCCTTCTTCTTGCCCACACCCGGGTCGCACGCGGCGTCAAATTGCAGCGGGCCATCCACAGCGAGGGACGAATCCAGCTCGCGCGCCTTCGCCGTTGCCTCGACCGCGCGGTCCACGTCCGGGCCGGAGCCGGAGGTGCCGGTGGAGTAGGACAGGATGGCCACCTTCGGGTCAATGCCGAACTGGGCTGCGGTCTTGGCGGATACGGCAGCGATCTCACCGATCTGCTCCGCCGTCGGGTTCGGGTTCACCGCACAGTCACCGAAGGCCCACAGGCGGCCACGCATGACCATGAGGAAGATGGAGGACACCACGGATGCGCCCGGCACGGTTTTGATGATCTGGAAGGACGGCTTAATCGTGTGCGCCGTCGTGTTCGCAGCTCCGGAGACCATGCCGTCTGCCAGACCCTTGTGCACCATCATTGTGGCGAAGTAGGAGATGTCCTTCATGGTCTCCCTCGCCTCATCCAGGGTGATACCCTTGGACTTGCGCAGTTCTGCGAAGTCCGCGGCGAACTCCTCCAGCAGGTCCGAGTTCAGGTGGTCAATGATGTTCACGCCGGCCAGGTTGAGGCCCAGGCTGTCCGCGCGGCGCTGGATGTCCTCCGCCACGCCAAGGATGGTGATGTCAGCGACGCCCTGCGCGAGCAGCTGGTGCGCGGCCTGCAGAATGCGATCGTCCTCACCCTCCGGCAGGACGATGTGTTTGCGGTCCGCCTTCGCGCGGGTGAGGAGCCAGTGTTCAAAAACAGCGGCGGACATGATGGGCTCAGTCTCCGTCTCCAGCGCCTGCGCAAGGGTGTGCTTATCGACGCTCTCTGCAACCCCCGCCACCGTCGCCCCCAGCTGCGCGATACGCGCCTCGGCGCGCTCCGCCGCAACGGGGCAAGCACTGACGATAAGGAGGGGGATACCGAGGGCGGATGCCGCATCAGCGTCAAAGTTGTAATCCCCGGAGCCCTGCACCAGCGTGTCCCCGGTGAGCAGTTCAGCTGCCACGATGGCGGCGACGTCCGCCTCCTGATCAGCGAGCTTGACGAGGTTCAGGTTGGTCTCCGCAGCGAGCCCCTCAATGTCAATGCCATCGAAGGTCCGGCCGACTGTGGTGATCAGGACGGACTTGTTAGCCATGCGTTTCCTTTCATGTCACAAAGGCAGTGCTCCCAGTCTAACTGTGTATGGGGGACCACGCTGGGGGTTTACTGTGTGCTTTTTCACTCACCCCACCCATATGGGACCCCCGTCCCCTGAAGACCACTCGGTGCGAATTTAATAGACTGCTTAGTCTAGACTTATTTGCCTGAGGCGCTATGATGTCCGATAGCACAAGAAACTATCCTTATCTCCGATAAAACAAGGATGCACAGGAAAAAGATGACCACAGACAACACTGCACCCTCCGCCCAGACCGATTCCCTCCGCGTTGCCGTCGTCGGCTCCGGCCCCGCCGGCATTTACGCTTCTGACCTTCTGGTCAAATCCGACCTGGCCAAGAACGGCACCGAGGTCCGCGTGGACCTGTTTGAGCGCATGCCGGCCCCCTTCGGCCTGATCCGCTACGGCGTGGCGCCGGACCACCCGCGCATCAAAGGCATTATTAAATCCCTGCACAACGTGATGGATAAGCCGGAGATCCGCCTGCTGGGCAACGTGGATGTGGGCAATGACATCACGGTGGAGGAGCTGCAGGAGTACTACGACGCAGTAGTCTTTGCCACCGGCGCTGTGGCTGACCGCGACCTGAATGTCCCGGGCGCGGACCTAGACGGCCACTTTGGTGCCGGCGAGTTCGTAGGCTTCTACGACGGCAACCCGAACTTTGAGCGCAACTGGGACCTCACGGCGGAGAAGATCGCCATCGTCGGCGTGGGCAACGTCGCCCTGGACATCGCCCGCGTGCTGGCTAAGACCGCGGATGAGCTCAAGGTGACGGAGATCCCCGACAACGTCTACGACAACCTGAACGCATCCGCTGCCAAGGAGATCCACGTCTTCGGCCGCCGTGGCCCCGCCCAGGCGAAGTTCTCCCCGCTGGAGCTCAAGGAGCTGGACCACTCGGACACCATTGAGGTCATCGTGGATCCGGAGGATATTGATTATGACGAGGCGTCGGAGCAGGCTCGTCGCGAAGCAAAAAGCGTCGACCTCGTCTGCCAGACCCTCGAAGGCTACGCGATGCGCGACCCGAAGGGCGCCCCGCACAAGCTGTTCATCCACTTCTTCGAGTCCCCGGTGGAGATTCTCGGCGACGACAACGGCAAGGTCACCGGCTTTGTCACCGAACGCACCGAACTGGACGGCAAGGGCGGCGTGACCCTGACCGGCAAGACCACCACCTGGGATGTCCAGGCGGTGTACCGCGCCGTCGGCTACCGCTCTGACGCTGTCAAGGGTGTGCCTTTCGACGACCTCCGTGCCGTCATCCCCAACGACGAAGGCCACGTGCTCACCGAATTCGGCGGCGACATCGTCCCCGGTCTGTACGCCACCGGCTGGATTAAGCGTGGACCTATCGGACTTATTGGCAACACCAAATCCGATGCGAAGGACACCACCACCATGCTGCTGGAGGACTTCACCTCCGGCCGCCTCACCCCCACCGCTCACCGCAACGACCAGGCCATCCTCGACCTGCTCGCCGACAAGGGCATCAAGGTGACCACCTGGGACGGCTGGCACAACCTCGACGCCGCCGAACGCGCCCTTGGCGAGGCCGAAGGCCGCGAACGCAAGAAGATCGTCGAGTGGGACGACATGGTCAACGCCTCCCACCCGGAGTAAAGCGCCAAAACCCCACTCCCCCACGAGCTCCCGGGCCCGCCACGGTTTGAACTGGTACCCGGGAGTTTCTGCTTTCAGTAGCGCTCAATCCGCCGCGGCACTGCCCACATCATTCACACCAGCTGCACCACCCACACCACATAAGTTTGCCAAACTCCCGTTTTTCGCGACGAAAACAGCCTTTTTAGGCCTATTTGGCAAACTTAGGTGTTACTAGTGTGACTTCTCCCGCCCCCAGCGACACCCCCAAACAGACGCCAGGCAGGCACAGAAAAACCGCCGCCCACCCCATCCCCTTTTCAGGGACAGAATGAGCGGCGGCTAAATCACACGGCCAAGCGGCTTACGCCACCTCACCGCAGGGAACCTAGAAGGAACCCTTAGTTGTTGCCCTCTTCAGAAGAAGCATCCTGATCACCGGACTGGTCCTCAGAACCGGTACCCGGCTGCTCCGGAGCAGGTGCCTCTTCGGACGGCTTGGAGCTACCCTCCTTCGAGGATCCGCCCTTGTCGTCCTCGCCTTCCTTCTTATCGGAGGAACCGTTCTCACCCGGCTTGATGGAGGATCCGTTCTCGCCCTCCTGCTTGCCGGAAGAACCCTCACCGATCTTGCCGATGGAGGAGGACAGACCATTGTCACCCTCAACGAGGTCCTTGTTCGACGGGCCACACTTGGTAGCAATCGTTGCAATCGCAGCGATACCGTACGCCAGGGCGGCGAGACCAGCCAGCACCTGACCCAGGTTTGCACCCGCACCCTTCAGGCGAGCGTCGAACTCAGCAGCAGCACGAGCCAGGTTCGGATCCAGGATGCCCAGCTGACGCTGCAGCGCCGTGTTCATGTCACGGACCTGCTGATCAAGCTGTGCCTGGAATGCCTGCAGACCCGGGATTGCGGCCTGTGCAGCGATGCCCAGCGGGATCAGAGCCAGCAGCGGCAGACCGAAGCCCAGCAGGGACTCGGTGCAGCCCTTGCGCTGCGAAGAGCTGATCGGCTTCTCGACGATCTTCACAGTGAAGTCATCGACCTTATTGCCGTCCTTGTCCTTGACGGTCACCTTGATCTCGTTACCGACCTCGGCATCGTCATTCGGTGTCACCTTGATGTCACCGTTCGGAAGAAGCTCAGCGGTGCCCGGACCTTCAACCTCAACCGTGGAGTCTTCCGGAACCGTGAAGCCATCTTCCTTAGGAACCGTGACGGACTCCTTCGGATAGGTTTCCTTGTCCTTCCACGGATCAACGATCTCGACAACAACCTTGTCAAGTTCGTTGCCGTCCTTGTCCTTGACGGTCACCGTGATCTTGTCACCAGGCTTGGCGTTCTCACCCGGGGTGACAGTGATGGAACCATCATCGTTGATCTTGGCGGTGCCAGGACCTTCAACCTCAACCGTGGCGCCCTCCGGAACCTCACCAGAACCATCCGTCTTCGGAATCGTCACAGGAGCATCCGGAGTCGTCTTACCGTCCTCCCACTGCGGGACATCCACGATCTCGACAACAACCTTGTCAAGTTCGTTGCCGTCCTTGTCCTTGACAATCACCGTGATCTTGTCACCAGGCTTAGCGTTCTCACCCGGAGTCACAGTGATGGAGCCATCCTCGTTAATCTTGGCGGTGCCGTTATCATCGCCACCTTCAACCTCAACCGTGGCGCCTTCCGGAACCTCACCAGAATCATCCGTCTTCGGAATAGTCACAGGAGCATCCGGAGTGGTCTTCGTGTCTTCCCACTGCGGACCATCCACGATCTCGACAACAATCCTGTCGATCTCGTTGCCGTCCTTGTCCTTGACAATCACCGTGATCTTGTCACCAGGCTTCGCATTCTCACCCGGGGTGACAGTGATGGAGCCATCCTCGTTGATCTTGGCGGTGCCGTTATCATCGCCACCTTCAACCTCAACCGTGGCGCCTTCCGGAACATCACCAGAACCATCCGTCTTCGGAATCGTCACAGGAGCATTCGGAGTCGTCTTACCGTCCTCCCACTCAGGGTGCTTGCCAAGGTTGAACTTCGCAGTCGTGTTGTCCTCAGAGTTATCCGGGTACTTGACAACGACCGGAACTTCAATCGTCTTAGGCGTTTGATCCGTGATCTTGTCCTTATCGGTAGTCACGGTGACAACACCGGTGTTCGGGTCGACGGTGGCGGTGTAGCCTTCCGGAGCCTTGAAGTCACCCGGAATAGAGAACTTGGACTTCTCCGGAATCTCAACCTTCTTGTCAGTCGGCTTGCCGTCCTTGCCCTGCTCATAGAAGTCCGGAGTTGACTCAGCCTTGCCACCCGGGAGGACGGTCTTGTCCTCGTACTTCGGCTCAAACTGACCGTTCTGGTTCGGAACCTTCGGGTTGGTGTCCTTCTCGATCTCCTCGGTATCCGGCGTGCCGTCACCGTCATCATCCGGGTCCTCGACATCAGGCGTGCCGTCACCATCGGTGTCCAGCTTGAAGTTTGCCTTCGTCTTATCACCGGAACCATCCGGGTACTCAACGTTGACCGGAACATCGAAGTCTTCGACAGTGTCCTTGTTGAGCTTGTCCTTATCGACGGTCACGGTGATCACACCGGTGTTCTTGTCGATGTTGACGGTGTAGCCATCCGGAGCCTTGAAGTCATCCGGAATGGAGAACTTGGAGTTCGGCGGAATCTCAACCTTCTTATCAGTCGGTTCACCGTGCTCATCCTGCTCGAAGAACGTCGGCGTGGACGTGTTCTCCTTGTTCGGATCAACAAGAGTGTCCTCGTACTTCGGCTCAACCTTGTCAGCATCGCGCTTAGCGGTCAGAACGAACGGAGCAGTAGCCGTAGCGACCGTCTTGTCCTCGTAGGTGACCTTCACCGGCACGTCAAGGCTAGCCTTCGTCGGAGCATCCTTCGGGAAGGTAACAGAGACCTCACCCGTAGCCGCGTCAACCTCGACGGTGTAACCCTCGGGAGCCGTAAAGCCCTCCGCGAGCTCGAACTTCGTCGGCTTCTTCTTCGGATCCTGTTTCGTCAACTCATCAGCCGTGAGCTTCTCGGTGTCAGTGGTCGCCGTGTTGTCGAAAGTCGGAGCCTTCGACTTCGCGGGCTTACCGATCTCTTTAGCCTCAGTCTTTTCATAGAGTGGCTGCCAGCCGACCAAAACCGTGAATGCATCAGCGGCAATCGCGCTGCCTCGCGCCCCAGTCTCCTTGTTGACCGGGTACAGGTACGCGGTAAACGTCGTCGTGGACTTGATGCCATCCGGGAAGATCTCCTTGTCACCAGTATCCAACTGGCAGGACTCGATGGTGCCGGGTGCCTTTGGAGACTCAGGAGCACAGGTCTTCACAACCTTGCCGGTGTTACCGTCTACCCACTCGATCTGGTACTGCAGACCCTCAGCCCACGTGATCGGCAAGCCACCCGTCTTGGTATCAGCCTTGTCACCCGGCTTGGCCGGGTTCTTGTGGGTGTCGTACTCGAGCACATCAAAAACGGTGTAGTCCGAGTACACAATGTGACGGTTCTCCAGGAGGTACGGCTCACCTGCACCGAGAACAAAGCCACCAGCCCACTTGCCCTCACCGTTGAACGTGTACTGGTCACGCGGCAGGAAGGAGTTGTTGTAGAACGGCGTGAACTGGCCAAACCCCTCAGTCTCCTCGGTGGAGAAGAACAGCCAATCCCAGTTCACGTGCTTCGGCAGGTTATCCCCGCCACGGCCCGTCCTGTTCTTCTCCCAGCTACCGTAGTCAGCAGTAGGAGCAACCTGACCAAACAAGCTGTAAGCGTTGTGCTTCGACTTGTCTGGGAAGATCACCTCAGCACCGTTGTCACGAGCAAGGTCGGTGTAGATCAGCGCGCCGTCATCATAACCACGGTCAACTTCTGCACCGATGGTCACTCGGCGGCCAAAGGTGCCCTTGAACTGGAGGTTGTAGAAGCCATCGCTACCGACGGTAGCTTCAGCGGTCTCGGCAATCCACTTATCCTTGCCCTCTTCGGCCATCTTGCGCTTGATCCAGTTCTGCAGCGCAACCTCGTTACGGTTGGTCCAACCGCTGCCACGGATCTCCTTAAACCCAAGATCATTCGCAGCCTTTTCCTTGATCTGGTTGACCGCGTAGTCAGACAGATAGGAGCCGTAAACCTTCATACCCGTTGCCGGCACATCGGCGCCATCGAACTTGTTCAACAGGTTCGGAGTGAACGCACCCTGGGAGTACCACAAGTGCCAGAAAAGGTGACCCCTGATCTGGCCAGGACCATTGCCAACCACGGGGTTCTGAGCAGCATCATCACGGTGCATCACATCATGGCGGATCTTCTCACCGAACGCGAAACGCACATTAGTCACGCGGTCGGGCCCAACGAGCCAGCCCATGGTGTGAATCGTGTCATAAGTCGCCTCTTCAGGGCCGAGGCCACCAAACCGGTAGCCGTACAGCTGCGTGAAGTTCTCCGGATCCGGGTTGTCTGCCCACACACGGATCTTCTCGTACTGCGGACCATTCGGGTCCGCATCGAACTTCACAACCTCGCCCTTGGCGTTATTGAAGGGCTTCATATTGATGGTGTAACGGCCATCTGCGCGAGTGACAGCGGTGTACACCGGCGAGGTCACACCACCCTTCTCAGTCCACTGAGCGTAGACGCGGACACCTTCCATCGGAATCGGCTGCCACGGATCAGGGGTGCCCGGATGGACATTGAAATCACCATCGCGCTGGTGAATGATGTAACCCTCGATCGACTCGTTGGTGCCCTGCGGGGCGCCCGACTCGATCGCACCCTCCATTGGTGGCCCAGGGGTGAAGGTGTAGCGCTGCTCATCCACCACAGACTGGTAGACACCGTCAGCATTCTTGCCCGGGTACTTGACGCCATTACCTGCGTCATTCGGCTGGCCAGCCTGGTCCGGCGTACCAGCAACCGCTGCCGGCACAGCCGCCGGGTTCACAACCGGCTGCGCAAATGGCGCGACCAGCGCCACGGAAAGCGCCGCAGCCGCGATGGATGTGCCGCGGCGGCGGGCGATGTTCTTAATGTTCATGTTTTCCTTCCAGAGACAGTGAACGTTGTATGAAATTCCGGGCCATACCACGAGCATTAAGCGGGACGGCATGGTCCATGCATGAGATGCGTCAGCAAAACACAGGTTCCATTTCGCTAACCACAATGTTTCTCATTACTATAGAAACTATCAGCGTCAAGAAAATGTCTCCACCCCCAAAGCTCCAAAATGCTTCTCGACGCCCACCCCATTAGTCACATCGGAAACAAACCGCAGATGAGAGGTATAGACATTGAAGTGAATGAATTTTGCCACACCCCCTATTTTGGTGGCTTCCCCCGCAACCGATGAGCCCCTTGGTGGTAGCTGGGACGAGTTCAGGAGGGATGAAGGGGTTTGACAGGGAGGCGTCGATAAGCATTTTGAGGCATAGAAAAACCGCCACCCACCCCATCCCCTTCTCAGGGACAAAGTGGGCGGCGGCTAAATCACACGGCCAGGCGGCTTGCGCCGCCCCACCGCAGGGAACCTAGAAGGAACCTTTAGTTCTCTTCAGTCGGGTCGGCAACCTCAGCCGGAACGGAAGGCTCATCGCCTTCAGTCGGCTCGGTAACCTCAGTCGGCTCAACCGGGGTGGTCGGCTCGTCGGTCGGCTTGGAGCTGCCCTCCTTCGAGGAGCCCTCCTTACCTTCCTGGCCCTCCTTCTTGTTGGAGGACCCGTTCTCACCCGGCTTCAGGGAGCTGGAGAAGTCCAGCTTGGAGTCACGCTTGTTCGGGTTGCTCGGATCACAAGCGGACGCAATCGTTGCAATCGCAGCGATGCCGTAGCCCAGGAGCGCCAGACCAGCCAGAACCTGACCCAGGTTTGCACCCGCACCCTTCAGGCGAGCATCAAACTCAGCAGCAGCACGAGCCATGTTCGGATCCAGGATGCCCAGCTGACGCTGCAGAGCCGTGTTCATGTCACGGATCTGCTGGTCAACCTGAGCCTGGAATGCCTGAAGGCCCGGGATAGCAGCCTGGGTAGCAATACCCAGCGGAATCAGAGCCAGCAGCGGCAGACCGAAGCCCAGCAGGGACTCGGTGCAGCCCTTACGGCTGGAGAACTCGTGGGAGTTGATGGTCACCTCAATGGTGTCGATGACCTTGCCCTTCGGGTCCTTAACAACAACCTTGATCGTGTCACCCGGCTTCGCATCCTTACCCGGCGTGAAGGTGATGGAGCCATCGTCGTTGATCTTGGCAGTGCCGTTGTCGTCGCCACCTTCAACCACAGCCTCGGCACCGTCCGTCACCTTGAAGTCCGGATCCTTCTTAATGGTCGTCTCCGTCCCCGGAGTGGTCGACGCATCCTTCCACGGATCAACAACGGTGACCGTGACATCATCGATCTTGCCCTCGGAGTCAGTGACCTTCACGACAATCTTGTCGCCCGGCTTCGCATCCTCGTTCGGGGTGACCGTGATGGAGCCATCGTCGTTGATCGTGGCGGTACCAGGACCCTCAGTGGTCACCTCGGTGCCCTCCGGAACCTCGCCAGAGTCATCCTTCTTCGGGATGTTCACTTCGTAGCCCGGTGCGCCCGAGGCGTCGTCCCACTCAGGGAGCTGAATTGCCGGATCCAACGGCGTCGGCTTGTTGTCCTCGCCATCGAACGGGTTGCGGCAGTTCTCAATCTCGGTCTTGTTGTCCATGCCGTCGCCGTCCCAGTCGTTGCTCTCAGCCAGCGGCTTACCGTCGGCGTCGACAAGCTGGAACTTCACAGGAATGTTCTCCTGCTTGCTGCCACCCGGGTAGAACTCAGCGTCCACCGTGGTGGATGCCTCAAACTGAGCCTTGAGGGTCTCGATGATCTTGTCCACCTGTGCCGGGTCAACCTGGCCAGGCTTGCACTCGTCGCCGATGATGTTCTTACGAACCTCTTCGAAACGCTTTGTCAGCTTGTCCTTCGTGACCTTGGCGGTCACTTCACCAGTCTTCTCATCGGGATCACCAATGGTCCACAGGCCGTCGTGAGTCTCCTGCTTCGGCTTACCGTCCTCACCCTTAGCGGTGGTGTACTTCGTGCCTTCAGGGGCATCGGTCTTGCCGTCTTCGGTCTTCGGCGCAGCCTTGATGTCAGAATCGACCTGGCCCTTGCCGCCCTCGTAGACGACGCCGTAGTCGCCGACAACAGTGACCGTCACGGTCTCCTCATCGGTGGAACCATCCGGGTAGGTGACCTTCACCGGAACGGTGACCTTGTCACCCGGCTTCGTGCCTTCCGGCGGGGTGACAACAACCTTGTCACCATCCTTGACCTCAACCTTCCAGTCATTGCCCGACTGGTCCTTGACAGTGTCCGGGACCTCAACCTTGGAGCCCTCCGGCAGCTTGTCACCCTCGTTCGGGATCTCAACCGGCGCGTTCGGCTTGGTCTCAGAGTTCTGCCAATCCGGGGTGGTCTTGATGGCGTCATTGCCATCGTTGGTCGGGTCGCCATCCTTGTCATCGTCATTCTGGACGGTGACAGTGAAACGCTCGATGTCCTGGGAGCCATCCGGGTAGTCAACGGTAACCCAGATCGTGGACTTCTCACCGGTGCTTGCGTCAGCCGGCGGCGTGACAGTGATCGTGCCGTCGTCCTTGGTTTCTACCTTCCAACCCTGATCGGAAACAGCAGTGACCGTGGAGCCCTCTGGGAGCTTCTCGCCCGTGTTCGGGACCTCAACCGGAGTATCAGCCGGGGTCTTGGAGTTCTTCCAGGACGGCTGAACGTCGTCTGCAACACCAGACTCGCCGTTGTCCTTCGGCTCATCAAGCGTAACCGTAACAGAGACCTCTACCTCATCGGTGCTGCCATCCGGGTAGGTGACCTTCACCGGGACGGTGATCTTGTCGCCCGGCTTCGCATCCTTAGGAACCGGGACGGTGATGGAACCGTCCTCGTTGACCTCCACACCCTTAGGAGCATCCTTGCCCTTCTCGAACTTGGTGCCCTCAGGTGCGTCGACGTCATTGCCGTTGCTGTCCTTGAAGACAGGCTTGTCAACCTTGACGTCCTCGCCCGGCTTACCGGTGCCGTCCTTGTACTCCGGCTCGAAGTTCTCATTGTCCGGGAGCCCCACAGTGACGGTGGCATCCGTGTAGTCCACAGAGCCATCCGGGTAGGTCACCTTGACCGGAACAGTGATGTCCGTGTGCGGCTGAGCATCCTTCGGAACCTTAACGGTGATGGAGCCATCCTCGTTGACCTTTACGTCACGCTTACGCAGTTCCTTCTGCTCGCCGTCCTCAGTGGTGTACGTCGGCTTCTTGTTGCCATCGAGCTCGTACTTGGTGCCTGCGGGCTCCTCAGCAGGGTTATCCGTCGGCTCACCGTTCTCGTCGGCTTCCTTGAACTCCGGCTTCTTAACCTTGGCATCCTGCCCAGGCTGACCAGAACCAGGCGTGTACTCCGGCACAAGCTTGTCAGAGTGACGGTCGGTCGACTCAACGACGAAGCGTGCAGTACCAGTTGCGGTCGTGCCGTCCTTGTAGGTGACCTTCACCGGCACCTCAACGCTGTCCTTGTTGGCTGCATCCGCAGGGAAGGTTACGGAAACCTCACCGGTCTTCGGATCAACCTTGATGGCATCCTTAGCGAAGCCCTCCGGAGCCTCAAAGCCCTTCGGCAGCTCGAACTTAGTCGCTTCCTTGGTAGCGTCCTGGTTCTTCAGCTCTTCAGCGCTGAGCTTCTCAACGTCATCGGTCTCCGTGTTATCGAAAGTCGGAGCCTGGGACTTCGCTTCCTCGCCAGGCTTAGCCTTGGTCTCCTCGTAATGTGGCTGCCAACCGACCAGCACCGTGAAGGAGTCGGCTGCGATCGCTTGGCCGCGCTCCTTGGTTTCCTTGTTGACCGGGTAGAGGTATGCCGTAAACGTAGTCGTAGTCTCAACACCGGTGGTGTCGAGCTGGCAGGACGGGATAGTACCGTTTGCCTCCGGGGACACAGGGTCACAGGTCTTAGCAACCTCACCGGTCTCACCGTTGACCCACTCGATCTGGTACTGCAGGCCTTCAACCCAATCCGTGGGCAGGCCAGCGGTTTCAGTCTCGACCTTGGCGCCCGGCTTGGCCGGATTCTCGCGGGTGTCGTACTCGAGCACGTCAAAGACGGTGTAGTCGGAGTAAATGACGTGACGGTTGGCCAGCAGGTAAGGCTCGCCAGCGCCGTAGACAAGGCCACCTGCCCACTTGCCGTCACCGTTGAACACGTACTTGCTGCGGTGCAGGAAGGAGTTGTTGTAGAACGGCGTGAACTGACCAAGGCCCTTGGTCTCCTCCGTGGAGAAGAACAGCCAATCCCAGTTCACGTGCTTCGGCAGATTCTTGCCACCACGACCGGTCTTATTCTTCACCCAGCTGCCGTAGTCAGCTGAAGGCGCGACCTGACCGTACAGGCTGTAAGCATTGTGCTTGGAACCATCAGGGAAGATAGCCTCAGCGCCGTTGTCACGGGCCAGATCGGTGTAACGCAGGGCTTTATCGTCGTAGCCACGGTTAACGGTACCGTTGGTCATTCGGCGGCCAAAGGTTCCCTTGAACTGCAGGGTGTAGTCGCCCTTGCTGTCGACGGTGGCTTCAGCGGTCTCAGCGATCCACTTGTCCTTGCCCTCTTCGGCCATCTTGCGCTTGATCCAGTTCTGCAGCGCAGTCTCGTTACGGTTCGTCCAACCACGACCACGGATCTCGTCGAACCCAAGATCAATCGCAGCCTTCTCGTTGATCTGCTCAACTGCGTAGTCAGACAGGTAGGAGCCGTAAACCTTCATGCCCGTTGCCGGCACATCAGCACCGTTCTTCAGGTTCAGCAGGTTCGGGGTGAACGCACCCTGAGTGTGGTACAGGTGCCAGAACAGCTGTCCGCGGATCTGGCCAGGACCATTGCCAACCGCTGGGTTCTCATCAGCCTTATCACGGTGCATCACGTCATGGTGAGTCTTCTCACCAAAGGCAAAGCGCACGTTGGTCACGCGGTCCGAGCCGACATACCAGCCCATGCCGCCCGGGGTGTCGTAGGTGTTGCCGTTCGGGCCCATGTGGCCGAAGTTGTAGCCGTACAGCTGGGTGAAGTTATCCGGATCCGGGTTATCCACCCACACACGGATCTTCTCGTACTGCGGGCCATTCGGGTCCGCATCGAACTTGACTACCTCGCCCTTCGCATTAGTGAAGGACTTCATCTTGATGGTGTAGTAACCATCCTCACGGGTAACAGCGGTGTACACCGGCGAGGTAACACCACCCTTCTCAGTCCACTGAGCGTAAACGCGAACGCCAGCCATCGGGATTGGCTTCCATGGGTCACGGGTACCCGGGTAAACCGACACGTCACCATTGCGCTGGTGAATGACGTAGCCCTCAATGGACTGATTGGTCCCCTTCGGCGCGTCAGCCTGGATCACGTTCTTACCCTTCGGCTCCCCCGGGGTGAAGGTGTAACGCTGCTCATCCACCACAGACTGGTAGGCGCCCTCGGCGTTCTCGCCTGGGTACTTGACACCGTTACCAGCATCATTCGGCTGACCAGCCTCATCCGGCGTACCAGCAACCGCAGCAGGCACAGCAGACGGGTTCATTACCGGCTGCACCACCGGAGCGACCAGCGCCACGGAGAGAGCTGCTGCCGCAATGGATGTACCGCGGCGGCGAGCATTGTTCTTGATGTTCATGTTTTCCTTCCAAAGACATTGAACGTTGTATGGAATTGCGGACCACACCATGGGGCGTTAAGCGGAACGGCATAGCCCGTACATGAGATGCGCCGGCGTCATTCAGTCAGAACTGCGGGCGCAATAAGTTTTCTCACAATTAACGAAAGTATCAGTGTCAATTAATTGTTTCCAATTAAATTAGTTTTGCGCTTACTTACAAAACTATTTTGACAACAACACTGCATTGTAATTGCAGGTCAAAGGCCTCGGAAGAATACGAATATTCCTCCTATCACCTAATATTGGGGGGGCATATCTATACAATTAAAACTTCCTTAGAAACTATCAGAAAACTATTAGGCTTAAGCCTTATTTCCACTTATATCGTCGTTTATTTCACTTTTACTCAACAATGCAAAAACCACAGCTGCCCTCCCCTTTTTGGGAGAGAACAGCTGTGGTTTCTGTTGTCCTAGCCTCTCTCAGCTGAGGCTAGGAAGCGATCACTGGTGTATTAGTTAGCGGGATTCTCCTCAACCTCTGCATCAGCAACCTCTGCATCAGCATCAGCAGCCTGCGGCGCATCGTTGTTTTCCTCAACGCCTGGTGCCGGCTGCTCCGGCTCCGGGACAACCTCAGCGTCAGTCTGGCGGGAGCTTCCCTCGGTCTGACCCGAGGACCCCTTCTCGCCTTCCTGCTCACTGGAGGAACCTTCGCCGGTCTTACCGAATGCGCTGGAGAAGTCGAGCTTGGAGTCACGCTTCTCCGGGTTCTTCGGATCACAGGTGGTAGCAATGGTCACGATTGCAGCGACACCGTATGCCAGTACCGCGAGACCAGCGAGAACCTGACCCAGGTTAGCGCCAGCACCCTGCAGACGAGCATTGAAGTCAGCAGCAGCACGTGCCATGTTCGGATCCAGGATGCCCATCTGACGCTGCAGCGCAGTGTTCATGTCCTGAATCTGCTGGTTCACCTGAGCCTGGAAGCTCTGCAGACCCGGGATAGCAGCCTGCATTGCAATGCCCAGCGGGATGAGAGCCAGCAGCGGGATACCGAAGCCCAGGAGGGACTCCGTGCAGCCCTTACGGCTGGAGAACTCGTGGGAGTTGATGGTCACCTCAATGGTGTCGATGACCTTGCCGTTCGGGTCCTTGACCTCAACGACAATCTTGTCTCCAACCTTCGCCTCCGGCGTCGGTGTGACCGTGATCTTGCCGTTCTCGTCGATCTCAGCCTTGCCCGGCCCCGAGGTCACATCGACCGTGGTACCCGGAGTGAAGTCACCCGAGTCCTGGGTCTTGTTGATGTCCACGGACTCGCCCGGAACCGTCGTCGCGTTATCCCATGCCGGGTACTTGAAGCTCGGCTCCAGCTCAGTCGCATTCTCAACATCAGTTTTGTCGAACGGGTTGGAGCAGTTCTGGATTTCTTCGACGTTGGATACGCCGTCGCCATCCCAGTCCTCATTCTCGGCCAGCGGCTTACCGTCGGCGTCGACAAGCGTGAACGTTGCCTCAACCTGCTGCTTGTCCTCCGGAGTGAAGGTGACATCAACCGCGGACTTCGCGTTGAACAGCTGCGCGAACTTCTTAAGGAAGTCCTTCGCATCCTGCTCAGTGATCACAGCGCCGTCCTCGCACTTCTTGCCAAAGGCCTTGTCGCGCTCGGAGATGTAACGGTCCTTCAGTGCCTTGGAGTCAACCTTGGCAGTGATCTTGCCGTCCTGAGCCGGGTCGCTGATCGTCCAGAGACCATCGTGGGTCTCCTTCTTGCCCGCCGCGTACGTGGTGTCCGCAGGAGCTTCATGCTTACCGACGTTCTTCGGCTCCGCAACAATATCCTCGCCAACCTTGCCCGTGGCCGGGTCGTACTTCACGGCGTAGTCACCGATAGCAGTGACCGTGACAGTCACCTCATCGGTAGAACCATCCGGGTAAGTCACAACAACCGGAACCTCAATCTTGGTACCAGGCGTTGCATCCTCAGGAACCTTAACG
>NZ_JAKMUS010000015.1 GCF_027570075.1 Corynebacterium meitnerae
CTTTTGTTGAGGTTTTCGGCTTCGATGCGCCGTAGCAGCGCCGCTGCGTCTGTGATGTGAAGCCCGTCAGCGGACTCAAAATTCATCGCAAACACTTGTGGATCAGCGCTGCCCGCGCGAATCACTTCTTGCAGCTGCTGCAGAATCGTAGATTTGCCGCAGCGACGCACACCGGTGAGCACCTTCACGAGGGGTTTGTCGATAAAGGGCTGGATCCGCGAAAAGTATCTCGGGCGTTCAATGATTCTGTCCACCACAAACCTCCCTGTTTTGTCGAGTATAGTCGACAAGCTGCTACTTTGCGGAGGTTTTGTCGATCATAGTCGACAAGAATCGCGCTGGCTCAGGCACAAAACAGCGCACCGCGGGAAGGTTGCCGGCGTGTGCCAGCGTCCAACCCGCGGTGCGCTATTCGGACGGTGCGGCCCGAATCGAGCCGCTGAGCCCTCGAGCCGTTAAGCCCTTGAGCCTAGAAGTCCCAGTCGTCGTCGGTGGTGTCTTCGCCCTTACCGATGATGTAGCTCGATCCTGATCCACTGAAGAAGTCGTGGTTTTCGTTGCTGCCAGGTGACAGCGCCGCGAGAATCTCAGGGTTCACTTCGGTCTCTTCAGCGGTAAACCGCGACGGGTAACCGAGGTTCATCAGCGCCTTGTTCGCGTTGTAACGCACGAACACGGCAACGTCGTCCATCAGGCCGAGCGGCTCGTACAGCTCACCCGAGTACTGCAGCTCAAGCTCGTAGAGCTCTTCCAGCAGGTCGAAGGTGAACTTGCGCATCTCTTCCTGACGCTCTTTGCTCTGCGTCTCGAGTCCGCGCTGGTACTTGTAACCCGAGTAGTAACCATGCACTGCCTTGTCACGCAGAATCAGGCGGATCATGTCTGCGGTGTTCGTCAGCGTCGCGTGCACCGAGAAGTGCAGCGGCAGGTAGAACCCTGCGTACAGCAGCAGCGACGACAGCAGCGTCGAAGACACTTTACGCTTGAGCGGATCATCGCCGTAGTAGTGGTGCAGCACCTTCTTGCAGCGTTCCTGCAGCAGATCGTTGGCAACTGCCCAGCGGTAGGCGTCGTCGATTTCCGGGGTGCTCGTCAGCGTTGAGAACACCGAGGAGTACGAGCGGGCGTGCACCGACTGCATGAACGCAATGTTGGTGTAGACGGCCTCTTCGTGTTCGGTGCGGGAGTCTTGGATCTGCACGATCTCACCGACAGTTGCCTGCACGGTGTCGAGCATGGTCAGACCGGTGAAGACGCGCATCGTGAGGGTGCGCTCTTCCTGGGTCATTTTCTGCCACGCGGGGATGTCGTTTGACAGCGGCACCTTCTCTGGCAGCCAGAAGTTCGCGGTCAGACGGTTCCACACCTCGAGGTCTTTGTCGTCGGTGACGCGGTTCCAGTTAATGGGGCGCAGCCGCGCTGCCGGGTCGTGGCGGTACGACGGCGGGGTGACCGAGATCTCTTGCAGCGGGCGGTCGGTGTTCAACGGATCAGTCATAGTTCAATAAAGCTCTTTCACTAGTGGTGTCTGGTGGTCAGTGCGCGGAGTGCGCGGACGGCGCGCGGTGCGCCCGCGCGCGCAGCACGGGCGCACACGCGGGCGCGAACGCGACTACAGCGCGCAGGAAACGCAGCCTTCGATCTCGGTTCCCTCGAGCGCGGGCTGGCGCAGGCGGATGTAGTACAGCGTCTTGATGCCCTTGCGCCACGCGTAGATCTGCGCGCGGTTGATGTCGCGAGTGGTCGCCTCGTCTTTAAAGAACAGCGTGAGCGACAGACCCTGATCCACGTGCTTGGTCGCAGCAGCGTAGGTGTCGATGATCTTCTCGGCGCCGATTTCGTAGGCGTCTTCGAAGAACTCGAGGTTGTCGTTTGTCATGTGCGGAGCCGGGTAGTACACGCGGCCGAGCTTGCCCTCTTTACGAATCTCAATCTTCGAGGCGATCGGGTGGATCGAAGCCGTCGAGTTGTTCACGTAGCTAATCGACCCGGTCGGTGGCACCGCCTGCAGGTACGCGTTGTAGATACCGTGTTCGCGGATCGACTCGCGCAGCTGTTCCCAGTCCGCAACCGTCGGCAGCGCAACTCCAGCCTCGGCGAAGAGCTCACGCACCCGCGCGGTTTCTGGCACCCACTCCTCGGCCGTGTAACGGTCGAAGTAGCTGCCGTCAGCGTAGTCGCTCTTCTCGAAGCCCGCGAAGGTCGCACCGCGGTCAATCGCCAGCTGGTTCGAAGCGCGCAGCGCGTGGTAGGTCACCGTGCGGAAGTACGCGTCGGTGAAGTCAATTCCCTCTTCGCTGCCGTAGTGGATGCGCTGCGAAGCGAGGTAGCCGTGCAGGTTCATCTGGCCGAGGCCGATGGCGTGTGACGCACGGTTACCCTCGGCAATTGACGGCACCGCCTGAATGTCGGTCTGATCCGACACACTCGTCAGCGCCCGCACCGCAATCTCAACGGTTGCGCCGAAGTCCGGGCTGGCCATTGCCTGCGCAATGTTCAGCGAGCCGAGGTTGCACGAAATGTCGTGACCGATCGTCTCGTACCCGATTGCGGCGTCGTACTCAGAGGCGGTGTTCACCTGCAGAATCTCCGAGCACAGGTTCGACATGTTGATGTGCCCCTCGAGCGGGTTCGCACGGTTCACAGTGTCTTCGAACAGCACGTACGGGTAGCCCGACTCGAACTGCAGCTCAGCGAGGGTCTTGAAGAACTCGCGCGCGCTGATCGTGGTCTTGCGGATCCGCGGGTTCGCGACGAACTCGTCGTAGCGCTCGGTGATTGACTGATCCGAAAGCGGAATACCGGTTTCGCGAAGCACATCGTAGGGGCTAAACAGGTGCATATCTTTGTTCTGCTTAGCCAGTTCGAAGGTCACATCCGGAATCACAACCCCAACCGACAGGGTCTTAATGCGGATCTTCTCGTCAGCGTTTTCACGCTTCGTGTCGAGGAACCGCATAATGTCGGGGTGGTGCGCGTGCAGGTACGCAGCGCCTGCGCCCTGGCGAGCGCCGAGCTGGTTCGCGTAGCTGAAGCTGTCTTCGAGGATCTTCATCACGGGAACAACACCGGAAGCCTGGTTCTCGACCTGCTTAATCGGGGCACCCGCCTCGCGGAGGTTTGACAGCAGCAGCGCCACACCGCCGCCGCGCTTGGACAGCTGCAGCGCAGAGTTAATGCTGCGGCCAATCGATTCGAGATTGTCTTCAACGCGCAGCAGGAAGCACGACACGAGCTCGCCGCGCTGTTTCTTACCCGCGTTCAAGAACGTCGGAGTTGCCGGCTGGAAACGGCCCGAGAGGATCTCGGTGACCGTCTTCGAAGCCAGTTCCTCGTCACCCTGACCGAGGAACAGCGCCGTGGCAACAACTCGCTGCTCGAAGTTTTCGAGGAAGAGGCTGCCGTCGAAGGTTTTCAGCGCGTAGGAGGTGAAGAACTTAAACGCACCGAGGAAGGTCTGGAACTTGTGCCCGAAAGCGTCGGCCTGTTCGTGGAGGCGCTCGACGAAGTCCTTGTCGTAGGCGCGCAGGTATTCGGCTTCGTAGTACTCGTTTTCGATCAGCCACTCCAGGCGTTCCCACACCGAAGCGAACTGCTTCGTGTTCGGGATGACCTGCTGGTTCAGGTAGGCCTCCGCCGCTTCGTGATCCTTGTCAAACTGGATCGACCCGTCCGCCGCAAACAGGTTCAGCTGGGCGTTGAGCGCGTGGTAGTCCTTCCGCTCGCCGACCCCGCCAACCCGTGCAGTGTTGGGGGTGGTTGTTTCTGATGGTGTGGCGATCGTCATGCGACGTCCTCCTCATTTGCTTCTGCTTCTAATGTGTTCTGTCGTGCCCAAAATTCGTCTAAACCAGCCTTGACTCGAGCAACGTCGCGGTTGGTGCCAAGAAGCTCAAAGCGGTACAGCTCAGGAACTTTGCACTTGGCTGAGATGATCGGTCCTGCGATGCAGTAGTGCTCACCGAAGTTGGTGTTCCCCGCGGTAATCACGCCGCGGATCAGCGCGCGGTTTGCAGGATCGTTCAGGAACGTAATCACCTGCCGCGGCACCGCCCCGGCCTGCGCTCCGCCGCCGTAGGTCGGAACCACGAGCACGTAGGGCCTGGTCACTCGGATCATTCCCTCTGTGCGCGGTCGGAGTGGGATCCGCACCGCCGGGCGCTCGAGCTTCTCGACGAAGCGGAGGGTGTTCTCCGAAACGCTCGAGAAAAACACCAGGTCAGGTGAATCTTGCCCCTCGAGCACTCGCACCTCCGCGACGCTTCGTGTTCGGCCTTCCCTGCGTTCACTCATCAGCATGTTCTCCTCTCAGCATTTGCACCTCAGCAATCCCACCCCTACATCTAGTCCTGACCCACATTGCGGGTACCACATATAGTGTTTAGCACGAATAATCTCACAAATCTACGACACGCCGAAGTACAGACTACGTCATACCGAACCCAAGACTCAAAGGGGATACTTATGGTGCTGTCAGGCTCGACGTACTACGGTAGAGATCACAAGTGAGACCCGGAAACTAAAGAAAGAATGAGGGCGCCTGATGACCGCATCAAAGCAATTTCAAGTTCCTCCAGAGATTCACGTGGAAAGCGTTCGCGCTTTTGTGAGCGAGTGGGCAGAGATCACCAATCCTGAAAAGATCGAGCTCGTCTCAGCAGCGGATGACGCCAGGCTGCTCGAAGAGGCCATCGCCGCCGGCGAAATGCTGCGCGCAGGCAAAGGTCGCTACTACTCACGGTCACACCCGAAAGACACCGCCCGCACCGAAGAGCGCACCTTTGTCGCCACGGCTGACGAGGCGGATCGCGGGCGCTACAACAACTGGCGCCACTCAAGCGAGGTCAAACCGCTGCTGACGAGCCGCATGCGCGGCGCTTCGGCGGGTAAAACCATGTACGTGGTGCCGTACCTGATGGCCCCTCCCGGCACCCCGCTTGCGAACTTCGCGCTCGGAGTTGAGCTCACCGACGACCGCAACGTGGTGCTGCAGATGATCCGCATGGCCCGCGTCGGAATTGAGCACTTCGACGGTGTCAGCGACCAGGACTTCTTCGTGCGCGGTGTGCACGTCACCGGTGACCTGACCGCGCTGCAGCAGGGCACCGACGCCGACGAGCGGATGTTTGTGACCGTCGCAGACGAGCGCACCATTTTGCACTTCGGCTCCGCGTACGGCGGCAACGCGCTGCTTGGTAAAATCGCCCACGGTCTGCGCCAGGCGTCCTACGACGGTTACGCCTCAGGGAAGTTCCTCGCGGAGCAGTTCCTGCTGCTTGGGATCCACGACCGTGAAACCGGCGTCACCACGCACGTGTGCGGCGGCTTCCCGAGCGCGTCAGGGAAAACCAACCTCGCGATGACGCTGCCGCCAAACGGACTCGGCGACCGCTACCGCGTTGATTTTTACGGCGACGACATCGCCTGGATGTGGGTTGACGACGAAGGGAAACTCCGTGCCATCAACCCCGAAAACGGTGCCTTCGGTGTCGCAAAAGACACCAACGAGGGTTCCAACCCCACCGCGATGGCGGCAATCGCTGAGGGATCGGGCACGATCTTCACCAACACCGCCTACAACGAAGTCACCGGCGAGGTGTGGTGGGAGGGTCTCACCCCCGAACCCCCGGCCGACCCGGCAGGGTGGCTCGACTGGACCGGCGCGAAAATCACCGACCGCACCGCCGAGCAGCAAAACGAACCGTGGGCGCACCCGAACAGCCGCTTCACGATTCCGCTGGAGCGCATCCCGAACCTCGCCGAAGACGTCTCCAAACCCGAGGGCGTGGTCGTTGACGCGATTATCTTCGGTGGCCGCACCCGCGATCGTGAACCGCTGATCCGCGCAATCGACAACCTTGTTGATGGCGTCTACGACGGGCTGACACTCGGCGCCGAGGCGACTTTCGCAGCGGACGGGCTTGACGGGCAGCTGCGTTACGACCCGATGTCGATGCGTCCGTTCTTCTCGTACTCCGAGGGTCGCTACGCCGAACACTGGCTTAAAGTGCTCGGGCAGCTGAAAGAGATGCCGATGTTTGCCCACGTCAACTGGTTCCAGCGCGAACCCGAAACCGGTCGTTACCTGTGGCCGGGCTTCCGCGAGAACCTGCGCGCGCTGATCTGGCTCACACAGTACCGCGACGGCAAAGTCAAGGGACGCAAAACCCCGATCGGCGTGCTCCCGCTTGTTGAAGAGCTCGACTTTACCGGTCTCGAAATCGACGCGGCGGATCTCGACAAACTGCTGCGGGTTGACGTTGAACGCTGGCTGCAGGAAACCGATCACCGCGCTGAGCACCTGCGCGAGCTGCCCGATATGCCGCGCGAAATCTGGGACGCACACGAGGCGCTTGTCGAGGCGTTGCGGGCCGAGGCGGCAACTGACGCAGGGGGCGCAGACAGCTAGCGCCTGCGCCACCGCGCGGCCGCGGCGACACAAAACTGCCACACAACAAACGAGGGGGAAACCGAAACGTGTTCGGTTTCCCCTCGCCTTTGGGTTACGCGCCCGCGAAAACTAATCGCGGCTGGTTTTTTCGATCAGCTCAGCGAAGCGGTCAATGTATTTCTGCAGGAACTCAACGGTTGACTCGCGGGTGATCTTATCCCCGTCACCGAAAAGCTCAGGCGACTGCGACAGGAACACCTCGGGCTGGCCAAGCGTTGGCATGTCGAAGTAGGAAAGCGCAAGGCGCAGGTTCTTCTGCGACGAGTACCCGCCCATGCGTCCAACAGAGTGGCTCACAATTCCCGCCGGGAGTCCCTTCCACGCAACGTCGGCGTTGGGTTTCGACCCAATATCCACCGCGTTTTTCAGGCACGCCGGGATGGTGCGGTTGTTCTCCGGGGTCACAAACAGCACCCCGTCAGAGGCCTTAATCGTCTCGCGGAACTCCGTGTACTCCGCCGGCACCGGCTTGTCGGTGACCTCTGGGTCGTCGTAGTCGAAATCGTACAGCGGCAGGTCGCGGATCTCCACGATCTTCGCCTCGTACCCCTCAGGGAACATCGGAATCAGGTTGTGCGCAATCTTACGGGCAAAGGAGCCACGACGCAGGCTCCCAACAATCACACTCACGCGCTTCGTCATACGTTTCACTCTCTTTTCTCTATTTCAACTGTGGATCATGCACCGCGATCCGCGGCCTCATACGCCACAGACTCGCGCGGCGCGAGCTGCCGGTCGCTGCCCCAAGCCGAGCAGAACCGGCACTCGCTCACGAGGTCAAGCCTATGTTAACAATTCCGCCATTGCGAACCTCATGAGTAACCGAAGCTCCGAGCGGTCAAGTCCCGTGTAGTGGTGTAGCGGTTTGTGCTTTCGGCTCGGTATGAAGTTTGGGGTTTTGTCAGGCGGTTAGCTGGTGGTGGTCGCCATGATCACCTCCTGGGTGGTGCATGAGGTGTTTGGTGTGTTCGAGTGCCGATAGTGACATGTAGCGTTTTTGCTGGATCCAATCGTCGTGCTGTTCTGCTAGGACCGCGCCGACAAGCCGGATGATGGATTCGCGGTTCGGGAAGATGCCCACAACATCGGTGCGTCGGCGGATCTCCCGGTTGAGCCTTTCGGTGGGGTTGTTGGATCACACCTTCGTCCAGACTGGTTTCGGCGCTGCGGTAAACGCCAACACGTCATCGAGCGACTCTTCTAGATAGGCCGCAACCTGCGGGAATTTTGGTTCCAGTAGATCAACGACTTCGCGGGCTTGTCGCCAAGTAGATGAGGCGTCGGGTTGCTGGAAGATTGTCTGGAACATCGCAGAGACCATCGGCCACTGTGGCTTCGGGACCTTTTCGTAGAGGTTTTTCGCGAAATGAGTCCGGCACCGCTGCCAGGACGCATCGGGCAGCACTTCAGAAATGGCGTGCTGGATGCCCTCATGGGCATCACTGGTGATAAGGAAGACACCGCGAAGCCCGCGGGCCTTTAAGTCTTGGAAGAAGCCTTTCCACGACGCGTTGGATTCCGCGGTGGCGACGTGCATGCCGAGCATTTCGCGATACCCGTCGGCGTTGACCCCAGTGGCAAGTAGTACGCAGCATTTGACTACCCGGCCGCCTTCACGCACCTTGATCGTCAACGCGTCGCACGACAGGTAGGCATACCCGCCTGGATCCAGGAGGAGTGTCAGGCGATGACGTGGTCGTAGCTTGCTGCTACGAGCAGGCAGCCGGCGTCGGTGTAGGTGCCGTCGATGAAGATCTGGTCGTAGACCCTGTTGGGGTCTGGGGTGTTGGGAACATCGATGAGCCATAACGGTTCGAATCGGCGGTCGAGGGTCCATCTGCTGACTCCGGCATCGCAGGCGATCTCGGTTAGTGACCTCGTGGAGGTCACGTATCGGTGAAATGCTTTGAAGTCGCGGGTTTTAGTCAGATCAGGCCGACGGTGGGTGGTGGAAGATCCACAGTCAGGGTTTTTGCACCGCCATCTGGTCGTTCCTTTTGTGGTGGTGCCGTTTTTCTTCATTTGCCCAGTACATACTGGGCATCGTGGTCTGTTTGGTGTCACCGGCAAAGCTAACCAGCATCCAGCTACCACACTGAAGTGCCGTTCCGACGGATTGAACGAGAATCGGGCCCGAATAAGGACTAAATCCTTATTCAAGCCCGATTTGTATAGTCTGATCTGCGGAAATCGCAAGAATCAGACACACATTCTACTACTTAACCCCCACCTGGCCCGGGACTCGGTCCGCGTGATCAACTTTCCGCACCGTGTTCCGTGTTTCAGCCCCGCGCCTGCAAAAAGCGATAAAGGGCACCGCTGCCCCCAGCAATGCCCTTTATCTAACCCTGTTCCTGAAAGGAAAATGGTCGCCAGTTCGCCTCATGCATACGAACTGACACCCCATTCTTACCACCCGAATCACCGATAGAAAATACCCATCGGGCGTTTATGGAAATCTTTTTCAAATGCACTGGTGGCGGCGGGCATTTTATTCGCGGCCGAGGCGCGACCCGCGTGCCCGACGAGGCGCGGGCGCCGGCGCAGGCGCTTCAACCGCGGTGGCGACCTCCGTGGGCGCTTCTTCATCCAGGTCGTCGGCGTAATCCTCGTAGTACTCCTCGTACTCCACATCATCCACGGTGCGCGCGCTCATGGCCACGGCAGCGCCACCCAGCAAGGCCAGGAATGCACTCAGCGCCAGGCCGGTCCACATCGCGGTAGCGGAGCCTTGGTTACCAGCAGCTGAGATAGCGGCCGTGGACCAGTGCATCGGCAGCGCGGAAGAAGCGGTGCGCCACAGTAGGTCAACGTTGCCGGTGGCGGCGGTGGACCACACCCAACCGACGACGGCCATCTGCAGCAGACCGAAGATACCGGCGACGGCAGTGCCGCCGGTGCGACCGAAGGATGCGCGGACGATCCAGGTGAAGCCAGCCGATGCCAAGGTCACCAGGGCGAGGGCCAGGCCACTGATGGCCAGGGCCAGCGGGCTCAGGCTGGTGCCCAGGATGCTCACGAGGATGAGGCCAGCGGCGGTGATGAATGCGGTGCCGACACCGAGGGTGAGCCAACGGTTGCGACCACGCGCGGCGTAAGCGGCCAGAGCCAACGCCACACCGGCGATGACGGCGAGGGCGCTCACCAGCATCGCGGCCAGCGGGGCGAGGGCAGAGCTTGGGGCGTTGGCCTCCTCGCCAGAGCCGGCAGCGACCGGCGCAGGTGCTGGCAGGGCGCGCTGCACGTCGCTGATGCGGTCCTTGGTGGTGTTGGCCATGTCGTCGATCTTGCCCACGCCGTCAACGAGTTCATCGATGCCGCCGGTGGCCTCACCAACCCTCCCGTTCATCTCGTTCAGGCCATTGGCTAGGTCGCGGGCACCGTTCGTCGCGCTGTAGATGCCGTCGTGGTACGCGTAGCCGGGAACGGAAAGCTGGTTGGCCAGTTCACGGGAACCGGTCTTGAGCTCGTTGAGCTGGGCCTCAATATCAGCGGGCAATTCAGCGGTTTCTACCTGGGAGCGCAGACTCTCAAGCTGCCCACGGAGGTCGACCACCTGCGGGTCACGGGAGTTCTTGGTGCTGCGCAGGGTTGCGTCAATGGCGGAGAGAACCTGGCCGCGGACGGCATCAAAACCGACGACCTGGCCCACAGCGCCATCGACGGAATCCGCAAGACGGGTTGCACCATCCGCTAGTGCGCCGGTGCCGTTTTGGAGTTCCACCATGCCCTTGGACAACTGGTCCGCGCCGTCGCGGGCAGCTTGGATCCCGTCAACGAGTTCACCGGAGCCGTCCTTGAGTTGCTCGGTGCCGTCGACGAGTTTCTGCGTGCCCTGAACGAGGAAGCTGGCCTGCGCCGCCGCTTCACCGGCTGCCCGGCGCGCACCCACGAGTTGGTCTGGTCCGGCATATGCGGCAGGAGCCCCTGATTCCTGGTCGGAATTAGGGCTCGTCCACGTGGTGGCAGGGTTCATAGGCGAGATTGCCGCGACGACGAACACGACAAACGCAAGGACAACGTTCCACTTCATAGCGCAAAATGTAACGAATGTGGCGGTTGTTTCTGGTGTGACACGCTGTGGGGTGGGGCGCGGATAAGCAAAAAGCAACTCGGCCGTGCGTGCGGGCACCTGATACGTTGGATAACGTCCCATGGGTGGGCTTGCCCGCGCACCCGTAACCAGAAATACCCCGTGCCTATGGCTCTTCTAATCGTTCTCGGGATCGTTGCCGCGTCTGTGGTTGCATCCCCGGTGCTAGTGCGCGTGGCGGATCGCAGGGCTGGTTGGGTCCTGGGCCCCGTCATGCTCATCGCTGCCGGCGTGCTTGCACGCTCACTGACCGGCGCTGATCCCCTCGTGTTCGAAACAACGTGGGCTGAGGATCTCCTTGGCCCCGGTACCACTGTTGATATTGCGTTGCGCGCTGATGGGCTGAGTGCTTTCTTCGCGCTGCTGGCCCTGTGTATCGGCGGCATCGTGCTCATTTATTCAGCGGCGTATCTGCCTAAGAATGACGGCAACACGAGCTTTTACACCATCATGACGGCCTTCACCCTGTCGGTGCTACTGCTCGTGCTTGCAGACGATGTGGTGCTGCTCTTCATCGGCTGGGAGCTCGTCTCCATCGCGTCCTTCCTCCTCATCGCGCGGTCCGGCTCGTCAGGTGAGGCCGGTTCTTTCCGCACCCTTGCGCTGACCTTCTTCGGAGGCCTCACGCTGCTGTCCGGCCTGGCTATTGCGGCGGTGACCACGGGCACCACCCGTCTGAGCGAGATCCTCGCCGCGGATGTGTGGCAGCAGGACAGCAAGCTGGTCACGGGCGTGGCCTTGCTCATTGCTATCTCCGGCTTTACTAAGGCCGCGCAGTTCCCCTTCCACTTCTGGCTGCCGGAAGCGATGGCCGCCGCCACCCCAGTTTCTGCGTTCCTGCACGCCGCCGCCGTGGTCAAGGCGGGTATCTACCTGCTGCTGCGTTTCTCCACCATCTTCGCCGGCAACACCACGTGGAATGTCCTGCTGGTGACGGCGGGCTTGGGCACGGCGCTCATGTCCGCGATCTTTGCCATCACGAAGACGGACCTGAAGCAGCTCACCGCGTACTCCACGGTCTCCCACCTGGGCTGGATCGTCGCGGCCGTCGGCGTGGGTACGCCGTTCGCGCTCGCCGCGGCACTCGTGCACACGCTCGCGCACGCGCTGTTCAAGTCTTCCCTGTTCATGCTCATCGGCGTAATTGACCATGAGGCCGGCTCGCGCGACATCCGCCGTCTGGGCCGCATGTGGGACAAGATGCCGTTCACGTTCGGCGCCCTCGTTGTCGCGGCCGCTTCCATGGCCGCGATCCCGCCGCTGTTCGGCTTCGTGTCCAAGGAATCGATCCTGGACGCGTTCCACACCACCGCGTACGGCCCGCTGCTCCTTGTACTCGGCGGCCTCGCCGCGCTGTGCACATTCGTTTACTCCGCCAAGATCGTCTTCGGCGCGTTCATCGACGGCCCGCGCGACATGTCCGACGTCCACGAAGCGCCCGTTTCGCTGTGGCTTCCGGCCGCGCTGCCCGGCCTCATGTCTGTGCCCGCGGTTTTTGCACTTTCGCTTATCGACGGCCCTGTGACCCACGCCGTCACCTCCATCGCCCCCACCGCCGGCTTTGAGTCGCACCTGGCTCTGTGGCACGGCGTGACCTGGCCGTTCATCGTGTCCATGGTTGTCCTGGCGGCTGGCATCGCCTTCCTCTTCGTGCGCAAGCCGGTCTTTGCAGCGCTGGAGAACAAGGCGTTGCTGCCGTTTACCGGCAATGATGTCCTGAGTGGTGTGGTGAAAGGCTCCGAGCGCATCGGTCGATTCGTTGGCGCCATGGCCAACAGCTTCAACCCGTCGCGCCACCTCGTCTGGTTGGTGGCCGTGATCGTGACCATGGGTGCTGTCACCGCCGTGTTCACCACGGGTGTTGACGGTGTGATCCCAGCTCCGCGCACGGACGGCCTGGGCAACTACTGGGATCTCATCCCGCTGACCATCATTGCCCTGTCCGTCTTTGGCCTGATGACAACCAAGAAGCGCATGACAGCAGCTGTCTTGCTGGGCACCGCCGGTGTTGGCATGAGCTTGCAGATGCTGCTGCTCGGCGCACCGGACGTGGCACTCACCCAGTTCACGGTGGAAGCACTGACCATCGTGGTGATCATGATGGTGCTGCGCTATCAGCCGCGCCTCTTCCCAGAGACGCCTGCGAAGCGCAAGACGTGGTCCATCCTGTTCGCGGCTGTAGCCGGCATTATCGCGTTCTTGGGCGTGTACTCGCTGACTGGGCGTCGTGAACGCTCCGACCTGGCCATGTGGTACCTGACCGAGGGCGGCAAACTCACGAGTGCGGACAACATCGTTGCCGTGATCATCGTGGAATTCCGTGGCTTTGATACCTTGGGCGAACTTTCCGTCCTGGGCATGGCCGCCGTGGTGATCGCCGCTGTTACTGCCTCGGTGCCACGCCATGACTTCCAGGAGGGCACCCGCCCGGCACCGTTCGGCCAATCGCGCTTGAACACGCTGCCGCTACGGAAGGTGGCCAAGCTGATCACGCCGATCCTCGTCGTGCTGTCTGTGCTCATCTTCTTCCGCGGCCACACCGCCCCGGGCGGCGGCTTCATCGCCGCACTCGTGCTGGCAACCGCGTTTGTGTTGAGCTACTTGTCGCAAAGCTCGGACCGTAACGCGGTGGGCGCCAAGACCCCGATCTACCTCACCGGTATTGGCATCATCGTGGCCATTTCTTCTGGCTTCCTCGGCTTCATCGAAGGTGGCTTCATGTACGCCATCCACGGTGAGATCGCCGGGGAGCACATGACCACCTCGTTGATCTTTGATGCCGGCATTTACCTCGCCGTCCTCGGCATGCTCACCATGGCCATCAACGGCATGGGTGGCTACCTGCGCCCCGGCGCAGACCGCGAGCATCTGGATTACCACCGTGACGGCCCCAATCCCCTACCCGGTGTGCCTGAGATTTCCACGCCGGACGGGGCGGCACAGTCCCATCCGAAGCCGATCAATCCGGCAGCGAAACCGCTTGACTTGGCCAGCGCCATTGCTGCTGGATCGCGAAAGACCCCGAAGGGAGGCGCGCAATGATTTACGCAGCCACAGTTGGAATCCTCATTGCCGGGGCGGTGTACCTGATCATGCAGCGCGGCATGGTGCGCATCATCTTCGGCATGTCCCTGCTCGGCCATGCCAGCAACCTCACCCTCCTGGCAGCCGGCAACGGTGCGTGGCGTGGAGAGTCCTTCCCCTCCCAGACGTCCATGGACCAGATGGCGGACCCACTGCCGCAGGCATTCGTGCTCACCGCGATTGTCATCGCCATGGCCACCACAACGATCCTGCTGCTCCTAGCCGCCCTAGGACGCGATGATGACACTATTGACAACATCCTCGACGACGACCAGGCCGCCAAGCTCGGACCCGACGCCCTCACCACGGCCGGCCGCACCGCCTACAAGGGGGTGCGTGGTTAGTGGCACCTGACGCACTCCTCCCTGTCTTTGTTGCGCTGCCTCTCATCGTTGCGGCAGTCACGGCACTCTCGCCGTGGCGCATGCTTAACGACGCCCTGTCCCTCCTCATCCCCACCCTCAACCTCGCCGGCGGTGTGTGGCTGTACTTCTACACCGCGCAGCACGGCACCATCGGCCACATCATCGGCCTCTACCAAGGTGGGGCGGGCATCGCCTTTGCGGGTGATCAATTCTCCGCGATCATGATCATCACCACCATGCTGGTGGCGCTGATCTCCAACTGGTTCGCCATCGTCTCCGGCGAAACCCGCACGCGGTACTACACACCACTGACGCTGGTGCTCATCACCGGTGTCTCCGGTGCCTTGCTCACGGCGGATCTATTCAACTTCTTCGTCATGATCGAGGTCATGCTGCTGCCCTCCTACGGCCTCATCGCCATGTCGGGTACGCGCCACCGTCTCAAGTCCGCACGCCTCTTTGTCCTGGTGAACCTCGCCGCATCGACCTTCCTGGTCATGGGCGTGGGCTACGTCTACGCCGTCACCGGCGCCGTCAACATCGGCGCACTCCAAGGCGCTGCCGCCGGCAATGGTCCGGTCACCGTCGCCATGGCCATCGTCGTTGCCGCCATCTGCGCGAAGGCCGCTGTGTTCCCGCTGCATACGTGGCTGCCGCGCACGTATACGTCGACAAGCGCTGCAGTGATGGGCCTCTTCTCCGGCCTGCACACGAAGGTCGCGGTGTACATGCTCTTCCGCATCTGGGTGGTCATTTTTGACATGGATGCTCGCTGGAACTGGCTCATCATCGGCGTGATGATCGTGTCCATGCTCGTCGGTGCCTTCGCCGGTCTTGCCGAATCCACGATCCGCCAAGTCCTCGGCTACCAGATGATCAACGGCATGCCATTCATCCTCATCATGCTGGCATTCACGCAGGATGACGCCCGTTACGCGCTCGCCGCCGGCCTGATGTACACCTTGCACCACATGATCACCATCGGCGCGCTGACGCTGAACTCCGGCGCCATCGAGGAAACCTACGGCACCGGCACACTGTCCAAGCTCTCCGGCCTGGCGCGACGCGACCCCCTCACCGCCACGATCTTTGCCGCCGGCGCATTCTCCGTCATCGGCTTCCCGCCATTTTCCGGCCTGTGGGGCAAACTCTCCCTCGTCTTCGCCGCCGCGCGCCCCGCTGACCTTGCCTCCTGGGTGGTCATCGGCGCAATCATCGTCGCCTCCTTCGGCGCGATGCTGGCCATGTTCCGCGTCTGGCGCGAAGTGTTCTGGGGCAAGCCGATGCAGCGGTTCCCGGAGAACCTGAATGTGCGAGGGGCGTTGCTGGCGCCGTCGGCAAGCCTTATGCTCATCTCGCTTTGCATGTTCATCGCCGCCGGCCCGCTGTGGGGCGCCGTGACCGAATCAGTGGACGCGCTTCTCGACGTCCCCTCCTACACCTCCGCCGTCCTCGGCCCCGACCCGATCGGTGTGCCTGACGCCGCAACCCTGCAAGGAGGCCACTAATGAAGACCATCCTCCACGGCATCCGCTACTTCTTCTGGATCATCAAAGAAATCCTGGCAGCCGGATTCTCCACCGCCCTCGCCGCGTTCCGGGGCGAATCAGGCATCACGCCGATTGTCATCTACTACCCCCTGCGCGTAGACAGCGAATGGGAACTGTTCTGGTTCTCCACCTCCGTCACCGCCACCCCATCCACCCTGGCCATGGGTTTCCGCGACACTGGTGCCGGCAAACCGCGCATCATGCTCGTCCAAGCCGCCTTCGGCTCCAACCCCGAAGACATCATTGCCGGCCTGGCTGACATGGAAGAACACGTTGCCCCGCGCGTCAAGGACACCCCTGTCGACCCCTCCCAGGTTCTCTGGGAGCCCTACGAAGACCTTCGCGACGCCACCAACCCTGACGCCGCCGACCCCGTTGATGCTGCTGACCAGGCGCGGCGCCGGCGGCGTTCCCGGCGTGCCCGAACTGGAAGGAAGTGACCCTCGCACATGTTTGAAGCAATCCTCATCGGTGCCATCGTGATCATCGTGGCGTGCCTGATCATCGGGATGATCGCCATCCTGCGCGACAAGGACGAACTCAACCGCGCCGTGCTCGCGGACTACATCTTCTACGGCGCGGTCTGCCTCTACTTCGTATGGACGATCTTCAACGACACCTTCATTGGCTACGAAATCGCCATCCTCGCCGCCCTCGTCTGCGGCACGATCCCCACCCTGTCCATGTCCCGCATTATCTCGAGGGGGCGCCGCTAATGGCTATCTGGCAGTTCATCGTTCTGTTCTTCGTGGCCGTCGCCGTCTTCATGACGGTGGCCACCCTCATCCTCCAGCTCCGCGCCCCCAACGCGCTGACCCGCGTGAACCTACTAGGGCCACTGGTCTGCGTCGCGTTCCCGGCCCTCATCCTGGCCAAACTCACCGCGGACTGGGCCACCGACGGCTTCAACACTGCGGACACCATTCGCGCCACCATCGCCATCCTTGGCGTCTGGATCGTCGGTTCCGTCGGCTCCTTCATCATGGGCCGCTCCATCCACGGCGTGACCGCGGTGGATCCGCGCGCCGCCGGTTGATTCCGCGGTAAGCGTTTAAAACTTTTTTGGGGTTTGCGGGAACCGGCCTGTTGTTGCTGGTCCTCCGCTTCCTGCGCGGGCTTGAGCCCGCGCTCCCTGTGGATAGATTTTTGGGTTATCCACAGGTTTTTGGGGCCCTTCTCGCGCGTTGTTGCGTTTCGGTTTAGCGTGCAAGGCATGAACGCATTCGGATCACTGGTAGCGGGTTTAACCAACCCGATCGAGGCCCTGGCAGACTTTGATGCCCAGGTACTCCTCGATGCTGGCTGCAGCCCTTCCCGTGTTCGCGAATTAGTAAAAGTCCACAAGGCTTACTACGGCAAAACCACGTTCACCCGTAAGCAAGCCAACGCGATCAAGGTGGCACGCTCGACGAAGAAGGCGTTGGATCAACTCGTCTACATCGAAGGCCGGATCTCCTCCATTGAGGACCCCGCCGAGAAATGGCGGCTGCGTTTGGCGTTGCTGTCCGTCCCGGGCAACTACGACACGCTCAAGCGCCGTTCCAAGGACATCGTGCCGGAGGTGGACAAGCCTGTCCCGGAGCCAACAATGCGGTTTGGTAAGTCTCGTGGCACACGGCGCCCGGTGACCATCATGGCCTTGGAAAAAGACGCGGCAGCTATTGAGTTCGCGGCCCGTCAAAACCTGGGAGATGGTCCTGCCGGTCCGCAGATGTACGAAAACGTGATGAAAAGGATCGGCCTACGCCCCGACGAAGACGATCAACCTTCAGGTATTGCCCCTGCAGTACCCCGCCCGTTGATCCTCATCCCGATGGACGAGCACATCACAATCATGAAAGGTCACGGAAATGATGTCATCCTGGGGCTCACCGATGGCACCACCATGACCGGTGCGGAATTCCTTCAGCAGAATTTTGGGGACGTCCTAGAAGTAGCGATGTTCCACCCGCAGGAAGGCCCGGTTAACCTGTATGACACGCAACGCTTCGCTAACCAGAAACAACGCGACCTGGCCCGCGCCACCATGCCGACGTGTCCAGTGCCGGACTGCCGGCACGCGGCAGATAACTGCGAAGTCCACCACATCACAGCCTGGTCCCAAGGTGGGCTGACCAACATGGATAACCTGGCCATGCTGTGCCGGTATCACAACCGCACCAATGATGATGACCCATCCAAACCCCACCACGGGCGGGTGGAAAACATCAGAGGCACACCGATGTGGAGATCACCACGCGGATACCTCATCCCCAACACCGTCCACCCCTTCGGGGCAATGACACTCCTGTACGGCAGATAACCCGCCAACTCATCGAATAGCCGGCTTGACCGGCTATTCGGCATGCCTAAAAACAGACGGTTTGACTATGGCGAATGGTGCCGGGCAAAACCCCAGGTCACGGATCGCTGGAAGGTGCGATAGTCAAACCGACCCCGTCCTCGGAAAAACAAAACCCGCACGTGAGTGCGGGTTCTGCGTTTGGAGCTTGGGCGTGCGCTGAGGGCTAGGGGCTAGCCCTGCTCGGCGCGCTTGGCGGCCAGCACCTCGCGGAGCTTGGTCTCCAGGTCAGCGTCGACGTTGCCCCAGTAGGCGAAGGTGCGCTCCTCAACGTCCTCGTCCTTGATGGGCAGCATCTTGTTGGTCACGTTGTGGATGAAGCGCTCGCGCTCACCATCGTCGAAAACCTCGCGGTAGAGGGTGCCTGCCTGGCCGAAGTCGTCGTCCTCAGCGTGCTTGACGTAGGCGGCGCGGACCAGGTCGGTGCCGTGCGGATCCGGGTTGACGTAGAGGTCCTCAGCCTGGCCGTAGGTGGTGTGGTTGGAGGAGGAGTCCTCACCATTGTCCAGGTAGCCAGCGCCCTTGTCGGTTCGGTTCGGAGTGTAGTTCGGCTCGCCCTCGTTGTTGAAGAAGAACGCCATCGGGCCACGCTCAGCGTAGGTGTTCACCGGGACGATCGGCTGGTTGACCGGCAGGTCCTTGTAGTTCGGTCCGATGCGGTAGCGGTGCTGGTCAGCGTAAGCAAAGACGCGGCCCTGCAGCATGCGGTCCGGGGACAGGCCAACACCGGGGACGATGTTGGACGGATCAAGAGCCAGCTGCTCGATCTGAGCGTGGTAGTTCTTGGGGTTGCGGTTGAGGATGAAGTAGCCGACGTCGACAAGCGGGTAGTCCTTCTGCGACCAGGTCTTGGTCAGGTCGAACGGGTTGAAGCGGTAGTTCTCCGCGTCCTCGAACGGCATGATCTGGACCTTGACGTCCCAGATCGGGTAGTCGCCGCGCTCGATGGCCTCGTAGAGGTCCTGGCGGTGGAAGTCAGCGTTCTCGCCGGCTACCTTGGCGGCCTCTTCGTCGGTGAAGCACTCCCAGCCCTGGCGGGTCTTGAAGTGGTACTTGATCCACACTGCGTCGCCTTCAGCGTTGACCCACTGGAAGGTGTGGGAGCCGAAGCCGTCCTGGTGGCGGGAGGTCTTCGGGGTTCCGCGGTCACCGAGGAGGTAGGTCACCTGGTGTGCGGACTCCGGGGTGCGGGTCCAGAAATCCCACTGCATTTCGTCGTTACGCAGACCGGATGCTGGCTCACGCTTCTGGGAGTGGATGAAGTCCGGGAACTTAACTGGGTCGCGCAGGAAGAACGTCGGGGTGTTGTTGCCCACGATGTCGTAGTTGCCGTCCTCGGTCCAGAAACGCAGCGCGAAGCCGTGGACGTCGCGCCAGGTGTCCGGGGAGCCGGCCTCACCGGCGACGGTGGAGAAGCGAACAGCCATCGGGGTAACGGTGCCCGGCTGGAACAGCTTGGCCTTGGTGTACTTGGACACGTCTTCGGTGATGTGCAGCTCACCGAAAGCGCCGTGGCCCTTTGCGTGAGGGATGCGCTCCGGGACGTTCTCGCGGTTGAAGTGAGCAAGCTTTTCCACGAGGTGGATGTCATCCAGCAAGTTCGGCCCCTGCGGACCAGCAGTAATGGAAATGTTTTCGGATGCGACGGGCTGGCCGCCGAGGCGAGTGGTCTGGCCGTTGCCGGCAGGGCGCTCGCCCTTCTTCACAATGTCTTCTGCTGGGTTCTTGTCAGTCATTGAGAAGCCCTCCTTATGTCTAGCGATTATCAGGTTTTACTTACCGGTCCGACCTTACGCATCCTTTAGGAACCTTCACGGTGAATGAGCTCACCACTCCCTGCCTGTTACCTGAATTTGCACTGAGAGCCACCCTCGCAGTGATTGGGCTTCCTGCTGGTAACGTCAGTCCTCGTGATGAAGAGGGACGATGCCTACGTGACGGAGTTGGCGCTGCGCGCCGGCCGTGGCGATAAGCAGGCACTGTCTGAGTTCATTCGCGCAACGCAGGAGGATGTGTGGCGTCTGCTCGCGCACCTTGGGGGCAGGGAGCACGCGGATGATCTGACGCAGGAGACGTATCTGCGCGTGATGGGGTCGCTGCCCCGGTTTGCGGCGCGTTCGAGTGCGCGCACGTGGTTGCTCTCCCTGGCCCGTCGCACGTGGGTGGATTCAGTCCGCCACGACATGGCGCGCCCGCGCAAGGCGGCGGTTGAGTATGACGATGTTGCCGCGCAGCAGCCAAGTCTCGATAACTCAAATACGTGGAGCGAAGTGCTTGATGCGCAATCGCTTCTCGACGCTCTCCCTGCCGAACGCAGAGAAGCCCTCATCCTCACCCAGGTCCTGGGCTATACGTATGAGGAGGCAGCGAAGATCGCTAACGTGCGCGTGGGCACGATCCGCTCACGCGTAGCCCGCGCTCGCCGAGATCTGGTGGCGGGCGCGGGCGATTGAAACTGTTTAGACCAGCAGCTCAGCGATCTGAATCGTGTTGAGGGCTGCGCCCTTGCGCAGGTTGTCGCCGGAGACGACAAAGATGAGGCCACGATTGTCATCGACGGTCTGGTCCTGGCGGATGCGGCCGACCAGAGAGTCATCCTTGCCTGCTGCTTCGAGCGGCGTGGGGACGTCAACAACAGTGACGCCCGGTGCTGCCTCGAGGACGCGCTTGGCATCTTCCGGGGTGATCGGACGCTCGAACTCAGCGTGCACAACCATGGTGTGACCAGTGAAGACAGGCACGCGGACGCAAGTACCAGAAACCTTCAGGTCAGGCAGGCCGAGGATCTTGCGGGATTCGTTGCGCAGCTTCTGCTCTTCGTCGGTTTCGAAGGTGCCGTCATCGACGAAATTGCCGGCCATCGGCAGCGCGTTGAACGCGATCGGTGCGACATAGGGGCCAAGGTCAGACGGCACCAAGACAGAGCCATCGTGGGTGAGTTCCACGTTATGGTCGCCCACCTCAGCTACCTGCTTCGCCAGCGTTTCCACACCGGCCAGGCCGGAGCCCGAGACGGCCTGGTAGGAGGCGACGCGCATGGTGGTGAGCCCTGCTTCGTCGTTAAGCGCCTTGGCAACAGGCATGACCGCCATCGTCGTGCAGTTAGGGTTAGCGATGATCCCCTTCTTCAGGCCCTTCGCCTGCTCCGGGTTGACCTCGGAGACGATCAGCGGAACCTCATCGTCCTTGCGCCATGCGGAGGAGTTGTCCACCACCGTGGCACCCGCCTCAGCAAAAACCGGAGCCCATTCCTTGGAGGTGGAACCACCGGCGGAGAACAGGGCAATGTCCACGTCCTTCACGGATTCAGGCGTGACCTGGGTGAGGTCTTCCACCACGATCTGCTCACCACGGAACTCCAGTTCCTTGCCCGCCGAGCGCGGGGACGCGAAGAAACGCACCTTGTCTGCCGGGAAGTTACGCTGCACCAAGATATCGCGCATAACCTGGCCGACCTGGCCGGTTGCGCCAACGACTGCGACCGTAGTCAATGAATTACTCCAATCTGCTTTCGCGTTTCAAGGATGGGCTTAGCGCCCGGTCCCTGCGTACACCACGGCCGGCTCGTCACCGCCGAGGTCGAACTTCTCGTGGATCTCACGCGCGGCGTCCTCCATGTCCGCGCGACGCACGACAGCGGTAATGCGGATCTCAGAGGTGTTCAACATGCCGATGTTGATGCCCTTGTCGCGCAGCGCCTCCGTGAAATCAGCGGTGACGCCCGGGTGGGACTTCATGCCGGCACCCACGAGGGAGACCTTGGCAATCTCATCGTTGTAGGTGACGTTCTGCCAACCCTCGCGCTTCACCAGGTCCTCGAGCAGCTTCATCCCGCGCGGGCCATCAGCAATGGGGAGGGTGAACGTGATGTCCGTGGTGTTGTCATGCAGCGAAGAGGTGTTCTGCAGGACCATGTCAATGTTGATCTCTGCATCAGCGAGCACGCGGAACACCTTCGCGGCCTCACCCGGCACGTCCGGGATACCAAGCACGGTGATCTTTGCCTCAGAGTCGTCGGTGGCCACACCAACCAGAACTGCTTCTTCCACGGGGATATCCTCCATCGCTCCGGACACCAGCGTGCCGGGGTCGTTGCTGTAAGACGAGCGTACTCGCATGGGAACATTGAATGCACGGGCGTATTCAACGCTGCGCAGGACAAGAATCTTCGAACCGGACGCGGCAAGTTCCAGCATCTCTTCGAAAGAAAGGTGATCAAGCTTCTTCGCATCGGAGACAATGCGCGGGTCCGCGCTGTACACACCGTCGACGTCGGAGTAGATCTCACACACGTCAGCTTCCAGCGCTGCGGCCAGCGCCACGGCGGTCGTGTCAGAGCCACCGCGGCCCAGCGTGGTCACGTCGCGGGTATCGCGGTTCACACCCTGGAAACCGGCGACGATGGCGATCTTGCCTGCGTCGATAGCATCCTGCACGCGACCCGGCGTCACCTCAAGAATGCGGGCATTGCCGTGACGTTCGGTGGTGATCACGCCAGCCTGCGAGCCGGTAAAGGACTGCACCGGCGCACCATAGGAGGCAATCGCCATAGCCACGAGGGAATTAGAAATACGCTCACCCGCGGTCAACAGCATGTCCATCTCACGCGGCGGCGGCGTCGGGTTCACCTGAGCCGCCAGATCGAGCAGCTCATCCGTCGTATCGCCCATCGCAGAGCAGACAACCACAACGTCATTGCCCGCTTTATGCGTATCGACGATCCGTTTCGCCACCGCGCGAATCCTCTCCGCGCTCTCGAGAGAGGACCCGCCGTACTTCTGGACGATCAGTGCCACAGTTCGCCTTTCTTCTACCCCGGGTCATCCACCCGGACAATGTGCGGTACCCACTTTACGGGTAACCGCCTTAAGTTTTGCCCTCATACATTCACGGTGGGACCGAACAGGAAAAGAACAGTGCGGACTGTGGCTGCGAGGGAGTGCTCCCTTTACTCCTTAGGCTCCGCGGCCGGATCCTTTTCCTGATCCTTGGAGGAACCCTCCTTGCCGGTGGCCTTCATGATCTTGTACGAGGAGGTCTGCTCCTCGTAACCACACGCACGCATTGCAAGGTCACCCAGGGTGAGCGCCACAGCAATAGCACCGAGGGCACCAGCTGCTGCGCCGATCATCGGACCTGCCTGCGCTGCAGCGGCCTGAGCCTGCTCAGCAAGGCTGTTCGCGCGGCGGGAGCGGTCTGCGTCGTGGATGCCGAAGGTGCGCTGGGCTTCGTCGTTAATTGCACGCATTGCTTCATTGAGCTGCGCGTGAACGTGCTCGAAGCCCGGGATCTGCACCTGGGACAGGATGCCCAGCGGGATCAGGAGAAGCAGCGGAGCGGTCAGGCCCACGATGGACGCGATGCACTTACCGTCGACGCTCGAGCCTTCACCAGCCTGGCCCTTGCCGCTACTGAGCTGGTTACCGCTGCTCAGCGAGCTGTTGTTGGTGATGTTGATGACCTTGGAGTACTGCTTGCCACCCACCTGGTAGTTCAGGGTGATGTTGCCGGTGACCGGCTTGCCGTCGGTGGTGGTGATGATCCAGGTGCCATCCGGACGCTGCTCGATCTTGTAGCCGCTCTCCTTGATCGACACGTTGGTCACGTTGTTGATGTTGAAGATGACAACGACGGAGCCGTCAGGCTGCTTCTCAAGGGTGAAGTCACACTTCTGCACCAGGATTCCCGCCTGGTCGCAGCCGTCTTCCTTCATTCCGTAACCCGCGACGAAGTAGAGAACTGACAGGGCCTGATTGAGGGTGAATTGTTCCGCGTACTGCTTGCCGAGGCTCTGGCGCGCAGCCACATCCGCACCGATTCGGTCAAGAACCTCACGGCCTTCAGCAACAGACAGATCCGTGGTCACGCTGCACTGCGACGCACCATTGAGGCCGTGCTTGGTGTGCTGACGGGAAACACGCTCCGTGACATCCTGGTCAGTCAGGGAGTACTCCGGCAGTGGGCTTTCGATGCGGCCCCAGGGGTATTCAGCAAGGCTCAGGCAGCCCTCTTCTTTGGAACCAGCACCTGCTGCCTCCTGGGAGCACTTCCAGAAGACATCGCGCACGCGAATCGGCAGATACGCCTTCTCGCTCTTGGTGGTCACAGTGCCCTTCAGCTTCAGCGTGGTGATACCCGGGCGGGGCGCGGTGCCAAACACAAGGACGTCGTAAGGCATGTCACGGCGCATCGTGCCGATGCTGATGTTGTACAGCACTGAAGTGTCATTGCTAGTGGTATGCGACGAGATCACGTCGACCTGGCCAGTCTTCCCCTCCAGTGAGCGGTAGTGCTCAACTTCCTTGAAAAGCTCCTCCGCGGTCAGGCGAGTGGCGTAGAACTTCCCTGGTTCGTCCACATACGTGTCAACGTACGGGTCAACGTTGCCGCCTGAGTAATCAGGCGTCCAGCCCATCGTCGGCTCCGTGGGCTTTTCTGTCGCCTCGGAATCGTCTTCCTCGGTGATCTCACCAAAGGTGGCGTCCTTCAGCGGGACTTCCTTGTTCACCTGCTCAACTGCTACGCCGCCGCTGGGCGTGTCTTTGATATCTCCCTGCGCGGGAACAGAAACGAGCTCGAGCTTCACGTCCTCCAGGACGGAGGGGAAAGCAACCGCGCGACCACGTGCGGTTTGGCCATGGTCAGAGGAAAGGACACCGTTGTTGAACTGGAGGGTGTACTCCACCTCGACCTTGTCGCCGACTTTCTTGAAGCACTCGACGTCCTTGCCGTTGCAGTTCACGCCGCCGGAGTTGCCGGGGTTGTGAATGCTGTCGTTATTTGGCAGGTTCGCGTTCGCGTTCGGTGCTGCAGTGAGGCACATTGCCGCGGTGGTCACCGCTACGACGGCGGCTTTCAATGCCCGTTTCATATTCATATGTGGTTGCTCCTCGCACGTTCAGTAATTGACAAGAAAACAACCTAGCAAATATCCACCTACTTGTCAGCTAATAGACAGGCGAACCAAAGGCGTTTCAAATGAAAGCTTTACGACGACCCATCCTTCCGGGACGAAGCCCCCGGCGTATTCAACTCACACGCCTTGGACAGCTCGGTACCCGCCACAATGGCCACCGCGATAGCGCCCAGAACGCCCACAGCAATACCGATGAGCGGAGCGATTCGGGCCGCTTGCTCGCCAGCGTTATTGGCTACCTGGTAGAAGTTGCCCGGGTTGATGCCCACGCCGTTAAGGAATTCGCCCTGAGCAATGCGGAGTGCGGAATCGAGCTGCTGATCGAGCTTGTCAAAACCCGGCGCGCGAAGAGCGGACATGACACCAAGCGGGATGAGCAGCAGCATCGGAAGCGTGACACCGGCAATAGCGGCACCACATGGGCTCTTTATGGAGCTGCCGTCAGCCACAAAGTCGCACTTCTGGATGAGGACACCACTTTGGTCACACCCATCGTCCTCGACACCGTAACCGGCAACGTGATACTGGACGTCCGGGTTGTTCTTCAACGTGAAAACACTGGCATAAGCCTCGCCGAATCCGCTATACGTTCCCTCATAGATCGGTTCTACGGAAGGACCGTGGAACTTGAACGGAAGGGGTCGCGGCACGAGGTCCGCACCCAAACGATCCAGGACAGGCCGACCTTCTGTCAGGGACAAGTCCTCATTGACGGAACAGTTATAGCCATTCAGTCCATGCGGTGTGGAGTTTTCAATATTCGCCTGCGTCACTACCTGATCGTCGAGCGAGTAACGCGGCAAACGGCTTTCAATCCGGCCCCAGGCGTACTCAGCGAGCGACTGGCAGCCTTCCTCATAGCTGCCCGGGCCGCCACCTTCCTGAGAACACTTCCAGTAGGAATCGCGCACACGGATAGGCAGATAGGCCTGCTCCGATTTCGTCTTCACAGTGCCGCTCAGCTTCAAGGTAGTGATGCCGGGGCGGGGCACGGCGTTCATGGCAATGATGTCGTAGGGATACTTACGCTCCATCACGCCGATCGAGATATTGGCCAGCGGCCCTTCATCCCAGTAGTGCTCTTTTGTCCCGAAATCCATCCCGTTCAAACCGACAACATCGAGCTCTTCAACTCCGGCTGGATCCTCAACGGCAAGACCGAAACGATTATCAGCGGCTTTGAAAAAGTCCTCGCCCACGTAGCGTTCAACATCAATTTCGTCACCGGTAGACAGCACTGTGCGCTGCTTTTCTTCAGCAAAGTTGGGATCTTCCGGGTCGCGCCAATCCCAGTAATCAGAATCCTCAGCGTCAGGGCCATATTCCAAGGTTCGAATATTCAGCTCTTCATTGAGAACAATCGGCTCAATGCCACCCTCAGGGGTCATCTGATAGAAGCTCTCATCGGCCGGGTAGCCAATCTCCCCGTCTTCCTGAGGAAAAGTAGGAACGGATACGACTTCAAGCTCGACGTTCTCAATGACAGAAGGAATCGCAATCGCTTTCCCGCGAGCGGTCTGCCCGTGATCGCTCGAGGACACACCGTTGCTGAACTGAATGGTGTACTCCACGCGGACCTCATCACCAACCTCCTTGAAGCACTGGACGTCGCGGCCATTACAAAAAGCCAAACCAGAGTTGGTGAGGTTCGAAATATTGCCATCGGTCAGCGCCTGCGCCACAGAAACGGAAGACGCGCACATTGCTACCGACGTCACCGCAGCAACAATCCGCCTAAACAGTTGAGAGGAACGCACGTGAAATCCTTCTAAATCAATCATCCCAAAGCATTGTCACGTGAATATTTGAGCTGAATCCCAAAGTTTTCCCACGCGCATTGCAGCTTGCGCCAAGCTTATGCCGGGAAGGATTCCATGGCAATTGACTGGCAGCGCTTCAGCCGTGAAGCGGTCATCGTTGAGTACCATGCTGTCCGTGCACAACAACACCCTCGCCATAGTCTTCGCGCTTCTCTCGGCGCTGACTATCGCAATTGGAACGGTGTGGCGCCACCAGATTGTGCTGCGCCACAACGCGGAGCACGAAAACTCCGTGGGTGCCATCGGGGCCATCAAGCGCCCAGTGTGGTGGCTGTCCCTGTCTTTGGCGTGGGTTGCATATGGCTTTCAGGCAGTAGCGCTGGGTTTTGGCACGCTCCTTGTCGTGCAGCCAGTGCTGGTGCTGTCGCTGCTCATGACCTTGGTGCTGGCGGCCCGGGTGAACAAACGGCGGATGGAACTCGACGAATCCTTCTGGGCCACCGTGCTCACCATCGCGGTGGGCGTGCTGGTCATCCTTGGCCGGCCTGAGCCGGGAACCCGCATGGCAGCGGGGAAGGAATGGCTCCTCGCCGTGGGGTGTGGGGTGGCGGCGATGGGGGTGACTGTGATCGTCGCAAAGCGACAAAGCTCTGTTTTTCGCGCATTCCTTTTGGGCGCGGTGTGCGGCGCGATCTTTGGCTACCTAGCCGTGTTTTCCAAAACGACGGTCGACGCTTTTGTGCGCGGCGGCCTGGCCGAAATGACCACGACGTGGCCACTGTATGCGCTGCTCGCAGCAGCTGTGGTGGGCACGATCGTGCAGCAATACGCGTTCGGCGCGGGCGATCTCTCCCAGTCTCTGCCCGCGATGAAGATCTTCGAGCCGCTACTCGCGTACACCCTCGGCATGGCGCTGTTGGGCGAAAAATTTACCGTCACCACCATGTGGGGCTGGGCCCTCATGGCAGTGGCGGTAGTGGCGATGTTTACTGCGACCTATTTCCTGTCGCGGAAATCGATCTAGCGCTTAGGCGTTGACCTTTTCGGCGTTAGCCGGAACCGGGTCCTTGATTGCGCGACCCAAAGCAACCATGAAGCAGGCCAGACCGACAGTGATGGAGATGTGTCCCAGGCCGGCGATACCGGACATCATGGCGTTGCCCTCCATGTTGAGCACCGTCAGGCTGCCGCGCCAGAGCATCATGCCAACGGTCACCACAACGCCGATGTTGTAGAACCAGAAGAAGCTGGTGAACAGCTTGCTAGAGCGGGAGACCGCGAAGTTTTTCTCCAGCAGCAGGAAGATCAGGAAGGCGAAGAAGCCCAGCATCAGCAGGTGAGTGTGGGTCACGCCAAGCTGGCTGAACTGACCCTCGGTGAAGCCCTGGCTCCTGGTGAATTCACGGTAGAAAACGCCAGAGGCAAGGCCCAGGATTAAATACGCAACTGCTGCTTGGTACAGGGACTTCATGGGAAAACTCCTTCTCAGCCGAGGTGCAGCTGAATGAAATAAACGACATACGAACTTGTCAATGCAAGCCCCACCCTATCCGCCTTAAGAATATCGCTCAAAAGATGTAGTTCCCCCTAATCTGTGCAAGATGCTTGCGCACGCCCTCTTCTTGGCTACGATGTGAACCATGTCATCGGCTACCGCACAGCGTGTGGCAGCTCTCCATCGAGGAGCTGTCCTACTTCTAAGCCGCGGCGGGTTCTAGGCCATTTTCTTCACGGCCGGCACCCCGTCGCGGAGTTTGTCATGCCGGCCGTATTTCTCTTTTCACCCGTGATTTTCTTTTAAGGACTAGCCATGACCCCTTCTGATTCCCGCATCGCTCCGCCCGCTGAAACCCGCAAGCCCACCGGCCCGCGCAACCCAGGCCAGCCGGCCTGGAATACCCAGCGCGGCTCCTCAATGCCGTTCGAGCGCTACCTCCCCTTTGCCAAAGAGGTAGAGGACATCTCCCTGCCGGACCGCACCTGGCCGGACAAGAAGATCACCGTTGCACCGCAATGGTGCGCGGTGGATCTGCGTGACGGCAACCAGGCTCTGGTTGATCCGATGAGCCCGGAGCGCAAGCGTCGCATGTTCAAGCTGCTCGTGGAGATGGGCTACAAGGAGATCGAGGTCGGTTTCCCGTCCGCTTCCCAGACGGACTTCAACTTTGTACGCGAGATCATCGAAGAGGACATGATCCCGGAGGACGTGACCATCCAGGTTCTCGTCCAAGCACGCGAGCACCTGATCCGCCGCACCTTCGAGGCATGCGCCGGCGCACCGCGCGTCATCGTGCACTTCTACAACTCCACCTCGAAGCTGCAGCGTGAAGTGGTGTTCCGCAAGGACCGCGCCGCCATCAAGCAGTTGGCCACCGATGCCGCTGAGCTGATCAAGGACATTGCGAAGGACTACCCGGACACCCACTGGCGCTGGGAGTACTCGCCGGAATCCTTCACCGGCACGGAGCTGGACTTCGCCGCCGAGGTCTGCGACGCAGTGGTGGACATCATGGAGGCCACTCCGGAGAACCCGATGATCATCAACCTGCCGGCCACGGTGGAAATGATCACACCAAATGTTTACGCCGATTCCATCGAGTGGATGCACCGCAACCTGAAGAAGCGTGACTCCATCATCCTGTCCCTGCACCCGCACAATGACCGTGGTGAAGGCGTCGCAGCAGCAGAGCTCGGCTACATGGCCGGCGCGGACCGCATCGAGGGCTGCCTCTTCGGCAACGGTGAGCGCACCGGCAACGTGGACCTGATCACCTTGGGCCTGAACATGCTCACCCAGGGTGTGGACCCGCAGATTGATTTCTCCGACATCGCTGGCATCCGCGAAACCGTGGAGTACTGCAACCAGCTGCGCGTCCCGGAGCGTCACCCGTACGGCGGTGACCTGGTGTTCACGGCGTTCTCCGGTTCGCACCAGGACGCCATCAACAAGGGCCTGGATGCCCTGGCGCAAAAGGTCCGTCCAGACGCTTCCTCCACGGATGTCGCGTGGGAGGAACTGCGCGAAACCGTGTGGGAGGTCCCGTACCTGCCGATCGACCCGAAGGACGTGGGCCGCGACTACGAGGCTGTGATTCGCGTGAACTCCCAGTCCGGCAAGGGTGGCGTGGCCTACATCATGAAGACGGACCACGGCATCAACATGCCCAAGGCAATGCAGGCAGAGTTCTCCTCCGTCGTGCAGGCCATCACGGATTCGGAGGGCGGCGAGGTCAACTCCAAGAACATGTGGGATGTCTTCGCCGGCGAGTACCTCGACGTGGAATCCCCGCTGGAGCTGGTCAGCCTGCACGTCGACGCTGCTGAGACGGACGAGGATGAGGCCTCCGTCAAGGCCGGCGTTGTCTACAACGGTGAGACCAAGACCATCACGGGTTCCGGCAACGGCCCGATCGCTGCTTTCGCCGACGCACTGCGTGGCCTGGGCTTGGACTATGAGGTCACGGACTACAGCCAGCAGGCACGCACGGCTGGTGGGGATGCAGATGCAGTGTGCTTCATCCACGCCGCCGTCGCCGGGTCTGACGCGTGGGGCGTGGGCATCGCTGGTTCCACCACCCGCGCGTCCATCAAGGCCATGGTGTCTGCCGCCAACCGCAGCCTGAATATCAGGCAGCCTTTGGGCCAGTAAGTTTCCCCGACTAGGCTCTTTCTCTAGAAAGGGTTTACTGGTTTTTGGTTTCACACGGATCGGAGGGGCGCATGGGCCGCAATGCTGATGATGGCATTCACCGTTCCGACTTGTCCCCGCACGCTCAAAGTGTGTGGTTGCCAACAGGCACTCCGCGTGTGATCTACCTCGATGAAGCTGCGGCCGAAGCTCTCGGCGTGCGCACCGATGGCGCGCCCGTCGCTGTGGAAATCGGCTTCGATGCTGCGGGCGAGGTCGTCGCCCTCGTGGACGGCCACATCGTCGGCGAGCTCGATGGACCTGCGGGAATGGAGCTCAGCCCGTCCTTGCGGTTGCTGGAAAGCCGCGGGTTGATCGCGCTTGCGCATGGCGTTTTTTCGCTTATCGACGGCGCCCCAGCCCTCACCATCCACGCCGACCCCCTCGGCCCGACGCGGAGCCCATCTAGCCAACCGTCCAAGCACAACGAGGACTTCGCGGCGGATGCTGAAGCAGAAGCGGCAGCCAAGGCGGCGGATGCGGAGCGCACTCCGTCCGACCCTACGGGCCGGAAGTTTGAGTTCGCGTCCCTCCTCAACATGCAGATGGCCGCCGTGTTGTGCGCTGCCATCGCGCTGGGTGTGGTGGGGTTTATTGCGTACTACACCAGCACGGGTGAGCATGCTCGTGAGATCAATGCGTACGTGAATGATTCGAGCGCGTCTAAGGCCACGAACTCTTCGCCTTCTTCACCAGCGTCGTCTTCTTCGGAGACAACGTCCGCGGAGGAATCCCCGTCATCTGAGACGGAGACCTCCCCGGCGGAGCCTGCTCCTGCGAATCCGAATCCGGCACCTGCCCAGCAGAACTACCAGCCACTTCCGCCAACGCGCCCGCATGTGGACCCAGGCTATGTACCGCCCGCCCCCGCACCGGCGCCTGCACCTGCTCCTGCTCCGGCGGCCCCGGTCCCCGCTCCGCAAGAAAACCCGAACGCCCCCGCGCCCGTGCCTATTCTGGAGTTCCAGTGGTAAACAACAACGACACTCCCGCCGAGGAGCCGAACCTCACCGAGCTCTACCCCTACGTTGCGCTGTACCCGCAAGCCACGAACATTCACCCGAGCACTGGCCGCCTGGTCACCCTCGACGGTGTGGCCTTCAATGATGCGGGTGAGGTCGGGGACGAATTCCACGCCATCTTCAACTGTGGTGGGGATCCCGGACCACGCCACATGCACGGTGTGGATTACAGCTTGTTCGATCGCGCCCCGAAGTTTGGGCGCCACCTGCGCACCCTGGACCGCTTCATTGATGGACGCACGCTCATCGTCCACGATGCGCCATTTGCCTGGGGTTTCATTGTGTCCGAGTCACGCCGCGCAATGAACGCGGCTGCCCGGGCGAACCGTTCCCGTAACCGCAGGCAAGGGCGACGGAGGCAGCGGGTGGGGCATGTGCCGGCGCCGATTGGGATCGTCGATACGCTTGCGACTGCCCGGAAACAAGGAAACGTCCTCACTGACGCCCGCCTTGATGCCGTGGCGGCCCAAGCTGGTGTTGAGCTGCCGCCTGTACAGGCAAGCGCCGCGCGCGCCGCTGAGCCTGAGGAGACGACCTCGCGCCAGCGAACCCTCGCTTTAATGCAGCTCTACCTGCGACAACGTGAGGCTGGCGAGCTTGTTACTCGCACCCCCGATGAGTTGACCAATGACCGCTTCGGGCTGCAGCGCTCCCGCATTCGCGTGCGGGCGGAAAAGGCTGAGCCCACGAAGGGCAACCCGGGAATCTACACCGCGAAATCTGGGCTGCGCCCCGGCATGGAAGTGGTGGTCACGGACGACGTGGCGATGGACCATGACGACATCATTCAAGCCATCCTCGACGCCGACATGACCTACACGGAGAAGCTCTCCCGCGAAACATCCCTGGTGATCAGCAACGTCACCGGCCCTGCCTCCGAACTGCGCGGCAAAGCCATGCACGCGGAGCGCAAGAACATTCCACTCATTACGGACGAAGAGTTTTTTGCCGTCCTGCGCGAGCAATAAGCGCGCCCTCACGGTGGCTGACCGTGATCGTCTAGAGTTTTAACCCATGAGTTCGAGCACACCCGGTAGCCACGGCACTGGGAAAACAGGGCCGTTTCAACGTTTGCGTTCCTCCGTCGCGGTCAGCGCGGCGAAGCTCGCAACCACCGCCTCCCGCGCAACTGGGCGTGGTGCTGGCGGCATGATCGGCGGCCTCATTGCCGGCGCAATCGACCCGAATATCCTGGATCAGCTGGCCGGCCGCCCCACCATCTTGGTCACCGGTACGAATGGCAAGTCCACCACCACCCGCATGCTGGTGGGCGCGCTGCGCACAAAATTCACCGTGGCCACCAACGATGGCGGCGACAACATGGATGCCGGCATCATCTCCGCGCTCCTGGCCGATAAGTCCGCCTCCCACGTGGTGCTAGAGGTCGATGAGCTGCACGTTCCCGCCATCGTGCGCCGCCTCAAGCCCGATGCCCTCGTGCTGCTCAACCTCACGCGCGACCAGCTGGACCGCGTCGGCGAGATCAACTCCATCGAGCGCGCCCTGCGCAAGACGGTGGAAATGCACCCGAGCATGACCGTCGTGGCTAACTGCGATGACGTGCTCATGACCTCCGTGGCCTTCGATGCCCCGAAGGTCGTCTGGGTCTCCGCCGGCGCCGGCTGGGTCGGTGATTCTGTATCCAACCCCCGCGGCGCAGGGCACATCGTGCGCACTGAGGAGGACTGGTACGCAACCAAGCAGCTTGCCAGCGGCCGCTCCTTCCGCCGCCCCACCCCCCAATGGACCGTCACTGATGAGGGCCTGACCTCCCCCGATGGCACCGTCCACCCTCTTAACCTGGCTCTGCCCGGCCGCGCTAACCGTGGCAACGCCGCCCAAGCCGTGGCCGCCGCAGTGGATGTCTACGGTGCCGACACCGCAGCCGCCATCGCCGCAACCGAGCAGGTCGACGACGTGGCCGGCCGCTACACCACCATCACCTGGGGTGAGCACCACATCCACCTCCTCCTGGCTAAGAATCCCGCCGGATGGCAAGAAGCCCTGTCCATGGTGGACCGTGACGCTGATGGCCTAGTCATCGCCGTCAATGGCCAACAGGGTGATGGCGAGGACCTCTCCTGGCTCTGGGACGTCAAGTTCGAAGAATTCGACGGCATCGCCGTCAAAGCCTCCGGCGAACGCGGCACCGACCTAGCGGTGCGCCTCCTCTACGCCGGCATCTCCCACGAGCTCATCCACGACCCCCTTAAAGCCATCAAGGCCTGCCCACCCGGACGCGTGGAGGTCCTGGCTAACTACACCGCGCTGCTCAACCTGAAGAACGCCCTGCTCAAGGAGGTCTCCCATGGCTAAGAAGCTGACCATCGGCCTCATCCTGCCCGACATCCTGGGCACCTACGGCGATGATGGAAACGCCCTCGTCCTGCGCGGCCGCGCCCGCATGCGTGGCATCGACGCCGACATCATCCCCTTTAAGCTCGGCGACGCCATCCCCGACGACCTCTCCGTCTACACCCTCGGCGGTGGCGAGGACTCCGCCCAGGTACTCGCCGCGGAACACCTCATCGCCGACGGTGGCCTTACCCGCGCCGCAGCCAACCAGCGCCCCATTTTCGCAGTATGCGCCGGCCTTCAGGTCCTCGGCGTTTCCTTCCGCGCCCACGGCAAGCTCGTCGACGGCCTCAGGCTTATCGACGCCACCACCACCCCCCTCCCCTCCCGCTCCATCGGCGAAGTAGTGTCCACGCCCACTCACGCCGGGATCACCAAAGAGTTGACCCAGCCACTCACCGGTTTTGAAAACCACCTGGGCGGCACCGTCCTCGGCCCTGACGCCCAACCCCTGGGCACTATCCGCACCGGCAACGGCAACGCCGCTGGCGGCACGAACGGGGAAGGCGCAGTTCAGGGCAGCGTCATCGCAACCTACATGCATGGCCCCGCCCTGGCCCGCAATCCGGAATTGGCCGATCTCCTTCTCGCCCGCGCCCTCGGTATCCCCCTCGCTGACCTCGAGCCCCTCGAGCTTCCCGAGGTCGACCGCCTCCGCGCCGAGCGCATGCGCTAACCCCGCGCCCCGCGCCTCTCCCCGCTGCCCCCGCACCCCGCGCCTCTCCCCGCTGCCCCCGCACCCCGCGCCTCTCCCCGCTGCCCCCGCGCGGCAAGTTAGTCCCGTCCGGGCCGCCCTTGCAAAACCCCAGGTCAAATGTTGCCTATGTGATTTGTGGGACTCACATCGCGGACGGGACTAACTTCGCCATTGAAGACGGCTACCACAAGCAGCGGTGCTACAACTTCAGTCGGCCGGTGAGGGCGCGCGAGAGGGTGAGCTCGTCGACGAACTCCAAGTCCCCACCCAACGGCATGCCCGAGGCCAGGCGCGAGACGGTGAGATCCGGGAAGTCCTTCAACAGCCGCGCCAGGTAGGAGGCGGTAGCCTCCCCTTCGGTGTCGGGGTCGGTGGCCAGGATGACCTCGTGGATCACGGGGTTGTCCTCCGGAGCAACGCCATCGAGGTCCGGCAAGACCCCACCGATGCGTTGCAGGAGACTGGAGATAGCAAGGTCCTTCGGCCCCACATTTGCCAACGGATCCAGTGCCCCACCGAGCACGTGGTAGCGGCCGGTGTACTCACCAGTCCGCTCGATTACTTGGATGTCCTTGGCGTCTTCAACTACACAGATCAGCCCGGCGTCCCGGCCACTATCAGCACAGACGCGACAGATCTCTTCACGGGAGACGTTGTTGCAGATCCGGCAGAAAGCTACACCATCGCGGACGGCAGCGAGTGCCGCTCGCAGCCTATCGATGTCATCCGGATCCGTCTTCAGAAGATGGAACGCAATGCGTTGCGCGCTTTTGGGGCCGACGCCGGGTAGGCGGGAAAACTCGTCGATAAGGTCCTGGAGCGGTCCTTCAAACATGGTTCCTCCTCACAGAAAAACGGGGCCCTAAGGCCCCGTTGCGCTAGACCTAACTAGGACTAGTTGCCACCGAACATCTGGGTGAAATCATTGCCACCGTCAGCCGGCTGCTGGGTCAGCGGACCGATCTTCTCCTGTGCGAGCTGACCAGCCTTGGTGTGCGCATCGCGGTAAGCAGCGAGGATCAGGTCCTGCAGGGTCTCCACATCGTTGGGGTCCACTGCCTCCGGGCTGATGGTCAGGTCCGTGATCTCGGCGCCACCGGTCATGGTGACATTCACAAGACCGCCACCTGCGGTGCCCTGGACGACAGCTGCGAGGATCTCCTCCTGTGCGCGCTGGATCTGTGCCTGGACCTCAGCCGCCTGGCGGATGAGTTCCTGCATATCGGGCATACCTGGCTGCTCTGGCTGAGTCATAGTGTTGAACCTTTCTTCAAAACGTTAATCAGATCTGGCCACTAGTGTACCGGCTGTTTTACAGCGGCCGCGCGCCGAGTTCCTCCGCGAGCAAGTCCATGGCCACCTCGGTGGGATTCCGGCGGTCAAGCTCCCCAGCCTCCATGGACTGGTCGACCATGTCCCGTTCCTCGTCCTCCCGGGTGTACTCCGGCGCGTCCGGTTCGTCCGGGTCGGAGGGCTCCGGTGGGAGTGGCGCCCCGTCGCTGAAATGCTCAGCTTGCTTCTCGACGTCCTCTTCCCCACCAACCTTCCTCGCCGGCCGCGCCCACGGATCAGAGGATTTCGCAGCATCAGCCGCTGCCGCCGCCGCTGCAGCCGCAGCTCCTGTTTCTGCTGGCGCTGGGGATGGCGGGGTTGGAAGTGGAGTTGGTTCCTGCTTCTGCTGCTGGGGTTCTTTCGCTACTTCCGCTTCAGCCAGTGCGGCCCGCGGGTTCCACGCCGCCGGCTCATCCTTTGCTGGGCTGAAGCCCTCGGCTTTTGGGTCCGTGCCCACCACGCAGCGCACAGCAATCGTGGTACCAAGTTTTTCACTCAGAGCAGCAACGATGTCCTTGTTGTTGTGCTCAGAGTTGATGCGCTCTGCCAACGCTCCTGTGTTGTGACCGACCACCAAGGTAGTGCCTTCCATCCCCAGCGGTTTGGCTTCCGCGAGCATGATCTCAGCGACCTTGTTGCGCTCACCGACAAACTGCCTCAGGGTGATCCATTCCTTATGGATCCGCTCCATGAGATCTTCGCTCGACTGCGCAGCGGCAGGCTGGGAGGGTTCCGGCTCGGGCGTTGGAGCTGGCTGTGGGGCCGCAGGTTGAGGCTCCGGCTTGGGTGCCTCGCGCGGCGCCGGGGTGGACTGGGACGCCGGCTTCGCGGTGGCCTGGACTGCGGCGGCAGCGGCCAGGGCAGCGGCGGCACCACGAGGCTGGTTTCCCACGCCGGTGGCGGCAGCGGAAGCGTCGCGGATTTCTTCCAGTCCGGTGACTGCAGCCGGGGCTTGGGTGCCGGCGGCGACGCCGAGGAGGTGCGCCATCATGATCTCCAGGAGCAGGCGCGGGGAGGTGGCGCCGCGGAGGGAGGTGATGCGCTCATTGACCTCGGTAGCCAGGGCAGCGAGCTGGTTGCCGGGGAACTTGTCGGCTTCGGCAGCAAGGATCTGTGCGCGGTCAGCAGGGGCATCAACGAGGCCCTGGCCGAAAGCGTCCGGAACAGCGTGAATGATCATCAGGTCACGCAGGCGGTCCAGCAGATCAATGGCAAAGCGGCGGGGTTCGTGGCCGGCTTCGATGACGTCGTCGACGGTCTGGAAGAGGGCGGCGGCGTCGCGGGAGGCGAGGGCGTCCACGGTTGCGTCGATAAGCGAGAGGTCGGTGACCCCAAGGAGCGGTAAGGCGAGCTCGTACGTGAGACCCTCCGGGCCGGCGCCGGCGAGGAGCTGATCGAGGATGGACAGCGTGTCACGCGGCGACCCGCCACCGGCGCGGATGACCAGTGGGTACACATTTTCGTCGACGGTGACACCTTCCGCGGCGACCGTGCGCTCGACGAGCTGGCGCATCGCCTGCGGTGTGAGCAGGCGGAACGGGTAATGGTGGGTGCGCGAGCGGATGGTGCCGATGATCTTTTCCGGCTCCGTCGTCGCAAAAATGAACACGAGGTGCTCCGGCGGCTCCTCCACGATCTTCAACAGGGCATTCGCGCCCGCGCCGGTGATCATGTGGGCCTCATCGATGATGAACACGCGGTAGCGCGATTCCGCCGGCGCGAAGTACGCACGTTCGCGCAGCTCACGCATCTCATCGACGCCACCGTTCGAGGCGGCATCCATCTCCGTCACATCAAGGTTGCCCGGACCACCCGGCGCGAGCGACACACACGACGGGCACACGCCACACGGCGTTGATGTCGGGCCTTCCGCACAGTTCAACGAACGCGCCAGAATGCGTGCCGACGACGTCTTACCCGTCCCCCTCGGCCCCGAGAACAAATAAGCGTGATTGACGCGCCCATTGTCCAGCGCCGTGGACAGCGGGCGGGTCACCTGCTCCTGCCCAATCATCTCGGCGAACGAGGACGGGCGATACTTCCGGTACAAAGCCACGGTTTCACCCTACTAGGCACCTAGGACACTCACCCGCGCCCTAGCCCGTTTGGTGTGGACTCAGGGCTCCAGTGTCTGGGAAACGGGGCAGCGTTGAAAGTGTCCTATCACCGCGAGGTACCTGAGGCGCTAGTCGTTGAGGCGGCCGGTCTCAGTAAGCACGCGCTCGCGGAGTTCGCCCGTGGCGGCGACGGCGGCAATGCAGCCGGCGAGAACAAGCGCGATCAGGGCAGCGAAGAGGGTGAGCTGGGGTAACACGTCGACGGGAACGGCGACCATGACGAAGCCCAGCAGGTTGCCCATGCCGAAGCCCAATAGGGTGACCAGCACCATTGGTACGCCGATCTCTCGGATAGCCACGGAGGTGTGGTACTTCGCGGGCGCACCAACGAAGTAAAGGGACTTGGTCAGCTGCTTCTGCTCCACCACAGCCAACGCCTGGGTGAGCAGTGTGGAGGCAACGAGGAGGATGGCACCAAAGACCGCAGTGAGGGCCACTCCTGTGGGAATATCGCCGGTGATCATATTTAGGGCCGGGTCTGCGTCGATTTCTGGGATGGCAGAGATCCAGCTACTGATACCAGCGGTAAATGCAAGGAAGTACAGCGCAGCGACACGCTTCCACGTCGTCCTTGCGCCGCGTCCGACGCGGCGGGTGGCCACGTAGTTGGCGGAGCCAGGAAGCAGGTAGCTGAATCGGGCGATCAACTGGATCACACCGACCGCGATGAGAGCGTTGACCATTAATACGCCGGCAACGACGACGAGCAGCATGATGAAGTCCATGGCATTGGCGCCCGGCGCGATCGTTAGTGTGCTCAAGTAACGGTACAGGGCAAAAGCTGCCACAAGCGAGATGACCAGAGTGATCGCACTTTGCCCCTTTGGCGGAATCTTCTTGGTCACTCCCAGTGGGGTAACAGCCACACGGCGCAGGGCGAGCCAGACAGACGCTGCGGCCAAAACGAGCACCACGAGCCAGGCAACAGGCACGATCCACCAGGTGAACATCTCCCATGTGCCGATGCGCTTTTCTTGGAAGGTCAGCAGCGACCATGCAGGAACACTGACCAGGTACAGCACAGTGCCAATGCCAAGGCCGACGAGTGCCTGGCGCAACGCGTCGAGAATCATCATTCCGCGCACTTGGCCGGAGGTCGCGCCGATCAGGCGCAGAATCGCCAACTGTTCTTCACGCCCACCGAGATTCGCACGCGCAGCCTGAGTAAGCAGGCCGAGCAAGGTTGGCACCACCAGCAATGATGCGAAGAGAGCAAGGAAGACGTAGCTCAACGTAAGTAGGCCGTCGAGGTCTGCGTCGATCACCCTCACCGCCTCATGCGGGTGCCACATGCGTTGCGCGAACATCCACGTTCCGGCAGCCAGGGTGCACAGGATCCAGGTGGACACCGAGAATGCCACGAGCGACAAGGCACGGACCCAACGTTCGCCGGTCTGGCGTTGTGCGCGGCCCTCTGCGGTGGAGGACTGCGCAGCGGTCATCAGTGTCATGGCGCTCATGCTTGCACCGCCTTCGCAGCACCCTCAGCGTGGATAAGGCCATCGCGGATCTCGATCCTGCGGTCGCACCATTGGGCGATCTTCGGGTCGTGGGTGACCAGCACGAGCGTCACTCCGAATTTTTGTGCAACAGCAGTGATCTGCTGCATCACCTCGTGGCCGGTGGCCTGGTCGAGAGCGGCGGTCGGCTCGTCGGCAAAGACCACCGACGGCGGCCCGGCCAGGGCACGCGCAATCGCCACACGCTGGCTCTGCCCACCGGAGAGCTGCCCGGGGAAGCGGTTCACAAAATTCCCCAGACCCAGACGGGTGAGCATGTCAGTGGCTTCCGCGTGGGCCTTCGAGCGGGACTCGCCACGCATGATCTGCGGCAGCGCCACGTTCTCCTTCGCGGTCAGCTCAGGAAGGAGCTGGCCGTCCTGGAAGATGAAGCCGAAGTGGTCGAGGCGGAGTTGGGAGCGGGTGGCGTCGTTAAGCGATGCAATGTCGCGTCCGTTGAAGCGGACCTCGCCGTGATCGGGGACGAGCACGCCGGACATGCAGTGGAGCAATGTCGATTTGCCGGAGCCAGACGGGCCCATGATCGCGACGGATTCGCCGGGCTCGATATTCAGGCTGATGCCTTCGAGGACCCGTTGCTGGGTGAATGATTTGGTGATGTCGTTCAGTTCAAGCATGGTTCTATTTCACCGCTCGCCGCGTGCGGCCGCCATGGCACAGGCTCCCAAATACGGGTAGTGCTAGCACTACCCCGCTACCCTCGTGTGCATGTGGCGGAAGAAGAACCACGAGGCTGAGGCCGCGCGAGCAATTCACCAGCTCACGGCGTCCCGGCGCAAGATTGCGGAAGCATACGAGATCGAACGCCTGCGCATTGAGCGCGACCTGCACGATGGCGCGCAGCAGTACTTCGTGGCGGCAGCGATGAAGCTCGGTGAAGCACAGCTTGAGACCGATTCACCGCTTCTCGACGCCGCTGCCCGCGACCTCAAAAACGGCCTCGACGCCCTCCGCCGCACTGTGCACGGCATTCACCCGCGCGAACTGACCGACCGCGGACTCGTCGAAGCCGTCGAAACCGCCGCCGCCAAGTATGGCCCGCACGTCACTGTCCGTGCCCCGCACGCGCTTCCGCTTATCGACGATTCCGTCCTCGCCGCCGCATATTTCTTCACCTCCGAAGCCCTGACCAATGCCGCGAAGCACGCCCCTGGTGCGCCCGTCAGCGTGCTGATCACCTGCGATCACACCCTCAATATCGCAGTCACTGACTCCGGCGACGGTGGGGCCCGCTTCATTTCGGGCGGAGGGCTCGATGGCATGCGCGAACGCATCGCTGCATTCGGCGGGTCAATAGAAGTGCATTCACCCCACGGTGGACCTACCACCGTCACAGCGCGGATACCGTTGCTGCTGTACCGAGGAGAAAGTGGACTAGCACCATGAAGATCGTGATCGCTGATGACTCCGCCCTACTGCGTGAAGGGGTTGCGGGCCTGCTGACTCGGCGCGGCCACGAGGTCGTCGAGCAGGTCGGTGATGCAGATGCCTTACCCGGCGCTGTGGCACAACACTTCCCAGACTTGGTGATCACCGATGTCCGCATGCCACCCAAAATGCTCGACGATGGGCTCCAAGCAGCCTTGAAGCTGCGCGAGCAAGGCCCAGTGAACGTGCTGGTTCTGTCCCAATACGTCGCACCTGCTTATGCCCGCGAATTGTTCTCCGGTGGCGATGGCGGAACCGGTTACCTGCTCAAAGACCGTGTCGCTGAGGTGAAAGACTTCGTCCAGGCCTGTGAGACTGTCGCAGCCGGTGGTGTGGTCATCGACCCCGATGTCGCCAGCGAGCTCATGGCCGCCAGCTCGCGTTGGCTGACCACGCTCACCCCACGCGAACGGGAGGTGCTCGAGCTCATGGCTGAAGGCCTGTCCAATGCCGAGATCGCCGGGAAGCTCTATTTCTCCGGCGCTGCGGTGGCCAAGCATGTATCCAGCATCTTTGCCAAGCTCGGGCTCACGCCCGATGAGGAGAATCGCCGCGTCCGCGCGATCTTGATGTACCTGTCTGAGCGCGGAATCAGCTAGCAGCATCAGCTCGCCTAGTCCCGCCCCCAGTCCCCCAGGTCCATCCGGCGGCGGCGCAGGCGACGTTCTAGCACGTCAAGGCCCTGTTCGGCGGCGATCCCATATTCTTCATCGGTGAGCAGAACCAGCTCCAGAAGCAGCGTCATGCGGCCTGGTTCTGTCATCATCGGCGTGCCGCGGTCGAAGATCTGCGGTTCGCGCAGCAGACCATGATGAACCGTCAGCGCGGGATCGTCCACCAGGCCCGGAAGCAGGGTCCCCGGCTGAGCGGGAATCCCAAGCTCCACCAGCATGTTCCACGTGCCAGCCACGGCCATCGCGCGCTGCTGCGACGAAGCACCGGCGCCGGCAGCCGCACAGATGATCTCACAGCGCACGTCCATGTCGCCGGCCACGAGCCCACTGTCCACGTCGCCGAAACCCATGCTCACAGCGGCGGGGATGACGGTGGCTAGGCCGACGGGATAGCCAGCGACATCAATGATGTCGAGGGGACCTAAGACGTCGGTAAGCCAGGCGAGCCTTTCTTCGGGCGACACTAGGCTTCGAGCTTCTCCAGCGCGGCGAGCAGGACGCAGGTGGCTACGCCGTCCATGGCGGTGCGGACTTCGCTAATAGGCGGAAGCGACGGCGCGAGGCGAATGTTGCGATCGTTCGGGTCCTCGCCCTTCGGGAAGGCGGAGCCGGCCTTGGTCAGCGTGATGCCGGCCTCGCGGGCAAGCTCCCACACGCGGGTGGCGGTGCCGTCGACGACGTCGAGGGAGATGAAGTAGCCGCCGGCCGGGGTGGTCCAGCGTGCGACGCTGTACTCACCAAGACGGTTCTGCAAGATTTCCAGCACAGCCTCGAACTTCGGCGCGAGGATCTGCGCGTGCTTCTGCATGTGCGCTCGCACGCCGTCCGCATCGCCGAAGAACTTGGCGTGTGCCAGCTGGTTGATCTTGTTCGGGCCAATGCCGCGAATACCGGCGATGGAGGAGTACCAGTCCAGGTCCTCCTTAGATGCGGCGAAGAAGGCCACGCCGGCACCAGCGTGGGTGATCTTGGACGTGGAGCTCATCACCCAGAAACGGTTGGGGTTGCCGGCTTCGGCGGCGAGGCCCACTACGTCGATAATCTGCGGGAATTCCTCCGTGAACGTGTGTACGGCATACGCGTTATCCCACACGATGCGGAAGTCCGGCGCCGCCGTTTCCATCGTTGCGAGCTTGCGCACGACCTCCTCAGACACCGTCGCGCCCGTCGGGTTGGCAAACATCGGCACAACCCACATGCCCTTCACCGCCGGGTCCTTGACCAGTTCAGCAATGGCATCCGCATCCGGGCCATCCTCAAGCATGGGCACCGTGATCATCTCAAAACCGAACTTCTCGGTGATGGCAAAGTGACGGTCATAGCCCGGCACCGGGCAGATCCACTTCACGGTCTCCTCAGCGCTCCACGGGCGCTCGGAGTCGTTGTTGCCAAAGGTGTAGGACCAGCTGATCAGGTCGAACATGATGTTCAGCGAGGACGCATCACCCGCGTACAGGTTCTCCGCCGGCACGCCGATGACCTCGCCCCAGATCTCGCGGATGTCCTTGATGCCCTGCAGGTTGCCGTAATTACGCACATCCGCGCCCGTGACATCCACATAGTTGCCCGTGCCGGGCAGCTCCAGCAGATCATCACTCAAATCCAGCTGCTCAGCCGAAGGCTTACCGCGCGTCAAATCAAGGTTAAGGTTGCGGGCCTTCAGCGCCTCATATTCCTCACGCACCTTCGCGGTGAGATCTTCACGTGCAGCGGTATCCAAATCAAGCAAGGACATGGGTTCACTTCCTTTGAGGAGTGGATTGTTTACTCCGCCCAGACTACATGCGTCACGCTCACACCCCTACCCCCCGTAGGCAAAATAAAGGGACCCCACGCACCTGCCAGAGCTCGTTGACCCTTGCTGCGTTCCCGCCCTGGGGGAGTTCACAAGATAAGCACCGCGTGAGATCCTGCGCCCGAGTGTAGTAGTTCCTCTCACGCTCTTCAAAAAGCACCCTTTTCGCTTCTCGACGCCCACCCCCACCACCAATTTTGTCCCCACCACCCAATCCGCTAAAGTAACTCCTCGACGCGTTCCGCAGGTACGCCCGCGGAACGAGAAAAAGCGTCGTTGGAGGATTCGACTAGCGGCCTATGTCACACGCCTGGAACGCGTGCGGGTTTCACGACCCTCGTGGGTTCAAATCCCACATCCTCCGCAAAATCCCCCAGCCCTGAATGTGCAGGTCTGGGGGAATTTTTGTTATCTAACTCAGAACTTACCCTGCTGGAATTTGACCCACTGATCCACGATCAGGCCAATCACCCCAAACACTGGAATGAGCGCAAGCCACCACAGCGGAGAGCTCTCCGAACTCAGCTTCTCAGAACTGGTCTTCTCCGGCTCGTCCGGTTTGGTGTGCTTCTCTGGGATGGTCACGTCTAACTCACGCTCAAAAACCTTGTGGTCTTGCGTGATTCTGGATTTACGAGACCCGCGGTAATAAAAATCTCGCCACCACCAGTATGGATCCTCCGTCAACAACCTCGTTCCTCTCAGCACAGTCCGTTCAGAGTATTCCTGAATGCCGAGGCCTGCGGTGTCCGGGCGCGGTTTTGCGAAGAACCGTACCTTGACGCGCTGAGGGTCAGCGGAAGCCTCCTCGCCCAGAGCCCCCTCGGGGATAGACGCCCATACTTCACCCTTGCCACGGATGCTCACTGTCGCACCAGGGACGGGTTTGCCGTTGTAGGTCAATTCTCCGTCGATACGCTTTTTCGACGCTTCATCCTGATGCACACCAGCGATCAACATGCCGGTCTTGTGCGCCTGCCCATCGGCGGGGAGAGAAAGATCCTCCAGATACAGCGGAATAAGCGGACGACAGTCTTCGCTCTCCATCGGCCACGGCAGAACGTTCAGCTTCCTGTACCCATGAATCTTCGGCAGGAACGCGGCGTTGCTGCCTTTGTCATTGGGGACAGTGATCTTGTACTCCCAGCGATGTGACTCTTCGGGGCCAGCATCCTGCGCATACCGATACTTCGGCAACGCTGATGTACCAATCGGTGCCGTGACAGTAACGGTTTCACCCGGTTGCACAATCCCGCCGGATGAGGCAGGCGGTACTACATCCGCGCCTCCACCATCAACCGGCACAGCCTCGATGGAGTACGGCATTGCCCGGGAGTCCTGGTTCTTGATCTCAATATCAAAATCCAAAGACACCGGCACACGGTCTGCAGGATCAGTCAATTCCACGTTTACATAAAACTCAGTCCGGTCTTCGAATCGCTTCGCGTCGTGTTCAATACCGTAATGCGGATAGCTTTGGCTCCGGGTGTTCGCGTAATCACGAGCAGATCCGCTCACTCGAGTACAGTCAAGCCAAGCATCGCGCGAACCGCTTGTTAGTAGCCAGTCCCCAGCGCTTATCGGTGGCGAGGCAAAGGTCTCCGGCAATGCGTTCGCCACCGGGACATGGGCTGCAGCCATAGCAGCCACAGTAGACAGCGAAACGCCTGCCACAATCCGAGCCATCAACTTATTCATGGTTCTCACTTTCACGATCCGATGGGCTGCTTAGCGGTGGGGTACAAACGGGACACGGTTAAGCATGTCGATGATGAAAGCACCGATGCCACCGAGCACCAGCAGCGGAATGACCCACCACCAGAAGGACTTATCGCGAACGTTCACAACAGCGTGCGCCGTACCAATCTCACCGTTTGGGTAGATGAGGTTGACCTCGATCGCCTTTCGGTCTCCGTCCCGTGCCTTATCAGCAACAGTGACGTTGAGGGTGCCGTCCTTATTCAGATCCACTTTCCAACCTTGAAGGGCCTGACCTTCCGCGAGGAAGTAGCGAATCCCCTCACGGTCCGCGCCGATCTTCGGTTTCAGAGTGACGCTTGCACCGGGTTTTGCGGTCACCTCGCCGTACTCAACTGGATCCATAATGATCAGCTCAACCGGAACATTTTTGTCCACAGAGCCATCTGCGTAAGCGAAGTCAACATTGAATTTCACTGTTCCCGGGGTTGCATCTTCCGGAATAGTAAGAATCAAGGAACCCTCAAAAATACGCAAATCCCAGTTCTTTACCACGCTATTTTTGCTGTCTGTGGATAGCTCAATGCGGGTGTCGTTAGGGAACCATCTGCTGGCAAGCTCCTCTGGCGACTCCGCAGTGTCAACGGCGACAACTTTCCCTGGGTATGTTTCAGTCGGGAGAAACTGGGCATTGACTTTAGATAGCCACAGTTTGCCCACGTACTCCGCGTGGGACGCAAGCGACTTACCGCTCGTACCCTCCACTCGCCTTAGCGTGAAGGGCTCCCGGTAAATCTCGTACTTAGAGTTCTTGGTCTCCGGGCGAGGCTGAGCAACCAGCTTCAGGTACACCGCCTCAGGCTTCTCATCATCTGGGCTCCCAGCAGGAACGAAACCATACGGAAGCATCAAGGTGTGAGCGTGTTGCCCATCTCTCTTCGAGTAGGACGCGTGCCCGATGGACACTTCAGCACCCTCAATCGGATCCTCAGGCCCCTTCGCTCCCAAGCGGGAATACAGTTTGCCTTCAATCCGCTTCCTGTCTGCATCAGAGATCACGCGGTCCCTGTTCTCGCTGTACGAGTAATCAGAGTGCCAAAGCTTCAAACTCGGATCATGAGGCTTCCCGTCCGCGAACATACCCCGCGGGTAAGCCAGGTTATTCCCCTGCGGGATGTAGTGACGGCACTGCTCGTCTTCCATCGGCCACGGTTCCACTCTTCCCTCAACCGCAACATCTGCACCGATAGGAGTGCTCCAGTAAGCGAATTTTCCACCCCCAACGCTCTGAAGATCGAACTTCCATTCCTGCTTCTGTCCAATGGCGGGCTCATACGTACCCGAGTCCTCGTACACGACCTCCGCGGTCTCCCCTGGCCCGATTGTCCCCGTGCCAACGACAGATTGAGCTGCATCTGTCAGCGAGTACTCAAGGTCTTCGCTGCTCGAATTGCGCAGGGTGAAGGTCATTCGCGGGTTCGAAAGAATACGTTGAGCATCACCGGCGTAAGCCACCGTCAACGTGGTCTTATTCTTACCTGGCCTGATGACACGATTGTCCTCAGACGACCTCACGGAGAAGACGGAATCGCGCCACCATGTGGAGCCTTTCAGCACACAGCCGACCTCTGGGGCCTGTACTTTTCCTTCCAACTGCAGGGGCGCAGCCAGCGACTGGGGCGCCACAAGGGCCGTTGCCCCAAGAGCCAAGGCGGTGCTACAGGCGACAGCGGTCTTGCGAATCTTCACTGCTTCTTCTTTCTAAGAATCCAGATTACTTGACGGGGAATGTCAGACCTTGCCCAGCTTATTCCAATAATTAAGGAAGCACCAACGCCCACGCCTCTTGGGATAGGTTTCGTGGATCAAACTTCTCCAGCACCTCATCAGCGCTGGTCACATCACTAACGCCTATTGAGGCGGCGAGTTGGCTGAAGATCTCAGTGATTGGTTTCTCCGCCAACATCTCCCGCAAGGTCACCGCGCCGTCGCGTTTTGCCAAACGATTTCCTTGGGCATTTACTACAAGCGGAACGTGAATGTAATTCGGCTGCTTCAGCCCCAATTCGTGCGCGAGGTATGCCTGGGCGGGCGCGGAACCCAGGAGGTCATCGCCGCGGACGATCTGGTCGATGTTTTGGTGGCCATCGTCGACAACGACGGCGAGGTTGTACGCCCAATCCCCTGCTTGTGCCTGCTTAAGGTTGCCGCCGCGTTTGAGAATGACATCGTCGACTGGGCCGGTGAACTCACCCTTGTAGTAGTCCGTGACGGTCCACTCGTGGGCATGGGCGCGGAGGCGAATGGCGGGGAGGCGGTCTTGGGCGGCGAGCTGGGAACGTCGATAAGCACGCTGCTCTTCTGTGAGATCCCGGCACGTGCCTGGATACATGCCTGGCTGGGCATGCGGCGCGGAGGCGGCCTCCCGGATGTCGCGGCGGGAGCAATAACATTCATACGTGTCGAGCTGCTCCAACGCCGCCGCATAGGCATCGCCGCGCTCATGCTGATAAATGACCGGCTCATCCCACTCGATGCCCAGCGCCGCGAGGTCCTCCAACTGGCGGCAGGCCGATTCCATGCTGGAACGCTCCGAATCGATGTCCTCGACGCGCATAAAGAACTGCCGCCCCGACTGGCGCGCGAAAAGCCACGCGAGAAGCGCCGTCCGGAGATTGCCAAAATGAAGATCCCCACTCGGACTCGGGGCATAACGGCCGGCGGCAGGTTGTGAATGCTGCATGTGTGCAATGATATTGCGTTGCGAACGCAGAGATTTCAGCGTGCTTCCCCTCTAGCAAAGCATGGACCTGCACACAAACAATCGGACGCCCTCTGAACATTCATGATGTCCTCATCTGTGACATCACTGGTGTCTACGCGAATTTCAGCGTCTAAGTCAATTGTTGATGCGGGCAAGGGGTCATTCCGTCCTCAGCTGAAGCCTGGGCCACAGACCCTATCGGCTCCAACCGGAAAGGGAATCCCTCCCTTTTCAAGACAAGATTCGCACCTTCAACATTGGGGTCCATAGCAACCACCTGAGCGCTCACTATTATTGAGCGCTCATTATTATTGAGCATTCTTTATTCAGGCGCTGAAAGAAAAGCAGAAGGCACGTGCTTCCCCTGCCCTCGGTATGCAATGATATTTCGCATGTCGAACCCAGTTACTCACCCCGTCGCGCGCTCCCCGTACCCGTACCTGCTGGCGGTGTTCTGCGCAGTTTTCCTCATCTCCAACATCACCGCGCAGAAGGGCGTTGAGTTGGGGCCGCTCGTTACCGATGGCGCGTTCTTCCTCTTCCCCATCTCCTACGTCATCGGCGACGTCATCGCTGAGGTCTATGGCTTCAAAACCGCGCGTCGCGCCGTGTTCACCGGTTTCGGTGTTGCGCTGCTGGCCGTGGCGTCCTTCTACATCGCCATCTGGCTGCCGGCCGCTGGTTTCTACGACATGCAGGACACCTTCTCCGCTGTCTTGGGTCTGCTGCCGCGCATCATCCTCGCATCGCTGACCGGCTATGTTGTGGGCCAGCTGCTCAACGCGTGGGTGCTGCAGAAGATGAAGGATCGCTTCGGCAAAGACCGCCTGTGGGCGCGTCTGATTGGCTCCACCATCGTTGGTGAATTCGCCGATACACTGTTGTTCTGCTCCATCGCCGCTGGTGTGATTGGTGTTGACTCGGTGGGCACGTTCGTGAACTACGTTGTGGTTGGCTTCCTGTGGAAGACCCTCATGGAGGTAGTCCTGCTGCCGATTACCTACCCGACCATCGCCGCCGTGCGCCGGGCGGAAGAACGTGCGAGTGCGGTGGTGGCTTAGCCCCAGGTTCGCATTATCTAACATGGCCCCAGGAGCGACCTGGGCCATGTCGGGGGCGCGAGGCCGAAACTGTCAGATATATCGGATGCCTGACGCTTAGGCCGACCATGGATTAATGCAGGGCACTCCGAATGAGGTGAAATCACGCTCATTTCGGGTCACCACGGTGAGACCGTGCAACTGTGCCGTGGCTGCGATGAATGAATCCGCTAAAGGTCGAGGATCATTCACATGCATGCGCGCGGCGTACCCGGCCACGGCATCGTCGAAAGGCAAGATCCGTCCCGCGAAAGTGGGCTTCACCTGGTTTTCCAGCCACGCACGCAGCATTTTCCCTTGGGCTGGATCGCGCTGCTCCTTCAGTGCGACTCCAAGCTCGAGCTCAAAAACCGTAACAGCGGAAAGAAATTGCTCTACGAGCGGGTGCTTTTCGGACCAGGCCAACACTCCAGGATCAACCTTCAAGGCTGGCTTGCGCAGTTCGCTCACCACATTTGTGTCTAGCAAGAAGCTCATAAATCGGGGACCCTGGGCTCAAAATCCATACGGGTCGGCGCAAACTCGATGTCATCTTCCATATGCAGGCGGTTCGCCCAGTTGACCGTATCCCCCAAAAGCTCCTCATATCGCTCCACCGATAACAGCACATGAGACGCACGGCCGCGGTCCGTAATTACCACCGGCCCATCTAGTGCCGCACGTTTAGCAGCGCTGACATCGCGGTTAAATTCTCGCGCGCTAAGTGTTGTCATCTCACACCTCCTGTAGGTACATACCTACATCTTAGGAAGTTTTAGCGCCCCGCGTAATAGCGCCCGAGGAACTCGTCGCGGTAGGCCTCGTAGTCACCGGCGTCGATGGCGGCGCGGATGTTGTCCACCAGGCGGATCATGAATTCGAGGTTGTGCATGGTGCACAGGGTGCCAGCGAGGAATTCCTTCGCGCGCAGGAGGTGGTGGATGTAGGCACGGGAGTAGTTCTCGGAGACGTAGCCGCCGAATTCCTCGTCCACGCCGGAGAAGTCACGGCGGAAGCGGGCGGCCATGAGGTTCATGCGGCCATCGAGGGTGTACACGCCACCGCGGCGGCCGAGGCGGGTGGGGGCGACGCAGTCGAAGGTATCGGCGCCAGCCTCGATGGCGGTGAACAAGTCATCCGGCTCGGAGATGCCCAGCAGGTGCCGGGGCTTATCCTCCGGCAGTTCGTCTGTAACCCAGCCGACGATGGTGCCCAGGTTTTCCTTCTCCAGAGCACCACCGATGCCGAAGCCACCGAAGCCGCGGCGGCCTTCAGCGCGGGCTTCCTCATCAAGGGCAAGAAGACCACGGGTGGCCTGGCGGCGTAGGTCCTCATACTGCGCGCCCTGCACCACACCCCACAGGGACTGGAGTGGCTTGTCCGGGCGGGCCTGGGTGAGGCGCTCGTGCTCAAGCAAGCAGCGGCGGGCCCACTGGTGGGTGCGCTCCACGGAATGTTCCTGGTAGGCGCGGGTGTCCACGAGGGTGGTCAGCTCGTCGAAGGCGAACATGATGTCCGCACCCAGCTGGTGCTGGATCTGCATGGACACTTCCGGGGTGAAGCGGTGGGAGGAGCCGTCGATGAAGGATTTGAAGTCCACGCCGTCATCGTCGACACGCGCCATGCGTTCCTTGTTGGCGGCGCGGATGTCCTCATCGGTCAACCCGGCGACATCCATGGCCAGGACTTTCTTGAAGCCGACGCCCAGGCTCATCACCTGGAAGCCGCCGGAATCGGTGTAGGTGGGGCCATGCCAGTTTTCAAAGGCAGCCACGCCGCCTGCCTCATCAACGATGTCGGGGCCGGGCTGAAGATACAGGTGATACGCGTTCGACAGAATCGCCTGGGCACCGGTCTGACGGACCTGCTCCGGAGTCAGAGTTTTCACCGTGGCTTTGGTGGCCACCGGGATGAACGCGGGCGTTTGAATCGGGCCGTGGGGCGTATGGATGGTGCCGGTGCGGCCGTGGCGGCCGGGTTCGCTATAAAGCGTTGTGCGCAGTTCAAACGTGGTGTCGGTCATGCGGGAACTCCTTGGGATTCAAACTGACGCTCGAGCGCTTCGCCCTCGACGTCCAAGTCGGGCAGGATGCGGTCGAGCCACGCGGGCATCCACCACGCGGTGGTGCCCAGCAGGAACATGGTGGCGGGGACGAGGGCCATGCGGACAAAGAAAGCGTCGAAAAGCACGGCGGCGCCGAGCGCGAAGCCGAAGATTTGAATGAACGGCAACGGCTGGTCGATGAAGGCGACGAAGACGGAGATCATGATGATCGCCGCCGCGGTGACCACGCGCGCACCGCGGGCGAAGCCTTCGACGGTGGAGTGCTCGACGGCCGCGAGGATCGCATCGGCGTCATCGTTTGCTTGTCGACGCCGCGTGTACTCCTCCCTCATCCGCGTAACCAAAAAGACCTGATAGTCCATGGCCAGGCCAAAGGTCACGCCGATGAGCAGGATCGGAAGGAAGGACAGAATCGGGCCCGGGGTGTTAACCAAGCCGGTGAGACCGTTCTGGAAGACCTCGACCGTGACGCCAAAGGCCGCGCCGACAGACAGCAAGAAGCCCAAACCAGCGACGAGCGGCACGAGCAGTGACCGGAAGACGAGGATAAGCAGCACGATGGCCAGGCCCACCACGATAGCCAGGTAGAGAGGCATCGCGGCGGCGAGCTCCTCGGTGATGTCCATCTGCACCGCGGTGAAGCCGGTGAGTCCGATCTCGGCGCCGGTGGCGTCCTCAATCTCCGCGTCCGTCTCGCGCAGAGCGTGAGCGATGTCGACGGTGTACTGGTCATCCGGCCCCGTCGCTGGGCTGGCCAGAATCTGAGCGGCCATCATGTCATCGCTGACACCGGCCAGCTGAGCGTGGATGATGCCGTTGACACTGCCGGCGCGCTCCATCGCGTAGATGAACGTGGCCAGGGCCGCCTTCTTCTGGTCGCTGTCCACCGCCTCATCCGGGATGGAATCCATGTACGGCTTCAAGGCCTCCGAGTCTGGGTTAGCACTGTGGCCGTCCACGATGAGGAGGAACGGCGCATTCACGCCCTCACCGAAGCCTTCCGCCATGAGGTCGGCGGACTTGCGCTGGGTGGTGTCCTTGTCACCATTGGCGTCCGACGGCAGCGACATCTCCATGCCCAGCACCGGAATACTCAAACCACCAAGGATGAGCACCACGACGACCATGACCAGCGCCGGAGCACGCTTGATGGTGTTGATCCAGCTGCGGCCAAGGGAGCGGGTGTTCAGGTCCTTCGCCGGGCGCTTGCCCGGGCCGGGGTTACCAGCCAGGCCAGGGATCTTGGCGGCGAACATCTTGTCGCCGAGCAGCCCCATGAGTGCCGGCAACAGAGTGATAGCCACGAGCACCGCGATGACCACGGTGACAGCGGCGGACAGACCCATCCAGGTGAGGAACTCAATGCGCGCGAGCACCAACGCCACCAAGGCGGTGAACACCGTGGCACCGGCGAACACCACTGAGGAACCCGCCGTACCCACCGCCAAACCGGCCGCTTCCGGGCCGGGGAGGCGGCGGCGTTCCGCGCGGTAGCGAGACAGGATGAACAACGCGTAGTCAATGCCCACCGCCAGGCCGATCATCACGGCCATCGTCGGTGTGACCTCATTGAGCTCCACCCACCGGGTGGCCAGGAGCGTGAGGAAGGTGCCCAGACCCACGCCCAGCACCGCCGTGATCACCGGCATACCGGCGGCCATCAGCGAGCCGAAGGTGACAATCATGACCACGAAAGCAACGGCGATGCCCACCACCTCAGAGGTGGCCTTGATCTCAATCGGATCACCAAAACCAGGCCCGCCGGCCTCCACCTGCAGGCCCGCGTCGCGGCCGATGCGCAGCGCTTCGTTGACCACCTCGCGCTCCTCATCGGTGACCTGCATGGAGGTCTCCGCGCCGAATTCGAAGGTGGTGTAGCCGATCCTGCCGTCGTCCGAAACCAAACGAATATTGTGTGCGTCCGCCTTGGCACGCTCTTCCGGCATGCCCATCTGCGTCATCTGGGAAACAATCTGCTCAGAAAGCTGCTGGTTCACCTCAACCGGATTGCCAAAACGCGTGGTGCCGGTCAGCCCCTCCAAGTTGTCACGGATGTAGCCGACCGTGGCATCAATCGCCTGCATATTCTGCGGTTCATCTAGGCGCTGCCCCTCCGGAGCGGCGAACACAAGATTCACTCCCGGTGCCTGCACCGGGTCTGACTGATCGGGGAAATTCTCCTGCAGCGACACCAACGCATCAATCGACGGCGTGCCCGAAATAGCAAAGTCGGAGGACAGCGGCTTCATCAAACTCAGCGCGCCCGCCATACCTGCGGCAAACAGAATCACCCAGGCGACAATGACCTTCCACTTGTTCAGGAAGGACCACTTACCCAGCCGGTACAGGATCGTCGCCACAAGGCTCCCTTCACACGAAAAAGAAGTTCGTGGTTTAGCGGTAAAAACGGCGGTTATCCACCGAATTTTACCCAAACCACGAACTTCTTGAAATTGGCGGTAGCGGCGGGATTTGAACCCGCGGAGGTTTTACCCTCACTCGCTTTCGAGGCGAGTACCTTCGGCCGCTCGGACACGCTACCGCCAAACAGAGTAACGGCAACGCGGCCGGGGAGCCAAATTTCCTATAGAAGTTTAAGCCTCGTCGCGCTTGTCCTGGATCTTGGCAGCGACCTCGTTGAACTTGTCCTTCGCGGCCTCCCCAGCCTCGGACACCTTGTCGCGGACCTCACCAGCAAGCTGGTCAGCCTTGCCCTCGTTCTCCAGGCCCTTGTCGTCGGTCAGGTTGCCCAGAGCTTCCTTGCCCTTGCCCTTGAGCTTGTCAGCGGCAGCATCAAAATCAGCCATGATCTCTCCTTTAAATCTCGTTTGTAACAGTGGGCCCCATGGTAGGGACGATCACCTGCCTAATGGGTAACAATTCAGTGTCAATCCACACAGGAAGCGCCTGATCAGCGCAAACGCTCAAAGAACTCCGTCATCAAACCGGCGGTTTCAGCTTCCAGGACGCCGCCGCGTACTTCGACGGTGTGGAGGTGGGTGGGGTCCCGCAAGACGTCGATAAGCGATCCGACTGCTCCCGTTTTTGGCTCATACGCGCCGAAAACAAGCGAGCTCACACGCGCGCCCAGCACAGCTCCCGCGCACATCGTGCACGGCTCAAGCGTGACGACGAGTTCACACCCCTCCAACCGCCACGACCCCAGCGCCTCCGCCGCGGCCCGCATAGCGACGATCTCCGCGTGCCCCGCCGGATCCTGATCACACTCGCGCCGGTTCGTCCCCGTGGCAATCTCGCGGCCATCCGGGCCGTAAATCACCGCGCCGACCGGAATATCCCCCGGCGGAGTGGTGCGCGCAACCTCGATGGCGCGGCGCATCCGCTCCTGCGCGCGACGTTGAAGCTGACTCACTGGAGCGCGTCATCCAGTTCATCCGCGAAGCCGAGTTCCTCAGCGATGGCCTCAATGGTGGCGGAGGGGTCCGCCATCGGGTCATCCACGAGCACCGCGAGGACCTCCTCCGACAAGCCAATATCCTCCAGAATGGCAAAGTCCCCGTCAGCCCAACCATCGACATTATCCAGCTCATCCGGATCAATCTCCGGGATCTCTAGCCCTGCCTGATCACAGATGTCAGCAGCGAAATCATCATCCACCGCCATCGTCACATCGGAGATCAGCACACGGACGCGCGATGGCCCCGGCCGCACGATGACCAGGTACTCCTCTTCCACGTTGAGGAGCGCAAACGCCGCCCCCTCACTCCGCAGGCCACGAACAGCCTGGACAGAGGCACCCAACGTCTCAAACCGGTCCTCAAACTCCGCCACATGCCAGCCGCCATCACGCTGCGCAACGGTCACGGCGTAGCCCTCTTCGAACCCTGTCTGACTCATGTCTAGTGAGATTACTCGGGTTATGGAAAACTTGTCAGCGTGATCGACCAACTCCGCCCTGACTCCATTTCACGCGCGCAGCGCGACCTTCCACCCATTTGCATCGTGGGCCTAGGACTCATCGGCGGATCTATCATGCGCGACCTCGCGGCCGAGGACATCAGCGTTTTCGGCTACACCCACACCAAGGCCGGCGTGCGTGCCGCGACCCGTGAGGGCTTTGACGCCCACAATGACCTCACCGCAGTACTGTCCCGCGCCTCAGCCTCCAACGCCTTGATCATCATCGCCGTGCCCATGCACGCCGTGGAAGACGTCCTCGACGCCATTGCCATGTATGCACCGAACTGCGGAGTCACCGACGTGGTCAGCGTCAAGCAGGGTGTCTATGAACTCATCCAGCAACGCGGTATGCAGCCGCGCTACGTCGGCGGCCACCCCATGTCCGGCACGGAGGACTCCGGCTGGGGCGCCTCCAAGCAAGGCCTGTTCAAGCGCGCCGCCTGGGCCATCACCTACGACTACGCCGTGGAATGCGAAGAGGCTGGCCTGCCCGTCCCCCGCGACTGGATTGAGCTGTTCCGCCACGTGTGCAAGCTCGCCCGCATCTGCGGTGCCGAGGCCGTGCCGGTATCCGTGGCCAAGCACGACGAGGCCGTCGCCCGCGTCTCCCACCTGCCTCACGTGCTGGCGGAAGCACTCTCCATTGTTGGGGACCGCGGTGGCACCCTCGCCCAGTCCCTCGCAGCCGGCTCCTTCCGTGGCGCCACCCGCGTCGCTAGCACCGAACCTGAACTCGTGCGCGCCATGTGCGAAACCAACGCTGACGCCGTGGTGAAAACCCTCGACGAGATCCTGGAGCTGCTTCACAGCGCCCGCGATTCCCTCTCTACCCACACCCCCTCCATCGAGCAGCTCGCCGGCGCCGGCTACCGCGCCTCCACCCGCATGGGTGCCCGCCACGGCGCCCGCAGCGAGTCCGTCTCCCCCATCAAGATTTCCTCCCGCCCCGTCATGCGCGTCCAACTCGGCGCACACGGGTGGGTGAAAGCGCTCAAGCAGACCGAGTCACTCGGTGGACGTATCGACGTCTTCTAGGCCCCGAACCTCGCTCCCGCAGCTCGCTCCCGCGTGCATCGGTGTAAAAAACTACATTGCT
>NZ_JAKMUS010000016.1 GCF_027570075.1 Corynebacterium meitnerae
TCCTGACCACGTCGACGTTCACCCCGGGCGCCCAACAATACGCCGACTCTGTTCAGCTCCGCGTCGTGCTTATCGACGGAGCCCTCCTCACCGGCCTCATGATCCGCCACGGCGTGGGCACCCAGATTCAACGAACAATCAACATCGTTGAAATCGACGAGGATTTCTTCGAGTAGCTCTCGCTCACTCTTCAGAGACAGCCGGCAACAACTCCGATGGCTCGCCGGTCGCGGTGATGACCAGTTCGTCGCGTGCACGGGAGGCGGCGACGTAGAGCAGCGAACGTTCGCGTTGCAGTGCTTCGCGGGCATCTTCTTCGGAGAGGTCCTTGAGGCGGAAGCGCAGCGGCATGATCTCTTTGCCCACGCCCATGAGGATGACGTGGGTGAACTCCATGCCCTTCGCTCCGTGCATGGTCATCACGGACACTTGCTCGTGGGAAGCACGCTCCGCATTGCGGGTTGCCACCGCGTCAATGCCCTTGTCCGCAAGACCGGCAACAACGCGGGAGATCTGGCCGCGGGTGCGGCACATCACGCCAATGTGAACGTCGGTGTCAGAGTCCATCCACTTGGAGATGAAGTGGTCCGCCACATCGAATTCTTGCGCTTCGGAATCCACGCGGACTAGGTACGGCTGCGGGCCTGTGCGTGCGGAACGGTAATGCGCAACGGAGTCCGTCTCACCCTCAGCATCCAGGTATGCAAGCCCCTCCTCGCCGACGAGGATCCGCAGTGCGTACTCCAAGTTCTCCTTGGTGGTGCGGTAATTCAACGTCAGGCGGGTAGACGCGCGACCACGGGTGGAAATACCAAAGCGGGACAGCGTCAGCGGCTGCCCGTAGATGCGTTGGTGGGAATCCTCCGCAATGAAGATGTCGTTCTTCCCCTCAGCCACGCATGCGCGCAAGAAACGCCAGTGGCCGGCGTTGAAGTCCTGCGCCTCATCCACGACAACATGGTCAAAGAGCGATCCCCCACCGTTTTCGTACCTCACGTTGAGTGCTTCAGCGCCCACGGCAGACATGGTCGGCCAGAACAGCTTCCCGTCCACGGCTTGGGTCTGCATCACAGATTCCATGATTGCCCAGACGAGCTTGCGCTGCTTACGGTTCAACGGCGTACCCCGGCCAGCGCGCGCGACCTTAAGGTACTCCGCCTGGGATGTAATCGCACCGGCCAGAACCACACCCTCATACTCCTGCTGCAGGAACGTCAGGTTCGCAATCGAACGTGGCAGTTCATCACTCGCGGATTCCAAGGCAGTCTCCCACACCTGTTCCGCATCGCGTTCGAGGTACGGGCGCACGCGCGGCGCACCCAACCCGAGCACGCGCTTGGTGGCTTCCTCCACCTCAGTTGGTGAAGCCATGGTGAGCACCTGGCGCACAACCGCGTCAATGTTGTCTACCCAGATGCCCTCATCGCCCGGATTGCTTGCTTCGGGGTAATGCGGGTTCAACGCATTGAGCTGAGATTTCAGCCCCTGCGCCAACCCCTTCGTAAACGTGGTCAGAAGCACCCGCGGTGGCAGATCCCCGGGGTCCTGGTTGGAAATGGCACGGCGCGCCAGATTATTCGCACGGTGCACAGCCACCACGGTCTTGCCCGTACCGGCACCGCCAAATACTCGGGACGATCCACTGCGCGGCCCTTCCGCCATGCGGCGCTGCTCCGGGTGGATGTACACGCGCCACTGATCAAAGGAACCGGCATCAATCACCGCGCGGAGAGATTCCGTGTCCACGTCATCGACGTAGGCGAAGTCCAATTCCGCAGCCGGGTGGCGCAGACCAGCCAGCAGGCGCGCATCTTCATCATCCTCGGTGGAGCTCTGTTCCACCTTTTCCAGCCCCAGGGATTCACGGACCTGCTCCACGGTGTACCCAACAGCAAGACCAAGGACCGCATCCTGTTCCCATGTCGGCCGCGAATCCAAGAGAAGCTGAAGCTCATCCTCGGATTCAGCAAGCCACACGGAGTCAGCGAGTGCCCGATCAATGCCGAGCTCCTCGTACAAGCTCTCCGGCGTGTAGCCATTGCGCTCCATCTCGGTACAGGGCGCGGGCTTATCCTTGCCCACACCAACCGGCTCCACACCGACTTTTTCGGTGAGCTCTTCTGCTTGACGTTGTTGCTCATCAGCCAGTTCCTGCGCGGCTTGCGCGGCTGCCTTCGCCTTACGCTCGGACTCCGTCTCTTGAGCGTCTTCCGCGTCAGCAGGAGCGTCTTCCACGAGAAGCTGTGTCAATCCGTTCACCGGGTTAACAGCCAGACGCAGGCGCGAAGGATCAAGCCGTTCAGCCTTGGCGTTGCCTTCATCATGGGAGTCCACATCAACGAGCACGAAATGGTGCGTCTCCGCGTCCTTGATCTCAAAGAGCACCGCGCGGAATTGATCGTTCACGCGCCCCGTGCGCACCCGCTTGTCCACGGCATTCGTCAGCGACTTAATCCTCAACGAAGGATTCGTGGGGTCTTCCGCTAGCTTCTGCAGGAAGTTCATCACCGGCTTGTACAGCGCACCATCCAGTTTGAGGCTGCTGTAGAAGCTAAACGTCACCATCTGTGTCACTCCTTACCCAGCAGGGCTGCCGGGATTGTCTGCTCGTCGAGTGTATCCGGGTACATCAATGTCCAACCGTCCCTGCGAAGCGTCTTCTCCGCTTCCTCGTAGGAATCATCGCGTTCCACCATGAGCGCAATCTTGTGGTCCGGCCACACAACAGCGGTGGGCAACGTGCCTACTTCTTCACCGATCTCTTCGGTCGGCTCCGCACCGATACTGGCCAGGAACTGCAGTGCTGCCACCACATCAGATTCACCTTCGAATTCCTCGATGGCTTCAGCCCATGCGCCAGCATCTTCACTGGTGGACGCCGTCTCATCAGCATCAGCAGCTGATTCAGCAGTCTCGTCGTTGACATCGACAGGGACACCAGCGTCATCGAATTCACTCGTGGCAATAATTACCGGCGCGTCCGCAAGCCACAGAATGTTGGCGAAGCGAAGGAAGTCCTGCCAGTTATCCTCCGTGATCGAATCAGCCGTTGGCGCATCCACAAAGAAGCGCTTGAGATTTAACTTCTGACCCGACACGGAGAATTGAAAGTGAATCCCATCGCGGTACGTCAGCTGCGCACCACCCGGGATTGGCCTCTTCTGAACCTTTCCACTCAGCAGTTTCACAAGCGCTTTCTCAGCCATTGAGTAGAAGTTCTGCTGTGGCGAAGCCAAGTAATCAAGTAGCTGGTTCACCGGAGACGACGTCAGGAAATCCCAACCGGCAGTTCCGAATCCGTCGAATCCAGGATCCTTGTCCTGCTTGCTCCTCTTAGTCCACGCTGGAGGGTTCGCTACCTTCTTTTGCTCACCTTGGAACCAGTCAATGTCGGCGTTAGTGATGTTCCATGGCAGCCAAGACTCTTCGTAGTGCAGTCGGTTGCGCTTAGCTATGTCATCCGGGAACCGGTAGTGCGCATGAGAAATGTGGAAGGCCTTGCCATCCGTGTACACAGCCACCGGGCGAGCATTGGGATTTTTGCGGTGGGTAAGAAGGAAATCAGGCTTGGTATAGCCCTTGTCCACCTGTTCACTCATCTTCCACTGTTCGCCATTGGTAAAGGAAATCAACCATTCAACCTGGCCAGCATTAGGGAGGTCCTTGACCACGGCCTTACGGTCCTCAAGCGCCTTACGCAGAACTTCACGGAACTTCACTTCCAGGTTGGATCCCTCGCCTGTAGAAGGCGCCTCAGATTGGGTCTCCCATACGACAGACAGCGGATCAGTCTCCGGTGCTGGCCGATCTTGGTCAGTCAGGATGGCACGCAGAGCACGCTCAGCAGCCGCGCGCGATGTGTTCTCGGTCTGAGTCCAGTGAGTGTACGGAAGCAAGCAGTCAGGGCACGCCATGCGTTCATCGTCCGCGCAGGAACAATCCTTCACACGAACAAAGGCCTGCTCCATCAAACGGCGCACGTCTTCGGGTGAAGCAAACTGTGACAGATAACCAGTGCCACCAGGCACGTTGTCGTGCATGAGTAGCGCTTCAACAGTGTCGCCCTTGTTATCCGGCACGCGGACGGTGACCACGTTGAGGTGCTCCGGGTCGCCGCCGAGCACTTCCTTGAACCCGAGCTTGATCGCGGCAGTGAGGCTCGGAATGGTCGAGTTATCGCCGGCAGTGAGTGACACCGGAATGTGCAGAAGCACGCCTTGAGTCTGCAGCGTGCGGGACAGCGCAACGGTCACCGTCTCTTCTTCCCGGGCCGTGCGCTTCGGACACCACGGGCGGTGATCCCACTTGGAGTTCTCGCCCTTTTGCGAATCAAGGTGCCCGCAATAGTTACACACAGTAAACAGCGGCGCGTCCGTCTCACGGTTGGCAAAGATCCTCTTCGCGCTCGGTCCACGGCCCAAGTTGAACCAACTCAGGTTCACGTAACGCAGGTACTCCGCACCGAACCCGAGGGACGTAAACCAGCGCCCACCGCGGCCGCCATCGGGCACGGCGAAACTCAGCGTCGTGGTGAACCTGAGCTCACGGCGTTCTTCATGTGTGCCATCAATCAGGGAGCTCGCACGGTCAACCTCCGCGGAGACCCTCCGCATGCGTACTGATTCGAGGATCTGCCCTTTGTCCGCGAATGCTGCTGTGCCACACGCAGGGCACGAAACCGGCGTGGCACCAGGTGTGACCCGTTCGCCATAGGAACAAGCCGGGCACAAACGCCACTGCTCAATATCCGCACCGTTGTGCCCCATCTCTACGGCATCCACCGTGGCAGCAATGCCGCGGGCATAGAACGTGTTGCCCGGCGCGAGTTCCATCAATGCGGAAGAAACGCCGCGGGAGAGCTCAAACGTATCCGGATCAATCTGCATCGTGGTGGGGTTGAGCTGCGATACAACGACAGACAATTCAACCGCATCATCCAACAAGGTGAAGTTAGGAAGCAGACCGTAACGCTCCATGGAAGAGATCCAGAATTCCCGTTTCAAGATCTCGCTCAAGTCACGCTGAGTTCGCTTAAACGCAGCCATGGTGCTGCGCTTCTCACGTTCTAGATCCGGGTCAGCATTTTCGGTGCCGGCATTTGGATCAACCTTTGCCTCCAAATCTCGGATGCGAGCCTGCAACGTATCAAGACGAGCAGTGAAGGCTTTCACCTCGCCATCCCACAGCTCCTGCACGCGGCGCAGCTCACCCATGAGTGAGTCCGGCCCCTCACCAACAGCCCATTCACGGACCCCCGCAACTGTTGGTTCATCCACGGCGTCCGCAACGGTGGACAGGTACGCATCCACGCGCGCTTCAACGCCTGCAGCAATATCTTCAGTGAGCACCTCGACCAGGGACCTGAGCTTGGTACTGAATACATCCTGGGAGTGCTGAACACTCAAACCTTGCGCAATGAAATCCAGTGTGTCCAGCAAATACGCCGTCACCTGTCGGTGCAGGATCTCGGTTGCGGAAAGGAACGCTGCCGGCGGAACGACGGATCCCGCGATCATGGAAAGTGGATTGTTCAGCTTCGGCAGAGTGGTTCCGCGGCCTTGAACAAAAGCAAGGACCAACGAGTTACCGGTCAAACGTCCAGCACGGCCAACGCGCTGCACGTAACTAGCAACGGACTTAGGCAGTGATGCGAGCATCACCGTGGAGAGGTCGCCAATATCGATACCCATTTCCAGGGTCGGCGTTGCCACCAAAACATTCGGTGCATTAGGTGCGCTATCCGCTCCGCGGAAACTCTGCTCTAGAGCGAGGCGTTCTTCCTTAGGAATCAAGCCGGTGTGCTCGCGTGCCACCACTGCTCGCGGAGTGGTCGCCGTGTACAAGCGCGAGTAGTAATTCTCCTCGATCTCCGTAGGTTCAAGGTTGCCGGGGCAGCCCGGAGTCGGGCACGGCATGCCAGAAAGAAGGAGGTTGGTTGCTTGGTCCAGGCCCAATGAGCCATGGCACACCTCGCACTGCAGTGCCTGCGAGTGGTCTTCGCGGCGCACAACAATCTGTTCAGGCTTCAGAGCGTAGATGGTTCCGCCGGTGTCTGTGCCCACCGCGGTGATGGCGCCAACATTTGCCAGCTGCTTGAACACCTGGGTCAGCACAGTGGTGGCGTCATGCGTGGAAATGCCAAGAACCTTGGATGTCCACCGCGCGTACCTGCCGCGCGGACTGCCTAACGGGGTGATGCCACGATCCTTGTCATCCAGTGCCCGCCCAGCACGTGGGAATTCCGGTGCACCTCCCTTAGGGAAGCTGGGCACGCCTTCCGCCTTGGCGTAGCGGTTGTGCAACCGCCACGCGTTGGCGTCATCGTGGAGATACCTCTCCAACAACGGGGTAACAATGCCACCGCGTTCACGCACCTGTTCAAGGAGCCCACGCATCCACTGCAACCGCAGTTCCGGCGAGGAAATGTCCTTGACGTCAAAGAGTCCCTCGTCCACATTGCGCAGAGCAGCATCCGCACTTTCGAGGAGTAGCTCATTATCAATGTGGACCGACGGCACGAGTGCACCAGTTGAGACCAACGAGCGCGGCAAGTGTGCGCGTTGACCGAACTCAAGAGCTACATCAAGTTCCAGGCGGTTGAGCGCAGCCTTCGTTGCGTAGCGGCGTTCGTTTCCTCCCGCATCCTTCGACCAGAACGGAGTGAACTGCGGTGTTTCAGCGATCTCGGGTGGCAAAAGCTCAAAGCGTGCGCGTGCCGGATCTGCATCCGCATCTGCTTGCTCCAAGATGCGAAGTGGCATTTGTGCGAGGGTTAGTCCCTCACTACCGCCATCTTCCGAATCGGTGACCACGGAACGCATGAGGGTACGAATACCAAAGGCTCGGGCACGTGATTGCACAAAACCTGCACGGTGCGCTGCATCCTGCACCGAGTCAGCGAATACGAGGGTCTTCTTCTCTTTTTGCTCCAGGTTCTGCATGCCAAACAGGTTGGACAGCCCCACCGAAAGCAGCGTAGCTACACGGGAACCGATGTACCGGATCGTGTCTGTCTCCCCACAGTTCGGGCACACCTGATCACGCGCGTAATCCTCCGCTTCCAGGCCCGTGTAGGTCAACACCGGAACAGAAGCGCCTTCGGCAAGCTCCTCTTCGCTCGGTTCCGTGGTGTTGAGCATCTGGCTCTCTGTGTGGAACCACATGACTTCGCGTTTGCCGTCCTCGTCCCCAAACTTGGACAGCTCCACCCCGTCTGCGAGTGCACGACGATACTCGTTGGTGGCATCAATGAGCGGGCGCGTCCGCTCACGGGCATTGACTGAGGCACCACGGATCTCGGATCCATTGAGTACCACCGCATCCGTGCCCGGCTCCAACGCTGTCATCCAGCCGGCACGGCCACATTCACGGCAGTAAATCGCCGGCAACCAGACTCCGGAATCGCCCAAGTCAAGGTGACCATCATCGGCAAAGCGGAACACTTCCCCCAGGTCATTTGGGGTAACGGTGCGCTCAATGCGTGAAACCTCACGCACCCACAAATGTGTTTCCACACCCGGCAGACGCTTGCCGCCGAAGCCATACTCCTCACCAGCCAGGGCACGCAGATGCGCCACCGCGGTGAGCAAATGGGTGACAAACTCACGGGAGACTTCCGCAGTGAGGCTTCGTTCCACGATGGGACCAAGCACCTGCTGCGAAAGCGTCTTCTCGGTTTCGCCTTCACGCTCAATGAGTGGCACTACGGAATTCTCAGTGGTGAGCAACGCCTGGGTCAATGGATGAACCGCGCACGCAGCGATCATCTCTTCCAGGTCCTCACCCGCATTCCAAAGCTGTGTGCGGAACACATCCAACACCACGTCCGCATAATCACGCTCTGACGCGTCGGCAGCAATCGCTTTAACGACGTCGCTCAGTTGTTCAATATCCGGATACGGCTGAACCTCGTGTGCGCCAAATGTTGAAGAGATTTCCTCAACCCACTCGTTATATGTGAGCGTGCGCTCCCCCACCATCGCGTCTGATGTGAAGGTCTCACCGAAAATCGTGCCGGCAAAATCCAGCACCTTTTGGCGGTCACCTTCACCACCAAGCGTTGCCGACGTGGCCACCGGAGTGACGTGCCCAAGTGGGCGTGCGGACGCCTCTTCATCCAAGAAGCCCTCCGGTTGATGCGCTTTGAGCATCAACCCCAAACGTCGCAACAACAACGCCACGTCCGTGCCTTGCGCACCGTCATACGTGTGGAACTCATCAAGCACGAGGTACTGCAACGACGTTGCGGATTTCTGCCAGATTTCCCGATCTTTCGGTTCCAGCAGCAGCTGATCTAGCATCTTGTAATTCGTCAGCAGAATGTCCGGCGGATTCATTCGCATTTCATCGCGATCATTGATCAGCGAATGCTCCGTGACTTTCTTAACGTCGCCCTTTGCCTCACCCGTATAAATACCCGCCGTCACACCAGCCAGTGCCGGCTCATTCGTCAGCAGCTTTGCCAAACGATCCGCCTGGTCATTGGCCAAGGCGTTCATCGGGTACAACAGCAACGCCTTCACGCCAGTACGACCCTGCGCACGCGCCCGCATTGCATGATCCAGAACCGGATACAAGAAAGACTCAGTTTTACCTGAACCAGTACCCGTGATCACCAGAGTGGGATCCGGTCGGCGCTCCCCGTTTTCATCCTTGCTTCGCAAACGACGGAACGCCTCCGCCTGGTGGTGATACGGCGTGAACCACGACGGCACCCAGTCCAAGATCCCGTCCCACCCTAGAGCCCGCGCATACGGCAACCGCACACGCACGTACGGGCCATGGAACATGCCACGTTCCGTGTCCTCCAAGAACGCCTTCAGTGCACTAGACGTCTCCGGATTCGCAAGCGAAAACGCGGTGGCAAGATACTCGGAGACACCACCAAGAATGTGCTCCGATGCGTGAACGGGAATGAGGGTAGACACAGTGACACTCTAACTGGCGGGAAGCCGGATTTTGTGGTCAGCAAAAAGTGTCTTAACAGAGCCACCTTCACCCCCAACAAACATAACAGTTAGTTGCACACGCCTGAGCGATAATCTCAGGGATGGAACACTTCCCCATACGAACTGGACCCCCACATCAGAGCAGACACGTTTGGTGGCATTTAGATCGGAGCACCGTCGCGATCCCTGAATATTTCGTGGCGATACGGGGGCTAACCGTCCATCAACCTATCTGTGAAGGCCCAGTCCGCATTTCAAGCCAAATCGGAATTGAACCCCTTTTCGATAACTACCTCCATCGGCAGAACTTCCGAATCCATCTCATCGACGCCTCCTAGAATCTTTCGCGAAGGCTATCTCAACGGGATGTTCAATGCGGCGGGTGACCGAGGTCCCCCTGTTGATCGACATCGAGAACTAGCTAAATAGAAACTGCAAGGTTTTAAAAATGATCCTCCACCTAACAGCTACTCACCAGACCAGGCAGAATTGCCTGGAGATTCCTGCCACTCCCTAAAACGCACACCATATTGGCCACGCACTAGCGGGGTGATCACCATCTCCAAATTTGGCCCTTTTGCCCCTCCTAGTAGGACGAAGGGCGAATCAAACTCGAACTCGTAGGTGCCAGAAGCCTCCTTGCCTCGCATTATGTAGTACCCGCCGTCAGGGTGCTCCGCCGTAAAAATGTGTTTATCAACTCCAGGCCCCCAATCTCGAGGGTTGATTTGACCAAACTGCCCGAGAGACAACCACCCCTGCCCCTCGACTTTTTGCCAATCGTCCTTAGCCATCAGATTCTGCCTCCTGTTGCCTGCCTTATTCTCAAAACTCTTATGCGGTAGACACCCAATATCATAACCGCCAATTGTCCAGCGATCTTTGGAGCCATGAGCACGCATCAGTGGGATATCTCCCTTCAAACCATGTCGCTGATCCGGATGGGATTCGCTAATCCAGACGTATTAATGAAAGTACTGGCACCGCCCTACTTTCAGTGAAGCTCGGATTCAATCTTCCGGTCACACCAAGGTTGCTTGGCAGTTAGGGGCCTAAGAACTTGTCCGAATGAAAAACAGAGCTCGCGTTTATTAACTACTAAACAGCTGAAAAGTATCGGGAGTGTGAGATCCTCAGATGTTCCTCGCTCTCGCTAGCCACAGCTACGATCTCGAGATCAGGATCGTCATTGCATCGATCTAGTTTTAGTCGCTCCACAGTAGCTTCATGAAGAGAACGAAACCACTGAAGCGCAACGTCACCCGAGCGACGCTGATACTTGATCAGGTAAGCCGACACGGATGACTCCTCTCACTGGGATCTGACCATTTCCCGCAAATTCTCATGAACACGGTCAAGTAGGTCAAGTCCCGTGTAGTGGTGTAAAGCTTGCCTTCCTTCGGAGACGCACTTAAACCCAAGGGACATGCGTACTGCAGAAAAATCTGGGCAGCATGCTGACCAGCCAGATGTTCGCACACGCTGCTCCTCCGAGGTGAAGGAAATCTCCGAACGGTATCGAGACGCTGAGGCAGTTACACCTGTCCACATCGCAGAGAAGCATGCTATCGGATTCCCACTCAAGCGCTACTAGACAGTCACGGCCGGGACCGCAATTTACTCTCACCAGCTTTCCACCCCCACACACACCTATTATCTGAATATGATTAACGAATCTTGGCCCTGGAAAAGGGATCTCTGGCTTGCAGCCGAACGAATCGAAAATGCGAAGTTCAATCTTGCTGATCAACTAGACAATGCCACCCTGGAGCTCGATGACTACGACTTCCTTTATTCGGACCCAGAAGCTGAAATTCTGTACCAGGTGGAACGCGATGTACTGCTGAGCGCATATGCAATGCGCCGACTAATCGGCATACCAACCAAGATGACGAGAGAGGTGGCCCGAGCATCCATCGACGTTGTTGACTTTCCATTGAGAGAAGCCGCAAAGTCCCCAGACTTTTGGGATGCACTAGGTGACATCGACATTTACGATCTCCAATCACCAAAGAAGCGAACAGTGACTGTTCAAACGATTTGCAATTACTTCGTGCATAGTCTGTTCTTGCGCTTCGCTTGGACAATTCCAACCCTTTCGTTCGAGGAGTACTGGGCCCTCGATGGAGATGACGTGCGCACGCAAGAGGATCCCCGTGTACTTGCAGGCTGGCTAGTAGCGTCCGATCGATCAAGTAAGAATGCTTTGACCTATGTCCCCTTGGACGATTATGTAAGCATACTGAAACGCTTCGCTCATGACGAAGTGACCACAATTAGAACTTGGACAGATCCCGACGGTATTCGTCATTACGAAACGAGTTGAGAGAGTTTCCTATTTTGCGAAGCAGGAACTCTATTACCTGACCCGCAACTAGGAATATATCCCTGCCCTTAAACCTTGGATCCCCCAGCCATCCCCTCGAACCGCGCATACGCCTCCCGCATATCCGCCTCCCGATCCAGCTGCCTAAACGGGTACTCGTACACGTACTCCACACCGGACTGCGGATGCGTCCACGTCCGATCGGCCTCCGACAACTGCGCCCCGTCCTTCAGCTTCGCGTCCGCCTTCACAATCTCCTTCGGCACCTTCCGACCATTCGCGTCAAAGCGATCCTCCTGGTCATAACGACGCATGACCGGGAACTGCGTCCGGTAAATCATGCACAGCTCATCCGCCGTAACCCCCAACGACAGCGCCACAATTGCATCGATTTCTACTTGCGCCGCGCGTCGCTCCTCGTCTTTGCGCAGCGGCGTATCGACGCTCCACGCCTCACCCATCAACTCCTCCCACAACGGCGCATACGCCTCAGTGAGGCAATTGAGACGGAGGAATTGGGTAACGAGACGCACCTCGGCTCTCTCGCTAATCGGAGGCATTGGGAGGACATCTACGACTTCCGGCAGCACGTGCTTCCTTCCGCTGGACCTAACCACAAAATCCATCAGCACAGCGCTCATAAACGCGCCCACCGTCACGGTCTTTCGTGGGTCATTAATTTGAGCGGCTGTGGTAAGCGTGAAGATCACCGCCGCTTGAGTGGGAACAATTGCAGGGTAGACAGTTCGATATCCGGTACCTGCCGCCATCGTGCGCCACGCGATTCGATATGGCTCCTTTGCGGATATACCGCCCCAGGTTCCATAGTCAGCATCGTAGGTGGGCTTGGCTGTGCGGTCTGGCTGGTAGGCGGTTGCGGGGATGAAGTCGGCGGGCATCGCCTCGAGGTCGACCTCGGACCAGTCCTGGTTGTGCTTCAGGGTGGGGTTGGGTTGTTTGATCATCGGTGTCGATACGCCGAGGTGCGGTCCCTGGAGAATGACATCGTTCCACGAATCGGAGTGCGCCCATCCAGTATCGAAATACCCTTTCTTTTTGTCGATGGACTCATCCCAGCCGCGAGAGAATTGCAGATCAAGTTCACGGATTCGGGGAGCGTTTGCTAGCTTCTCCAGAACAGAAGCGGCTTCGGTATTCACGGTGTAGACCATGCGTGATTCGAGCACAGGAACCGAGTCGTCTTCGAGAATCGAATGCCAGACCTCCAAGGTGTGGAGACCCACGGTCTGGATCCTGTCGCGGTGAGCACGAAGATCCCAGTTACCGTTGTCATCTTTTAGCCCCGGAAGAGAACCAGATCCATTGTGCGAAAGAGAATCAAGAACTGTTGCGGGATGATACAGCGACGTAGCGTGGTTGAACAACGGTTCGACTTGTTCTGCCCCATAGACATGAATGCCGTATCCAACGAGGTGGTGCACATCAAAAATCGATAGTTCGTTAATGAACTGCCAGTGTCTCCGCAACCGCAGATACGCACCGCGACGCAAGGGAGCCGCTTTCTTCTCGGTGAAGTGTGACTCGGGGTGGATGAGCGATGTGGTGCCCTGAGCAGAAGCATTCTTCCAAGTCAGTTCCATGAACCCGCGGTACAAATCCGGTTGCTGGCCGATCAGGTGCGGATAGCGGGTGACATCGGTAAGAACTGCAGCCGTGGAAACTGACTCGGCGAGACCGCGGTAAACGACTTCTCGCACCGCCGGATCGTCATTCCATTGTTCGCGGCGTTCGTTCTTCTGTGCCTGCGTCGGCTTGTGGGCAAGGGAGAACCATGGATCGGACTCGGAGTACAACGCATCGAGATCGGTGCGGGGTCGCACCCACGGCGGGTTACCCACCTGGAGGTCGAAGCCACCGCGGGCGAAGACGGCGGCGAAGTCGAGGTCCCAGTGGAAGAAGCCTTGGTCGGAGGCGACGTTTTTCACGGTGTGGAGCCATGGGTGGTTGGCCAGGAGGGTGTCGATCTTGCGGGCGCCGGAGAGTTCGATCTCGGTGCGCTCGAGTTGGACGAGTTCGTCCCAGTTGTCGGCGCGGCCAAGGAGGGTTTGGGCGGAGTCGCGGGCGGTGGCTTCGGTGCCGAGGAGGTCGGTGAGGGCGGAGAGCCATTCGTCGAGATCTGGGAGTTCATCCGTTGCGGTGAGTGGCCAGAACGTCAGGGCGTTCCAGGCATCCATGGCCAGACGCAGGCGGAGGTAAGCGCCATCTTCGTTGTGAAGGAGTTCGCGTTCGATCTGCTCGCGACGGATGTTCTTTGCGGTGTGCTCGGTGCCCCTGCCCCAGAGGTCGATGTCGCGACGGATCTGGTCCTCAGCGATGCGCATCTTGGACAGCGTGATGGCCCAGAGGGACTCCACGCGGGCGGTAAGGTTGGTGAGTTTCTTCGTCTGTTCCTTCGTGGGCACCTTGCCGGTGACGGAGCGGCGCCACGCTTTCATAGCGGCGATCTCATCCTTGGCCAAGGTCTTCAGATCCTTGGCATCTGCGGCGGCACCCCACGTCGAAGACGGTAGGAGGAACTGGTGGATGCGGCCGGCGGCGTTGATGTCGCGGGTCTCGCCGGCGTCGATAGCTTTGGCGAGGTTCTCCACTGACTCCCGGCGCGGCACGGCGGTGAGCCACTCACGTTTCTTCAGCTGGGCCGTGGAGTAGGTGGAGCGCAGTGCACCGATGAGTGAGTTACCGCGACGGAGGTGTAGGCCGAACCATGGCGCCTTGAGTTGGCTGGTCATGGTGTCGAGCCAGAGGGAGATCTCGGCGAGTTCGACTGCCGTGGGATTCAGGTCCACGCCGTAGACCTGGTGCAGAGCAATGTGAGCCTTGACCTTTTGCAGTTCGAGGGTGCGGGTCTCAGGATCGACTTGCTCGTCGAGTTCGTCTTCGCGGAGTTTGAGGTACAGCTCGGCCAGCTGGCGGACGGCTTCGACGGCGAAGGCGCCGGAGCCCATGGCGGGCTCGCAAATAGTCAGGCTGAGGACGTCCTCGGAGGTTGTTATTCGACCTTCTTCCTGGAGGACCTCAATAGCCTGGCCAACGGTGAACTCGGTGAGAACCTGTGGGGTGTAGAAGGAGGCGGAACGTTCGCGGTCACGGCTGGACTGGCGGAAGGCGAAAGAGCCAGCCGGGTGTTGACGGCGGACCTTGGCGGTGCCGCCCTCTTCCTGCTGCTGTGTCTCCATGACAAAGCTGTCCTGTGGGACGGAGTCAGCGCGGTGGACCGGCAGGACCCAGGAACCCTTCGAAGCATCGCCCTTCGGCGCAACCTCGTAGAGATCCTCTTGGGCGATGAAGCCGTGGTAGGACATCAGCCCCTCGTAGACCTGGCCGAGTTCCGTCACGCCGAGGGTGGCGTAAGAAATGAAGCCACGGTCCTTACCGGCAGACACCTTGGATAGAAGAAGGTTCTGCAGGACGCGGGTGAGGGCGTCGTTGGAAAGCTTCACCTCATCGATGAGTGCCGTTGCCTCGCTCTTGAACAAGTCTGCTTCCAGGTTGCGGAAGGTGATGCCCTCGTTCTGCGCGTCTGTGTCCGCATCGGGTGCTTCCAGCGGGTCATGGCCATGGTTGACCTGAGCGAACAGAACCTGCAGCGAGTCATAAAGGTGCGTGCCGTGGCGGGCTTTGTCCGTGACCGGCGGATCCAAAATCTGGTCGCGCAGACGATCCAAGCCGTAGCCGTCGACGTACTCGGGCGTGCCCGTGGGCAGGATGGCCAGTTCCGGGGATGCCTCGGCGAAGAGCAGGAAGAGGATGCGGTAGAGGTAGCGCAGGGACTGGCGGGCAAGATCATTGCCATCGATGGCGTCGAGTGGCAGCTGCTGTTCGCCACGGCGAGCCAGCACGTCGTTGCCGATGATCTCAATGGACTCGCGGACGGCATCGCGGAGGTCACCAGAGACTTTGACCGCGTGCTGCTGGGATTCATCGCGGGTCTGTGTCCACCACGTCGTGCCGTCGGCAGCACGTTCAAGGTTTTCGCGGGCAAGGATGACGGCGACGCGTTCGAGCTCGCCGGCCTTCTTTGTGTCATTGCGTTCAACCGCGAGCTGCAAATTGATGGCAAGGTAGCGGCCGAGTGGCCAGGACTCACGTTCGGTGACCAGCACCCATGTACCGGCGATGACCACAATGAACTCTGGTGGCTCCTGTGCCAGGAACAAGTCACCAATGAGCTTGGATACCTTGGTGGGTTGTGGATCCTTGCCTGCTGGTGTGACTCCTCCGGTGACGGACAGCGAGACGAGGTTGTCCTCATTGACGTCCTCATCGGGTTGTGCGTTGAGCACGATCAGTGTTCCCGCGTTGCCGTGCCAGCCTTCGTAAGAAAGCTGCTCGCCGGCGCGGTTGTAGTTCTTGGTGGAGGAAGCGCCGAAACCGAAAGCCTTACGGATCAACCCATCGGTGGTCTCCGCATCCGCGTCGGTGGCGAAAGCCTTCTGCAGATCACCGCGGTACTGCTGGAAGCGCTTTACCGGGGAGAGCGTGCCGGTCTCATTCTCCAGGTCAGCCCATTCCTTGGTCCGCGTCTTCACACGCTTGGTGAAGGACTCGCCTTTGGTTTCATCGGTGGTGAAGTAGTGGTCACTGATCCACTCGTCAACGTTCAGGATGGAATCGTATGCAGCCATGATTTACGCCTCCTGCGGCAGGATAAGTACGAGCGGACGGATCAGTTCGCGGTCCGGTTCCAACGAAGCAATGAGTGCCTTCTCCTCATCGATGAGTGAGGCAGAGCGCCCAACGCGCGCGGTGGTGGTCACGTCTTTCTTCGCGGCATTCCAGTCGTTGGCGCGCTGAATCCAATAACCAATGCGGTCATGCGCATGATCACGTGCTGCCGCCATCATCGGCTGCAGCTGACCAGTTGCTACCTGCACCGACTTTGCAATGAGATCGTGTGCATTCTCGGGTAGTTCCAGCGTTCCGGGGTTGATAGCGTCTTCGGTCAAACCGATGCTGCGCAACCATGTGATTGGGTCCGGCACGTCTTGCGGAATCATGCCATCCATCACCGCAACGAATGCGCGGGAGACGACCTGGCCGCGCTTGTTGGTCAACGTGGCCATGAGCAACACCGTCGGTGCAGGAACATCACCATTGATGGCGGTGATCTGACCGGCTGACAGGGATGCAAGGGCGCGGTCCGTGGCCCAATCCGTCACGGGATGCAGTGGGCCAAGGTAGTGGGCCTTGGGCCAGGTGGAACCATCTTGGCCGGTGCGGGCGCGGCGCATGACCTCATTGCCGATGTCCGTGTTGGTAGCCAGTTGGAAACGTTCACGCACCTTTCGATCCGCCAGGTAATCCTGCGGAAGGATGTCCAAACGGCGGCGTAAGTCCTCCGGCGGAGTTAGCTCCGCAACCTGGTTCTGGTGGCGGACGTAGCCAACACCATTCGCAGCGAGCTCCTTCTCCGGTGCACCGTGGAAGGCTTCGCTCAAAGCATCTTCCAGGTACTCGATCTCGGAGGAGTAGAGGCTTCCGCGGCTTTGCGGCATCGACGCTGAATACGTAGTGCCATTTTCCTCGCTGATGTCGTTGCCATCCTCATCGAGCTCGAAACCGAAACCGGCCAAGAACTGATCAATGAGGTCCGACTCGGAGAGTGGTTCTTCTTCGGAGAGTTGTTCGGGGGTTTTCACGACATCGTCGAAAAGCACCTGGTTCTGAATGACCCTACGGATTTCATCTTCTTCGCCCGCGACGCTGTGCTTGCCGATGAGCGAACCCACGTCGCCGAGGACTTCGTGTGCTTCGTGCTCGCGCTCAATGAGCTTCTTCAGCACGTGGAGCTCACCAACATAACCGCCCTGCTTGGTGTCCAGCAGAAGCGCAGCAATCTGTGGCTGTTCGGTCTGGCCGTAACGGTCAACGCGGCCGTTGCGCTGCTGAATGCGGATGAGCGACCACGGGATGTCGTAGTGGATGAGGTGGTGGCACAGCGTGTGCAGGTTTACGCCCTCGGAGGCGACATCACCGGTGACGAGCACGCGGAGCTTCGAATCCTCCCGCTTGAATTCATCGACCAGGCGCATCTGCTCCTCATCGGAGAGGCTACCGTGCATGACAGCGATGCTGTCCTGCGGCATCTTGAGATCTTTGGTGAGGTTTTCTTGCAGCCAGTTCAACGTGGCCACGCGCTCGGAGAAGACCACCGCGCGGGTGGCCTTGCCCTTGCCCACGCCGATCTCTTTCAAGTAGTTGATCAGCGCGGCGTACTTGTTGGAATTCTGACGAGTAACTGCCTGGTTCAGTTTCTGGAGGCGCTCAAGCGCTTCGCGCTGTTTCGTATCGCTCGTGGGCACACGCTTCAGACGATTGTTGATGGTCTCCGCCAAAGCTGCCGGCGAGGAGAGGAATGCCTTCACGAGCGTCCACGGGAAGAGACGATCTTGCGCAGGAATCTGACCGCTTTCTGGATGAACCCACGTGCTCTCAAGCTCACCAGCGACAGCGTTCTCTTCAGCCGAAGCCTCAACCGGAATGTTCAACGGATCCTTGCGAACCGCCCACTTCTCCCCCACCACGTTGGCAACTTCCTCGCTGTGACGGTGGCGGCGGATGAGCAAACGGTTCACTGCGTTCTTGTCGATGGTGCCATCCGGCATGACCGAAGTTGGGTCAAGGAGACGCAGGATTTCCTTGAAGGACTCAGGGTCACCGTTGTGTGGTGTTGCCGATGCGAGAAGCAGCGCCTCCGTTGTCGGCGCCAGCGTGCGGGCAAGCTCATTGTTCTGCGTACCCACATTGGTCGCGTTGTGGATCTCATCCATGACCACCGCGTCCCAGCGCACCTTTTCCAACTGCGCGCGGTACTTCGGGCTCTTGAGCGTGTCCATCGAAACAATCACTCGGGAGAAGTACGTGAACGGGTTCCGGCTTGCCGGAAGAATCCGGCGTACGCGTTGGATTCCTGCCGAGTCGAGGCGCACAAGCGGAATAGCAAAACGCGACCACATCTCCTGCTGGAACTGCTCCATGATGTGCTTCGGCGTGACCACAAGGATGCGATCACCACGCCCACGGCGGATGAGCTCCGCCAGGATCATGCCGATCTCCAGCGTCTTGCCCAGACCCACCGCATCAGCAATGAGCACGCGGGGACGAAGGTTGTCATCCGACAGCGCCTTCTTCACCGCAGTCAACTGATAATCCAGCGGATCCATGAGCATCTCCTCCGCGACGGAGAGCTCCTCTTGGTACAGCGGGACCGGCGTTTGCCGCAGCGTTGTCTCCAGCCACAACCGCGTCGTGCGGTACCCCGGCGAATCATCCGCAACAACCTCGACCTTGGCTGGGTCAAAGACCTCCACGTCATCGATGGCCGTGTAGAAACTCGCCGTCGTATCGCGGACATAATCCGACAGCCCACGCACCTTCAGCAGATACCCATCCACTGATTGCGTGACATTGGTGATGAGCCACAACTCATCCCTCACACGGACCATCAGGCCGGGAGCATAGGTCTCTTTGGTCTTGGCTGGCTGCGGTGCCGCGGGAACAGTCATGATGTAGAGATTAGTGGGCGAACAACCGCCGCGGGCCACAACCTGAATGTCGCGTTATTCTTGCTCGCTGCTCGCGTTTGGATCGGTGTTTGTGCGAGCAAAAGCTGGCTGCAGTGGCAACCGGCGTTGGCTCCTAGAAGCGGCTGAGCTGCTTCACCCACTCGCCCAAAGTGCCATCAACAATGACTTGGTGGACGTACCCTTGGCCGACCATTCTGCCTGCAGCAAGAATCTGCGTGATGACAGCTAGAACTACTGCTTCAGACGCTTCAGCAGGATCCGTCGCTGCCACAAAATCGAAGATCGGCGTCCCGCCAAGGACGGCTGCAGCATCTTCCCGTGCGAACTCAGCGAAGTCCTTCGCGAACTGCTCACGTAGTTCGACCGTCGATTCGAGCGAGGATTTCAGTGTCGCTGCTTCCTCGAGCTCAGCAAGATACTTGGTCACCTTTGCATAGGTTTCAGGTTCAGCTTCGCTTTGTTCTTTCAGGGTTTCTGGGGTTTCATCCACATCAGCCACGTCACCCTTGCCCGGACGAAGACTGAATACAAGCTCCTCAGGGTCAATATCCAAGTACTCGAAAAGAGTGCGGAGGAACCCTAGCTTGGAGTCCGTGTTATTCGCGGTAAAAACGATCAACACGTCATCAACTCGACGCCACTCAGCTGGCGTCTCCTCCTCAGCCTCAATGACACGCAACGGACCGTAGTCCTTCGCATACGACAAGATCTCCGTGCGCCGATCACGCATAAGGAAGTTCAACAGAAGTTGGACCATTTCAGCCCAGCTCTCCACTGTCTGGTGAAGATCGCCGTACTGGAAGGCAACAATCTCCCGGCCTTTAAAGGAACCCTCTTCACCCATCGGAAGCGCCGGTAGAACCGTTGCTGGCGGTTCGAAGTCGGTGACTGGGGTCTGCCAGTACTTCAGCGCACGGTCAGCAAAATATGCTGTGCGCTCCTTCATCTGTTCAAGGCCCCACGAATCGTTAGCCTTCAACATGTCATTAAGGCGATAAGGAGAATCAACAAACCCATGCTCCATCGTCTTCTTACGCTCATAAGACGAGTTGGAGTAGAAGGGGTTGTACCCAGTAACGGTGAGATTGCCTATCCTGTGCAACCAGGTTTCATGGATCTCCTCGGCATCCTCCCCGAGTTCGTCCTTCCAAGCCGCGGTAAGGGTTTGCGGCATGATGTGCTCGACTGTGATGTCGCCGTTGTGCATTGCCTGAGCGATGTCCCGGTTGTCGTTTGAATCTCCGTTCTCCAGAACATCAAAGAGATACTCACGCCATGCGGCTCTCAGCGCGTACATGTTCTTTGTCGCGAAAGCTTCTTTGAACTCAGCATCATTCGGGAATCGACCAGAGCCAGTACGGCGCAGCAATGTGTAGGCAAAGATCTCAGCCATGCTCTGATCGCCCGTGCGAAGCTTAGACACATCCGAGAATGCCGTTGCGAAGATCTTGTTCAACGCATTGGTTGCGATTCCAACAACGAATCGTCGAGTTACAAATGCCTCGATGATCTTCAAGACGTTGTACAAATCGTCATAGCTGGTCTCCCCATTCTCAACCGCCCGCAGGACCGGCATCAAGAACGGAATGGTCACCGCTCCTCGGATCGGGTTCATCCGACGCAGCAACGCGTTTACCCTCTGGTCTCCCGTACTAGCGCGACGGATCTTGCGGTAATAGGAGGAGAACTCATAGAGGTCATCCAAAATCTCTTCCGTAGATTTCCCAGTCTTGGCTACGTACGTCTTGAATGCCTCATATACGTCCTGCTCCTTCGGGGTACGAGCAGTCTTCGTAGTCAGATACCAACGAATGAAGGCATCTGTCTCAAAATCACTGTTCTCCTCGATCGGGTTCCAGCGATCTTCGTAGAGATGCGTTTGCGTCGCCGAGTCATGCCCCATCAAAACGAAGTTTCGGATCTTGTCTGCTTCTTTCAGCTCAAGTCCTGTGGAGTTCAACGATTCGAAGATCCGTTGTGCATCGTCATACTCCTCCAGATCCAGGTGCATCACCTCCAGACGGCAGATTGCATCCCACAGCTGATCAGCATTCAATGATGTCTGGGAAATACGCTCACGGAAGTACTTATAGTTCGCAGTGATGTTTGAGCTGTTGATGAATTCTTTCTCAGGCCCGAAGAGTCGCTGGTACGCCTTGTCATCGTCCTTCACTGGCTTCAGCTTGAAACGGGTGCGTTTCTTAGTGGCACCGATACGCAGATAGTCCATCTCGATCTTCTCTGCGAGTTCATCATCGTCGGACTCGATGTCCCCCTCACGGAGAGCATTAGCTAAAGCCAGCATGAGGAGACTGACGGTTGTAAGGCGCTGCTGTCCATCAATGACAATCCACTTCCACGACTCCGGCTTCCCCACCACAGCACCGAAGAAGTGCTTCTTCCTATCAACGGCAATGATGTCTTCCAAGTCCTGGAACAAACGCTCACACTGTTTGATCTGCCAGTCATAGTTCCGCTGGTACACGGGAATAAACAGTTCCTTGTGGTTCCCGTCGAACGCGTTGAGGATGGGATTAGTGGTGCCTTTCATCGCTTCTCCTACTCGGCGAGGTGCAATTAGCTAAAGGATATGTGACAAGTTTTTAATGTGGATCGTTTGATCTGTGAGCAGTTCCCTACTCCCATTCCAAAAGCTCCAGTCTCTGTTGTCCGGAAGCTTGTAGTAAGGAGCCGCACAAAGCTAAACACCGGCCAACCGTCTCATTCTCATCCCGGACAAGACGGCTGCGCCGATGTTTTGGCTTCATTCATTTCATTATGTGAGTTCTCTCCCCGACCCACGGGTGATCCCTACAAACGACCCCAATGGATGTCTTCCAACGCATTTTGCATCCTGGCCGTCAAACGCTGGAATCCGATGCGCTGGATCGTTTTCTTGTATAGCTCCTCGCCGACCGCTCTTGGGTTCGTTTTCTCTGTGTTCAACAGATGCACATTCCATTCGGCTGGCGTGATGTCGTCGAAGGTGCGCGGGCCTCTAGTGCGCGGGCGGATATCAGGCTGGGAAGGCAAACGATAAATGCGCCCTCCTTCGCTTGCCTTGACAATATCGCCCCGAGTGATGAGACGGGCCACCCCTGCAGTGAGGACATCTCGTGCGTAATCCCCGACACGAGAGTCGCCACCTGCCTTCACGTATCGCTGGAACAACAGTTGCTCAGGGATGGGGCCTTCGACGGTAATGATCTGACGCAAGCCGTCATCGATTTCATACTTGCCTGCGGTTTTCACCGATTCAGTCCAGCCTTCAAAAGCCTCGTACTTCTCCAAGGATTTCTTCCGAGTCTTTTTCGCTTCAACCGGAGCCGTGCTCTCCTCTTCCCGCTGAACGGGTTCAGGGTCGTCGATGTGCTCATCAACCCCTTCGTAATCCCCTCCGTTGAAGCTCTCATCAGACAGCGGCGATTCTTCTTCAACGCTGCTGTGTTCAGACTCCTCAATGTCGTTTCCACGAGAGAGATCTTCGATACGGTCAGCTAGCCCAAAGACAGAATCAACAACCTCAACATTGTCGGTTGTGACGAGATCAACTCCATCGACATAACCAGGTTTAATGCCAAGTTCATCGAGTCGATCCACTACTCGCTGGATCTCACCGTTCTTGTCCAGATAGAAATCCGATTCAAAGATGCGGACGAAAGTCCAGCCAAGACGCTCCAGCTCCCGCTGACGTGCCTGGTCCGCCAGCGCGTACTCCTCGCTGTGCCAGTAATCGCCATCGCACTCAACTGCGAGGCGGCCGGCATCACCTTGCACAACAAGGTCGATTCGCCTTCCGTAGGCATCGAACTGAGGCACGACGTAGTAGCCCCTGATAACTAGTTCGTTGTACACCCTCTGTTCAAAAAGTGAATCGAAGGGTTCAGTGCGAATGTCGGAAGAAACCACCTGAGAAGTTCGGGATTCTGGAGATGTTTCAGCAACCCTGTAGGCGTACTCGAGCAGTTTGTACCGAACGTCTTCTTGGTTGTGCAGGTCCTCAACACCAATCGAGTGGAAGAGCCATACCTGGTCCTTCGCACGGCTAACGGCGACGTTATAGCGCTGCTCGTATTTGAGTCCGGTGAGCGACGAAGGTCGTGCGCCTTGTGCCACTGGTGAGACCATGCTCAAGAAAACCACATCACGCTCAGCGCCCTGGAAATCAGCGGGGGCGCCGACCTTCAAGGATCGTTCCTCCCAGACCTGAGGGGGAAGAGCCGTTAGTAGGCGCTTCTGTATGTAATCAGCTTGGTCTGACGTACTCAGAAGCGAGATGACACCAATGGACTTCCCGTCGTATTCGGGCTTCTCGAAAACCTCAAGCAGCCGTGCGATGAGGGTGTCCGCTTCAGCACGATTGACCGTCTTCTTTCCTTCCCCAAAAGCATTCGGGGTGCGCGTGACACGGAAGGGCGCCAAACGTTCCTTCTGAACTTCCCTCACAGGTTTGAGCTCAATATTGCTCGGCCGATAGACAAGCTCATTTGAGAACTCAATGATCTCCGGAACACACCTACGGTGTTCATCGAGAGCAATGCGTCCCCCGTACCGCATATTCGCATCATCAAAGAGCGAGCGTTCTGGATCAACCCAGGCGTCTATGTTCTCAAAGTCATAAAGGTACTGACGCGCTATTTTTCGTAGCTTGTCTCGTTTGACGCCCGCTCCATCAGGAGATACCTGGCGGTCATCACCAACAACCACGATCTTCGGCGCTAGAAACTGCAGGAAAACTGATTCAATGCCTGCCTGCGACGCCTCATCGACCACGATGACATCGAACATGTTTTGCTCGAGAGCAAACTGCTCAACCACCTTGTAGATCGGCATGATCCAAACAGGCACTGCTTCGCGTGCTCGATCCAAATGCCTCCGCACATCCCTGCGGTGCTGTTCAGCATGCTTACCGGTTCCTTTGCCAAGACGCCGCACTGCCTGGGCATAGGCCTGCATCGTAGCCCGCATCGCACCATCGATTCGCTCGGCACCGACTGCGGAAGACCAAGCTCGTTCCGCTGCCAAGGAAGAAACCTCAGAATGGATCCGATCATCGATTTGAGTTAGCTCGGAAGTCTCATCGTCACGGGAAACTCCCGCGTGCTTCTTCACATATGCCCTAGCAGCGAGCCATCGGCGAGCATCTTCTGCTTGGCTCAGACGAGGACGCCACTGATCGCTAGATCGATCATCCAGAATCAAGCTAGCGAGCTTCGAAGACCAAGCAGACAACTCATTAATCAAGGTGTCCAGCTCACGACGTTTAAGACCAACCGAGTGGTAAGAAAAGCCCCGTTCTAGCGCATTCCGGTACTTCTCGATACTTCGTTTTTCAATTGCCGCATCGAGTTCTGCCATCCAAGGATGCTTTTCGGCTTTGGCTTCCCCAAGAAGGTGCGTGCGACACGTCTTCTTGTAGTTCGTATCTGCACTTTTCAACGCGAGCTTCGCTGAATCTACTGAACGAAGAAGCGGGGCGTACTCGATGAGCTGAGCGCATTTTTCTGGAGCCGGATCGAAGCCTTGCTGTCCCACTGCGGCGAGCTTGCTATCTAGCTCCTTCAGCAGCTCCAGATAACGGCCGAACTGAGCAAGATCTGACTTCAAGAAAGCGAGATCACCGGCAGGTGCAGTTTCATCAATCTGGATGAACGGCCAAGACTTTTGGATGCTTTGTAACTCCCAAAACACACTGACATACGCAAGGAACTTCGACACCAGCTCTGCTGTTGTCGGTGGCATCCCATTAACCCTGACACCATTCAAAAATGGCAGGGTTGCTTTCACCGTGCTGCCGCCGAAGACCGGAACTTTGACGGTGCCGTCAGCCTTCACGGTCAAGGCCTTGCCCGAAGCCAAATAAGTCTTCAGGTTTTGAGCCATGGGAATGAAACTGTCGATGTTCCCTTCCACAGTGAACCTTTGAATGTCTTTGATCTCATCCAACGGCGGCTGAAGTTCTTCAAGCTTCTGAAGAAGCGTTTCTCGCGCCACTCGCCACTGCTCTATCTCCCTGCCGCTAGATTTCAGTCCTACGGTTTCTACCCATGGAGCATCAAAGGACTCAAGCTCTTGAAGGCTGTCTCCTAGACCGTCAAGAGTGACTTCGAGCCGCGCTTTTCCTGCTTTCTCTAGCTTGTCCCACGTCGACAAAATGTCCTGAGGGATCTTGTCTACAAGCTCAGCCTGCTCTTCTTGAGCCTTGTTCAGCTGCCTAAGCGCAAGGCTGAACTCTTCAACACTGGCCAAGTCTCTGGGATTAACCGTGTCCGCTTTGTTGTAACTAGGAACTGCCTTCAGATCGACGTCATTCAATCCACCGAGCAACGTGGAAATCTGTTGCTGATCAAGAGGGAATTGTCGCTGATGATCAACGATTCCTAGTTCCTCAATCCACTCGAATTTCTCGTGATCTGATTCCACTGCCTGAACAAGTTGTGGCAACGGTAGTGAATAGCCCTCGAGATTGGCGGGGCGCTGCTCCGCTTCAAGGTGCGCGGTCCACTCACGCAGAATGCGAGTTCTTCTTTCTTTCAAGCCCCGCAGGTTGTCTTCGATGTTCCTGATCTTGCGATCGGATTCCTCTTGATCGAAGCTTGAAGATTTACGTTGAATTGTCTCAATCGCAGTGCGCAAGTCTGCCATTTCTTGAGAAGACGAACCGATGACAGAAACTGCGAGCTCTCTCACCTCGCTTGGCAGTTTGTCACGCAGCTCGTACAACGCTCGTTCTTTCTCTGCCGTGACCAAGACTCGCTTGCCTTGTGCAAGAAGGTGCGACAGAAGTGCTGCCGCCATGTGTGTCTTACCAGTTCCCGGAGGGCCCTGAACAATAGTGTGAGCGTTCGAATCAACGTGGCTCACAACTCGAAGCTGTTTTTCATTGAGTGGCAGCGGACTGAATACTTCATTATCCACGCTCAGCAGCGCACCCGGTTCTCTTGAAGGAGTCGCCTCTGCCGCGTACCCAGTGTCTACAAGTGGACGCAGCCCTGCTGGAACTGATCCATCCTCCTCAATCTGCTGGGAGATAGACCGGAAGGTGCTAGACAGACCAACGCGCTGGCGAGGGCGAAGCACCAGAGTAGGGGCCCAGGTTAGAACCGGCTGACCACTGCTACTTAAACGGGTGGTCTTTCCTTCATACTGGGCTTGCGTAGTCAACGTGTTTGCGGTGAACACGCCCAGCTCGCCAAACTCTTCTACATCAGTGGGATCTCCTTCGAAGTCGGCCAAGAAATCCTTCAGTTCTTCAATGAACCGACCGTCATCCATCTTGTCTGCGGATAACGCTTCGAGTTCAGCCTTCAGTGGCTCCCCAGATTCACTGATACTGATTGCGCCGGTTGTCTTATCCATCTCAATGTCTACCGCCAAGGAGAAGATTGGCCGGTCGACCGTTTCATTAGGGCCGAGATCCCAGCTCAACCACCCCAGGCCCAGCACGAGTTCAAACTCATCGGCCTGCTGGAGCGCTTTGACCTGCATATCAAACAGAGTTTGGTAAAGATCATGAGCACGAGCTGCAATCGCCCACTCATCCCACTTCTTCAGCCAAGCTTCACCCTTGACGCGAGCTTCTGCCGATAGCGGAGCTCCCTCACTATCTACTTCTCCGAGCACAGGCCTACGGGCGGGGTCATCGGTGACTCCACCGAGAATGCTCTCCAAAATGTCTGGCACAGCAGGCGGAGGAACAACTACCGGCCGCTTAATTTCCAGAAGTGCTCCGTTGGCAGCGGTATCAGCGTCTTCGTCGTCTCCCCCCAAGCCATGAGCAAGATTATGGGAGAAGCGAACGTCGAGAGGAGTGGAATCCGATACTTCTTTCACACTCTGCAAAGTGATCCATTTGCCGGTCCGGTTGTACTCAGAAATCTGCCGAGTCGGCTTTTCTTTCTGGGCTTGAAGATCAGCCATAAATTGGAAAAGCCTTGACGCCTTGTCTGCGACGTTATTCAACCTGTACACCACTTTGCTCGAGCTCTCAGCAGCATGAATACTGCATTTGTTCCTGCGTACAAACTACAAGTAATCATGACAATTTTTCCAACCTTGGAAGGATTAAGAATCTTCGATGACAAAAGGCCACCGAAAGCTATCCGCGTCAAGCGAAAAAGACCACCTCGCGGTGGCCTTTTTCGGGATTGGTAGTGGTTTCTTGGCTTAGCGGATCGTCTCGGAGCGGGTTGCGTTGACGATGGCCATGCCCGGTGCGCCGCTGAGCTCGGCGTCGACGTTGGTGGTGGCAACCATGGTGTGGCCGGAGTCGGCCCAGGCGTCTTCGAACTGGTCGATCGGGACTTCGAGGCCGTTGCCGAAGGGGGCGCCCGGATCGGTAAGGGTGACCACGCCGCGGTTGAAATCGATCTCAGAGACCACGAGGAAGTGGTCCATCATGTTGTCCTCACGGATGGCGTCTTCCTCATCGCCCCAGATTTCGCCGGAGTCGACGCAGGCGATGATGCCGTAGCCGTCGTTAAGCTTCATGGCCAGGTCCTCCATGTTGGAGGTCTGCATCTCAGACGGGAGACCGGACTCGGTGAGCAAGGTGGCCAGGTCCTGGGTGTACATACCCTGGGTCGGGTCGCCCATGAGGCCGAGACTGACGGCGCGCTCAACCATGTACTCCGGGTTGGAGATGCCGGCGTCCTGGAACTGGTTGAGCAGGAACGCGGCGGCGGTGGGGCCACAATAGCCGTCAACTTCCTGCCAGAACCAGTCATCGGACCAGAGGAAGTGGTTGCCGGCAACGCCGTCTTCCAGGCCGGAGGGGACGTCGATGACGGGGACATCCTCCACCGGCTCAGCCGGGGCCGGGGCATCATCCACGACCGGGGCTGGCTCCTCCGGCGCAACGGACTCGGTGACCTCTTCGTCGACAGGTTCGAGGACTGGGGTGGAGTCTGGTTCGGTGGTTTCTGGTTCTGGGGTGGTGGTGTCGGTGGTGGTGTCCGGCTCGGGGGTGGTTTCTGGTTCTGGGGTGGTGGTGTCGGGGAAGGAGTAGGGGTTGGGCTCGATCGGGTCGAGGGGGGTGGGGGTTACGTCGGCGTCGTTCTCAACCATCTCGTTGAGGAAGTCAGGCAGGTCTGCGGAGAAGTCGGACATTGTTTCGGCCTTTCGGTGTGCGGTCTTTCAAGTGGGTCTGACTCTTAGACGGGCCGGACGGCAAAAGGGTTACATGGATGTGTGAAAAATTTTTACGTCATCGCCTGGGCGTTGCGTTCAAGCTGGTCATAGGCCTGAGCGAAGGTGACAAGGGCGTGTTCCTCAGAGGGGTCAAGCAGGCCGAAGGACAGGGTTTGCATCTCCCGGCGCTTCTCCTGAATGCGGTCGAGGATCTGCCACGCGTTGGCGTTATCGGGCAGGCCGAGGCGCTGGGCAGGGCTGCCGATGGTGGCCAGGCGGGTGGCCTCTTCCAGGAAGATGTCCTGGGCGGAAGACGCCAGCAGGCCCTTCAGGGTGACCAGGAGTTTGGCGGGGATGGCAGCCGGGTGGTTGCGCACGGTGGACACCGCGTGGCGGATGGCTTCCGCGTGGGCGGGGTGGCGGTACACCAGGTTTTCCAAGGAGGCGAGGATCTCACCGGAGCGGTGGAGGTACGCATAGGTGGACAGTTCCTTTTCCAGGACCTCACGCAAAGCGCCGATGCCGGAGGAGCGGGTGAGCCACTCGTTGAAGGAGGCAGCACCTTGAGCAGCTTCGTCGGCGCCGCGGAAGAGGCCGTACTCCCCCACCACGTCGATGACGTTGGTGATGTTGTGCACGGCGCTATGGCTACCGCCGGGTTCACCGGTGAACAGTTCGGTGATCAGGTCCGTGCGGGACATGGCCGTCACGCGGGCAACCTGGCGGGTGAGGGCTTCTGTCACCACACCGGTTGCCGCCGTTTGGGCGAGCAGGCCGGACACGGGCATAACGCGGCCAACGTAGGAGGCCAGGTCGCGCTGCAGGCGCTGGGCGTGGTGGCCGGCAGCCACCATCGGGTCCTCATAGCCCAAAGCGCCCTCAGCAAAGGAGTCAGCGCGGGAGAGCACGCCCAAGGTGTTCAACGGGGTAAAGCCGAGTTGTTGAATGAACTCCACTTCGTCGCGGCGGGGTGCAGAGTCGAAAAGGAACATGGCAGCATCGGCGTCGACGGAGGCGCTGCGGGTCTGCTCGTAGCCGTCGATAAGCGCGGCGCGCGTTGTTGCCTCATTCTCATCGGTGAGGGTGGCCAGACCCGGGGTGTCAATGAGCGTGTAATTGCTCACCGCGCTGGCCGGCATCCACCTGTCAATGAACGCGATGTCCACCGGCGGGGCGGGCAGCGCTGCTACTTCCCCGCGCATGGTCTGGATGGGCACGCGCTGACCGTTGCGCAGCATCGCTTCCGCGCGATCCGGCGCGCCGTACTGGTACACGGTGACCACGTTGGTGGCTTCCAGTGCTTTGGTCTCCGCCACGGGTGCGCCCACAAGCGCATTGAGCAGAGTGGACTTGCCCGCCTTGATGCGGCCAACGATGACAATGCGCGGCGGAGTACTCACCCGCGCCATCAGTGGCGCGCAGGCCTGGGCGAGCTCCGGCGACTGGGCGGACAAGCCCTGGAGCTCAGTGAGCAGAAGGTCGAGGATAGAGGCCATTTACACCATCTCCTGCGCCGCGATCTTACGCAGCAAAATCTCGGCATCACGGTAGGAACGCTGCACGGCCTTCAGGTTCGTATTCAGCTGTGCCAGCTCCCGGTCGCGCTTCTCCGCGGCTTTGTTCTTATCGTGCTCAATCTTCTTAATGCGCGCCTGCGTCGCCTTAATCTCCTCCGCCAAGAACTCCGAGTAGCGGATGGAAATGCGCGGCTGGGCAATAGCAATGAAGGTCTGCAGCGCATTACCGGTGTTCTTCTGCGCGGCGTTAGCGGCCTCCCGCAGCCAGTTCTGCAGGTGTGACTTGCCCTGGCGCATCGCGCGGTAACCAAAGGTGATGGCCACGAATCCGGCACCGGCAACAATGCCCACGCCCGGCACCAGCACCGCGCCGAGCAAACCACCGATGGTGGAGCCGGAGGACAGACCCATCATGAGCATCATCGGGTCGAAGGTGTCCTTCATATAGTTCTGCAGCTCCGAGGTGTGCAGCTCACCCAAGCTCAGCTGCGATTGCACGTCCCCGATGATCTCATCCGGAATGTGGGATGCCCCGAACTTCTCCCGCAGGTATGTTTCCACTTCCCAGCCGAAGGAATCCACGGTGTTCACCACCGCGCGCTGGAAGTCCTCCTCCATCAGGCGCGTGAAGTGCTGCGGGTCCTTGCGCAGAAGCTTCACGCCGTGTTTGGAAATGAAGTCAGACCACTTCTTCTTCACCTCCTGCACGTCCACGTCCAGGCGTTCCATCGCGCGGGTACGCATGAGCGACAGGTCAGAGTAGAAGAAGCGCTCCCATTCTTTACTCGTGCGCTGCAGCTCCTCCAGCCGGGCCAGATCATTCGTCAGATCCGGTAGGAGTTTCTCCGCCTCACGCACGTCCTCAATATCGCGGTGGATCTGTTTATCCACATCTTCCAGGCCTTCCAAGATCACCTTGAGGCCCTTGGTCACCGGGATGGATTGTGCGCGGGTGAAACGCTCATTGATTTCGGTGCGGAGTTCGCCGAGGCCCGAGATCTCGTCGATAACGCTATCCGTCGTCTGCAAACCCACGAACGGCAAGAGCGAGGACACACCGATCACCGGGATCTCCTCACCCAGGTGCGTGGCAATGAGTGCCTTATCTTCTTCCACGATCTCGCGCCAGCGCGTGGTGTGCTTATCCGTCTTCGTCACAGCAACCACCACGTTGCCGTTCACCGCGTGTGCGTGCGCGAGGAAGTCCATCTCCGGCTTGGTCAACGGGCTTGAGGCATCCGTGACCACCACGACCACGCTGGCCTGCCGCTCCGTATCCGCGTGTACTGCCGTGTTCATCGAGGAAATCCCGCCCACGCCCGGCGCGTCAATGACCACGGCGTCGCCCATCATGGATGATTCCAGCGCAACGTGCGCGCGGGTGGGCACAAAATCATCGAAGCGCTGCGCCGCACGGTCTACACGTTGCGCGAGTTCTTCAAGCTTGACCACGACTCCCCCGTCCGCCGACATCAACGCCGCCTGCCCCGGCGCGAGATCATCCGTGGGCGTGGTCAGCGCCACGGGGATAACGGTGGTGAAATCCACTCCGGCCGGTGACACGCCCTGCCGGCCCACCAACGCATTGGCCAGCGAACTCTTGCCGCGCCCCACTTCCCCCACCAAGGTCACGGTGTTGACTTGGTCTTCCGCCGACGCCAGCGCCTTCGCGTGGTCAGCAAACTTCTCCCGGCCATAAGGGGTGAGAATCTTCTCGCTCACGCGCTCAATCCACAGCGTCGCTTCTTCACGCGGGCCTCGCGCTTGGGCCTGAGGCTGATCGGATTGATCGGGCTGATCGGTCACGGAGCGGAGCCTTTCCGGAAAACGGGTGCAGGGGGATGTCGATGAAAAACTAGGGGAAGTATATCTACTGCCCCGAGCTCAGGTGCTTGAACTGGTGCACAACTAAACGTGACCGGCGTGGAGCAGCGATCAAGCAACACTGATGAAAAACCTGTGTAAATCTTCAAAAAAATCTCTTTGTAACCTTTCGGCGAGCGCGCCCGTCTAACAGAATGAAAGCGTTGCTTCCCTACCGTGGCACACACGTGGCGGGCGGGGTGCGTAGCGCAGAATCATTCCGTTAGAACAGAAAGGTTTGCCCTCATGTCCTCTAAATTCCTCGCTATCGCCGCAACCACCGTTGCCAGCGCCCTGCTCTTGACCGGCTGCAATTCCGCAGAGAAGGGTGGGGACGGCAAGCCGGCTGAATCCACTGAAGCAACATCGACTCAGGCGGCTACCTATGACACTGGCGCATACAAGTCCACACCCCACCAGGGCTGGCCTAAATCGACCTGGGAGACGATCGGCCCGATCACAGAAACCACGCTGATCGGTGCCAACACGCTGTTGCCTTATGAGGTGGACAATCGCTTCTCCCGCGGTGGCCTGCCGCAGCGTCAAACAAATTTCGAGCTGTTCTCATCCCTCCTGGCCAGCAACATCCGGGAGAAGATCATCTCCCTGGAGCCGACGTATCTGACCGGCTTTACCCAGCTGGCAAATGATCCGAAAACGAAGTCCAACGCTGAGCACACCGTGGCCCGCTTCGTGTCCCCGCAGGCTGCTGAGGACGCAGCGAAGCTCCTGAATGACACGTACTTGGCGGAAGGCGGCTCTGATCTTGCCACCGGCAACCCTGCGCCGTTGGAGAAGGTGACCATCCCTGGCAAGGAGGACATCTTGGCCTCCAAGGATGAACGCCGCCAGGTTCAAAGAGCCTTCTTCACCAAGGACGAGTACCTCTTCTTCGTCTACACCAGCAATGAGAGCCTGGATGAGAACAACGAGCCGATCGAGTACGGCCCGGAGTCCATGGACTGGATGCAGGAGTATGTGAAGGCCTTCGCGGACAAGCAACTCCCTCTCATTGATCTGATCCCCAGTCACAAAACCGCTGAAGGTTATGGCAAGTCTGATGAGTGGCCGGACACGGACCCGGATGACATCTTGCGCTACGCCGTGATGAAGCCGAAGGAAGTAGACCTCGTCGGCACTGCTCCCATGAGCATGAACGCACGCTTGCTCACCAGCACCTACGCGGACAAGGCGTCGATTCTCAAGCTGTATGACAACACCAAGATCGATGCCGCAGCCTCGGCAGAAACACTGCTGTTGCGTGCCCCGAACGAGGCGCACGCGGACCTCATTGAAGCAACGCTCAAGTCTCTCGACTCGGAAGTGGAGGGCATCGAGCCTTATGACGAACCGCAGAACGTCCCCGGCACCACGTGCTACACCTCCCCAGGGAACAACGCTACGTACTACTCCTGCTACCTGCGTTATGGGAACTACGTGGCCCGAGGAAACCTCGTGGACATCAAGCCGGATGAAGATGAGGTCACCACATCCGCCGCACCGGATGATCAGAAGGTGGATGTGAAGACGCAGCTCTCCCACATCATGGCTGCCCAGTATCTGATCCTGCAGGAGGCTCCGAAGGAAAACTCCGAAAAATAGCATGTAACCATGTGCATCCCTGCCCCGTCTAAGGGATGTACACCCTAAAGACCCCGGATCCCCCCGATCAGGAAAGTAGAAAGACTTATGAAAAAGCGCACTGCTCTCCCCCTGGCAGCAATTCTCACCGCAACTGCTCTGTTCAGCACTGGTTGCTCTGTCCTGGACAGCGTTGGCAAGAGTGGCGAGGCCCCGGCCGAATCAGACACGACCGAGGTAATGGACCAGAAAGGTCCTGAATTCGACACCGGCTCCTACGGCACCGAGCCGCACAAGGGCTGGCCCGAAACGACAGATGATCTCGGCCCTTCCGCTGAGATTGCTCTTCTGGGCAACAACACGTTGCTGCCGTACGAGATTGATCAGGGATTGAAGCGCGGCACGGCGAATCGCCGTCTGTGGAACTTCGATTCCCTCGCCATGGACCTGCCAAAGGTGGCGCGTGACCGCCTGGCCCCACTGGGTGACAAGTACCTGCTTGGTTACGCCTACCTGGGTGATGACGGCACTGGTGAGCGCGGCGCAGGCAACTTCCTCCTCCGCTTCGAGGACCCGGAAAGCGCACAGGCTACAGCAGACGCGATTAAGGAAACGGCGCTGACGGAAGGCCTCGACTACTTCTTTGACAGCGATCCGTTTAAGCCGGGCACCGAAGAATCAGTACCGGGCCACAAGGACGCCATTGCAGTGCGTACTTCCGATGGCACGAACCTGGACGCAGTGAAGGTGCACAAGGAATACCTGCTGATGTCCACCACGCATGTGTCCCCGGAAAACGCGGACCCGGAGAAGACCGAGTGGCAGGCCGAGTATGCCGCCACCTTCTTTGACAAGCAGATTCCGCTTCTGGACACGCTGAAGACCCACAAGACGAAGGCCGGTTACGGCTTCTCTGAAGAGTGGCCGCCGCTGGATCCGAACGACATTCTGAAGTACACGGTCTTGTCCCCGAAGGATGAATCCGTGGAAGCTTTGGGCGGCCTGCCCATGGCGCTGTCCCCACGCGGCATGGCCGGCCGCTATGAGGAAACCGGAGAAGTTTTGTCCATGATCGACCAGGCCAAGGTCGAGGCCATGGCCCAGATGGACACCACGCTTTACCGCACCAAGCACCCGGAGGGTGCCAAGCTCATCATGGCCACCATGCACGCCGTGGACGCAGACTCGGGCTACCAGCAGTGGGACCCGCCGCAGGAGATTCCGGGCGCGTCGTGCTGGAAGGTGGACCGCCCCTTCGGCACCGGCTACACCTGCTACTTGGTGCATGAGAACTACTTTGCCCAGGCCAGCGCCTTCGAAGGCGACAAGGACCCGGATGCTGTGGAGGGTGGCGACGATGGCAAGACCACCGTCGATCCGAAGCTCCAGCTCACGCAGGCTCTGGCCGCCCAGTACCTCATCCTGCAGAAGGCTCCGACGAGCTCCGTGGAAAACAGTTAGGCTCCCAGGCGGGAATTAGATTAGGAAGGACCCGACATGTCCAATGACTGGATTTTGTCCATCGACTTCGGCACATCCAACACCGCGGCGGCGCACACCAACCCGACGCGCGGTGGGATTGAGGCAGTGAGTCTCTCTCATGACCGGATGACCATGCCGTCCTCGGTGTACATCGAAACACCTGACCACGTCGACACTGGTGATGTCGCGCTGAATAAGGCGGAGGACAACCCGGACGGGTTCCTCGCCGCACCGAAGCGAGTGGTGCCACAGCAGGTGTTCCAGATCAATGGTTATGACGTGCCGTCCTCCACCCCGGTGGCCGCGATTCTAGATTCTGTGGTGAAGCGCGCTTCCCGCGAGCACAATGATCAGCGCCCGAGTGAGCTCGTGCTCACCCACCCGGAGGCATGGTCTGATGCTGAGGTGAAGGTGCTGCTGGACGCTGCGGAGAAGCTCGGCCTCAACGCCACCACCATCCGCACCGTCTCGGAGCCTCAGGCTGCTGCGCAGTACTACTCCACCAACTCCCCGCTGGAGCCGGGCGACAAGATTGCTGTCTTCGACTTCGGCGGCGGCACCCTTGACGTGGCTGCGCTGCAGGTGCAGCCCGATGGCTCCTTCCACATCATCGCTGCCCGCGGCGACAACACCCTCGGTGGCAAGAGCTTTGACGCCTTCATTCGCCGCTGGGTGGACCAGCAGCTGGAGGATGACTACCCGGAGCACCTCGAATACCTGCGCCGGCGCGCACCGCTGTCGGACCGCCACGCGGTGGAAGACAGCATTCGTCGTGCCAAGGAGCTCCTGTCTGAGCACCCAACGGCCACTATCTCCGTCCCTGGTGATGGCGAGACCATCCGTTTGCAGCTCACCCGCTCTGAGTTCGAGGAGATCATCCGCCACCCCGTCCAGCGCGCTGTCGACCTGGCCAAGGCCACGCTCGTGGACGCAGGCATTAACAACCCCACCGACCTCAAGGCCCTCTACCTCACCGGTGGCTCCTCTCGTGTCCCGCTGGTGCAGGAAGAAATCAAGGCACTCGGCCCGGTAGCAACTCTCGACGATCCGAAGCTGGTCGTCGCCCAGGGTGCTATCTCCGCCGTCGGCCCCATCGTCACCGGCCTGCACACCACTCCTGCACCCACCCCGCAGCAGCCGGCACCCCAGCAGCAGCGACCAATGACGGAGCCGATGTCCGCGTATCAGCCGCAGCCATCGGCAGCACCTGCCAAGAAGTCGAATGGCAAGACCATCGGCATCGCCGTCGGCGCACTCCTGGCCATTGCGGCTGTGGTGGCAGTGATTGTGTTTCTAGTCAAGCCGCAATCAAGCGACAAGCCCAGCGGTGAGCCTGAGGAAACCGCAACGATGGAGACAACCGGGGAAAGCCAACCGTCCAGCGAGGCTCCCGCGCAACAAACCAGCGAGGACGTGCTCAATGCCCTGCCGGAATCCATCCGCAATGAGTCCGGCATGTGCAACCGCCGAACCTCAAGCACCGTTAACTTCACCGGGACCTCAATTTCCTGCGAAGTGAAATTCACCGGCGACAACGTGCAGTACTTCAAGCCGACTGGCCCGTACGACTCACCGCGCATCTCGTTCGCGTACAACACGGACGACAGCTCGCGCGAGAAGGCCCTCATTGAGCAAGGCCGCTACAACGGCAAGGATGGGGCGGAACCAGTTACCAAGGGTGAAGCATCCGCCGTTGCTGCCAAGGAGAATGACACTTCTGCCTCCCTCCACTACGCCAACGCGGAAACGGGTCTGACAATTGAGTCCCGCGACTTCGCCTCCCCGGAGAAGGCCATCGAGTGGCTGGAGTACCACAAGCTGCTCTAACCTGCGGACACTCCCTTCAAAAAATAGTTGGCGCCTGGATGTAACCATCCGGGCGCTACTCGCATCTAAAGATATGTAAGCACCCACACCCCCTAGAAAGGACCACATCATGAGCGGCGACAACAACAACCTCAACCTCCCGGAGCTCAACCCGGATGACTTCGGCTACCTCTCCGCACGCGACATCGACGGCGACGGTACGAACGACCTGATCCACGGCGTTGACCACGACGGCAATGCCCACATCTTCCACCTCGACGGCAAGGGCGACATCACCCTCGAGGAAATGGACACTGACGGCGATGGCACCTTTGAAACCCAGCGCCAGATGGTCGATGAGAACACCGTGGCCTACAACGTGGACACGGACAATGACGGCGTGGCTGACACCGTGGCCTACGTTGACGCGACGACCGGCAACACCTTCCAGCAGGACCTGATCGAGGACGGCCAGGTGGTCGAGTCCCGCGTCGACCTGGACGGCGATGGTGTCACGGACGTTGTGTACAAGGACACCGACGGCGATGGCGTGGTTGATGAGATCACCCTGGACACCGACGGCGACGGCTACATCAACACCAAGCTCGTTGACCTTGACGGCGACGGCATGATTGATGAGATCCACTCTGACGTGGACAACACCGACGGCGTCCTGGAGACCGTGATCGAGGCCAACGAGTACGCTGGCGGCCTCGGCTCCATCAACGACTACATCAGCTCCCCGGACACCACCCTGGACACGAACCTGGATACCCCGGCGGATAATCTGGATACCAACTACGACGATTCGTTCTAACGTGACGCTCGCACCCTCTACGATTGCGATGCTTAACGACGACGACCCGGCTGAAAGGAGGCCGCAACCATGAAACAAGAACCAGTCCCTGAAGGACTCCTTGACCGCGCCCTCCACACCGCCTTCACCACCGACGAATGGCCAGAGTGGGACACACTCGACATCGTCCCCACCACCGACGAGCCCTTCGACCTGGACGCCTTCGACCCCTTCGCGGGGAAAGAGGACACCGGGTCGGTTGAGTCCCCTGAATCTGACTCTGACTCTGACTCAGAGGACTCTTCCGACTCCCCGGTGCTCGACTACCCGGATCTGGGCGCTGATCTGGGACCTGATCTTGGATCGGACTTCTCCTCCGATGTCGATTCGGGTTTTGATTCAGGTTTCGATTCCGATTCCTCCGGGAACTACGACATGTAACTACTGCCCCGGCGCGACAATGTTGCAGTATTCTTTTGCGTAACTTATTGAACACTTGTCCATCCCGGCGCAGATTGAAAGCAGATATGTCCGAATCCCAGCTTCTCCAGAACGCAAAAGGTGGGGATGAGTCCGCCTTTGCCAAACTGGTGAAGCTGCACGAAGGAAAACTTTTCAACGTCTGCCTCCGCATCACCACCAACCACCACGATGCGGAGGAAGCATTCACCGCGGCACTGTATCTGGCATGGAAGAACCTGCCTACGTTCCGCGGTGATTCTGGTTTTGGCACCTGGATGTACCGCATTGCCTCCAACACCGCGTTGGAAGTTGTGCGCCGCCGGAAGCCCACGGTCTCCCTCGACGCCCCGCGCGACTCCGAGTCAGAGGACTCCCCCTCCTTCGAGATCGCCGATCCCCTCGCCGAGTTTGAACAATCCATCGCGGACAACGACGCGTTGAGTACAGCCCTGGCCTCGCTTCCCGCCGACTCCCGCGAAGCCCTCATCCTCGCCGAGATCGCCGGCCTCACCCTGGCCGAAATCGCCGAGCACCAAGGCTCTTCGCTTTCCGCCACCAAAGTCCGCGTGCACCGGGCGCGCAAAAGCCTCCGCGAGCTGCTGCAGGGATAGCGTGTCCAAGGAAATTCCAATGCCAGTTCAAGCAAGCGAAAGCCAAATCAACACCTGGGCCACCGAAGCCGAGCAGGGCTACGACGTTGCACTTTTGAAGAAGCGTGGCCGCGGACGCCCCGGCCGTGGCGCCACACCGTCACGGGTGGTTACCGTACGACTAACCGAAGCCGAGATCGCAGCCCTTGACTCCCTGGCAGCCAAGAAACACATGAGCCGCTCTGAACTCGTGCGCAAAGCAATCGCCGACCTCATCACGGAGTAAGCACACCCGTTCGAGCAGCTCAAAGCCCATGTCGCACCCGCGTTGTAGCGTGAGGGCATGAGCGAGAACGTGGTGGAGTTTGTGCAGGCCCTGGGCGAGGCGGGCGTGGCGGCGTTGACCGATGTGAAGAGCTTCATCCGTGCTGATGAGATCTTGGACATCGATATGACGCCGTTGGTGCGCACGGGGCCGTCGTTTACCGCGCAGGTGTTGGGTACGGATGTGTGGGTGGTGCGGTTTGAGCTGGTTGTCGATGAGGGGAAGACAGTGGCGGATCGTCTCAATGTGCATTGCACCTGCCCGGTACCACGGGTTTGGTGCAAGCACGCGGTGGCGGTGGCGTTGCAGATGATGCGGCATCCCGAGTGGCCGCTGACTGCCAAGCTGGTTGGGGAAGCCGAAGAGGAGTACGAGTTTGATTCGACCCGGCGCTATGACGATGTGGTGGTGGACACCAAAGACGTAGTCACCAGCACGTTGGAGACCATGAGCAAGCGGGATCTGGTGGATGTGATCAACGCGCTGCGGCATGAGAATCCACTGGCCGAGCCCACGGTAACCAAGTATGTTCTGCCGTTTTCTTCCCAGCCATTGCCCGCGATGGAAGCGGTGCAACATGAAATGAAGTTTGCCAAATTCCTGTTTGACGTGGCCTATACCGAAGAGAAGGTGGAAGAGGCTGCGCACAACTTGGAGTACGCGGGCAATGTGATCTGTAGTCATGCTGATGCAACGGACTTCCAGAATGACAAGCTCAAGCTCCTGTGCGCGTTGGAGAGTCTCATCTTTGACGCCATCGCGTGGACACATCACATCACTTATCCCGTCGATAGCGTGGTGGTTGCGCTAGAGAAGCTGTATCAGCACCACGTGCTCATCGCGCATGATACCCAGCCGCCGACACAGCTTCTGGTTGATTGGATCGTGGACGTCTTCTTGGCCCCCGGCGGTTACCTACGCCCGCATCTCGCGGACTATGCAAAGCTGCTGGAAGATGAGGATCTTGATGTCATCATCACCAAAGCCCACGAATGCGCCCCCCGCCATCCGGAGAACGTCCTGCCGCTGGAGATCGACGTAGCGTTGCTGCGCAACAACATGCATGAGGTCAAGCGGCTGTGCGGGGAGTACGGCAACTATGACGCGCTGCTGTTCTTTTATCAGCGCAACGGGATGGATCTCGGTGCGGAGAAGCTGGTGGCTGCGGCACTGGATAATGCGGATCCGGTGGAGCTCACGCCGGATCTCCTATATGCCTCGGCGGCGAAGTACTTCGGTGCGGACGGTACGCGGATGTATCACCGCTATTGGTTTGAGAAGGACGTGAGCCTCGAAAACTTCCTCGACTACATCCGTCTCCCGGACATGGACTTCGCCGACGTTATGTTCGTGCTGCAATCCGTGGAGGAAGCCGCCACCAACCCGGATTACATGTTGCTGGCAGCAGCGTATTTCAAGCTTTTCGACGTCGGATTCACCCTCATCACCACCACCTCCCCCAGCACATCCATGGCTGCCCACTTCGCAGAACACGTCGGTCTGGCGTATGACCCGGAATGGGCGTTCGGCGTGATCTTTGCGCACATCCGGGAGCAGATGTCCCAAGCCCTGGCCCAGGAGAACATGGCGGCAACGCGCGCAACGGTCAACTGGTTGATGGGCCGAATGATGGCGCTGAAGAAAACAGCGCAGGAGGCCACCGGCTCATTGGATTCCGATGTGGAGTGGGGGTTGCAGGTCGGTGCGCTGAAATCTGAATTCGGCAGCCACCCGGTGGTCAAGGAGGTGTTCACGGAGTGGGGGCTGTGAGCGCTCCACTACACTGGCGCGACATGATGTCCCGTTACCGTGCTGCTGCTGTTGCCCTCACAACCATGCTGGCGGGAGGTGTGCTCGTTGGCTGTTCCACTGCTGGTGATGGCCTCGAGGAACCCGCGATGACCACCGTTGCTGCCGCGGATGAGGGTGCGTCGACGCAGTCGAGCAGTGCGCAGCCCTCGTCGAAGGAAAAGCCGGAACCGGAGAAGAAGTGTGCTTCCCTGGCGAAGGACCCGCGGGAACAGTACCCCACCGGCAACGAGCGGCTCGGGCGGATGCCAGCTGTGGTGGGCTCCGGCGACCTTCACGTGAATTTCTGGATCGGGGGCGTGGAAAACAACTACGACCCGTGCGCGGAGTTGTCGTGGATCACTTTCGCTGGCGGGCGTGGGTATGAGGACGGCCCGGCCGGTACGGGCGCATCCATCACCGACGGGTTGGCGCTGTACATCAACGGTGAACCGGTGGGTGAGATGCGTGAGTTTGACCGGATTGAGAACATCCAGCGCCTCTCCCCCAGCTCGGCGGAGTTCAGTTGGGGTGAAGTGCGCAACGGTACCGCTGCTGGGGTGACGCACCGTTTCACCGTGACGTTGAAGAATGATGGCGGGAAGCTCGTCGTGGACGGCCCGGACGCGCAGGCGTTCTACGACCAATGGGACAGGGACACCGGGCAGTACTTGTTGGGGCACGATGGCTAACCGTGGGCCAACCCAAATATGTCGAATGCGCGTAGGCTCGCTGCATGGCAACACATAAACGGAAACCCATTCCAAAAGTCGCTTACGCCCCCATGCTCGGACTGGAAACATACGTTCGCGCACGTGTGGCAAAGGACTTCTCCCACCTCGTGCAACTTCGGGCCTCTGCTCTGAACCAATGCGTTTACTGCCTGGCAATGCATCGTCGTGATGCACGAAAGGGCGGTTGGACAGAAGACAAAATCACCCAGACCGAGAACTGGACTGACTTTCCAGACGCTTTTTCTGAGAAGGAACGTGCAGCACTTGAGCTCACAGATGCAGTAACCAAGATCCACGGCGAAGAATCTGTGCCGGATTCACTGTGGGAGCGAGTGGAGGAACTGCACGGCGAGAAAGGCACGCGGGATCTCCTCATGGCTGTTGTCACCATCAACGCTTGGAACCGAGTCGGTATCACCACACGCCTTGATCCAACAAGCCTTTCCGGAGTCACGGCTTTTGATCTAGGCCAAAAGTAAGCTGGCTTTTGGCGCAGGCCGAAAGGCGTCGATAAGCAATCCGCGAAACATCGCGGGCGTGTGGGCCGATAGGCCGTGTAGGACCTGATCTATTCACAGCAAACCCGTAAACTGAGGCGCTATGACCGACAAGAAACCCGACATGACCACCACCGCCGGAAAGATTGCGGATTTACGTAACCGTTTGGCGGAGGCTCGTGAGCCGATGGGCAGCGAGGCCGCCCGCACCGCGGGTGAGAAGGGTATTTCTACCGCCCGGCAGCGCGTTGAGGCCCTGCTGGACCCAGACACCTTCGTGGAAACGGATGCGCTCGCGCGTCACCGCGTGGAGGACTACGGCCTGGATCGCGTGAAGCCCGCCACCGATGGTGTTGTGACGGGCTACGGGCTTATCGACGGCCGACGGGTCACCGTCTACGCCCACGATTCCTCCATTTTTGATGGCCAGCTGGGTGAGGTGTACGCCGAGAAGATCCTGAAGATCTACGACCTGGCTATTAAGACCGGTGTGCCGGTCATTGCTATCCATGACTCGACCGGTGCGCGCCTGCAGGAGGGCGTGGTCACCGCGGCGATGTCCGCGCGGATTCTGCGCAAGGCGACGGAAGCGTCCGGCGTTGTGCCGCAGATTTCCATCGTGGCTGGTGAGGTGGCGTCCCTCGCCGCACTGCTGGTGCCCATCAGTGATCTCACCGTCATGGTGAAAACCGCGACGATGCACCTGACCTCCGTGTCCGCGGTGACGAAGGTGACGCGTCGCGTTGCAACCGCACGGTCCCTGGGCAGTGCCGATGTGCACTCCCAGATCACCGGCATGGCTCACCTGACTGCGCCGACGGACCTGGAAGCAATCCAAACCGTGCGTGACCTAGTGGCCTTCCTGCCGGAGAACAACCGTGCGGCCTCCCCCATCAATGAGAACGCCACGGAGCCGGACAACACGGACCTGGACACGTTCATCCCGGACAACATCGCTGCCTCCTACGACGTGCGCGATGTGATCAACCGCGTCACCGACAAGGGCCTGACCGAGCTCAGCCGCGGCTACGCCGACAATGTGGTGACGGGTTTCGCGCACATCTCCGGCCGCGCGGTGGGCATCGTGGCTAACCAGCCGAGTGTGCTGGCCGGCTGCCTTGACCACGCCGCCGCAACGAAGGCAGCAGCTTTCATCCGCGTGTGTGATTCCTTCAACCTGCCCATCGTGGAATTCGTGGACTCCCCTGGTTTCTTCCCCTCCGAGGAGGAAGAGCACCTGGCTTCCGCGAAGCACGGCGCTGGCCTGGCCTTTGCCTACGCCGAAGCGCAGGTGGGCAAGATCACCGTGATCATCCGCCGCGCTATCGGCCCGTCCTACGTGGTCATGGGTTCCAAGGACCTGGGCGCAGACATGGTCTTTGCATGGCCGACGGCGCAGATCGCGCTTGCGGACGCCACCACCGCCGCCGAACAACTCGGCGTCGACGTGGACGAGTACGCCGCTTCCCACCTCACCCCGTACGTGGCCACGGAGCGTGGACTCGTGGATGCCGTCATCGAGCCCTCCCAGACCCGCGCCCACGTCACCGAAGCGCTGCGCCTCCTGGAGCGCAAGGTGGTCTACGCCATTCCGAAGAAGCACGGCAACATCCCGCTGTAAGGAGCTTTAAGGAACCAGCATGACTAATCCCCTGTTCACGGTGGTTAAAGGCAACCCCACCGAAGAAGAACTCGCCGCGCTGACCCAGGTGCTCACGGATCTGCAGCAGGAAGCGAAGTCCCGCACCGCCGGTGGCCACCGCAACCTGTGGGGCCGCCCGGCCCCACGCGTTCACGGCCCAGTGATTTTCAACCCGTCCGCGTTTAACTCGCAGACGCTGTTCTAGTACTCCATGCGCCTTGTTCTTGCTTCCCAGTCGCCCTCGCGCCTGATGATCTTGCGCAACGCTGGGGTCTCACCACTCCAGCACCCGGCGCACGTGGATGAGGACGCGATCATTGCCTCCCTCGGGGGCGCCTCCCCCGCCACGACGGTGACCACCCTCGCCCGCGCAAAAGCCGACGCTGTGGCACCGCACTACCCCGATGACGTGGTGGTCGGGTGCGATTCAATGTTGCTTTTGGACGGCACCCTCCAAGGCAAACCCCACACCGTCGAAGAAACCATCCGCCGGTGGAAAGCCCAGCGCGGCCGCACCGCCGAGCTGGTCACCGGCCATGCCATTGGGTACGGCGGGACCTGGGTGGTAGACACCGTGTCCACCCGCATCCACTTCGGTGATGTCTCCGATGCGGACATTGAGGCCTACGCCCGTTCCGGCGAACCCCTCGAATGCGCCGGTGCTTTCACCTTGGAGGCCCTCGGCGGCTGGTTCATTGACTCCATTGAAGGCGACCAAACCAGCGTCATCGGTCTCTCCCTGCCACTTCTTCGCCGGGCGCTCTATTCTTTTGGACTGGATGCGTTGTCTTTGTGGAGCAAGTCATAGGACACACCCGAGAAATCTAACGCCTCCAGAGGGCCAAAAATTTTCGCATCGCTTTGACCTGCACTGATAGAAATGGGCTTTCGGGCCGGTCGTCAGATTTCTCGAATCCCCCCGAGACAAAACACAAACCGCGCCGGATGAGCGACCTAGTTTGGTCGCCCCGGCGCGGTTTTCGCGTTGGTGCGGCGTTGGCGCCGCACGGTTTCGCGTTGGCGGGAAGAAGACTTACTCGTTGTCCTTCTTGCCCTGCTCAACCAGCTCAGTGGTGTTCTCCGCGGTGCGGAAGAGGTTCACCAGGGCCTCGATGGTGAGGCGAGCGCACACGATCTGGACGAAGCTCCAGAAGGTGCCGAAGATCAGGTAGAGGAAGATGAAGAGGATACCGATGCCGGACTCGCCCTCTTCAGCCATACCGATCATGAAGAAGATGCTGAACAGCAGACCCAGGAACCACATCATGCCGATGAGAACCAGGGCAATGATGTAGATGATCCGTGCGCTGTCCAGGGTGACAAAGCGCTTGAAGGAGAAGTCGAAGAGCTTCTTGAAGAAGCCGTCCTCCTTCGGCATCATCGGCTGACCCTGGTAGTAGCCCTGCGGGTAACCCTGGTTCGGGTACTGGCCGTACTGCGCACCGTAAGCCGGCTGACCGTACTGAGCAGTGTTCGCTGCGGTGCTTGCTGCGGTCGCGTCAGCGGAAGACGGCTGGGAGGACGGCTGGGACATCTGCCAGGTGGACTCGGTGGAGCTCGTCTGGCCGAAGGAGCCGAAAGAGTCGGTGGCAGAGGTGTCACCGAAGGAGCCGGTGGACTCCGAGCCGGTGGAGCCGGTGCTGTCGTTGGTGTTGTTGTCGTCGAATGGAGTGGACATTATTTGTTAATCCTTCGTCTTTCTCTTCTCGGCGGTGTGCAAACCACTAGCAGTGTAGTGGAAGTGGGAGGGGAAGGTGGGCGTCGATAAGCAACAAGGCGCGCGGAGCGGCCCACCTGAATGGGGCCGGGGCGGACTTAATCCCACATGTAAACCCCCGGCTCGGGGGTAAATGAGGCGCCTTTTGTGCGGAAATGTGCAGGAAGAATTGAAGAATCGTCCATTCGGCGACACATTTTCTCTAAGATCTTGGAAAACCTCCTATCTGAAAGGTCGATGCATGAAAATTCACGTAACCCGCAGGACTGGCGCCGCACTGTGCGCCATCGCACTGTCCGCTACCGCACTGACCGCGTGCTCGGATGACTCTGCTGATTCGAACACTGGCTCCGACGCACAGTCTTCGGGCTCGGACCGCGGCCCGATCACCTTTGCCATGGGCCGTAATGACACGGATAAGATCACTCCGATCATTGAGGCCTGGAACAAGGAGCACCCGGATGAGCAGGTGACCCTGAAGGAGCTCGCCGGTGAGGCAGACGACCAGCGCGATACGCTCGTGCAGTCCCTCCAGGCTGGCAACTCTGACTACGACGTCATGGCGCTGGACGTTGTCTGGACCGCTGACTTCGCTGCTAACCAGTGGCTGGAGCCACTCGAGGGCGACTACGCAGTGGACACCTCCAAGCTGCTGCAGGCAACGGTTGATTCCGCGACCTACAACGGCACGCTCTACGCACTTCCGCAGAACACCAACGGCCAGCTGCTGTTCCGCAACGTGGACCAGGTTCCGTCCAAGCCGGACACCTTCGCTGACATCAAGTCCGCGTGTGAGGCTGTGGAGGGCGACTGCCTGACCACCCAGCTCAAGCAGTACGAGGGCCTGACGGTGAACACCCTGGGCTTCATCAACGGCTGGGGCGGCTCCGTCATCGATGACAACGGTGAGCCGACCGTCGAGTCCGCTGAGGCAAAGGCTGGTCTGCAGGCGCTTGTGGACGCGTATGGGGACGGCACCATCGCCAAGAACTCCACCGCCGCAACCGAGGAGGAGACCAACCTGGCCTTCACCGAGGGCAAGACCGCTCTGGCGATCAACTGGCCGTACATGTACACCAATGCTGTGGAGGCAGGCCTGAACTTTGAGGTTCAGCCGCTCGTCGGCGAGAACGGTGTCGGTGTGTCCACCCTGGGTGGCTACAACAACGGCATCAACGTGAACTCCAAGCACAAGGCAACCGCCAAGGACTTCATCGAGTTCATCGTTAGCGAGGAGAACCAGCTCTCCTTCGCCAAGGCATCCTTCCCGCCGGTTCTGGCTTCCATCTACGACGATGCTGCTCTGATTGAGGAGCACCCGTACCTGCCGGCTCTCAAGGAGTCCCTGGAGAACGCGAAGCCGCGTCCGGTTTCGCCGTTCTACCCGGCTATCTCCAAGGCCATCCAGGACAACGCTTACGCCGCACTGACTAACGGCAAGAGCGTCGACGATGCAACCAAGGACATGGCTGCTGCTATCAAGCAGGCAGCACAGTGACTCGAATTCTTCTTTGGCCCCTAACGGCATCAATGAAGAAGTAACAAGGAAAGGGCCGCAGCGGTTTGTTTACCGCCTGCGGCCCTGCCGTTTTTTGCGTCCGCATAGTACGCTCGCCCGAGTTGGGAGTGAGTGTTAAGGAGAGTTCATGAGCACTGTGGTGAAGCGACGCACCCGCAGCGATGCCGGCAAAGCGTATGCCTTAGTCGCGCCCGCACTGATCGTGTTGGCAATTGTCATCGGCTACCCCATCGTCCGCGCGATCTGGCTGTCATTCCAGGCCAACCGCCACCTTGATCCGGCAACCGGCGTGTTCGTCGACGGTGGCTTCGCCGGCCTAGACAACTACCTGTACTGGATCCAGAACCGCTGCATGAGCCCCGCCGGCACCGTCGGCGAGTGCCCGCCGGGTGTACTGGCCACGGACTTCTGGCCGGCACTGGGCATCACGCTGTTCTTCACCGTGGTCACCGTCTCGCTGGAAGCTGTGCTGGGCATGGTCATGGCGCTGATCATGAACCACCCCTCCCGCGTGCGTGCGCTCGTGCGCGCGGCGGTGCTCATCCCGTGGGCGATCCCCACAGCTGTGACGGCGAAGCTGTGGCAGTTCATGTTCGCCCCCAATGGCATTGTGAACTCCCTGCTCGGCCAGGACATCGCCTGGACCACTGATCCGTGGGCGGCGCGCATCGCCGTCATCATCGCGGACGTGTGGAAGACCACGCCGTTCGTGGCCCTGCTCATCCTCGCCGGCCTGCAGATGGTGCCCAAGGATGTCTACGAGGCCGCCCGCGTCGACGGCGCCTCCGCGTGGCAGACCTTCACCCGCATCACCTTGCCGCTCATCCGCCCCACCCTCATGGTGGCCATCCTCTTCCGCACCCTCGACGCCCTGCGCATGTATGACCTGCCCGTCATCATGATCTCCGGTTCGTCTAACTCCCCCACCGCCACCATCTCGCAGCTCGTCGTCGAAGACATGCGCCAGAACAACTTCAACTCAGCGTCCGCCTTATCGACGCTTATCTTCCTCCTCATCTTCACCGTCGCCTTCCTCCTCGTCCGGTTTGGCGGCGCCGATGTCGGTGGTGAGGAAACGCGGTCCCGCAGGGAGCGGCGGATAGAGAAGCGTCAGGCAAAGAAAGCTGAGGTCGCACGATGAAGAAGCGTCTTGGATCCATCGGGCACGTCTTGGGCGTGCTGTTCATCCTCCTGTGGGGCCTGGCTCCGTTCTACTGGATGCTGGTCACCGCGCTGCGGGATAAGAAGCACACCTTTGACACCACTCCCTGGCCCACGCACGTGACCATGGAGAACTTCCGCGACGCCTTGGCCACGGACAAGGGCAATGACTTCCTCGGTGCGATTGGGAACTCCCTGATCATCTCCCTGGTCACCACCGCCCTGGCCGTCATCGTCGGCGTGTTCACCGGCTACGCTTTGGCGCGCCTGAACTTCCGCGGCAAGGGGCTGGTCACCGGCATCATCCTGGCCGCGTCCATGTTCCCTGGCATCGCGCTGGTCACCCCGCTGTTCCAGCTCTTCGGCGACCTCGGCTGGATTGGCACCTACCGCGCCATGATCATCCCGAACATCTCCTTCGCCCTGCCGCTGACCGTCTACACCCTCATCTCCTTCCTCCGTCAGCTGCCGTGGGAGCTGGAGGAAGCAGCGCGTGTGGACGGCGCCACCCGCGGCCAAGCCTTCCGCAAAGTGCTGCTCCCCCTGGCAGCACCGGGCATTTTCACCACCGCGATCATCGCCTTCATTGCCACCTGGAACGAGTTTATGCTGGCCCGCCAGCTGTCCACCAACGCAACCGAGCCGGTCACGGTGGCCATCGCCCGCTTCTCCGGGCCAAGCGCCTTCGAGTACCCCTACGCCGCCATCATGGCTGCCGGCTCCCTGGTCACTGTCCCGCTCATCCTCATGGTGCTGGTGTTCCAGCGCCGGATCGTCTCCGGCCTGACGGCGGGCGGCGTGAAGGGCTAGGCGCCCAGGAGCTTTGTGCACCATTTTCAAAAATGGCGCACAACCCCTCTAAAACACCAGGACTGCTACCAACTTTGGAAAGTTCGTAGCAGTGGCCCCCCCTGAACAATTCGTTTCTCCCGCGTACCGTGGGCCGTGGCCGACAAAGTCAGCCAGAAGAGAAACGCACACGGTACAAACAGGAGAACAACATGCCAACGAAAGCTATCGACGGCAAGGTCGCCCTTGTCACCGGATCCGCACGCGGTATTGGCCAGGCCATCGCCCTGCGCCTTGCTCAGGACGGCGCGGACGTAGCCGTCCTCGACCTGAAGGAAGAGAACTGCGCCGACACCGTTTCCCAGATTGAAAAGCTGGGCCGCAAGGCCATCGCCATCGGGGCCGATGTGTCCAAGCGCGACGAGGTTTACGCCGCCATCGAGCGCACGGAGAAGGAACTGGGTGGCTTTGACATCATCGTGAACAACGCCGGTATCGCCCAGGTCCAGCCGATCGATGAAATTACGGACGATGAGCTGGACGCCATGTTCAACGTCAACATCAAGAGCGTTGTCTGGGGCATCCAGGCTGCTGCCGCCAAGTTCAAGGAGCTCGGCCACGGCGGCAAGATCATCAACGCTTCCTCCATCGCTGGCCACGACGGCTTCCCCATCCTCGGCGCCTACTCCGCCTCCAAGTTCGCGGTGCGTGCGCTGACCCAGGTGGCTGCGCGCGAATACGCCAGCGACGGCATCACGGTCAACGCCTACTGCCCGGGCATCGTGGGCACCGACATGTGGGTGGACATTGACCGCCGCTTCCACGAGCTGACCGGCGCTGAGCTCGGCGCCACCTACGAGAAGAACGTGGAGAGCATCGCCCTTGGCCGCGCACAGACCCCGGAGGATGTAGCCAACCTGGTGTCCTTCCTCGCCTCGGAGGACTCGGACTACATCACCGGCCAGTCCATTCTGACCGACGGCGGCATGGTCTACCGCTAAACCTGCTGCCTCACCGCACCCCGGAGTTGGTAGCGTAGGACCATGGAATTTAAGGATATGCTCGCTCCCCCGCCGGTCCACCTCCCTGAGGACCCGGCGCGCGGGAGCGATTTGTTTGATAACGCCACCGCCATCGCCCACCCGGACTCCCCCGCGGTGTGGGCTGCCCGGGCTGAGCGTGAGCTGGCCGAGGGCGACCCGATCGTTGCCTACGCCTACGCTCGCACCGGCTACCACCGCTCGCTGGACCGTCTCCGCGCGAACGGGTGGAAGGGCTGGGGTCCGGTCCCGGCCTCGCACGAGCCGAACCAAGCAGTGCTCAAGGCCATCGCGATGCTGGCGCTGGCCTCCAAGAGGATCGGGGACGACGCGGAATATGACCGCTGCCGGCAGATGTTGTCGGATGCGGATCCGGAGAGCGTCGAAAAGCTGCTCGGCTAAAACAAGTAAACCGCGCCGGCCCGAATGGTGGGCGGCGCGGTTAAACGTCGATAAGCAGGCTTTTAAGCGTGCTTTGCCTCGACGCGCTTGATGGCCTCCTCAGCGACCATTTCCTGGATGCCCATGTCCAGCTCCGAGGTGAAGCCGACGCAGGAGCAGTTGATCTCGCCGAGGACGTAGGTGTCCTCGCCGGTCTCATCGTCGTCCGCGAGCATGAAGTCCGCGGTCCAGATCAGCGGGATGTTGTCGCCGCCGAGGTTCTCAGCGATGACCGGGCGGGCCTCGGCGAACATATCGACGAGCTCCTGCCACTCCTCCGGCTTCTGGTAGGTGTACTGCGCACCGGAGAACAGGGTTGCGGAGAATGCGTCGCCGCCCTCGGCCGGCTTCTTGTGCACCACGAAGACCGGGTGCGGGCCGACGAGGAGAATACGGATCTCGCCCTCAACGATGCGCGGCATGAAGCGCATGTCCACGAGCATGCCGTTGTCGCCAACGATGTACTGGTCGCAGAAGTCCATGAACTCACCGAGCTCACGGTCCTCAGTGTGGTTGTCCACTGCCTCGGTGCACTTGAGCTTGGTGTCCAACGGCAGGGCGGTACCGGGCTCGACGGAGGCGGCCAGGGCTTCGTCCGCGAGGCGTACGCGCCAGATGCCGGAACCGGTGGAGCCGCGGTTCTGCTTGAGCACGCGCTCACCGTAGGACAGGGAGGTCGGGAACGTGTTGTGGAAGGACTCGATGTCGTAGTACGCGGCGGTGTCCTCCGGGACCAGGGAGGTCTTGTTCAGCTTCACCAGTGCGTCCTTGGCACCGTAGGAGACCATCTCCTCCGGGGTGGACATGCCCACAAGTCCTGCCTCGGACAGGCGGGTGAGCAGGTCGAAGTAGCCCTTCTCACCGCCCGGGATGTTGCCCGGGTTCACGCGGGAGATGTAGCCGTCGAAGTTGTTGGACACGTACTCGAAGATCGCGTCAGACCACTCAGGGCGGAAGTACACGACCTCGGAATTCCAGCCCTTCTCCTTGATGGCGTTGACGATGGGCATGGTGTCCTTGCGGTGCCCATCGAAGTACTTGTCAGAACCACCCTCGACCTCGAAGACGACGATTGCCTTGTGCACAGTGAATCCCTTTCAATAGTGCTCAGTAGTGCTCATATAACGCGGAAATAATCCCACTTTTGAGATTACGGCCTAACCCTTCTTCCCGCCCTCGCGGAAGGCCGTTTAGTAACTAACCTCACAGCCGCGATAGGCCACACAATCCACCTTCGGGGGTAGCGGTTCACATGTATGGTGTCTAGTGACTGTAAACACGCTTTGGGAGGACACTCGCATGGGAATCGAATTCGACCCGTTTGCCCAATTTCAGGACTTTGCGCACCCGGAAAAATTCGTTTCTGCCTCCTGGCTGTCGGCCCGCCTGGGCACCGATGGCCTCCGCGTGGTGGAGTCGGACGAGGACGCATTCCTGTACGACATCGGCCACATCCCCGGCGCCGTACGCATTGACTGGCACCGGGACCTCAACGACCCGACGGTGAGGGACTTCATCGACGGTGAGGCATTTGCCAAGCTCATGAACGACAAGGGCATCGGCCGCGATGACACCGTGGTCGTCTACGGTGACCGCAACAACTGGTGGGCAGCCTACACCGCCTGGGTCTTCGAGCTCTTCGGCCACCCGGACGTGCGCCTCCTCGACGGCGGCCGCGACGCGTGGATGGGCGAGGAACGCGACACCTCCTACGCCGTCCCCGATTACCCCTCCCGCAATTACCCGGTGGTGGAGCGCCAAGATAAGCCACGCCGCGCGTTCGTCGATGATGTTCGCACGCGCAGCAAGAATCATCTGCTTATCGACGCACGCGGGCCCGAGTTCTACGCCGGCGCCGAGCACCTAACGCAGAAGGAACCCAACTGCTCCTCCCCTGTTCAACGCCATGGGCATATCCCGGGCGCGGTCAATCACCCATGGGGAGCGTCGGTGTATCCGAATGGGCGGGTGAAGGATAGGGCGTCGATAGCTGAGGCTTATGCCCAGACCCTAGCCACCGTGGACACGGACAACCCCTCCATCATCGCGTACTGCAGCAACGGACAGTCCGCGGCGCACACCTGCTTCATCCTGCGTAACGTGCTTGGGCTAGAAGATGTCGCGCTGTACGACGGCTCCTGGGTCGAATGGGGCAACATGATCCGCATGCCGATTGAGCGAGAAGCGGACTAGGCCCTGGTTTAGGGGCGCGGGGCTGTAATTCTTCGTGTCCTGCGTGCGATACCTCTTATATGGGCAGAAGTGCTCTACCCTGATTGACGTCCCGAAAGTTTCCGACGAGGAGTTTTTGAATTGTCCGCAGCGTCCAACGCCCTGACCATCAGCAAAGTTCTGATCGCCAACCGCGGCGAAATTGCCGTGCGCGTCATCCGCGCAGCCAAGGACGCTGGCATCGCCTCCGTAGCTGTCTACGCCGAGCCGGACACTGATGCTCCCTTCGTCGAACTTGCTGACGAAGCTTTTGCCCTCGGCGGCGCCACCGCGGCGGATTCCTACCTCAACTTCGACAAAATCATCGGCGCTGCTAAGGCCTCCGGCGCGGACGCGATCCACCCGGGCTACGGCTTCCTGTCGGAGAACGCTGACTTTGCCCAGCGCGTCATCGATGAAGGCCTGACCTGGATCGGCCCCTCCCCCGAGGCCATCGCCCTGCTGGGCGACAAGGTGGAAGCCCGCCAGATCGCTGAGAAGGTCGGTGCCCCGATGGCCCCGGGCACGAAGGATCCGGTCGCTACTGCCGACGAAGTCTTGGCCTTTGCAGACGAACACGGTCTGCCAGTGGCCATCAAGGCTGCCTTCGGCGGTGGTGGCCGTGGCATGAAGGTCGCCCACACCCGCGAAGAAATTCCGGAGCTCTTCGAATCCGCTACCCGTGAAGCCGTCGCTGCCTTCGGCCGCGGCGAGTGCTTCGTCGAGCGCTATCTCGACCGCGCCCGCCACGTTGAAGCCCAGGTCATCGCGGATAAGCACGGCAACGTCATCGTCGCCGGTACCCGCGACTGCACCCTGCAGCGCCGCTTCCAGAAACTCGTCGAAGAGGCACCCGCCCCGTTCCTCTCCGATGCACAGCGCGAGTCCATCCACTCCTCCGCCAAGGCGATTGTGAAGGAGGCCGGCTACTACGGCGCCGGCACCGTGGAGTACCTCGTTGGTGCGCCGGAGGCTGATGGCTCTGACGGCCTTGTCTCCTTCCTCGAAGTGAACACCCGCCTCCAGGTGGAGCACCCCGTCACCGAGGAAACCGCTGGCATCGACCTTGTCCGCGAGCAGTTCCGCATCGCCTCCGACCTGCCCCTGCGCCTGACCTCCGACCCGGAACCGCGTGGCCACGCCATCGAGTTCCGCATCAACGGCGAGGACCCCGGCATGAACTTCATGCCGGCACCGGGCACCATCACCCGTTACGTCGAGCCTTCCGGCACCGGCGTCCGCGTGGACAGCGGTGTTCGCGCCGGTAACGTCATCGGCGGCCAGTTCGACTCCATGTTGGCCAAGCTCATCGTCACCGGTGAGGACCGCGACGAGGCCATCCAGCGTGCCCGCCGCGCTCTCTCCGAGTACGAGGTCGCCGGCCTGCCCACCGTTATCCCCTTCCACCAGGCCGTTCTTAATGACCCGGCCTTCATCGGTGACGGCACGCGCTTTGGTGTCTACACCCGGTGGATCGAAGAGGAATTCAACAACACCATCCCGCCGTACCAGGACACGGACGACGACGCCGAGGAACCTGGTGGCAACCGGACGTACGCCGTAGAGATCGACGGCCGCCGCATCGAAGTCGCTCTCCCCTCCTCCCTGGTCATCGGCAACGGTGCGAAGCGCAAGTCCAAGAAGCGCCGTTCTTCTGGCGCTGCTCTGTCGGGCGATGCGGTGCCGGCGCCGATGCAGGGCACCGTCGTTAAGGTCAACGTGGCCGAAGGCGACAGCGTCAACGAAGGCGACATCCTGCTCGTCCTCGAAGCCATGAAGATGGAAAACCCTGTCAAGGCCCACAAGTCCGGCACCGTCAAGGGGCTGGCCGCTGAGCAGGGCGAACAGGTAAACAAGAACGCAGTACTACTGGAGATCCAATAACCCTTTATGAAGTTCACCCTCGTCCCCGCAACCGAATCCGACCGCACCTACCTGCGCCGCCTCGACTACCTCGCCGACGTCTTCGGCGATGAGTCCCGCTCCCGCATCGGTGCCGTCCAAAGCGCCGAAGAGTACGTGGGAAAGTGGTCCCCGGAGCGCGACGGCGGGTTCATCGCCTACGACCCCGAGCTCGTCCCCGCCGGCGGGGTCTGGCTGCGCTACTGGGCACCCGAAGATGATTACACCGACGCCAACCTCGGCCCCGACATCCCTGAGCTGGCCATCGCCGTGGAGAACCGCTCCCACGGCCACCAGCTCGGCCGCATCCTGCTGCAGGCGGCGTGCGACTTGGCTGCTTCCCAAGGCGCCACCACCATCGCCCTCCACGTCGAGCCAGGCAACGACCGCGCCCAGCACGTCTACGAGTCCTTCGGCTTCACCTGGTCCGACCACCACCCGGAAGTGATGACGAAGCAGCTTTAGGGCCGGGCCCCGGTCGTGCCCCGCTGGCCGCCCCGCGGGACCGCCTCATTGCACGATTTTCAAAAATCGTGCAAATCCCCACAAAAG
>NZ_JAKMUS010000017.1 GCF_027570075.1 Corynebacterium meitnerae
GTACTTCGGCTCAACCGTCGCAGCAGTCAGCTCTGCAACGTTGAAGGTAGCGTCAGCGCGAGCGACGATGCGGCCCTGGGTCTTCGGGTTACCGGATCCGTCCTTGACGGGGTCGCCGTTCTCGTCGAGAACTGGAACCTGGAGTTCCTCGTTGCGCATGACGACTGGGAAGCTGTACGCCTTAGCAGCCTGGTCAGCCTTCGGGGTGAAGGTCACAACACCGTTCGCAGGGTCAACCTTGACCTGGTCTTCAGTGACGCCCTCAGGCAGCTTGCCGAGCTCAAACTTAGCCTTGTCAGGCTTGGTTTCTTCAGTCTCGGTTGCCGGGTTGTCGAACTTCGGCTCAGAGGTGGCCTCCTCGCCACGCTTCGCGTCGATCGGGTCGTACGCGAGATAGTCGCGAGCGACTGCGAAGGCATCCATCGCCAGAACCAGGTCGTTCTTCGGGTCCGGGTTGTTAGGGGTGACCTTCAGGCGAGCGGTGAACGTGTCACCGGTCTGAGCGTCCGCTGGAACCTCGAGCTCACAGCTCGGGATCTTGGTTGCGGAGTCCGGCTTAGCGGTTGCACACGTCTTAACGACCTTGCCGTTCTTGTCGACCCACTCGATGTAGTAGTTCAGGTTGTCCGCAATCGGCAGACCGGCAGTATCAGTCTGGACCTTGTCACCAAGGTTGGCCCAGTTGTCGGTGGTGTTCTTATCGACAACGTCGAACTTCAAAGCCTGCGGAGCAAGCGCGATGTTCCAGCCGGTGTAGCTGTCAATGGTGTTACCGATGAGTGCGCCGTCGCCACCGAAGAGCTGCGCGTTAGCGCCAGCGTTCAAGTCAGCACCGAAGCCCGGGCCAGCCCACTGGCCAAGAGCCCACGGGTACAGCGCGCCGATGTTGTCCGGAAGCGGCTTGCCGTCCTTGCCAAGAATGCTGACGTAGCTCCAGTGCATATTGACGTGCTTGGAGCTCGAAAGACCGTTAGTCCAGTTGCCCTCGCCATGGGAACCTGCGAGCTTGCCGAACTTGTCTTCAGACACAAGTCCACGCGTCTTGTGGCTGTAACCATAGAGGCCCTTCCACCGCAGCTCGAACGTACCGTCAGCGCCGGTGGTGGTGGTCAGGGTTTCTGCGATCCAGCCTTCTGGATCCGCTGCCACCTGCTCATTGATCCACTTCTGCAGACCCTGCTCATCAACAGGGGTCCAGCCCTTGCCACGCAACGTCTTGCCCGCGAAGTTGCTCTTCGCGTACGCCTCAATCTTGTTCACCGCGTCATCGGTGAGGTAGGAGCCAACAACCTTCATGCCAGCGGCAGGAACGTCCTTACCGTCAAAGGCGCTCACTGTGTTGTGGTTCTTAGCGCCCTGCAGAACGTCAAGGTTCCAGAAAGCTCGACCGGCGTAGGTGCCACCGTTGCCACCAGTGCCGGTGCTTTCCGCCCACTTATTCTCTGGGAGATGCTGCGGCAGTTTGTCCTTCTGCGCGTACTGGATGGTCATGCCGGTGATCTTGTTGCCGCCCCACTGGTGATCACCCTGTGTAGTCGGGGTGGTATTAGCACCAATACCCGGGAAGATACCAGCTGCCGGCTGGTGCACCAGACGGTACTTATCCGTCAGGTCTTCCGGAAGTTCGGTCCACACGCGGATTTTCTCACGGTTCTCATCCCGGCTCCAGTCAGCACCATCATTCAAGTTACCTACACTGGCATCCGCACGGAACTCACGGGTCACACCGAGAGCATCGGTGTATGGAGCCATATTCAGGGTGAAGTTACCGTTAGCATCAGACTCGGTGTAGTAGACCGGCGAGGAATGCTGAGTGTTTTCACCCTCGTACCACTGGGCGTAGACCTTAACACCCTTCAGTGCCTTACCAGAGTCCTGAACGTTACCAAAACCAATCTTGGCTTCGACGATCTCCTTGACAGAACCGGAGATGGTGCCCTTCTGGGTCGCCTTGCCCGGGGAGTAGATGGCTTTGTCGCTACCGCTCGCGGGGGGGGTGCTTGCCTGGTCCGGCTGCGCGTTAGCAACCGAGACGAACGGTGTCCCTGGCGTTACGGCGTGGACGAAAGGGCTCACCATGGCAACAGAAAGTGCCGCGGCCGCGATGGTTACGCCACGGCGGCGGGCAATATTCTTGATGTTCATGTTTTCCTTCCAAAGAAGTGAAAGTAATAAGTAATTCGGTCCGCGCCAGGGGGCATGAAGCGTAGCGGCGCAGTCCGTACATGAGATGCTTTAACGGCGCACAGCAATAATTGCGGGCACCATACGGTTTCTCACATCTATAAAAACTATCAGCGGCAACAAAATGTCTCCACCACAAAGCTTTTTCCATTTCTACACAAAATCAAAATAGGTTGGAATTCCCATGAAATCGCAGGTGAATGCGACCAGCGGTTTTAAACCACCCTCCTCCCATCCCCACCAACGGGGGTATAGACAAAACCGATGATGCTGATAAGCAAAACGCGCCGCTCCCCATTCGCGGGAAAGGCGCGTTATGCGGTGGTTGAGCTTTAGCGCTCCATGACGTCGTGGCGAACGATGGTTTGGTCGCGGCCGGGGCCGACGCCGATGTAGCTGATCGGTGCGCCGGAGAGTTCCTCGAGGCGGAGGACGTAGTCCTGAGCCTTCTGGGGGAGGTCCTCGAAGGTGCGGCAGCCGGTGATGTCTTCGTCCCAGGCCGGCATCGTTTCGTAGATGGGCTCGGCGTGGTGGAACTCAGACTGGGTGAGCGGCATTTCGTCGTGGCGGACGCCGTCGACGTCGTAGGCGACGCAGATGGGGATCTCGCCGATGCCGGTGAGCACGTCCAGCTTGGTCAGGAAGTAGTCGGTGAAGCCGTTGACGCGGGTGGCGTAGCGGGCGATCACGGAGTCGTACCAGCCGCAGCGGCGCTTGCGGCCGGTGTTCACGCCGACCTCACCGCCGGTTTCCTGGAGGTAGTCGCCCCACTTGTCAAAGAGCTCCGTGGGGAATGGGCCGGCGCCCACGCGGGTGGTGTACGCCTTGATGATGCCCAGGGACGCGGTGATCTTCGTCGGACCGATGCCGGTGCCCACGCAGGCGCCGCCGGCAGTCGGGTTGGAGGACGTAACAAACGGGTAGGTGCCGTGGTCCACGTCCAGCATGGTGGCCTGGCCGCCCTCCATGAGCACGTGCTTGCCTTCGTCAAGAGCCTTGTTCAGCTCATATTCTGCGTCAATGACCATCGGCTTCACGCGGTCGGCGTAGCTGAGGAAGTACTCCAGCACCTCTTCCGGGTCGATGGCCTTGCGGTTGTACATCTTCACCAGCATCTGGTTCTTCACATCCAGAGCGGATTCGATCTTCTGGCGGAGGATGGATTCGTCGAAAAGATCTTGGACGCGGATACCCACGCGGGCGACCTTGTCCGCATAGGTCGGGCCGATGCCGCGGCCAGTGGTGCCAATCGCGCGCTTGCCCAGGAAGCGCTCCTGCACGCGGTCCAGCGTCTGGTGGTACGGGGATACCAAGTGCGCATTCGAGCTGATCTTCAGGCGGCTCGCATTCGCGCCGCGGGCCTCCAAGCCGTCGATCTCCTCGAACAGAGCCTCCAAGTTCACCACCACGCCGTTGCCCAGCACCGGGGTGGCGTTCTCACTGAGCACACCCGCTGGCAGAAGCTTCAGCTCATACTTCTCACCGCCCACGACAACGGTGTGGCCGGCGTTGTTGCCGCCGTTGGGCTTCACCACATAATCGACCCTGCCACCAAGAATGTCCGTGGCCTTACCCTTGCCCTCGTCGCCCCACTGGGCACCGACGATAATGATGGCCGCCATAGAAACGCTCCCTAATTCACGCTGTGTTCACAGCTGTCATGTGCGTGCTCATTGCGGGGTCAGCCCGCAAAAGTCCAGCGCTATTGTACCGCTACCCTGTTGGATTGTTCGCAGTGAGCGCCGGAAAGACCTTTGTCTCTAATAAAGGGGCGAGGTCTACGCCGGCATCTTGTGGGTTGTGCGGGTCGATCCACCGGACTTCCGCGATCTCTGCTGCCGGTACCGGATCCACCGTGGCAGGGCAGGTGAAGATGGTGCCTTCCACCTCACGTCCCGCCTCATTCGCCGCGGTTGTGCGGAAGGTGCCTAGGTGGGTAAGTGTGGTGGCGTCAATGGCGGTGCCGATCTCCTCGCGGACCTCGCGCACGGCGGTGTCGCGCGGCGTTTCACCTGCTTCGGGCTTGCCGCCGGGCAGCATGAAGCGGTGCGTGTTCTTCTTGCGCACGGCCAACACGCGGCCTTCGGCATCACGGAAGACAACGGCACAGACGCGGATTGGTTCGTGGGACATGGCCTCAATATACAAACCGTGGGCGTGGGGCTGTAGCGTGAGCGCCATGCGGCTTGTTCATTGCGCGTGTGACACTGGGTTTATTTTTGGCGGTGCTGTGGATGTGGAGGAGCACCGGCTTCCGGCGATCCCTTCGCGGAAAGACCTTCGGTTTCTTGATGAGGTCGCGCGGTTAGTCCTCCCCGTTGACCCCACGCCGTCGTTGCAGGAGATTGCGGCGTCGCCGTCGGTGTCGCATCTGGGGGAGCCCACTTTTGCGCCCCAGCAGCCGGACGAGCCTTTGCGCGTCATTGTGTCCGGCACGGACGCGGCCTTGAGTGCGGTGCTGACCCGCATGATGCGCGCGGATTACCTCTGGGCGGAGGTGGCCTACCTGCCCGTGGATCCCACCTCCCCCGCTTCGGTGCTGTGGGGGCTGGCGGATCTTTCTTCTGCGGAGCGCCTCGCCCTTGCGGTGTCCGGGCCCGTTCGCCCGATCCCGTGTATCCGCAATGACTCCGGTGTGGTTGTTGCTGGTTCGGCGATGCTGCAGCACGTTGATGATGCGCCGTATTTTGGCGAGATCGTCGTGGACAGCACTGTCCTTATCCGCGGCACCGGTGAACCCGCCCGGCGCGGTGCCGTGACGCCGTATGGTGCGCGTTTAGTTCCTACTGTTTCCGCCCCGGGCCTGGCGGCTGCCGCGATTGTGGGGCCGGTTAATCCCCCGGCGCGACGCTTCCCGCGTCTGTGGGGTGGGCGTGAATTTGTGCCCTCACCGCTGGACCCCACGCACACGCCCACGGGGCGTGCGCTGCAGTCGGGTGGGCAGGGCATTCTGGTCACCGTCGATGGTGTGGCTGCCAAGCGCCCGGTGGAGCGCGTGACGTTCTACCGGCACCTGCGCGACATTCAGGCGGTGCGCGGGTAGGTAGTCGCGCTGGCGGGTGAAGGATTTTACATCGCAGCGCCCGATGGTGGGGCTATACCAACCTTTGACCTGCGAGTTTATAGCCCTTGCGGATAGGCTCGGTACAAATCCTTCACCCGGGGCTGCGATTAGTCGCTTCCCTGTCCACCAACGTCACCCGTGCCCAGCTCCGGCGGGTAGGCGGGGGTTTCGGAGGTCGGCTTAAGCATCGCTACCGCGGATTCGCGGGACCAGCCGCAGATCTTCAGCAGGTCGACGATAAGCGAGCGTGACTGCGCCAGAATCACCGCGGCGGACAGGGTGGCTTCGCGGCTCTTGTCCGTTGGTTGGTGCACGGTGGCGTTGACCTCATCAGCATTCGGGCCCTGGCACGGTGAGTAGGGGCCATGCGGGGGCTGGCAGTCCAGGTCAAGGACCTCTAGTCCGGTCTCCGCGGCGAGGGCGCGCAGGCGGTTCGCTACCGCCGGAATGCCTTGGGCACGGCTGACTTTTGTCTTCGCCTCAAACAGGTCGGATAATTCCAGCGCGATGGAGGAGAGCTGGTCCAAGATCCACAACTGTTTCGGCGAGACAATGTCCTGGTCCTCCACCAGCACGAGGGCGCGGCGGGCCAGCACGCGGGTGGTGCGCACCGCGTTGTCGGTGGACGGAACAATGCGGGACAAGGACTGAACATCACGGCGCGAGCCCCACAAAAACGGCGAGAGCTGAGTGGATTCCTCACCGGATTTGGTGGCGGTGGAGATCGCATCAATGTCGGACTGCGTGCCGCGGATGGCTTCCAATGCCAGGGCCATCTCGGTGGGGTTTTGGCGGGAGATGCCGGTGGAGACGTCGTCAAGCACGGAGCTCAAAATAGCGAGGACCTTGGATATCTCCTGGCGCGCGGCCGTGAGCGGCGCTGATGGCACGAGCGCCACAACGGCCAGGCCCACCGCGGACCCGATGAACGCGTCCACCGCGCGGTCGAGTCCCGTGACGGCGGCATCGGGCGGCATGATCGTGGAAATCAGAATCGACCCGATAGCCACCTGGTTTGCCACCAGCATGGATTTGGAGAAAAACGACGCGAACAGCATCGACCCACACACCGCCAGCGCGATCTGCCAGCCGCCCGGGCCGAGTGGCGCGAACACAAGGTCGCCGACGAGCACTCCCAGGATGCACCCCAGCGACATATCCAGCGCGCGCTTAATCCGCTCGCCGCCGGAGAGCCCAACGATGATCACCACACTGATCGGCGCGAAGAACGGCTGCCCGTGGCCCGCCCACTCCGACGCAATGAAGAACGCCAAACCCGCCGCAACACCCACCTGGAGTGCCGGCCAGAAGCGCTGCAGCACACGTTTCAGGCGCGCTTCCAGCGAATCCTCCACCGCCGCCATGCGCTGGCGCGTGGACATACGCACGCGATTCATTCGTCGTTCCATTGGCATCACACTTGTTCGAGGGAATACAAAAGGTCAGGCCATTTTAGCGGCCTGACCTTTAAGTTGAGGGGTGTTTAGCGGGACACAGACTTGCCCACGGACTTGAGGTTCTCGCACGCCTCAACAACGCGCTCAGACATGGACTGCTCTGCCTTCTTCAGGTAGGAGCGCGGGTCGTAGGCCTTCTTGTTGCCCACCTCGCCGTCGACCTTCAGCACACCGTCGTAGTTCTCAAACATGTGGGACGCCACCGGGCGGGTGAATGCGTACTGGGTGTCGGTGTCCACGTTCATCTTCACCACACCGTAGGTCAGGGACTCAGCGATCTTCTCCGGCTCGGAGCCAGAGCCACCGTGGAATACGAAGTCGAACGGACGGTCACCAGCGGACAGGCCAAGCTTCTCCACGGCCGCTTTCTGCCCCATGTCGAGGACCTCCGGACGCAGCTTCACGTTGCCCGGCTTGTACACACCGTGGACGTTGCCGAAGGTGGCTGCCAGCAGGTAGCGGCCCTTCTCACCGGTACCGATTGCGTCGATGGTCTTCTCAAAGTCCTCGCGCGAGGTGTACAGGTTCGCGCCTGCCTTTGCCTCAACGCCGTCCTCTTCGCCACCGACAACACCGATCTCAACCTCGAGAATGATGTTGGCCTTACGAGCTTTCTCCAGCAGCTCCTGCGCAATCTCCAGGTTCTCATCGATCGGGATGGCGGAACCATCCCACATGTGGGACTGGAACAGCGGCAGCTCACCACGGTCCACGCGCTCCTGGGAGATCGCGATCAGCGGACGCACGTACTCGTCCAGAACTTCCTTCTGGCAGTGGTCCGTGTGCAGCGCCACGTTGATGTCGTACTGCTCAGCCACCTTGTGAGCAAACGCCGCGAGAGCCTCCGCACCCGCAACCTTGTTCTTCACCGACAGGCCGGAACCGAACTCGGCGCCACCAGTGGAAAACTGGATAATGCCGTCCGAGCCTGCCTCAGCGAAACCACGCAGTGCAGCGTTAATGGTCTCCGAGGAGGTGCAGTTGATGGCCGGGAAGGCGAAGCCTTCCTTCTTGGCCGTGTCGAGCATCTGGTTATAAACCTCAGGGGTTGCAATAGGCATGGAGAGTCCTCTCACTCGAATGCGGTTACGTTAACTAGTATGCCCGCTTTGCGCGACCCGCGCTGCAGCCTCGAGCAACATCCAGCCAGAAAGTTGCACAGAAAGGTCCCGTTCAGGAATTTTGGGGCTCTTGCCTATATGCGCCTCCCCACCCCCATAGTTATGCGGCAACCTCGCCCCCACCACCCAGCGCACCGGGAACACAGGCAATCCGTCCACTTCAAGGCGGTTGTTCCACATCGCAGCAGCTGACGACATCACCAGCCGTGCCGCTTCCCTCTTCGCCGCGCGCCCCTGCGCCGTCTCATCCGGCAACCGCACCGCCACGTCAGCGAGGTAGCGCGCCAAGATCCCCTGGAACAGCGCCCCGTCCCCACCCTGGTTCGGTCCGCAGTCGCGAGGGTTATCAATCACCCCCGCCGGCGTCGCCATATGCTTCCCCACTGCCCGCACCAGGTCATGGATCCGAGCAATGTAGAACATCTGCTCCTCCGCGCTGCTGTCTTCCTCGTTCCCCAGCGCAATCGCAATCTCCAGCGCCGCCCCCAAGACCGTGCCTTGGTTGTAGGAGTACGCGATCTCCACAGCCCGTGGACCATCCGCATGCAAACGGATTCCGTCCTGCACGAGCCCGTTATCCGCCATGACGTGGTCGAAGATCCAGCTCATCACCTCACGAGCCTTATCCAACCTGCCACTTCGCGCCATCATGATCGCCGCCGGCCCATTCGCCGGCACGTTGAAGAAGCGGTCATCCGTCCGCCACGGCAGCACACCCGTGACGCTGTCCAACCCCGCGAGGATGTTGAACTCCAGGTCTTCCAGCGCCCGAATCCGCGTCACCGGTCGGCGCAACAACCGCGCCACTTTCGACACCCCCGGCAGCCCAGCAAGCCCAGACAACCGCAGCTTCGACTTCCCCGACTTCCCAGCCTTCTTCGCCGAACCCTCTTCCGCACCAATTCGTGCCAACGCCAGCGCCAGCCACGCCTTGTCGTCGTAGTACCGGTTCTTAGACAGGCTGCGGCGGTTCCGGATCCGAATGCCCCGCACCGTGCGCACAATGCTTGCCCGGCGTGCCTTCGTCGACTGACGACGCTCCGCATCCACCTGACAGTCCACATAATGCGCCTGCCACCAGTAGTGCCACGTCACGAACGCCTTTTCTTGCTGAGTGGCCGGCCACGCCACCACCGCGAGGTTCGTCCGCGGCAACCCCCACAACCGCGACGCGTGCCGCTCATTGATCGCCGCTTCAGCGAGGTCCGCCCGGTGCGCCCACATTTCCGCCGAGTCAGAGACAGATGGTCTCATGCGTGCCACTCTGCCTCCTTCTCCCGCACTTTTCCAGTGCTTTCCAGCGCGTTCCAGCGCTTTTCCCGCGCATTCCCGCGCATTCCCGCGCATTCTCGCGCATTCTCGCGCATTCTCGCGCATTCTCGCGGCGCGCTTTCAATAAATCTTTATCTATTTTCTACTCCCTTTCGTTACTGGGAGCCAACCCCCATTTCTAGCGCCTCCCCTGCGCTTTTCTCCCTCTCCTCTCCCCTCTCCCCTCCCCCTCCTCTCCTTACTTCCTCCCTCTCTCTTCTTTCCCTCGCTTCCCCGCATTTCTCGCTCTTTCTAGCTTCCGGGCTTCCCCGCTCCCTCCTCTCCCTTCCTTGCCTTTCGGCCTCGTCCCCTCCCTTCCGTAACCAGGGAAGAAAACCCCACAACTGCAAAACCTCTCCCCCTAACTCTCCCTCGCGCAGAGCACATATATAGCTGAAATGACATGCGGACAAACCTGTCCGCATACCTCCCTAAAAGACCGCAACCAGCACAAACACCCCATTTTCAAGCGGACACACTCTGCGTCCGCTTCTCTAGCCCTCTTTAACGCTGGTCACAACCCCACCGACCCCCTAACGGACACATTTGTCCGCCCCTCTTTTCACACATATATCCGCGCTCCCCCGCGGCGCGGAACCTACCAGGCGTCCTCAAGATTGGCGTGCTGGCGCACCCACGCGTGCATCGCGATACCCGCCGCAACCCCCGCATTAATCGAACGCGTCGAACCGAACTGCGCGATCGAACACGTCATCATCGCCGCATCCTGCGCTTCCACCGTCACACCCGGACCTTCCTGCCCAAACAAGAGCACGCACTCGCGCGGCAGCTCCGCGGTCTCCAATGGCACTGAGCCCGGAGTGTTATCAATAGCCACGACAGCCAAGCCGCGCTCCGCGGCCCAGGCCATCAGATCAGCGACGGTTTCGTGATGAATGATGTGCTGGTAGCGGTCCGTCACCATCGCACCCCGGCGATTCCAGCGGCGTCGCCCCACAATGTGCACCGCTTCCGCCAGAAACGCATTCGCGGTGCGGACAACGGTGCCGATGTTCATGTCATTCTCAAAATTCTCAATCGCGACATGAAACGGGTGGCGGCGCTCATCCAGATCCGCACGAATCGCATCCATCGACCAGTACCGGTACTGGTCAACAACATTGCGGGTATCGCCGTTCTCCAAAAACTGGGGATCCAAACGCGGATCCGCAGGCCACTCCCCCTCCCACGGGCCAACACCGTGACGGCCCTCGTTCCACTCGGTGGGGCCCTTCGCCTCAGAGGTGCTCTCGGCGGGGTCCGCGGGGGTATGGGAGTTGTCGGGAGTGTCGGGATTAGGCGAGGCCAAGATCATCCAGACCGAGGAGGAAGCGGTAGTCGAGGCCGGCCTCGTGAAGCACTTTGTCCGCACCCGTCGCGCGGTCGACCACGGTGGCGACCGCAACCACCTCAGCACCCTCCGCGCGGCACGCCTCAACGGCCGTGAGCGGGGAGTTACCGGTGGTCGTCGTGTCCTCCACAACCAGGACACGCTTGCCCTTGATGGACGGGCCCTCAATGCGGCGCTGCATGCCGTGCTTCTTCGCTTCCTTGCGCACCACGAAGCTGTCGATCGGGCGACCGTCCGCGTGCATCACGGCAGTGGCCACGGGATCGGCTCCGAGGGTGAGGCCACCAACAGCGTCGAAATCCAGGTCAGCGGTCAGCTCGCGCACGAGAGCACCGATGAGGCGGCTTGCCTCGTGGTGCAGCGTGGCGCGGCGCAGATCCACGTAGTAATCAGCTTCTTTACCGGAACTCAACGTCACCCGACCATGGACAACAGCGAGCTCCTTCACGAGCTCAGCAAGACGGGCTTTGGCGGCAGCATCAATAGTTGTGGCACTCATGCCACTAAGGTTAGCCACCTTCGGGGAAAAGCCGTGCGTTAGCCGGTGGATTAGTCGGAGTTAGTCCGTGGGGTAGCCGGGTGGTTAGTCGCCGAAAATGGAGGGCGGGTCGAGTTTGCGTGCGACGCGGGTGCCGTCATTAGGTTGCGGGTCCTGGCCGCCAGTGCCGATCGCGTTGATCTCATCCGATCCCACCTCATGGTCCGCTACCTCGCCCTTCACGCTGCCGGTGAGGCGCGTGGGCATCTCCAACGGCTCCTCCGGGCGGGCAATGGGTGGATGGGAGGGGTGGGATTGGGGTTGGGAGGAGGGGGCATCGATAAGCATGGGCTTCCCCATCTCCCGCGAAGTGCTGGCGAGCTCGAGGCGTGGCCAGGTTTCGGGCGGGAGGGTGCGCGCGGCGTCAGCGAGCAGCGCGAGGGGTGCGAAAACCGCATCCCAGCCTGCAGGTTCCTCGAATTCCGCGACGACCCACTCTGACTCGAACCAGACCGCTCCGACCTCTTGCGGGAGCATTTCCAGCGCCGTGCGGACGCGGACATCGAGCATCCGCTCGGCCGGGCCGGCCTCGGAGGCGAAGACCGCGAAACCTTCAGTTTGGGCGACCTCGACGAGATCGTCCGACAGCTGCCGAGTCAGCGGGAGACGACGCATATCCACGACAACATCACTGGTCATACCCGTTCCCATGCCAATAACGGTGGTGCCGTCGATGTCCGCGATGCGTGTTTCGTGGCCGAACTTGGTGCCGGTGAGCACGTCGCGGATCGGCGCGCCGGTGGCGGCGGCGCCGCGGGTCCACTCGTCGTGGAGGAACTCGTCCTCGTTCGTGTAGGTGAAGCCGTTGGCCGTGGCCCACTCACGGCGCGCGCGGCGGGAGAGTTTGTGAGCCTTGGGCTTTTTGGTGGGCTTAGGCTTCTTGGCGGGCTTGGGTTTGGGGGTTTTGGGTTGCTTGGGTTTGCTGGTTGTGGCTGGTTGTGGGGTTTTCAGGGCGGAATTCTGGCTAGAACTCTCAGCGGAATCCGCGCGCCACAAAAGGCTCGCCCCGACCAGGGCGAGCACGGAGAGTGTTAGTAGTACAAAACCCATCGGTTAGCACTGTATCGGGAGTTGGGGTTGATCCCGGGTAGGCGCGGGCGTATGCGTGAGTCAAGAGTGCGGGTATATGTGCGACAAGTGATGTGGACAAATGTGTCCGTTTGGGGAGCAGTGGTGCCGTGACCAGCGTTGAAGAGGGCTGGAGAAGCGGACGCAGAATGTGTCCGCTTGAAAATGGGGCGTTTGCGCTGTTTACGGTCTTTTCGGGAGGCAAACGGACAGATTTGTCCGCATGTCATTTCAGCTATATATGTGCTCCTCCTGGGCCCAGGCGGGCGGGCATGGGGCCGAGGTGCGACGGGGTGGGGCCGAGCCCCGGGCAGTCGCGGGGCTAGATGTCGCGGGAGACCGGGTTGGACACGTCCGCAGCCCACTGGGACCAGCCGCCGATGTAGTGGGTGAGCATCGGCAGACCAGCATGAACGGCTGCGGCCAGCAACTTGGCGGAGTGGTTGCCCGAGCCGGAATAGACAACGGTCGAGGCCGGATCAGTGGTGTGGGTGATGCCCAGGTGGGCGAAGCGTTCCAGGATCTCGTCAATAGGTTTCACCATGCCGTCACCGTCAAAGAGATCCTGCACCGGCAGATTCCGCGCACCGGGGATGTGGCCGGCTTTCTTGTCCAAGCGTTCTTTGAGGCCGCGGAAGCGGTTGGGCTGGCGAGCGTCGATAAGCAGGCCCTTAAAACCGTGCACATCGTCGATCGTGGGCACCTGGCCGCGCTGCGCGTCAAGCTCCGAATGGACGTTGACGGGGCCGGGGCCGGCGACCGTGTCGAAGCCGAGCGCATCCCATGCGGCGAACCCGCCGTCGAGAATACGGACGTTTTCCACGCCCGCCCAACGCAGCGTCCACCACACGCGGGCGGCGAAAACGCCGTGGCCGACGTCATAAACAATGACCGGGCGATCCTCCGCGATCCCCCAGTGCCGGAACGTCTCACTCAGCCGCACCAACGACGGCAACGGATTGCGGCCGACCTCCGCGGTCGGCGTACCCACGAGGTGCAACGACATGTCACAGAACTGAGCCGTAGGAATGTGCTCAGAGTGAAAGGCAGACCGTGCACGGCCAGCGTGCTCATCCCACAGCGCGGCCAGCAGCGTGAACTTCTGGCCGGTGCGAATCAGTTCGCGCAGCTCTTCGGAGGAAACGTAGACGCTCATGGCGCCCACACTACCTACGCGAGCGAAATGATGCCCTGAGTTTCAAGGCCTTCCAACCACTCGCGGATACCATCCTTCGGCGCGTCCGGGCCGAGGGAAGCGCCGAGCATTCCGCCCGGGCCCATCTCCACCCGGCAGCCGAAAGCCAGCAGCGTTTCCGCGATGTCGTTCGGGCCGGGACGCTGCACGAGAATGCGCACCGTTTCGGCGCCGCCCTTCACCACCACCTGGTTAATGTGCAGGCGGCCGCCAACGCGGACGCACTCGACGATGTCCCCGACATTGATGCTCGTATCCAAAAACGGCACCGATGCCACCACGAAGTGGCCACCTCCAAGATCGTGGGCGGCCAGCTCTTCGTTCTCCACGCCGGGCAGCAAGGTGCGGGCGTAGATGGTGGTGAGGGGTTGGTGCATGGGGATGAGTCTAGGCCAGGTCCGCCAGGGCCTCATTCGAAGCGGCAGTGGTTTCGCTGTGGTGCGCGAAACGCTCAGCAAGTTCGAGCTGCGCGGCATGGCGCTTCTCGTTGAAGGCCACGAGGTCACTGACGAGGATGCGGCGGTGGGTGCCAACCTTACGGAAGGGAATCTCGCCGCGGTCGAGGAGCTTGCACAGGTGTGTGCGACTCATCTTGAGATGCTCTGCTGCCTCGTTCGGGGTGAGCTCCTCATCCTTGTGCAGCAGGTAAATCGTTTCGCCACTACGTACGTAGTCGACGATCTCGTGGATAAGGGCCTTGACCTGAGGGGGAAGGTCGGAGGAGGCGACCTCTTCGAGCTTCTCTACATCGGCAGTACTAAATGCCGTTGGGTCGAGAGTTTTCATTGAGGCCACCTTCCTTCCATCGGTTAACTGTCACAACTAACTTAACTGCCATATCTGACACTCGTCAAGTTAGTCCCCAGCACCACCTTCGATCACCAGGGTGTCCCCACCCGGCGCGGCGTCGACGTGCACGGTGTCGCCGTCGCGGATCTCGCCGGCGAGGACCTTCTTGGCCAGCTTGTCGCCGATCTCCTTCTGGATGAGGCGACGCAGCGGACGAGCACCGTAGGCCGGGTCGTAGCCGCGGTCGGCGAGCCACTGCTTGGCAGCGTCGGTGACGTCGAGCACCAGGCGGCGCTCCGCCAGGCGACGAGCCAGCGTGCCCAGCTGAATGTCCACGATGCCCACCAGCTGCTCTTGGGTGAGCGAGTCGAAGACGACGACGTCGTCAAGCCTGTTGATGAACTCCGGCTTGAAGGCGCGCTTGACGGCCTCCATGATCTCGTCGTGCGTGCCGCCCGCGCCGAGGTTCGACGTCAGGATGATCACCGTGTTGCGGAAGTCCACGGTCCGGCCCTGCCCATCCGTCAGGCGGCCTTCGTCGAGGACTTGCAGCAGGATGTCGAAGACGTCGGGGTGGGCTTTCTCGACTTCGTCGAAAAGCACGAGGCTGTACGGGCGCCTGCGAACAGCTTCCGTGAGCTGGCCGCCCGCGTCGTAGCCGACGTATCCCGGAGGCGCACCAACCAGGCGCGCGACGGAGTGCTTCTCGCCGTACTCGGACATATCAATGCGGACCATCGCCGACTCATCATCGAAGAGGAACTCCGCCAGCGACTTGGCCAGCTCCGTCTTACCCACACCCGTCGGACCGAGGAACAGGAACGAGCCAATCGGGCGGTTCGGATCCGCAATGCCCGCGCGAGAACGCCGCACCGCATCAGAGACGGCCTCCACCGCCGCACGCTGACCAACCACGCGGCCAGCCAGAACATCCTCCATACGCAGGAGCTTCTCGGTTTCGCCTTCCATCATCTTGCCCGCAGGAATGCCGGTCCAGCTCGACACAACATCAGCGATCACATCAGGAGTCACCTCCTCGCTGAGCATTGTTTTCACGCTTGTCGACGTCTCCGCCGCCCCCAGCTCCTCCTCCACCTCCGGGATCCGCCCGTAGCGCAACTCGGAGACCTTCGCGTAGTCACCCTCGCGCTCGGCGATCTCGGACTGGTTCCGCAGATCCTCCAGCTCCTCCTTCAGGCGCTGAACCTTATCGATCTCGCCCTTCTCATTCTCCCAACGCGCCTTCAGCTCACCGAGCTTCTCGCGCTGATCAGCCAGCTCTTGGCGCAGCGTTGCAAGACGATCCTGGGAAGCAGCGTCAGACTCCTTCGTCAGCGCGATCTCTTCGATCTCGAGACGACGCACAATACGCTCCAGCTCATCGATCTCCTGCGGGGAAGAATCAATCTCCATCCGCAGGCGCGAGCCGGCCTCATCGACGAGGTCAATCGCCTTGTCCGGCAGGAAACGGTTAGTGATGTAGCGGTCCGACAGCGTAGCCGCGGCCACCAGTGCCGAGTCCTGGATACGGACACCGTGGTGAACCTCGTAGCGCTCCTTCAAGCCACGGAGAATACCGATGGTGTCCTCCACCGTCGGCTCCCCCACGTACACCTGCTGGAAACGGCGCTCCAAAGCAGCGTCCTTCTCGATGTACTTGCGGTACTCATCCAGCGTCGTCGCACCGACCAGGCGCAGCTCGCCGCGGGCGAGCAACGGCTTGATCATGTTGCCAGCGTCCATCGAACCTTCGCCGGAGGCGCCGGCGCCGACGATCGTGTGCAGCTCATCAATAAACGTGATGATCTCGCCGTCCGCCTGCTTAATCTCATCCAGAACCGCCTTGAGGCGCTCCTCGAACTCACCGCGGTACTTCGCACCAGCGACCATCGAGCCCAGATCAAGACTGATCAAGGTCTTGCCCTTCAGGGACTCCGGTACGTCACCGGCCACAATGCGACGGGCAAGGCCTTCCACAATGGCGGTCTTACCCACGCCCGGCTCACCGATGAGAACCGGATTGTTCTTCGTGCGGCGCGACAGCACCTGAACCACACGACGAATCTCACTGTCACGGCCGATCACCGGGTCAATCTTGCCCTCGCGTGCCCGCGCCGTGAGGTCCGTCGAGTACTTTTCCAAAGCTTGGAACTGGCCCTCCGGGGCCTCCGAAGTCACCTTCTTGTGCCCGCGCACCGACGGGAACGCTGCCTTAATAGCGTCATACGTCGCGCCACGCTTCTTCAGAAGCTCAGCAGCTTCCTCCGAACCACGCGCGATTCCCGCCAACAGAACCTCGGTGGAAACGAATTCATCACCGAGTTCGCCTGCTAATTCCTGCGCCGCGTTCAGCGCGTTAAGACCATCCCGGTTAAACGTCGGGTTGGCCATGTTCTGGCCCTCCGCCTTCGGGTAGCCATCGACGATCTCCGCCGCCTCCTTGGCCACCGTCTCCGGATCAACGCCGGTAGCCTTCAGCACCGGCGCGGCGATGCCGTCCTCCTGCGTCAAAATTGCGTGCAGCAAGTGCGCCGGCCGAATATCCGGATTGCCCTTCGCGGATGCGGACTGGAGCGCCTCCTGCAGCGCCTGTTGCGTTTTCGTAGTGGGATTAAACGAGCTCATTGAAGTGCTCCTTTCATGCTTTTCTTTGTTCTAAATTAATTGGTCACTCTCTACAACGCCTTAAAACTTGAGTCTGTTCCACTCAACTCCAAAAATCTTTTGCGGAACCCTTGCGCGAGCCCTCCGCAAGCCTCTCGCGAGCCCTCCGCGAGCCTTTCGTGAGCCCTTCGCGAGCAGCTCGGGGCGCATATATATGGATGAAATGAGGTGTGGACAAATCTGTCCGCTTCTCGACGCTCGACTCCCTGACCAGCCACTTTGCCCCAAGTTGATGCGGACACACTGTGCGTCCGCTTCTCAAAGCTCCAAAAATGCAGTCCAGCGGGTCAACCGCGCCCAAATGGACAGGTTTGTCCGCATCCTCCGCGAGACATATACATGCGGGAGGCACAAGGAAAGGAAGAAGATCAGGGAAAGAGGGGAAGAGAAAAGCAAGGAAACACACGAAAAGCCCGGTACGCAAAGAAAAAGCGAGGGAATGAGCGAGGGAAAAGCAGGGAGAGAGGCGGGAAAATGTGGGGTGTCCACTTAAGTGGGCAGTTTTTGCTGGTGCGGCGCGAGCGTGGTGGTTAACGTCGAAGCAAAGGAAATCGGGGAACTGGGAACAGGGAACGGGAAAAGGGGACCTGGAACCGGGAGCTGGGCACGAGGAAAGGGAAACAGGGGGAAATCGGGATGAAGCGGGTGGAAATTTCGGAGATTTCGGTGTTTGAGGGGCGGCCGAAATGCCCGCCGTTTCTGCGTGGGGCGGAGTTGATGGCGGTGTTGCAAACGGGGCAGGCGTTTACGGGGGAGGAATTGGTGGGGAAGATGGGCGTCGATAGGCGAACGTTGAGGCGCGACATCAAGGAACTCCGCGCCGTTGGATTTGAGATTGAGGTGGCGCGGCGCGGCGAGAATTCGTACCGTTTGGTGCGCGGCGACAAGATGCCGCCGCTGGTCTTCACGGACGATGAGCTGGAGCTATTGGCGTATGTGCTCGGGTATTTTTATACGGAGGATGAGGAGCTCCGGGGGCGGGTTGGCGCGTTGAAACGGCGGATTGAGAACTTGACGCCGTGGAATGCCGTGGGCCGAGTGGAGGCGGCGTCCAGGAAGGGAATACAGGAGGGCATCACCGTGTGGTACGCCGCGAAGGCTGCGCGGGAGAAGGAGGCGGGTTAGGTTTTGGCTAGGTTTTGGCGCCGTCGCGGACCGGGACCCATTTGAGGGCAAAGGTCATGATGAGGATGCCGGCGGCGATGAGCGTGGACACCCAGCCGAACACGCCGGTGAAGGACGCGAGAACGGCGATTGGTGCGAGGATGGTCATTCCGATTTCGAAGGGGCCGAAGCCGACGTAGGCCACACCGTACTCATTGAGCGTGCCGGACTTGAGCTTCGGATCCACCATCTTGAGCAGCGCAATACCGGTTGCCACTGCGGCGGTTGCCCAACCCCAGCCGAAGAGGCCGCGCTCGATCCACTGCTCGCCGAAGTACAGCGGCGCCATGACCAGCAGGTAGAAGAGGCAGAACACGAGGCCGAGCACGAACAGCAGGACGAGTGCCTGCCAGTAAGCGGCAAGTGCTGCGGGGACGATGGAGGCAATACCGAAGGCAATCATGTAGTCCGTGGCCGCGCCGGAGATGGCGCTGACGGTGTCCTTGTCCAGGTAGTTCGGCTTCTTGAACAGGCGCAGCAAGCCACGGCCGATGAAGCCGATGACGAAGGAGAGGGCGAACAGCGGGATGGAAACGTTGCTCCAGACGCTGGAGAGGAAATCATTGACCAGGTAGGCCACGAGCACCGTGAACACGATGAATCCGCCGTGGAGAGCGAGCGGTTCAATCGAGGACGGGTTGGTGGTTGCCTTACCGATGGAGGGGCGCTCCGCTTCGTTCTCGATGTAGCCGGATCGCAGCTCCTTGGGCAGATCACCCTGGAGTTCCGTTGCCTTGCCCTTACGGATGCCCCAGTTGGCCACGATGACACCACCGATGATGGCCACCAGGGTGCCTACTGTCGCGGAGGTGAAGCCAAGGGAGGATGCGGCGACGGCACCAGCGGTGTCCTCGAGGGAAGAACCCACGGCGGCGGCGGTACCGAAGCCGCCGACGAAGCCGACGGGGAGCATCATGCCGAACCAGTCCTCGGTACCAAAGACCGGTTTGAACAGGTAGATACCCAGCAGGACGAAGAGGCCCCATTGGAACATGAACATGGTGGTGGAAAATGCCCACATGTTGCGCGCACCCTTGGCCACCGATCCGCCAAGGTCCATGGAGTAGGCCATGGACGCGAAGACCACCGCGATGAGCAGTGATGTGTAGGCACCGATCTTGTCGGAGAACTGGATAACCCCCAGGATTTCCGGACCGAGGAACAGGCCGATGAGTCCGGCGGTGATGGGCGCTGGCAGCAGAAGCTGCTGGAGGACGCGTACCCGCTGACGCAGGACGTTGCCGATGATGAGGAGGATGGAGATCCATCCAACATCAGTGAGCAACACGTAAGGGGTGTATTCCATGGGTGGGCCTTTCAGCTTGTGGTGTCTCCGCGGGATCCGCTGGATCGCAAGACTGTCTTAACTGTCTGGACTGTCTTGGCTAGCTTAGCGGTCGAGAGCGACACGGTATCTTGTAGTACATGACACCGCGCGTGGATTTCCCCCCATCTTTGCTAGAAGAGCTGGTCAGTAGGCTTCCCCAGGTTCCGGAGGCACATTCCCTGATTGGGGCTCTGGTGGGGGATCAGGGTGGGGTGGAAGAGGTGGGCGTCGATAGGCGAAGGCTTGCTGTATCCGCTGAATCGTATGAGGACTTGATGGGCCCTGTTGCTGAGGCCGTGGATGCGGTGCTGTGGGCGTACCCGGATGATGCTGTGGACGCGACGCGTGAGCACATGCTAGCTGGGCTGGCGCGTATGGCGCGTGCGGCGCGGGAGGCGGATCTTGCGGGCGAGCCCCCGGCGACCGCGATGGAAGTTGTTGGCGTGCGCCCGCTTTTCGGTGCGAGCCAGGTGGATTTTTGGTCCGTGCATTTGTCCGCGCCCGTGCCCGTGGAATATGAGGCTGGCCAGGTGTTTCCGGTGTTGCGGCCGGAGGCGGTGGAGGCGGCTACTTATGCTGAGGACGCTGACCCGACATGGGATTGCCTGGCGCCGGCGATCCCGCAGAATAGCTTTGGTGAGTTGGTCTTTTTCTTGCCGGCGGCGGGCACGACGTGGGCCCCGCGGGTGGGCGAGTATTGGACGTTGGGGCGCGCGAGCGGTGAGGCCGTGACGCTGGGCGGCACGATCGATGCGCGCGGTGACGCGTTGGCCGGTGCGCGTGCCGCGGTGTTTGCGGCGGCGGAGCGTGGCGCGGGTGAGGCTGTGGAGCTGCTCGTGGATGCGGCCGGCGTGGATGAGCCGGGGCTGCGGGCGCTGGCGGATACGTCGGACTGGTTGACGCTGACGCAGGTGTATTAGAGCACCGGCACCGCGTTTTGCTGTTTGGGCGCCTGGTCCGGGTCGATGTCCACGATGAGGACGTCAGGCTCGTAGCCGGCCTGGGCGATGACGCTGCCATCGGGGGCAACGGCGATGGAGTGGCCGATGCCGGTGGGGCCGGAGGCTTGGCCAGCGTTGGCGCGGCCACCGGGGCGGGCCTGGTCAGCGGCGATGATGAACACCCCGGCGTCAAGAGCGCGGGCGCGGGTGAGGATGTTCCACTGGTCGAGTTTGCCCGCCCCATCAGCCCAGCTCGTGGGCACGACGATGACCTGGGCGCCGTCGCGTGCGAGCTGCTTGAACTGCTCCGGGAAGCGGATGTCAAAGCAGGTGGCTACACCAATGGTGATGCCTTCATGGGTGAAGGTGTGCAGCCTCGTTCCGGGTTTGACGGTGGCGGATTCGCTGTAGGTGGCGGTGTCGAAGGTGTGGATCTTGTCATAGCCCTCGTGGTGGCCATTGCCGGTGATCAGGGCGGTGTTGTACACCCGGTTGACTTTCCCTTGGGTATCGGCGGGGCGGAACATACCGGCGACGATGATCACGCCGAGTTCCGCGGCCAGCTCCCGCAGGCCGGTGGAGAATGGCCCGTCGAGTTCCTCGGCCTGGGTGTCTAAGCGGCCGGAGTCAAAAGCCTGGGATGTTGCCTCCGGGCACACGATGAGCGTGGCGCCTTTCGTGGCAGCCTCCCGAATGCTTTCAGTGACAAGCAACAAATTTTCATGCGTGTCTTTTGTGGTGGTGACTTGCACGATTCCAATTCGCATGCGCCCAGGGTATGTGGAATTTGAAGCGAATTCCACAGGCCCTTCGGGCGACTTTTCGTGTTTTCCTTGCGCTAGATGGCTCGATGGTTTTTGCTCGGAAACATGAATTACATCCAAACACCAGCACATTCACTTCCCACCTTCCCGGACTGGCACCTGCCGCAATTAGATGGTTTGTCAACGCCCAGCCTCACCGCCGTGGCGTTAGCTCGAGCCCATGAGACATTGCTCGCCGGGATAGCTAGACGCTCCGCCAACGTGTCTGACCACGCGGCGGATCTGGCCACCTTCGCCCAGGAGGTGCGCCGGGTTGATAGCACCCACGGCTTTGGGGGCTCATCATGCTTGTAGCCAGCGAACTCACGCGTTCCGCGGAGCAGATGCGCGAGGCCTCATCGAGCATTCGCTCACGCATCGAAGAAGCCTGGACGCATCGAGGGATGCTTATCGACGTCGGCCTCGACGGCCCCACCGCCACCCAGGGTTTAGAGCGCCTGACCTCCCTGGGCGCGGCGTTGGAGGAACCCGCTGAGCGCCTTACCGCCGTGGCCGATGTGTTGGACATGGCGGCTGTGGTGCAGCGTGAATTGGAACGGGCATGGGATGCCCTCGCCGGCAGTGGCAGCGCTGGGTTAGGGCAGCTCACGGCAGTCAATCCAGGATTGTCGGTGGTGCATCGTGCGGCGTTGGCGGCACTCGCGATGCAGATCCGAATGTTGGACCAAGCCTGCGCGGCCTCCGTGTCCGGGGCATGCCTGCTGGCGCACGAGGCGGACCTGGATCGGCTCGTCTTCCACCCCGATGAACCGCTGGAGCGCATCAGCGAACGGAACTTGAACACCGTCCCAAACTCCATCCGCGATGCTGTTCGTGGGGCGGATGGTCTGCTCCTGGAAGCCACTCCCCTGACCGATGACACTGGACCCCACTACGGCGATGGCTACACCGTCATGGTCGGCCCACCCGGGGATGATTCGTGGCGGATCAACCCGTCCAGTGTGACCACCATGGTGGCGGGCGTGACCACGGGCGACCCGGCACACCTTCCCGGCGCGATTGCGCGGGCACAGCAGCTGGCGGCGACGACCGGTGGCGCGGTGGTGGTGTGGCAGGGCTATCGCCCGCCGGTGTCGGTCCCGTCGGGTGCGAATCCGTCTTATGCGCGGGCGGGTGCGGATGACCTGGCGGCATTCCAGATGGCGCTGGACGAGCGCTTCCCGGATGCCCGCCAGGTGGTCATCGGTCACAGTTACGGCTCGGTGGTGGCCGCGCGGGCGGCGATGGACCATGGGCTGTTTGCCGACGAGCTCATCCTCGCCGGCTCCCCCGGCGTGCCGGCGCGCAGCGTCGATGACCTCAACCTCATTGGCACCAACACCCGCGTGTTAGTGGCGGACTCCCCTACTGATCCGATTCTGGCGCTGCGCTCCGGCGCCGATGCGGTCCACGGTTTCAATCCGGCAGACCCGCGCTTCGGGGCGGAGCAGATCCCCGGGATCACCGGCGGGCACTCGGATTACTTCACGGATGGGGCGTTTGTGGGGGAGGTGGGGAAGGCGGTGCGTCGATAAGCAAAAAGGCGTCGCGCGAAACAGGCGTACCGTGGAACCCGTCGACACGAAATGTGACGGAGGAATGATGAACAAAGATTTTGCGCACCAGATTGTCCAGACTCTAGAAGCAAACGGCGTTAAGCGTATTTACGGCATTGTGGGTGACTCGCTCAATCCTGTCTCCGACGCAGTGGCCGAATCCAGCATTGAGTGGATTCACGTGCGAAATGAAGAAGCGGCAGCCTTCGCGGCCGGCGCTGAATCCCTCGTGACCGGTGAACTCGCCGTGTGTGCTGCGTCGTGCGGCCCGGGCAACACCCACTTGGTGCAAGGCCTGTATGACTCGCACCGCAACGGTGCCAAGCTGCTGGCCATTGCATCGCACATCCCCAGCCAGGAAATTGGCTCCAAGTACTTCCAGGAAACGCACCCGGAGTCGCTGTTTGCGGAGTGCTCCAGCTACTGCGAGATGGCCAATTCCGCTGAGCAGGGTGCCCGGATCCTGCATCACGCGATCCAGTCCACCATGGCGGGCAAGGGTGTGTCTGTGTTCGTGATGCCTGGTGATATTGCCAGCCAGGACGCCGCGGACATCCCGCTGCTGGAATCCACGATCGCGCGCGGCGACAACAAGCGTGTCTTCCCGGATCCGGCAGAGGCCGCCCAGCTGGTGCAGGCCATCAATGAGGCAAAGACGGTCACGCTGTTCTGCGGTGTGGGCACCGTGGGCGCCCGCGATGAGGTGCTTGCCCTAGCGGAGAAGATCAAGTCCCCGATCGGCCACTCCTTCGGCGGCAAGATGAACATCCAGTACGACAACCCCTTCGACGTGGGCATGAATGGTCTGCTCGGCTACGGTGCTTGCTACGAGGCCTCCCACGAAGCGGACCTGCTCATCCTTCTGGGCACGGACTTCCCGTACAACGCCTGGCTGCCCACCACGAATGTGGCGCAGGTGGACATCAAGGCGGAAAACATCGGCCGCCGCACCAAGGTCCAATACCCGGTTGTCGGCGATGTGAAGAGCGTGATTGAGAACATCCTGCCGCACATTGAGGAGAAGAAGGACCGCTCCTTCCTCGACTCGATGCTCAAGAAGCACGCCAAGCTGCTGGACAACGTCATTGAGAACTTCGGCCCCAGCGACAAGGCCACCCCGATTCACCCGGAGTATGCAGCACAGCTTATCGACGAGCTTGCGGACGACAACGCCCTCTTCACCGTCGACACCGGCATGTGCAACGTGTGGGCTGCCCGCTACATCACCCCGAACGGCAAGAAGGACGAATTGGCGTCCTTCCGCCACGGCACCATGGCGAATGCACTCCCCCAGGCCATCGGCGCGCAGGCCGCGGATCGTGACCGCCAAGTGATCACTTTCTCCGGCGATGGTGGTCTGTCCATGCTGCTCGGCGAACTCATCACCGTGAAGCAGTACGACCTGCCGGTGAAGATGATGGTGTTTAACAACTCCACCCTGGGCATGGTCAAGCTGGAGATGATGGTGGCTGGCCTCAAGGAATTCGGCACCTCCCACGACGGCGTGAACTACGCCGACATCGCCTCCGCAGTGGGCATTAAGGCCTTCCGCGTGGAAAAGCCACAGGATCTGAAGAAGACCCTGAAGAAGGCTCTGGCCCACGACGGCCCGGTACTCGTGGACATTGTCACCGACCCGAACGCCCTGTCCCTGCCGCCGAACTTCGACTGGGCCATGATCAAGGGCTTCACTGAATCCGCAGTGAAGACGGTTCTTGACGGCGGCATTGGCAACATGGTCAAGGTTGCTCGCTCCAACCTCCGCAACATCAAGGGTGCGGCGGCGATCGAGTTCTAGCTAGCTCTAGCGGTTCTGGCTCTGCGCCAAGAACCACTGCGCCGCAGCGCCAAGGCCAAGCAAGCCGAGGAGAGATCCCAGCACGATGAGCGGGATCTTCCACTCGGCGCCGCTTTCAATTCCGGAGCCGCCCTTGCTGGAGCTGCCCGCGAGCGGCGAGGTCTCCGGCTTGTTCGGCAGCGACGGACGGACGATGGGATTGTCCGCGTCGCCGTTGTTGCCGTTACCGTTGCCGCCGCCGGAATTGGCCTGCTTCAGGCGCTCAGCGGTTTCCCGCGCTGCTTCCTTCACCTTGGGGTCGGCGTTCGGGTCCGCAAGAACTTCCTCGAGGACCTTGGACAACTCCTCGGAGTTGTAATCCAGCACCGGGATGGACAGCGTCTCGTTGTACTGCTGCACGCCACCTTCGTTGTACAGGCGGATGGTCACCGGCAGGGATGCTCCAGCGAAGTCCTTCTTCACCTGGAGCGGGATGCTCACGCGGCGCTTACCGGCGGTGGGCTCGGTGGAATCCTCGGCGGGCAGGTCATGCGGGATGCCCTCGACACGGAATCTCTCCCGCCACACCGCGCCACCGGGGTAGGTGGCCTCAAGGATGAAGGTGTGGGCCGCACGGCCGAGGTTGGAAATCTCACCGGTGATGTGGTTATCCGGCAGGGCCGGGATAATGCCGTTGCGGTGGCCGTGGTCCTCCGTCAGACGGAAGCCACCCTTGCCGCTGTTCTTGTCCGCGGCGTTGACTTCAAGGTCGCGGACGGTGGAGTCCTCGTGGTGGATGTCACCAGCATCAGGGGTGTTGTGACCCTTGAGGCCTTCCGCCAGCAAGAGGTTCTGCCAGTCCGCCGGCACAACATAGGAGCCCGAGTAGCAGTACTTCACCGCGCACACCGGTGGCTGCACGCCGCCGGAACGGGACTCCTTATCCGAATACCCGAAGTGGGAGAACTGGTACAGGTAGTTCATCGTGGACAGGTAATTCGGCAGGTTATTCAGGTTGCGGTTCGCCGGTACGGCGTAGGTGCCACCGTGGGTGAGGCCAAGGTTGTGGCCCAGCTCGTGCAAGATCGTGTTGCGCACCTGATCATCACTGGTCATGGTGGACTGCTTGGCCACGTAGAAGGACCCACCCGGGGTGGAAGACACACCGGAGGAGTGATCCCCGTCAAGGAAGCGGTCACCGATGATGCCCAGGCGGAACACGCTGGCGCGGTCACCCAGATAAGACATGCGGTCGGCTTCGAGGGTCGGCTTAATGGCCGCCTCAGAGTCGTAGTACGGGAACTTGTACTTCACGGTTGGGCCGCCCTTCATCTCGGCGGGGTCGTTGGTGAAGGTGTTGAACCAGGATCCAGCGTCGATATGCAACCTCACGCCGTTATCCGCGAAGAGGTCCACGAGCTCCTTCAGTGCCTTCTTAGACGGGCGGTACTCGTTCTTGTTGGCCTCCGCGCACTCGAGGAAGCTGCTGTAACCGCCAGTGGAGCGGGCGAAGCGGCCGCCCGGCGCGCAGGACTTGGAGTCCACTTCCGGTTCCATCCAGTTGAGCTGCAAGAACACGTCTGGCTTATCGGGGGATGCACCCCAGGCCGGCAGATCCAACTTGTCGCTAGTGCCGGCGGGGGTGTAGCCGTCGCGTTCCCATTCGTCGGGAATGCCGTCGCGGTCCACGTCCACGGCGTGCGCGGCCGGGGTGGCCGTCACGGTCATGGAACCGGTGAAGGTGTCCCCCGGCTTAAGCGGTGTAAACCAGCGGCCACCTTGGTAGCGCGCGCCACCAATGCCGCGGTAGCCCTTGACACCCGGCTTGCCGTAGGGGGCGTCAGCCCACTTGCCGCCGCCGGAGAAACCGGTGGATTGCGGGTTGCCCGAAAAGTCCACATTGACGGTGAAATCCGGGCGATCCGTGGTCGTCACCAACGCGCCGTGATCCGATTCGATGGTGAAGGCAGGCGCAGCATTAGTCCCGGCATGCTGCAGGTCCACCTGCAGTTTCTGGGTGCGGGAGGTGGTGTTGCGCAGGGTGACGTCGATGGTGGCCTTTGTGCCGTCGAGACGCAGCGTGCGCACAACCTCAATGCCGGTATTGGAGCCGGGTTCCCGGTCAACGGAGCGCATCTCCACGATGTCGGTGGTGCCCTCGCGCCAGGTACGCACAGAATCTGGGGTGCTGTGCTGCTCCACATCGTTGAGGTACACGAAGGATTCCAGGCGTGTCAGCAGCACACCCGCCACGGAACGCCAGGTCAGATCCACAAGGTCCTTGTTCGTCGCCTGAATCGTGGCACCGGTCAACGTGCCGGTCTCTGAGGAATAGAAATGCCCCTTCTCATGCTCCGTCACCTCAGCCTGTGCCGGAGCCACCGCACCACCCAGCGCCACCGCGGCGATGGTTCCTGCAGCTAAAAAGCGTGTCAACATCGCGCGCATTATTACCTCAGGTTCAGTTGCCGTTTGATCTGATCCACAAATTGCTGGGCATACCTCGATGCCGCAAGCGAGAGCACCAAGCTCACAACCACCGACACCGCAATGGCAATCCAGTCCACGTTGCTGGAGCCCAGCTTCTCGTTGATCTCCAACCACTTGTTCTTCACTACCTCGGCCGGCACCTCAATCTGACGCTGGGAACGGTCGGCATACGTCACCACAACCGGGATCTTCAGGGTTGCCCCCGGATTCACGTCGCGGGAGGTGGTGGCGGTGAGACGGCCGGTTGTTTCGTCGATACGCACGTGCCAGCCTGCCGGGCTGAAGCTCTCCGACAGGCCGAACTTCGTGCCCTCCGGTACCGTGCCGGTCTGCTTGACCTCGGCGGAGCGATTAAAAGCAACCGTGAGCTTCTCCCATGCCGGCTTCGCGCTCTGCGCAAGCGAAGTCACGCGCACCGGCGTAGCCACACGATTCTGCGAACCATCCGGGTACGTCACGTCCATGACCGGCAGGTACAGCGCATCCGGCTTCGCATCGGCCGGCACCGTGAAATCAGTGCGGCCAGTTGCTTTATCGACGCTCACCTTCTCCAGCCCGCCATCCCCCACGAGATCAAACGTGGACCCCGGCAGCGTGCCCTTCGGGGTGACGCTGCGGGATTCACCCGGCGCAGCAATCACCGGTTCTGCCTGGGACGGCACGTACTTGCTGGCATCATCGTTGCCGGAGTTGACGTGGGCAGTGGTGGTCAGATCGTCGCTCGACGCATCCGCATAAATCGCGCGCACCTTCACGGTGAGCGGGGCGTTGCTGTCCTTCGGCGCGGTCAGCGTCAGAGTGCCAGTCAGCTTATCGACGCCAACCAGCCACCCCCCGAATCCGCCCTCCGGCTCCACCACGGTGTACTCCACACCCGGCATGGTGCGCTCTTCCACCTGGTGCACGGTGATCGTCTTGCCCTTCGCGGCAGTACGGCCCTGCTCATAAGCCGGGTCATACTTATCCGCCAACAGGTTTTCCACCAGCAAGAACTCCACCGTCGTGATGTCCGTGGAGCCATCCGGGTACGTCACCTTCACAGTGACGGGGACCTTCTCCCCCGTCTTCTTCTCCTTCGGCGCCACTACGGTCAGGCGACCATCCGGGTCCACCGTGGCGGGGCCGGTGAGCACCTCAAACGTCGTGCCCGTCGGGGCCGGCTGGCGTTCAAAGGTGCGGCCATCATGCGACAAATCAAAGGTCGGTGTGTGGGTGCTGCCACCATGCCCCGTGCGAGCGTAGGCCTGTGGGTACACCGGCACGTACATGTCCGCCTGCTTGCCATCTTCCGGCACATCACTGCCAGGAACCGGTTTGATGGTGCCCACATTGGCCGTCAGCGTGGATACGACGCGACTCCGGTACACCAACTGGACGTCGATAATCGCGCCCTCATCCGCTTCACTCGGGGTGTAGGAGCACTTCTCCACGTCTTCCAGAGATCCCAGCTCACACGTCTTGAGCACCTGGTCTGCCCGGCGCCACACGATCGTGCTCGACTCAGCCGGCAGCTTCTCCCCCGCACGCAGAGTAATAGCCTGCCCCACCTCGCGGTTCACGGTCGTCTGCTGCGTACCCGCAAAACCAAAGCCTTCTGCCGGGTCGGTGACCACCAGCGGCACAATTCGCTTGCCTGACGGGGAGTAGCTGACCAATTCCACCATCGTGCCCGCTGGGAAATCCAGCACCAGCCCACACTCAGAGGCCTCAAAACCATTGGGGAACTCACACGTTTTTACCAATGCCCCGTCCACGACCCACTCCATCTTCGTCGGAGTGAATCCCACCGGACGGAGCACCAACCGGTCCCCGATGTACGCCACACGAGGGTCCTCGCGGACCTCATTGACCGCCACCGGTTGCGCAGCGGGTAGCGCAACAGGCGCCTCTTCCGCCTGAGCCACCATGGGAGCACTCAACGCCACTGCCACAGCAATGGCAGTAAACCGTCGGTGCGCATTCCTCAACACAGCGCGCCCTCTTCTCTTGTGCGTTTTAGTAGGTGTTTACCGAAGAAATAATGCCAGAAACTACCCCTTCCGTAAACACCGCTCCAGCTTGCCTGACTACCCCCGCTCGCGGCGGGCGCCGCGTGACCATGCCACGAGCGCGGTGGAGCGGGGAACGTGGACGAGTTCACCACCCCGTCGAGAAGCAACTCGTGCCTTGGCCAGGCTCTCCTTGAGCTCCGCATTCTCATCCTCAAGCCGATCAATCCGCTCGCTGAGCTCGATGATCGTCTTGATCCCGGCCAGATTCACCCCCTCCTCCTGGGAGAGGTACTGCACCTGGCGCAGGCGCTTGATATCGCGCTCCGAGTAGCGGCGACCACCGCCAGACGTGCGCGCCGGACTAACCAAACCCATCCGGTCATACGTGCGCAGCGTCTGGGCGTGCATGCCGGTGAGCTCGGCGGCAACGGAGATAACAAAGTACTGTTCCGAACTAGCCATCGCGCTCACCTCCTACACCGCCCCGGCCCAACCCGCGCGCGGGTTGAAACCGGAATCCTTCTCAGCCTGGGCGTAGGCACGCAGCGCGCTCGTTGCTGCCGCATCCAGGTCCTTCGGCACCTCGATGGACACCGTGACCATCAGATCACCGCTCGTGCCCGACCGGCGCTGCACACCACGGCCCTTCACGCGCAGGGTCCGCCCATTCGGCGTGCCCGCAGGAACCTTCACCTTCACCGGGTTATCCAAGGTCGGCACAGTCACCGTGCCACCCAAGGCCAACTCGCTGAAGCTCACCGGAACCGTCACTTCCAGGTCATCCCCATCACGGGTGAACACCTTGTCCGGACGGACCGTGACGTTGACAAACAGGTCACCCGCGGGCGTCCCATTCGGGCCCGCCTCACCCTGACCAGCCAGACGGACCTTCTGCCCATCAATCACACCAGCCGGGATGCGCACCCTGATCGACCGAGTCCTCCGCACCGTCCCGCTACCGTGGCAGGTCCCACACGGATCCTCAATCGCCTGGCCCGTGCCACCACAGCGAGAGCACGGACGGGACATTCCAAAGGCGCCCTTCTGCTCGCTGACAAAACCACTACCAGCACAATCCGGGCACGTCGTGGTCTTGCCGTCCTTCGAGCCGGAGCCATGGCAGTCCGTACACGGCGCCTCACCGGTGAGCTCCACCGGGATCGTCGTGCCCTTCACCGCCTCACGGAAGTCAAGCGTTATTTGCGTCTCGACGTCGGCCCCCCGCGTCGGCCGAGCATTCCTGCCACCATTGCCGCCGCGGTTAAAGAGGCCACCGAAGATGTCACCAAGACCGCCTTCCGCAGAAAATCCTCCGCCTTGTCCAAACGAGAAGTCGTCGAATCCTCCGCCGAAGCCTGAGGAGCCTTGCGATCCCGTCGAGCGAAACCCGCCCGGGAAACCCGAGCCTCCCCTCCCCCCGAAGCGCATGAAGCCTCCGGAGTCCATCATCGACTTAAATTCGTCGTATTCCTTGCGTTTTGCCTCATCACCGAGCACGTCATACGCCTCGGCCACGCGCTTAAACTTCTCCTCCGCAGCCTTATTACCGGGGTTCGAATCCGGGTGATTCTCCCGGGCCAGCTTGCGGTACGCCTTCTTAATCTCGGCGGTTGTGGCCGACTTACTCAAGCCCAAGTCGCCGTAATAGTCCTTATTGGACCATTCCTGTTGCATAGCCATCTGCACCTCCTCCTTTCCACATAGGAAGCTTTCGGAACTAATTCGATTTATCTAACGCCCCAGCGGGGAGCCAATTTTGTTGAGTTATTAAAAGTACTGGTCAGAGCCTTAGGCCTGAAAGAGCCGATTTTTCCGCTGTCAGATTTCTCGACCCCGTCGAGCAAAAAGGGGCGGGCGGGGTTCCCCGTCCCGCCCCCAAGGTCAGCCTGGGCGACTACTCAGCTTCCCCTGCTGGGGCATCAGCCCCAGCAGGGTCAGCGATGATCACCATCGCGTTGCGGACCAGCTTGTCACCCAGCTTGTAGCCGCGGCGCAGCACCGTCCCCAGGACCTTCTCGTCGCTGGAGGACAGATCCTGCACGGCTTCGTGAATCTCCGGGTCAAAGGCGTCGCCTTCCTCACCGAAGGGGGCAACACCGTGACCGGTGAGAACCGCGCTCAGGTTGTCAGCGAATGCCTTCAGGGGACCTTCGTTCAGGTCGCCGTGTTGGCGGGCGAGCTCCAAATCGTCGAGAAGCGGGAGCAACTGCGACACGATCTTGACCTTTGCAAGATCAGCGATCTGTGTGCGCTCGCGGTCCGTGCGGCGACGGTAATTGGCGTACTCGGCGCTGACGCGCTGGAGATCCTCCGTGCGCTCAGCGAGCTGACGCCCCAGGTCGGAGACCTCCCCGTCACCGTCCACGTCAGGGTCGACCTGGGCGTCAAACTCCTCGGTCTCGGGGAGCTCGGCGGTGTCCGGGCTGTCCGGGGTTTCCGGAGTTCCTGGGTTCTCAGGCATGGGCTCATTCGGGTTGGTCATGGTGCCAGCTCCTTACTTGTCCTCGGAGTTGTCAGCGTCATCCTCAACGACCTCGGCGTCGACGACATTGTCATCCGCCGGGGCGTCAGCCTGAGCAGCGCCAGCGTTGGCCTCTGCCTCGTAGATGGCCTTGCCCATCTCCTGGGACTCGGTGGAGAGCTTCTCCACTGCGGCCTTGATGGCCTCGATGTCGGTGCCCTTCAGCGCCTCATCGACCTCATCAGCTGCAGCGGTGACCTTGGACTTGATGTCCTCGGAGACCTTGTCGGAGTTCTCATCCAGGAACTTACGGGTCTGGTAAGCCATGGACTCCGCGTTGTTGCGGGTCTCCTGCTCCTCGCGGCGAGCCTTGTCCTCGTCAGCGTGAGCCTCAGCGTCCTTGATCATCCGGTCGATCTCCTCCTGGGACAGGCCAGAGCCTTCCTGGATCTTGATCGTGTTTTCCTTACCGGTGCCCTTGTCCTTAGCGGTCACGTGAACGATGCCGTTGGCGTCGATGTCAAAGGTGACCTCAATCTGCGGGACACCACGCGGTGCCGGTGCGATGCCGCCGAGCTCGAAGGAGCCGAGCAGCTTGTTGGCCGCAGCCATCTCGCGCTCACCCTGGAAAACCTGGATCTGCACGCTCGGCTGGTTGTCCTCAGCCGTGGTGAAGGTCTCCGAACGCTTCGTCGGGATCGTGGTGTTGCGCTCGATCAGCTTGGTCATCACACCACCCTTGGTTTCGATGCCGAGGGAGAGCGGAGTGACGTCGAGAAGCAGCACGTCCTTCACATCACCGGTGAGCACACCAGCCTGGAGTGCAGCACCGAGTGCCACGACCTCATCCGGGTTGACGGACTTGTTCGGGTCCTTGCCGGTGAGCTCCTTGACCAGGTCAGACACAGCCGGCATACGCGTGGAACCACCAACCAGGACAACCTGATCAATGTCGCCGACGGACAGGCCAGCGTCCTTGATCACCTGGTTGAACGGCTGCTTCGTGCGATCCAGCAGGTCAGAGGTGATCTTCTGGAACTCGGTGCGAGACAGGCTCTCATCGAGGAAGAGCGGGTTCTTGTCCGCATCCACCGTGATGTACGGCAGGTTGATGGAGGCCTGCTGCGCAGAGGACAGCTCAATCTTCGCCTTCTCAGCAGCCTCACGCAGACGCTGCAGAGCCATCTTGTCCTTCGTCAGGTCGATGCCATGCTGGCTCTTAAACTTATCGACGAGCCAATCCACCACACGCTGATCCCAGTCATCACCACCCAGCTCGTTGTCACCAGCGGTAGCGAGAACCTCAACGACACCGTCGCCGATCTCCAGCAAGGAGACGTCGAAAGTACCGCCACCCAGGTCGAACACCAGGATGGTCTGCTCCTTCTCGCCCTTGTCCAGGCCGTAAGCCAGGGCAGCTGCCGTCGGCTCGTTCACGATACGCAGAACGTTCAGGCCTGCGATCTGGCCAGCTTCCTTCGTTGCCTGACGCTGCGCGTCCTCGAAGTATGCCGGGACGGTAATAACAGCATCCGTCACCTCATCGCCCAGGTAAGCCTCCGCATCGCGCTTCAGCTTCATCAGCGTGCGGGCGGAAATCTCCTGCGGGGTGTACTTCTTGTCATCAATATCAACGTTCCAGCTGTTGTCGCCCATGTGGCGCTTCACGGAACGGATGGTGCGGTCAACGTTCGTCACCGCCTGGTTCTTCGCGGACTGGCCGACGAGGATCTCGCCGTTCTTAGCGAAAGCGACGACCGACGGCGTCGTCCGTGCACCCTCCGCGTTAGCGATAACTACCGGCTCGCCACCCTCAAGTACCGAAACAACCGAGTTCGTCGTACCAAGGTCAATACCAACTGCGCGTCCCATAATCATGTCCTCCTAAGTGTTTTAGTGTCTTCGTTTCTCAAGTTAAGTCCCTACGACTCAACTTCTGCGAGCCACTGTATCACTTAGAACGACCACAGTGCCGCGAGGTTGAGCCTGACTGACTCAATCTTTACAACGGCACTGTGTTCAAAGTTGTTCCCGCTTCGCTCAACTTTCTTTTTGTTGCGCCATTTCCGCAGCAAGGCGCTAGTGTTCACGGCATGACCCATCGCGTGGAAAGAAAAAAGAAGGGCCTCAGCTACTGGCTCGCGGAGTCGGTTCTGACCCTCTTGGCTATGTTCGGCGTCCTGTGCGTGGCCGCCGTCGTCGCCGCTTTGCTTTTCGACGTCCGCATCATGGTCTTCAAAACCGGCTCCATGAGCCCCGACATTCCGGCTGGATCCGTAGCTTTGGTCCGCATGATTCCTGCCGAGGACGCCGCCATCGGCGATGTCACCACCGTCTACCGCGAAGGCCAACTTCCCATCACACACCGCGTGATTAGCAACGAGCCCGACCCAGAGAACCCCGTCGGCCGCATCATTGAGATGAAGGGCGATGCGAACGACACCCCCGACATTGCCCCCTACAAGGTGGAGGAAGTGGGCAAGCTCTTCTGGTCCGCTCCTGGACTCGGCAAAGTTGTCACCACCCTGTCCGATCCGCGCATCATGCTGCTCATCACCCTGCTCGCAGGCCTCATTGTTGGATGGGCCTTTTGGCCCCGCAAAACTACCCCCGACGGGCGGGGTTCAGATGAATTATTGACAAAATGAAAACTAGACGCACGGTTAACGGCAGGTTAAATACATTCACACCCAAAACTAAACTCCCACGTCGAACTGTTTCTCCACGCCAACGCGGTTAATTCGCGGCAAACCAACCCCTACAGGACATGGCCTCCCCCTCCTAAGGACCCTGCAATAACCCGGCAGAAACCTTATATTTCTCTGTGCAGTCCCCCTTATATCCCTCACTCACAGGAGTCTCATATGTCTACTGCATCCCGTAAGGTCCGCGCGATCGCTGCTGGTTCTGCTGTTATTGGTCTTGGCGCTGCCCTGACCCTTGCTGCTTGGTCCGATTCTGAATTTGCCAAGGGCAGCTTCTCCACCGCCAAGTTCGGCATCCAGGGTGCTGCTGGCGACTCTGCTTTCGCTGACCACGCCGCTGAGAACGAAGCCCTGACCCTCGCTTTCTCCCCTGAGCAGCCAATGCAGCCAGGCCAGACCGTGGTTCAGGCTTACCAGCTGAAGAACATCGAGGGCGGCGTTGATTCCACCGTCACCCTCGCCGCTGAGACCAAGGTTGGCAACCTGCCGCTCACCGCCGAGGTGCTCAAGACCGCTGACGCTAACTGCGCGGCTGACACCACCGGCGACAAGGTCAACGTTGGCGGCACCTTCGACCTGACCGGCCAGGACGTACAGAACTTCTGCATCAAGGTCACCCTCGGTGCTAATTACGAGGGCCAGGACGAATCCAACGACATCGTCTGGCGTTTCGACGCAGCTCCGAAGAACTAACCCTCGTTTCCGGGGCCCATGCCCACCCGATGACAGCAATACAGCAAAAGGACACATCGTGCGTAAAGAGTTCACTCGCCGCGGCAAAGCCATTGCCGCCTCAGGCGCTGTCATCGGGCTTGGCGCGATGACAACCCTGGCAGCCTGGTCCGATGCGGAATGGACCGTCGGTTCATTCCTCACCGGCAGCTTCCAGGCCCAGGCATCCGACACCTCGGATTTCCAGAACCCCACCGAGGACCTCAACTTCAGCTTCACCGGCGAAAAGATCCAGCCCGACCTGCCCGTCACCGCAACCCACTGGCTGCGCGTGAAAGAAGGCAACGGCGCGACTGTGACTCTTGGCCGGCCACAATTCAATAACAACGACAGTAACGAGATTGCGGACCGGTTTACGGCGACCGTCGAAAAGGGCGCATGCGGCGCCACGGAAGGCGTCCTCCAGCAGGGCAAACTCACCGCCATCAGTAACGACGTAACCGATGCCCTCATCCTTGCCGCCTCCGGCGAGGCACAAGCATTCTGCTTCACCGTCGAGCTCCCGAAAGAAAACATCCACGACCTTCAGCCGGGTGAGTACACCTCCGGCAAGGTGACCTGGCCCGTCACGGTGACGGAGGTTTCCCAATAATGAAGACGACACGCACCACCCGCCTGGTCGCCGCCACCGGCTCCATCCTCGCTGCCGGCGCTCTCACCCTCGGCTCCCTCCACGCCCTCGGCCCGACGGAGACCCTCGGCGCCGAAACCCGCACCGCGGACTTCGAAGCCGCCTTCCGCGCTGACGAGAAACCACTCGAAGTCGTCGGCCAATGGGCCCAGTCCTCCTACTCCGCCAACGGCACCAACTCCGGCGCCAACTCCCCCTACCGCACCACGCCCCAAGGCACGAGCACCCGCGACTACGCCTGCGCCCACGGCGGCAACGGCGCCAAGTGCGGCGACAACAACACCCGCTCCGGCGCCAGCGTGAACATGCCGGCGCAGCCTGAGGTGAATTGGACCCCTTCGTCGTGGAAGCTTCTCGCGGCCTTCTACTTCACTCTCGACACCGGCGCGACAACCAAGGTTGCTTGCCGCCCCGACGGATCCATCCAAGCGTTCGAACCAACCTGGGGCATCAAGTACGGCAACAGCAGCTACTTCCGCAACAGAGGTATGCAATACCTCCGCTGGAACGACAACAAAACCATCGACAGTGGTGAACGGTTCACCCGCCTGCGCAGTGGCCAAACCTTCAAGTTCGTTCAGCAATCGGCCAACGGTGCCGACACCTTCGGTGAAATTTCCATCACCCCACACTGGGGCACCAACCAACGCACGAAGGAAGCCTGGTCCGAACTGACCATTAGGGTCCTGCCCTACTACCAGCCCGGCCGCTCGCAGACCGGCGGCCCCTGGACCTACACGCTCAGCTCCCGCTGCGGCCTGAACATGAACGACGACACCGGCTCCACCGGCCCGTCCGCATCCCGCAGTGCAGCTTTCGATGCGGAGCTGCCGGAGGTCGCGTTCGGCGCTGAGCTGCCGGAGCTGTCTCCGACTGAGGCACCATCCGACGAGACCACCGCCGAACTCGAAGCAGTCACCGGCCTGACCCGCCAGGACGACCTCACCATCAACGACAGCGAATTCGAGGTCGAAGCAACGCGCGAGCTTACCGACGCCGACGTCGCGCACATCCACACCATCCTCGATCGGGCGAGTGGGGAGGAAGGGGGTGAGGGGTGGATTCGTCGTGAAGCAAATGGCTTGCCGACGGTAACCATCTCCCTCCCTGACGGCGGCTATGCACGCGTCACCCCGAAGATCGCGCCCGTTGAAGGCGGCCTGAACGCGGACGACATCAACGCCCTGGCAAACAGCATCGAAGCACTCAACGAACTGGGGGCAGAGTAATGAACAAACGGATGATACGAGCAGCCGCATCCGCCGCGCTCCTCTCCGCGACGGTGCTCGCGCTGACCTCCCCGACCGAAGCGGCACGCTCCAAGGGCTTCAACCTTGGCGCCGAATTCCCCTTCACCGTTGATTCCGCCTTCGTGCTCGAACACTCCGCGAACGGCGTGGACTGGGCCAACGACGGCAAGGTGCAGAGCATGACCTTCGATTCCAGGGCCATGGCGCTGAAGGTCGGCGAAAACAACGCTGTGTACGCACCGATGTACCTCCGCCTCGGCGCTGGTACGGCGAGTGGCGCGACCGCGACCATCGCTGAAAACGGCCTGCGCGCCTCAGCGTTTGAGCAGTCCCTCCGCGCACGCATCTACCCGGGCGTCGACGATTGCTCCGCTTCGGGCGTGAGCGGTGACGGCGCACAGAACTCCCTGAACATGCGAGGTCAGAGCACCTCCACCTTCGATCTGCCCGCACCCACGCAGGCCAACCAGCCCGGTGAGGCTGTCCGCGTCTGCGTGAAGGCATGGATGAACGACAACAACTGGCTCCTCGGCGGCAAGACTCCCCCAACAGCCACCGCCACCTGGCGTGTCACCGCGCAGGAATCCTAGAAAGGCAGCTCAACCATGAACCTCAAGAACAAACTGAGCCGCGGACAATCCACAGCGATCGCAGCTGGCCTTTCCGTTGCCCTCATCGGCGGTGGCGTGGCGGTCGCGCAGCAGATCAACCTGCCGAACCAGACCGTCGTGGCTGCCTCCGCGGAGTGCTCCTCGGTGCCGGAAGATGCCAGCCCAATTGCCATTGGCCTTGCTGATTCCTCCACCTGGTCCGAGAACACCCCGACTCAATGGGGCGGCGAAGGCCTCCTGCCCGGCGGGCGTGTCTACCGCAGCTACGCCGTGCGCAATCTCGACGCCCGCCCCGTGAAGTGGACCATCAACCTCAGCGAATCCACGTCCACCCCGGACGCCTACTTCGCGCTCGGTGCTGCAGTGGGACCGGTTACCGCTGATGCCGCGTCGGTCGAGCCATCTGCCATCTCGTACCCCGCCGCCCCTGCCGCCCCTGAGGCTGAAAAGCCTGCCGACGGCTTCCTCTGGCTCATCGGCTCGGGTGTACCCACCTCCCTGCAGGCTTCCGAGCGTGGCGCTCTCATCGCCGAGGTCATCATCCCGTCCGGCTCCTACGTAGCCATCACCGACTGGGTCGCTGTCCCTCCGGGCTACGAGTGGTCCAGCCCCGACCAGAGGATCGATCCGGTATGGGCAACCACCGCCCAGCCAGGCACGCTTGACGACGCCGACAACTTCACCCCCGTCGACGCCTCCGCCCCCGACTTCATCCCGATCGGCTGCGACGACGAGCCGACAGAAGAACCGCCGACTCAGACTCAGGCTGAACAGTACGACCCGGTTGCCGTGGCTGACCCTGCACCGGTGACCGCAGGTGAGACCCCGGATGCGAAGTCCTACGTCGAGGACGCCGACAAGCTGCCCGAAGGAACCACCTTCACCTTCGCTGATGCTGACTTCACTTCGCCGGGCGACAAGAAGACCACCATCACCGTGACCTACCCCGACAAGTCCACCGACACCGTCGAGGTCACCATCCCGGTCAAGGCAAAGCCAACCCAGGCCGAGCTGCATGACCCGGTTGCCGTGGCTGACCCCGCTGAAGTCACCGTGGGCGAAACCCCGAATGCCAAGGACTACATCAAGGACGCCGACAAACTGCCTGAAGGAACCACCTTCACCTTCGCTGATGCTGACTTCTCCGCCCCGGGCGACAAGAAGACCACCATCACCGTGACCTACCCCGACAAGTCCACCGACACTGTCGAAGTCACCATCCCCGTCAAGGCAAAGCCCACCCAGGCCGAGCTGCATGATCCGGTTGCCGTGGATGCGCCTAAGCCTGTCACAGCTGGGGAGACCCCGGAGGCGAAGTCCTACGTCGAGGACGCCGACAAGCTTCCCGAAGGCACCACCTTCGGCTTCGACGACGCTGACTTCTCCACCCCGGGTGACAAGAAGACCACCATCACGGTGACCTACCCCGACAAGTCCACCGACACTGTCGAAGTCACCATCCCGGTCAAGGCAAAGCCCACCCAGGCCGAGCTGCATGATCCGGTTGCCGTGGATGCGCCTAAGCCTGTCACCGCTGGGGAGACCCCGGAGGCGAAGTCCTACGTCGAGGACGCCGACAAGCTTCCCGAAGGCACCACCTTCGGCTTCGACGACGCTGACTTCTCCACCCCGGGCGACAAGAAGACCACCATCACCGTGACCTACCCCGACAAGTCCACCGACACTGTCGAAGTCACCATCCCCGTCAAGGCAAAGCCCACCCAGGCCGAGCTGCATGGCCCGGTTGCTGTGACTGACCCGGCACCGGTCACCGCTGGGGAGGAACCGGAGGCGAAGGAGTATGTGAAGGGCGTCGATAAGCTGCCTGAGGGCACCCAGTTTGAGTTCGCTGACCCGAAGCCTGACTTCACGAAACCCGGTGACAAGCAGGTCACCATCACGGTCAAGTACCCGGATGGATCCACTGACGAAGTCATCGTGATCATTTCGGTCAAGGCGAAGGAGAAAACCCCCGAGCCGCAGGGCTCCAGCTTCAAGGATCTCAGCTCCGAATGCCGGAGCAGCATCATTGGCGGAAGCATTGGCGGCGTCTTGGGTCTGCTCATCGCCATTGTCTCCCAGCTGAACATCCCTGGCCTCAGCGATGGGATTAAGGCCGCCAACACGCAAATTCAGATCGCACTAGGAATTCACAACCCCGCTCGGGCAGAGAATGCCAATAACTGGGTCTCCATCATCGGAGGGATCGTCGGCGCGATGATCTTCTTCACCTCAGCAGGCGTAGCAATAGCAAAGTGCAAGACCGAGTTGGGCTCGAGCGACTAAGCACCTCGCCTTTACCTTCACACGCCGAGCGCCCCGCCACCCAAACATGGGAACAACGGTGGGGCGTTCAACATTTTGAGGCGAGTCGTCCATTGGAGTTAACCGCGCACGAAAGATAGCTCGGGAGGGCATGCCCCTCGGGGGTCGTCGCAGACCCTGCGGTGCGATAGGCGGGGCCAGGCGCCCGCAAATGGGCATGCCGAATAGCCGGACATGCCGGCTATTCGGTGAGGTGGTGGGTTATCTGCCGTAGAGCAGTGTCATTGCTCCGAAGGGGTGGACTGTGTTGGGCACTAAGTATCCGTTGGGTGATCTCCACATTGGTGTGCCGCGGATATTCTCTACCCGGCCGTGGTGGGGTTTGGATGGGTCATCATCGTTGGTGCGGTTGTGGTACCGGCACAGCATCGCCAGGTTGTCCATGTTCGTCAGCCCGCCCCTCGACCAGGCTTTGATGTGGTGGACCTCGCAGTTATCGGCCGCGTGCCGGCAATCAGGCACAGGACACGTCGGCATGGTCGCCCGGGCGAGATCACGCTGCTTCTGGTTGGCGAAGCGTTGCGTGTCGTACAGGTTGACGGGTCCTTCTTGGGGGTGGAACATCGCTACTTCTAGGACATCCCCAAAATTCTGCTGAAGGAATTCCGCACCGGTCATGGTGGTGCCATCGGTCAGCCCCAGGATGACATCATTGCCGTGACCTTTCATGATGTTGATGTGTTCCTCCAGTGGGATGAGGATCAAGGGGCGGGGTACTGCTGGGGCAATACCTGAAGGTTGATCGTCTTCGTCGGGGCGTAGGCCGATCCTTTTCATCACGTTTTCGTACATCTGTGGTCCGGCAGGACCATCCCCCAGGTTTTGACGGGCCGCGAACTCAATAGCTGCCGCGTCTTCTTCCAAGGCCATGATGATGACCGGGCGTCTCTCATCTTGGGAGCGACCAAACCGCATTGTGGGTTCCGGGACAGGCTTATCCACCTCAGGCACGATGTCCTTCGACCGGCGCTTCAACGTGTCGTAGTTGCCCGAGACGGAAAGCAACGCCAGCCGTAAGTCCCACTTCTTTCCGGGATCTGTGATCCCGGAAATCCGGCCCTCGATGTAGACAAGTTGATCCATCGACTTCTGAGTCGACTTGGCCACCTTCATTGCGTTGGCTTGCTTGCGGGTGAACTTGGTCTTGCCGTAGTAGACCTTGTGAGCTTTGGTCCATTCAGAAACAAGGGCGGGCTTGAAGCCAGCATCGAGGAGTAGCTGGGCATCAACGTCTGCCAGGGCCTCGATCGGGTTGGTTAAACCCGCCACCAGTGATCCGAATACGTTCATGCCATGCACGCTAAACGCAAACGCAAGAAAACGGAAGGACCAGCGAAAACGGCCTGTGGATAACACAAAATTATCCACAGGCCACGCACGGTGAAGCGTTCGTCAGGAAAGACAAAGAGTCCACGTAACCAGCAGGAACAGGTCAGTTCCCACCAAACTCCAAAAAGTTAGATCCCACGGAAACAACCGCCGCGGCAGGGTGGCACCAGTCACACATTTGGCTACTCATTCCAAGACTAAGAACGACTCCTAGGAATGCGAAAGCCGCGCCCAGCTGGACGCGGCTTTTAGGTGGTTGAGGGATGGGCTCGTCGATTAGCGAGAGCCACCCATGAACGCCTGCCAGAGCGCGAAACCACCGCCAAGGCCCAGCAGGGAGAACAGAATTCCGAGCACAACCTTCAGCGCCGTGCTCTGGCTGGAACCGCCCTCATCATCCTTCTCAGAGGAACCCGACGAGCCCTTGTCCGGCTCAGGCTCCTTGGTCGGCGGCGCCTGAGTGGTAGTGGTCGGCGTCGTCGGGGTTGGCTCCTGGGTAGGACGCGCCTTCACCGGAACGGTGATCTTCAGCTCATCCTTGGTGCCATCCGGGTAGGTGACCTCAATGACGAGGTCCTGGTCACCAGTCTTGTTGAGGTCCGGCTTCTTCTTCCACTCGTACGCGGTGCCACCAGGCAGCTCATCAGCATTATCAACGAAATCCAGCGGCGCCGGCACCCCATCCTTGGCGTCGATCTCCGACAAGTCCTTCTTAGCCTCAGGCTCGTAGGTTTCGTTGTCCGGGGTTGGCTCTTCCGGCTCTTCCGGCTCCGGGGTTGGCTCGGTGGTCGGATCCTCCGGCTCTGGGCTGGGCTCAGGGGTTGGCTCGGTGGTCGGCTCCGTAGTCGGTTCCTCTGGCTCGGGAGATGGCTCAGGGCTCGGCTCGGTGGTGGGATCCTCCGGCTCCGTCGGCTCCGTCGGCTCCGTGGTGGGATCTTCCGGCTCAGTCGGCTCGGTGGTCGGCTCTTCCGGCTCCGGCTCCGGCGTCGGCTTCTCCTTCACGGTGAGGGAAGCGGTGGCCTCGCTGGCCTCGAACTTCTCGGCGTCGGTTGGGGTGAACACGGCCTTGATGGTGCGTTCGCCGGCGTCGGTGAAGGTGTGGTCCAGGGTCGCGGTGCCGTTGTCCACCGGCTGCTCGCCCAGCGAGGTGTCGCGGTCGAAGAACTCAACGGTGCCCTCGGCGACGGGGTCGACGGTGGCGGTGAGCTTCACGGACTCGTCAATCTCAGCTTCTGCCGGGACGTCCAGCTTCAGCGTGGTCGGTACGGCAACGGCCTTGACGTTGACCGAACCGGCACCCATGGCGTTGCTTGCGCCCTCGGTGGTGCTGGTGAATTCGACGGTGATGGGCAGGTGACCAGCCTCGTCGAAGGTGACGTTCTCCGCCACAGCCTTGCCATTCTCAACTGGCGCGGAGGCGATCTCCTCGCCGTTGTGCTTGAACACCACGGTGCCCTTCACGTCAGCTGGCGTGACCTCAGCGGTCAGGGTGCCCGGCTCACGCTGGAGGAATTCCTGGTTCTCCACCAGCTTCACAATGGAGGCACCGCGGACGTTGCGGTCCGGAAGCTTCGGTGCAACAACGCGGAAGGCTGCGTTGTCCATGCGTCGCAGGTAGTGGTTCGTCTTGTTGTAAAACTTGTAGTACCCAAACTGGGGAACGTACACACCTGGGGCCTCAGGTGCCCGGAATGCACCCTCGATCTGCATGTCACGGTTGAAATAGAGGTCCGTGACATTGATGCCAAAGTACCCCGGGTTGACACGCGGATTACCGCTGGTTCCCCACGCTGAGCCGGAATCACGTCCCGTCTTGGTGGCTGTGCCATCAGCAGTGCCACGAGTGGTCACTTCATTCGCACCCGAGTCAATTCGTCGAGCACTCTTAAATTCAGCTCCGACGGGCGGATTGATGCCAAGTTCATAGATACGAGTGCCAGAAATTGTCCAATTCCCGCGATTGACCACCATATTCGCCCACAGCGTGACATCCTGGCCGGGCTGAACAATCAAAGGAGAGCTAACCGTGCGTTCCTGGCCATTGACCTTGGAACGGTAAATATCATCCGTATCATCACGCCCAGACCCCTGAAGCATTGGCGGGAGGTCCATCGGCGTGTTGAAGTCACGCGTCACGTCCGCACGCGGGTTGAAACCATCGGCGTCAACGTAGCGGGCAGTAACGGTGTGGTTGAGGTAGGACTTCGGGGAGATACGCACCGAGGCGGTGTCGTTGCTGATCTTCACCGGCCCACCTTGGGGGACGTTGTCCAGGAAGAACTGGACGGAGCCGCCGGTGGAGTTGGGCACGGAAACGGTGAACGTTGCGTTCTGACCGAGCTTGATCTCACCAGGGCCGCTGGTGAAGCTGACGGTCTGCTCCTGCGCCTGGGCGACGGCGGCGGAGAGAACGGAGTTGTCGGGAACGGCCACGGGGGTGATGGCCACGGCCACAGAGGTCAACCCGGCGATGGCCAGGGACGCAATCCTGTGCTTCTTCATGGTGTGAGGACCTTTCAATGCGAGTGAGAGCTAGAACGGGAGGTTGAAGGCATCCTTTGCCCAGCCGAGGGCGGCGCCGAGGCCGAGGCCGCCGAGCAGGGTGCCGAGGATGATGAAGAGGATGGGGAGGAAGGAGCCAGTGGAGCTCTGGTCGCCCGGCTCATTTGGAGTATCAGGGGTATCTGGCGCATCGGTGCCCGGCTCGTCAGTGGTCGGCGGGGTCTCCGGCTCCTCCACGACCGGTGCCGCACCCTTGGTCACAGTGATCTGGACCGGGTTGGCGTTGCGCTTGCCCACGAGGACAACGTTGGCGGGGGTTCCGCCTTCGCCGACGACGCGGATCTTGGCGGTGGCGCGCTGGCCTTCGGTGAGCCTGGGTGTGAAGGTGGCTACGCCCTCGGAAGAGGAGGTGGCGGTGTGGGAGGTACCGTCGATAAGCATTTCTACCTGCTCATTCGCGGCGGGCTTGCCGTCTTCGTCGCGGACGGTCACGCGGACTGGCATCTCCACGTCAATCGCGCCGCGGGTGACGGTCACGCGTGCAGGGGCAGCACCCGGCTGGGCGGTGACAACAGCGGCCTGCTTGGCGTCGGGGTTGTCTTTCAGCGCGACCTGGAAGGTCTTGTCCTGGCCCTCGGTCACGGTCACGGGGAAGGTCGCGCGGCCCTTGGGGTCGGTGGTGAGGGTGTGCGCGGAGGCGTCGATAAGCATATCGACGCTCTCCCCAGCCACCAGCGACCCATCAAAATTCTTGACCTCGATGATGATCTTCTGCTCCAGCTCCTGCGCCTCCATGACAAGCTGCACGGAGCCCACTCGATCCGAACCGCCGAAGAGCCTGGTGCTCTTGACCGTGTCCGGGGCGCTGGCGAGCGCAACGTTGAGGTCCAGGTTCTCATTGGACTTCAGCTGGCGCGTGATCACGATGACGCCGTCCTTGTTCACCGTGCCGGTCTCCGGCTCACCGTTAATCAGCAGGTCAACCTTGGTTCCTGCGGGGAGGGCATCGCCGGTGATGCGCTTGACGGTGATCTCCGCGCGGCGGGTCACATCGGTCGGTGCCTCGGGCTCCTCCGGCCCTTCGTCCTTGGACACGGTCAGGAAAAGCTCTGCCTTCGCGGTGCCGCCCGGGGTGAGGGTGACATCAGCGGAAGAAGACTCTTCAGCGACGAGGTAGACCTTCGCCGGGACGGTGGAACCCTCCGTCACGGTGGTGGTGAACTCAACATTGCCCTGGTCATCGGTGGTGGCGGTGAGGACGTCATCGCCCTTCTTCAGCGCCACCTGCGTGCCGGCCGGCGGGACGTTGCCGTTGGTGTCAATCACCGTGACCGACACCTTCGACTCCACCTGCTGCGCTTCCTTCTGCAGCGTCACCTCAACCGGCGCCGCATCCTTCTTGCCGGTCAGCTCAGCGGTTGCAGTGACGGATTCATCGCCTACGAGAACGACGGTCACGCTTTCCGACGCATCCTCCAACACCGTCCGCTCCACCACAGCCACGCCGTTGCTGTCGGCCTTGACCACGTCTTCGCCTGCCTTGACCTCTGCACCCGGGATCGGGTTGCCCAGGTAATCCTTGACCAGCACGCGCAGCGTCGCCGGGTAGGACTTGCGCGGCAGCGTCAACGTTGCGGTGCGCTCCGCCTCCGGCTGCGCCGTGGCCTGGCCCTTCAGCGTCACCGTCTGCTTCACCTCTGGGTGATCAGCCAGCGCCACCGCCACATCCTTGGTCGCGCCCTCCTTCAAAGTGACCTCCGGCAGCGACGCAACACCGTTGTCACCCACCGTGATCTTCTGCGCAGCACCGTCGACGGTGATGTCCACCGCCGTGCCCTTGGCCACCGGCTCGCCGTTGTACTTCAGCACCTTCACCAGCGCCTGCGCCTTGTGGCTGCGCTCCGTGATGGTCACGGCCGGGAAGCTGTCCGAGCGCTTCGTCGCCGTGTCCGAGGCGCTGTCCCGGTCGGAGAGGCCGCAGCGCGCCATGGCGTGAGCAACTGCATTATTAACGAATGGTCCCTTGACACTTGCTTGTGCGTACATCTGGGCAAAAGCTGATGTTGGGAACTTGTTGGCATCTGCCGTATCGAAAGATGGCTGGATCTTGCTGCCGGGCGCACCGGTTGCTGTCATCTTCAGACGGATCTTTGGCAGATTCACCACGACCATGTCTTCGCCGCCCACCCGCTGCTTCGACGCGGTCAACCCGCCGTGCTTCCAACCTCTGTAACCGCTTTGGGTCCACGTCGCCGGGTTCGACTCATTCGGAAGCCCCTTGCCGTACAGACGCAGGCGATTGTTCACGATTTCGTGCTTGACTCGGCTATCCCCGCCCTCAAGGATCACGTCGTTGACTTTAGCGTTCTTGGGCAAGTCAACCCACACGTTGAGCTGATCCGCATTAGTTACCGTAATGGTGTACGCGCTTGCACTGAGCTGACCAGGCGCGCCAACTGAGCCAGGGCTAATCACGTAATCAAAATCCGCGTTGGCCTCCACGGTTTCTGGAGCCGTCACGGACGGAGTGAACTTTAACTGTTCATACTTACCAGCGTTATAAACACCTTCAGCTAGGCCAGCGAAACTTCTTACTACACCAGCTGATTTATCCTTATCAATCTGCAGGTTGCACGCCATATTGACGGTCATCTGCGTGGTCTTCATCGGTCCGACTTGTGCTTGTGCCTGGGGCGCGACGAGGATGCCGCCGGCCAGCGCCAGGGCTGTGGTTCCCGCTACGACCGAGCGGGCGAGATGCTTCAGCATTGAGTTTTCTCCTACAGGGGTACAGGGATCTTCACAGCGAACGATAAGGCTCTTCACCCTGAGCTACACTCCGAGGAGTAGGTAAAACTCAAGAATTCGCCCATTTTTAACCTGGGTTTCGGTATCGGCGCTTGAAGTTAACCGAAGCATACAGGATAGTTTTGTAGCTAAAAATATGGCGCTTGCTTTTCCGCGCCCCTACCCACGACCCAAAAAATCATCCACTGCCGGACGCACGGCAAAACCAATCCCCGCAGCCACGAGAACCAGGCCCACGATGCCCGCGATGACCGCACCAATCAGACCATTAATCGACAGCGAGGAACCCGCCGGCACCGAACTGGACTCGCTCTTGCTCTCCGCACACGCGGTCAGCGCCTTGTTGTACGCACCGATCGGGCCGGCAACCTGCAGTACGTCGTCACGCATCATGATCTTCACCGAGTGGGTGATGTCCTCTACACCGCCGAACACGCTGCCCAGGATTCCCGTCAGACCAAGATCCTTAAGGATCGCCTTCAGATCCAACCCCAAGGTCTCACCACGCTGCTTCGCCTCCTCACGGCTGATCACTTCTTCACCCTGGGTGATCACATCCTTGCGCGACGCCTTAATCAGCGCGACGAACATGTTGTAGTTCTTGCGCTCGTACTTCCACAGGCGATCCTGCGCCTTCGCCACCTCGGGATCCTTGGACCAGCCGTACGGATCGTCGGCAGTTTTCGCCCACGTCACATACACATCCACATCTTCTTTACGCTGCTCCTGCGAGTAGCGTGCCGTGGATTCCTTCTCACCCAGCGTCTTCACCAGCTGATCCGCGAGCAGGCCGTACACATTCTTGTACGCCTCATTGATCCGCTCCTGATCCCGTTCAGTGAAGGAGATCGTGCACTTATCCGTCTCCTTGTTGTAATCGACGGTATAGGCCTGCGCGGGAACAGCAACAGCACCAGTGACAACAGCAGCGGCGGTAGCAGCAGCCACCGCAGAACGACGAATAAACACAGAGGAACTCTTTCCTAGAAACCGGACAAAAATCCCTCCCAACATACAAGGGGCGCCGAGCGGTCTCCCACTCGACGCCCCTTAACTTCTCAGGTGCTTAGCGCAGAACGCCAGCGTTCTTCCAGAAGTTCGTGAAGAAGTCATTCACCAGCGGACCAACCGCCACCGCGATGAATCCCAGGAGAGCAAGGCCACCCAGGACACCGCCGGCAACAAGACCAATGAACTGGTTCGTGTCCAGGCTGGAGCCCTGCTTGATCTTGCCGCTCGTCGTCTGGCGCTTCTCGCAAGCAGTGAGTGCCTCTTCGTAGCTCTTGATCGTCGGCTGAATGCGCGGGCCGAGCTTGTTCAGGGCTTCACCGGCCATGTCAGCAGCACCGCTAATACTCAGACTGCCAGTGATAATTCCCCACAGACCAGGTGCTACAAAGTCACCCACCTTGACAGCACCAGAACCCTTTCGCTTACCAGCCTCATACGGAGTGATCTTCAGGGTCCGCTCTTCCAGAATCGGCTTACGGGATTGCTTCAAGAAGTTGCCGGCCATGTAGTACGGACCAGAGCTCCTGCTTGGATGAATTGTTGCCAAAATACGCTGCGCAGTCCCGACATCCTTGCCCTTGTACTTGGTGCCAAGGTGCCATGCCAGCGGATCCTTATTCGGATTCTCCTTCGCCCACGGGTACCAAATTTCCGCCTGCTCCCTATTCTGGAGCTTCTCAGCAGAAAGGTCCGCGAGAGTCTCGAACAAGAGCTTGTAGGCATTATTAACGTCGTTCTTCTCTTGCTCAGTGAACTCGAGGATGCACATGCCCTCGCTGTTCCCCGCCTCTTCGTACGTCTGGTAGGTGTTCTCCCACGCGTTCGCGGGGACGACAGCGCTGGCGCTCACGGCAGCGGTTAGGGCGGTGGCCATCATGGTACGGCGCAGAAAACGGGACATGACTTGAGTTCCTTTCGTGAGGAAAACTTCGGATTGAAGGGAATGCTACGCAACATCCTTTGCCTTGTCAGGGAAACTACAAAATTTTTTGAGCTTCCCAGCAAGGTCCCCTCGCAGTCTCACAGGCGTGGTTAGTCGCGTCTGGAACGCGCTCAAGAAAAGTCCAGGTCAACTGTGACTCATGTGGCGTGGAATGCGGACGCGACTAACCTGCGCCCAACCCACGCCCAACCCACGCCCAACCCACGACCAAAAGGCGAACCCAAGCACGGGCTTGGACCTAACCCCAGATACACGAGGCCGAAATCTGCTGCACAGCAGCATTAGTTTTCATTAGTTTTCGGGGATGTCTGGCACAATGCACATTTGTGACTAACAAGGGCACCGAAAAGGGCAAGAAGGATTTTGCTGAGACGTTGATTGATTCGGTCGACAAGCAAAGCGACAAGCAAAGCGACAAGCAAAGCGACAAGCAAAGCGACAAGCAAGTCGGCGAGCAAGTCGATGAGCAGAACGAACAGCAAAGCGACAAGCAAAGCGACAAACAAAGCGACAAAGAACGCGAGCAGGAGCCGGTGAACCGGGGCGAGAGCATCGACCGGGCGCAGGTGATCGCGGATGACGGCAAGACGGCTGCGGCGTGGGCGCTGCGGTTCATCGTTGTGGTGATTGCGTCGGTGTTCTTGTTCAAGATCATCGGCTACGTGTGGGTCGGTGTGCTGCCGCTGCTGCTGGCGCTGATTTTCTGCACGGTGCTGTGGCCGCCGGTGCGGTGGCTGCGCAACCATAAGGTGCCGTCGGCGTTGGCGGTGTTCTTGGTGCTCATCACGTTCTTCGGGGCGATTGGTGGGTTGTTCGCGGCGATGGCGCCGATGATCAAATCGCAGTCGGTGGACCTGTACCGCCAGTCGGAGGAGGGCGTGCGCCGGATTCTGAGTTGGGTGGAAACGTCCTCGCCGGTCGACGTGAACACCGGCCAGATCCAGGAGGCGATGGACAAGGTTGGTGAGTTCGTACGCGGGCAGGCATCCAATATCGCTTCGGGGGTGGCGAGTGGTGTGGGGGTGGTGACGTCGCTAGGCACGACGCTCGCGCTGATGCTGGTGCTGACCTTCTTCTTCCTCAAAGACGGCGACCGTTTCCTGCCGTGGCTGCGTAAATACGCTGGCCAGAAGGCTGGCTGGCACCTGTCGGAGGTGCTCATGCGGTCCTGGAATACGCTCGCGGGCTTCATTCGGACGCAGGCGATCGTGTCCCTGGTTGATGCGATTTTCATCGGCGTTGGCTTGGTCATCCTGGGCGTGCCGCTCGCGCCGGTGCTGGCCGTGTTCACGTTCTTCGGTGGCTTCATCCCGATCATCGGTGCGTTCACCGCTGGTGCCCTTGCGGTGATTGTGGCGCTGGTGTCCAACGGTCTGACCAACGCGCTGCTGGTGCTGGGTCTTGTCATTCTGGTGCAGCAGCTGGAGGGCAACGTCCTGTCCCCGATCCTGCAGTCCCGCTCCATGAACATGCACGCCGCGATCGTGCTGCTGTCCGTGGCGGTGGGTGGCACGATCTTCGGCATCGTGGGTGCGTTCCTGGCTGTGCCGATCGCGGCGGTGTTCGCCGTGTGGTTCCGCTACTGGGCTGAGATGGTGTCCCTGCGCACTGGGGAGATCACGGTGGATGACATCCAGATTTCCACGCAGGAAAGTCAGTCTTTGGATGGGCGCGAGGCCTACCATGCGGTGCGAGATCGCATGCTGTCCATTGGCCGCAAGAAGGACGACAGCGAGGCAGAATACAAGGCAGACAACAAGGCAGAAGCCAAGCAGGACGCTTAACCGCCTCTACGCAAACCCTTACGAAAACGTCAGCCCACGGGCTGACGTTTTTCTCTACCCTGGGGTGCCATGAGTGAAAACATTTTGCAGAACAAGAAAGTTGCCATCCTTGCTACGAACGCCTTTGAGGATTCGGAGCTGACGGACCCGCGCGAGGCCGTTGAAGCCGCAGGCGCAACGGTGCAGGTTATCGCCCCGGAGGCAGGCACGATCGACGGCAAGAAGGGCGCGAGCGTCACGGTCGATCTGACTACGGCTGAGGCCAACGCTGCGGACTTCGATGCGCTGATTCTCCCCGGCGGCACCGGCAACGCCGACCACATCCGCATGGATGAGGCCGCTGTTACCTTCGTGCGCGAGCTAACCCAGGCGGGCAAGCCGGTTGGCGTGATCTGCCACGGTGGTTGGATCCTCACCGATGCGGACGCGCTGAAGGGCGTGCGCGTGACCTCCTACCCTTCGTTGAAGACCGACCTCAAGAATGCGGGGGCGGAGTGGGTGGATGAGGAGGTGGTCGTCGATAAGCGAATCATTTCCTCGCGCACCCCGGCTGACCTGCCGGCATTTAACAAGGCGATCGTAGAGGAGTTCGCCAAGTGAAGCACCACTTTGAAGTGAAGGTCGCCGGCGGCAAGCTCGTCGTCGCGGATATCGACGATGACGGGGCCCACATCACCGACGCCCGCATCTCCGGCGACTTCTTCCTCGAACCTGAGGAAGCCTTCGACGCGATCAACAGCGCGCTCATCGGCGCACCCGTCGGCGCAAGTACAGACGAGTTGCAGAAGTTTATCGACGACGCCCTGGCCCCCCTCGGCCCCGTCTACCTGCACGGCTTTTCCACCCGCGACGTGGCCGTGGTCGCGCGACGCGCGCTGCTCGACGCGAAGGACCTGACGGACTATGACTGGACTGTCATCCATTGCCCGGTCCTGCCCACGCCGGTGAATGTGGCGCTGGACCAGTACCTGCTGGAGGAAGTCGCGGCTGGGCGCAAGGGCCCGATCCTGCGCTTCTGGGAATGGGACGACAAGGCTGTGGTCTTCGGCTCCTACCAGTCCTTCCAGAATGAGCTGGACCCGGAGGGCATCAAGAAGCACGACATCGTGCCGGTCCGCCGCATTTCTGGTGGTGGCGCGATGTTCATGGAGGGTGGCAACTGCGTCACCTACTCCATGTACTTGCCTGAGGACATCGTCGCCGGCCTGAGCTACGTGGACAGCTACCAGTACCTGGACACATGGGTGCTCGCCGGCCTGCAATCCCTGGGTGTGAACGCCTGGTACGTACCGATCAATGACATCACCTCCGACGGCGGCAAAATCGGCGGCGCCGCCCAAAAGCGCATCCCCGGTGCGGTGCTGCACCACACCACCATGAGCTACGACATCAACGCCGACAAGATGCTTGAGGTCCTGCGCGTGGGCAAGGTGAAACTGTCCTCCAAGGGCGTGCAGTCCGCGGCCAAGCGCGTGGACCCGCTGCGCAGGCAGACGGGTGTGGAGCGTTCAGAGGTCATCGATACCCTGATCAGCACCTTCATGGCGCGCTACCCATCCCAGGTGGGTTCTTTGTCCGATGAGGACTTGGCGGCGGCCGAGAAACTCGTCGAGGAGAAGTTCAGCACCGACGAGTGGACCTACCGCGTGCCTTAGGCCCCCAGCCTAAAGGCTGAGGGCCTAAGACAAGGCGTGAGCCTTGGGGGGTTAGCTGGAAGCGGCCTCTTCCTCGATCGCGGCGGCCTTGGCCACGCCTTCGAGGATGAGGTTGATGCCCTCGGCGTTGTCGTAGGTGGCGGCGTCGAGGACATTTTTGTCAATGTCGTGGGCGCGCACGCGGAGGGCGTCGAACGGGATGCCCTCGATCTCCTCGAGGAACAGGCGGCGCAGCTCACCGGTATTGCGCAGCAGCACAATGAGCATGGCCTCCTCCGGGCGCGGCTCCGCCTTACCCAGGAAGATGTCGCGGTAGCGCTGGCGCATCACGGCCTCGATGGTCTCGTCCTTCTCCGGGAAGCGGGACCATTTCAGGCCGAGGAAGCCAGCGCGTTCCTCATCGAGCACGCCTTCTTCAATAAGGCGCTCCGCAATCGCCTCCTTAGCGGCGAACTTCCGGGAAGTCAGCGCCGAGTACAGGGTGGGACGCTCTTTCCGTTCCACCCGCTCCACACCATGCGCCAGTGCCGGGTGGGATGCAGCGCGCTCAGCAGCACCGGGGACGGCTGAAAGGGTGGGGGTCTTTCCACCGTGGACTTCCACCAAACCCGTGGCCACGAGGTCACACAGCAGCGCACCATTCAGGGCAACGCGCTGGTGGCTCACACCCAACTCAGGGTGCGCGGACTTGTTGGAGAGCAGGAGAAACAGTGCTTCACTCACGAGCATGGCGGATGTCTTTCAGCGGTCTTTCAGAGGTCTTTCAAAAGGTCTTGCAACGAGCAAATGAACTTGGGCCAGTCTAACCCGACTGCGCTGATGTCCGGGGCAGTGGTGTTGCTTCGGCGGGGCGGGTGAAGGATTTTCACGCACCCCCAAAGGCACGCGGACAAAACCCCAGGTAGATAGTTGGGGCACGCCCACTACCCGGGACGCAG
>NZ_JAKMUS010000018.1 GCF_027570075.1 Corynebacterium meitnerae
CACGGCACTGGTGAAGCCGTCAACGGTCAGCTCCTGGACGGAGTACTGGACCTCAACCTGTGCGCCGTCGACGGTCTTCGTCTTCGGCAGGTCGGTGAAGGTGTGCGTCCAGTCGTTGTCGGCGTTGAGCTCGACGGGTTGGCCGACGGGGTACTGTTCGCCGCCAGCAGCGCCCACGAGCTGAACCTGGACCGGAACCATCAATTCCTTTGAGAGGTCCTTGCCCTCAGTGTCCTTCCACGCCTTGGTGACCGGGACCTTGGTGGTTTCCGGGGTGCCGAAGGTGAGTCCACCGTTCGAACCGACGCCAGCTCCACGCGGCGCAGTATTCTTCTGGATCGTCAGCCGTGACCAGGACTTTGCGGTTTCCTTTGCCGCGTCATCGACGACGGTTTTCAGGCCTTCGTTCTGAATAGCCGTGCGGTAGTCGGCGTTCCCATCGGACTCCCGGGCCTCGCCGTCAAAGATCTGCTCCTTGCCGGGGTTTTCCGGGTCGAAGCGGGTGCCCTGCGACGAGGCAGAACCATCCTTGTAGAGAGTGGGTTCACCGCCGCCGAGCATGCGTGGATCGATACGTAGACCGGCTTGGCTGACGGATCCATAGTTGTCGTGAGCGATGTCGTCGCCCCAGTGCAAACGCGAAGAACTCTTGATGGCTTCATTCTCAAAGACGGCCACGCCGTTCGTGACGTGCATGACCATGCTGCCAGTGGGGCACAGCCAGATGCCACCACCAAAAGCGGCTGCCTGGTTATCGGTGATGAGGGTGTCCATGAAATGGGCGTTGTAGGACTTCGTCGCAACGTAGACACCGCCACCCTGATCATGGGCGCTGTTTCCTTCGATCAATCCGGCGTTGAGCTGTACGGCGTTGGAGATCACGTTGACGCCACCACCAGTGCGGGTAGCGCTGTTGTTGGTGATGCTTCCGCCGTTCATGGTGAACCTTGCAGGGGAGATCTTGGTCCACTCGTCAGGCTTCCCCTCGCCGAAGTGCTGTTTAGTCCAGCGGGAGCCGTCGGAATCGATCTCTCTGTACGTGCTTGGATCACCGTTGATGTACATGTCCATCGCGTTCACGCCACCACCATTCGGCGCAGCGTTGCTGTCGATGGTGCCATCATTCATGGTGACATCCGCGTTGCCGAAGATGCTGATGCCGCCACCCGCGAAGGCAGCTTTGCCATTCGTTATCTCACCGTCGTTGAACACCACGGTGGAGCGCGTTTCCGACGTATCGTCTCCAGGCTTCACATTGCTTTCGTTCAGCCAGTGGCTGACATTGATGTTGCCGGCCCAACCCGTGTTTTCGGTGATCGTGCCGCCGTTGATGGTCAGGTGGGCGCCGTCGAAAACGCCGATGCCGCCGGCCTCGCCATAGGCGTAGGGGCTGTCGTCACTGACGCCCTTGGAGATTTCACCACCGTTCATCACCATGGTGGCGCCCTTGGTTAGTGCGACATTCGCAGCGCCAAATTGACCACCTTTGCGCTGGTTGTCGGTGATTTTTCCGTCGTTAAGCGTGAACTTTGCGTCTGTACCTCTCACCGTGACTGCACCTTCGCCACCGCTGCTCATCTTGCGGGCGCCAGTGATCGTGCCGGCGTTCATCACTAGCTCACCTTCGACCATGATGGTGGGGGAGAACGAGCTGCCTGTCACCACATTGTCGTATTGCGCGCGGGAGTCGATGATGATGCCTTCGCCGTTCCCGGTGCCGTCGGAAAGCGTGAGCTTGCCACCCTTCTCAACGCGGATGAGGCTGCCGGTGAAATCGCCGTCGTCGCGGATGATTTTGGTGCTTGAACTCCAGGAGACAATGTTTGTGTCCACGAGCTCAATATCTGCACCTGCTGGAATAACCAGGGTCTTGGTCACGAGTGTCTCGGTACCGTTGCCGATCTCAATCCGTGTGGGCGTTGTGCCTGCTTGATCGATGAGTTCTTGCAGGTACTCCGGTTCGCAGTAGAGGATGCGCCCCTCGTCGTAGCATTTGAGAACCTGCCGCTCGGGTGTTGGTTCTGGTTCGGCTGTCGCGGTTGAGGGAAGGACAATCCCTCCCGCTGCAGCTAGCAACACAGTAAATAATGTTGCCCAAAAGACCGAGAGGAACGTGGTGTGCTGCCGGCTTTTCACTTTTCTGCCTTCTCTAGGAATGTGGCCGTCCTGGAGGGCGGTCTGCGACTGATAGGGATAATGTAATCCTATCTACCAGTGCGAAAGTGCGGGATTAGATCCCCCGTCTGGGTTAGTTGATAGAGGAAGTTTTGGTCTTTCACTCCGGCCAGATGGAAAATTGCTCCATCGCATCGGCCGCATGGTGGGACCGAAGGTACTCGCGCATGTAGGGGAGTTCATAGTCGACGTAGCCGTGGGAAGTGGGTCGGATCATCTCTGCGTCGATAAGCCGTTTGCGGTAGGTGCCCGCGTATTGCGCATCGACACCCATGCGTGCCGAGATATCGGACATGCGTGAGGGGCCATCGTCTAATGACATTGCGGTGAGGAAGGTGCGATCCACCTCAGATAGATCAGCAAGCGATGGTTCGTGCACGAGCTGGCCGAGTTTCCTCCGAGCAGCACCGATGCCATGCGACACCGCTTCCTCATCGATCACGTTGTCGGTGAGGTTACGGAAAGCGTGTTGCCCGACCAGCTGGATCATGAACGGGTATCCGCCGGTCGCTTTTGATGCGATCTCGAGGGCGTCTGGTGTCCACGAGACCCCAACTGGTGCTGTAGTTTCCTTCAAAGCCATCCGCACCTCTTCGATCGAGACCATTCCAGTTTCAATCCTGTTTGCACGGCGTAAGAAGGTCACGGGGTTGCGGCCTTCGTCCGCAGCGAGGAGCGGTTTCACCGCTCCGGGGATGCCTGCCATCGCAACTGCAATCTCACGATCTTCCCGGACGAGGTGTTGGATCGTTGTGCCGAATTCGACGATCTCGTCCATGTGGGGGTAGTGCAGCTCGTCCAGGGTGATCAACAGTCCAACTGGTTCTTGGTCAAGGCGGGCGTCAATCGCTGCCTGGTAGTCAAGCAGTTCATCAAGCGCCGACCGCAATGTTGGGGTGGGTGAATAAGCAGGAACAGATTCGGTGTCAAAGCCGAGGTAGGGGAGTTTGATTCCAGAGAGGCGGCGCTTGGGTTCGTCGGAAAGCTCCTGCGCGAGGCTGAATGCGCGGTCACGGATGCGTTCATTGAAGCCACGAGTGGTTGTTTCGGAGATGACGTGCCACGCGTGAGATTTTGCGACTGCCTCGAATTCATTCAGCAGAACAGTCTTGCCCACTCCTCTCGGGCCGGTGATGATGGAGATACGTTCATGACTTCCCGGGCCATCCTGGATGGCAGCGTCGAAGTCGCGCAGGTACTCATCACGTCCCGCGACCACCGCCGGTGTTTTTCCAACCGTTGCAGTGAAAGGGTTTTTGGGTCGTCCCTCAATCGCTGGCATCCCGCCTCCTTACTATCTCTTACTATCTTTACTATTTTTACTATCTTTATTATTTCGACGCGACGGGCCCACTAGTGAATGCTCCCGTTTTTCCTGCATGCACTACGCTTTCCCGGGTGTCGCGCGAAAGTACCCAAACCCGATTGACCCGCCAGGGCATGAATACGTTCCTAGCCCTGCCGGCAGCCCCGGTCCTGATGGTGCTCATCGGCTCGCTGGGGACGCAGGCGGCGGCGGTGATGGTCACGGACATGCTCGCCACCGTCGGCGCACCGGGTGTGTCGGGCCTGCGTATGGCGGCTGCGGCGGTGATCATGGTGGCGTTGTTCCGGCCGAGGCTCAGCGGCATGACGCGCGCCCGCGCGATCAACATCGTGGTCTACGGCGTGGCCATGGGCATGATGAGCATGATGGTCTACGCCGCCATCGCGCGTCTGCCCCAGGGTGTCGCGGTCACGATTGACTTCCTCGGCCCCTGCGTCGTGTCGTTCCTCGGGCTGAAAATGTGGCGCTCCCGCCTCTGGGCCATCGGCGCGTTCATCGGTGTCGCGCTCATCGCGCAGCCATCAAATGACCTGGACATTATCGGCATCGGCTTCGCGGTCACCGGCGCGATCTTCTTCGGCGCCTACACACTCTTCGCCGAGCGCATGGGCAGCGGCGAAAGCGGCGGCTTGCCGGATCTCGCGTTGTCAGTGGTCGTCGCCGCGCTCATTCTCATGCCGTTCTCCGTGCCCGCAGTTTCGCTTATCGACGCCCCCATGTCCCTCACCCTCATCATCTCCGGCTTCATCGGCGCCGTGATCCCCTACGTGATGGACACGATTGCGGCGGGGATTGTGTCGGCGGCGGTCGTCGGTACGCTTTTTGCCCTTGACCCCGTGATCGGCGCGATTTTGGGCTGGGCCTTCTCCGGCGACGAGCTGACCTGGTCCATGGTGGCCGGCATCGTGCTGATCGCGGTCGCTGGCGCCATCATCACGTGGCGTGGGGCCCAGGAATCGCCCGATATTGGGGAGTAATAAACAACTCCAAACAACTCCGAACAACTCTGAACAACCCTGTCAGCCTGCGTAAATACGCTCTTTCCGTTGCGTTTTTCGGGGAGTTGTTTGCCTAGTTGTTTCAGAGTTGTTTGAAACAACTCCTGAATAACTCTTGCTAGACTAAGTGCATGCTGGACGCAGGTTTTGAGGTTGTGGAGGAAGCGCTATCGGCGATTGAGGCAGGTGATAGCGCTGGTGATTGGGAATCCCAGGTGTTGGATTTCAAGGAAGATCCTGCTGTCCACCCGAAGAGCAGGAACCCTGATGCGGGATTGGTCGAGTTTCTCGTTGATGAGGTTATCTGTTTCTCAAACGCGGACAGTGGCGTTTCTTACATCGTCCTCGGTGTCAATGACAAGAAGTCGGGGCCTGCTGCGTTCACTGGGACTGTCCGTCCTCGTGAGTGGTTGGTAGAGAAGATCTACAGCAACACTCAACCGCATATCCAGGTTGAGGCCTTTGAGATCCAACGGTGTGATGCCCGCCTAGTTGTGTTACGCATTCCCCGCGGGATGGCTTTGTATCAGCGCCCTAAAGGACAGGCGAGCAAGCGTGTTGGCAAGAGCTGCGTCCCCTTGAGCGAAGACGAGCGCCGGAGTATCCATTTGTCTCGCTCTAATCCTGATCTCAGCGCCGGAAAGTCGTGGCGTGGGCCCGAAGACTTGGATGTGCAGGCTGTTGAGCAGGCCAAGGCCCTCCTTGCTAACCGGAAGAGCGCGCTCGGTGACACATCGCCTGTTCCGCAGACAGGTCTCGAGCTCTGCAGCGATCTGGGCTTGCTCACTTCTGGTGGTGCTCTAACTTTCGCGGCGGAAATACTGTTCATGCAGCCGTTGCATAATCGGACGATGGTGCGTCATTTGCTTCGCGACGTCCCAAGTGGCGACCCCAAAGTCACCGAGATTTCCGCACCGTTGATTACCGCTTCAGAGCAGGTACGTGCGCTGATCAAGGCCAATACAACGCAAGAAATTGCTCGGGTTCAGCTCCCGAACGGGCAGGAATTCCCAATTCCAGCATTTCCCGCTACCGCCGTCGATGAGATTGTGTCCAATGCTTTCGCGCACCGTGATTGGGGAGCGACCACCTCTATCGTCGTTGATCAGTCGCCTACCAGCTTGACGGTGTGGTCCCCCGGTGGTCTCCCCGTCGGCGTGGCTGAAGAGAAGATCCTGACTACCCAATCCATTCCGCGCAATCCGGTCCTCATGGCGGCGTTGCGACAGTTGGGGCTTGCGGAAGAATCTTCGCGTGGTTTTGACCGCATGTGGGTTTCCATGCTTTCTAGTGGCAGGCAAGCCCCTAGCCTGAATGCCAACGGGCCGTTCGTTGAAGTCACTTTGCCTTCGGGAAGTGTGGATTCAGGTTTCATCAGAGCGTTGTACCTGCTGCGTATTGAATTCGGCGAATCCATCTTTGACAGCGTTAATGGTCTCCTGGTCACCCGTCATCTAGCCAATAATCAAATTCTGATGACATCCACTGCCGCTAGGTTGATGCAGGTTTCGGAAGCGCAAGCCCAGGAAACCTTGGCGTGGTATGCAAACCAGGGCTTCCTGGAGCAATTGCGGGACGCGCCGGAATGGATCCTCTCCGCACGAGCCCGTGCTGCTTTTGATGGGGAAGCGTCGACCGTGGTCAGTGCCGTCACTACCGAGGATTGGGTCCTCGCCCAACTCCGCGAAGGAAAGTCCCTGAATGCGCGCGAGGTTGCGGATGAGCTGGGTGTCGAGCGAGAGTCGGTGAGCCGCCTTCTCCGTCATTTGCGCGACGTGGGCAAAGCGAAGATCGCTAGCGATAGTCCTGCACGTGGCCCGAGCGTGCGCTGGGTGTCCGCCTAGTTCGGATTCCGCGCCGTCCGCAAATAACTCCAAACAACTCCGAATAACTCTGAACAACTCTGAACAACCCTGTCAGCCTGCGTAAATACGCTCTTTCCGTTGCGTTTTTCGGGGAGTTGTTTGCCTAGTTGTTGCAGAGTTGTTTGAAACAACTCCGAACAACTCGCAGTCGCGAACTGATGGATGCGAACATGGTGGTAAACGAAGGGGCCGCCTTGGCTAGCGCTGCGACCATGAAGCCTCTCTAACTCGAATGAACAGAATTGGCTTCGGTGGCGTTATCTGGTGCTTCGACTTGCTGCTCTTCTGACGGCCGGTTGGCCAGCGCCCACGCACCAACCGCAACCGGCAGCGCGATGAACATGAACGACGGAATATAGGCCAAAGCGACGTCCACGGTTTTACGGCCTGTTTCTGGCCAGACCCAATGGGCGTACATGCAAAGCAAGATCAGGACGGTGATCGGCCAGCGCATAGGGGATTGGCGCCCGACGATGGTGAGTGCGAGTGGGATGATCCAGATGGAGTAGTAATTCTGCATCAGTCCGCTGGCCATGAATCCGCCAGCGAAGCAGACGCCCGTGGCCACGAAGGTGAACAGCACGGGGTCTGTGTCTTTCCACCGCCACATCGCGGCGACAGCACCGAGTGCAGTCGCGATGACAAACAGTGTCAGCACCGTCACCAGCGCACCCGGCCACTGCAGGACAATGCCGAGCCCGCTGACGGAACCATTGAATCGCGGCCGCGGCTCGCTGAGGTAGGGGACCAGGTTGGTGAAAAACAGCTCGGGCTCAGCGATAGTGAACCACCCGACCGCGAACAGCGCTGCGGCCACGAGCGCCGCGACGACCACCACGGCCACCTGCCAATAGGCAAGAGAGACGATGAACAGCACCGCGAACTGCGGCTTGATGGACAGCGCCACACCCGCGATCACGCCGGCCGCCCATGCTTCGGGCCGTGTGAATTGGTTGAGCCAACCGGCCTTCTGCTCCCGAAGACGCAGGGAGAGCCAGATGAACAACACCTGCAAGAGCAGCAAGAAGCCGTTGATATTGGTCAACGCCAACGTGGAGCGGACCGGTTCCGGTGTGATGAAGAAGAAGCTCACGGCGAGTGGGAACACAATGTGGAACCACTGCGGGCGAACCATCCGCACGGCCAAAGCAATCGCGGCAATGATGCACAGCGCACCCATCGCAGCCATGACCGCGCGCGCCACCTCTTGCGAACCGAAGATAGCTACCGGGGCAATCAGCACGGTGCCCGCGGGCGTGTACAAGTAATGAGGCATATCGACGGTGTAATCCGAATCAAACACCGGCTCACCCGAGACATACTTATTGGCTGCCGTCCAGATCGGCGTGAAATCCGTGCCCGGATTTCCTTGGGGGAACACGATGGCGGAACGGAAAAGAACGAACAGCATCACCGTGTACAGCAGCGGGATGGCTGCGCGGAGGGGTGTTCGGGTGGGGGAGGGGGCGTCGATAAGCACAACGGGGAGATTAGCAGGGTGATGTCTCCCCGGATGCCCACCTAAGTTAACTAAAAGGTTAACAAGCGTCTGGGCCTGCGAATGCCGGGCCACAAAGCCTTTTCACTCGCGTAACACCCAGACCGCCCAGCAATTATATTCACGCCATTTCCGCAGGTCGCTGCTACCAATGCTTGATGGGTTACGTAAATGCTTGATGTTCACCAACTATCTGTTAAAGTTAACGACAGGTTAACAAAGGGCGAACGAAAAGATTTACCCTTGAGGCCTCGTCCAGGAGGTTCCCCTCCACGGAACGACTAAAACTCAATTTCATGGCTATCACGTTCAAGGAAAGGAGGATGCCATGATCGCAATCAACAACATTTCCAAGGACTTGCACGCCCGTTTCGATGGTGTCGTGGGCGTACACGTTGTCGACGCTGTTTTTGAGGCAGTGCTCGCAGAGCACCTGGAGCGCGCGACGATCACCCAGTGGGTTCCGCTTCTCGCTGGCCGCGCCGCTGCAGAAGAGCTTGCTGGCATTGCGGACGGCACCCTCGACGCTGCTAAGTACGGCGAGACCCTGATCGCCGCTTAACTGGCCGCGAACAATCGCGACTTTGCCACGAGCCCTGGCCCGGATCGACTAACGGGTCAGGGCTTTTCGCGTTCCCGATGCACGATTCCCGGGAATCGTGCACACCCCCTCCTAAAACACCAGGACTGCTCTCGAATCCGGGGAGTTGGGGCACAGTTCCGCTCGCACAAAAGCGAAAAGGGCGCGTTCGAGCGCCGAAAACCCGTCGGCAAGCGTGGACGCACTACGCTTAGGGCGAAACTCTATCTAGGCACCGAAAGTGAGACCTGTGGAAACAACGACTGCAGTAGACGTCCTTCAGCGAGTGCTGATGCCGAAGAAGGGCGAACCGCACGATGTCCGCATGCTGTACCTCATTGAGGCGGAGCAGAATAAACAGCGTTTGACATGGTCAGGCCGGACGAGCTTTAGCATGCACGCCGGTGAGGAAGTGTCGTTCGAGACGTATTTCAACGCTTTCCCGGCGTCGTACTGGCGCCGTTGGTCGCAGCTGGACACGGTCGTGCTGGCCATGGATGTTCAGGGCGCGGCGACGATCTCGGTGTACCGCTCCAAGCATGATGGCGTGCGCATCGCGGTCACGAACGTGGAGGCGAAGGACGCACGGGTGGAGATCCCGCTGAAGCTGGCCAACTTCGAGGACGGCGGCTGGTTGTGGTTCGACGTGAATGCGGAGGAAGACACCACGATCACCGGCGCCGGCTGGTTCGCGCCGCATGAGCCGAAGGAGCAGGTGCTCCCGGATGGCACGACGATTGCGCCGTCGGCGAAGAAGGTCGCGGTGGGTATTCCCACGTTTAACCGTCCGCGCGATGCGGTCAACGCGCTTCACGCACTGGCGGAGGACCCGGTGGTGCTGGAGGCGATCACGGATGTTCTGATGCCTGACCAGGGAAATCAGCACCCAGCGGATGAACCGGACTTCCAGGAAGCTGAAGCCAACCTTGGTGGAAAACTGAAAATCTTCCAGCAAGGCAACCTTGGTGGCTCCGGCGGCTACTCCCGCATCATGTACGAGGCGCTGAACCAGACGGACGCCCCGTTCATCCTGTACATGGACGATGACATCGCCATTGAGCCGGATTCGATCCTGCGCGCGGTGCAGGCGGCTCGTTACGCGAAGAGCCCGATCCTCGTCGGCGGCCAGATGCTGAACTTGCAGGATCGCAGCCAGTTGCGCACCACGGGTGAGACGGTGGATCCGAATATCTTCATGTTCTCCGCCGCGAAGCACGCCGTGTACGACCATGACTTTGCTAAGTACCCGCTCGGCTACGTGGGCACGGAGGAAGAGGATCTTGACCCGCGCAAGACCACCTCGCGCCCGCTGCACCGCCGCATTGATGTGGATTACAACGGCTGGTGGATGAACCTCTTCCCGCGCGTGGTCGCGGAGAAGATGGGTCTGCCACTCCCGCTGTTCATTAAGTGGGACGACAACGAGTACGCCCTGCGCGCCAAGGAAGCAGGCTTTCCGACGGCTACCTGGCCCGGCGTCGCCATCTGGCACATGGCCTGGGCCGACAAGGACGATGCCATTGACTGGCAGGCGTACTTCCACATGCGCAACCGCCTCATCGTGGCCAGCATCTACGGCCCGGAGAATCCGGAGGCGATGCTGAAGAACATGCTGAAGTCCACGCTCAAGCACTACGTGTGCATGGAGTACTCCACCATCGCGATCCAGAATGAGGCGATGAAGGACTTCCTCGCCGGCCCGGATCAGCTCTTCGACATCCTTGAATCCTCGTTACCTCGGATTCAAGGGATTCGCAAGGGCTTCTCCGATGCGCAGGTGCTGCCGTCCGCGGCGGACCTGCCAGCAGCAACAGGCGCGCCGGGCGTGCCGACGAATAAGATTGGCGGCCGTCTGGCCAAGATCAAGAAGATCCCGTGGGCCGCGAAATCCCTGCTCCACCTGCGTAAGCCGGAGGATCGCGCGCACTGGGAGGCACCGCAGCTCAACCTCACTGCCGAGGAGGCTCGCTGGTACACGCTGGCTCGCGTGGATTCCGCGACGGTGTCCACAGCGGGTGGCACGGGCGTGGCCTTCCGCAAACGTGACAAGGAACTGGCCAAGACTCTCCTGGATGAGCAGAAGCGCCTACGCGCCGAGATCAAGGACCGCTGGGCGGAGCTCAAGCGCACCTACCGCGAGGCACGACCGGAGCTGACCAGCCATGAGAACTGGAAGAAGATCTTCGATGAGCAATAAAGAAGTAGACGTCCTGCGCGCAATCCAAGCACAGCTTTACGACGCCCCCGGTGTCCTCCCCACCGCCCGCGGCCTGAGTCACTTCGGTGAGCACGCGCTGGGGTGGATGGGCATCTCAGCAGCGGGTGCGGCTGTGGATGAGAAGCGTCGCCGGAAGTGGTTGGCCATGGGTGCTGGCGCTTTCACGGCGCACACGGCATCCGTGGTGATCAAGCGCATTGTTCGGCGCCGTCGCCCGCATGATCCCAGGATCAAGGTGGGCGTGGGTACGCCGTCGAGGTTGAGCTTTCCGAGTTCGCACGCGACGTCGACAAGCGCTGCGATGGTGCACCTTGCAGACATCACTGGCTCCAAACTGCCGTATCTGGGAATTCCCATTATGATGACGTCCCGCATGGTTCTGGGCGTGCACTATCCCACGGACACCCTGGCGGGAGCGCTGCTGGGTGCCGGGGTGGCGCGAGCCGCGATTGAGATTGAGAGGCAGACAGCATGACCGAGCCGAAGACCCCTCCTTTGCAGGAAGAGCCGTTTTTGAAGTCTGAGCCCCACACCGAGGGCGTGGATTACAACCGGAAGAAGACTCCGCCGAAGAACCTGCCCGACGCGATGATCAAGGGCCTTCGCCCGAAGCAGTGGGTGAAGAACGTCCTGGTTCTGGCGGCGCCTTTGGCTGCGGGCACGGAATCCTTCACGTCCCGCACCGTGTGGGATATTGCGCTGGCGTTCATTGTTTTCTGCTTCGGTGCGTCTTCGATCTACCTGGTCAATGACGCGCGCGATGTGGAGGCTGACCGCGCGCACCCGACGAAGCGTTTCCGCCCGATCGCCTCGGGCATGCTGCCGATCGGTTTGGCGTATGCGATGGCAGTGATACTCATCGCGCTGGCCATCGGCCTGTCCTTCCTGGCCTCTGATGGTTGGGCGCTGTCAATCGTGATCGGCGTGTACATCGCGCTGCAGCTGGGCTACTGCTTCGGCTGGAAGCACATCCCGGTGATTGATATTGCGCTGGTGTCCTCCGGCTTCATGCTGCGCGCGATGGCGGGTGGTGTCGCTGCGGACATCGAGCTTTCCCAGTGGTTCCTGCTGGTTGCCGCGTTTGGTTCGCTGTTCATGGCCTCCGGTAAGCGCTACGCGGAGCTGCTGCTGGCGGAGCGCACGGGTGCGAAGATCCGCAAGTCGCTGCAGGGCTACACCCAGACCTACCTGCGTTTCGTATGGACACTGTCCGCCACCGCCGTGGTCATGTCCTACGCGCTGTGGGGCTTTACGCTTTCGGACGGCGTGGCCCCCGCTGAAGGCCTCTGGTACCAGATCTCTATGGTCCCGTTCATTATCGCGATCCTGCGCTACGCTGCTGAGGTAGATAGCGGTAACGGTGGTGCACCGGATGAGATCGCGCTGGAAGATCGTGTGCTGCAGAGGCTTGCTCTGCTGTGGATCTTCACCATCGTGATGGCCGTCTATATCGTGCCAGCCATCAGTTAAGATACTCCGCATGGAAAAAAGCGCCCGTTTATCGCTGCTGCTGTCAGCGCTCGTAGCGGGCGCTTTCGCATTCTGGGGTGGCTTTAGCCGCCGTTGGATGAGTGATGACGGGCTCATCGTCCTGCGCACGGTCCGCAACATCTTGGCTGGCAACGGCCCAGTGTTCAATATCGGCGAGCGCGTTGAGGCCAACACTTCCACGTTGTGGCAGTACCTCATTGTTGCCTTCTCCTGGGTGCCCGGGATGCGGCTGGAGGATGTGGCGATGTGGCTCGCTCTCATCTTCACCGTCATCGCCGCGGTGGTGGGCACCATTGCCGCGGGCAAGCTGTGGGGGCAGCACATGGTGTTGCCGTTTGGCATCATCATCTACCTGGCGCTGCCGCCGGCACGGGACTTTGCCACCTCCGGTCTGGAGTGGGGACTGTCCCTGGCGTGGCTGGCGGTGTGGTTCGCGCTGCTGGTGCGGTGGGCTGAGGATTCGGAGAGAACATCTGCCCTGTACTGGCTCGCCTTCTGGGCCGGCCTCTCATGGCTGGTGCGACCCGAGTTGGCCTTGTACGGCGGGCTCACCGGTGTGCTGCTGCTGGCGCTGAACCGCCGCAACTGGCGCCGTATCGGCGGCATCCTGGCCGCAGCCCTGCCGCTGCCGGGCGCCTACGAAATCTTCCGCATGGGCTACTACGGCCTACTCACGCCCCACACGGCGGTGGCCAAGTCCGCCTCCGAATCGGCGTGGCGCACGGGTGCCGTCTACGTGTGGGACACGATGCGCCCGTACGGTTTGTGGCTGCCACTCATCGTGGCCTTCGCTTTCGGCGCGTGGTTTGTGTACCAGCGCGCGGGCAAGCAAGCACTCGTGGCCATCCTGGCTTTCGGCTGCGGGGCGCTACACCTTATATATGTGGTGAAAGTGGGCGGGGACTTCATGCACGGCCGCATGGTGCTGCTCCCACTGTTCGCCATGTTGCTGCCAGTCATGGCGGTGCCCCTCACCGTGGTCACGGGTGTGGCCACCACGGGCCTAGTCATCTGGGCTGGGCTGGTGATCCAGCGCAGCCACGACCTTGGATTCGACCCGTTTGATAAGAACCCCATCACTCTGACCATCGTGGACGAACGCGAATTCTGGACGGCGGTCCTCCTGCGCGAATCCGGCAACCCGCCACGCTACGCTGAGGACTTCCTCGCCAGCGACATGATGACCAACTGGACGGATGTGTGGGATAAAGCGCTTATCGACGACTCCCGCACCGCCGCCTTAAGCCTCATCCTCGTCCAAGAGGACCCGAACGTTTTCCAATGGGAACCGCGCGCCCGCATGACCGGTGAAGACGCCCAGACGGACCTGGGGCAGATGCCGATCACGGCCTACCACGTCAATTTGGGCATGACGGGCATGAACGCCAGCCTGGACGCCCGCGTCCTCGACTCTGTTGGACTGACCACGCCACTGGCTGCACGCCAGCCGAGGGAACCCGGCGGGCGTATCGGCCACGACAAGCACCTGCCGTTGCACTGGCAAATGGCGGATACGGGGGTGGATGTGGAGGAGTTGCCGGAGTACGTCGATAAGCAACTTGTACGTCAAGCTCGCGCGGCGCTGCGCACGCCTGAGATCAACGAGCTTCTGGCCACCTACCGCGAACCGATGAGCGCCAAGCGATTTGTGAAGAACATGGGCTGGGCACTGACAAAGGGCCGCACGATGGAAGTGAATGACAACCCGGATGTCTACCTTGATCCGGACACCCTCGAGCGCATCGCCGCCGGCGAAGACGTGGGGCTTCACGGGCCGCGCGTGTACTGGTCCGGCCAATAACTGGAAAAGATGAGAACGCGATTGATAACATCGCGGTAACACTTTGCAGAAAACCTGCGACATACCGGGGTGTAATCCCGAAATCTTCCTGAAGATCTGATTGGTGAAAACATGAACGCGACCCTCTCTCTGCGCCGCGCCCTGATCGCGCTGGTCACAGCTGTTGTAGCGGCGATGAGCATGATGCTTGTTGCACCGAACGAGGCACAGGCCAATCCGCGCGGCTGGCTCCGCCCCGACGCAACCGGTCACTGCGACTGGGACCCGGTGCGCTACTGGGTTCAGCGCTGTGATGTCTGGTCCCCGTCGATGAACCGCAACATCCCGGTACAGATCGTCCCGGCTGCCCGTGGTGGCAACGCCGGCCTGTACCTGCTTGATGGCCTGCGCGCGACGGAGAGGACCAACGCCTGGTTCCAAGACGTCAATGCTGCCGCTGTCTACGAGAACTCCAACATCACCCTGGTTGCCCCGGTTGGTGGCGAGGGCTCCTTCTACGCCGACTGGACCGCTGACCCGAAGTACGGCAACGGCAAGGTCTACCGCTGGGAGACCTTCCTCACCCGTGAGCTGCCGGGCTACCTGCAGCAGCACTTCGGTGTCGCACCGAACAACAACTCCATCATCGGCCTGTCCATGGGTGGCACCGCCGCCATGAACCTGGCCTCCAAGCACCCGGGCCAGTTCCGTCAGGTGCTCAGCTTCTCCGGTTACCTGACCACCACGCTGCCGGGCATGCAGACCCTGCTGCGCGTGGCACTGCTGGATGCCGGCGGCTACAACCTGAACGCTATGTACGGCTCCCTGCTCAGCCCGGCACGTTTTGAGAACGATCCGTTCCTGAACATGCACGGCCTGCGCAACTCCGACGTCTACGTCTCCGCTGCCAGCGGTGTCCCGGGTCCGGCTGACGGCAAGTACCTGCCGCAGCACCAGATCGCCGGCTCCCTGCTCGAGTTCGGTGCCATGGCCTCCACCCGCGTGTGGGAAGGCAAGGCCCGCGCCACCGGCCTCCGCATGACCACCGACTACCCGGCAGTTGGCCTGCACAACTGGGATGAGTTCGGCGGCCAGCTGGTCAAGACCAAGGCGCGCGTGCTCAACCACATGAACGCGTGGTAATTGAATCGCCCGCGTGATCGGGATCCCTTTCAGTCCTCTTAGGGGCTGGGAGGGATTTTTTGTTGGGGCTCGTTTGAGCGGGGGCGGGGGCTTTCATCTTTTAAGGGCCACCTCTCGAGGAGGCCTACGACGAACTCCCCGGAGTTGGTCGTGCGTCCTGCGGTTTTGTCGAAATCCTGTAGCGTTTCCGGAAGTGTGTCGTAGCGGTCCCGTCGGATGGTCAGGCCAGACCGGGCCGGGTCGGGACCAGGCCGGGGCCGAAAAAGACCCCAACAAACACGCGATCACCACTAAACCCACAATTCACACCTTTCACTCGGCGTGTCTCCAGGGTAAAGTCTCAAGTGAAACTTAAACTTCATGCCACAACATAATGAAGCAGCCGGCCCGGCCTAGGGGAGGGGAACCCCTGGGGTGGTGAGCTCCGGTTATTTTCCGTACCTGTTTTTCTGAGTGAAAAACAGTGAAACATTCGAACCACCAAAGGGACACCCTCATGCGCTTGACACCACGACGTTTTCCCCGCAAGGCCACCAAGGGCCAGATGCTCGCTATCGCCGCGGTCCCGACAGCACTGGCTGTCGGTGTAGCCGTCGTTCCGGCGGTTGCGCAGATCGGTTCTTCTGATCTGTCCGGCTCTTTGTCTTCTGGACGCGGTATTTCTGACGGTCTTCGTCCGTCGGATCCGCCGCAGCGTACGCCGATTGAGGTGGACGAGAACCCGCAGATTGATGGTCTGCCGGAGGGTGTGACGGTTGATCGTATTGAGTGGTTGACGCAGCGTCGTGTGGCTGTGTTCATCAACTCGGCTGCTATGCCGGGTGAGACGATCCAGGTGCAGATCCTGCTGGCACGTGACTGGCACTCCAACCCGGAGGCGAAGTTCCCGGAGGTGTGGGCACTCGACGGTCTGCGCGCGCGTGACGACGAAAACGGTTGGACCATCGAGACCAACATCGAGCAGTTCTACGCTGACAAGAACGTCAACGTCATCCTGCCGGTGGGTGGCGAGTCCTCCTTCTACTCCGACTGGCAGCAGCCGGACAACGGTAAGCACTACAAGTGGGAGACGTTCCTGACCAAGGAGCTGGTCCCGGTGCTGAACAGCGAGTACCGTTCGAATGGTTCCCGCGCTGTTGTCGGCCTGTCCATGGGTGGCACCGCTGCCGTCAACCTGGCGGAGCGTAACCCGCACCTGTTCAACTTCGTGGGTTCCTTCTCCGGCTACTTGGACACCACCACGACGGGTATGCCGTGGGCCATCAAGGCTGCTCAGAAGGATGCCGGTGGCTACAACTCTGAGGCAATGTGGGGCCCGCTGGGCTCCCAGGACTGGATCGACCACGATCCGAAGCTGGGCATTGAGCACCTGAACGGCAAGACGGTCTACGTCTCCTCCGGTTCCGGCAAGGACGACTTTGGTAACCCAGAGTCCGTGGCCAAGGGCCCGGCTGTTCCGGCTGGTGTGGGCCTGGAGGTCATCTCCCGCATGTCCACCCAGACCTTTGAGCGTTACGCCAAGGATGCAGGTGTGCCGATTATCACCCGCTACCGTCCGTCCGGCGTTCACTCCTGGGAGTACTGGCAGTTTGAGATGACGCAGGCGTGGCCGTTCATTGCTGACGCGCTGAACATCCCGGAGGGTGACCGCGGTGCACAGTGCAACCCGATTGGTGCGATCAGTGAGGCCACCAAGTCCGGCGTCATCGGTAACTGCGTGAACAACGAGTACGACGTGGCCGGTGGCCGCGGTAAGGCCCAGGAGTTCGCTAAGGGCGCGGCGTTCTGGTCCCCGGAGACCGGCGCGCAGGTGCTCTTCGGCGCGATCCTGGCTAAGTACAACCAGCTCAGCGGTCCGGCTGGCTGGCTTGGTTTCCCGAAGACGGGCGAGCTGACCACCCCGGACGGCAAGGGCCGTTACGTCCACTTTGAGCGTGGTTCCATCTACTGGACCCCGCAGACGGGTGCGCAGGCTATCCCGGGCGACATGTTCGCTGCTTGGGGCAAGGGCGGCTACGAGAATGGTCCGCTGGGCTACCCGGTCGCTGAGGCTGAGGGTATTGGCAACGGCTACGTGCAGAAGTTCCAGAACGGCTACCTCACCCGCAACCCGGAGGGTGTCGGCGAGGGCCACCAGATGGTCTTCGGCGCTATCGGCGCGAAGTACGCCGAGCTGGGCACCGCACGCTCTGACCTGGGCTACCCAACGAGCAACGAGAAGAAGATCAACGGTGGCTTCTTCCAGGAGTTCGAGCACGGCAACATCTACTTCTCCCCGGAGTCTGGTGCCCACGTGATCTACTACGGCAACATCTTCGACGAGTGGGGCAAGAACGGTTGGGAGCAGGGTCGCCTCGGCTGGCCGACGTCTGACATGAAGGACATCCCGGCCGGCGGCAAGACCATCACCTTCCAGCACGGCAAGCTGGATGAGGTCTTCGGCGTTGTCCGCGAGAGCAAGAACTAAGGAGCCTCACCCCTCATGCGTAATGCACTTGTAGCACTGTCTTTCGCCGTGGCTGGTGTGACGTTGGCCGCGTGTGGTGGCACGACCGTCGATAGCGATGAGGTGACTGCGTCGAGCAGTGCGCCGGTGGTGACGACGAGTAGTGCACCGGCGACGTCGACAAGCGAAAAGCCGAGCGAAACGCCGGTGGATGATGCGCTGGCGAATGAAGGTGCTGCGAGCGAGGTGTCGGACTTCCCGGAAGACACCCCGAAGCGTCCTGAGAAAGAGGAAGCTTACCTGGAAGCTCTACGCGCGGCCGGAGTCAACGTTGAGGGGACTGAGGACCAACTTTTAGCAACCGCTAGTACGTTGTGCGGCGGTGAAACCATCACTCGTGACGCGGTGGCGGGCCAGCTCATTGAGCAGCAGCGCACCTCACTTGACCATGAGCAGCTGATCAAGCTTATCGACGAAGCCGCGCACGCCAACCTCTGCTAGTTAGGAGGCGCGCACGTGCGCACCCGGAAAGTCCTTACTCTTGTTACCGCCCTGTTTATTGTGGGTGTCATCGCCTTTGGCGCGGTGAAGTGGATGGGGCCAGATTCTGGTCCGATCGATGGTGTCCTGCCGCCAGGTCCTGGTGCGCCGGATGAGCCTGCCTGGTGCCCGGCGGTTGAGGTGATCTCCGCGCCGGGTACATGGGAATCGTCCAAGGATGATGACCCGTTTAATCCGCAGGCGAACCCGATGAGCTTCATGCTCTCCATCACACAGCCACTGCAGGAGCAGTACGACATCAACGATGTCCGTGTGTGGACGCTGCCGTACACGGCGCAGTTCAAATCCGTGCAGTCGCGTGGGGAGATGAGCTACGACGATTCCCGTAATGAGGGCACGGAGCGCCTCAAGGCGGAGCTGAAGTTCGTGGCGGAGACCTGCTCATCGACGCAGTTTATTCTGGCCGGCTTCTCCCAAGGTGCCGTCATCGTGGGTGATATTGCCAACGAGATTGGCCGTGACGCCGGGGTGGTGAGCCCGGAGCGCATCGCCGGAGTGGTGATGATCGCGGATGGCCGCCGTGAAAACGCCGTGGGCATTAACCCAGGTGTGGAACTCGGTGGCGTGGGCGCGGAGATTGCGCTGCACCCGCTGAACCGCATCGTGCAGGCAGTTGTACCTGGCGCCACGATGCGTGGTGTCCGTGAAGGTGGTTTCGGTGTTCTCAATGACCGCGCCATCGAGATCTGTGCGCCGGATGACAGCATTTGCGACGCCCCGCCAAACGTCGTGGATGCCTTGGGCCGTGCCCAGGATTTGGTGGCCGCGAATGGTGTGCACGCCATGTACGCATCCAACCCGAACGTGATTCCTGGCACCACAGCGAACGCATGGACCGTAGAGTGGATTCGACAGCGCATCGCTGAAGTTAGTTAGCCCCAACAAAGGAGCGGAAGAAGTATGGATATTGAGCAGCTGCTCTACCAGTTCTACAACGACGGAAAGATCGACCTGCCGCCGGAGCTTTCGCTCTACCAACTGTGCGAGATGCTCTACCAGGGCAGCGCAGAGATGGGCACCGGTGACCTTCACCAGATGCGCTACTGGGACTTCTCCGTCTCCCGCGAGGGCACGCCGGTGGACTTCACCCGCGAAGAGATGATCACGCGCATCAAGGCCGTTGGTGCCCGCCTGCAGCAGACGGGCCAACCGGGGGACCGCGTGGCCATCCTGGCGGCGAACTCCCCGGAGTACATCTTCTCCTTCATGGGTGCTCTCTATGCTGACCAGACGCCGGTGCCGCTGTATGACCCGAATGAGCCGGGGCACGATGAGCAGCTGCGCGCCGTCATGGCGGACTGTGGCGCTAAGACGGTGCTGACCAACAACGCTGGCGCAAAGGCCGTGCGTGAATTCTTCGCGGAGGTGCCCAAGCCGGAACGCCCGCGCATCATGGTGGTGGATTCCCTGCCGGATTCCCTGGCGGACAGCTGGACCCCGCCGGAGGAGCGCGAGGACATTGATCCGCTGGATGAGGTGGCATTCCTGCAGTACACCTCCGGTTCCACCCGCCTGCCGGCTGGTGTGGTGCTGACCAACCGCGCGATTCTGACCAACGTTCTGCAGATTTATGACGCAGCGGAGCTGAAGATGCCGCTGCGTCTGTCCACGTGGCTGCCGATGCACCACGACATGGGCATCATCCTCACCGTGTTCGTGACCATCATGGGCATCGAGTTTGAGTTGATGAACCCGCGTGACTTCATCCAGCAGCCGAAGCGCTGGACGGATCAGCTCACCTTCCGCGAGGGCGATGAAGACCAGTTTGTGTACACCGTTGTGCCGAACTTCGCGCTGGATCTGGCCGCACGCTACGCGGCACCGGAGAACGCAGAGGACTATGACTTCTCCCAGGTCGATGGCATCATCATCGGCTCGGAGCCGGTGACCCGTGCGGCGGTAAAGAGCTTCGAGGAAACCTTTGGTCCGTCCAAGCTCGACCCGCAGGTGCTGCGCCCGTCCTACGGTCTGGCGGAAGCAACGCTCATCGTGTCCACCCCGCAGACGGAAGAGCGTCCGCTGTTCTCCTTCTTCGACCGCGAGAAGGTCGGCGAAGGCCAGATTGTGGAAGTGGCCGAAGGGGATGCTGCGGGTATCGCGTTTGCCTCGAATGGGCAGGCGGTGCCGGATTTGGTGTTGGCGGTGGTGGATCCGTCGACAGGCAATGAGGTCCCGGAAGGCACCATCGGTGAGCTGTGGATCCACGGCGACAACGTGGCTGCGGGCTATGAAGGCCGTGAGGAAGAGACGAAGCAGACCTTCCAGAACACCCTGGGCGAGCGCCTGGCGGAAGGTTCCACCGTGCCGGAAGACACGCCGAAGGATGGCTGGTTGGCCACGGGTGACCTGGTGTCGTTCTATCGTGGTCACCTCTACATCACGGGCCGCGTGAAGGACCTCATTGTCATTGCTGGGCGTAACCACTACCCGCAGGACATTGAGGCCACCGTCATGGAGGCCAGCGATCACGTGCGTTCTGATTCGGTGGCGGCATTCGCAGTACCGGGTGAGGATGTGGAGAAGCTCGTGCTGCTGGTTGAGCGCGTTGAGGGTGCAGACCCGGCTGGGGATGCACTCGCTGAGGACGCCATCCGTGGCGCGGTGAGTTCGAAGCACGGCATCAGCCCGGAGGACGTGCGCTTCTACGCGCCGAACGAAATTGCTCGTTCCTCCTCCGGCAAGATCGCCCGTCAGGTGAACCGGAAGAAGTATCTGGCTAACGGTTAGCCTTGCCTGGCCGATACATAACGGGACTGAATAACCCGTTCAGTATTTAGAAGATATTCAGAAGGTATGTAGAAGGAAGGACCTGTGGCACAGACGATGACCGAGGCAGAACTGATCACTTGGTTGCGGCAGTGGATTGCGGATGCCACGGGCACCAGCCTCGATGAGGTGGACCCGGCTGCGCCATTGGAGAACCTGGGTTTGTCCTCCCGCGACGTCATCGTCTTGTCCGGTGAGCTGGAGAACCTTCTGGATATCAAGCTGGATCCGACGGTGGCCTACCAGTTCCCCACAGTGGAGGCGCTGGCACATGGCCTGCTGGCCGGTACGGGTCTGTCCGGTGAGGCCAAGCCGGTGACCACCCGCCGCGCCACGGATGGTTCCGGGGATATTGCCGTGGTGGGTCGCGCGGGGCGCTTCCCCAAGGCCGGCAACCCGGATGAACTGTGGGACCTGTTTGTCACTGGCCAGAGTGTGACCGGTGAGCTGCCGGAAGGCCGCTGGTCTGAGTACTTGAGTGACCCGGTGATGGCCAAGAAGATGGAGGAGCAGAACCTCCAGGGCGGCTACTTGGATGACATCCGCACCTTTGACAACGAGTTCTTCGGCCTGTCCCCGCTGGAAGCCACCAACATGGACCCGCAGCAGCGCATCATGCTGGAGCTGGCGTGGGAAGCACTCGAAGATGCCAACCTGCCTGCCAGTGACCTGCGCGGGGAGTCCGTGGGTGTGTTCGTGGGTTCCTCCTCGAATGACTACGGAATGTTGGTTACGTCCGACCCGGCGTCCGCGCACCCGTATGCGCTGACGGGTACGGCAAGCTCGATCATTCCGAACCGTATTTCTTACGCCTTCGACTTCCGTGGCCCGAGTGTCAACGTGGACACCGCCTGCTCGTCTTCCCTGGTAGCGGTGCACCATGCTGTGCGCGCACTGCGCGATGGGGAAGCGGATGTGGCCCTGGCTGGTGGCGTGAACATTCTGGCGTCGCCGTTCATCTCCACTGCTTTCTCCGAGCTGGGCGTGATCAGCCCGACCGGCAAGATCAGCGCGTTCTCTGATGACGCGGATGGTTTTGTGCGTGCGGAGGCCGCCGGCTTCATCGTGCTCAAGCGCGTTGAGGACGCGATTGCGGATGGGGACGAAGTGCTCGCCGTGATCAAGGGTTCGGCGACGAACTCGGATGGCCACTCCAACGGCCTGACCGCCCCGAACCCGGAGGCACAGGTTGATGTGCTGCGCCGGGCGTACGCCGATGCTGGCGTGGATCCGGCAACGGTAGACCTAGTGGAGGCCCACGGTACGGGCACCGCGCTGGGTGACCCGATTGAGGCCACCGCCCTGGGCGAGGTCCTGGGCTCCGGTGCTGGCCGCCCGGATTCAGAGCCGCTGCTGTTGGGGTCGGCGAAGTCCACCATCGGCCACTCTGAATCCGCTGCTGGTGTGGTGGCCATGATCAAGGTCATCGACGCGCTGACGCATGACACGGTTCCGCCGACGGCGAACTTCACCGCGCCGAATAAGTACGTGGACTTTGACGCACAATCCATTGAGATCGTGGAAGATCCCCGCGAGTGGCCGCAGTACTCCGGCCGCCGCACCGCCGGTGTGTCCGGCTTTGGCTTCGGCGGCACGAACGCGCACGTGGTGCTCTCCGACTTTGATGCCGCTGATTACCAGGTAGATGCCGAAGCGCCGGCCGCGTTGATTGATCCGGAGAACCCGGATCTGGTGCTGTTGCCGGTCTCGGGCCTGTTGCCGTCGCGCCGCAAGGATGCGGCAGCCGTCATGGCAGAAGCACTGGAGAAGACCGGTGCCAAGACGGATCTGCGCGCGGTTGCCCGCACGCTGGCTGGCCGCAACCATGGCCGCTCCCGCGCCGTGGTCACCGCGTCCACCGTGGAAGAGGCCGTGAAGCGCCTGGGTTACGTCGCCCAGGGCAAGGCCACCCAGGGCGTGTACTCCGCTGATAGCCCGGCGGCCGCTGGCCCGGTGTTCGTCTACTCCGGCTTCGGTTCCCAGCACCGCAAGATGGCCAAGCGCCTGGTGGAGGTCTCCCCGCTGTTCCGCGAGCGGATCCAGGAGCTGGACAAGGTCGTTGCCTTTGAATCCGGCTGGTCCATGATGGACCTCATTCTTGACGACGAGCAGACCTACGACACCGAGACCGGCCAAGTCACCATCACCGCCATCCAAATCGCCGTGACGGACCTTCTGGCCAGCTACGGCATCACCCCGGCTGCCACGATGGGCATGTCCATGGGTGAGATGGCCGCGGCCTACGCCGCAGGTGGTCTGTCCGCCGAGGACGCCCTGACCATCGCGTGCGCCCGCGCCCGCCTCATGGGCGAGGGGGAGAAGCAGGTTGCTGGCACCGATGGTGAAGGTGCCATGGCCGTGGTGGAGTTGAGTCGGGAGCAGTTGGCGGAATTCGTCGATAAGCATCCTGAAGCTGCTGGCGTTGAGCCCGCTGTGTACGCGGGTCCGGGCATGACCACCGTGGGTGGGCCCGGCAAGGCCGTGGACTACCTGGTGGCGGCGCTGGAAGCCGAAGAGAAATTCGCGCGCAAGCTGCAGGTTCGCGGCGCGGGCCACACGAGCATGCTTGACCCGATCCTGGGTGAACTCGCCGGTGAGATCGCTGGCATTGAGCCGAAACCGCTGCGTATCACGCACTTTGGTTCCGTCGATGGCACGCACCGCCCGGGTGAGACCGTGCATGGCGTGGACTACTGGATCCGCATGACACGCCAGCCGGTCATGTTCCAGGACGCGACAGAGGCGGCTTTTGCTGCTGGTCACACCACATTGGTGGAGATTTCCCCGAACCCGGTGGCCATCATGGGCATGATGAACACCGCGTTTTCCGTGGGCAAGCCCGACGCGCAGCTGCTGTACTCCTTGAAGCGCAAGGAGAATGAGGTAGCCACCCTGCTGGACCTGGCCGCCAAGCTGTACGCACAGGGCATGCCGGTCGATCTCGCCGCCATCGCGGGTGCTGGTGCGCGCGCGGATCTGCCGCACACCCAGTTCAAGCGAAACGATCTGTGGACGGATGCTCGCCCCTCCGCGTCGGGTTCCGGCCCGCTGGGTGCGCGCGTGTCGCTTCCCGACGGGACCCTGGCCTACGCCACGCAAGCCGACCAGATCTACTCGGTCATGCAGCTCGTGGAGCTCGCCGCCGCTGACACTGACCCGAACGCGCGCGTTGTTGCCGCCGAAGAGCGCGCCACGCTGCCCGCGTCGGGCGAGCTCACCACCCTGGTCCGCCGGGGTCTCGGTGGTCTCACCGTCACGGTTCACAGTGGGGAAGCGCTCATCGCAGAAGGCTTTGCGACGACGCTAGACCTGGCCGCAACGCCCCTCCCCGGCGTGACCGACAACCCCCAGCCGCCGGAAGTGGTCGCTGCACGTGAGCAGGTCGAGGCTGGTATTCGCGGCGCCGTTGACGTGGAACCCGTCGTCTGGGACCCGGCCAAGGAAACGGTGGAGGAGCGCCTGCGCGCCATCGTGTCCGAATCCATGGGTTACGAGGTGGATGACCTGCCGGTGGAACTCCCACTCATCGACCTGGGCCTGGATTCCCTCATGGGCATGCGCATCAAGAACCGCGTGGAAAACGACTTCCAGATCCCGCCGCTGCAGCTCCAAGCACTTCGCGACGCCTCCGTCGCCGATGTCATCCAGATGGTGGAAGACGCGGTGGCTGGCCAGGCTGGCCAGCCACGGGAGACGGAAGCCGACCAGCCAGGGGAGACAGGAGAGACGGAAGCCGACCAGCCAGAAACTGACCAGCCCGCTACCGGCGTGGGTGTCGCCCCGCGTGATGCGTCCGAGCGCATGGTCTTCGGTGCGTGGGCGAAGTACGCCGGCGCAGCTGCTGCTGGTGTGACCTCGCCGCTGCCGAAGATCGACGAGAAGGTGGCCGGTGAGATCGCAGCGCACCTGACCGAGCGCTCTGGCATCGAGGTCACCGCGCAGCAGGTGCTGGACGCGGAGACCCTGGAACCGCTGGCCAACGTGGTGCGTGAAGGTTTGGAAACCCCGGTGGAGGGCAACGTCCGCGTGCTGCGCGCACGCACGGATGAGACCACGCCGTCGGTGTTCCTCTTCCACCCGGCTGGCGGATCGAACGTGGTCTACGAACCACTGACGCGCCGCCTGGCTGACAACGTTCCGGTCTACGGCCTAGAGCGCCTGGAGGGCAGCCTCGAGGACCGCGCCGCGGCCTACATCGAGGACATCGTGGAACTCGCCGCAGGCCAGCCGATCGTGTTGGCCGGCTGGTCCTTCGGCGGTGCGCTGGCCTACGAGGTGGCGCATCAACTACAGAACCGCGCCGGCTCCGGAGCTGGCGCGGATACTCCGAAGGTGAAGTTCATCGGTCTGCTGGACACCACGCAGCCGCGGAACCCAACGCCGGATACCCCGGAAAACGTCCGCGCACGCTGGGAGCGCTACGCCGCGTTTGCCAAGGACACCTACGGCCTGGACTTCGAGGTGCCGTACGAGCTCCTCGACACCGCCGGCGAGGACGCCCTGCTAACCATGCTGGGTGAGTTCCTGGCCACCACGGATGCCTCCGCGCACGGCCTGTCCGCCGGTGTGCTGGAACACCAGCGCGCCAGCTTTGTGGACAACCAGATCTTGGCCAAGGTGGATTTGGTAAAGTGGGCCGATGTTGATGTGCCGGTGCTTCTCTTCCGTGCGGAGGGTATGCACGAGGGTGCGATTATGCTGGAGCCTGCTTACGCAGATATCGCACCGGATGGTGGCTGGGCCGCCATCGTGGAAGATTTGACCATCGTGCAGCTGCCGGGTGATCACTTGGCGGTTGTGGATGAGCCGGCGGTGGGGATCGTCGGCAAGCATATGCAGGAGTGGATTAATGGCAACGACCGCTGAAAAACTCGCTGAACTGCGCGAACGTCTGGAGCGTGCGCAAGATCCGGGCTCGGAGCGCGCGCGAAAGAGGCGTGATGATGCCGGGCAGACCACCCCGCGTCAACGCATCAATGCGCTTCTCGACGAAGGGTCCTTCGTTGAAACCGGTGCCCTCGCCCGCACCCCCGGCGACCCGGACGCCGTGTACTCCGACGGTGTTGTCACCGGTTATGGGCGTATCGACGGCCGCCCGGTAGCCATCTACGCCCACGACAAGACCGTGTATGGCGGTTCCGTCGGCGTGACGTTTGGCCGCAAGGTTGTGGACGTGATGGAGATGGCCATCAAGATCGGCTGCCCCGTCATCGGTATTCAGGATTCGGGTGGTGCCCGTATTCAGGACGCGGTGACCTCCCTGGCCATGTACTCCGAGATTGCTCGCCGTCAGCTGCCGCTGTCCGGCCGCTCCCCGCAGATCTCCATCATGCTGGGTAAGTCCGCTGGTGGTGCGGTATATGCGCCGGTGACCACGGACTTCATCGTTGCGGTGGAAGGCCAGGCGGAGATGTACGTGACCGGCCCGGCCGTGATCCGTGAGGTGACCGGTGAGGACATTTCTTCCGCCGAGCTCGGCGGCGCCCTGCAGCAGGAGCAGAACGGCAACGTCTCCGTCACCGTGCAGTCTGAGGACGAGGCCTTCGACTTCGTCCGTGACCTGCTGGCACACCTGCCCACGAGCGCTTTTGACGAGCCGCCCGTTGCCTGGGCGCCCGCCGATGATGAGCTGGATGACTCCGCCCTCGACGAGTTCATGCCGGATGACACCAACGCCGGCTACGACATGATGGACCTGCTGGTTCAGCTCGGCGATGATGAGGATCTGCTGGAGATCCAGGAGAACTACGCCCCGAACCTCATCTGCGCCATTGGGCGAATTGACGGCCGCCCCGTCGGCTTCGTGGCCAACAACCCCATGCACTTCGCAGGCTGCATTGACGCCGATGCCGCCGATAAGGGCGCGCGCTTCATCCAGATCTGTGATGCCTACAACCTGCCCCTCATCTTCGTGGTGGACACCCCGGGCTACCTACCGGGCGTGGACCAAGAGAAGGTTGGCCTCATCCACCGCGGCGCCAAGCTGGCGTTCTCCGTGGTGCAGTCGACGGTGCCGAAAATCTCGCTCATCGTCCGCAAGGCCTACGGCGGTGCGTACGCCGTGATGGGGTCTAAGAACCTGACCGGTGACCTGAACTTCGCGTGGCCCACCGCGCAGATCGCCGTGATGGGTTCTGCCGCTGCTGCCGTGATGATTCAGGGCAAGCAGCTGGCAGCCATCGAGGATGAGACCCAGCGTGCGTACATGAAGAAGGTGTTCATGGACTTCTACGAGGAGAACATGACCTCCCCGTACGTGGCCACCGAACGTGGCTACTTGGATGCCATGATCCAGCCGTCCGAAACCCGTCTGACCCTGCGCCGGGCGCTCCGCCAGCTGTCCACTAAGTTTGATGAGGACCTGCCGAAGAAGCACAACATCCACCCGCTCTAAGCAGCGGTGTGTAACAGGCTGTGCTTCCCGGGCGATATCTGAAGAGTTAAGAGAACATCGCTTCGACCCCACTTAAGGAGGATCCCATGCTGAGCAGTGCTCTGGATCTGAGTGCCGAACTGATCAACTACATCGTGTGGCTTGTCCGTGCGATCGGCAACGGCCAGCTGCCGTTCTAATAGCGGCTTAAACAACCAAAAGGAGGCCCACTTGGCGTGATTTCCAGGTGGGCATTCGATTTTTCTGACGGTTCCGGGATTATGAACCGGCGTTCTCCCAGGTCGCGATTTTCGCGATGTCAGATTTCTCGGATGGCTACCGCTTAACCAGGTGGACGATCCCTCGCCACCCCAACATCAGCAGTGCCGACATCACGCTGGCCACGATGATGAAGGACCAGTGCGGGATCTGCTGGTTCCGGATTGCCCAGATGATCAGGCCGGTAGCCACGGTGATAAGCCAGATGACCCAGCCCTTGGCTTGCTTGATCACAAGCAGAGCAACAGCCCACGCCAGGCTCACGCCGAGGAGGAAGGGCCAGAGAGTCGACAGCCAACCAACAAAGTTCAGGGGCATCTCTTCGGTTTGGTGAGCGATGCGCGCTAGCAGGGCGAAAAGCGCGATGGCAACCGCATCAAGGGCAATGGCGGTGCTGGTGGGGGTGGAGTTTTTCATAGGCCTAAGCGTAGTCGGCTAAGAAGGGTCCGCTGCTGACCGGCCGAGCATGAAGCCTTTCCCGGCATAGGCGAATAGGTACACCACCCAGCCAATGGCGGTGACCAAAGCAAATGACACGATGCGGTAGATCAGGGTGGCGGCAGTGGCGTCGACGAGGGTGAGGCCGGTGGCTACCAGCGAGGCGGTGGCAATCGGTTCGACGGTGCCAATGCCGCCGGGGGTGATCTGGGCGGCGCCGGCCAGTTTGGTCATGATGAAGGCCAGGGTCACGCCCTGGATCGTGGTTTGATCGGGGCCGGCGGTGAAGCCGGGGAGGGTGCCGGTGATGGCGGAGATGGAGAAGTAGAGGGTGGCTACGTCGATGAGCTGATTGAACAGTGAGAACACTGCGGCGGCGATAAATCCGCGGGTGGTCATGCGGATATCGCCAAGCTGGGTGATCACCGGCAAGACGCGTTCGCGCACACGTGCGGGTAGGTAGCGGGTCCAGCGCTCGAGTACGGCGGGGTTGTACACGGCCCAGAACAGGCCGGCGATTGCGGCGATGGCCACGGCGAAGGAGCCGGCAAGCGCCCACATGGACAGGTTGGCGCCGAGGAAGATGGCGGCAGCGATGCCAATGACCACCATCCACACGGTGGAAAGCGCGCCGGAGATGACAAAGAACCAGCCGCACAGGCCGGTGGAGGCACCCCAGGAGCGGTGGACGCGGTAGGTCAGCCACGCGGACAGCGCGGGACCACCGGGGATGGTGGTGGACCACGCGTTGCTGGCCAGGGTAATGGTGGTGCAGTTGCCCATGTTCGCGCGTACATCTTTGGCGGCCAGCAGGATGCGCATCACGGCCGCCATGGACACGATGGCTAAGACCGCGCAGAGCACTGACGCCGCTACGTGCAAGGGGGCAGCGTGGCCCAGCACCGCGAAGGCCTCCCCGAGGAAGGGCAGCTGGTCGCGGAAGACCAGCCCCACGACAACTAGGACCGCGATGGGGGCGAGCCAGCGCACCCAGGAACGAAGATCAGCCATTCAGTCGGCGCATGAGCTCGTCGAAGGGGATGAGGTCGCTGTCCTCATCCACGCTCACACCGCTGCGGGCGTGCTGCGTGGCAAGGACGGTGTCGCCGATGGGGATGTCACCGGTGTGGGGGTGGGGGGTGTCGTCGTGAAGCGAACTGCCCTCCCCGAAGCTTTCGTACACGCGCTTGACCCAGCGGGGGGCCCACCAGTTGTCCTCGCGTAGCTCGTGCATGACGGCGGGGACGAGCAGCAGGCGGATGAGCGTGGCGTCGAGCGCGAGGGAGAAGATGAGGCCGAAGGAGATGTACTTCATCATCACGATCTCACTCATGGCAAACGCGCCTGCGACCACGATCATGATGAGCGCGGCCGCCGTAATAATTCCGCCGGTATGCGCGGTGCCGTATTTGATTGCATCGCTTGTCGACGCCCCCCGGTCCCGCGCCTCCACCATCCGGGAGACTAGGAACACCTCGTAGTCCGTGGACAGGCCGTAGAGAATCGCGATGATGAGCACCAGCACCGGACTCATGAGCGGGCCTGGGGTGAAGCCGAGCATGCCGGAGCCCACGCCGTCCACGAAGACGAGGGTGAGGAAGCCGAGCGTGGCGCCGATACCCAGGATGTTCATGATAACGGCCTTTGCCGGCAGGATCATGGAGCCGAAGAGCACCGCCATGAGCAGGAACGTGGCCACCACCATGTACACCGCCATCCACGGGAGGCGCTCCAGGAGGGCCTCGATGGATTCGATCTCCATGGCGGGGGTGCCGGCGATGTAGAGGTTCACGCCTTCTGGCGCTTCGATGGCGCGGAGTTGGTCAATGACCTCCTCGCCGCCATTGCGGTCTGCCAGGGTGCCAGAGAGCACCGTCGTGCCGTCCTTGGTGGCCTGCGACGGTGCCATGGGGGAGGCCAGGCCGGTGACTTGGCGGGTCTGCATGACCACGTCCACCAGCTGTTTGTTGTCTGCGCCGGTGACCACGAGCTTCACCGGGTCCGTGCGGAAGGCGGGGAAGGTCTCGTTGAAATCATCCTGTGCCTGGCGGACGGTGTTGGCCGGTGGCAGGTAGGACTCGTTGATACCGCCGAAGGTGATACCCACGATGGGGATGGTCAGCGCCAACAGGGCACCGGCCACACCGACGATGACGGGCTTGGAGTGACGCATGGCCCAGGCGGGGATCTTGAACCAGATCGTGTCCTCGAGCCGTCGTGCCGTGCGGCTGGTGCGGCGGACGGACCACTTATCGATGTTGTGCCCCAACAACCCGAACATCGCCGGCAGCACCGCCACCGAGATCACGGCCGCGAACAGCACGGCACTGATCGCGCCGTAGGCCACGGATTTGAGGAAGGCCTGCGGGAACATGAGCAGACCTGACAGTGCCACGCCGATCATGAGGGCGGAGAAGAATACCGTCTTACCCGCCGTGGTGGTGGTTTCCGCCACGGCATCTTCGATGGATCTGCCCTTATCCAGCTCCTCGCGGAAGCGGGAGACCATGAACAAGCCGTAGTCGATGGCCAGGCCCAGACCCAGCAGCGTGATGATGGACTGGGAGAACACGTTGACCTGCTGGACCTGCGCCAGGATGGACAGGATGGACAGCGAGCCAATGATGGAGAGCACGCCCACGATCAGCGGCATCGCCGCCGCGATGACACCGCCGAAGACGAACAGCAGGATCACGGCCACAAAAACCAGGCCGACTTTTTCTGCGCGGGCAATATCGTCGGCCATGCCACGGTCCAAAGCGTCCGCGACGGCGGTGGCGCCAGCCACCTGCACTTCGGCGCCCGGGATCTCAATGGCCTCCAGCTGTTCCTGCAGCGCCCGGAAGTCCTTGAGCGTCTGCTCACCGTCACCGGCCAGCCCGATGGCGGCGAAGGCCTTCGTCCTGTCCGGGGAGATCAGCTGTGGATTCTGGGTGGCAAAATAGCTGGTCACATGGGCAACTTCGGGGCGGTCCTTGAGTTTGGAGATCTGCTCGTTGGCAGAGGCCACCACCGCCGGGTCCGTGACATTGCCACTGACCAACAAGATCACGTCGCCGGCGTTATCGCGGCCGAACGTCTCCTCCTCAATCACCGCAGCGGTGGTGGAATCCGCGTGCGGATCCTCCCAGCCCTCCTGCGACAGGCGCTCGCCGAGCTTGGCTCCCCACAGCACCTGCATGAGGATGATCAGGGCGATAATCACCACCGGAATGATCTTGCGGTGCCGGTAGGCGGCACGGCCCCACCTGTAGAACATGCGTCTCCTAGTTCTTGATCAAGGCGCTCAGCGGGCGGAACGGCTGCAGCCACGCACCATCATCCGGCAGCTGGTCCAGGTTGACGCGCGGCAGTGGCTCGCGGAATACGCCAGGAATGTCCTCTAAGTCTACGAACGTGATGTCCGGTGCGGTGACTGCCCAGCTGGCGTGTTCGTGAAAACCGATGACGGTGACAGGGATTCCATCGACCGCAAGCTCCTCGAGCAGGTGTTGGAAATTCTGCCCATCGGCGGACGCAACCACTACTCCGCGCAGCACGCCTTCGTCGCGGCGGCGGGTGATGTGGGTGATCATGTCCGCATCCACATCCGAATCCTCATCCGCCTTCGGCTTGGCAAAGACGGCGAAACCAACGTTGCGCAGCGCCTCCACCCAGGGGCGCACAACATCGGCGGAACCGGGCGTGACATTGGTGAACACGGTTGCTTCCGGCTCCACCTCACCCGGCATGTCCAGTGCGCGGTGGACCAGCCAGCGGCCAATCGCGTCAAAGCGCGGACGGTAGGCCGCAGTTGGGCGGCCACCCAGGATGGCGCCGAGCCCCATGTCCAAGTTCGGTGCGTCCCACACCAGCAGCAAGCTATCTGGGCCGGCATCCGCGCCGGGGGCATAGGAGTGGATCAGGGTATGTACGTCTGTCATTTTTTCACCCAGAGGTATTCAGAAATCACGTGCTCTTTATCCAGGCCTTTGCCCTCAAACTTGGTGATCACCTGGCGGCCGGTCAGGATGGGGGCATTCTCCCACGGCCAACCCTTGTATTCCAGCATCGGCTCCACCTCAACCAGCTCATTGATCCACTCGGCGTAGTCCGCATGGTCGGTGGCCACGTGCAGCACACCGCCCGGCTTCAGGCGGGTGGCAATGAGGTTGAGCGTGCCCGACTGGATGATGCGGCGCTTGTGGTGCCGCGCCTTCGGCCACGGGTCCGGGAAGAAAATGCGCGCGCCATCGAGGGATTCCGGCGGGAACATGCGGGCAAGCACCTCCACGCCGTCGCCACGCACCATGCGGATGTTCTCAATCCCGCCGCGCACGACAGAGCCCAGCAACTTCGCCAGACCCGGCTTGTACAGCTCCACCGCGATCACGTTCGTGTCCTTCTCCAGCGGCGCCATCGCCGCGGTGGACGTGCCTGTTCCGGAGCCAATTTCCACGATGGTTTTGTGGCCGCTGCGGCCAAACCATTCATCAATATCAATGGTCTGATCCTCATCGGAATGGGTGAGGATGCGGCCGAGGCGGGGCCACCATTCGTCGAAAAGCTGCTCCTGATTAGGCGTGAGCGTGCCGCGACGGAAAGTGACGGCGCCAAGCCGTGGATAATCCAGGCCCGTATCAAACTCAGTTTGTGGGGGCCGGCCGTGTGGGAGTTCACCGAGAGATTCATTCACGCACGCCATTGTCGCAGCTTTTGGCGCGATCCCCCGCAAAGGGGCAATAAAGACAAAAACATGCACGCATCGCGCGCTCAGACCTCACATACCATCCGCGCGGCAGAAATTAGGGCAATCAAAGCTGCTTATCGACGTTTTCTCCCCCGCTTCCGCCACCCCCAATAGCCACCCTTTCGGGGGTGGAGCGCGTGTGACATCCCAGCTGTTTCTTGGGGACTTTCTGATGCCCAGCGGGTGGAGGTAACACTTCGATACTCTGAAAGGGAAGAATGAACTGGGTAGTCGCCGATCAATGAGGAGAATGTATGACCGCCGTAGTGAAGGGTCTTCAGGGGCAGGCCCCCACCGAAAACGAACAGCTGATTGAGTGGATTAATGACGCTGTGGAGCTGTTCCAGCCGGAGCAGGTCGTCTTCGCCGATGGTTCGGACGCCGAGTGGGATCGACTCGCCGCTGAACTGGTGGAAAAGGGCACGCTGATCAAGCTGAACGAGGACAAGCGCCCGAACAGCTTCCTCGCTCGCTCCCACCCGTCCGACGTGGCACGCGTGGAATCCCGCACCTTCATCGCCAGCGAGAAGGAAGAGGATGCTGGCCCGACCAACAACTGGGTCGAGCCGAGCGCACTTAAGGCCGAGATGACCGAGCACTTCCGTGGCGCCATGAAGGGCCGCACCATGTACGTGGTGCCGTTCTGCATGGGCCCAATTTCCGACCCGGAGCCGAAGCTCGGCGTGCAGCTGACGGACTCCGCATACGTGGTCATGTCCATGCGGATCATGACGCGAATGGGCCAGGAAGCCCTGGACAAGATTGGCAAGGACGGCGACTTTGTCCGTTGCCTCCACTCCATCGGTGCGCCGCTGGAGCCGGGCCAGGAAGACGTGGCATGGCCGTGCAATGACACCAAGTACATCTCCCAGTTCCCGGAGACCAAGGAGATCTGGTCCTACGGTTCCGGCTATGGCGGCAACGCCATCCTGGCGAAGAAGTGCTACGCCCTGCGCATCGCATCCGTCATGGGCCGCGAAGAGGGCTGGATGGCGGAGCACATGCTCATCCTCAAGCTCACCGACCCGAACGGCAAGGCGTACCACATCGCGGCAGCATTCCCGTCTGCCTGCGGTAAGACCAACCTGGCCATGATCACCCCGACCATTGAGGGCTGGACCTCTGAGGTCGTCGGCGATGACATTGCATGGCTGAAGCTGCGCGAGGATGGCCTCTACGCAGTCAACCCGGAGAACGGCTTCTTCGGCGTTGCCCCGGGCACCAACTACGAGTCCAACCCGATTGCTATGCGCACCATGGAGCCGGGCAACACCCTGTTCACCAACGTCGCGCTGACTGATGACGGCGATGTCTGGTGGGAGGACATGGACGGCGAGGTGCCGGCGCACCTCATCGACTGGCAGGGCAATGACTGGACCCCTGAGTCCAGCACCCCGGCTGCTCACCCGAACTCCCGCTACTGCGTGGCCATTTCCCAGTGCCCGACCGCTGCACCGGAGTTCGACGACTGGAAGGGCGTCAAGCTCGACGCCATCCTCTTTGGTGGCCGCCGTCCGTCCACCATTCCGCTGGTCACCCAGGCACGCGACTGGAACCACGGCGCTATGATCGGCTCCCTGCTGGCTTCCGGCCAGACCGCTGCTTCCCTGGAAGCAAAGGTTGGCTCCCTGCGCCACGACCCGTTCGCGATGCTCCCGTTCATCGGCTACAACGTCGGCGACTACATCCAGAACTGGATCGACCGTGGTGCTGAGGGCGGCGACCGCATGCCGGCCATCTTCCTGGTCAACTGGTTCCGCCGCGGCGAGGACGGCCGCTTCCTGTGGCCGGGCTTCGGCGACAACTCCCGCGTGCTCAAGTGGGTCATCGACCGCATTGAGGGCCGCGTCGAGGCTGACGACACCGTCGTTGGTCAGGTTGCCCGTGCTGAGGACCTGGACCTCACCGGCCTGGACACCCCGGTCGAGGACGTCCGCGAGGCACTCGCCGTCAACCCGGCCGAGTTCGAAGCCGAGTTCGCTGAGGGTGAGGAGTACCTCAAGACCCTGGGCGACCGCATCCCGAAGGAAATCTTCGACGAGCTGGAGAAGTCCAAGGCGAAGATTTAAACGCTTGCGCGTTTAAAGGGACTGAGGAGGGCCCGGCGCTGTTAGTTCAGTGCTCGGGCCCTCTTTTTGGTCGCCCACCGATCGTCGGGTGCACTCAACTTTCGAAAGTTGGTAGCAGTCCTGGGGTTTTAGAGGGGTTGTGCACGATTTTGGAAAATGGTGCACGAGGGGAAGCGGGGTGAGGGAAGCGCGGCCGGGGTTCTGCCCATAAGATCAGCGTATGGCTACTCAGGCTCTTCAGGCACGGGCGCTGACCTACAAGCGCCAGAAGGAACAGTCGGCGGCAGTGCGCCTCCTGCACGCTGACCACGCGCCTGTGGTCCTGGCCTTGATCGCTGATTACTTCCCGCGCGGCGCCGAGCCGAGGCCTGCCAGCGAAGTCTATGAGCGGATGGCCGCCGATTTTGCGCTGCTGCGCGACACCTTTGACCTGCCTAAAACCCCGCAGGCGTACTGCAATGATTGGGTGAAGGCGGGGTGGCTGGTCCGCAAATCGGGCACCAAGGTGACAGGCGAGACGCTGGAGCCGAGCGAGGACGGGCTGCTGGCGCTGCAGATGATGGACCGGGTTGGGGGTCCGTATTCGGCGGTGACGGCGAGTAGGGTGGCGTCGATAAGCAATGCTTTGCAGGACCTCGCGCGGGACACGGACCCGAATATTGCGACGCGTCTGGAACATCTGTATCGGCAGCGTGAGCGCGTGGATGAGCTGATAGCGAGTGTGGAGCGCGGCGAGTTTGAACTGCCCTCGAATGCGAGCGTGCAGGAGCGGGTGGGCGATATTTTGGGCATGGCGTCGGCGATCCCGAGTGATTTTGCGCGTGTGCGGCATCAGTTGGAGGTGCTGAACCTGGATTTGCGTAGGCAGCTGCTGGATCCGGAGGGTAACCGGGGTGATGTGCTGGCGGAGATTTTCGCTGGGGTGGATGTCATTTCGGAGTCGGATGCGGGGCGCAGCTTTAACGGTTTCTACCGGATGGTTGTGGACGCGGAGCATGGCGCGTGGGTGGAGTCCTGGATCGCGGAGATCTTGGAGCGGGTGGACGCTGATGTGATGGATCAAAAGACGCGTTCGCAGTTCAGGAATCTTTTCCGGCACCTGGAAGAAGCAGGTTATGAGGTCAATCGGATGATGACCAGGCTGGCGCGGAACCTGCGCAACTACGTGTCGAGTGAGCAGTTCGCGGAGGACCGCCGGATGATTGAGCTGCTGCGAGACACGCGCAAGCTTGCGGCGGATGCGGCGGAGGCCGAGGAGCTTTCGCCGACGAAGCGGATGGCCACGCCATTGCAGCGGATCGGCATGGCCGTCAATTCGGTCGCCCAGATCAAGTTGGCGGATCCGGGGGCGGAGGTGATCACGTCGGATGTGGAGCGCTTCGAAGCCACGGAGGGCGATGCGGAGGCGCTGCTTGAGCTCGTGCGCGAGTCAGAGATCGACCTTGAGGAGCTTTCCGGCGCAATCGCTGAGGCCGTCCACAAACAGGGCAAACCCTCTATCGCGGATGTGCTGACGCATCATCCCGCGACGCAGGGCCTGGCATCGGTGGTGGGTTTGGTCTACTTGGCTATGCGGTTTGGCGTTTCGCTGGACGGGCGCGAGACGGTTCGCTTTGAGGAGGAAGACGGGGCTGTGCGCGTGGCAGCGATCCCGTTGTGGACCTTTGACACCACATCAGTAGAGGAGATGCGATGACGGAAGCGTTGTGGAGCGGCGACACGGGGACGTTGTCTTATGAGTCGCGGCGGGCGCTGGTGGACCTGCTCAAAGGGCCGTTGATCAGTGCAGACAGGAAGAAGGACACGTGGAATGCCATCTTGAGCGACAAAGAGGCGTTGCGTAGCTGGCTGCACGATGTGTTCCTGGAGCTGGTCATTGATGAGGAGGCCGGCATCGCGTTCACCCGGCACGTTCGCCCGGACAACGACGATGTGCATGTTCCGCCGGTGCTCCGCACGGATTCCCTGACGCACCTGCAAACGGCGATTCTCCTGCAGCTGCGCCACGAGCTGGGCATGAGTACGCCGGGTGAGCGCGTGGTGGTGGGTGAGGATGAGCTGTACACCGCGATTGGGTACGTCCGGGCCGTGGATAACCGCGATGAGGCTGGGTTTAAGCGCCGCTTTGATGCGGCGATCAACACGATCAAGAACAAGTACAGCCTGCTCACGGAGACAGAGACAGACGGCCGCTATGTGGTCTCACCGGTGCTACGCCACATTTTCGACGCGGACACGGTCTACGCGTTGCGCCAGGAGTACCTGCGCTTGGCCGGGGTAGAAGAGGCTGAAGGAGAAGATAAGTGACCGAGCAATTCAGGTTGGCGCGCGTACAGCTGGTGAACTGGGGGACGTTCCACGGCTACTTTGACATCCCCGTGGGCCAGAAAGGTTTCCTCATTACGGGTGCGTCGGGCTCGGGCAAGTCCACGCTTATCGACGCCTTCTCCACCATCCTCGTCCCTCAATCCAAAATCCGCTACAACGCGGCGGCGCAGCAGGACACGACCCGCGTTCGGGGCCGCAGCCGCGTGTCCTACATCCGCGGTGCGTGGCGCCGAAGCGAAGACCCGGCCACGGGCGAGATCCGGAGCCAGTACCTGCGTGAAGGCGCCACCGCGACCGTTGTTGCGATGACGTATCGCAGCAAGAGCAAGACGTACACCTTGGTGGCGATTTTCCGCCTCAACGCCGGGCAGAATTCCGAAGACCAGGTGAAAACGCTCTACGGGATCTTCCCGGACGAGGTGGATGTGGATACGTTCATGCCGCACCTGATGAACTCACTGGACAAGCGCAAACTGGAGCAACAGTTCAAAACAGCCAGCAACGATGTGACGTTCACGGACCAGTATTCGGTGTTTGCTAACCGTTTCCGCACGCGCCTGGGCATTGACAGTGAGGACGCGCAGATGCTGCTACACCGGACGCAGTCCGCGAAGTCCCTGCGCAGCATGGACGAACTCTTCCGGGATTACATGCTAGAAAAACCGTTGACGTTTGAGTTGGCAAAGGAAGCCGTGGCCACCCACGGTGACTTGCGGTATGCCTACGAGCGTTTGGAGGACCTCAACTGCCAGATTGAAGCCCTGGCACCGCTGCCCGGTTTGCAGCATTCGCTCGAGGAGGCACAGGCTCAACGAGCACATGCGGAGGGGTTGGCGGAAGCGTTGCCGTGGGTACGCAGGGCGATAGAGGCGGCTGAGCTGCGCGATGCCATCACGACCTATAACGCTCAACGCGAAGCCGTCAAGGTTCAAGAAAGCGCACTTAGCCAGCGCAAAGAGTCACAGCAGGCCGCTGTACAGCGTGCCTACGCGAAGCTTGGGGGCATTCAGGGAGAGGGCATCAAGTCACTCCGTGATCGCATCGACCGTGAGCAGGAGGTGCTTCAGGCGCGCACGGCGAAAGCCACGCAGCTGCAGCAGATCCTTGGCGTTGATGAGCTGACCACGGAGCGCTTCGCCGAGCTGAAGGCGCAGGCGCGCCGCGAGCTTGAGGAAGGGCCCGCCGAGCGCGAAGCTTTGGACGCCACGTGGTCTGACGCCCGCGCAGAGAAGCGGCAGCTTGAGCAGCAGGAACAAGCCATCGAGCAGGAGCTCGTGGGGCTCGGTAAGCGTGAGAACAACATCGACCAAGGTTTCATCGACCTGCGCGCGCAGATGTGCTACGACACGAACATCGATGCCCAAGAGCTCCCGTTCGTGGGCGAGCTGATTGACGTGCTGGACAGCGAGGCCGAGTGGGAGCCGGTGATTCAACGCCTGCTGTCCAACTTTGCCATCACGCTGCTGGTTCCCGAGGAGCACGAGCGCGCGGTGAACAGCTGGGTCAACAGCCGAGCACTGGGCCGCAGGTTGGAGTACCGCACCGTGCCAGCTGGCGCGACGCACCCGAGGCGGCCGAAGAACACCGCCAGCCTGTTCCATAAGATCCGGGTGGTCAAAGGCGCGATGCGGCCCTGGCTGGAACAAGTCCTGGCCAGCACCTTTGATTACGCGCTCGTGCGCACCGTCGAGGAACTGGAGCAGCAAACCCAGCGCGCAGCAACCATCGACGGCCTGGAGCGCAACGTGCGCGACCACACCAAGTCCACGCGCTACGTCAAAGACGATCGCCGCCGGCTCGGCCAGCGCCGCGATTACCGTTTGGGTTCCTCCAACCACGCCAAGGTGGAATTGCTGCGCCAGGCGCTGAAGGAGGCACGCCAGGAAACGACTGCCGCCCACCACCGCGTCCAGGAACTGCAGCGTAAGCGCGACAGCCTGCAGCATCGCCTGGAGCAGGTGAAGCTGATCGCGGAGACGGAGTGGGAGGAGGTGGACCACGGGGGCGTCGAAAAGCAATTGGCGCAGCTGCGTGGGGAGCTTGACCTGCTCATGTCATCGCCTGAGCTCCAGGAGCTGAACAAGGCCTACGAGGAGGCTTCTAGGGCTCTGGAGGCCACCGAAGAGGAGCTGCAGAAGGTGCGGCGCCAGATCACTGTCGCTGAGACCAGCATTGAGGCTGCTCAGGCGCGGTTGGCGGAGGTGGAGATCAACGTCGAGGTCGATCCGGACCTTTTCCAAGAGCTAGAAACCAAACTGCGAAGCCGCAAGCGCCGCCTCACGCGCGAGAACATCAATTCGCTTTCCGACGAAGTCCAAGCCGAACTCGACACCACCCTCAAACGCGCCGCCCAAGCGATAACCAGCACGAACACCAAGATTGGCAACATCTTGACCAGCTACCTCGCCGGGTGGCCCGCTGAATCCGCGGAGCTGCGCGCGGAGCCGGAGTTCGCGGGCGAGGCAATCAACCGCCTCGAAGCGCTACGCGCGGACCGCCTGCCGGAGTTCCGCGGCCGCTTCCTCGATCTGCTCAACGGCCAGTCCGTCATGCACCTGAGCCACATTTCCACCCAGCTTGCGCGGGCAAAGGGGGATATTGAAACGAACCTTGGTCCGATCAATGCGTCCTTGAAACGCTCCCCGTACACCCCCGACGGTGGTGGCCGCTACCTGCAGATAGAGGTCCGCGATAACCGTGGCCCCGAAGTCCGCGAATTCCAGCAGGACCTGCGTGAAGCAACCGCTGGTAGTCTGAGTGCCGCCGACGAGCGGGAGGCGATCGCGCGATACCACCGGTTGGCGAAGATCATGGACCGCCTGGCCTCATCGGAGAGCGCAGATGTCCGTTGGCAAAACCTTGTGTTGGATACTCGCCGGCACGTGAAGTTCGTGGGCAACGAGATTGATTCGGACGGTGAGGTGTACAACACCCACGTCGACTCCGCGTCCTTGTCCGGCGGGCAGGCGCAGAAGCTCGTGTTCTTCTGTCTCGCGGCGGCCCTGCGCTATCGCCTCGCGGGTGTGGACGCGGATGTGCCTACCTACGCCACCGTCGTCCTCGACGAGGCCTTCGACCGCGCAGACCCCACCTTCACCCGCACCGCCATGGATGTGTTCACCAGTTTTGGGTTCCACATGATCCTGGCCACACCCATGAAGTTGATCAAGACGCTGTCGCCCTACGTGGACGGGACCATCGTGGTCAATTACGCCGAAACGCCGCAGGCGCGGTCCACCTTTGAGTTCATCGATACCCACGTTGGATAGTGCCTGATGCGTTTACCTGACCAGCTTCCGTTGCACCTCAACATGGAGCGTGCGCTGTTGGGTTCGGGCTCGCCCGGCTCGATTCCCCTTCATCCGCCGACCGCCAAGCGTGTGCTGGCGGATACCGCTTCTGCCACCTCGTTTGTCCGCGCGTGGCAAGCCTACGAGCCCCAAGCGGAAGTGGAATGGGCCACCCGCCGTTGGGCGCACCTGGGGCAGCAGAGCGTGCCAGTTCGCGTGCATATTGGCAGTTGGGAGCGGGTGGCGGAGCTCACCGGGCAGGCGGCCACGTTGGCGTTGGCGCGCTCGCGCTTTGCTGCGCTTCTGGCGCTGTTCCCGTTTTCGCCGGGCTTGCCTGGATTTCAGGCGGCCGCCGCGCGTAGTCACACCGCTTGGCTGCCCATGGAGGACGCGGATTTCACCCGCCTGCTCAGTGTTCTGACCTGGCTGTATGCCCACCCCGCTTCCGGCCTGCGCCCGCGTGCCGTGCCCGTCGAAGGCGTGGACACCAAGTGGATCGACTGCCACCAGGGACTCCTCTTGCGCCTGCTCAAACCACTCGGCTACGCCAGCTTGGGGCTTTCGCTTACCGACGCCACCCTCCGCCTCCGCTTCCTCGACCCCTCCCTCGCCCCCACCCCAGAACTCCTGGACATTGCCGTGCCGGTTAATGCTTTGCGGCTTCCCCACGGTTTGACGGTGGTGATCGCGGAAAACAAGGAGACCTTCCTCGCACTGCCGCAGGCTCCCATCGGGTCCAACGCCGTCCTGGTGTTCGGGGCGGGCTACAGCGGGACGCAGCTGGCGCAGCTTGATTGGATTCGCGCCGCCAACGTCCTGTACTGGGGCGATGCGGATGCGGACGGCTACGCCATCCTCAACGCGCTACGCAGCCACATGCCGGTGCCGGGGGCTGTGCGGAGTGTTGCGATGGATAGTGGGACCGTCGAAAAGTTTCTGCACTTGTCGGTGGCGGACCCGGGCGACCCCACCCGCCACCTGCCACACCTCACCGAGGAAGAGGAGAACGCCCGTCGTCTCCTGGTCACCCGCGGAAACCGCCGGCTGGAGCAGGAGCGAGTGTCACTGGATTGGGCTCTGGCCCAGGACGCCTTCGCCGCGATTTGGGGCTAGTGCACTCAACTTTCGAAAGTTGGTAGCAGTCCTGGGGT
>NZ_JAKMUS010000019.1 GCF_027570075.1 Corynebacterium meitnerae
TTGCTCCAAAGGGGTGGACTGTATTCGGGACGAGGTATCCGTTCGGTGATCTCCACATTGGTGTGCCTCTGATGTTTTCCACCCGCCCGTGGTGGGGTTTGGATGGGTCATCGTCATTGGTGCGGTTGTGATACCGGCACAGCATCGCCAGGTTATCCATATTGGTCAGCCCGCCCCTCGACCAGGCTTTGATGTGGTGGACCTCGCAGTTATCCGCTGCGTGCCTGCAATCCGGCACCGGACACGTCGGCATTGTTGCCCGGGCCAAGTCACGCTGCTTCTGATTCGCGAAGCGTTGCGTGTCATACAGATTGACGGGCCCTTCTTGTGGGTGGAACATCGCCACTTCGAGGACGTCCCCAAAGTTCTGGGCCAAATACTCCGCACCGGTCATGGTGGTGCCATCGGTGAGCCCCAGGATGACATCATTGCCGTGACCTTTCATGATGTTGATGTGTTCCTCCAGTGGGATGAGGATCAAGGGGCGGGGTACTGCAGGGGCAATACCTGAAGGTTGATCGTCTTCGTCGGGGCGTAGGCCGATCCTTTTCATCACGTTTTCGTACATCTGCGGTCCGGCAGGACCATCCCCCAGGTTTTGACGGGCTGCGAACTCAATAGCTGCCGCGTCTTTTTCTAGGGCCATGATGGTCACAGGACGCCTCTCATCCTGGGAGCGACCAAAACGCATTGTGGGTTCCGGGACAGGCTTGTCCACCTCAGGCACGATGTCCTTCGACCGGCGCTTGAGCGTGTCGTAATTGCCCGGAACAGACAGCAGGGCAAGGCGCAGGCGCCACTTCTCGGCGGGGTCCTCAATGGAGGAGATCCGGCCCTCGATGTAGACGAGTTGATCCAACGCCTTCTTCGTCGACTTCGCCACCTTGATCGCGTTGGCTTGCTTACGGGTGAATTGCGTTTTCCCGTAGTACGCCGTGTGGACTTTTACTAACTCGCGAACACGGGCAGGGCTGCAACCAGCATCGAGGAGTACCTGGGCATCAAAGTCTGCCAGGGCCTCGATCGGGTTGGTCAAACCCGCCACCAGTGATCCGAATACGTTCATGCCATGCACGCTAAACCGAAACGCAAAAACGCGCGAGAAGGGCCCCGAAAACCTGTGGATAACCCAAAAAACTATCCACAGGCGGCGCGGGCTAGAGCGCGCGCAGGAAGCGGAGGACCAGCGAGAACAGCCCGGTTCCACAAGAATCCAAAAAAGTTTTGGACGGTTACCGCGGAATCAAACCGGCCACGCCTTTGGGGCGTAATGAGGAAGCCTGGTGGGGGACCACCAGGCGTCGATAGGCAGAGAGGGACTACACCACCGCGTAGACCGCCCAGGTGAGCAGGAAGCCGATGACACCGAAGATGGTGGAGGTGGTTGTCCAGTAACGGAGGCCCTGCTTGACGTTGAGGCCGAGGTACTTGGTCACGATCCAGAAGCCGGAGTCGTTGATGTGGCTCAGCCCCAGGCCACCGAAGCCAATGGCAACCATGACGAGGGCAGCTTGGACGCTGCTCAGGCCAGCATCCGCGATGGGCTGAGCGACGAGACCAGCGGTGGTGAGAAGCGCCACCGTTGCGGAGCCCTGCGCGGCACGGAGTGCAGCGGTGAGCAGGAACGCGGTGAGGATGAGTGGCAGGCCGGTGCCGGCGAGGAGGTCAGAGAGGACCTTGCCAATGCCGGATTCGACGAGCACGTTGGCGAATGCACCGCCGGCGCCGGTGACGAAGATGATCACGGCAACGGCAGGCAGCGCGGAGTCGAGGACATCCGAAGACTCCTGGCGCTTCCAACCACGTTGGCTACCCAGAACGAACCAGGCGACGAGCACCGCCACGAGAAGGGCCACCGGGGACGCACCAATGAAGGAGGCGACATCGCGGGCGAAGGAGCCTTCTTCCAGGACCATGGCGCTGGTGGTGCCCACCATGATCAGGGCGATTGGTAGGAGAATCAGGCCGATGATGGTCCACGGTGACGGCGGGTTGTCCACTTCATTCACACCGGCGTCCTCCACCGGGGACTTAGCACGCTCAATGGCGCTGACGTCGATACGGCGAACGATCAGGTAGCCCAGTGCCACGGTCACGGCGGCGATGGGAAGGCCGAGGGTGAGGAGGAGGCCGGCGTCGCCGTCGAGAAGCTCAGCGACTGCAACCGGACCCGGGTGCGGCGGCAGCACAACGTGGACGGTGAGCAGCGCGGCGGCAACGGGCAGACCAATCTTGATCGGGTTGATGTTGGCCACGGCGGCGAAGCCGAAGATGATCGGCGCAAGAATGATAAAGCCGACGTCGAAGAAGACCGGGATACCCAGGATGAACGCGGCGATGACCACGGCGGCGACGATGCGCTTGCGGCCGAGTTTGCCGGTGAAGTACTGGGCAAGCGCGGTGGCGCCGCCGGATTCTTCAATGATCTTGCCCAGCATGGCGCCGAGGCCAACGACCACGGCGACGGAGCCAAGCGTCTTGCCCACACCACCGGTGACTACGCCGACAGATTCAGCCAGCGGGATGCCGGAGAGCACTGCCGTGGCCAGGGAGACCAGGAGCAGGGCCACGAAGGCAGGCATGCGCACCCAAATCACCAGGGCGAGCAGGACAGCAACGGCCGCGAGGCCGAGCCAAATCAAACCAGTACCGGTAATCATGCGTTATCACCCTTCGGGCCGTCCGGGGAGGAGATCGTGATGATGGAGGAATCGTCCTTCGCAGCCATGCCGCGGGCGAAGGCCTGCAGGTACTGCTGCTCAGCAGCAGCGGCAACAGGCACAGCAATGCCAGCGGACTTCGCGGCAGTGGTGACGATGCCCATGTCCTTGACAAAGATGTCGATGCGGCTCTTCACCTCCGCGCCTTCCTCGGTGTAGGCATCGAGCATGCGCTCGCCGCGGTCGCCCAGCATGAAGGATGCGGCGGCACCGCTCATGAGGGCATCCAGCGTGGCCTTCTGGTCCAGGCCAAGCTCGCCAGCCAGGGCGAGGGCCTCACCAGCAGCGGCAATGTGCACGCCGCAGAGCAGCTGATTCACGGTCTTCAGTGCCTGGCCCTTGCCCGGCTTGTCGCCGACGATCACCAGGTTGCCGGCCATGGCCTCAAGCACATCGCGGTAGCGATCAACCACCGCAGGCTCAGCACCGACGGTGACCAAGAGGTCGCCTTCGCCGGCGCGGACGGGTCCGCCGGAGACGGGGGCGTCGATAAGCGAAATGCCCTTTTCAGCGAGCAGAGCTGCAGTTTCTTCAACAGCGGCGACGCCGACGGTGGAGATGAGCAGGATCGCGGCGCCGTCCTTCATGCGGTCGGCGATGCCGGCTTCCCCGAAGAGAACCTCGGTGAGCTGCGCGTGGTTGCGCACGGCGAGCAACACAACGTCGGCGCCTTCAGCGGCGTCGAGCGCGGTGTCAAAGACCTCCAGGCCAGCCTCGCGGCCAAGCGCCAGGCGCGCCTCCGCGATGTCTACGCCACGGACGGTGAAATCGTGGTTACGCAGGTTCGTGGCAATCGGCAGGCCCATGGCTCCGAGGCCAACGACGGTGATGGTGTGTGACATGGTGTGCTCCTTTAATTCAGGGGATGAGTGGAAAGCGCGGCGACGACCTCGGCGAGCGAGTCATCGGTGCCCACGTTTCCGGCGAAGACGATGTAGGGGACGCCAGCGGCAGGGCCGTCGAGCAACTGCCACATGGAGATGATTCCGGGCTGCATGGGGCCGATAACCATCGCGCGGGTCATCTCTAGGCCCTTCGACGCAACATCGGAGGACGTGATGCCGCCCTTGGCAATCACGAAAGCGGGCGTGACGCGGTTGACCACACGGTTGACCACCGTGACCAGGGAGTTGGAGACCTTGCGGGCAATCGCGAGGGACTCATCCGGGGTCGCGCCGCGCACGAGTTCACGGGAGGTGTGGAAGATGACGTTGCCGCGGATGAGCAGATGCTCGATCTCGCTCGCGAGCTCCGCGATGTAGTCCTCGCGGCCCTCCCCGATCACGCGCGCGACATCCATCTCCACGACGGGTGCCTCATTGGTTTCCTTCAGCCGCGCGAGCTGTCGCGTGGTGGTGGGCACGTGCGAGCCGATCACGATCAAGCCGCCGGCCACGTTGTCCGTGTTCTGGCGCAGCTCCGCCACGCGCTCCGGGCGCACCGGCTCGGGTACATCCTGTCCAATCCGCGCGCGCACAAACGGCGGCCCAACGCGGTAGATGAAGTTCTTACCAGCACGTTCAGCCGCAATCAGGCCGAGCGAGAGCAGACGGAGATCCTCTTCCGTGACAATGTCCACGGCGATCGGGGTGCGGTCGCGCGCTTCAAGCAGAAGCTTTTCGACGCCGCCCCGCTCCCCCCTCACCACATCCAGCGGGATCTCAATCACGTCGGCGGCCTTCACTGCGCCAACCGTCTTCTCTTCGACCCAGTCGGCAATGCGGGAGTGCTTGTAACCGAAGGTGGCGTCCTGGGCGAATTCGGTGTCTTCCACCTTCTGGTAGCCATCGGTGTCATTGCCGGCGTAGTGCACGCCGCCGACGGTGATACGGCCGGCGTCACCGAAGGCGGGGACGATGACGTAGCCGTCGATAGTCTGGCCATTCGCCTCGGCGACCTCCGCGAGCGTGTCCGGCTCCAGCGGATAATGGCCTCGCAGGGTGGAATCGGAGCGGGAAACGAAGGCGACCTTCTTGTCCAGCTTCTTCGCTGCGGCGATCGCGGCATGCGCGACATCAAGGTTGATCGCGCGCGCATCGGCTGGGTCCAGCGAACGGGAGTTGGTCATGACATAGATCGCCGGGACGTCCTGCTGGAGCGCCCAGGCCATGTCATCTTCTTCCCAGCGGGTCAGCACCGGGAGGTCGGCGACGGATTGGGTGCCCGTCGGGTCATCGTCCAGCACCACCAGTGTGGTGTCGGTGGCCGGAATGTCAGATGCGGGGATGCGGACTGGGTCGGGGTAGCCCTCAAGCAGAGTGTGTAGGGAAACCATCGGGGACTCGCTTTCTTCTCACCAGATCCTCAGACCTCTGAGGAGTTACTTAAAAGGTTAGTGCCTACTACGCAATTAGCCTTGTATTGTGAGCTGAGTCACGGGGAAACTACCCCCGATTGTCTCCCCGATCGGACGTTCTCAAGTCCGCCCATGTCTGATCCATGTGGGCGCGCATGGCATTCTTTGCCCCCTCCGCGTCCCCCGCTTTGATGGCTTCCAGGATCTTCTTGTGGTGTTTGTCCGCACGGGCACGCACCTCCGGATGAGCGGTGGTTCCCCGGCGCGATTCCGCCAGCGCACCCTCCAGCGGGCGCATGACCGCCATGAGGAATGGGTTGCCCGTGGAGCGCAGGATCTGGTTATGAAAGTCCACGTCTGCCCTGTTCACGCCCTCAAGGTCGCCGACTTCAGCGGCTGCGGCAAAGCGCTCAAGGCAGGCTTCAAGTTCTGCAATATCCTCCGCAGTCCGGTTGTTCGCGGCATGACCGCAGGAGCCAACCTCAATCATCCGGCGCACTTCGGTCAGGCGCTCATTAACCTCGGACTGCGGCAAGACCTTTCGCCACACTTCAACCAGGGTTTCCATGTCGCGCCACTGGCTGCGCGGCAGCACAAAGGTGCCTCGGCCGTGGACAACTTCAAGTACCCCCCGATCAGCCAGCGCGCGGACAATCTCACGCATGGTCGGGCGTGAGACCTCAAGATATTCCGCGAGCGCCTGCTCACCGGGCAGGGCTTCACCTTCGGGGAAGTGGCCACTTGCAATGGAGTTGACCATCTTTTCAATCCCCGCGGTGACCAAGTCCCTCCGCACGGTCAACTCCTAGTGCCCGCGCGGCTGGTCGATCGCCTTGCCGTCCTCAAAGTAGGTGCGCACGTGGTTATCAAAGACGGACAGCGCTGCGCCGATAGCCATGTGCATATCCAGGTACTGGTAGGTGCCCAGGCGGCCACCGAAGAGGACCTTGTTCTCGCGGGACTCAGCAGCAGCGAGTTCGCGGTAGCGCTTGAGCATCTCGCGGTCTTCGGGGGTGTTGATCGGGTAGTACACCTCATCATCATCCTCCGCGAAGCGGGAGTACTCCTTCACAATGACGGTCTTATCGTCGGGGTACTCGGCGCGCTCCGGGTGGAAGTGGCGGAACTCGTGGATGCGGGTGTAGGGCACATCCGCGTCGTTGTAGTTCATCACCGGGGTGCCCTGGAAGTCGCCAGTACCCAGGACTTCCTGCTCGAAGTCGAGGGTGCGCCAACCCAGACGGCCTTCGGCGTAGTCAAAGTAGCGGTCCAGCGGGCCGGTGTACACCACCGGGGCATCCGGGGACTCACCGCGGATGCGATCGCGGACGTCGAACCAGTCGGTGTCCAGGCGGACGTCGATAAGCTCATGCGATGCCATCTTCTCCAACCAGGCGGCGTAACCGTCGACGGGGAGACCTTCGTACTTGTCGTTGAAGTAACGGTTGTTGAAGGTGTAGCGCACTGGCAAACGCGAGATGATCTCCGGCGGCAGGTCCGTCGGGTCGGTCTGCCACTGCTTGGCGGTGTAGTGTTTGACGAAGGCGTCGTAAAGCGGCTTGCCGATGAGCGCAATGCCACGCTCCTCCAGGTTCGTCGCGGCCGCCGGGTCAAGTCCCTCGCGCTGCTCCTCAATGAGCGCCTTCGCCTCGTCTGGGCTGTAGTACTTGCCGAAGAACTGGTTGATCAGGCCCAGGCCCATCGGGAACTGGTACGCCGTGCCGTCGTGCATGGCGAACACGCGGTGCTGGTAGTCGGTGAATTCAGCGAAGCGGTTGACGTACTCCCACACGCGATCATTGGAGGTGTGGAACAGGTGCGCACCGTATTTGTGCACCTCAATGCCCGTTTCAGGCTCCTTTTCGGAGTACGCGTTGCCGCCGATGTGCTCTCGCTTTTCCACGACGAGGACTCGCTTACCCAGCTCCGATGCTGCCTGCTCCGCAATGGTGAGCCCGAAGAAGCCAGAGCCGACAACGATGAGGTCATACGTATTGGTGTCACCTGAAGTCATGGGCCTAAGGCTACTGGGAAATACAGCAAAACAGATGGATTGGCGCGACACTCCCGCAAATCACAATGTTCACAAAAATCACACAAGTGCCCTATAGTCTCCAATGATCTAGATTAGTCACAGCTGTAACTATTAACTCAGGAGCGATCACCGTGAAACAACGACGCCACCTCAACCCTTCCTCCCGGAAGAAGACCCCGGTCATCGCTGTGGCCGGAACCCTCGCGCTCATCGCGGCGGGCACCTTCGGCGGCAACGAGATCCTCAAGACCCAGGAGATTGGCTCCGCCAACGTCCAGGTGTCTACCTCCACCGCTTCCCTGGCTGACGCCACCTCCGTCATCGTCGATGACCCGGCCGTGGCCACCCAGGGTGAGGGCGATGAGGCCCGCACTGTGAAAGAGTTCGTCCGCGACGAGGAATTCTCCGTTTTCGGCCTGACCTGGGAAGGCGACCGTGACATCGCTGCCTTCGTCCGCGCCGAGCGCCCAGACGGCACCTGGTCCGAGTGGTACGAGATGGACGCTGAAGTCGGCCCAGACGGCGTTGCCAACGGCACCGAGCCGATCTACGTGGAGAAGACCAAGAGGGTTCAGGTCTCCACAGCAAACGTTGACCTCGTCGCACACGATGCTCCGGCAGAGGATGCACCGGCTGATATGCCTGCTGAGTCGCCTGTCGACGCAGCTACAAAAGAGGCCATCGACACTGCGGACAGCGCCCTGCCTGACTCCTCCCCAGTTGACCTGTCCGGATTCCCCTCCGGCACAGGTCCGTCCGTGCTGGGAGACCGCGCGCTGCCAACCAACTACGGCGAAATCGCCCCAGTTGCAGACGTCGAAGAGCTGGCAGATGAACCAGCCGAAGGCAACGCCGAAAGCGCCCCGGTGACCACCGCTGCAGACTTGGACGCTGTGTTTATTGAAGGTGGCGAGGGCACCCTTGACGGGGAGATCGCTCCGGCACAGTACAACACCAACGGCATGCCACGCGTAGTGTCCCGCTCCTCCTGGGGCGCAGGCAAGAGCCGTACCCCGTACTACTCGGAGCCGACCAAGGCGATCACTATTCACCACACCGCTGGTTCGAATAACTACACCGCTGCGCAGGCACCGGGCATCGTCCGCGGAATTTGGGCCTACCACGCCAACAACCTGGGGTGGGGCGATATTGGGTACAACGCCCTCGTGGATAAGTACGGCAACATCTACGAAGGCCGCGCTGGCGGGCTGGACCGCAACCCGCAGGGCGCTCACGTGGGCAGCTTCAACGCGCACACCTGGGGCATTTCGATGATGGGTGACTACCAGCAGGCCCAGCCCACCAAGGCCGCCCTGAACGCAATGGGTGAAATGATCGGCTGGAAGGCCGGCACCACCGGCATTGACCCGACGGGCAAGGTCTGGCTGACCTCCGACGCCAACTTCCGTGGTTCCAAGTACTCCCGCGGCCAGGGCGCGAACTTCAACGTTATTAACGCGCACCGTGACTTCCACTTCAGCACCTGCCCGGGCGATAACTTGTACGCCCAGATGGGGTACATCCGTAACGTGGCCAAGAACAAGGCCAACGCGGTGCGCTCCAACCAGGCTTACACCCCGCCGACATCGAACCCACAGCAAAATGTCCCAACTCCGTCGCAGCAGACACCACCAAAAACCGGCACGGTGACGAATGATGATGGCACCACCACGACCATCAACAACCTGGCCAACACGTCCAGCAAGGTGTCCTTCGAGGGCATCATGAACGGCGACCCGGCTGCCATCGCTGCTGCCGTGGGCACCGTCGGTGGCGCGGTTCTGCTCTTCGCAGCAGGCAACGGCATGCTGCCAAAGCAGGTGACCAACGTGGCTAACACGGAGATTCTGCCTGGTCTGACGCTGACTGCCCTGCGCCCCTACGTGGGCAAGGTGATCAACACCGTGGGCAGCCCGGAGACGAAGCAGACGTGGAGCCAGCTCGAGCCGGTGCTCGGCCAGCTCGCTGGTGTGCTCCAGGGCGTGGGTGGCGATGAGTACGGCATCTTCGAAAAGGGCATCGCCCTGCTCAGCGCCGACGGCAACCAGGTGATCATGCCGGAGAAGATTGCTAACGCATGGCTCCAGCAGGGCATGGATCTTGGCCCGCTGGGCAAGCCGGTCAAGTCCGAGGGCGCTGCCTCCAATGGCGATGTCCGCGTTGACTTCGCCCGCGGTTCCATCACCTACCACGCGGCAACGGGCAACCTGGATGTCAGCGTGAACTAAGCAAGATCAAGGGAGCGAGCCACAGCTTCCTCCCACCGCGCAATGAGCCGGTCCCGGTCGGGGCCGGCCATTGTGTTTTCCCAGGTCTTTTCATCGCCAAGGCTCATCGGCTCATCCAGCAGCCCGGCGCCGATGCCGGCAGCGCTCGCCGCGCCCATCACGGTGGTTTCCATGTTGTCGGGCCGCACCACGGTGGATTCCAGCACGTCGGCCTGCATTTGCATGAGAAGGTCGTTGCCGGTCATGCCGCCGTCCACGCGCAAAGCATCAATGCTTATCGACGCATCCGCTTCCATCGCCCGCACCACCTCCAACGTTTGCAGGCAGGTGGCGTCCAAGGCCGCGCGCGCGATGTGGCGGCGGTCGGTGTATCGGGTGATTCCCGTGATCACCCCGCGGGCATCCGGACGCCAACGCGGGGCGAAGAGCCCGGAGAACGCTGGCACGATGACCACGCCCGCGGCGTCCTCCACCTGGCTGGCGAGCTTCTCCGATTCGGCAGCACTACTGATGATGCCCAGCTGGTCCCGCAGCCACTGGATGAGCGAGCCACCCACCGCGACAGAACCCTCCAGCGCGTACACCGGCGGCTTCCCCGCCTTCTGGTAAGCCACGGTGGTGAGCAAACCGTGATCGGAGAACTGCGGCTTCTCACCGGTGTTGAGCAGCATGAACAGGCCGGTGCCGTAGGTCATTTTGGCGGAGCCTTCCTCCAAGCAGCCCTGCCCAAACAGTGCCGCCTGCTGGTCGCCGAGCACACCCGTGATGGGCACCTCACGCGAAGACTTCTGCCGGCGGATGGACCCAAAGTTGCCGAAGCTCGGCTTGATCTCCGGCAGGATCTGCCGCGGCACGCCGATCTCCGCGCAGAGTTCCTCATCCCAATCCAGCGTTTCCAGATCCATGAGCAGCGTACGCGACGCATTGGTCACATCGGTGACGTGCTGCGCGCGGTCCCGGGCAAACCCGAACATCTCCGCGAACATGGACCTGCGTGGTTCCCGCGCCCCGCCCGTAAGGTTCCAGATCAGCCACGTATCAATCGTGCCGGCGAGCAGCTCGCCCTTCTCCGCACGCTCGCGGGCACCCTTCACGTTGTCCAGGATCCACGCCCACTTCGGGCCGGCCGGATACGAGTTGGCCAGAAGCCCCGTCTTCTTCAGATACCGCGTCTTATCCCCATCCGGCGCGACTTCTTCTGTGCGGGTGTCCTGCCACACGATGGCGTTATAAATCGGTTTGCCGGTCGCCTTATCCCAGATCACCGCGGTTTCACGCTGGTTGGTCAGGCCAACGGCATCGAGGTCTTCCACGTCCAGATCCGCATCCACCAACGCCTCCGACAACGCGCGGCGGGTGTTGCGCCAGATCTCACGCGGGTTATGTTCCACCCAGCCTTCACGCGGCATGATCTGCTCATGCTCGAATTGGGCGGTGCCCACCACCTCGCCGTCGGGGGTGGTGATGTAGCACCGGGTGGACGTTGTTCCCTGGTCAATCGCGGCGATGTACGGCATGGAGGTTATTAAACCCTAGAACCACTGCTCAAGGACACGCGCTACACCGAAATCATCATTCGTCGTGGTCACAACATCAGCGGCGTCCTGCACGAGTGGCTCCGCATTGCCCATCGCCACACCGAGCCCAGCCCACGCCAGCATCTCCACATCATTCGGCATATCACCAAAAGCAAGGACGCGTTCCCGCTCAATGCCATGACGCGTAGCGACGATGGACACCCCCGCCGCCTTATTCACCCCCGGGGCACTGAATTCCAACAGACCCTCGTTCATGGAGTAGGTCACGTGGGCTTCTTCGGGGTCGATGAGGGGCGCCACCACGTCGAAAAGCTCCTGCGAACTCATCTCCGGATGCCGCACGAGAATCTTCGCCGCCGGCACTGACGTCAACTCCGCAACGTCCACCTGGCCGTAGCCAATATCCCACAAATCTGGGCTGTAACCAGGGGTGATAAGGAAGCACTCTTCCTCCGGATCAAACGCCGAACTGCCCACGCGCTCCACGCCGAAACCGTAGGTCCCATATCCCGCGAGGGCATCTTGGGCGATCTCCGCGATCCGCCACAACGTCTCCGGCTCCAGCTCGTGGCGCACCACCACTTCATCCCGCGATGGGTCATACACCACCGCGCCATTGGCGCAGATGCAGTCCGGGATGAAGGGCAGCTGATCCAGCACCGGTGCCAACCAGCGGTGCGGGCGCCCCGTAGCCAGGGCGATCTTCGTGCCCATGCGCGCCGCCCGCGAAATCGTGTCACGCAACCGCGGGCTCACCCGCCCATTGCTGTCCAACAACGTGCCATCAATATCGCTCACAATCAGCTTCGGTGGCTTCGGGCTTGATACTGGTGACGCCGGTGACACAGTGAATCGACCTACCTTTTCTTCCGCTCCGCTTTCCTCGCAGCACGCTCGGCCTTTTCTTGCTGGTCAAGAGCTTTCGCTTCTTCCACCGTGGGTGCCGAGCCACCCATCGATGCTGGCATCCAGTCTAGGCCGTCCGGGAAGGGACCGAAGCGGTTGTTGTATTCTTCCCTCGCTTCGTCGAGAAGCACCTGCATCGCCGCTTTGAGCCGCGCCGTCACTTCTTCGGGCGTGCCTTCCGTGGACACCGCCGGCCCAATATTCGTGATGATTGGGTAGCCCGTGCGGCCCATCTCTTTCTTCTCACGCTTCGCCCAAATGCGCTGCGTACCCCACGTTGCGCACGGAATGAGCATGGCGCCGGAGCCCTGCGCGATGCGCGCCGCACCCGTCTTGAACTCCTCCAGCTCCATCGACCGCGCCAGAGTGCCTTCCGGGAAAATCCCCACGACCTCATCACTGCCTGTCAGCCGCGCGATCGCCTCATCGACGCTGCCGGACCCCTTCGAGCGATCCACCTCAATGTGCCGCACACCGCGGGACACCGGGCCGACCAACGGGTGCTCGAACAGCTCCTTCTTAGCCATATACCGCGTTGGGCGGCGCCCCCGCAGCAGGCCCGGCAGCGCACCGGACACAAAGTCGTAGTACCCAATGTGGTTGCCTGCCACCAGCACCGGACCATCCGTGGGCATGTTCTCCAGCCCGTTGACATAGAACTTCAGGCCCTGGAGGCGCAGGAGCGGCACCACCGCACTCAATACCGCGCGGTACCAGCGTTCCTTCTTCCAACCCGGCTGAACGGGTACCGGGGGAACATCGTCAGGGATGAAGAAGACGCCTTTATCAACGCGATACTTCGTCATGCCTAGCCCTGCTTCTTCGCCTGCTTCTTGGCCAGCTTGGCTGCGCGTTCCTTCTCCTGCATCGCCGTGGCTTCCTCCAGAGTCGGAGCTCCACCGCCAAGAGATGCCGGCATCCACTTCAGCCCCGGTTCAAACGGACCGAAGCGGCGTTCATACTCCTCGCGGTTGAATTCCAGCAGCTCCTGCATCGCCGCCTTCACCCGGCGCGTGTCCTCCTCCGGGTCACCCGTGGTGATCACGGGCTCGCCATAGCTGAGCACCACCGGGGTGTTGGAACGGCCAAGGTTCTTGTCCATCCCCTTCGTCCAGATCCGCTGCGAACCCCAGATCACGGTGGGGATCATGGGCACGCCAGCCTCATGAGCGATGCGGGCCGCACCGGTTTTGAATTCCGCCAGTTCGAAGGAGCGGGAGATCGTGGACTCCGGGAAGATACCCACCAGGCCACCGCTGCTCAGCCACTTCGTGGCCTCCTTAATGGAGGCCGCACCAGCCGCGCGGTCCACCGGCACGTGCTTCATGCCGCGCATGAGCGAGCCCACAACCTTGGTGTCAAAGACCTCTTTCTTCGCCATAAACCGCACCAGGCGCTTACCGCGCAGGTGGGCACCAATACCGGCAATGATGAAGTCGTAGTAGCCGGTGTGATTGATCACGAAGAGGGCGCCATCCCGCTCCGGGATGTTCTCCGCCCCATGAACGTAGAAACGCAGCCCCTGCGCGCGCATGATGCGCTTGAACCCGCCAATGATGGATTGGTAGAAGCGTTCCTTCGACTCCACCGGATGCGGCGCCGGCTCCACAAAATCCGCCGGCACCTCGAACAATGGCCCAATCCAGCGCTTCGGCTCGTTGCCACTCGCCATGGTGGGGACCCCTTTCACAAAACGTTAGCTCTTGGAAAGGATATCTTTCCCAACCCACGGGCGCAGCGCTTCCGGCACAACAACTGAACCGTCCGCTTGCTGGTTGTTCTCCAGGATGGCCACGAGCCAACGCGTGGTAGCAAGGGTGCCGTTGAGGGTGGCAGCGATCTGCGTCTTGCCGTCCTCATCGCGGTAGCGGGTGGCCAGGCGGCGGCCCTGGAAGGTCGTGCAGTTCGACGTCGACGTCAGCTCACGGTACGTCCCCTGCGACGGCACCCATGCCTCCGTATCAAACTTGCGGGCAGCCGAGGAGCCAAGGTCGCCCGCGGCGACGTCGATAATGCGATACGGCACTTCCACCGCGGCGAGCATCTCACGCTCAAGGCCCAGCAGCTTCTGGTGCATTTCCTCTGCATCTTCCGGCTTGCAGTAAACAAACATCTCGAGTTTGTCGAACTGGTGGACGCGCAAAATCCCCTTCGTGTCCTTGCCGTAGGAGCCTGCTTCTCTGCGGAAGCAGCTCGACCATCCCGCATACAACAACGGCCCATCGGAGAGATCAATGATCTCATCCTTGTGGTAGCCGGCCAGAGCCACCTCAGACGTACCCACCAGGTACATCTCATCGCGCTCGAGGTAGTAAATCTCCTCATCATGCGCGTCCAAAAAGCCCGTGCCCTGCATGATCTCCGGGCGGACAAGCACCGGCGGGACCATGACCTTGAACCCAGCCTCACGCGCCTTCTGCGCCGCCAACATCAACATGCCCAGCTGCAGCCACGCGCCGTCACCCACCAGGTAGTAGAAGCGGGCGCCGCCGACTTTGGTGCCCCTCTTGACGTCGATAAGCCCCAGCTCCTCGCCGAGATCCAAGTGATCCTTGACCTCGAAATCGAACTCCGGGACCTCCCCCACGTGCTCCAGCACGATGAAATCTTCCTCGCCGCCCGCGGGCGCACCCGCGATGACATTAGAGATCGAGTACTGCAGCTGCGTCACGCGCTCCTCAGCCTCAGACTGCGCGGCCTCCGCCTCCTTCACCTTTGCCTTCAGCTCATTCGAACCCTCCAGCAAAGCCGGGCGGTCCTCCGGGGCAGCCTGGCCAATCTTCTTGCCAAAAGCCTTCTGCTCCCCTCGCAACTCATCGGCCTTAGCAATCGCCGCGCGCCGCTCCTCATCAGCCGTGAGCAGCGCATCTACTAACGACGGATCCTCACCCCGCGCCTCCTGCGAGGCACGAACAACATCCGGATTTTCACGCAGAAACTTCAGATCAATCACAAGCCCCAACCCTACCCGTTGGACTGACCCCGCGAGCTGCAGGCATGATGGTGAACATGAACAACGGCACAACGGCATCCCGCACACCCCTGCGCACCCTGCTCATCGCTGGGCTCGCCGGAGCAGTGGGGATGGGCACCTACGCCGGAACAACCGGGCTCAGTCTGGCATCCCAGCCGGGTGGCACCGAGTCTGAGGCCTCTGTGGAGGCCGACGCCAACGGTGTCGTGCCGTTCACCGCCGCTGACAAAGGCACCTGCCTCACCTGGAACATGGACGACAACGGGGTGATCAGCGACTTCCAGGAGACCGACTGCAACAACGAACACCGCTTCGAAGTCTCCTCCCGCGAAGACCTGAACACCTACCCCACCTCCGAATTCGGCCCCGACGCCCCACCACCAAACCAGACCCGCCAGGCCCAACTGCGCGAAGAGCTCTGCCAAACTGCCTCCATCCGCTACCTCGGCGGACGCTACGACCCCTCCGGCCGCTACTCCATCGCGCCCATCTTGCCGCCTACCGACGCCTGGGAGAACGGCGACCGCACCATGCTCTGCGGCCTGCAGGAAACCAACGCCGAAGGCGTACCCATCCTCACCACCGGCAAGGCCGCCGAACGCGACCAAGCCCGCATCTACGAAACCGGCTCCTGCCAGATCACGGACCAGGCCAACAACCTGACCACCGTTGACTGCACCGAGCCCCACCACATCGAGGTCACCGGCAAGGTCGACCTCGCCCCCGTCTTCGCCGACCACACCCCGTCTGTTGACGAACAGAACAAGTACCTCGGCGACGTCTGCGCCAAGGCCGCCGAAGACTACGTGGGCAGCGAAGAAAACCTGTACCAAACCACCCTGCAGATCTACTGGGGCACCTCCCCCACCCGCGCCTGGGATGGCGGCAGCCGCACCGTCAACTGCGGTCTGATGTTTGCCAAGGACAACCGCTTTGCCACCCTGACCGGCTCCGCCAAGAACGGCCGCGAAGCCCTCACCGTCGACGGCGCCGTGCCGGAAGCTCCGCCGGAGCGCCGCCCGCTGCGCTCTGAGCAGGGCGGGGCTGATGATGCCGGAGCTGCTGGTGCTGAGGGCCCCGTCCCCGTTGCTCCGCAGCCCTACAACGAGCCCTAACCATGGACCCCATCAGCGACGAAGAGTTCGAGTCCCTCATCAACGACGCCCTCGACCTCATCCCCGAACCCTTCGCCCAGGCCATGACCAACATGGTCATCCTCGCCCGCCCATACAACGAGGAGGACCCCACCATGCTCGGCCTCTTCGAGGGAGTCCCCCTCACCGAGCAGCAAGCCAACCACGCCGGCTACCTGCCCGACGCGGTGTTCATTTACAAAGACGCGCTCGAGGCCATCTGCTCAGACATCGAGGAACTCCGCCACGAGGTCAAAGTCACCGTCTTCCACGAGGTAGGGCACTACTTCGGACTGGAAGAGGAGGAGTTGCATGAGTTGGGGTGGGGGTAGTCCAGGCGAGTGGGGCGCTGTGTAAAAAATTACATGCCCCTCGCACGGCGTTTTTAAACCCGCAGGTCAGGGATTTCTGCCAGCCGATAGTTACCGGTGCAATGTAAAATTTTACACAGAATCCGCGCTCAGAGGGAACCAAACCCCATCCCGCGGCAGTCTAAAACTATGTGAACACTTCACCTTTCAATCCGCCGCAACCGCCACGCAACGGGATGAGTGTGGACGGGAAAATGCCCGGCGGCCTGCACACAAACGGCCTGGGACTGCCCGTGAACGGCACATTCACCATGCCCAGCGGCTTCGCGCGCCCACCAGAACTTGCCCACCAACATTCCTTCGACCACCCGCGCCGCATCACCTATCGCGCGCCGGCGACCACCCGTGCCGTCGCGATGTGGCTCGAGCACCCACACCTAACCATCTGCGGCCTCAGCGCGCTCGCACTCTTTGGCCTGCCATTTTTCGCCGACAGCAACGACACCACCCTGCGCGGCATGACGCGTCGAAAGCAGCTGGCCACCCAATTCACCCCGCTCATCCTGCGCCGTCCCGCCGACACCACCTGGACTGTCCGCGCCTGCGGGTACGTCATCCCGATCTCCCCGCCCGAACTCGCCGTCGCCGAAACCCTCCAGCTCATCCGCCACGGCACCTACTCATGGCAGGTCTATCCCGTCGATGGGTACGATCCCACGGACATCAGGGCCATTCAGCTTATCGACGCCTCCCTCCGCCACCTCTCCCTCCCCCTCACCCCCATCCTCACCGCCGGCCGGGGAATGGTGAACCAGCGGTGGCTAAAGAAGGTGAGCGGCCTCTCTTCCGCGCTTGCTGACTCCCCCAAAGAAACCGAAATGCGCCTCCTCATCCTGGCCCTGTGCCGCGAGCTTGGCCTGGAGCTGGGTGTGGATCTGGTTGAACAACATGCCCTGATGGGTGGCGACAAGATCATCACCGTGTTTGACCTGGCCATTCCCGGCCTACGCATCGGCATCATGTACGACGGTGAACACCACCTCACCCGCCAACAACGCGACCGGGATAGCCGCATCAACATCGAGTGCGCCAAGCAGGACTGGGCCGTCATCCGCGTCACCGCCGGCACCCTCCACTCCCTGCCGGACACGCTCCGGCAATTGGTCTTGGCCCGGCGCGGCTTCCTCCAGGGGTAGGTCTGAATGGGATCGAGCCGCCAGTTTTAGGCCCTCCCCCGGCGCTTTATGTCGGGGCGCTGTGTAAAAAATTACATGCCCCTCGCGCGGCGTTTTTAAACCGCAGGTCACAGATTTCTGCCCGGCGATAGTTACCGGGGCAATGTAAAATTTTACACAGCGACCCGCAGGGAAGGACCCGGGAGAGGACCCAAGCGAGGGCCGGTGGAGGGCCCCGGAGGTCAGCCGCGCAAACCCGCCAAGTCGTAGGCACCCCACCGCACGACCTCCCAGTCACCGAAGGTGGCGGCGGGGTCGTCACCAGGGTTGAGCACGACGTATTCGCAGTTGGGGAGGTAGGACTGCTCGGCAAACACGGGGTCGACCTGGCAGGCATTGGCGGTAAAAGCCCTGATGGCGCCGCCGTGGGAAACCACGACGGTGGAACCGGTGGAACCGTTGGAGCCGGCAGAGCCGACAGGGCCGAGGGCAGGGTCAAGCGCTGATAGAACCCCGGCGCGGTAGCGGGTGAGGAAGGTCTCTAGGGAGTCGCCGTCCTCAACGGTGGCGGCGGGGTCACGGCGGTAAAAGCCACGGAAGGCGTTGAGGTAGGCCTCGTGGGCTGCCCAGGAGTTGTGCATCTCCCACCGGCCGGCGTGAATTTCTTGGAGGCCGGGGAGGGCGGGGATGTCGCTGACCAGGGAAGAAAAAGCGATGGCGGCGGTCTGCCGGGCACGGAGAGCCTCAGAAGAGAAGACGCGTTCCACCTGGTAGGAGGCAGAAATGGCTTGGCCGGCGGCGACAGCTTGTTCCTCGCCAAGCTGGGTCAGCGGCGCACCGGGCACGAGGGTGTCCAGCTTGCGGTCGACGTTGGAGGTGGTTTGGCCGTGTCGTAAAAGAATCAGCATAACTAGTCTCCTAACTCTCCTGTCCTAGCAGCCCGCACCCAATCTTCAGCCTGGGCGAGGCGGGCGGGATCCATCATGGCAGACGGCACAACACCAGTGTCCTCTGAACGGTAGCGGGGCCAGGACCCCAGGAAGGTGACCCGGCTGGCGCGGAGCCAGAGGGAGCGAAGGGCCTCGGCAAGCGGGATGTCGTCGATGTGTCCCACCAGGTCAACGTAGAAGTTGTAGGTGTTGGCTTCCTCCCGGGTGGGGCGGGATTCAATGCGGGTGAGGTCCACGCCACGGTAGGCGAATTCGTGCAGGGCGCCAACCAAGGTGCCGGCCTCGTTGGGGAGCTGGAAGACGACGGAAGTGCGGTCATCCCCCGTCCGTGGGGTGGGCACTCCGGTGGGCCCTGCCAGCACAAAGCGGGTGCGGGCGGTAGCCAGGTCGGCGATACCGGAGGCGTGCACCTCCAGGCCGAACAGGTCCGCGGCGCGCAGCGGCGCAGCAGCGACATCGGCCTTCCCCTCGGCCACAGCCTGGGCGGCAGCGGCGTTGGAGGTCGCGGCAAGATATTCCACCGACGGCAGGTTCTGGTTAAGCCAGCGGCGGACTTGGCGGTGGGCGACGGGGTGGGTGGAGAACCGGGTGGCGTCGATAAGCGAAAAGCCTGGCCTTGTCATGATGGCGAAGCTGATGGGCAGCTCCACCTCCCCGAAAATCTGCACGCCGGGCGCTTCGAGGAATGCATCGGATGTGCTGGTCACAGCGCCGTCGACGGAGTTCTCAATCGCGACGACGGCCCACTGCGCGCGGCCTTCGCGCACAGCGTTGAGGGCCTCGGAGGGTGAGTCGACGGGCAGCGGCGTGACCTCGCCGAGCCCCTCCACGAGCCGCCACAGCGCCTCCTCAGTAAACGTCCCCGCAGGACCCAGATACGCGACGGTTGCACTCATAAGTACCCAGCCTACAGTTGCACCCATGAAGCGACTTGTTGCCGAGGTGGCCATTGTTCTGTGCGTCACGTTCGGCATGGCGGGGGTCAAGGCTCTTTTAAGGCTTATCGACGCCGCCCAGTCCCCCCTCAACCAACACCAGGTCGTGCTCAACGACGCGGCCTCCGCCCTCCCCTGGATCGACATCGCCCTCCAGGTAGCCTCCGCGCTGACCCTGCTCGCGTGGGGCGCGCTGGCGCTCTACCTGCTGGAACGCCGTTTGGAGCGGCCGGCGTGGCGGGACCTGGCCTGGGGTGTGGGGCTCGCGGCGCTGATCGGTCTGCCCGGCTTGGCCCTCTATGTGGGGGCGTACCACCTTGGGTTCTCCGCGGAGGTGGTGCCGGCAACGGATGCCTCCCGCGTGCCGCTGCTCCTTTTGTGGTCGGCGGCGAATGCGTTCAGCGAAGAGATTGTGGTGGTGCTGTGGCTGGTCACCCGACTGCGGCAGCTGAAGGTGCCTGTGTGGGGTGCCGTGGCCGGATCGGCGGTGCTGCGTGGCTCTTATCACCTCTACCAGGGATTTTCGGCTGGTCTGGGCAACCTGGTGATGGGCGTTGTTTTTGCCTGTTTCTTCGCGCGAACCGGGAAGGTGTGGCCACTGATCCTGGCGCACTTCCTCATCGATGTGGTGGCCTACGTGGGGTATCTCATGCTCGACCTCTCATGGCTTGGCCTGTAGCGCACCAGGGTTTTGCCGGGTCGACCGTTTAGAATGTCCCCCATGTCCAACCCGCATTCCAACGATCCCCGGGACAACCCGGGGGAATTTCTACTGGATAAGGATGGCGCACCGCTCCTGGATAGGTACGGCCGTCCCATCCGCCGCCGCTCCGCCCAGCGGCCGGCGCAACCCCAGCGGGTAGAACGGGTAGAACGAGTGGAGCGGGTGCAGCGCCCGGAAAGGCCCCGCCAGCACATGCCTGGTGAAGGCGGCTACCAGCCCCGGCGCACACCGCTGCCGCCGCGGCAAGCAGCGCAGCGACCTGTACAGCGACCAGTACAGCGACCAGCGCAAAGGCCGACGGGCAGACCCGCCCCGAGGCCTGTGCCGCGTCCGGCACCGCAACCGGTACAGAAGACCCGGCGCCGCCGGAACCCCATGAACCTCCTGGGGTGGATCCTCTCGATCGTGCTGGTGGGCGCGGTGGCCATCACCTTGGTGGCGGACGCGCGGCTGGCGCGAGTGGATGCGCTGCCGGATAACCGGATTGGTAATACGGCGGGGACGAACTGGCTGATCGTGGGGTCGGATTCCCGGCAGGGACTGTCGGAGGAAGACGTGCAGCGCCTGGGCACGGGTGGCGATATCGGCTCGGGCCGCACGGACGCCATCATGCTGCTGCACATCCCGGCGACGGGGCAGGCAACGTTGCTATCCATTCCGCGTGATTCCTACGTGAACATCCCGGGGTACGGCAGCGACAAGATCAACGCGGCGTTTGCCTTCGGCGGGCCGAAACTGCTCAGTGAGACGGTAGAAAACGCCACCGGTTTGCGGGTGGACCGCTATGCCGAAGTGGGTATGGGCGGTCTGGCCGGCCTGACGGATGTGGTCGGCGGCGTTGAGGTGTGCCCGCCCGAGCCGATCCAGGATCCGCTGGCCAACCTGGATATTCAGGCGGGCTGCCAGGTGGTGGATGGGCCGACAGCGCTGGGGTATGTGCGTACGCGTGCAACGGCGATGGGTGACCTGGATCGCGTCATGCGTCAGCGGGAATTCCTCAGTGCGCTGATGCACACGGTTGTGTCACCGAAGGTGCTGCTCAACCCGTTCCGAATCGTGCCGTTGGCGTTGAAGGGTAGTGGGCTGTTTATCGTCGGCAAGCGTGATCACGTGTGGAACCTCGCGCGACTGGCATTGGCCATGCGCGGCGGGATCAATACGGAGACGGTGCCGATCTCCCACTTCGCTGACACTGAGGTGGGCAACGTCGCCGTGTGGGACGACGCCGCCGCAGCTCAGTTGTTTGGGGGAATGCGGTAGTTAACCGCGATCGTCGAGAGGCGTTGCTCCCGGCACGTGATCATTCACACCGGGGAGCTTGTGGCGGCCGGTGATGTAGAACATCGCGACGGTGATAACGCTGAACGCGACACCGACGAAGAACGCGCCACGGAAGGCCGGCAGCCACAGCATGATGCCGAAAGTGAACAGGATGAACACCACGGCGAAGTACTGGCCGTACGGGAAGAACGGGGTCTTGTACGGCAGGGCTGCTTCTTCCTCCGGGGTCATGTGACGGCGCGAGGCCAGGTGTGCCAGGAGGATCATCAGCCACACGAAGATGGTGGCGAAGGTGGCCAGGGACGCCACGATCTCAAAGATGCGCTCCGGCATGAGCGTGTTGGCTACAACACCGATGACCATGACGGCGATGAGGATCACCGTGGTCATCACTGGAACATCGCGCACCGTCTTTGCCATGATCTTCGGGGCAAAGTGCTGCTTGGCCAGGCCGGTGAGCACGCGACCGGCGCCGAAGAGGTCCGCGTTGATGGCAGACAGAGCAGCGGTGATGACCACGAAGTTGAGCAGGCCAGCAGCCCAGTTCACGCCCAGGGCAGAGAAGATCTGCACGAACGGGGACTGGTCACCGGTGATGGAGCGCCACGGGTTGATCATCAGGATGATCAGGATGGACAGCACGTAGAAGAGCAGGATGCGCACCGGCACCGTGTTAATGGACTGCGGGATCGCCTTCTTCGGGTCCTTGGCCTCCGTACCGGCCACACCGATGATCTCGGTGCCACCGAAGGCGAAGAGCACGAGGATGAAGGACGCGATCATGCCCTCAATGCCGTTGGGGAAGAACCCGCCGTCATTGACCAGGTTGGCCGGACCGGTGGTCTCTGCGCCCGACAGACCGAAGGCCAGCACGGCAGCACCAGCAACGATCATGGCCACAACAGCCCCGACCTTGATCACCGTGAACCAGAACTCCAGTTCACCGAAGGCCTTTGCGCTGGCCAGGTTGGCGGCGCCCACAATGAGCAGTGCGGCCACGATCCACACCCAGCGGGACACATCTGGGAACCAGAAGCCCATGTAGATGCCGATGGCGGTGAGGTCCGCCAGGGCCACGATGACCATCTCAAAGGCGAACATCCAACCGGTGAGGTAGCCGGCCGCACCACCCATGTGGGCGCGGGTGTACTCCGCAAACGAGCCGGTGACAGGATGGCGCACGGCCATCTCACCCAAGGCACGCAGCATGAAGTACACCACCGCGCCGCCCAGCAGGTACACCAGCAGGACAGACGGACCGGCAGCCTGGATGGCGCCGGCGGAACCGTAGAACAAGCCGGTACCAATGGCGGAGCCCAAGGCAATGAAGTTGAGGTGGCGCGTGTTCAGCCCTTTCGGGCGGTGCTTCAGCGCAAGCGCTGAAGCAGCAGAACCAGCGGAAGAAGCAGAAGAATCGGGGGAAAATGCAGTGGACATGATCAGTTTCTAGATGGTGACCTGGCGGGATTTGATGTTTTCCAGCTGCTTGCGTTCATCCGCATTCAGCTGTTCATCGTTGCCGTATTCCTTCTCAATGGCGGCATTCAGCGTGGTCAGCGCGTCAGCGTAGGACGCCGGTTCCACAGCCGGGTCCAAGTCGAAGACCGGGACGACGAGGCCATGGGTACGGAAGGTGCCGGCGAGCTTGGAGCCCTCACCGAGGTTGAGCTCACCGCGGGCAGCGATGCGGGCAAGGGCGTTGAGGAGCAGACGCTCATCATCTTCCTGGCGGACCCAACGGATGTGGGCCTTGCCGCCGCCCGGGTTCACCCACCAGATCGCGCCCGGCAGCTCCGGGGCCACCTGCACGGACGGGATGATCGCGTCGTTGGCGCGAGCCAGTGCCTGCTGGATCTGCGGGTTCACCGCAGCAGCATCGCTGAACCACCAGTTGAAGTCGTTGTGGGTGGTGATGTCGAGGGTCTGGTTAGCGTCGATAAGCGTTGAAAGCTCCGGCTGCGAACCATCCGCAGCGGTGGAGCCAAGCGTTTCACCTGGCTGCGCATTCACAACCCAGTTGAGGGCGTACGCGAGGTCACGGCCCGGGTTGATGGAGTGGGACTGAACCTGGAGCGCCACCATGCGCTCCCCGCCCTCCTCCGCCGGGCGGACAAGCGCCGCACCAGCGCCGGGCAGCACCGTTGCTACCGTGACCGGGGTGCCGTTGACCTCGATCTTTGCCGTGGCGGACGGCACAAACTCCTGCAATGCAACAAGGTCCGCCTCAGCGGCGAACCCCTTGTATGGGCGCGGGTCCTTCTGCAGCGCCTCACGCTCAGCGGCACGCGCCGCCAACTTCGCCTGACGGCGGCTCATGCCCTCGGGCAGATCTTCCTTCTTACGGTTCTTTTTGGCCATGCCCATTAGTTTAATGGGCTGGTTCGATGAGCTGGGACTACCCCACAGACACTGGCGTGACGGGGTGGTCGCGGAAAAGATCCACCGCCATGTGTGGCAGGTCCGTCGCAATGATGTCCACGCCCTTCTCACGGCACCACAACATGTCCTTGGGCAGGTTGACGGTCCACGTATACGTCTTCAACCCGCGGAACCCCAACAGTTCCTGCTTGGACCGAAGATGTGCCAGAGCCGGGCCGACACCATACGGGCGAGAGAACATCGTGTTGTTCTTGTTCCACTTCATTTCACGCAGGCGGAACAGGTAAAACGTTTCCAGATCAGGCACAGTCTGCTTGAAATAGCGCATGGCCGAATGGGAGAAGGAAATGAGATGAATGCGCGGATCTTCCTTCATTCCGCGGTACCAGAGGGTGCGCACGGTCTGCTCATCTACTTCCGGCCCGTAGCGGGTGGGGTGCTTGGTTTCAATGTAGATGTGCTTGTCGGGGTAGTCCTCGAGGAGGTCCAACAATTCGTCAAGAAGCAGAATCTGCTGCGGGTCTTCCTTGGTGCCAAAGTTGAACTTGCGGATGTCCTCGAAGTCCATCTTGGCAATGCGCCCCATGCCATCCGACGTCCTGTTGATGAATGCGTCATGGTGCACGACAAGGCGGCCATCGCGCGTGAGCCTCACGTCACACTCAATGCCATGAACCCCGTCGAGCTTCAATGCTTCCTCAAACGCACGCAAGGTCGATTCCGGGTACAACCCGGACATTCCACGGTGGGCGACGATGTGCGGATCCGACTTCAGCGTCATGCCTGCCAGAGTAGGCCGGGTGGGTACAAACGTCGAGTGCACGGTGGGAAAACACCGAGTTATCACGCATTGATCACGTGCTGTTCACCTTTTGTTGACCGCGTGTCCGCTTGATTTGCCACAATGTGTTTATGTTCAAGTCTCCGCGGGATGCTCTGAAGAAGTTGCGACCTCGCCGCCGTGCCGTGCGCGCCCCGCTGTATGCCGTGGAGCTGTTTGCTGATCTCACGCCGATGGTGCGCATGTCGGGTCTGCGCCGGCTGCCGGAGAACTTCACGTCGGGCATTCTGGGCGCGGAGGTCGCCGCGTGGAGCGCGATTTCGCCGTCGCTGCTCCCGCACCCATGGTGGGTGACCACGGCGAATGTGGCTATTGGCCAGGCCGCTGGGCACTCGGTGGGCGTGGGCCTGGCCAATCTGATCACGGGTGTCAGCGATGCGTTCGGGTGGACGAAGGCCCGTCGTCTGCGCCAAAAAACAGCGCCGTTCGTGCAGTTCGCCATGGGCACAGTCACTGTGGGCACGTATCTCACAGCTGCTTTACGACGTTCTGAGCACGAACGCCTCGTCGAAGAATCCCACAACCGGGGTCCCCTCCAAACCCTGGCTGGCATTGCCCTGGGGTCGCTCGGTTACGGTGCGTTGCTGCTGGTCGGCGAAGGTATCCAAATGTCCACGAAGCGCTTCAACCAGCAGCTACGCCGGTGGATGCCACCAGTAGTGTCGTGGCCGTTGGCCATCGCCGGCATGGGCGCGCTGGGAGCGGTGCTGACGGACAAGGTGGTGATCCGCCAGATCCTCAACAGCGCCTACCGCAACGCTGATGCCTTGAACCGCGAGTTCCTTCCCGGCGCGGCAAAGCCCCGGGAAAGGGAGCGTTCCGGTTCCCCCGCTTCCTTGGAAAAGTGGAAGTACCTTGGCCGCCAGGGCCGTGCCGTCGTGGCGGGTGGGCCGCGCCCGCACGATATCGCCGAGGTCCTTGGCGTGCCTGTCTCTGAGGTCAAACAGCCGATTCGCGTGTTCATCGGTCTGAAGAACCGCACGCCTGAGCACCAGGCTGAGATGGTGCTGCGGGAGATGGACCGCACCGATGCCTGGTCCCGCAAACACATCGCCGTGATGAGTTCCGCCGGCACCGGCTGGATCAATGATTTCCACACCTCCGGCTTTGAATTCCTTAGCCAAGGCGATTGCGCCATCGCGGCCATGCAGTATTCCTTCATGCCCTCGGCGTACTCCTATGCCTCGGACCGTGAAGTGCCTGTCCGCAGCGCAAAAACGCTGCTCGCAGCGGTGAAGAAACGGTTGGACGCGATGCCTGAGGATAAGCGCCCCCTCCTTTATGTTGGCGGTGAATCCTTAGGCGCCTACGGCTTGACCGATTCCTTCGATAGCGTTGAGCAGCTCATCTCCACCGTGGACGGCGGCGTGTTCACCGGCGCCCCGGGATTTACCCGCAACATCGCTGAGCTCACCCGCCGGCGCGACCCAGGCAGCCCCCAACGTCTGCCCGTGGTGGACGGCGGACGCAATATCCGTTTCGCTGCCCACCCGGACCACCTGCACCACACCTTTGATGGCTCTGGGTACGAGCAAGAGTGGGAATTCCCCCGCACCGTTTTCGCCCAGCACGCCTCTGACCCCGTGGTGTGGTGGGACTGGCGCTTGTTCTTCAACCAACCGGACTGGCTGCGCGAGCCCGGTTCCCGCGGCATCAAAGCCCCGGCCGCACAGCACCTTGATGTGCCCCAATCCATGCGGTGGATGCCCTTTATCACCGGCTGGCAAGTGGGCGTTGACCAGTTGATTTCCCTCAACCCACCCGGCGGCCACGGCCACCAGTACCACGAAGAAACAGTGGCCTACTGGAATGCCGTGTTGGACACCGGCTTCTCCGCCGACGCGATCCGCCGGATCCATGGCTGGATCATGCAGGACTCCACACGCCTTCGCGCCACCGCCGCGGGTGCTGCCAAGGAGACTGCGAAAGAGACCTTCGGCACGGACTAGATCCCGCAGGCCACCCCTGTGGAGTGGTGCGGGCAGTACCCATTAGGCACTTTGTGCAGGTACTGCTGGTGCTCATCCTCGGCGAGGTAGTAGTCCACGTTGCTGGCCACCTCCGTCGTGATGGCCCCAAAACCAGCCGCTGCCAAGTCCTTGCCGTAGTCCGCGATCCACCCGCGGATGAGTTCAGCCTCTTCCTCCGCGTCTGGGCCGGAGGTGTAAAACGCCGAGCGGTATTGCGTTCCCACATCATTGCCCTGACGGAAACCTTGCGTCGGGTCATGGGCTTCCAGCGCGATCTTGACTAATTCTTTGAGGCTGACCTGTGCCGGGTCGTAGATAACCTCCACCAACTCCACGTGGTTCGTGGAACCCGAGCACACCTCCCCATACGTCGGATTCGGGGTGGTGCCACCGCCGTAGCCCACTGACGTGGACTCCACACCCGGGGTCTGCCAATAGATTTTCTCTGCACCCCAGAAGCATCCGATGCCCACCAAGAGGCGCTTCTGCCCCTCACGCCACGGGCCGGTAATCGGGGTGCCCAACACTGCGTGCGGGAGTGGGTTGGGCAACACCGGTTCTGCCCGGCCGGGCAGGGTTGCGTCCGGGGCCACGAGGTGCGGGGTACGTCCGAAGAAGAAAGCCATGGGTCCTATTGTTATCGGATCCCCTCGAGAAATCTCACCATTTCATGCTTCCCTCACCGCAACGCCCCAGGTCACACGATCGGCTGTGTAAGAAAAATCGAGCGCCGCCATCAGCCCCACAACCCGCTCCTGCGCTTTTGCCTATCATGGGCCGAGTAAGAACAAACCCGAATGAAAGGTTCACCAATGGCTGTTTACGAACTTCCTGAACTCCCCTACGCATACGACGCGCTGGAGCCGCACATCTCCGCCGAGATTATGGAGCTTCACCACAGCAAGCACCACGCCACCTACGTGGCTGGCGCCAACGCTGCTCTGGAGGCACTGGAGGCTGAGCGTAACGGTGACGCTAACCCGGACAAGCTGCGCGCCCTGTCCAAGAACCTGGCGTTCAACCTGGGCGGCCACACCAACCACTCCGTCTTCTGGAAGAACATGTCCCCGAACGGTGGCGGCGCACCGGCTGGTGAGCTGGCTGAGGCTATTAACCGTGACTTCGGCTCCTTCGAGGCTTTCCATAAGCACTTCGAGGGCGTTGCTCTGTCCATCCAGGGTTCTGGCTGGGCAGTGCTTGGCTACGACAAGATCGCTGGCCGCCTGGTCATCCAGCAGCTGACTGACCAGCAGGGCAACATCTCCGTTGACTTCACCCCGGTTCTCATGCTGGATATGTGGGAGCACGCTTACTACCTGCAGTACAAGAACGTGAAGGCTGACTACGCCAAGGCTTTCTGGAACGCTGTCAACTGGGACGACGTTGCTGAGCGTTTTGCTAAGGCTTCTGCTTAACGACGGCCCCCCGCATGCCGCCACCCCGCGGCACAATGAAAGGGACCGCCACTACCCAGAATGTGGCGGTCCCTTCACGTTTTCTCGGAGCTGGAGGAATCCGGGAAAGCGTAACCTGATTTTCGCAACGAGATTCGGTTCACCCGATCTCGATAGCCAGTATAGGTAAGGCTGCCCTAATTAAACAAGACCTAATTCGAAATATTTTTGCGAGGTGTCCATGCGAGAGGGGATCCGGAAAGGTACCCCGGAGTACCATCGCGCATCAGTAGCCCTGCTTTTCGCAGGTCTAGCCATATTTAATGCCCTCTACGCGCCCCAGGCTCTGCTGCCGGTGTTGACGTCAGAACTCGGCATGACGGAGGGGGAAGCCGCGTGGACAATCTCCGCCACAACGGGGGGATTAGCGCTGTGCGTGGTGCCCGCGTCGATCCTGTCAGAGCGGTTTGGACGCGGACGCGTCCTTGTTATCTCCGCTCTCCTGGCCACCACACTGGGCTTGGCATTGCCCCTGGCGCAAACGGGCCATCAGCTCATTGCCATGCGCTTCATCCAGGGCTGCCTCATCGCCGGAACACCAGCGGTGGCCATGACGTGGATTGCAGAGGAGATTGATTCCCGCGATGCCGCCCGTGCCATGGGCCTGTACGTGGCCGGCAATTCCATCGGCGGCCTTCTGGGCCGCCTCATCCCCGCCTTCGCCCTCGAGGTAACCACCTGGCGCTGGGCCATGTTCGCCGGCGCCGCAACAGCGCTGGTTTTCAGCCTGATCATGTGGGCGCTGCTCCCGGCCCAGAAGCGGTTCACCCCGAAGGCGATCAACCCGCGGAACGAGGTCTCCGCCATGTTGCGCCACCTCACCGACTGGCGTCTGGCCTGCTTGTACGGCACTGCCTTCTTGGGCATGGGTATGTTCGTGTCCGTGTACAACATGTTCGGGTTCCGTGCGGTGGAGCACTTTGGCTTGCCGCCGGCTCTCGCCGGCTTGGCGTATCTGATGTACCTGTCCGGCACGTGGTCCTCTGCGCGCGCCGGCAACTATGTCCAGCGCGCTGGCCGCGGCCGCGTGCTCGTCATCGCCGCAACCCTCATGTTCCTCGGCGCAACCACGCTGCTGAGTGGCAACTTGTGGGTCACGCTCACCGGCCTGTTGCTTTTCACCGCAAGCTTCTTTGCCATGCACTCGGTGGCCTCCGGTTGGGTGGGGCAGCTGGCCACGCGGGATCGGGCCGAGGCGTCGAGCGCATATGTGTTCTTCTACTACGTCGGGTCCTCCGCACTGGGAGCCCTGACCGCCCTGTTGTTCCAGCACACCGGCTGGGCTGGGTTCGTCGCAGCGATTTCGGGGCTATCGGTGGCACTGGTGGCCATCGCCGTGTGGCTGGCACTGACGGTGAAGCGCTCAGCCCAGTGAGCTCAGTCCAGTGAATTCAACCGCGGAATCCCCGGCGCGCCCGCGCTGAGGAAGTGGCGCACTGCGGCGGTGGCGCGGCAGTCATCCTCGTTGTAGCGCAGAAGGGTCTCGCGAGCACGGGTGCTGCCGTGGCGGGCTTCGCGGCGAAGGGCGACGGAACGTTCGCCGTCCATGTCCTCATCGTCCCAGTTGAACCCAGCAACGGGCGCCACCACTTTGAGCCCCAAGCCTTCCGTGCCCACCAGGTGGCGACGAACGGAAGCAAACACATCGACCCACTCATCAGAGGCAATGAAGGCGCGGACTTCAGCCTCATCAATAGAGGCAAAGCGGCGTGCGGATGCCATGAGCCAGTGGTTCTCCCCACCCGCCGCATAGCAGTACGCGCGGAAGGTTTTGCCTTCGGCGTGCGCTGCCGCCCGCACGGATTGCAGCCAGGACCAGAAGGCGAGGAAGTTAGCCTCCTCAGCTGTATTGTCCGCACCACCAACGTCTTCCCACGTGGCAAAGCCGCGGTAGGTGCTGCCATCAAAAGCACCCCACAGGTAGGCGCCTTGGTCCAGGTAGGCCTCCACATCCACGTCGACTTCCACGTCCGCGCGCAGTTCCGGCGGCGGTGTGAAATCAGTGCGCGCCAACACTGGAATGCCTTCCCGCCAGGCACGCGCGATCTGACTGGGCTCCCCCAGGCCGGCCGCGATCGCCCCGGCAACGGTGGTGATGCCACGCTCCCGCAACGGATTAGCCCGCTGGCCGGGAAACACCAAGGAAATCTCGTCCATCGCCTTCAATTCCGGCGCACACAACTTCCAGTACCTACAGCTCGCACACTGTTTCAGGCGGAGTGGTTCCGTGGGAGTGGGCTGCGCCAATGCGTCACGCAGAGGCTTCACGTACGTCGCCGGATCGACCACGTACGCGCGTTCCCGGTCTTGTCCGACGGCGGCGGCGGTGCCGGAGGAGTGGGCGTCGAGAAGCACATGCGCGAGCGCCATGCGGTAACCGTCGACCGTGTGGTGCCGTAATTTCGCGCCGACCTCCATGGGCGCGCCAAGGCCAAGCCGACGGGTGGGAATGAACCGCGCGGTGTGCGTCGGGGCGGGGCGCGCCACACGGTGGTTCGACACGATGACCGGCATGTAGGTGCCATCCTCCTGCCGCACAAGAATGTCCACCTCCGCGAGCACCGCCACCCCATCGATCGTGCCGGTCAGCGCCCCATCCACGATCAAAGTCGCGCGGTTCTTGATGGCGGTACGCGTTGCGGCCTCGAGCTCACCTGTAGGCAAAGAGGGGTCAAGATGCACAGCAGAAAATGCTTTTCGACGCCCATCCCCCACCGCCCTCTTCCTCGGCAACAACCCAAACACCGCCGCCCGCCCGGCATCGATCTGAGGCTGCCGCTCCACTGCATCCGGCAACGGCGGAATCGAAGGGTGGGTTAAACGCTGGCGCAGCCGGTACCTACAGCCAACAAGGTCACTCGCGCGCACCAGAGACGTCTCATCACGATCTATTCTTTCCACCACCGCCAAGCCTAACGGCTCAAGATGGGTAAAGTTGAACCGGAGAATCAAGAACAAATACACCTCACCAGGAGGCATACCCATGGGACTGTTTGAATCCATCCGCAAGGCCCGCGCGAAGACCAAGGCTGAGATCAAGGCCGCCGAAGCAAAAGCACGCCAGCTGGCGAAGGAAGAGGCGAAAGCCGATAAGCAGACCGCCAAACTGCTCGATCGCGCAGAAAAGCGCCTGATTAAGGAAGAAAAGCAGGGCCTCAAGCGCAAGCAGAAGCACGCGGAGAAGATGGCCAAGACGGAGCTGAAGAAGATCGAGGAATCCGGCCTGACCAAGAAGAAGGCCAAGCAGCTCGTGGGCGCATCCCGCATCCTCATTCCGGTGCTGGTGCCGCTGGTATACCGCGCAGTAACGGCGTGGCAGGAGAACCAGACCAATGAGCGCGCCCGCGCCGCCGGCCTGCCCACGACGGACGCTGCACGTTACTCCAACCAGGGCACCGAGCTGAAGGGGCGCCTGCAGACCATCCGCAACAAGGTCCGCAACGCGGACGCGCTGAACGACAAGTTCCGCCGCGATGCTGCCGTGCGTATCGACGAATTGGTCGCCGCCGTAGAGAACTCCGAACGCATGGAAGGCTCCCAGCGCCGCGTGGCACAGGACTCTATTGACCAGGAAATCAACAAACTGACAGCCGAAATCCAAGAAAAGCTCGCCGGTAAATAAAACTAATCGAGTGATTGGCCACCATGATGTTTTCGTCTTAAAATTACTTCGGATATTTTCTATGCCGAATTCACATAAAGGAGGCATCGTGGCCCGCCGGGAAATCACCCAGTATTTTGATGATCTAGATCAGACTCCCCTTGATGAATCTGAAGTGAATATCGTCCATTTCAGCTTCAATAACAAGGATTATTTGCTGGATTTGTCTGATGCCAACTTGGCCCGCTTCAACGAGACGCTGATGCCATACATCGCCGCCGCCCGCGAAGTACCGGAGCATGACCGGATGACCGAAGCCTCCGCCGTACGCTCCTGGGCACGCAAACAAGGCCTAAAGATCGCCCAGCGCGGCAAGATCCCCGCCGCGATCGTGGATGCGTACCGCAAGGCGCACGCCTAAGCCATCCACTGCCCCATGCCCGCGCATAGTTGCGCGGGCTTTAACTTTTTTTGGGTTTCGAGGGAACCGACCCATTTCCGCTGGTGACAGGGCCTTTTCGCGTTTCCTGTCGCACACTTCAGCCCGCGCGGCCTGTGGATAGTTTTCCGTTATCCACAGGCCATTTTCGCTGGTCCTTCCGTTTTCTTGCGTTTGCGTTTAGCGTGCATGGCATGAGTTCTTTTGCAGCCTTAGTGGCGGGTTTGACTAACCCGCTCGAGACCTTGGCATCCTTTGATGCCCAGGTTCTTCTCGATGCTGGCTGCAACCCTGCACGAGTCACCGAACTCACCAAGGTCCACAAGGCCTATTACGGCAAAACGAAGTTCACCCGTAAGCAAGCCAACGCCATCAAGGTGGCGAAGTCGACGAAGAAGTCCATGGATCAGCTCGTCTACATCGAGGGCCGGATCTCCTCCATCGAGGACCCCGCCGAGAAGTGGCGCCTACGTTTGGCCCTGCTTTCCGTCTCGGGCAACTACGACACGTTGAAGCGCCGGTCGAAGGACATCGTGCCTGAGGTGGATAAGCCTGTCCCGGAGCCAACAATGCGGTTTGGTCGCTCCCAGGATGAGAGACGCCCGGTCATCATCATGGCCTTGGAAGAAGACGCGGCAGCTATTGAGTTCGCGGCACGTCAAAACCTGGGGGATGGTCCTGCCGGACCGCAGATGTACGAAAACGTGATGAAAAGGATCGGCCTACGCCCCGACGAAGACGATCAACCTTCAGGTATTGCCCCTGCAGTACCCCGCCCCTTGATCCTCATCCCACTGGACGAGCACATCAACATCATGAAAGGTCACGGCAATGATGTCATCCTGGGGCTGACCGATGGCACCACGATGACTGGTGCGGAGTATTTGGCCCAGAACTTTGGGGACGTCCTCGAAGTGGCGATGTTCCACCCCCAAGAAGGACCCGTCAACCTGTACGACACGCAACGCTTCGCCAACCAGAAGCAGCGTGATCTCGCCCGGGCGACCATGCCGACGTGTCCTGTGCCGGATTGCAGGCATGCGGCTGATAACTGCGAGGTCCACCACATCAAAGCCTGGTCGAGGGGCGGGTTAACCAATATGGACAACTTGGCCATGTTGTGCAGGTATCACAACAGAACCAACGACGATGACCCCGCCAAACCCCACTGGGGCAGGGTGGAAAACATCAGAGGCACACCAATGTGGAGATCACCGCGTGGATACCTCATCCCCAACACAGTCCACCCCTTCGGGGCCATGACGCTCCTCTACGGCAGATAGCCCACCACCTCATCGAGTAGCCGGCATGACCGGCTACTCGGTGTGCCCGTTTGACTATGGCGATTCGCGCGCGCCAAAACCCCAGGTCGCGGATCGCGGGAACGTGCGATAGCCAAACCGACTAGTCAAACCGGCCCCGTCGGCGCTGCTGCGCGATCAGGCGCTTCGGAAGACCAGCTTCTACAGCACGCCCTGCTCACGCGCGGACGCGACGGCGGAGGTGCGGGAGCGGACACCCAGCTTGTCGTAGATGTGAACGAGGTGGGATTTCACGGTTGCCTCAGAGAGCATGAGCTGCTGGCCGATCTCGCGGTTGGAGGATCCGTCGGCCACGAGCTGCAGCACCTCAAGTTCGCGCGGGGTGAGGGAGGAGCGCGGCGTGCGGCTCCGCGTCTGCAGGCGGTCACGCACGACAGGGGACATCGCCTGGTCGCCCCTGGCGGTGGAACGCACGGCGGCGAGGAGTTCTTCCGGCGGCGCGTCCTTGAGCAGGTAGCCCACAGCGCCGGCCTCGATGGCACCGAGGATGTCCACGTCGGTGTCATAGTTGGTCACCATGAGCACCTTGGGCGGGTTGTCCATGGTGGCGCGGATTTCGCGGGTGGCGTCGGCACCCGTCGTTAAGCGAGCGCCCTGGGCGCCAGGCCCGAAGCGGAGGTCCATGAGGATCACGTCAATGCCACCCGCCTGGGCAGTGGCAATAGCTCCTTCGGCGGTGGCCACTTCACCAACGACGATGATGTCATCGGCTTCTTCCAACACGGCACGAAGGCCTAGGCGGACAATTTCGTGGTCATCCGCAAGCAAGACGCGAATCATGAATCCTCCTCAATCTTTCGGTTGATGGTACCACTATCAGGGATAGCGACGGACACTGCGGTCGGCCCACCGGGCGCAGATTCCACGATGAGCTCACCTCCGAGCTCCTCCGCGCGCGTGCGCATCGCATCAATCCCGATGTGGCCCAGGCCGCTGGGACGCTGGGGAGCAGCGCCGACGTCAAAACCATTGCCATTATCCACTACGTCGAGGCGGATCTCATCCGGCGCGAAGGTGAGCGTCACGCGCGCTTTGCTGGCACCAGCGTGTTTCACCACATTGCTCATGGCGCCTTGCGCGATGCGCAGCAGGCCGGCCTCAATACGCATGGGCAGGCGACGCGGTTCACCGTCCGTAGTGATCTCAAATGCCACATCGCCGGCATAGCCGAAAGAAGACGCGATGCGGTCCAGCGCCTCCGGCAGGGAGGTCTCCGACAGCGGCGCAGGGGTCAGCGCCGCGATCATCGCGCGCGTTTCAGCCAGGTTGTCAGAGGCCGACCGGCGCGCGACTTCGATGCGGCGGAGCGGGGCGGCCAATTCTTCGTCGGTAAGTGACGTCTTTTCTAGGTCGCGCTCAGCAGCATGCAGCAGCATCTGGATGGAGGACATGGACTGCGCCACTGTGTCATGGATTTCGTGGGCGAGGCGCTGGCGCTCCTGCACGATCCCGGCTTCGCGTTCTTTCAGCGCGAGGGCCTCCTGCGTGGTCACGAGCTCTTCGATGAGCTCCTCACGCTCCGCACTCACCCGCGCGATCACGTTGAATGCGTACGTAATCAGCACCACCACCAGCGCGGAGACGGCCGGCCCCATGACACCACCGAAGGTGAGGCCACGCGGCACCTGGAAGCCGATGGACATGGCCAGCATCACTATCACGCCGATGACGCCGACCCAGTTGCTAAACGCCCGCATGTACAGGAAGAACAGCGTAAACACCCAGTACACAGCGATCGGCGCGAACATCATGGTGACCACCCACACGCCACTGAGCCCCGCGAGCCACAGGAAGCGCCCCATGGGGTTGAGCTCCCTCATGTTCATCGCGCCGAAGAAATACATGAAGCTAAACACCGCGATGAGTAGCACGAGCACGGCGGCCTGCTCGAGATTCATCTGCACCACGCCGCCGAGCGAGACCAGCAGAATCGCTATCGTCAGCGCCGCAATACCCGTATCCAGGGCACGGTTGACGGGAGGGCGGGCGGATTCATTCAGGGCAGTTACCATAGACGGCATGTCGAGGAGCCTACCCGCACTATTCGTGTTCATCGCGGTCGCCTTAGCTGGGTGCGCGCAAGAAAGCAGTGAGCTTATCGACGTTTCCCCAACCCCCACCCTCCCCCTCTCCCCTTCTCCCGGGCCATGCCCCTACCTTGACGTGGAGTTCGTGGAGAGCGCCAATGGGCAACGCGTCACCGGCTCCGGCATCGACGACCGCTTTGAGCCCCCAGCGTGCGTGTTTTACACCTATGGCGAGGAACAGCAGCTTGAGGTCACCGTCCACCACACCGCCTCCACCGAGGCAGCCCGCGCGATTGTGGACGAAGCCGCCCCCGTCGGCTCCACCTCCCCTGCAGACAGTCCAGCTGGCTGGTCCGGTGGGCGTTCCGGTGGGACTGACAGTGCGGCAGGTGCCGTCTACGCCGTATCCAAGGACTCCACGGCCGTGGTGGTGCACAGCAATCAGGCCGAATCGGTGAAGGCGCAGGCTGTGGCGGAGGAAGTCATCAGGCGCCAGGGGCTGTAGTGACGTCGTTGTACGGCATGACGGTAGCCACCCACGGGAAAACAACCTCCATGAGCAGGAAGAACACTGCCGTGAGGATGATCAGGGTGAGCAGGAGTTTCAGGGGAAACGGGCCCGGCAGGGCGTTCCACAGTGCGCGGTACATGGGGCTTACCTCTTCGGGGTGATATCGGTTTGAACGGCGTGGATGATCATGCGTTCGGCGTTGGAGAATTGGGGGTGGCAGGTGGTCAGGGTGAGCATCGGCAGTAGATCGGGGGACACCTTCTCCCCCTGCTGACCAGGCCGCGGAGCAATGACGGAGACATCCGAGGGCACCGTGATGTGCCGGCCAAGCACCCCGGCGTAGTCACCACCAGCAACGCGATCGAGCGCCGGCCCGGACAAACACCCTTCCATATCCCCGCGGCGGCCAGCCCCGCCTTCCATCGGCAGGACCCGGTATGTCACGGTGGCCTCGCGTGTTTCCACCACGATCTCATCGCACGCTTTCAGCCGGCCCAGATCATTAAACGGAGCGCCCTTGCCCACGCGGTGGCCCGCCAACGCGAAGTTGCCCGGCGCACCCGGCATCTGGGTGTCGGAGTAGTGGCCCGGCCCCGTCAACAGCGCAGCATCATCAGTGCCTTCCACCACCGCGTACTGGTAATCCGCACCGAATGCGGGGATACGCAACACCGCGAAGGCATCGCCCAAGGAGGGGGTGTGGTTGGTGCGGGGGTTGGTCCAGGCGTCGTTAAGCTGCTCCTGCGCTTGAGATTGCTTGCGGCCCGCGTCGAGGTTGGTCCAGTACGCCTCATAGAACGCGAACAGCAACAACAGCACGCCGAGCGTGAGCAGCACCTCGCCGATCACCTCGCGCGTATTCACCGTCCTCGAAGACATGCCCTAACATTAACGCAGCACTAACCGCGACCAACCGAGGAGAGACGAACCCCATGATCGAAGCATTCGTCTACCCGGTATCCGCGGTGATGAAGTTCTGGCACTGGCTCCTCGCCGACATCTTCACCGTCTCCCCGGATACCGCCTGGGTGATCTCCATCTTCCTGCTCGTGGTCACCGTGCGTGGCTTCCTCGTGCCCTTCAACTGGTCTATCTTCAAATCCTCGCGCATGATGCTTATGATGCGCCCTGAACAGGCCAGACTCGAAGAGCAATACGGCGAATCCCTCGACGTCGACGACATCGAGGCGCACGAAAAAGCCCTCAAGAAACTCAACAAAGAGTACGGCTACAACCCGGTCACCGGCTGCATCCCGCCTCTCGTGCAGATCCCCTTCATCCTGGGCCTCTACCGCCTCTTGTTGTGGATGTCCGTGCCCGAAAACGGCCGCACCGGCTCCAACATCGGCCTGCTCACGCCGGATGACATCGCCGGATTCCTCCAGGCGTCCTTCCTCGGCGTTCCGCTGCCCGCCTACGTGAGCATGAGCTCCGAACAGTTCGCGGCGCTCGGCACAACCAGCTCTGAGGTGCGCGCGGTGGCTATCCCGATGCTCATCAGCGCCATCGCGTTTACCACCTTCAACACGTTCGTCTCCCAGCTCCGCTCCCGCGTACACCTCGACTGGGACGCCCACATGTCCGTCAAGGTGTACCACCTCATGTGGTGGATGCTCTTCATCATCCCCATCATGCTGGGCATCGTCGGCATGACCGGCCTGATCCCCATCGCCCTGCTCATGTACTGGTTCTTGGGCAACCTGTGGACGCTGATTCAAACCATCATCCTCTGGTGGGCGCTGTCCGTCCGCTACCCGCTGGAAGACCAACACATCGAGCACATCGAGACCACCCGCGGCACCGTCACCGAGCCAAGTGCTTCACGACGCCGCCGCTTCCTCGTCGCCCTCACCCGCCCCTGGACGCTGCCCCGCGTGCGCCGCGAAAACAAGCACGAGAAGAAAACCGAAAAGCTTGAGCGGAAGGAAAAGAAGGCGCACAAGAAGACCGTCGCGAAGCAAAAGCGCGAGGTGCAATCCGCAAAGCGCAAGGCCGAATGGCAGCGCAGAAGAGAAGAAAGAGCTGCGGCTAAATCGAGTAATCCGGCGGCGGAACCGACAGCATCTGACGAGCCAGATCCTTCGCCGTCACCAACGGAGCCTCATCCCGAGTAATCCGCGCGCCCGTCATGCCGCCATCCAGGAAGATGAGCAGCTGGCTAGCCTGATCCTCTGACGGGTAGCCGTTCTTCTTGTTCAACAGCTCCGTCATCGTGCCGTGCATCCATTCGCGGTGGGCCACGCACGTGTCCACAATCTCGCGCTCCGAGTCCGTCTCCGGGCGGGGATACTCCGCGGCAGCGTTAATAAATGGGGATCCGCGGAAGTCCTTCTGCGGCTCCTCCTCAATAGCCATGTCGAAGAACGCCAGGATCTTCGAATCCGCATCAATCATCGTGGCGGTCTTGTCACGCCAGCGGGTGCGGTACTGCTCATCCATCTGCTCCAGATAAGCAATCACCAGGTTGTCCTTCGACCCCAGCAACGAGTACAGGGAGGCCTTAGCCACATCAGCCTCGCGCAAGATCCGGTCAATACCAATGACACGGATGCCTTCCTCCGTGAACAGCTTGGTCGCCGCATCCAAAAGACGCTGACGCGGGCTCGGTCTGTTGCGGCGGCGCGTCGGCGTCTTCTTCTTCGAGGTTGAGGAACTGTCCTGGGTCACGCCCCTCAATATAGACAAACCGGTACGTTCATTCAACGGGTGGGAGCAAAAAGCTCTCGCTTATCGACGACTCCCCGTCACCTTATTCAGCACCCACAGCACAATAACCGCACCGAAGATACAGGTCAGGAAACTAAAGAACAGACCCTTGCTCTCCACATCCACGAAAGCGGAAAGGATCCAACCGCCCAACAAACCACCGACAACACCGGCGGCAATATTGGCGATGATGCCCATCGACTCATCGCGATTCATAATCATCGACGCAATCCAACCAGCAATACCGCCGATAACGATCCAAGCAATGAAACCCATAGAAATAGTCATTATTAGTACTCCTTAAATACCGATAACTTTGCGTTTTCTGCGTTTCCGCAATCTCAGCGCGTACTTGCACGCGCAACAACCCATTATGCGTGCGAAAAAACAACCGCGGGCAACGATTTACCCACGGTTGTATAACGTTTCAGCTTTTCAGCTGGCTAAGTGCTTGGTGCGCTTTTACTGTGGCAGGATCTCCGGACGAACCACCATCATCGGGCACGGAGCCGCCTGCAGCAGCGCACGCGACGTGGAACCAAGGAGCATGCCCTTGAAACCACCACGGCCGTGCGAACCAGTGATGAGCAGCTGGGCCTTCTCCGCCTGGTCCACCAGCGCGCGGACCGCACGGTCACGCGTGATCACCTTGGTCACGGTCACATCCGGGTACTTCGCCATCAGAGGGGCGAGCGCCGCATCAAGCTTCTGCTCACGCTCTTCCTCGAAGCGCTTCCACTGGTTATCCCCCAGGATCGCACCGGAGACGGAATCATGCATCTGGTTCTCCAGGTACGTGTGCACAGCAACAAGCTCTGCCCCACGTGCATTGGCTTCCTCAAAAGCAACTTCGGTTGCCTTCGCGGAAACCTCAGAGCCATCCACACCAACAACGACCGGGCCGTACTTGGTCTCATCCGTCACCGCATTGTCATCACGCACCACCACGACCGGGCAGGAAGCGTGGGAGACCACAGCAGCGGACACGGAGCCCAGCACCATGCCGGACAGGCCACCCAAACCGCGGGAGCCCATGACAATCATCGTGGAGCTCTTCGACATATCCAGCAGCATGTCGATCGGGGAGCCCTCGACCACGGTGTGGCCGATCTCCAGATCAGGAGCAACCTCAAGCGCGAGCTTCTTGGCTTCCTCGATCTTGTGCAGGCATTCCCTCTGCAAATCGTCGAAAAGCTCCTGCGGCGGGACCATGCCCTCCGCATAGAGGAACTGCGGCATGGTGTAGGAGGACGCAAGACGAAGCGGCACCCCACGCTTATTCGCAGTGTTGGCCGCCCAACGGACGGCATTATTCGACGGTTCTCCGCCATCAACAGCGACGACGACGGCTTTTTGCTGGCTCATGAGCGTGCCTTTCCGCTACAGCTTGTGTGCTTAAGCACCGGACACCACCCATTGTAGCGCCGGCTCCGACATCCGTTCCTAGGCTAGTTAGGAATCTCTACCGGGGTAGCGCCCGGGGCGTTAGCCGGGAAAAGGATGGTGTAGAGCGACCACAGGAAATCGGCAATCATCTTGCCAATACCGTCGCTGAAGAACTGGGAAAGCTGACCAACAATCGCATCAAGATTCATGTGGAATAAATTAGTACATGTGACGGACGATAGGAAGCAGAAGAAGTACCCACCTTTACCACCGCGCGACGGACTCGGCGCTACCCGCGCCCGCGTCCCGGATGGTGAGCCCATTCAGGCCTGGGACTTCATCTGGCATCTCGTGTCCACCCAACGTCACCGCCACCCGGACGACAATGAGAACGCTGTGAGCAAAAGGTTCAAGGACGGGGAGGTCGTCCTGGCTGATGCCACTCCCATTGACCCGTCCGACGAACTTCAACCCGGTACGGATGTCTTCTTCTACCGGCGCCCAGCGCCTGAAACCCGTGTGCCGTACTCGATCCGCACGGTCTACGAGGACAGCGGAATCCTGGTGGTGCACAAACCACCATTCTTAGCGACGATGCCCCGCGCCTCCCACATCACCGAAAACGTCACCGTCCGCCTCCGTCGTGCCACTGGCAACGAGGAACTGACACCGGCCCACCGTTTGGACCGAATGACCTCTGGCCTTCTCCTTCTAACCAAGCGCGCCTCCCTGCGTGGCGCGTACCAGGAGCTCTTCGCCCGCCGGGAGGTAGACAAGCTCTATGAAGCAATTGCCGACGACAAAGGGCTGGCCCCCACCACCTGGGAGCACCACATTGAGAAGAACGAAGGCGAACTGGCCTCCCGCATCGTTCCCGATGCTGAGCCCAATGCGTTGACGTACCTCAATTCCGTGGAGCCGATCCCCGGCAAGCCAGGAGTGTCGCGGTACATGCTGCAGCCTGTCACCGGGCGCACACATCAGCTCCGCGTTCAGATGAACGCCGCTGGAGTGCCCATCCACGGGGACCCTGTGTACCCCGAACTACTGCCGGCCGCCGGCGAAGACTTCGGCAAGCCCATGATGCTGACTGCCGTCGCGCTAGCCTTCCGCGATCCAGTAACCAAGCTGCCTCGCTGCTTCACGACGGATGGCTACTCCCACCTGCCCCTCCCCGAACAGCTATTCCGTTAAGTAAGCCCTTGGTTGGGTTGGTTTGTCTTTGTGGTTGTTGGCGGGTTGT
>NZ_JAKMUS010000002.1 GCF_027570075.1 Corynebacterium meitnerae
TTTGTCGCTTAGCCCCGGTCGGCTGTGTAAAAAATTACATCGCCGAAAATCGGCCCCAACAAAACCCCTGGTAGTGGATTTCTGTCAGGGAGTAGTTACCGCTGCAAGGTAAAATTTTACACAGGGGAGGCGCGATCTCAGAGGATCTTAGAGGCTAGAACCCCTTGGGGCCCTTTTCCGCCCACGGGTTCTTGCGGGACTGGCCGTAGCGTGCTCGAGCAGGGGCAGCCGGAGCGGGGGTAGTAGACGGCGCGGACTCATCGGGTGGGCCAGCAGCGGAGTCACCCGAGGTGCTGGTCAGGGACTCCATCTCACGCTGCTCGTCGCGGTAGCGGCGGCGTTCCCGAATCTCGGAGTAGATGAAGTAGGCCAGTCCGGCGGGGGCCATGATGCCGAAGGCGATCCACTGCAGCCCGTAGGAGAGGTGGTTTCCGCGGTCGAGCATGGGCAGCGGGATGGGGTTGAGCACACCGGGTTGGTCCGAAAGCAGCTGCGCGTAGGGGCTGACCAGGTCTTGGGAGGTGAGCTCGGCGATGTGGGCGGTGTCGATGGCTTGGACCATCGTGAAGCCTTGGTCCTCAAGCGGTGCAGTCCCCGTGGCGGGGTCGGAGGTGCGCAGCATCGCTGACAGGGTGGTGTTGCCGGTGGGCACTGGGTCCAAAGGAGGGACGCGGGTGCCACCCTCAGCGGCGGGGACCCAGCCGCGGTTGACCAGGATCGTATCGCCGGAGTCCAAGGTGAAGGCCACGAGTGATTGGAAAGCTGGCGTGCCGTCCACCGGGCGCAGGCGCAGAAGGATTTCACTGTCTGGGTTGTAGTGCCCGGTCATGGTCACGCGTGTCCATTCCTTTGACGGGGTGTATCCCGAGGCAAGAATGGTGCTCACATCAACGGGGTCCGCCTCGAACGCCGCCTCAATCCGCTGGTTCCGCTCTTTGATGTCGTGGTCTTTGTTCAGCTGCCACGGGGACAACCAGGTGATGGCAAACCAGGAGAAAGCGATGGCCAGAATGGCAGCGATGGCCCAGCCGGGGTTCAGAAAGGACTTCCACAGTGGTTGCGAGGTCTGGCTGTTCGAGGTGGTCACGGCGCTTACTCTACCCGCTCGCGGACCCAGTCCAGAATGCCGTCGGCAGCCGCTTCGATCTGCTGGCGGGTAACAGTGAATCCTTCGGGGCCGCCGTAATACGGGTCCTCCACACCAGCACCTGACGGGGAAGCAGGATCAAAGGACCGCAGCAGGCGGATCCGATCTTCGGGCACACCCCGGGCCACGAGTTCGGAGACATGGCGGGTATCTAGTGCCACGATCAGATCGGCATCCATGCGCGAGCCGCCAAACTGCGCGGCGCGGTGAGTGGAGCCGTCATAACCCGCCGCGGCAAGTTCGGCCACAGCCCGGCTATCAGCGGGGTTGCCCACGTGCCAGCCACCGATACCGGAGGAGGTGACGTGGACGGCGTGGTCAAGGGAGGCGTCGATAAGCTTCTGGCGAATGATCACTTCCGCCATGGGGGAGCGGCAAATGTTGCCTGTGCACACGAAATCGATGTGGATCATGGGGCCTCCTTTAAAGGACGTGTAGGTGACACCCAGCATGACAGCGGGGCCGGGCGCGGGCAACGCGTCCCTTAGACTTGGGTGCATGACTGAACGGACTGTCGGCGATATTGTTGCCGCGTTGGAGGAGGCGTACCCGTCGAACCTCGCGGAATCCTGGGATGCGGTGGGGCTGATCTGCGGTGACCCTGCGGAGAAGGTATCTAAGGTGGCCTTCGCGCTTGATTGCACGCAGGCGGTGGCGGATCGTGCGGTGGAATTGGGTGCGGACCTGCTGGTTGTGCACCACCCGCTGTTGATGCGCGGGGTGACCTCGGTGGCGGCGAACACGCCGAAGGGCAAGGTCATCCACACGCTGGTGCGCGGTGGATGCGCGCTGTTTGCGGCGCACACGAATGCGGATTCGGCACGGCCGGGTGTGTCTGACAAGCTTGCTGAGCTGGTGGGCATCACGGCGGGTCGCCCGATCAAGGTGGTGGATCCCAACACGACGGATCTGTGGGGCGTGCACGTGCCCGCCGCGTATTCGCGTCGCGTGATGGAGGCGCTTTTCGACGCTGGCGCAGGCTCCATCGGCAACTACTCCAACTGCAGCTTCGCGTGGGATGGTTCCGGCGGCTTCACCCCGGAGGACGGGGCGGATCCCACGGACGGTTCGGTGGGGGAGTACTACACGGCGAAGGAAACGCGCGTGCAGTTCGTCGCGCCGACAAGGCTGCGTACGCAGCTGGTCAGCGTGCTGCGTGAGGTACACCCGTATGAGGAGCCGGCGTTTGATGTGGTCACGATGGAGTACACCGGGGACATCAACACCGCCACCGGTTTGGGCCGCGTGGGTGAGCTGCCGGAGGCGATGACTTTGCGTGAGTTCACCCAGCAGGTGGCCAACGCCTTGCCGGTCACAGAGTGGGGCGTGCGCGCCGCGGGTGACCCGGATCAGATGGTGAAGAAGGTCGCTGTGTCGTCGGGGTCCGGTGATAGTTTCCTGGCGGATGTGGCTCGCCTGGGGGTGGATGTGTACGTCACGTCAGATCTGCGCCACCATCCGGTGGATGAGCACCTGCGCGCCGGCGGCCCGGCCGTCATTGACACCGCGCACTGGGCCAGCGAGTTCCCGTGGACCACGCAGGCCAGCGAAGTTGTGGCCGCGGCCTACCCGGATGTACAAACAGAGATCATCTCCCTGCGCACGGATCCGTGGACGATCTCTGCGCACGCCGATAAGTAAGGAGTTTGACCCCCATGCAGTTGGACATTGATAAGCAGCGCACCCTGCTCGCTCTCGCTGTGGCGGAGCGTAGCGCGGCGAACCCGGCTCCGACCTCCCCGGAGGAGCAGGAGCTGGCGGAGCTGTTGAAGAAGCGCCCCGGCCTGGTGAATGCGTCTGCGGCCGCGCAGCTTGCTGTGGATGATCTGGAGGCAGAGATCCTGCGTATCCAGGAGGATGAGCGCAAGCTGAAGAAGCGCGAGCTGGATGACAAGCGGCAGTTGATGGCAGAGACGGATCCGGAGCGTCGTAAGGATTTGGAGCATGACCGTTATGCGGCGAAGTCCCGCATCGCTGACCTCCTCTACGAACTTAAGGAGGCGCACGGTGAAGTCAAGGCCCTGCGCAACAACCGTGACGTGCATGGCGCGAAGCTGGATGAGCTGGACCGCAAGATCGAGGCCGCACAGCGCGCGGTGGATGCGCTGCCGGAGAAGGAGCCGGTGGACACCGACGAGCTGCGCGCGCAGCTGCCAGCCTCCATTCTGGGTGTGTACGCCACGGTGGGTGCTGCGCACTTCAACGGCCGCACGTGCGGTTCTTGCTTCATTCAGCTGCCGCCGGCTGAGCGCAATGAGGTGCTGGCCACCCCGGCTGATGAGCTGCCCACGTGCCCGAATTGTGGCACGTTGCTCGTGCGCGACAGCGAGTAGCGCATGAAAATCACGATCTACACCGACGGTGGTTCCCGCGGGAATCCGGGGGTTGCGGGTTCAGGTAGTGTGCTTTTCGACGCCTCCGGCACCACCCTCGCCGAAATCGCCTACGTCGTTGGCCAGGATGCCTCCAACAACGTGGCTGAGTACCACGGCCTGCTCCGTGGCCTTGAAGCAGCGCGGGATCTGGGGGCGACGGACGTGGAGGTCTTCATGGACTCCAAACTCGTCGTGGAGCAGATGTCCGGCCGGTGGAAGATCAAGCACCCAGACATGAAGAAGTTGGCGCTGGAGGCCCGCGACCTGGCGAAGGGTTTCCAGAGTGTGTCCTACAACTGGGTGCCGCGGGAGAAGAACAAGAAGGCCGATGAGCTGTCCAACGTGGCCATGGATGCCGCCGCGAAGGGTGCGAAGCCGGGGATCATCGATACTGGCCAGAAGCCTGAGAAACTGGAGAAAAAGAGCCACGAGGTTGCCAGCCCCGCCCACTGGCACGGCACGGATGCACCGCGCACACGCTTTGTGCTGCTGCGTCATGGCCAGACGGAGCATTCCGCGGAGAAGTGCTACAGCGGCTCCTCCGACCCACAACTGACTGAGCTGGGCTGGAAGCAGGCGCGCCGGGCAGCAGAGGCCGTGGCCAAGCTGGGGCAGATCGATCGCATCATTACGTCCCCCGCCAAGCGCACCCAGGAGACGGCGAGCGCGTGTGCGGAGGCTCTCGGCGTTGCGCCTGAGGACATTGTCACCGTGGACGGCTTCCGGGAAGTGGACTTCGGCGACTTCGAGGGCCTCACCAAGGATGAAGCGCAGGAGAAGTACCCGGAGGAATTCGCTGAGTGGCAGTCCAGCCCTATGCAGGCACCGCCGAACGGGGAATCTCTGAGCACCCTGCACCGCCGCATCACCCGCGCCCGGCTGAAGCTCCAGGAGGAGTACCAGGGCGAAACGGTCCTGGTGGTCACCCACATGAGCCCTATCAAGTCCGTCATCCGGCAGGCGCTGGAATCCGGCCCGAATACGTTTAGCCACGTGTTCTTAGACCTCGCCTCCATCTCCATCATTGAGTTTTATGGGGAGATGGGCGTGGTGCGCTGCGTCAATGACGTCGCTCACTTCCGCTAACCGGCCCGCGCGGAGTACAGTTACTGGCTGCGAGTGAGTCGGCCGGGTGATCGCGGCGTCCTGTACCGCCACGTATGTGGGCAGGCAGGGGTCGAGGAAAGTCCGGACTCCACAGGGCACGGTGGTTGTTAACGGCAACCCGGGGCAACCCGCGGGAAAGTGCAACAGAGAGTAGACCGCCCGGGCAACCGGGTAAGGGTGAAAGGGTGCGGTAAGAGCGCACCGGCGGCGGTGGTGACACAGCCGGCCAGGTAAACCCCACCGGGAGCAAGGCAAGAGCCGCTGCCTTTATGGCAGCGGTTGTCGGATGTTAAGGCGGCCCGCTAAGTCCGAAGGTAGCTGCTTGAGGTGCCCAGTAATGGTCGCCCTAGATGGATGATCACCACCTCCACGTGGTTCACGTGGAGAGACAGAATCCGGCTCATAGGCCGACTCACTCGCCCAGTTTCTGCCAGAATTGGCCGACATGAAGCTTTACGCAGCGCCGCTTGATTTCCGCCCGATCGCCGAAGAGTTCAAGGTGCCCACGGATTTCGCGCCTGAGTTGCACGAGGCAGCTGCGAGTGCCACGGACAGGTACGCCGATGTGCGTATCGACGCCCGCTCCATCCCCCTCGTCACCATCGACCCCGCAGGCTCGAAGGACCTTGACCAGGCAGTGGCCATCGAACGTCGGAGTGACGGTTTCCGCGTCCACTACGCCATCGCGGATGTAGCCGCGTTCATTGAGCCGGGGGACGTGATTCACCGGGAATCGCTCATGCGTGGGCAGACGATGTACCTGCCGGATGAACCCGCGCGGTTGCATCCGGAGGAGTTGAGTGAGGGGGCGGCATCGCTGCTGGCGGACGTCGATAGGCCAGCTGTGCTGTGGACCTTCGACCTGGACTCGGATGGTGAGATTGAGTCCGTGGACCTTGTCCGCGCGATGGTGCATTCGGTGGCGCGCTTGGATTATGACGGTGTGCAGGCGGACCTTGAGGCGGGGCAGCTGCATTCCTCGATTGAGCTGTTGCCGGAAGTGGGGGAGTTGCGGGCGGCGTCTTCGTTGCGCAGAAAAGCAATCAACCTGCGCGTGCCATCCGTGCGTGTGCGGGAAGGCGAGGGCGATGAGTACGAGCTCATCATCGAGCCGCGCCACAAAGTGATGGACTACAACTCGGAGATCTCCCTGCTCACCGGTATGGCGGCGGGGCAGATGATGCAGGCGGCAGGCACGGGCTTTCTGCGCACCCTGCGACCGGCGGAAGAAAGCGCTGAACGCGTCTTCCGCTCGGAAGCGTGGGCGCTGGGCTACGCGCTGGACCACGACAGCGACATTGGCTCCTTCTTGCACACCGTCGACGCGGATACCCCGCGCGGCATGGCCATCATGCGCGAAGCCCAGAAGCTTCTGCGCGGTGCAGGCTACGTGGATCTGTCCAAGAAGGACCCCGAGGTCCACGCTGGTATTGGCGGCTACTACTCGCACGTGACCGCGCCGTTGCGCCGCCTGGTGGACCGCTATGCCACGGAAGTGTGTCTCGCGCTGAGCACTGGATCTGAGATCCCGCAGTGGGTGAGCGATGATGCGCCGACGGTGCTGAAAACCATGATGCGCACGAATCAGCTGGCAAGCACCGTGGATCGGGCCTGCCTCAACCTCACGGAGGCCACCGTGCTGCAGCCGTGGGTGGGGCACAACTTCCAGGCCGTAATCATGCAGACGAATGAAAAGGCAGATACCGCCCGCGTGTTCATCCTGGACCCGCCGGTGCTGGCTGAATGCTCAGGCCAGCCGGCGGAAGCAACGGAGACGATGCTCTCCCTCATCCACGCCAACCCGCAGGAGCGTGAGGTGCTGTTTGCCTGGCCGGCGGACTAGCTCTCCACCTGTGCTGGCGTTCCCTGGGTGATCTCCAGGACGGCGAGGCCATCTGCAGCCAGATCCGCGATCAGATTGTCCGCGGACTTCTCCGGCACATACGCGATGACCGCCTGTGACATTCCGGCTGCTGCCGGACGGGCTGCGCGCACACCGCGTAGCGTGAGCAATTCCACCAGCTGGTCCGGCACAGGAAGACCAGGGGTCTGGGCGGGGGTGCCGATGATGGCAAAGAAATCATCCCCATGCATAGAACGCAGCGCCTTCGCGGCGAGTGCGGACTGGTTCGTCTCCGTCTCACTGAACGCCACCCACGCGCGCGCCGCATCCAACGACGGTGCGGAATCCATGCCGTGCACCTGGTGGCGGGCATCAACCCACTCCACCACGCGCTCAGCCGCATCCGGCAGCTGACGCAGGGAGGACACCCCGAAATTCGCGCAGGCCTCATCGATGAACTCGCGGCCCTTTGATACGGATTCAGCCTTATCGACGAATGCCTCCCCAAACCCTGCCCCCACCGCAACGATCCGCACCCCTTCACGCGCCGGGTGCGGTGCCTGGGTCAAGGAACCATCGGCATAATCGATAACGGATACCTTCTCACTCGACCCGCGCAGCGCAGCCGAGTGACGGGCACGCAGCACCGGCACATCAGAGAATGTCTTCGCGGACTGGGACGAGATTTCTGCCAGGCGGGTGCGCAGGGGAGCGGTATCAATATCCGCATCCTCGGCGAGCAGTGCCAAGCACAGCGCCGCGTCCGTTGCGTGCAGCGCGCCTAGCCCCGAACCCAACGGGATGTCCGAAACCACCGTGATGTCTAGCCCCGCCGTGTCGCGGGAGAGCATCTGGCGCCCGATCAAGGTGTGCACCACACCGCCGAGGCGGACAGCCACACCATGAGGCGGTTCGGCCTGCGGTGCCGGTTCTTCCTCAGCGGCAAAAGAACTAAAGGCGGAATCACTTAGCTGCGCCAACTGGGCTGTTTCCACCTCACCAGTGATGTCCTGGCCAGCAAAATCCGCGTGCACCGCGATCGTCTTGTCAGTCCGCGGGCTCACCGCCACAGCGGCGCGCACACCCGCCAACCCCACGACGGTGACACCACCAAAGTGGTCCGCATTCTCACCGATCACCATGAACGTGCCCGGCGCACTGGCGACATGGTGTGGAGCATTTCCCGTGACACTCCGGTGCAGCTCCTCCACGCGGGTGGCGGCGGGGGTCTGCGGTGCGGTCCACACAGGCATGGATGACGTCCTTCTGCTCGGCTTCAAATTACAGCCACAACAGTACCAACGCCCCATGTAGCCTTTGGGGTGAAGTACGCGGGGGATGCCCGCGACAAGTAAGGAGCGGACAATGGCAGACGAGAAATTCTATTTTGACCCCACCACCCACGAGGTCACCCAAGGGAAAGAAACCTCCTGGGATAACCGCATGGGCCCCTACGACACCCGCGAAGAAGCCGAGCGCGCCCTGGAAAAGGTCGCCGAGCGCAACAAGCAGGCCGAAGCCCAAGACGAGGCGGATGATGACTGGGGCGAACCCGCCTCGTGGGACAAGTAACCCCGCGACTAGTCCTTTTTCGGGCCTAGCTTCTTGAAGGCCTTCTGCACCTTCGCGAGCGCCTTCGGGTACTTCTTCAACGCCTTGTCACCGCGCTCGATTTCGTGCTGGTAGAGCATGCCGTAGGTGAATGTGTCCTCACCGTGGCGGCGTGCACGCGCGGTGAGCTTGTCTAAGCGCTGGCGGGTCGCCACGGAATCTTGGTACTCGCCGAGGATGTCTTGGGCCTTGGCGCAGGCCTTGGTCAACTTCTTTGTGTCCAGGTCAGAAGCCTGGGCGGCCACGGCGCAGTAGCGCAGTTTCTTCACGGCCTTGCGCACGTCGTGGAGAGACTCCGCTCGGTCCTGCCAGGTGGGAGCTGCATCGGTAGCCCGCTCAAGCCGGGTGAGCACCTTCGCATACGCCGCGGACAGGTGCTCAAAGAGGATGTCGGCCGGGCTGCCATCCTCGGTGCCAGAGAGGGGAGGGGTGGCGAGGAGGGCATCGACATCGTCGAGAAGCTGCACATAGCGCGGCGAATCGAGGGCCTTCACGATGCGCTTGTGGGCGCGCTCGTACTTGCGGCGCATGGTGCTGCGGATGTGCTCGGCGGCGATGGGGTCGACCATGCCGGAATCGTCGGCGTCGAGCTGCGTCAGCAGGCGTTCCTCGATGACCTCCGCATCGCGGGCAGCCCCCAGCAAATCAGCGAGCTGCTTCAGCTCGGCTTCGAGGGGCCGCACCTGTGATTGATCGAGGATCCCCTCGAAGGTAGACAGGAGGCTGCGCATCTCACGGGTGGCCACGCGCATCTGGTGGACCGAATCCGGCTCATCCAAGCGCACCTTCGGATCGTGGTCTACGAGCTTGTTGCGCTGAGCGCGCAGCGCCTCAACGACGACGCGGACCGGGGAATCGGGCGCGAGCTGCTCAAACACCGACGTGTCCATGTGGGGTGGGGCTGGGGCGTCATTCACTGAATCGCCCAAGGCTGTTGCGAGCTTGGAGGGGAACTCTGCTTCGCGTGCGCCCTCGTTCAACAACAAAGAGGTGGCCTCGTGCAAGAGTGCAGCGCCGCCTAGGGTCTCATTCACAGCGGAGGTGAGTTCCACCTCCCACTCGCGCCAGGTGGTCTGCTGGCCACCGGGCAGGAAGGACTCGGCGGTAACGTGATCGTCGCAAAACTCGGCGATAGCCACGCCATCGGCGTTGAGGATATTGACCTCCATGCGCTTGTTATCCACCTGCGCGATGGGGATAAGCGGCTCATCGCGCACGATTGCGCGCACCGCGCTGAGTAGCTGCTCCGGCGGGGTATCAGCATCACCCAACGGTGCGTGGAGCTCCGTCCGCCCAATATCGGCGGGCAGTTTGATGTGCCACCCGTCATCCTTACCGCCGGTGCGGCGTCGCAGAGTGATCTTCGCCCGGGTCAGGCGCAGATCGGCTGTGTCGTGGTAGATGGCTGACAGGCTGTGGTGGGCTGGCTCGCTGAGAGATTCAGCAGCAGTGAGCTGGGTGAGGTCCGGAACAGCAGTTGCTTCATCGACGGCAAACTTGGCCTCAACCTCAAGGGCCTCAAGGTAGCTTTCGGAGCTCATGGGAATGTGCGTCCTTCTGTTCTTGCGGGGTGTGGGGGCTCACCACACAGTTTACTCCGCACACGAGGCGCATCAGCGGGGGCAAAAGCGGTGGCACATCCACACTTCCTCCCACGCCGGAACTACATTGGGAAGGCATGAACAGCCAACAAGAAAACGTCCTGCGCGAGGTCGAAGAGCGGGATATCCGCTTCATCCGTCTGTGGTTCACCGACTTGTTCGGGGCGCTGAAGACAGTGATGATGTCGCCGGCCGAATTGGAAACAGCGTTTGATGAAGGTGTTGGCTTCGATGGCTCGTCCATCGAAGGGTTCTCCCGTGTCTCCGAGTCGGACACGCTGCTGCTGCCGGACCCCTCCACGTTCCAGCCGTTGCCTTTCGACGCAGACGATGGGCTGCAAACGGCGCGCATGTTCTGTGACATCTCCATGCCGGACGGCAAGCCGCTGTACGCGGACCCGCGCCAGGTGCTGCGCCGTCAGCTGAACAAGGCGGCGGAGGCCGGCTTTGAGTGCGTGGCCAGCCCGGAGATTGAGTTCTATGCCCTGACCGGTGGGGAGGATCCCCGGCCGGTAGACGATGGCGGCTATTTCGATCAGGCGAAGCAGAATGCGGCGCCGCGGTTCCGCAGACAAGCAATTTCAGCGCTTGAATACATGGGCATTGCTACAGAGTTCTCCCACCATGAGGGCTCGCCGGGGCAGCAGGAGATTGATCTGCGGCATACGGATGCGCTGACAATGGCGGATAACATCATCGCGTTCCGCTACGTGGTGAAGACAGTGGCGGAGGCCAACGGCATTCTGGCAACGTTTATGCCCAAGCCTTTCCGCGAGCACAACGGTTCGGCGATGCACACGCACTTCTCCCTCTTTGAAGGTGAGGAGAATGCGTTCCACGATCCGGATGATGAGTACTCGCTGTCCACCACCGCCCGCCAGTTCATCGCGGGAGTGATCGAGCACGCGAATGAGATCTCCGCGGTGACCAACCAGTGGGTGAACTCGTACAAGCGCCTGCAGTTCGGGTCGGAAGCGCCGACCGCGGCAACGTGGGGCGTGTCTAACCGTTCCGCGATGGTGCGGGTGCCCACGTATCGCCTGCACAAGAGTGCTTCTCGACGCATCGAGGTCCGCACCATCGACTCCGCCGCCAACCCGTACCTGGCTTTCGCGGCGATCTTCGCGGCCGGGCTGGATGGCATTGACAAGGGCCTCGAGCTTGGTGAGCCCGCGGTGGACGACGTGTTTGCACTCACCCGGCGCGAGCGACGCGCGATGGGGTACAAGGATCTGCCGGGCTCCCTCGATGAGGCCCTGCGTGCACTGGAGAAATCCGAGTTCATGGCGGAGGTCTTGGGCGAGCAGGTCTTTGAATTCTTCCTGCGCTCCAAGTGGGATGAGTGGCATGCCTACGAGGATCAGATCACCCCGTGGGAACTGGCTAACAACCTCAACCTCTAAGGGGGGGAAAGATGGCGCGTAAGAAGTCTCCGTCGCCGGCACAGTTGGCGTTGACCGGGAAGACAGCCGCCGAGGATCTGGAGCGGTTGGGCTGGAGCGATGATGATGTGCTGTACACCCTAGGCGGCTCGGGCAATCCGGATAACACGCTGAACACGGCGTTCCGCCTGGCCGAGGCCCTGGGGGATCAGTACGAGGAGCTGCGCCAAGCGCTTATCAGCGATGAGGTCTTACGCGTCCGCCTCTTCGCCCTGCTGGGCGGGTCTACTGCGCTGGGCGACCACTTGGTGGCCCACCCAGAGGAATGGAAGCTGCTGGCGGAGCCACTGCCCACCACGAGCGAGATCTTCCAGATCATGCTGGGGGCGGTTCATGCGCAGCCGGAGCCGGAGGACCCCACCGCAACGACAGACTTGGATCGGCCGGGTACGTACCGCGCAGCCATCACGGGCCTTGATGCGAAGAAGGCGTTGAAGAGCACCTACCGCACTTTGGTCATGCGCGTTGCCGCGGCGGATCTGGCTGGCACCTATTCCGCGTTCAAGGGATACGGCGCTGATCAGCCGGTCTTAGGCTACAGCGAGGTCACGGAGTTGCTCACCACCATCGCGGATGCCGCGCTGACAGCCGCGCTGTCCGTCGCGGTGCGTTCGGTGTGTGGGGATGAGCCGATGAATGGCACGCTCGCTGTCATCGCCATGGGCAAGTGTGGTGCGCGGGAGCTGAACTACATCTCAGACGTCGACGTCATTTTTGTCGCGGAGCCGGCGGATGCGCAGGCGACGAAGATTGCTAGCGAGTTTACGTCGATAGGCACTGCTGCCTTCTTCGACGTGGACCCGAACCTGCGGCCGGAAGGCAAGTCCGGCGCGCTGGTGCGCACTCTCGAATCCCATGAGAAGTACTACAAGCGCTGGGCCGAAACCTGGGAGTTCCAGGCGCTGCTCAAGGCCCGCCCGATGACGGGTGACATGGAGCTGGGGCAGGCGTACCGCGAGAAGCTGAAGCCGATGGTGTGGGAGTCCTCCCAGCGCGATTCCTTCGTCGAAGACGTGCAGGCAATGCGTCGCCGCGTGCTGTCGAATGTGCCGGAGGACATGCGCGCGCGTGAGCTCAAGCTCGGCCAGGGAGGCCTGCGCGATGTGGAATTTGCGGTGCAGCTCCTGCAGCTCGTGCATGGGCGTATCGACGCCACCCTGCGCACCAAAAACACCATCGAGTCCATCCAGGCCCTCTCCGATGGCGGTTACATCGGCCGCGAAGATGCCGTGCACCTCATCGAGGCATATGAGTTCTTGCGGCTGCTGGAACACCGCCTCCAACTTCATCGCTTCCGGCGCACGCACACGTTGCCGGAAGATGATGATGCTGCGAATCGCCGTTGGCTGGCGCTGACCTCCGGCTTCATTTCCTCGCCGACGTTGTCTGCGGTGGATGAGATGGATGCCCGCCTGAAGGTGGAGCGCAAGAAGATCTCGGACCTGCACTCGCGGTTGTTCTACCGCCCGCTGCTGAATTCGATTGCGGGGATGAGTGTGGGGGAGGCGTCGCTCAGCAAGGATGCGGCAGTCTCGCAGCTTAAGGCGCTGGGCTACACGCACCCGGCGCGCGCATACCAGCACCTGTCCGCGCTGGTGAAAGGCACTTCCCGCAAGGCGAAGCTGCAGGCGATTCTTTTGCCCACGCTGCTGGTGTGGCTGGGGGAGACCGCGGATCCGGATGCCGGTCTGCTCAACTACCGCAAGCTGTCGGATGCGGCGCAGGATCGTTCGTGGTTCTTGCGCATGCTTCGCGACGAAGGCGTGGTCGGCGAACGCCTCATGCACATCCTGGGCACGTCCCCGTATGCGGCGAACCTCATCATTTCCGCACCCGATGTGGTGAAGCAGCTTGGCGATGGCGCAACGCAGCCGAAACTCCTCGACCCCGAGCCGGACCGGGTGTACAAGGCGCTGATCGCGGCGTCGAAACGCCATGCGGACCCCGATAAGGCGGTGAGCGTTGCTCGATCCCTGCGACGGGCGGAGCTGGCCCGCATTGCTTCAGCTGATTTGCTGGGCATGATGAATGTCCGCGAGGTCTGTGACCAGCTGTCGTGGGTGTGGAATGCCGTGTTGGAAGCCGGCCTGCGGGCCGAGGTGCGCGCTGATCTGCTTGAGCGCGGCGTCGAAGAGCCACTGGCCCGCATCGCCGTCATTGGCATGGGTCGCCTCGGTGGGGCGGAACTGGGCTACGGCTCAGACGCGGACGTGATGATCGTGGCTGAGCCAAGCGAAGGCGTAGATGAAGTAGAAGCGCTGGCGTGGGCCGCCAAGATCATTGACCAACTACGCAAGCGCCTGTCCAAGCCTTCGGATGACCCACCGCTGGAAGTGGATCTGGGTCTGCGGCCCGAGGGGCGGTCCGGCCCCGTTGTACGCACCATTGCTTCGTATAAGCGCTACTACCAAGAGTGGGGCGAGGTATGGGAGCAGCAGGCACTACTGCGCGCCACCTACATTGCCGGTGATGCGGAGGTGGGGGAGGAATTCCTCCACAGCATTGACCCGTTCCGCTACCCGGCTGGGGGTGCCACCGAGGCAGAGATCCGGGAGATCCGCCGCATCAAAGCCCGCGTGGACAACGAGCGCCTGCCCCGCAACGCGGACCGCGCCACCCACACCAAACTCGGTCGTGGTGCCTTGACGGATATCGAGTGGACCGTGCAGTTGCTCACCATGATGCACGCGGATACCTACCCGGAACTGCACAACACCTCCACGCTGGAGGTCCTGGACTTCCTGGTCACCGACGCGGCCGCTGACATCATCGACCCCGCGCAGGCACGCACGCTCATGGATGCCTGGTTGCTGGCCACAGCAGCACGCAACGCGCTCGTCCTGGTCACGGGTAAACGCACTGATCAACTACCTGGTCCTGGTGCTCAGCTCAACCAGGTCGCCGGTGCCGCGGGGTATGACCCGCATGATGCACAAGCGTTCCTCGACCACTACCTGAAAGTCACGCGCCGGGCGCACCGCGTGGTGGAGGAAGTGTTCTGGGGTGAAGAGCCGTCCTTTGAGTATGACTGAGTCTGACTAGCCCTGGCTTACTCCGGGGGGCGGTATGGCCGAAGGTGTGATCCACGCACGCTAGACTCCTAGGGGTGGATTACATCTCAACGCGTGATACGACCAAGACCCCGCACCGATTCACCGACATCCTGTTGTCTGGCCTAGCACCGGATGGAGGGTTGTACGTGCCGGTTGCGTACCCGCGCATCACGGAAGAGAAACTCGCCGAGTGGCGCGGTGTGCTCGCCGAAGGTGGATACCCGGCACTGGCCGCCGAGGTGGTCAAGCTTTTTGTCAACGACATCCCACCGGCCAAGGTTGAGCAGCTCACCGCCGCCGCTTACCGCACCCCGGTGTTCAGCACCGAGGAGATCGTCCCCGTCAGCGAGCTCGAGGACGGCATTTACCTCGCCCACCTGTCCGAAGGCCCGACCGCTGCGTTCAAGGACATGGCCATGCAGCTGCTCGGCGAGCTCTTTGAGTTTGAGCTCGCGCGCCGGGAGGAAACCCTCAACATTTTGGGCGCCACCTCCGGCGATACGGGTTCGTCCGCGGAGTACGCCATGCGTGGCCGCGACAACATCAACGTGTTCATGCTCACCCCAGCTGGCCGCATGACCCCGTTCCAGCAGGCGCAGATGTTTGGTCTGAATGAGCCGAACATCTTCAACATCGCGCTCGATGGCGTTTTCGACGACTGCCAGGACGTCGTCAAAGAAGTCAACGCCGACGCTGCGTTCAAGTCCAAGCACCACATCGGCGCTGTGAACTCCATTAACTGGGCACGCCTGCTCGCGCAGACGATCTACTACATTTCCTCCTACCTCAAGATCACGTCGCCTCCTGCTCCGGGGGAGCAGCCGCAGCAGGTGTCCTTCTGCGTTCCCACCGGCAATTTCGGAGACATTTGCGCTGGGCATATTGTGAAGCAGATGGGGTTGCCCGTCGATAAGCTTATTGTGGCGACGAACGAGAATGACGTGCTCCACGAGTTCTTCAGCACGGGCCAGTACCGCCCGCGTTCCTCTGAGGAAACGCAGGCGACGTCCTCTCCGTCGATGGACATCTCCCGCGCATCCAACTTCGAGCGTTTCATCTTCGATGTGCTCGAGCGCGATGCCGCGCAGACCAAGGACCTCTTCGGCGTGCAGGTGAAAGCCGGGGGCTTTGAGCTTGACGACGATGTCATGGCACACATCCGCGACCACTACGGCTTCCTGTCAGGGAGTTCTACGCACGCTGATCGCATTTCGACGATTCGAGACACCCACGCTAACCAGTCCACCCTCGTCGACCCGCACACAGCTGACGGCGTCTTTGTTGCCCGCGGCCTGAAGGATCAGGTGGATACCCCGATTGTGGTTCTGGAGACTGCGCTGCCGGTGAAGTTCTCGGAGACGATCATTGAGGCAACTGGCCAGGAACCGGACGTTCCGGAACGTTTCGCTGGCATCATGGACGCTGACCGCCACGTGGTGGACATGCCCAACGATGCGCAGGTAGTCAAAGAGTACATTGCCAGCAAGACCGGCAATGCCACCACGACTGACTGAGTAGTGATCAAGTAAGGAGCACCCCCATGGCACAGGAACAATTCGCTGGCCCCGAGCACTACGTCGAGTTCGACCCGGAGAAGTTCATCCGTGATCTGAAGATTCAGAGCGAGATGGACAAAGAGGACGAAGGTTCCGGCGACGAAACCGCTGAGTCCTAGGCTCAGGCTCCTCTTCCAGTGACGTATCCGCAATTACCGCCGGCGCCGTACGCTCCGCACGATGACCCGCGCCCGTCCCACGGGGCTGGTGCGGGCCTGTGGGCTGCCCTCGTGGTCATCGTGAGCTTTGTTGTGGCGTCGGTCGTCTATCTCGGATTGACCACATCCCAGCAGCCCACCCTCACCATGGAGGAACGCCAACAGCGTGAGGGCGTGCAGACACCGGGGGAGGCACCTGACGACCCCAACGCAGCCACGCTGGTGAAGGTACCCACCTTTGCCCTCTGGGCACCGGGCACCAAGATACAAACTGTTGACCACTACCCGCAGCCCGGCGAATCCTTCACCGCACAGTCCTGCACCGTGGCGTTTAGTTTCAGCGGTGCCGATGGCCGCAATTACGCTGTCACCGCCGGCCACTGTGGCAAAGAAGATGATCTTGTGTGGCCTCCTTCAGCCGAAACCGCAGCAGACTACGCCGTGGAGGCTGGCCGCTTCATCTACTCGGGCCTGTATAGCGAGGGCAACGATGGGGTAGACGTAGGCATCATCGAGATCACCGATCCGAACCGCTACATGGATCTTGTTGGTGACCCAATCCCCACCGCCATCTTCGGCGGCACCCTGGCCCCCAACGATCCCATCTGCAAAACAGGCGGCACTACCGGGTACACCTGCGGTGTCTTTGACGCCAGCGGCCGTGTTCAGCTCATCCGCACAGAGACGGACAATGAGCGTGAAACCTACGGCGACATTGGCAACCTGTGTGCCTCACCCGGTGATTCCGGCGGGCCTGTGTTCCATGAGATCAATGGCCGCGCCACCGTCATCGGTGTTGTCTCCGGCACTGAAGCCGGCCGTGCCGACGAGCCCTGCGATCTCCCCGATTCACACACGAAGCTCATGTCCTACTCCAACTACGAGCAAGTCATGGGCGTGATCAACCGTGTCGTCCCCGACGCTCAGTTCGAAGAGCAGAACTGGTAGCTGCCGTTTTCGGCGTTGACTATCCGGTTTGACTATCGCACCTTCCACCGATCCGCGACCTGCGGTTTTGTTCCGAACGGGTCGCCATAGTCAAACGGGCACACCGAAAGACCAGCTGTCGCTGGCTTTCGGCAAGAGGTGTCGCTTACCGCCCGTACAGGAGTGTCATTGCTCCGAAGGGGTGGACTGTGTTCGGGATGAGGTATCCGCGGGGTGATCTCCACATCGGGGCGCCGCGGATGTTCTCCACTCGGCCGTGGTGGGGTTTGGTGGGGTCATCATCATTGGTTCTGTTGTGGTACCGGCACAGCATCGCCAGGTTGTCCATGTTGGTCAGTCCGCCCCTCGACCATGCTGTGATGTGGTGGACTTCGCAGTTATCCGCTGCGTGCCTACAGTCTGGTACCGGACAGGTGGGCATTGTGGCCCGGGCTAGGTCGCGCTGCTTCTGATTCGCGAAACGTTGCGTGTCATAGAGGTTGACGGGGCCTTCTTGGGGGTGGAACATTGCTACTTCGAGGACGTCCCCAAAGTTCTGGGCCAAAAACTCGGCACCGGTCATGGTGGTGCCATCGGTGAGCCCCAGGATGACTTCGTCGCCGTCACCTTTCATGATTGTGATGTGCTCCTCCAACGGGATAAGGACCAAGGGGCGGGGCACAGCCGGGGCAATACCAGCAGGTGCGTCATCCTCAGCGTCGGGGCGCAGGCCCAGGATGGTCATGAGCTTTTCGTACATCTGCGGGCCGGCAGGACCATCAGTGAGGTTTTGGCGTGTCGCGAACTCAATAGCTGCAGCGTCTTCTTCCAGCGCCATGATGGTCACAGGACGCCTCTTCTTATTCGAGCGACCATACCGGACTGTTGGTTCCGGAGCAGGCTTATCCACTTCGGGCACGATGTCCTTGGCACGGTGCTTCAGCGTGTCGTAATTGCCCGGAACAGACAACAGGGCAAGCCGTAAGTCCCACTTCTCGGCGGGGTCGGTGACCCCAACGAGGCGACCTTCGATGTAGGCAAGTTGATCCATCGACTTCTTCGTCGAGCGTGCCACCTTGATCGCGTTTGCTTGCTTACGGGTGAACTTCGTTTTGCCGTAGTAGGCCGTGTGGACTTTTACTAATTCGCGAACACGGGCAGGGCTGCAGCCAGCATCGAGGAGTACCTGGGCATCAAAGTCTGCCAGGGTCTCGATCGGGTTTGTTAAACCCGCTACCAGTGATCCGAATGCGTTCATGCCATGCACGCTAAACCGAAACGCAACAACGCGCGAGAAGGGCCCCAAAAACCTGTGGATAACCCAAAAATCTATCCACAGGCGGCGCGCGCTGGAGCAAGAGACTCAGGCGGATGACCAGCAAGAACAGGCCGGTTCCCGCGAAATCCAAAAAAAGTTTCAGGGACTTTCCGTGGAACCAAACCGGGCGGTCTGAAAAAGCCCGCAAGCGGTGTGTCGCTCGCGGGCTGTCACTGAGAATGCGGTGTTAGTTCTGTGCTGGGCCTTTGTCCTGGTTCGGAGCTCCCCACTGGCCCGGCTGGCCAGGCTGCTGAGGCGGCTGGGGCTGCTGGAACTGCTGTGGTTGACCAGGCTGGCCCGGCTGCGGGAAATTCTGCTGCTGGTGCTGCTGCTGGAAGTTTTGTGCAGCCTTGCGCTGCTGAGCTTCCTGCATGGAGTGCTTGGCCTTGGAGTACTGCTGTTCAAGGGCACCGCGGCCCTTCACCAGTAGGAAGATGCAGAAGGGGAGGGCAACGAGGACGTTGAGGAACCAGAACCACCAGCCGGCACCGAAGGAAGCAGTGGCTTCGCCGACGATGCGGATGAAGAAGATGAGAATGGCCAGGGCCTGGAAACCGGAAGCGACTACACCGAGGATGGCGCCGAGCTTCTCCTTGCTCAGGAAGAGCAGAACGGTAGCGGCGATGTAGCAGCCGAGAACCACGACGGTGCTCAGGCCGAGCAGGAAACTACCGCCACCAACGGCGTCCTTCACCTCGTCCTGGATGAGGGCTCCCAAACCGGTTCCCTTAGCGCTGACTGCACCCCACCAGTTCAACGAACCATTGATGGATGCGAAACCTTCGAAGCCTGCCTTGATACGGCCAACAGCAAGGAAGCTGGTGAGGAAGCTCAGCAGGAAGAAACCAAGCATGAACCACGTCGGCCATGCCGGGTGCGACTTGGGCTGTCGTGGCTGCTGCGGTGCGCCCCACTGCGGCTGACCAGCCCACTGCTGGTTCGGCTGCGGCTGTTGTGGCTGCTGCCCGCCATACGGATTGGGATTGTTCGGTTGAGTCATGATGCCCTTTCCACGGTTGAAAACAACAGTGACCAGCGTAACGGAAAGCAGCGTGTGTGCAGGGTTAGGGGATGTTGGTTCCCACTACTGGTTCGGTCAGCGAGGTATCAGCATGGCCGCGGGACTTGGTCACGCGGAAGGCCTCATCGGAGGTGTAGGCGTACAGGTCAATCTTCTCAATCGGATCCGGTCGACGGAGCTGCTCCCAGGTTTTCTGCAGTTCAGCGACCTGGGAGCCGCGCGTGACAAACCACGTCATCGCCACAGTGTTTTGCTGGCCGAGCATGGGGTGCTGGGAGAAATCGATGGCATCAGCGTTGTTCGCCAGGGCGAGGTCGAGGAGGGGTTGGAGGGTGGAAGGGGGGAGCGTCGAAAAGCAAAAGCCTGTAAACGTGACGCGCGTGTTCTCAGGCGTGCGCAGCCCGACGGAATCCAGGCAGTTTTGCTCGAGCAGACGGCTGATGTGCCCGCTGACCTCGGTTGTATCAAGCACCGCAGCCTCGGTGAGCTCGCCGGTGAGCGCGATGCCCGTGTACGTGCGCGTCGATTGGGCATTCGCAATCAAGTGGGTGCGCACAGAAGAGTTGACCTGCTCCAAGCTTGTCGACGGAGGAGCCGGACGCGGCGCACGCGAGGTACTGTGACTTGTGCTCGTCGTGGTGGCGCCTGACTCATAGTTGAACAAACCGGCCGCCAAGACCACGCAGATGATGAACAGGGCGCCAAAACCCACGATGAACGCGGCGGTAGGCAGCCTGCGTGGCTGTGCGGATTCAGTGGGGTGCGTGCTCATTGTGCCCATGACTTTAGTTCACGCACGCTTGTCCACGTAGACTCGGCGCATGCCTATCCCAGAGTTCATCGTGGAAACCCGTAAGAAGATTGGTACGGATTTGATGTGGATCCCTGCTGTCTCCGCCATTGTCCTGCGGGACTCAACTGATGATTCCCCGTGGGCGGTGCCCGAAGTGCTCCTGGTGCAGCGCGCGGACAACGGCGCGTGGACACCCGTGACGGGTATCTGTGACCCGGGGGAGGAGCCCCACCACGCGGCCGCGCGCGAGGTGAAGGAAGAAACTGGCCTGGACGTGACCCCGGCGGCGCTGCTGGGTGTCGGTGCGATTGGGCCGGTGGTTCATGCGAATGGTGATAACGCCTCCTACATGTCCGTGGCTATCCGGCTGGAAGCGAATGATCCTTCCGCGGTGCCGTTTGTCGCCGATGATGAATCGACTGATGTCGGCTGGTTTTCCATCGCCCACATGCCTGTCACCGACCCGAAGTGGCGTCTGGTCATCGCCGATGCGATCGCGCAGCGCAAGCACCCCGCCAATTTCACACCGCGCATGGGGTTTGCCAAGCGCTCATGACCGTCCGCTTCGGCATCGACGTCAGTGAGCACCAAGACGGGATCAGTCTCGTGCGCGCCGCCGCCGAGGGCATCGAGTTCGCCGTCGTGCGCACCACGGACGGCACGTATCGTGACCGCACGTATCGTTCGCATGTCGACGACGCCCTGTCCGCCACCATCCCCACCGAGGCCTACCACTACCTCCGCAACCCAGATGAAGGCACGACGATCGCTGCACAGGTCGAAACAGCCGTGGACGTCATGGGTGGCGCGGGCAGTCCATGGGCGCGTCCGATCTGGCTGGATTGTGAAACCCCGGCGGGCTTGAGTCTGTCCCACATCCGCGAAGCACGGGACCGTTTCCGTGCGGCCGGGATCGACGTGCGAGGCGTGTACACCTACCCCCGGTACTGGCGCTGGCGAATGTTCGGCGCTGACACCCGTGAATTTGGGGCTCTCTGGGTGGCGAGCTACGGCGCTGACCCCGAAGGGGTACCCGCCGACATCTTCCCCGGAACCCACGCGTGGCCGGGCAATGTGGGCAAACAAAAACCCGCCATGTGGCAGTTCGGGTCGAAAGCCACGGTGGCGGGGTACCGCGTGGATATTAACGCACGTTAGGGTTCGGCTGCGGCGGGAAGTAGGGGCCCGGCTGACCTGGCTGGGATACGAACACGTTGGCCGGCGCCTTGATGGAACGCAGCAGGTAAATGCTGTAGCCCAGGCCACCGATGAACAGCAGAGTCCAGAACCAGAAGCCCGCGCCCATGGACACGGAGGCGTAATCCATCATGCCGGCGTCACCGAACACACCGGTGACCAGTGCGCCCAGGAGCGCGAAGAACTGGACAACGGCAACGACGATGCCAAAGACCGCGGCGTTCTTGACACGGCGAAGCGCACACATCACAACAGTGGTAATCAGAAGCGCCAGCACAATCAGGGTGATGAGGACCAGCAGAACCTTCAGACCAGTGAAAGCGCCACCGATTTCGTCGAAGATCTCCTCACGGAAGTTTCCAACCACGGAGCCAAGGCCCTTGCCATGAATTCCGAGACCACCCCACCAGTTAATCGTGCCGTTGACGGAGCCAAGGCTGTCGATGGAGCTCGAGGCCTCACCCAACAGCGCATCCCAGAAGGAAGAACCGCTGGTGTACAAACTCGCAACGGTCGAACCCGTGATGCGCAGGGTGATGACGGAGAGGAAGCTCGAAATGAACGTCATCAGCAGCAGCACCGAGTACACCACCGTCGGCACCACGGGGAATGGGGCCATGTGTGGTGGCCGCATGGGCGGGTAGAACTGCTGCTGTTGCTGCTGGGGTTGCTGCTGCTGCGGCGCACCCCAGTCATAGGAGGACGGCTGAGGTGAATTCGGATTGGTCATGCTGGCCTTTCACTCTGTATTCCCACGGGTATAAAGCTGGGAATACCGTAGCACCGGATCACTCGGAAGGTGTGGCTCGGATGGCGTAAAGCCCCTTACGTCGACAGATCGACGTCGTCCCAATCCGCGTGCGGGTGGAACAGCCACGCTAGTGCGCGGTGCCATTCCAGTAGTGTGCTGGCGGTTGGTTCGTCGATAGTTGCTGGGCGTTCGGGGTTCACCTGCTCGTCGACGGCGATCCACCGCATCGAATGAACAAATTCGTACTTGTCGCACAACTCCGGCAAGCCGATGAGCGCCGTTGCCTGCTCGAGGATGGCGGCCTCACCCGTTTCCGCGACCCACGGGACCAGTGAACTCGTATCAACTCGGATTTCGCCATCAGGAAGTTCCACGATGCCCAGAGCGTGCGCGAGCATCTGTGCTGCTATGATTTTCCATCCCAGCTGAGCTGCCAAGTAGCGTGCTTCATCACCAGCGGGGGAGGTGTCGTGCGGCGTCACGCCGGAGTCGAGGAGCTCGATGAAGCGCTGTTCCATCGGTGACAGAGTCGCAAAGGCACCGGGCAGCACCCCGCGAATCGCTTCCAGTGGTGGCTCCGAGCCGGTGGAGAAAAACCCGGCCACTTCGGAGACTGCCACCAGGGAGATGAACCGCTGCGCAACTTCCCGGGGCTCACGCACTACGGCTTCAAACTCGCTGCGCACCGGCGGATAGTGGACAGGCAGTGAGACGCCGGTGTCCTGCGTGATTGTTGCTCGCACTCGAGACGCTCGCTCCCGTGCTGCCGGGTGGTATGGGACGGTGCCACCAGTGATGATGTCCTCGCCCTGCCTGTTGACCACGGTGCCGTCGGGAAGCAGGAACACCGAGTTGGTCTGCTCAGCCCATTCCTCGAGGCCGCGCAGATCCTCGCGCTCAAAGACGTACTGCCGTTGTGTTTCCCCGATGTGGCGGATCAACCCGAACATACTCGGGGTCATCTCCTGGCCACCGCGGTCCCATACGTACCCCGTGAAGCCATCCAGGTGCCCAGCCAATTCCGGATCGTCCACACCACGCTGGATGGAGTAGGGCCCCGGGATTTCATCACGAACCGTTGAATACGCGTTGATGTTCATACTCGGGGATCCTAAGCGAGGTGAAGCAATCCTGCTCTCCTTCTGTGACGAATTGACGTAACCCTGACACTGGGTGCCTAATGGTCGAATGGCACAAACCTCCGATCACCCCAACCAGAAAGGTCCCGGCGCGGCAGCGTTGCTGTCGGCCCCGCTGTTGTTTATCGCCGTCATTGCGGTGGCGATCAACCTGCGTGCTGGTATTTCCTCGGTGGGGCCGGTACTGGAGGAAACTCTCGCTGCGTTTGGGGCGGGAGCCTCGCAAGCAGGACTGATCACGGCGATGCCCGGTTTCTTGTTCGCGCTCATGGGCTTAGGTGCTGTGCCCATGGCAATGCGCTTGGGGCTGACACGAACCATCGCGGCCGGCGCTGTGTTCACCTTCGCCGGGTTGGTTCTGCGCCCTTGGGTGGGCACGATGGCGGTGTTCATGGTGCTCACCGGCTTCGTCGTTGCGGGTATTGCGGTGGCTAACGTGCTGCTGCCAGCGTGGATTAAGCAGCACGGTGGGCGCCACATGGTGGCGTTGATGACGGTCTACGGTGCTCTGCTTGGCTTGTCCGGCGCTGTTGGCCCCTTAAGCGCGTTGGCATTTACCGGCGATGGCGCATGGAAGTGGGCGCTGGGAGTGTGGGCCGTGCCGGCGGTGGTGCAGGTGGGGGTGTGGCTGGTTGTCGTCGTGAAGCTTGGCAACGACGCACCACGCCGCGACGAAGCAACCGCCGAGCCCCTTGACGTGCCCATGTGGCGTTCGCCGACCGCGTTGTTCCTGCTGTTCTTCTTCGGGCTGCAGTCGATGAACGCGTACATTCAAATGGGCTGGTTGCCACAGATCTACCGTGACAATGGCTTAACGGCGACGACGGGCACCCTCGCGCTCGCCCTCGTCGGCAGCCTTAACGTGATTGGCGGGCTGGTCATGCCCATGCTCATCGCACGCGCCCGCACGCTAACCCCGTTCGTGATCGTCTTCGCCACCGCCACCGCGGCCGGGTACCTGGGGCTCCTGCTCGCTGGAACGCACCTTCCGCTGCTCTGGGCCTTCCTACTGGGTATCGGTGGGTTCTGTTTCCCCACGGCCATCGCCCTTATCCCGGCACGCAGCCGGTCGCACGTGGTCACGGCGAAGCTGTCCGGCTTCGTGCAGCCGTACGGGTATCTCCTGGCAGGCACGGGGCCAGTGATTGTCGGAGCGGCCTACGGCGTAACTGGGCAGTGGCGAGAGATCCTCATCGCGCTCGTTGCCAGCGCGGTGCTCATGGGTGTCATCGGGGTGCGTGCCGCGGCGCCCGTGACCATCGATGATGAACTGGCTGCTTCCGCCTAACAGCAAAAACCCACGGAATCCGTACAGGAAACCGTGGGCTGCTGCGACTACATGAGCTTTAGACGTCGAAGTAGAGCTCGTACTCCAGCGGGGTCGGGCCGAGGCGGGACGGCGCGATCTCGCGGTCGTGCTTCAGCTTGATGTAGGTCTGGATGAGGTCCTCGGTGAACACGTCGCCCTCGGTGAGGAACTCGTAGTCCTCTTCCAGTGCGGCAAGCGATGCCTCGAGAGAGGTCGGTGCCTGCGGGATGGACTTGGCCTCCTCCGGCGGGAGCTCGTAGAGGTCCTTGTCCACCGGCTCGTGCGGCTCGATGCGGTTTTTCACACCGTCCAGGCCAGCCATCATCATGGCGGCGAAGCCGAAGTACGGGTTACCGCTCGGGTCCGGTGCACGGAACTCGATGCGCTTTGCCTTCGGGTTGGAGCCAGTGATCGGGATACGGATCGCGGCGGAGCGGTTGCGCTGGGAGTACACCAGGTTGATCGGTGCCTCAAAGCCCGGAACCAGGCGGTGGTAGGAGTTCAGCGTCGGGTTGGTAAACGCCAGGACAGCACCAGCGTGGTTCAGGATGCCGCCGATGTACCAGCGGGCAATGTCAGACAGGCCGCCGTAGCCAGACTCGTCGTAGAACAGCGGCTTGCCGTCCTTCCACAGGGACTGGTGGGCGTGCATACCGGAGCCAGCCTCATTGGCCAGCGGCTTCGGCATGAAGGTCACGGTCTTGCCCCACTGCTTGGCGGTGTTCTTGACGATGTACTTGAACGTCTGCAGATCATCCGCCGCGTGCAGGAGGGTGTTGAACTTGTAGTTGATCTCCTGCTGGCCACCGGAGCCAACCTCGTGGTGGAAGCGCTCAATCTCAAACCCAGCCTCAGCCAGCTTCAGCGTCATATCATCGCGCACGTCCAGAGACTTGTCGTACGGCGGGACAGGGAAGTAGCCACCCTTCATGCGGGTCTTGTACCCCAAGTTCGGGGTGCCGTCGAGCTCGGTCTCACGGCCGCGGTTCCACCAGCCCTCGGCGGAGTCCACCTCGTAGAAAGCCTTGTGCGGCTCGGAGGAGTAACGCACCGAGTCGAAGAGGTAGAACTCAGCTTCAGCGCCGAAGAAGCAGGTGTCAGCGATGCCGGTGGACTCCAGGTATTCCTCCGCCTTGCGTGCCACGTTGCGCGGGTCGCGGGAGAAAGCTTCGTGGGTGAACGGGTCGTTCACGAAGAACTTCACGTTCAGGGTCTTCGCTTTACGGAACGGATCGATCTGGGCGGTGGCCAGGTCCGGCATGAGGATCATGTCGGATTCCTCAATCGTCGTAAAGCCGCGAATCGACGAGCCGTCAAACGCCAGACCTTCTTCTACGACGTCCTCATCAAACATGGATGCAGGAATGGAGAAGTGGTGCTCGGTTCCCGGAACGTCCGTGAAGCGTACATCGACAAACTCGACCCCCTCATCCTTGATGTACTTCATGGTGTCTTGGATGTTGTCGAAGGCCACGGGTTAAAACTCCTTGGATAAAGATCGTGTGCTCCTATCAATCGTACATTGCTTTTTCCTCTTCCCGTGGAATCGCTTTCGAGCTTGGCAAAAAGTGCACTATCGTGAGTTCATGCCCAATAATGCTCGCGATGCTGTCGACCCCTACGCGCCACAGGATTGGCCAGGTCAAAACCTGGGCCTTCCGGAGTCAGGACCTGGTGCCCAGGCAAGCGTGATGCGCCGCGCCATCGGTGTTCTTATCGATTGGTTGATTTGCTGGGGGCTTGCCGCATTCATCTACATGTACACCGATGCTTTCGGCGGCACCGCTACGCTGACGTATCTGTTGTGGGTGGTCATGGGCATCATCACCGGGTGGCTTTTCGCGCGCACGCCAGGCATGGCGATCCTCGGCATGGGCATCGCGCGTATCGACGAACCCGGGCACACCGTCGGCCTCTGGCGCGCCGCGCTGCGCACCATCCTCACTGGCTTCGTGTTCCCAGCAGCGATTGTGGATGAGGACGGCCGCGGCATGCACGACCGCGCCACCGGCACGACCGTGATCATGAGCCGATAATAAGCTGTTCAGCGAGTCAGAAAACCCCAGGGAGCGTGCGCAGCGTTTGACCGCGCGCTATTTACCCTGACGCTGCTGCATGCGGCGCATGCGGCGGTTCATACCCGCCATGTTCTGCGCCTGGTGTGGCATCGGGCCCTTCGGCAAACCTGCGCGCTGGCCACCGCGGACATTGTCCATAGCTTCAAGCTTGGCATTGAAGGCGTACACATCATTCTTCTGGTAGTTCTTCGGCAGCTTGAGCAAGTGGCGCTGCAGCTTCTGCGGGGGCACCTGGCCTTCACCGGAGCCCACGTATACCTCGTGGATTGGAACGCCGGCAAGCAGGCGGTCAACGCGCTTGCGCTCCTTGTCCATGAGCGGCTTCAGACGCTTCGGGTCACCTTCGCCCACGAGGATCACGCCGGGGTTGCCCACCACGCGGTGGACTGTGTCCATGTTCGTATTAGCGGCCACAGCGGTGGTGGTCAGCCACACGATGCCCATGGAGTTGCGCATGTTCTCCAGCGTCCAACCAGCGGCACCCGGGGTGTCACCGATCTCCGAGTACATAGAGTTCTCAAGACGGCGCGTGAACAGGAACATGGCCAGCAAGAAGCCGAAGCCGATGCCCGGAACCAGCATGAACCACTGGCCGTTGAACAGCAGACCAATGAGGAAGAACGCGAGGGCCACACCAACAATGGCCAGCAGCATGATCGGGATAAGCATCTTGTCCCGCTTGCGCTGCATGTTAAAGGCCTGCCAGACCTGCGAACGGGTCTGCTTGCGCTGTGCGCGCTTAGCGGTGCGCTGTTCCTTCTTTGCGGCTGCCTCGAGGGCGCGTGCGTCTTTGTCCTTAGCCATGCCCACAACACTACCTACCAGCGCGGGGGCTTATCGAACTGGCTCTCGCGCAGAGAAAAACCCGCGCCGGATGAGGGCGCGGGGTAGGGGAAGGTGGCTCGGCTTAGAGCGGAGCGACCTCACCGTTGAGGTGCAGCTTCTCCGGCTTGGAGGAGCCGCGCAGCTGGATGTCGTAGGAGCCATCAGCCTGCTGCGTGGTCCACAGGGCCACGGAAGCGGGGATAACCACCGGCTTCACAAACTCCACCGAGTAGCGCAGTGCCTGCGGCAGCTTGCCTTCCAGCGGTGCCAGCACGGAGGCAGCGGAGAGCATGCCGTGTGCGATCACTGCCGGGAAGCCGAACAGCTTGGCACCGATGTTGGAGGTGTGAATCGGGTTATGGTCGTTGGACGCCTTGACGTACGCGTTGACGTCGCTGCGGGTCCAGCGGAAGCGCGCGTTCGGCTTGAACTCCGGCAGTTCTGCGGCCGGCAGAACCTTGCCGGAATCTTCCGCACGGGTGGTCACGGAGATGTCCGCGTTCTTGGCAAACTTCGCGCCCATGCCCAGGAAGCTCGAGGTCTGCTTCCATACCGGTGCGGATTCACCGTCCGGCGTGACCTCCGTGATGACGTCGACAAGCAGGCCGCGACGGTGCGGACGAACATTCGTGGCGTACGCGCGCACGCTGAACGTCTCATCCACAGTCAGCGGGCGAGTCTGCTCGATAACGTTGGAGATGTGCACCGCGCCCATCGCCGGGTACGGGAAGTCCGGGCGGGAAAGCAGCTCCATGGTCAGCGGGAAGCCGAGCACGAAGAAGTAGGTCGGCGGCAGCTCATTGCCAAGACGCAGGCCAGTCGCTTGCGCGTAATCAGCAAGATTTTGCTTATCGACGGTCACCCCGTCCACCTGAATCGCCGACGTCGGATCCTGCGTCGCCTCGCGGGCACCACCGATGCCTGGGAGAGCACCGAAGAAAACCTTGCGGGTGATAGCCGACAGGTCCGGGATCTGCTTCAGCTTCTCAAACTGACGCTCACCGGAGGCCTTCACTGGTTCAGCCTTCTCCTCGACCTTGTCCTCTACCTTCTCGGCGAGTTCTTCGATGGCGTCCTTTGCGTCATCGATCGCGTCTTCGAGTTTGTCTTCTACCTTGTCAGCGATCTTTTCAGCCTTCTTCTTCAGATCTTTTGCTGCGTCCTTAGGGGATTTCTCGCTCATCGTGCTTACGCTCCCAGGAGGTTCTGGCCACAGACGCGAACGGTGTTGCCGTTCACAGCGGTGGAGGACGGTGCGGAGAAGTATGCAACTGCCTCAGCAACGTCGATCGGGTGACCACCCTGGTTGAGGGAGTTCAGACGACGTCCAACCTCGCGCGGGCCGAACGGCATAGCAGCGGTCATGTCGGTCTCAATGAAGCCCGGTGCAACTGCGTTGATGGAGCCGCCCAGTGCAGCGATCTTCTCAGCCAGTGCGTCGACGAAACCAACGACACCAGCCTTGGTGGTGGCGTAGTTGGTCTGGCCACGGTTACCAGCGATACCAGCCATGGAGGACACACCGATGATGGACGGGTTCTCAGCGAATGCGTCTGCCTCAAGCAGTGCCTCGGTGATGCGGACCGGTGCAACCAGGTTGATGTTCTGGACCATGTTCCAACGGCCCTCATCCATGTTGACCAGCAGCTTGTCGCGGGTAACGCCAGCGTTGTGGACGATGACGTCGATCTTGCGGCCGTAGCGGTCCTGGGCGTGCTTGATGATCTCTTCAGCAGCCTTCGGATCAGTCACGTCCAGCGGCAGGGCAGTGCCCTTCACCTTGTTGGCGGTCTCAGCCAGACCTTCACCAGCCTGCGGAATGTCCACGCAGATGACCTTTGCGCCATCACGCGCCAGGGTCTCAGCGATTGTTGCACCAATACCGCGGGCAGCACCGGTCACGACAGCGAGACGGCCCTCAAGCGGCTTGTCCCAATCCTTCGGCAGCACAACGTCAGCCGGGGTGATGCGGATGACCTGGGCGTCAACGTATGCGGACTTGCCGGACAGGAGGAAGCGCACGGTGGACTCCACCTTGTCAATGTTGGAGCCGTCGATGGACGGGTCAACGTAGACCAGCTGGACCGTTGCGGACTTACGCATTTCCTTTGCCAGGGAACGAGTGAAGCCCTCGAGGGAGCGGGCGGTGATGCGTGCATCCGCATCGTCGATAAGCTCCGGCGTGGTGCCGATGACCACGATGCGAGCGTTGTCCAGCACCTTCTTGAGCTGCGGGTGGAAGAAGGAGTACAGCTGCTCCAGCTCCTCCGGCTTGGACAGGGACGTCGCATCAAACACAATGCCGGCGCGCTTCGTGTCTGCCTCTGCCTTCAGCAGCTTGTACGGACCCTCGAGGAGAGTGGTCAGCTGCTCGATCAGGCGACCGTTACCGCCAACGACGACGGGGCCGTGCAGGAGCGGCTCGCCCTGCTTGTAGCGGCGCAGCGGGTACCCCTGCGGGACGCCGAGCTTCGCAGCGGCGGGGGAGTTGATGAACTGTTCGAGGAGGCCTTTCGATGCCACTATTTTCTCCTTATATAGATAGGCATTCATGTTTCCAGCGCGCACCGTTTTCAAAACGGTAGCTCTGTGTCGGATACTATTATAAGATCACTAAGGTGACGAACCTTACAAAGCATTAACTTTGTAAAGTACAGTACATACGTCCTCAGATAATCCTGGTGACACATCAGATTATCTCAACCATTCATCGGAAGAGCAGGAAAACAAGAATGAATGAACCCCGCAAAGTAGCCATCCTCGGTGGTAACCGTATTCCCTTCGCACGTTCCAACAAGGAATATGCAAACGCTTCCAACCAGGACATGCTCACGTCTGCCCTCAACGGCCTCGTTGCACGCTATGGGCTGCAGGATAAGGAGCTGGGGCTCGTCGTCGGCGGTGCAGTGCTGAAGCACGCACGCGATTTCAACCTTGTACGTGAGTCCGTGATTGGCTCGGAACTCGCTTCCACCACCCCGGCATTTGATGTGCAGCATGCCTGTGGCACCTCGCTGACCTCCGCTATCCAGGTGGCTGACGCGATTGCCCTCGGCCGCATCGAGTCCGGTATCGCTTGTGGTACGGACACCACCTCGGATGCTCCGCTCGCAGTCAACGACCGTCTGCGCAAAACCCTCATCCGTCTGTCCAACGCAAAGTCCACCAAGGACCAGCTCAAGCTCGTTGGTTCGATTCGCCCGAACCAGCTCGCACCGGAGCAGCCGCAGAACGGTGAGCCGCGCACGGGCCTGTCCATGGGTGAGCACGCTGCGATCACCGCACGCGAGATGGAGATCACCCGCGAGGCTCAGGATGAGCTGGCGGCAACCTCCCACCAGAACCTGGCTAAGGCATACGAGGAGGGCTTCTTCAACGACCTGATGACGCCGTACCTGGGTGTCAACCGTGACACCAACCTCCGCCCGGACTCCACGGTGGAGAAGCTTGCTGGCCTCAAGCCGGTCTTCGGCAAGAAGGACGCAGAGCAGCACGGTGGCACCGCCACCATGACCGCTGGTAACTCCACCCCGCTGACGGACGGCGCAGCTGCTGTGCTGCTGGCCTCCGAGGAGTGGGCAAAGGAGAACAACCTGCCGGTCAAGGCGTACATCGTTGACTCTGAGCTCGCTGCCGTTGACTTCGTGTCCGGCAAGGATGGCCTGCTCATGGCGCCGACCTACGCTGTCCCGCGCCTGCTGGAGCGCAATGGCCTGACTCTGCAGGACTTCGACTATTACGAGATCCACGAGGCATTCGCTTCCCAGGTTCTGGCAACGCTGAAGGCATGGGAAGATGAGACCTACTGCCGCGAGCGCCTTGGTCTGGACAAGCCGCTGGGCTCCATCGACCGCTCCAAGCTCAACGTCAAGGGTTCCTCCCTGGCAGCTGGCCACCCGTTCGCAGCAACCGGTGCCCGCATCCTTGCCTCTGCGGCAAAGGTGCTGGAGGAAAACGGTGGCGGCCGCACCCTCGTGTCCATCTGTGCTGCAGGTGGCCAGGGCGTTGTTGCAATCCTCGAGCGTTAAGCACCTCGGTATAACTTCATCTCCATCTATCCCCTTCGTCGTAAAGGAAGAACGACTATGACTTCTGTTGAAGATAAGGGCAGCCGCAAGGCCAAGCCGGAATCCCGCTCCCCGCAGACGCTTCCGGAGACCCCGGACACTGCTGTCGCTGGCAAGCTGAAGACGCTTCTCGACGGGCCGTGGGCTGAGGTGAAGGACAACATCCGCGAGCAGCTCAACCGTGAAGAGGCTCTGCCGATGATCGAGGGTTCCCTCGAGGAGATCCGCGCAGCACTGCTGGAGAAGGTCAAGATGGTGGCCACCTCCGGCATGATGCAGACCGCTTTCTCCAAGGCCAACGGTGGCTCCGGTGAGTCCCACGTGGGCATCCTCGGCCTTGACCTTCTGGGTCAGTTCAACGGCTCCCTGGCCATCAAGTCTGGTGTTCAGTTCGGCCTGTGGGGCGGCGCTGTGGACGTGCTCGGTACGGAGCGCCACCGCGAGTACGCCCAGGGCGCAATGGACCTGTCCAAGCTCGGCTCCTACGGCATGACCGAGCGTGGCCACGGCTCCAACGTTCAGGACCTGGAGACCACGGCGACCTACGACCCGGAGACCAAGGAGTTTGTCATCAACACTCCGTCTCCGTCGGCTACCAAGGTCTACATCGGTAACACCGCACGTGACGGCCGTTGGTCCGCAGTGTTTGCTCAGCTCTACACCCCGGGTGTGGAGGAGTCCCACGGCGTGCACTGCTTCGTGGTGCGTATCCGTGAGGAAGACGGCTCCCCGGTCGAGGGCGTCACGATTGGCGACCACGGCCACAAGGGTGGCCTGCTCGGTGTCGATAACGGCACCCTGACCTTCGATAACGTCCGCATTCCGCGTGAGGCGCTGCTCAACCAGTTCGGCGACGTCGATGAGGAAGGCAACTACACCTCCCCGATCGACTCGAAGAACCGTCGCTTCTTCACCATGCTGGGTACCCTGATCCGCGGCCGTATCGCAGTGGGTGCTGCCGGTGCAGGTGCAACCAAGTCCTCCCTGGCTATCGCCATGAAGTACGCACACCAGCGCCGCCAGTTCGACTACGGCGACACTGGCACCGAGGACAAGCTGATTGATTACCGCGCGCACCGTCGCCGCCTGATCATTCCGCTGGCACGCACCTACGCGATCCAGGTCCTGCAGAACCAGCTGACCCAGCGCTACGCTGACCAGACCTCCCGCCAGGCAACCGGCGAATGGTCCGTGACCAACCCGACGAAGCAGCAGGCGCTTGCTTCCCGCGAGATGGAGACCCTGGCGGCTGCGTTCAAGGCTGTGGCAACCGAGCACGCAACCGACACCATCCAGGAGTGCCGTGAGGCATGTGGTGGTGCTGGCTTCATGTCGGAGAACCTCCTGACCACCTACCGCGCTGACACGGATGTGTACAACACCTTCGAGGGTGACAACACCGTCCTGCTTCAGCTGGCTGGTAAGAACCTGCTCACCGCGTACACCAGCGAGCTGGCTAACCCGTCTGCGATGGACATCGTGAAGTTCGCTGCCACCAACGTCAGCGACATCATCCGCAGTCGCGCCGGCCTGGGCTCCACCGTCCAGAGCGTGGTGGACACCTTCTCCGGTGAGGAAGCATCCCTCTTCGATGCTGACTACCAGCTCAAGGTTGTTCAGCTGCGCGAGCAGCTGGTCATGCGTTCCCTCATCCGCCGCATCCAGGGCGCACGCAAGCTGTCCCGTGAAGAGGGCGCAAAGGTCATTGACAAGGCTCAGGACCACATGCTGAACGCTGCATGGGCCTACATCGAGAACCTCATGGTTCAGGCGATGATCGAGGCAGAGCGCACTCTGCCGGTGGGCTCCGCTGAGCGCGCAGTGTTCGAGCAGGTGCGTCACCTGTTCGTCTTCGACACGATCATCCGCAACGCTGGCTGGTACCAGGAGCAGAACGTTCTCTCCTCCGGCCGCGTCAAGGCTGCTCGTGCGGCTATCAACGACCTGGTTGACTCCCTCGGCCCCTGGTCCGAGGTCCTCGTTGACGCGTTTGATATCCCGTCGGTCGTCCTCGACCGCCCGCTGTTCAAGGACGGCGGCACGGATGACAGCCGCGACAACCCGGAGGCATGGAAGGTTGGCTCCAACATCCCGGTGTCCAAGAAGTAAAGGACACAGCTAGCCTGTAGCACGGCAACAGCCCCCACCCGAGAGTTCGTTCTTGGGTGGGGGCTGAGTCGTGCATGGTCTTTGGACCCCTACTTCGCGCCGATGCCCGGCAGGCCAAGCCCGACCGATGGACGGCCAGCCGACACAACCGGGGTGTCCTGGGACGGGCCGTACTTGTTCAACAGGGTCTCTGCTTCCTGGTCGGTGGCGCCCTGGGAGGTCTCAGCGAGGTGCTTGAGGTTTTCCGGCAGCTCACGGCCGTGGAACTTCATGGCCTCCACGTAGAGCTTGCCGGCGCGGTAGGAGGAGCGCACCAGCGGGCCGGACATGACGGCGGCGAAGCCCATGTCGTAGGCGGCGTCGCGGTACTCGATGAACTCTTCCGGCTTCACCCAACGCTCGATCGGGTGGAACAGCGGTCCGGGGCGCAGGTACTGGGTGATCGTGATGATGTCGGTGCCAGCGTCCTGCAAGTCCTGGAGAGTCTGCAGGACCTCCTCGCGCGTCTCACCCATGCCGAGGATGAGATTGGACTTGGTGATCAGCCCGTAGTCACGCGCCGCGCGGATAACCTCCAACGAGCGGTCGTAGCGGAAGGCAGGGCGAATGCGCTTGAAGATGCGGGGGACCGTCTCCAAATTGTGCGCGAAGACCTCGGGTTCAGCCTCGAAGACCTGAGCCAGCAGATCCGGCTTGCCGGAGAAGTCCGGGGTGAGGTTCTCAACACCGGTGTTCGGGTTGAGCTCGTGGATCTTGCGCACAACCTCGGCGTAGAGCCATGCGCCTTCGTCCTCCAGGTCATCACGGGTCACGCCGGTGATGGTGGAGTAGTTCAGCTGCATCTCGCGCACGGATTCTGCAACACGCTGCGGTTCTTCCACATCGAGTGGCTCCGGCTTGGCGGTGTTGATCTGGCAGAAGTCACAGCGGCGGGAGCAGTTCGCGCCACCGATGAGGAAGGTTGCCTCGCGGGATTCCCAGCACTCGTGAATGTTGGGGCAGCCAGCTTCCTGGCACACGGTGTGCAGCGAGGCGCCTTTGACCTTGCGGCGCATGTCCTCGTACTCAGGGCCAGTTTTCACCGCGTTGCGGATCCAGCGCGGCTTGGATTCGATAGGGGTTTGCGCGTTACGCTTTTCTACTCGGCGTAGCTTGCGTCCTTCATTTGCTGCAGTCACGTGGTCCACCTTAACCATTTCGATTAGCAGAAGCGATAGGGTGGTCCGCTACCTTAAGCTCGCCTCTAAAAGCGCTGGACAGCTTATCGACGACATTCGGCGCCACCTGCTCCGGCGTCACCTCTCGGCCGGTTTCGAGGCTGAGGGTGGTCACGTCAGCGTCGTTAATGCCACACGCCACGATGTGGCCGAAGTAGTCCAGGGTGTTGTTGCAGTTGATAGACAGGCCGTGCATGGTCACACCGTGGGTGATGCGGATGCCAATTTGGCCGAGCTTGCGCTCGCGGCGAAGTTCATCGGCGGGGACCCAGACGCCCGAGCGGCCGTCGACACGCCCGGCCTTTTCCACACCAAACTCACGGATGGTGGCAATCATGGCTTCCTCAATGCGGCGGACGAAGTCCACGACGTCTACTGGGTCGGCGAGTTTGATGATGGGGTAGACCACCAGCTGGCCTTCTCCGTGCCACGTGATGCGGCCGCCACGGTCCACCTGGACCACGGGGAGACCGTTGTTCGGCATGTCCTCTGGGTGGGTGCGTTTGCCCGCGGTATAGGTGCTGGGGTGCTGGAGGACGAGCAGAGTGTCACCGATGGCATCCTCGGCGCGTTGCGCGGCGAGTTCGGCTTGGAGGTGCCACGTCTCCTCATAATCAACAAGCCCCAGTTCCCGCACGTCAAGTGGGGAATCTGAGGCTCGGATCGACCTATCGGCCGGGAAGAATGGTTCGCGGGGAGCTGTCATGCACTACATGGTAGCCCCGCGGAGTTTTAGACGCCGTTAGCGGCTGCGTACTCGTCAGCAGTCATCAGCGGGCCGACGGACTCGACCTCAACCTCGAACAGCCAACCTTCACCGAACGGATCGTCGTTGATCGTCTCGTAGTTGTCTTCGATCTCCTCGTTGACAGCGGTGACGGTACCGGTAACCGGGGAGTACAGGTCGGAGACGGACTTGGTGGACTCCACCTCACCACACGTCTCACCAGCTTCCACGGTGTCGCCGACAGCCGGCAGCTCAGCGAAGACGATTTCACCGAGACGCTCCGTAGCAACAGAGGTGATGCCGATGCGCACGGTCTGGCCTACCACTGCATCAGCAGCAGCATTGATCCATTCGTGGTCCTCGGAGTAGGAGAATTCCTGGGGCAGATCAGACATGGTTACTTGTCCTTTCGGGAGTAGAAGGGGGGCTCGCTGATGGTGTATGCATACCGCTTGCCGCGGATGTCCACATCCACTTTAGTTCCCACAGCAGCGTGGTTGGGCGCAACGTGCGCCAAAGCTACCGGGTGGCCCAAAGTGGGGGAGGGCTGACCGGAGGTGACGGTGCCAATCTGCTCGTCCGTACCAGCCAGGAAGATGGCCGCACCCCCACGGGCAGCGCGGCGCTCCTCCGAGGTCAGGCCAGCAATGACCACGGACGGCTCACGGCCAGTCAGTGCTGCCTTGCCTACGAAGTCAGCTTCTTTCTTGGCAAAGGCGCGGCCCATGCCGGCCTCCACCGGAGTGATGTCCAAAGACAGCTCATTACCGTACAGCGGCATGGATGCCTCCAAGCGCAGGGAATCACGCGCTGCCAGGCCACACGGGGTGCCGTGGTCGATGACGGAATCCCAGACGGCCTGTGCGTCCTCGTTCTGGCAGAACAGCTCGAAGCCGTCCTCACCGGTGTAGCCGGTGCGTGCAACAAAAACCTCAATGGTCTGACCGTCGGCGACGTTTAGGTTCATCCAGGCGCCGGAGTAGTTGGCGAGGTCGCCCGGTGTGCCGTCGACAAGCGGCTCGAGCACTTCAAGCGAACGCGGACCTTGCACTGCGACGAGCGCGATGGCCTGCGAATCGTTACGGATCTCCACGTCGAAATTGCCCACGCGATCCTGGAACGCAGCCCAGACCACGTCGGAATTACCAGCGTTGGGCACGACCATGTAGTGGTCATCGGCGAACTTGTAGGTGATCAGATCGTCCAGGATGCCACCATCCTCGTTGACGATCATGGAGTACTTCGCCTTGCCAACCTGCAGGTTAGACAGGGAAGAAATCAGCACGTAGTCCAGGAAGGCGCCGGCCTCCGGGCCCTTCACGTCAATCTCACCCATGTGAGACAGGTCGAAGATGCCCACGCCTTCGCGCACAGCGCGGTGTTCTTCGAGCTCCTTGCCGTACTTCAGCGGCATGGTCCAACCGCCGAAGTCAGTGAAGTGCGCACCCAGCTTCTCGTGGGTGGCATGCAAAGGTGTCTGCGGCATATCAGTTACTCCTTGTCTTAATCCGTGTCAGTGGTGTTTAGGCTTCAGGCTGCTCGATGTCGAAGGCCTCTGGTGGCGGGCAGGCGCACACGAGGTTGCGGTCGCCATAGGCTTCGTCGATGCGGCGCACCGGCGGGAAGTACTTGTTGGTCAGCAGGGTATCCACCGGGTAGGCAGCCTTCTGGCGGCTGAACTCGTAGTTCCAGTCGCCGGCGATGAGGCTGCGGGCGGTGAACGGTGCGTGGTGGACCACGGAATCCTCGTAGGCCACCTTGCCGTCGATGATCTCCTGGATCTCTGCGCGGATGGAACGCATCGCGGCGATGAAGCGGTCCAGCTCTTCCACGTCCTCGGACTCGGTCGGCTCAATCATGAGGGTGCCGGCGACGGGGAATGCCAGGGTGGGGGCGTGGAAGCCGTAGTCCACCAGACGCTTGGCCACATCGGCGGCGGTCACGCCGGACTGATCGGTGATCTCACGCAGGTCAATGATGCACTCGTGGCCCACCAAGCCAGCGTTACCGGTGTAGAGGACCGGGAAGGAATCATTGAGCTCATGCGCCACATAGTTGGCGTTGAGGATGGCGTTGCGGGTAGCAGATGCCAAGCCCTCAGCGCCGGACATAGCGATGTAGGCCCACGAAATTGGCAGAACACCAGCGGAACCGTAGGTGGTTGCCGCGATCGGCACACCAGCACCCTGCGGTGCTTCCTCGCCAGCGTTGCTGCCATCCACTGCCTGGGGGTCAGACGGCAGGAACGGTGCCAGGTGAGCGCCCACGCCGATCGGGCCAACACCCGGGCCACCGCCGCCGTGCGGGATGGTGAAGGTCTTGTGCAGGTTCAGGTGGCTGCAGTCACCACCGAAATCACCCGGGCGGGCAAGGCCGGTCAGCGCGTTCATGTTGGCGCCGTCGATGTAGACCTGGCCGCCAACGGCGTGGACCTTGTCCGCCACCTCCTTCACCGTGTCCTCGTACACGCCGTGTGTGGACGGGTAGGTGATCATGATGGCAGCAACGTGGTCGCCGTACTGCTCCAGCTTCTTGTCCAGGTCCTCCATGTCAATGGAGCCATCCGGAGCGGTTGCCACGACGACTACGCGCAGGTTTGCCAGCGTTGCGGACGCGGCGTTCGTGCCGTGCGCGGATGCCGGGATGAGGCAGATATCGCGCTCCGTGTCGCCGTTGGCCACGTGGTAGCGGCGCATAGCCAGCAGGCCAGCGAGCTCGCCCGTCGCACCAGAGTTCGGCTGGACAGACACTGCGTCGTAGCCGGTGATTTCCACAAGCCAGCCCGTCAGCTCGTCGATGAGCTCGCGCCATCCCTCCGTGTACTTGTCCGGGGTGAACGGGTGGACATTGGCAAAGCCCGGCCAGGTGATAGCCTCCAGGCCCGCCGTCGGGTTGAGCTTCATCGTGCACGAACCCAGCGGAATCATCGTGCGATCCAGCGCCAGATCCTTGTCGCCGAGCATGCGGATGTAGCGCATCATCATGGTCTCGGAGTGGTGGGTGTTGAACACCTCGTGCGTGAGCAGATCCGTGGTGCGCTCCAGCTCCTTCGGCAAGTGAGAGCCAGCCTCAGCCGCCGGCGCATCCTTAATTCCAAAGCCAGCGAGCAGCGCCACCAGATCAGCCTCATCGGTGTCTTCGCCAAAGCTCACACCGACAGTATCTGCATCAATCGCGCGCACCAGGTAGCCGTTTTCAGCCAGCTCGTCCACAATCTGCTGAGCACGGCCAGGCACAGAAACAGCCACCGTGTCGAAGAATTTCTCGTGCGTCACGTCAAGGCCGCCTGTGCTTATCGACGCCGCAAAGCGTCCCGCCCACTCATGCACCTTCTCCGCGATCTCCTTGAGGCCAGCGGGGCCGTGGTACACGGCGTACATGGAGGCCGTGACTGCGAGCAGCGCCTGTGCGGTACAAATGTTGGAGGTCGCCTTCTCACGGCGAATATGCTGCTCACGCGTCTGCAGAGCCAGGCGGTAAGCCGGGTAGCCCTCCGCATCCACGGACACACCCACCAGGCGGCCCGGCATCTGACGCTTCAGCTTCTCCGACACAGCCATGTACGCGGCATGCGGGCCACCGTAGAACAGCGGCACACCGAAACGCTGCGTGGTGCCCACAGCAATGTCAGCGCCCATCGTGCCCGGTGCTTCCAGAAGCAGAAGCGCCAGCGGATCAGCCACCACGGTGGCCAGACCACCGCGGGAGTGAATCGCCTCGATCACGGGGCGCGGGTCAGAGATATCGCCTTCTGTTCCCGGGTACGCAATCACGACACCGACGAAGTCCTCGCCCACGAGGTTGGAATCCAGTGCGGTGACCTCAACCTCAAGGTCGAGTGCGCGAGCACGCTCCGCAGCAACGTTGATCACCTGCGGGTGCAGGCGGGCATCCAGCAGCACGCGGCGGCCCTTCTTCACTGCGCGCGACATGAGTCCAATAGCTTCTGCGACGGCAGACGCCTCATCCAGCAGCGACGCATTCGCCATTGGCAGGCCGGTCAGGTCCTGCACCATCGTCTGGAAATTCAGCAGTGCTTCCAGGCGGCCCTGGGAAATCTCCGGCTGGTATGGCGTGTAGGCCGTGTACCAACCGGCATCTTCCACCACGCCACGGCGAATCACCGGGGGAGTGACGGTGGAGGAGTAGCCCTGGCCATGGAAAGCACGCAGCACCGTGTTCTTCGCCGCCAACTCACGCAGGCGGTCCTGTGCTTCCTTCTCCGTCAGCGCGGGCGGAAGGTTCAAAGGCTGTTTGGCAAGAATCCCTGCCGGTATCGCTGCGTCGACAAGCTCCTGAATCGAGCCGTACCCCACGGTGTCGAGCATCTTTGCGCGTTCGCTATCAGTCGGACCGATATGGCGAGAGATGTAATCCACGCTGACTGCACTCCTTGCTTTAGTTAGTTGCGATCACTGAACAAGTGTAGAGACTCTCCCCGGTGCGCGTGCGAAGAATGCAAAGTGCCGGCCCCCGAGCGGGGAACCGGCACTTATTTAACAGCAGGCGAGTCTCTAGAGATCCAGGTCGTCCTCGAAGTCGCCCACCTCGATGCGGTCCACGATGGTGGACACGAAGCGACCTGCATCCGCACCGTCAACCAGCTGGTGGTCGTACGTGAACGGCAGGTAGCACATCTGGCGGATAGCAATCGAGTCAATGCCTTCCTCAGTGACAATCACCGGGCGCTTCTGAATAGCAGCGGTGCCCAGGATGCCAGCCTGCGGTGGGGTGAGGATCGGGGTATCCAGCAGTGCACCCTCGGAACCAATGTTGGACACCGTGAAGGTTGCACCGGACAGGTCAGACGGGCGTAGCTTCTTGTTGCGTGCGCGCTCCGCCAGATCCGCGATGCCCTTAGCGATGTCAGCCAGGGACATGTCCTGAACACCCTTCAGCACCGGAACCAGCAGACCCTGCGGGGTATCCACAGCGATGCCGATGTTCACCGTGTCGTGGTAGGTGATCTCCTTGGTCTCCGCGTTGTAGGACGCGTTGACGTTCGGGTGCTGTACCAGTGCCTCAGCCGTGGCCTTCACGAAGAAGTGCAGGTATGTGATGTTCACGCCATGCTTGTCGACGAATGCCGGCTTCACGCTCTTACGCAGCTCTGCCACGCGGGTGACGTCTGCCTCCTGGACGTGGGTGAGCTGTGCAGTGGTCTGCAGGGACTCCACCATCTTGGAAGCCGTGATCTCACGGATGCGGTTGACCTTCTGCGTGGTGCCAATGAGCTCAGCCTTCGCAGCATCCACGGACTTGGTGGACCAGCGTGCGCGTGGGCCAGAGTCCTTCTGTTCAACAGCGCCGGTAGCAGTAGCGCCACCCTCAGCAGCGGCGATGACGTCCTGCTTACGGATGCGACCACCAACACCGGTGCCCTCAATGGTGTTCAGGTCAACGCCGTGCTTGTCAGCGAGTTTGCGCACCAGCGGAGTGACGTACGGCACCTTGCCACCGTTATCCACCTTGGTGGAACCAGCAGGTGCAGCTGCCGGCTTCTCGGCCTTCGGTTTGTCTTCCTGCTTCGGTGCTTCTTCCTTCGGCTTATCTGCCTGCTTCGGAGTTTCCTCAGCAGGTTGCTCGTCCTTCTTGGCAGGTGCTGCGTTGGCGTCGCCGATGCGGGCGATGACAGCACCGACTTCGATGGTGTCGTCTTCTTCGGCGAGGATTTCCACGATGGTGCCGGCGACCGGGGATGGGATTTCGGTGTCGACCTTGTCTGTGGAGACCTCGAGCAGTGGTTCGTCGACGTCGACGGTGTCGCCGACGGACTTCAGCCAGGTGGTGATGGTGCCTTCGGTGACGGATTCGCCGAGTTCCGGCATTTCCACATCGGTAGCGTCACCAGAGCCAGCAGACGGGGCTTCCTCGGTAGGCTTTTCTGCCTTTGGTTCTTCTGCCTTCGGCTTCGTCTCGGCAGGTGCATCGTCCTTCTTGGCAGGTGCTGCGTTGGCGTCGCCGATGCGGGCGATGACAGCACCGACTTCGATGGTGTCGTCTTCTTCGGCGAGGATTTCCACGATGGTGCCGGCGACCGGGGATGGGATTTCGGTGTCGACCTTGTCTGTGGAGACCTCGAGCAGTGGTTCGTCGACGTCGACGGTGTCGCCGACGGACTTCAGCCAGGTGGTGATGGTGCCTTCGGTGACGGATTCGCCGAGTTCCGGCATTTCCACATCGGTAGCGTCACCAGAGCCAGCAGACGGGGCTTCCTCGGCAGGCTCTTCTGCCTTCGACTCCGCCTCGGCAGGCTTGTCGGCCTTAGCCGCGTCACCGGAGTCATCGGAAGAAGGCTTTTCATCCGCGTCCCCAACGATGGCGATCACGGAACCGACCTCAACCGTGTCGTCCTCTTCTGCCTTAATTTCAAGCAGAACACCCGATACGGGGGAAGGAATTTCCGTGTCGACCTTGTCTGTGGAGACCTCGAGCAACGGTTCGTCGACCTCGACAGAATCACCAACGGACTTCAGCCACGTGGTGATAGTGCCTTCGGTGACCGATTCGCCCAGCTCGGGCATCTCAACTGAGTGAGCCATTATGTTTGAGTCTCCTCTACAACTTTGCAGACGTTTATCCGCATCTAGCGTACCCGCTTCGCTGTTATCGCGTTCGACTAGATAGGGGGTGGCATAAGATGTGGTGCGTGTTTAATCTCTTTGGCTCCCGCAAGAAGCCCACTGCTTTCAAGCCGCCGCGCGGTCCCGGGGACACCGTGCGCCCTGAAGATGCCCAGTACCTCAAGGAATGGGTGGCGGATAAAGGTTTCGTTGAGGGCTTTGTGGAACCAGAGACGATGGTCAACGAGATGTCTGTTGTGCTCGTCGCTGAGAATGGGGAGTACACGCGTCGCCGAATCGGTGGTCCGAAGGGGATTGATGCGGTGAGCAAGCTGTTGGGCATTTCGCTTTACGACGTCGAGGAGACCGGCTACCCCGACCGCATGCGCAAGCGCATTGAACAGGAACGCATCCTGCGCAAACGGGCTGAACAAAAGGAACGCCGCGCTAAGTTTGAGCGCGGCGAAGATCCTAATTCGTAGAATTCGTATTAGCCTCTGAGCGCCCACTCCCGGTGTAAAATTTTACATTGCACCGGTAACTACCAAACACTAGAAATTTTCTACCAGGGGTTTCATCCGGGCCGGTTTTTCGCGATGTAAATTTTTACACACGTTCGGCGAAGGAAAGGGGCCAAGGATGCCCCTGGCCCCGTCATCCTCCACGATGTGCTGGGAGTAGACACATTGTGCTACTTGGCAGCAAGCTGCGTCAGCGTATCCACGATGGTGCGTACCGGCACACCCGTTGCACGGGACGGCGTGAAGCCGTAAGCGGAACCGGTGTTCCAGGCGGGGCTGGCAACGTCGATATGCGCCCACTGAATGCCTTCACCCACGAACTTGGCCAGGTAGGTTGCGGCGAATTCCATCCCGCCGAAGCGATCCGCGTTGGTGTTCTTGATGTCAGCGACAGCGGACTTAATCTCCTCGTCGTGCTCCTCCAGCATCGGCATTGCCCAACCCGGTTCATCGAGTTCACGGGCGGTTTCGGCAATTGCATCACGCAGTTCATCAGAGCCCATGACACCGAAGGTGCGCTTGCCCAGCGCAACCATCTGCGCGCCGGTGAGCGTGGACGTTTCAATGAGGTAGTCCGGGTTGTCTTCGCTGGCGCGCGCGATGGCATCGGCCAGAACCAAGCGGCCTTCTGCGTCGGTATTGATCACCTCGCTGGTGATCCCCCCGTAATGGGTAATCACATCGCCGGGGCGCTGGGCGGCACCAGACGGCATGTTCTCCGCCATGGCCATCCATGCATCAATACGAACCGGGAGGTTGAGTGAAGCGGCAGCACACGTTGCGGCAAGAACAGCAGCGGAGCCACCCATATCCATGACCATCTGTTCCATGCCCGATGCCGGCTTCAAAGAGATGCCGCCGGTGTCAAAGGTGATGCCTTTACCCACGAGCGCGACAGAGGTCGTGGCATTCTCCGGCGCCCAGGTCAGGTGCACCAGACGTGGCGGGTTGTCCGAGCCCTGGCCAACTGCCGTGATGCCGCCGAAGCCCTGAGCGTCCAGCTCCTTCTCGTCGAGGACCTCCACCGTCAGACCCGATGCCTCGCCAACCGTGCGAGCAAGATCGGCGTAGTTAGTGGGGTACAGCAGGTTAGACGGAGTGTTCACCAGATCGCGGGCGAGTGCCACGGCGTGGCAGATGCTCACAGCAGCGTCGAATTCCGCGAGGTCATCCTCAGAGCCCACCACGGTGATGGTGGTGGAGTGTTCCTGTTCATCTTTGTCGTCGTTTGTCTTCAACCCGTCGTAGGCGTAGCCGCCGAGAAGAAGACCTTCCACGATCGGGCGCACGCCGAAATCAGCAGTGACAACGGCACGCTCAGTGCCCTTGAGTGCACGTGCAGCAGCGCCCATCGCGCGGCGCACGGCGGTCTCAGTGGAGTGAGGGCCCTCGGTGTCACCCAGGCCGACGGCGATAAACAGGGTGCCGTCCACCACAACCTTGGTTACTTCACCCGCGGACCCCTTTGCGCCAAGAGCCTCCAGGGATTCAAGCAAGCCTTCCTTGGTCAGCTGCGATACCGGGAGCTCCAGTCCCTCACCGGAAGACACGGGGATGATGCGTGCGGCGCCCTTTGGTGCGTCGGTAGCGAACTCAACCTGGGCTAGACGTCCGTGCGAGGGGAGAACGTTATTGAAATGCGGCAAAACAGCCATGGGGTGCTAGATCCTCCTTATATAAAAGGTCTTTATTCTTCGCCCCGATACTACTGACGCTGGCGGTGTTCACCCGCGGAGTATGCTTCAAAGGCATGACACAGCTGGAATTCACCGTGACCAAAAATGAGAACCCGACCTCCGCGGAGGACCGCGCTGCCATCCTGGCTAACCCAGCGTTTGGCAAGCAGTTCACCGACCACATGGTCACCATCGACTGGGCAGAGGGCAAAGGCTGGCACAACGCGCAGGTGCGCCCGTACGAAAACCTTTCTTTCGACCCAGCCAGCATGGTGTTCCACTATGGCCAGGCCATCTTCGAAGGCTTGAAGGCATACCGCCATGCCGACGGTTCCATCGTTACCTTCCGTCCCGAGCAGAACGCACAACGCATGCAGAAGTCTGCTGAGCGTCTGGCTATGCCGGAACTGCCGGAAGACGTGTTCCTGGAATCCCTGCGCCAGCTCGTGGACATCGACCAGGACTGGGTTCCTGCAGCCGGTGGGGAAGCGGCGCTGTACCTGCGACCCTTCATGATCTCCACGCAGGTTGGCTTGGGCGTTCACCCGGCCGATAGCTACACCTACGTTCTCATCGCTTCACCGGCTGGTGCTTATTTCTCCGGTGGAGTGAGCCCCGTCAAGGTGTGGATCAGTGAGGACTACGTCCGTGCCGCGCCGGGTGGTACTGGTGCCGCGAAATTCGCTGGTAACTACGCCGCCTCACTGCTGGCTCAGGCACAGGCAGAAGAAAAGGGCTGCGACCAGGTTGTGTGGCTCGATGCGATTGAGCGCACGTACATCGAGGAGATGGGCGGCATGAACCTCATGTTCGTCTATGGCTCCGGTGATGACGTCAAGGTGGTCACCCCGGCGCTGTCCGGCTCCCTTCTTCCAGGCATCACCCGCCAGTCCTTGCTCCAGGTTGCGGAGGATCTTGGCTACGCCACCGAGGAAGCCCGTATTTCTGTCGAGGATTGGAAGAACGATGTTGCTTCCGGTGCGATGACGGAGACCATGGCCTGCGGTACCGCTGCGGTTATTACCCCGGTTGGCCACGTGGTGGGCAATGACGTGGACTTCACCATCAACGGCAACGAGGCAGGGGAGATCACCATGAAGATGCGTGAGCGCCTCACGGCTATCCAGCGCGGTCAGGTCGAAGACACCCACGGGTGGCTGCACACCCTGGTTCCTGCTCACTAAAGCTAGGCAGAACGCTTAGGCGGTTTGGCTGCGCATCTCATCGCCGACAACGTCCACGGCAGAGATGATCAGCGGCAAAACCGCCGCCGCACCAGCGCCTTGACCGGTGGACATGTTGAGTGTGGCCACCGGCGTCAGGTCGAGTGCTTGCAGGCATATAGTGGTGCACGGTTCGGCGCTGACCTGCCCCGCGATGAGCCACTGTTTCGTGCCTGGGGCCACGCGCTCAGCGACGTAGGCGGCGAGGGCGGTGTACGCGCCGTCGATAAGCACTGGCGTACGCCGCACCGCACATTGCGCGATGAATGCGGTGAGCGCGACAAAGTCTGGCGCTGAAATAGTTTGAAGAACGCGTGCGATGTCATTCCTCAATCCACGCGCGCGGAACATGGCATCGCGTACTGCGGAGACCTTGACCTTCCACACTTCATCATTGATTCCGCTACCGCGCCCCACCGCGACAACCGGTTCCGTGAAGGTAAGTGTGCCTAAAACCGCGGCAGCCACCGTCGTGTTGGCTACACCAAGATCACCAGCGACGAGCACATCAACGCCAGAATCAATCTCCCGATCCGCAGTAGCAGCACCAAGCTCCGCGGCGGCGAGGAACTCCTCCTGTGTCATCGCATCGGCGACATCAATGGGGCCGGAACCTGCGCGAATGGCTGCTGCTTCATGGTTCAGGCTCACATCAACGAGGTTCACAGATGCGTTTGCATACTGCGCCAAAGTGTTCACTGGGGCTGCGCCGGAGAGGATTTCCTCCGCCTGGACAATCGATGCCTCCGGAGTAAAAGCGGAAACACCGCGCTCCGCGATCCCGTGATCACCGGCAAAAACGACGATGCGTGCTGCCTTGATGGGGCGTGGCGGAGCTTCACCCTGACACCCAGCCATCCATGCGCCAATACTGGCGAAGCGCCCAAACGACGCGCCCCGCGGATTGACCGTCATTGCTTCCTGCACCTGGGCCTGTGCAGTCAGGTCAGGCGAGGGGACCGGAGGGAACGTGAAGCCGTTAGTGAATCGCACGGTGGATCTTAGACCTTGTTACCAATAGCAACCTGGGGTTTCGGCGTGCGCCAGTTACGCGGCTGCGATGCGCGGGAGAAGGCGTACATACCCAAACCGAAGCCGGTCTCAGTGGAATCCGGGAACTTGGCGCGCACGGCCTTGTTTGCCCGCTGACCAATGAAGATGCCTTCTACGAACGTGGCCAGGATGAAGAACATTGCTGCGACCGACAGTGCCGCTGCAACTTCTGGGAAGAACTGGCCGAGCAGCAAGATCACAAGGAGGATTAGCGCACCCGGCATAACGTAGTTGGACAAGAAGCGACGGGAATCCACCCAGTCACGCACGTAGCGGCGGACCTCGCCCTTATCGCGGTCGAGCAAGTAGCGCTCATCACCGGCATCCATCTTCGCCTGGATGTCCTTGTTCTGTGCACGACGCTCCGCACGTTCCTGCTTCTTGTACTCCTTCCATTCCTCCTTGGACATGGAAGCCTTCATTTCCTTACGCTTCTGAGAAGCTTGAGCCCGGCTCATCGCGTTCGGATCGCGCACAACGCCGCGCTTAATCTCCTGCTCATGGCGCTTCGGGGTCGGACGGCCCTTCGGCGGGGTGTAGCCCTTCGGCAGCTTCTTTTCCGGCTCGCTAGGTGCAGCGGGCTCAGAGGTGGAAGAGCTAGTGGTTGCGGGCGCCTCGGGCGCATCAGATTTCTGCCAGGGGAGTTTCACGCTCTCTAGGCTACAAAATGAATTCACCCGGATGGGAATACGGGCCGGGGGCGCGTGCGTTGAGGGGGACAAAGGGGTTTCACCTGGAGAAGTTAGGGTGGACTAGCATCCCTGTGGGAAGCGAGCGTAGGCTCGGGGCCCGGATACGATAAAGGCAAGGAGAGACGATCCATGACTGCACCGACTTCCGCCACTGGCGTAGAGCTCACTGAGGCTGCAGCAGCCAAGGCTAAGGCGCTGCTTGATCAGGAAGGCCGTGATGACCTTTCTTTGCGCATCGCCGTTCAGCCGGGTGGTTGCGCAGGACTGCGTTACCAGCTGTACTTCGACGACCGTGACCTGGACGGGGACAAGTCCGATGTCATCGGCGGTGTCCGTTTGGTTGTGGACAAGATGAGTGTGCCGTACCTGTCCGGCGCCAAGATTGACTTCGCAGACACGATTGAGCAGCAGGGTTTCACCATTGATAACCCGAATGCCGGTGGTTCTTGCGCCTGCGGCGATTCCTTCAACTAAACTTCAAAAAGCCGGAGCTGGTCTTGTGGTTGAGCCAGCTCCGGCTTTTCTATTCTAGGAGTACTAGGACTACTTGGACTACAGGTCCACTGGGTAGTCCTTGTGCTCAATACCCGGATCGATGCGGTTTTCTACGAAGATGCCGTGCCAGACCATGAAGGCCAGGACGGTCCACAGACGGCGGGAGTGATCGGAGACACCGTCGCGGTGCTCCTTGAGCATTTCCAGAACCTGGTCCTTGGCAAAAATATCCTCGGTCTGGGACTCGCGGATGGTGTCCTGAGCCCAGCCGTACAGCTCATCGCCGGCGAGCCAGTGGCGCATAGGAACTGGGAAGCCAAGCTTCTTACGCTGGAGAACGTGCGGGGGAACGATCTGATCCATCGCCTTACGCAGCGCGTACTTCGTCGTGCCGTGGGCGATCTTGAGATCTGCCGGGATGGTCTCAGCGACAGCAAAGACTTCCTTGTCTAAGAACGGCACGCGCAGCTCAAGAGAGTGCGCCATGTTGATCTTGTCAGCCTTGACCAGAATGTCGCCACGCATCCACGTGAACAGGTCGAGGTGCTGCATCCTCGCAACCGGGTCCATGTCCGTCGACTCAGCGTAAATCGGGGCGGTCACCTCACGGTGGTCCCATTCAGGCTTCGCCCACGGCAGAACACGTTCTAGCTGCTGGTAGTTAAAGGAGCGTGCGTTGCCGTAGTAGCGGGTTTCCATCGGCGTGGTGCCACGCTCAAGGAGGGACTTGCCCTTCATTCCCTCCGGCAGGACCTGGCTGAGTTTGTTCAGGCCTGTGAGAAGAGGGGAGGGGAGCTTCTCAAACGGCGCAAGAGAGAGCGGTTCCTTGTAAATGGTGTAGCCACCGAAGAGCTCATCCGCACCTTCGCCGGATAGCACCACCTTGACGTGCTTGCGAGCTTCCTGGGCCACGAAGTACAGCGGCACCAAGGAAGGGTCAGCCACCGGATCATCGAGGTACCACATGATTTTCGGGATCGCGTCCGCATACTCTTCGGGCGACACAATCTTCACGATGTGCTCCACGCCGATTGCCTCTGCAGACTCCGCCGCCACATCGACCTCGGAGTAACCCTCACGCTCAAAGCCCGTCGTGAACGTCAGAAGATTCGGATTGTGGCGCTTGGCCAGCGTTGCAATCGCCGTCGAATCGATGCCGCCAGACAAGAAGGAGCCCACAGTCACATCAGCACGCATGTGCTTTGCGACGGAATCCTCCAGAACTCCCGCAATCCTGTCGAACAGCTTTTGTTCCTCACCGGACTTCACTGGGATGACGTTGAACTTCGGGGCGAAGTAGCGCTTTGCTTCAACAGCGCCGCCGGGTGTGAGGGTGACGGTGCAGCCGGACTCGACTCGTCGAATAGCAGCGTGCAGGCTCTCTGGTTCCGGTACGTACTGGAGGTCGACGTAATGCTCGATTGCCCGGTAGTCCAGATCAAGCTCCAGGCCGAGCTCGGGCGCCATTTCCAAGATGGCCTTCTTCTCAGAGGAGAAGACAGTGCCGGCTTCCGTCGTCGCGTAATAGAGAGGCTTGATGCCGAACTGGTCGCGCGCCGCGAACATCACCTTGTCCTGGGTGTCCCAAATGACAATGCCGAACATGCCGCGCAGGTGGTTTACCACGTCTGCTCCCCAGTGGTGGTAGCCCACCACGATGGTCTCGGAATCACCTTCGGTATTAAAGGTGTAGCCGTAACCTTCGAGTTCCTCGCGCAGCTCGACGTAGTTGTAGATCTCGCCGTTGAACGTCAGGGCATAACGCTCCGGATTCTCGGCTGGGCCCCAGCGCAGGGGCTGGTGGGAATGCTCAAGGTCGATGATTGCCAAACGGTTGAATCCGAACACAGCATCGTCGTCATTCCATGTACCAGCCGCATCCGGTCCACGATGACGGAAGCAGGGAAGAGCTCGCTGTGCAGCGTCGACAAAGCGAGACGCGTCAGAATTGCTGGTCAGCATGGCCAGTAGACCGCACATGGGGGAAGCTCCTTAACTCACGGAAGTGATGGGGGATAGGTGATTAGCTCTCACAACAATAGAAGCCGAAAACGTGGGTGGCGGAATCACCGCGCGAGAGGCGCGTCACTGGGTAAGACCGCACCACCTTTAGCCCGTCCCCGATAGGGGTGCAACTTCCGGTTGATCTTGTTTTGGGTATTTGTGATCGGGATTACGAAATGGGCGTGAAAGTGTGTCATCTGTCCATGTCGGGGCTGGGAAACGTGCTGAATAATTCGCGCCCATGTTGAATCGGGGGCAACGCGGGCACGGTGCAGGTTAAACATGCGCGAAGGATCATCTATTCTGACTGGGTAGGAATATTCTGTTTTGCTACGCGCAGCTTCTCTTACGGGTGGCTGCATGCAGCATGGAGAATGTTCACAGCTTTAATTAGCTGCAATACAGCGTTCAAAAGCGTTTAACAGCGTTCATCAGTGTGGACAGGAAGGCAGACACACGTGGAAACGGTAAAAAACCGCGGCCTAGGTAAGAAGATCGGCGTTGCCGGTCTCCTGGCCCTGGCTGGCATTGCTCTTACCGGCTGTGAGGTTGCACCGCCGAGCTCCATGTCGAAGTTGCTCGACATGGGCTTCCCGGATCCGGTCACCCCGGAAGCTCACAGCATGTACAACTTCTGGGTCTGGGTCTGGCTCGCGGCCTGGATCATTGGCATCATCATGTGGGCAATCTTCATCTACGCGATCTTTGCCTGGAACGGCAAGCGTCGTGCGAAGAAGGGCTACGGCGAGTTCCCGAAGCAGCTGCAGTACAACGTGCCGCTCGAGCTGGGGCTCACCATTGTTCCGATCATCATCGTCATGGTCCTGTTCTTCTACACCGTCCAGGCGCAGACCAAGGTTGTCGCACTGGACAAGGATCCTGACGTGACTGTGGATGTCACCGCGTTCCAGTGGAACTGGAAGTTCGGTTACGCAGAGGTCGCCGCTAGTCTCTCTCCGACCGGCTCGGACTACGACGGTGCTGACCATGAGCGTCAGAAGCTTGCTGATGCAACCAAGCACGATGACGAGTCTCTGCACAACGCCAACCCGATTCACGGCCGCTCCATGGGTGACCAGTCGTTCTTGAACTTCAACAAGATCGAGACCCTGGGTACCACCGAGGAAGTTCCGGTTCTGGTTCTGCCGACCGAGACTCCGGTTGAGTTCCGTCTCGCATCCAGCGACGTGTCCCACGCATTCTGGGTTCCGGAGTTCCTGTTTAAGCGCGATGCTTACGTGCACCCGGAGATCAACCAGCAGGAGCGTCGTTTCCAGATCGAGCAGATTGAGAAGCCGGGCGCATACGTCGGCCGCTGTGCTGAGATGTGCGGTACCTACCACGCGATGATGAACTTCGAGATTCGTGCGGTCACGCCGGACCAGTTCCGCGAGTACATGCGCTTCCGCAACGAGAACCCGGGTGCGTCCAATGCTGACGCACTTGAGGCAATCGGCGAGGCTCCGTTTGCAACCTCCACTCGTCCGTTCAACTCTGACCGCACCGGCACCCGCGACGGCAACAATGCCGTGCAGAACGTTTAAGAGAGGCTAGGTAAAAGAAATGGGAACTGGATCAAAGATCTTTTACGGCCTTGGCACCTTCTTCGCCATCATGGCTGTCATCTACGCGCTGGCAACCAATTTCATTGGCGATGACGCATACCTCTCGGGTTACGAGTGGGCAGGTGGCGTCGCTCTGATTCTGGCTACGGCCCTGGCCTTTATGCTCGGCGGCTACCTGCACTTCACCGAGCGTCGCATCGATATCCTCCCGGAAGACTGGGAAGAGGCAGAGATTGAGGACGGCGCAGGTGTCCTTGGTTTCTTCTCGCCGAACTCCATCTGGCCGGCAGCTATGACTGGCGGTGTCGTCTTCATGGCTCTCGGTATCGCATTCTGGCAGCTGTGGCTGCTGGCGGTCGGCGCAGTCATCCTCGTCTGGGCGACCACGATGCTGAACCTTCAGTACGGTATCCCCCGCGAAAAGCACTAGCGCTTAACTAGAACGCTGGCCCCCACACCCCCTGTGGTGTGGGGGTTTTCTCGTTTTTAAGCCCGGGGGACCATCGAAAGATGGTGGGGGAAGGGGTCAACCGAAAGTTCGTCCTAGGCACGGTTTATGCAGGGCGAAATTGTGAATCCCATCACACTCGGGAACTTGTTCGGATTCTGGGGAACCGCGATTCTGAGAATTGCCGCAACACTCTGGCGCAATTGAAATTTGTCGGGCGATAAATGGCGCGCGATGACCTGCGGGGATGGCGATAAAAAACCTTGGCCAGTCACTTTAGGATCAAAAGTTGGACACCGACACGCGTATTTCGAAGAGAAAATGCCGACGTTATGCGCCTTGTTCACATGAAAAACTCGGGGGTAAACAAGGTGACTTTAGGCTTCGGAAAGGCGATACTAGTACGCGTGACGACTGCAACAACTAACCCAGGTATGGCGACTTCACCCGACCGTCTCCCTGCGCTGAACCGACCGAACATGGTCAGCGTGGGAACGATCGTGTTCCTCGCCCAAGAATTGATGTTCTTCGCCGGACTGTTCGCGATGTACTTCACCTCGCGCGCAAACGGCATGGAAGCTGGCGATTGGGCTAACCAGACCGCCCATCTGAACGTGGTCTTCGGACTCATCATCACCATCGTGCTGGTGACTTCGTCCGTGACCTCTCAGTTGGGTGTGTTCGCCGCTGAGAAGGGCGATGTCTTCGGACTTCGCAAGTGGTTCACCGTGACCATCCTTCTCGGTGTGGTGTTCCTGGGCCTCGTCGCCTTCGAGTGGACCGAGATGGTCCTCCACGGTGTGACGATCCAGTCGAGCGTCTACGGCTCGGTGTTCTACATCATCACCGGCTTCCACATGGCTCACGTGACGGCGGGCATCCTCGCCTTCGTCGTTGTGCTGCTTCGTGTGGCCAAGTCGAAGTTCACCCCGGCGCAGGCAACTGCTGCCATGGTGACCTCCTACTACTGGCACTTCGTCGATGTCATTTGGATCGGCGTGTTCGTAACTCTCTACCTCGTTCAGTAATTGCGTCTTAGCGCAGATGAAACTGAACACCGATTTTCGCTAAGGGATCAACATGGATAACACCCCAAAGAAGGCGCGGAATCGCCGCAAGTTGCGTCGTTCCGCAGCTGGCGCCATGGCGCTGACCTTCGGTCTCACGGGTGCCGGCCTTCTGGCCGCTGCTCTGACTCCGGATGCTCAGGTTGCCACCGCCCAGCGCGACGACCAGGCGATGATCCAAGAGGGCAAGGATCTCTACGACTTCGCCTGCATCACCTGCCACGGTGCAAACCTGCAGGGCGTCAAGGATCGCGGACCGTCGCTGATTGGTACCGGTGAAGGTGCCGTCTACTTCCAGGTCAACTCTGGCCGTATGCCGATGAAGTCCAACGACGCACAGGCTGAGCGTAAGAAGCCGCGTTACACCGAGGCTCAGACCCTCGCCATCGCCGCTTATGTTGCAGCTAACGGCGGCGGCCCGGAGCTCGTCTACAACGAAGACGGCTCCATCGCCATGGAAGAACTCCGCGGTAAGAACTACGACGGCAACATTCAGGCTGCCGACGTCGCACGCGGTTCTGAGCTCTTCCGCCTGAACTGTGCCTCCTGCCACAACTTCACTGGTCGTGGTGGCGCACTGTCTTCCGGTAAGTACGCACCGGTCCTGGACCCTGCTAACGAGCAGGAGATCTACCAGGCAATGCTGACCGGCCCACAGAACATGCCTAAGTTCTCCGACCGTCAGCTGTCTGCTGATGAGAAGCGCGACATCATCGCTTTCATCAAGTCCGCCAAGGAAACCCCGAGCCCGTCCGGCTGGGCACTTGGTGGCATCGGCCCGGTCGCTGAAGGCCTGGCAATGTGGATTATCGGTGTCACCCTGGTTGGCGCCGCTGCTATGTGGATTGGATCGCGCTCATGAGCAATGAAGTGAAGAAGAACTACACCGACGCTGAGCTCGAGAAGATGAGCAATGCCGAGCTGGCTGCCCTGGGTACCGAGCTCGATGACGTGACGATTGCGTACCGCAAGGAACGCTGGCCGATTGAGAATGATCCGGCTGAGAAGCGTGCCGCCGCAGGCGTCAACACCTGGCTGATCATCTCTATCGTGATGGGTATCGCCTTCCTGGGTGTTTACCTGTTCTGGCCGTGGGAGGCTAAGTTCCACGGCGATGAGGGTCTCTTCCTCTACTCGCTGTACACCCCGCTGCTCGGTTTGACCTCTGGTCTGGCACTCGCAGCACTTGGCTTCGCCATCATCCAGTACGTGAAGAAGTTCGTGCCGGAAGAGGTCGCTGTCCAGCGTCGCCACGACGGCCGTTCCTCAGAGCTGGATCGTCGTACGACGACGGCTCTGCTGAATGATGCATGGCAGACCTCCACCCTTGGTCGCCGCAAGGTGATGAAGGGCCTGCTCGGCGGTGCCGGCCTCATGGCTGGTCTGGCGATCATCGCCCCGATGGGTGGCCTCATCAAGAACCCATGGCGTGTGCGTCACGACATGAACTACCTCGGTGACGGCACCCTGTGGACCCAGGGTTGGTCCATGGCCCGTAACGGCACGAAGCTGTACCTCGGCCGTGACACCGGTGCTATTGCAGAGCTGCATGAGACCGGCAAGGGTGACCACTACAGCACCGCGGGTGTCTCCCGCCTGGTGCGTATGCGCCCGGAGGATCTTGACGCTGCTTCTATGGAGACGGTCTTCCCGCTTCTGGAAGAAGATGTCAACGATGGCGACAAGTACGACGCTGAGCGTGACGTCTACGAGCAGCACATGCACTCGCTGCACGGCCCACGTAACGCTGTCATGTTGATCCGCCTGCGTTCCGCCGATGCCGAGAAGGCTATCGAGCGCGAAGGCCAGGAGGACTTCCACTACGGCGACTACTACGCCTACTCGAAGATTTGTACCCACATTGGTTGCCCGACCTCTCTCTACGAGGCGCAAACCAACCGCATTCTTTGCCCCTGCCACCAGTCGCAGTTCGACGCGTTGCAGTACGGCAAGCCGGTGTTCGGCCCGGCAGCACGCGCTCTGCCGCAGCTGCCGATCGACATCGACGAAGACGGTTACCTCATTGCCCGCGGGGACTTCATTGAGCCCGTTGGCCCGGCATTCTGGGAGCGTAAGTCCTAATGAGCACGAAACTCGCAAAAGCCGCGGACAACGCTGATTCGCGGTTCACTATCGCGGGCGTTGTTCGCCCGCAGCTGAACAAGGTCTTCCCGACCCACTGGTCGTTCATGCTTGGTGAGATGGCGCTGTACAGCTTCATCATCCTGCTGCTGACCGGTGTTTACCTCGCACTCTTCTTTGACCCTTCCATTACGAAGGTCATCTATGAAGGTGGCTACCTGCCGCTGAACGGTGTCGAGATGTCTCGCGCCTACGCAACCGCTCTGGACATCTCGTTCGAGGTTCGCGGTGGCTTGTTCATCCGTCAGATGCACCACTGGGCAGCGCTCATGTTCATGATGGCGATGTTCGCCCACATGATGCGTGTCTTCTTCACTGGTGCTTTCCGTCGCCCGCGTGAGGCTAACTGGATCATCGGTTCCACCCTGATCCTCCTGGGCATGGCTGAAGGCTTCATGGGTTACTCCCTGCCGGATGACCTGCTCTCCGGTGTTGGTCTCCGCATTATGTCCGCCATCATCGTGGGTCTGCCGATCATCGGTACCTGGATGCACTGGGCAATGTTCGGTGGCGACTTCCCGTCCGACCTCATGCTGGATCGTTTCTACATCCTGCACGTGTTGATCCTGCCGGGCATCATCCTCGCGCTCATCGCTGCGCACCTGCTGCTCGTCTGGTTCCAGAAGCACACCCAGTTCCCGGGCCCGGGTCGCTCCGAGAACAACGTCGTGGGCGTCCGCATTATGCCGGTCTTCGCCGTCAAGGCAGTTGGCTTCGGCATGGTGGTCTTCGGTGTCCTCGCGCTCATGGCTGGTGTGACCACCATTAATGCGATCTGGAACATTGGTCCGTACAACCCGTCGCAGGTGTCCGCAGGTTCCCAGCCGGATATCTACATGCTGTGGACTGACGGTGCTGCTCGTGTCATGCCGGCATGGGAGCTCTACCTTGGCAACTACACCATCCCGGGTGTGTTCTGGGTTGCTCTGCTTGCAGGTGCTATGGTTGTCGCTCTGATGGCGTACCCCTTCATTGAGAAGAAGGTCACCGGCGACGACGAGCACCACAACCTGCTGCAGCGTCCGCGCGATGTCCCGGTTCGTACCGGTATCGGCGTTATGGGCCTGGTCTTCTTCCTGCTGCTCACGCTGTCCGGTGGTAACGACCTCTTCGCTTACCACTTCCAGATCTCGCTGAACGCTATGACCTGGATCGGTCGTATCGGTCTGCTGGTTCTGCCGCCGCTGGCTTACTTCATCACCTACCGCATCTGCATCGGCCTGCAGCGCTCCGACCGCGAGGTCCTGGAGCATGGTGTTGCAACCGGTGTGATCCAGAAGCTGCCGAACGGTGCGTTTGTTGAGATCCACCAGCCGATTGGCCCGGTGGACGAGCACGGTCACCAGATCCCGCTGGAGTACGGTGGCGCACGTGTTCCGAAGCAGATGAACGAGCTCGGCTACGCTGACTCCGAGACCTCCGGCATCTTCAAGTCGGACGACCCGGCTCTCGTCGCTCGCCGCAACGAGATCGCACGCAACAACCACCACGAAGAGGTGGAGACCCTGCGCGCACTCGAGGCGGAGAAGTCCTCGACTGACCGCGACGCCGGCAAGTAAACCGGTCCCTTAAGGCCCCTTTCCCGACAGTGGGAGAGGGGCCTTTTACTTGTAACAAAACGATAAACTTCTTATGTGTGACTAAGATCACAATAAGAATTTCTCAGGTGGAAGTTGAGGTTTTCCTCCGTTGTGGCTTGTGCGTCTCGGCTTCATGTAACCGCAGGTAGAGCGTCATTTCTGAGGGTGTCACTCACAGCAAAGGTGTTGCGACAGAGGTTGGGGATATCTGGCAAAGTCCTGGAATTTTTAAATAACGACTAAATAACGGGCGCGTCGTTAGACAATCGTTGTGTCCGTTTCGTAACCTAGTCGAGACCTTGCAGCCACAGAGCGGCAAGCGAAACCTAGACATCGTAAATACATACAGCCGAGTTCCTGAACTGCCGTCAGGCAGAAGGAAGCCGGGGAACCGAAATGTTCCTGGGGTGAACGGGAAGTAAGGGGTGCCGCAAGGTGCCGGAGCTTCCTCGAGGTGATCTCTAGCACCGAACCCGACAGCTAACCCGGTAGGCGACTGGAAGATATGGAGTTACATAGTGGCTAAGCATCGCCGCCAGACCACGTCCGCTACCAAGCGTGGTCTTACCGCTGCATCCGCCGTCATCGCCGGCGCAACCCTCGTTGCACCGACTGCTGCTAACGCTGCAGAGGTTCGTGTTCCTAACTCTGCCTTTGCTGCTGACGTGCCGGGCGTCGAGAACATCCCGGGTCTTGCGAACGTGCCGGGCATTGAGGCTTGGGTTCCGTCCCTCGCTGGTAAGGCTACGCCGAACGCAAACGTGAACGCTGCTATCCAGGCTGCTAAGGCAAATGCTGGCCTGAACGCTATCCCGGGCTTCAACCAGTGGATCGCGGGCGTTGAGGCTAAGTACGCTGGCGCGCCTGCCCAGTACCGTGGCGCAGCACAGGCTGCCGCACCGGCACCGGTCCAGCCGCAGGGCCAGCGCATCCTCGAGATCGCTAAGTCCAAGATTGGTTCCCCGTACGTCTACGGCGCTGCCGGCCCGAACGCGTTTGACTGCTCTGGCTTCACCTCCTGGGTTTACGCTCAGGCTGGTAAGTCCATCCCGCGCACCTCTGGCGCACAGGCTGCTGCTGGTCAGCGCGTGGCTATTTCAGACCTGCAGCCGGGTGACATCGTTGTCTACTACTCTGGCGCTTCCCATGTCGGCATCTACGCCGGCAACGGTCAGATCATTGACGCTCTGAACTCTGGCACCCCGGTGGGCTACCGTCCGCTGAACCTGATGCCGATTCACTCCGCTGTTCGTTTCTAAGCGGTAGAGGAATCGTGAGCCCGGCTTCGGCCGGGCTTTCTCAATTTTCACACCTGTAACAACCAGCTGTTTTAGCGTTATTCGGCGTTTGACCGGTGGGGGCGAGCGCTATACCTTTAATAGAGGTTTTGAGCTTCAAGCTAGTTGTTTCAAACTAGTTATTTCTGTCCGAGAAAGAGGTCGCTTCTAGTGGGCATGCATCGTGCTTCCTTCCGTTTCCGTCCAGTAGTCGTGGCGGGACTTCTTGCTGGCTTCTCAGCGTCCACTGTTTCTGTTCCGGCTCAGGCTGATGAGGTGGATCACATCATTGAGGAGCTCAGTGCTATCTCCGAGGAAGCGACGGCTAAGTCGGAGGAAGTTAAGGAAATCGAAGACGAGATCGCCAAGGGGGAGGGCGAGGTCGCGGCTCTGCGCGAGTCTGCAGAGGAAGCGCGCCGTGCCGCGGAGGAAGCGAAGAACGCTCGTTCCGGCGCGCAGGGTGAGGTCGACGAGAGTGCGCGGACGCAGTACCGCAACCTGTCCAACGATGCGCACGTGAACGCTCTGAAGTCGGCGAACCCACAGGAGGCGATTGACCGGTCTTCTTATCTCGGTTCTTTGGCTCGTTCCGCGCAGCGGACCCTGGCAGAGTCCCAGCGCCTGAACGAGGAAGCTGCTTCGCGCGCAACGGATGCTGATATTGCCGTCGCCGTGGCTAATTTCCGTCAAAGCCAGCTGGAGGGCAAGCGTGACAAGCTGGATCGTGAGCGTAAAGAGCTCGATGAGAAGGTGAAGGAGATTGAGGCCAAGGTTGATGGCTTCACTCCTGAGCAGCGCCTGCGCTGGGAAGAGAAGAACGGTCCGGTTGCTCTCAACGTTCCGCCGTCTGCGTATGGCACCGGGGTTGTTGCTTCGGCTTTGTCCAAGCTGGGCTCGCCGTATGGTTGGGGCGCTACCGGTCCGAACCAGTTTGATTGCTCTGGTCTGATGGTGTGGTCCTACGCTCAGAACGGAAAGTCCATTCCGCGTACATCGCAGGCTCAGCTGGCTGGCGGTACACGTGTGTCCATGTCGGAGCTTCAGCCGGGCGACATCATCGGCTACTACCCGGGCGTGACGCACGTGGGCATGTACATCGGTAATGGCCAGGTGGTTCATGCTTCGGACTATGGCATTCCGGTTCAGGTTGTTCCTCTGAATTCGATGCCGGTGCAGGGTGCAGTCCGCTACTAGTCGGGTTCTGCTGGTTACGAATGATTTCCCGCCGACGGTTGGCGGGATTCAGTCGTATTTAGAGCAGTTCGTTTCAGAGGTTGTTGCGCGTCGCGGCAGTGATTCGATCATCGTGTTCGCGTCAACACAAGATGAGGAAGCAGCAAAGCTTTTCGACGCCTCCCAGACCTACCCCATCCACCGCTGGCCCCATCGGGTGATGCTGCCCACCCCGGCAACAGCTCGGGAGATGAAGCAGATCATCCGTGAGTACCAGATCGACACAGTGTGGTTTGGTGCGGCTGCGCCTTTGGCGCTCCTTGCACAGCAGGCGCGTGAGGCAGGTGCGCAGACGATCGTTTCCACCACCCATGGGCATGAAGTTGGGTGGTCGATGTTGCCTGGTGCGCGTCAGATGCTGCGCCGCATTGGCAACACCACGGACACGTTGACATATGTGTCGGAATACACGCGACGTCGTTTCTCTTCTGCCTTTGGTACGCGTCCCTTGTATGTTGCGTTGCCTTCGGGAGTGGATACGGAATTCTTCCGGCCGGCGTCTTCAGAGGAAAAACTGCAGACGCGTTCAAAATTTGGTTATGGGGATGAACCGCTGGTTGTTGTGGCGTCCAGGCTTGTGGCGCGTAAGGGGCAGGACAAGCTCATTCGTGGTTGGAAGACGGTACAGGAAGCGTTCCCCGATGCACGGCTCGCTGTGATCGGGGAGGGCCCGTATCGGAAAACCCTTGACCAGCTTGCTCGGCCCTACGGTGATGCTGTGACCTTGCATGGTCGCCTGTCCAGGACAGATATGCGGGATCTCGTCGCAGCGGCAGACATCATGGCTATGCCGGCGCGTACTCGCGGCGGTGGGTTGGATGTGGAAGGCCTAGGCATTGTCTACCTTGAAGCCCAAGCGTGTGGTGTGCCTGTCCTCGCGGGGTTGTCCGGCGGTGCACCGGAAACGGTTACTCCGGACACCGGCCTTGTCGTCGATGGGGCGAGCACCCAGGATGTTGCGGAAGCGGTGGTGGAATTGTTGGGGGACAAGGAGCGTCGAAAAGCAATGGGGCGTAAGGGACGCGAACATGTTTCCGATGTTTTTTCCTGGGAGGCCTTGGGGGACAGACTCGACGGCGTGCTGTTTGATGGGCGGGTCTAGAATGAAGCGCTATGTCTAAGGCAAAGCTGACCATCGGGTTCGATATCGGGGGTACCAATACCCGTGCTGGTGTCGTCGATGAGCGCGGCCACGTCCTTGATGTGGAGTCCACAAGCACCCCGCATACTGCGGAAGAGCTGCAAGGCGCGATCGTGGGCATGGTGAATACTCTGCGCGACCGTGGCCACGCAGATTCGATTGGTTCCGTGGGGCTTGCTGTTGCTGGATTCCTCGACCCTTACTGTGAGGTTGTTCGTTTTGCTCCGCACTTGCCGTGGCAGGACAACGCGCCGGTGCGGAAGATTCTGCAAGAAGAACTGAAACTCCCCGTGCGCTTGGAGCATGACGCGAATTCCGCTGCGTGGGGTGAGTACCGGTTCGGTGCTGCTCAAAAGGCCGATACTTGGGTTCTGTTCGCGGTGGGCACAGGAATTGGTGCGACGCTTATGCAGAACGGCGAGATCTATCGCGGGGCGTACGGCACTGCGCCTGAATTTGGTCATGTGACCGTGGTGCCTGGTGGTCGTGCCTGCTCGTGTGGCAAGCAAGGCTGTTTGGAGCGCTACGCATCTGGCACCGCACTGGTGGACACCGCGGTAGAGATTGCTACCAAGGGTGGTTTTGAATCTTGCAAGCTCTACCGAAAAGCAGTGGACAAACGCGCCACAGGCAATGATGTTGTCGCCGCTGCCCGTGCGGGCGACGCATTGGGCTTAGCGACGATGGACCACTTCGCACACTGGTTGGGCCAGGGCCTGTCAATGGTGTGTGATGTGTTGGACCCAGAGCTCATCGTTCTTGGCGGGGGAGTGAGCCGTGATGCGGACTTATTCCTGGGTACCGCAGAGGAGATCATGTCCCGATCAGTGGTGGGCGCTGGTTTCCGTCCATTGCCACGCCTGGAAACAGCGGAATTGGGTTCCCAGGCGGGTATGATCGGCGTTGCTGATTTGGCCCGACACCTGATGTAGAGGAAACATGAACAACAAGTGGTACAAGTTCTTTAAGTACATCCTGATTGGGCCGTGGCTGCGTGTGTGGAACCGGCCGGAGACTTACGGGCTGGAGAATATCCCGCCGGAAGGTACGCCGGCGCTCATGGTGTCTAACCACCAGGCAGTGATGGATTCCTTCTACTTCCCACTGGTGTGCCCGCGCCAGCTGGTTCACCCAGCGAAGAAGGAGTACTTCACCTCCCCGGGCCTGTCCGGTGCAGTTCAGAAGTTTTTTATGACGGCAGTGGGGCAGGTCCCCATTGACCGCGAGTCCAAGGACGCAGGTTCTGCACTGTTGAAGGTGACACAGGAGGTCTTCGACAACGGTGATCTGTTCTGCATCTACCCGGAGGGCACTCGTTCGCCCGACGGCCGAATTTACAAAGGCAAGACCGGCATGGCGCGCGTAGCTATGGAATCGGGTGTGCCGTGCATTCCGGTTGCCATGATTGGTACCCGTGATGCCAATCCGATTGGCTCGTGGATTCCGCGGCCGGCCAAGGTGCGCGTGAAGATCGGCAAGCCGGTTGACCCGCACCAGTGGGCGCGCGATAACGGCTTTGAGCCGGATGATCCGGCAGTGTGGCGTCCGTTCACGGACTTTTTCATGCAGCAGCTCGTGGAGATGTCGGGTTACCCCTACGTGGATGCGTATGCCGCTGATGTGAAGAAGTCACTCGAAGCTGGCAAGGGTTACCCGAAGGGCACCGAGCCAACCGGGGACCAGTTCTAGTTAGGCGTTTTGTGCGGTACTTTTACGACACTGAATTCATCGAAGACGGTGACACGATCACCCTCGTATCCATCGGCATCGTTGCTGAGGATGGGCGCGAGTACTATGCCGTGTCTACTGACTTTGATGGTTCGCGCGCAAACCGCTGGGTGCGGGAGAACGTGCTGGCTAAGCTGCCCAACCTGGATAATCCGGTGTGGAAACCACAGCGGCAGATCCGGGATGAGGTCTACGAATTCCTCACTACCGACGGCCAGCGGCCGGAGCTGTGGGCATGGGTGGGCGCTTACGATCACGTGGTGTTTGCACAGCTGTGGGGCGATATGACGAAGCTGCCCAAGGACCTGCCGCGTTATACCCGGGAGCTGAAGCAGTACTGGGATATGGCGGGCCGGCCGTCGCTGCCGCGAACACCGAAAGACAACCATGATGCGCTCGTGGATGCGCGCCATAACCTTCATAAGTTCCGCGCCTGCCAGCGGGCACTTCCGCTCGATCGGCGTGGGTTTGTATCAAATAGATAGGCATACCGTCTACGACGTGCTAGAACTTATAGAATGAGCTGGACAGTAGACATCCCCAAAGAAGTACTCCCTGATCTTCCACCCTTGCCGGGCGATATTTTTGAATCGTTCCAAGAGGTTGTGAACCTTCCCGCGAAGCAGCAGCCCACGTGGGATGAGAATGCAGCCCTTTACGTCCGTAAGATCCTCGAATCCGTGCCGCCGGTTGTTGTGGCACCGGAGATTCACAAGCTGAAGCACCAGCTTGCAGAGGTAGCTGAGGGTAAGGCTTTCTTGCTGCAGGGCGGTGACTGTGCGGAGACGTTCGAGTCCAACACTGAGCCTCATATTCGCGCCAACATTAAGACCTTGCTGCAGATGGCGGTTGTGCTGACTTACGGCGCTTCCACCCCAGTGGTGAAGCTGGCTCGTATCGCAGGCCAGTACGCCAAGCCGCGTTCGTCTGATCTGGATGAGAACGGTTTGCCGAATTACCGCGGTGACATTGTTAATGGTGTTGATCCGACGCCAGAGGCACGTAAGCACGATCCAGCGCGCATGGTTCGTGCTTACGCGAATGCGTCTGCTGCGATGAACCTGGTTCGCGCACTGACCACGTCCGGTACTGCTGATTTATACCGCGTGGAGGCATGGAACCGCGAGTTCGTGGCTAATTCCGCCGCTGGCGCACGTTATGAGGCACTGTCGCGCGAGATCACGCGCTCGCTGCACTTCATGGACGCCTGCGGCGTGAACGACCGTGAACTGCGTACCTCTGAGATTTACGCTTCCCACGAGGCTCTGCTCGTGGACTACGAGCGTGCGATGCTGCGCTTGGCTAAGGATGAGAACGGCGATACGAAGCTCTACGATCTGTCGGCGCACCAGCTCTGGATCGGTGAGCGCACGCGTGGTCTGGATGACTTCCACGTGAACTTCGCGGCTCTCATTGATAACCCGATTGGCCTGAAGCTCGGTCCGACGGTGACGCCGGAGGAAGCTGTCCGTTACGCGGAGAAGCTGGACCCGAACCGCCAGCCGGGTCGCCTGACCTTTGTGGCGCGCATGGGCCATGACAAGGTGCGTGAGGTTCTGCCGGGCATCGTTCAGGCAGTGGAGCGCGAGGGCCACAAGGTTATTTGGCAGTCTGACCCGATGCACGGCAACACTTTCACGGCATCGAATGGTTACAAGACCCGCCACTTCGACAAGATCATCGATGAGGTCCAGGGCTTCTTCGAGGTGCACCGTCACCTGGGTACTCACCCGGGCGGTATCCACATTGAGCTCACCGGTGAGCATGTCACGGAGTGCCTGGGTGGTGCTCAGGACATCACGGATATTGATCTGCCGGGCCGCTACGAGTCCGCGTGCGACCCGCGCCTGAACACCGAGCAGGCTCTGGAGCTTGCCTTCCTGGTTGCGGAGATGCTCCGCAACTAAAACGCTGGCCGGATGAGTTCGGGGATCACCCCGTAGAATCCGGAACCGTACCACCAGCCACCGACGGCGACAGCCGCGGTGGCTGCTGTCATGAGAAGCAAAGCAACCACCAGTCGTGGGGTGGAGCGATTAGTCTCTGGCTCAGGTCGGTGCGGTTCAGCATACGGCTCAACCTCTTCAAGCTCTTCAACCTCTTCCGGAACCACCTCCGGCACGTGCGTGATGCTGGTGGGAATCGCAGCGACGCGGTGCGCGGCTGATTGGGTGGGCAGCGGCACTACGAAGTGGGGGAGGCGCAAGCTCGCGGACACATCGTCGAGTGCGTCGAGGAATTCGTGGGCGCCGGTGAAACGATCGCGTGGGTTGCGGGCGGTGGCGGAGGCCGTCAATTCGTCGAAAAGCATGGGCACTCCCGAAATGCGACTGCTTGGCGGCGGGACATCATGCTGGAGCCGTGCCATGGCGTGACCAAGTGGGGTGTCGCCGTGGAAAGGCACGGTGCCGGTGAGTAGCTCAAAGAGCACGATGCCGGCTGAGTACACGTCCGTTGCCAGGCTCAACGGCGAACCGTCGACCTGTTCCGGCGCGATATAGGCAACGGTGCCCACGATCTGATCGGTGGATCGGCTGGATTCGCTGGCGGCGCGAACGAGGCCGAAATCAGCGAGTTTTACGGTGTGGTCACCGCCGATGAGGATGTTGTCAGGCTTGATGTCTCGGTGCACAAGCCCACGATCATGGGCAACAGCAAGGCCCGTGAGCATGCCGCGCATCACCTCAGCGGCAGCGTGTGGCGGCATTGGTCCGCGCTCAGCGAGGAGTTCACGCAAGGTACCGCCGGTGATGAGCTCCATGATGAGGAATACATCCTCCCCATCAGCGGAAAAGTCATAGACACCCACGAGATTCGGGTGGGACAGTTGCGCCATGGCACGGGCTTCGCGGGAGAAACGGTCCAGGAAAACCTCATCATCGAGATAACGGGGATCCATGACCTTAGCTGCGACTTCACGGTCAAGGCGTGTATCCAAACAGCGGTACACGGTGGACATTCCTCCGCGCGCGATGGGGCGGTCGATGACGTACCGGCCTTCCAACACATCGCCGGGCTGAAGTTCACTCATGGTGTTTAAGTATGGTGCACAGCTGGATTGAAGTGGTAGCTGACGTAGAGTGGTCACCGTGAATACAGAGAATTACGACCTTGATGCCCTGCTTGCCGGCGAGACGTTGCTGGCCTTCCCAGACGTTGCGGAGCAGCTCAACGTTCCCGTCACCAAAGTGCACGACTACGTTAACGCGGGCAAGCTCCTCTCCTGGAAGAAGGAAGGGAAGAAGGTTGTTCCTGCCGCGCTTCTCGACGTCGACGGGGGTCTCTCCAAATTCATCTCCGGTGCCATCACCGTCTTGCTGGACGGCGGTTTTACCCAGGATGAGATTTTGGGTTACCTGTTCACCCCGGATGACAGCTTGCCGGGGCGCCCGATTGATGCGCTTCACGGGCACGGCGCGCGCGAAGTTATTCGGCGTGCTCAGGCAATGGCCTTTTAGCAGCTAGCCATGCTGCGACGACGGTGAGGAGCATCCACCAGCCGTCATAGAAGCGGTGGTTACCGCTGCCCATGAAGGCCAGTGCAACCACAACGGACGCCGCCACCGTCAGCTTGATCACCCATGGTCGTGGACTAAAGGTGCCCACCAGGGAGATGGAGGAGGCAAAGTACCACGGCAGGGTGACTGCGTTGAACAAGAACGCTACCTGGTAGGCCAAGGTGATGCCCATGATCGCGCGCCGGTCAGATTGACGGAAGATAGCCCACGCTGCCACCAACCCGGCGAGCATGAGTAATGAGCCCATGGTGCGGGCACCGGTGAGGATGGTGTTGTAGCGGAAGGTTTCGTCGATAAGCAAGAAGAACGGTGCGACCGCATCCGCCATGAGCGTGGCGCCTGACAGTGGGTTGACCACCTTCGAATTGCCGGAGATCTGTGCGAGCCAGCCCCAGGATGTGCCAGAACCCCACGTCACCGCTGCGACGGCGGCGACGGATAGGCCAACTACTGCGATGCCTGAAACAAGGAAGACACCAATGCGCTTCTGCAGCGCGGTGCCGTCAGGTGCGTATCGCCGCAGCATCATCCACACGACGAACGGCAGGGCAATAGCGGCGGTGGCCTTGAGAGATACAGCGATACCGATCGTGACAATGCCAGCAGCAAAACGCCCACGCAAGCAGGCCAGCAACCCCACGGAGACGAGGCCGACCATCACGGATTCGTTGTGCATACCGCCGACCATGTGGATGATCATCACCGGGTTCGCCACACCCAACCAGAGCGCGAGCGCCGGATTCCCACCGAGATGCTCCGCGATGCGTGGAATCGCAAGCGCGATCGCCACAAAGCCGACGAGGGAAATGAGCTTGTACACGATGAGACCGGCCGCCACGTTGTCGCCGACGAGCGTGGTCACCCCATCGCCGATCCACAGGTGCAACGGCCCGTACGGGGTGGTGGTGTTGCGCCAGTCGTGGGAAACCTCCAACAGATAAGGCCCTGGGTTGACCGCAGCGCCTTCCGAATACGGGTCGAACCCGTCGCGGACCATTGCACCCTGCATCAAGTAGGAGTACACGTCGCGCGACATCAGCGGCGCCGCAAGGATCAAAGGCGCCGTCCATGCCCACAACGCGGTGCGAACAACCTTTTCACGGCGCTCACTGCCCAACAACACCCATGCGGCGACAAGCAGGACTAAACCCGTGGTCAATGCCACGTCCATGAGTCCACGTGCGTGGCCGTAATTCAGAAATGACCAGCCGAGTGCGTCGAGTGCCCCGCCACGATTGCGCGTCGCGCCGGCGCCAAAAGAGCCCAGCATCATGAGCGTTGAGCCCACGACACCAAGCGGGATGATCCAAGAGCGTGCTGCCAACGAACAATCCTTTACAAACGTCGCGCAGTAGATTTTTCAGCCATGGTCTTCATGGCTTCCGCCGCATGGTGGTCGAGGTTCGCGTGCTCAAGAGAAGCAAGGCCAGATTCCGTCAGATCAGCAATTCGCTTTTCGACGGCCTCCACCGCTCCCGTTTCCTCCACAATCCCCGCGAGCTCAGCAATATCCTCTGGCTCCTGCACCACACCGATGCCGGCGCGCAGCTTTGCTGCTGCGGCTGGATCATGTTCATCGGCCCACTTCAATGCGAGGGAATACAGAACGGTGCGCTTGCCTTCGCGCAGGTCGTCCCCGGCGGGTTTACCGGTGATCTCCGGATCACCGAAGACACCGAGCAGGTCATCGCGCAACTGGAATGCCACACCGATGTCACGGCCATAACCACGCAACGCTGCGATGGTCTTCTCATCCGCACCCGCCACTGCCGCACCCAGGTGAAGCGGACGTTCAATGGTGTAGGCAGCGGTCTTGTACACATTCACCGCATTAGCCAGGTCTTCGCTCTCCGAGCCGGAGGCTTCAAGGGAGATGTCCAGAATCTGGCCACCAATCACTTCACTGCGCATCCCACGCCACGGTTCATGTGCGCGATCACGGGCAGCAGTGCTCAAACCGGAACCGTGCCACATGTCATCGGCCCACACCAACGCAAGGTCACCAATGAGGATGGCCACGTTCTGTCCAAAGACATCGGCATCACCGTGCCAGCCTCGCTCACGGTGGTTTGCTGCTGCTGAGCGGTGAACGGTGGGGTTGCCGCGCCGGGTATCAGAGGCATCAATGATGTCGTCGTGGATCAACGCACACGCCTGAATGAACTCCAAGGCACTGACTGCCCGCAGAACTGCCGACGGATCCTCCGCACCTGCATCCAGCCCACCAGCCGCGGTATATCCCACCCAACCGAACGTAGGGCGAATACGCTTTCCGCCACCAAGCACAAAGCCTTGGAGCAGAGCAACGGCATCTGCTACTGGTCCGCCGATGCCAGCAACAGGCGGGGAGACCTCGTTCAGGAAATCTTCCAGCTGCCGTTCTACTGCCGCCGGGATCTCATCGAGGATGGGGGCGGAACTGAAGGGGGATTGTCCCACGGAAACACGGCTCCTTTAACCAGTTGCGGGCGGTAAACAATACCGCTCACTTTACAGTGAGGTGCGGGAGCTACGTGAGAGGCAGTTTCCGGCCAAGTATGGCAAATGGACGGCTATCACCTTCGTAGGTGAAATTACGGAGCACATCCAAGAAACCAAGCGAGCGGTACAGCCCGAAAGCCGCGTTCTTTTCTCCTGGCACCTCCGGAGTGGAAAGAAGTGCGTAGGGCTCATTCGTGCAGGCGAGCAACCGATGCATCAGCTGTCGGCCCGTGCCTTTGCACTGGAGCCCGGGGGCCACGTGGACCTCTGCTACTTCGAAGTAGTTGCGGATCACCGTGATCATTGCCGGCGTCATGGCTTGCTGCCGAAAGAGTCCTCGGCGTAGTTGGAGGTCCCACCACTTATCGCGCGTTCCCTTGAAGCCGTATGCGATTCCCGCCAGCTGATCACCGTCATACGCTGCGATCGCGGCAAAGCCAGAGGAAGCGGCATCGCGTCGCCACACCGCGATGCGCTGATCACGGATGGTTACCGGATACTTCATCGCTGCGATGTAGAGGTCCACGAGCGCCGGCGCCAGGTCGATGAACTCTGGCGCCGTCAGGTGGCGGAATGTCAATGGCACTCCACTATCGAACCACGGTGGTCCGAGGAGCGTGCGAAAATACCCAATTTAGAACGCGTGTTCGAGTCGTTGAGTGCTCGTGTCGCACGGGCTTTCTAATGTGAGGGGCACAAAAACGATGAGAGTGAGGAGACCATCATGAACAGCATTATTTCCGCCACCACCGGTAGCGCTTACGGCACCGTCCCGCGTGCGAGTCAGCATGACTTATTCCTGGATTCAGCGCGTGAGCTTCTCGCGGATGCACAGGCCCGCATTGCGCGGGGTGAATATGACCTTGCTGTCGAGAGCGCTTATCGCGCAGCCCTTCGTACTGCAGGTGCTGTTATTGCTGGGTCCGCGGCTGTAGCGAAGCGCAAACGGTTGCCATCGAGTGCCTGGGACAAATTGCGCATTACTGGAGCTAGGGGAGAGGCGTGGGCGGATACCTTTAGTGGCTACTCGGCATTGCGTGGTCGGGTTGCCTCCGGCATCGAGCTTCGCCCGAGTCCTGCCAGGGCAACAGCGCTGGTCGCTGATGCGGCGGATTTCTACGCGGAAGTTGCAGGAGAAATCCACGGTTTGGCTGCCGCGTAGGGGCCATTTTTCCCGTGGGCTGTTATCGTGGGGAACAAACCCGCCCACTGAGTCGTTATATCCTCAAAGTGGACATCAAGTGCACGGCTGGAGGAATCGTGGCCCTTTCTGACCAAGAACAGCAGCTGCTCCGCGAGATTGAGGAGTCGCTTCTTGCGGATGACCCGAAGTTCGGGGCATCTGTTTCTTCGGCGTCCCGCTTCCAGGATGGTCCTGAGACCGGGCGTTTGACCATTCGCTCGCTGGCGCTCATCGTGCTCGGGCTGTGCTTGCTTGTGGGTGGCGTTGCTCTGGCGACGCAAAGCCTGTGGTTTGTGAGCTTGAGTGTCATTGGCTTCATTGTCATGTTTGCTGGTGGCGTGTGGGCGCTTCGCACCCCAGCAGACCCCAGTCCACGCCAGGTTGATCGCATACAGCATCCGTCGCAGCGCGGTCGCATGGGGTCCAAGATGGAAGAGAATTTCCGTCGCAGGTTTGAGGGCCAGTAATTAGCTTCTAGCTTCATTCCCTCTCGGTTACCGAGGGGGAATTTTTTATGCGGGTTAAGTAGGGGTTAAGTAGCAGAAAGTGTGTCTGATTTTCAGCATATCTACTGGTCAAGATGTATAAAACGGGCTTAAGTAAGGTTCCAGGCCTTACTTCAGTCCCGTTACGTATTCGCCCCACTGGCAACGCGCCCGCAAGTGACACGGCTGGCTGCCTCCCTGGTCCTATTCGGTCCCAGAGCGCTCGCCCCTAGCGTACTTCGGTGTAGAATTTTACATTGCTCCGGTAACTATCAGATAGTAGAAATTTTCTACCTGGGGATTCATCTGAGCCAGTTTTTCGCGCGGTAAATCTTTACACAGTCCAGTGGAGGAAAGCAGCCAAGCTAGCCCTCAGTTCCCCTTTTGTCCCTTTACGACGCGCTGGCGGCAGACCCACTTTATGCCCCCACTTTCTCCCACCCGGTTGCCCCACTTTCCCCCACGTCCAAACTTTTCAGGGGTTTTCGTTGAGAATTGCTCCGTTCTGTGTGTCTGCTCGAGGGGTGAAAAGCGGCTAGTGTTGTCCGAGTTAACTGCAGTTATCGGAATCTGCGGGCGTATCCGCCACCGGACTTATAGGGCCCTGACCTGATAAAATGTGACACACGGAAAGAAAGTTTCGTTTTAAAGTGGCGTTTGTGGGGGATAGTGGGTTAAAGTGGGGCGCAGTGAGAGGTTAGTGGGATACTTCTGACCTTTCGCGGACAAAAGTTCACAGCCGGAGTCGTCGAGCAGGAAAGGTGGGGCGCCGGATGTTTCTAGGCACCTACACCCCGAAGCTGGATGACAAGGGGCGCCTGACGTTGCCCGCTAAATTCCGTGAGGGTTTGGCGGACGGCTTGATGGTGACCAAGGGGCAGGATCACTCTTTGGCGGTCTATCCCCGCGAGGAATTTGCGGCACGCGCACGGAAGGCGGCTGCGGTTTCACGCACGAACCCGAAGGCACGCGCTTTCATTCGTAACTTGGCAGCAAGTGCGGATGAGCAGACGCTCGACGGATCTGGTCGCATCACGCTTTCGCCAGCGCACCGGGATTACGCGCAACTGACCAAGGAGTGCGTGGTTATCGGTTCAGTGGATTTCTTGGAGATCTGGGATGCAGAGTCCTGGGCCAAGTACCAAGAAAATACGGAGGCCGCTTTCTCGGCGGCTGATGAGGACGACATTCTCTCGGGCCTGCTGTAGAAGGTGGGCGAGCGGAGAGCGTGTATGACCTCTGCTCGGGGCGCGAGTCGTTCTGGTGTACTTCCCCGATATCAGAATGACCGCCCCGGGTAGGGCTCTATACGTTCCCCGCGGATGCACGTAAGTGAACAATAAAGCCGCGATTGAAGGGGGTGGACCCGGTGGCAACCAGCACGGCACATGATGCGAGCCACGGACACGTCCCTGTGATGCGCGATCGCATGGGTGAACTTCTGCGTCCCGCGGTGGAGGCTTTCGGCGATAACGCCGTCATTGTTGATGGCACGTTAGGGGCCGGGGGTCACACGGAATACTTCTTGGAGAGCTTCCCTTCTGCTTGTGTCATCGGTATTGACCGCGACGGTGAAGCATTGCGTAATGCAACTGAGCGTCTCGCGCCCTTTGCAGATCGGTTCTTGCCGGTGCAGGGGCGCTTTGATTGTCTGGCGGAGGCATTGGCAACTGAAGAAAGCCAGATCGTTGATACTGCTCGTGACCATGGTCTCGCTGGTGCTTTCTTCGATTTAGGTGTGTCCTCGATGCAGCTGGATCAGGCAGAACGCGGCTTCGCTTACAAGGTGGATGCCCCTCTGGATATGCGCATGGATTCAAGCAAAGGAATCACTGCGGCTGATGTCTTGAATACGTACTCGCATGGGGATCTCGCGCGAGTGTTGAAGACGTATGGGGACGAGCGTTTCGCCGGCAAGATCGCATCCGCGGTGCTGGCGGAACGGGAGAAAGAGCCGTTTACGCATTCAGGTCGCTTGGTGGAATTGCTGTACAGCGTGATTCCTGCGGCGACGCGGCGCACGGGAGGTCACCCCGCGAAGCGGACCTTCCAGGCGCTGCGGGTTGAGGTGAACCGAGAACTCGAAGCACTTGAGAATGTTCTCCCCATGGTGGCTGACGCGCTTGGGGTAGGCGGGCGAGCAGTGTTCATGAGCTACCAGTCCCACGAGGACAAGCTTGTGAAGAAGGCGTTCACGGAGCTCACCACCTCAAAAACCCCACCGGGGCTCCCCACGGAGCTACCGGGGATGGAAGCCAAGTTCCGGGCCGTCACTCATGGCGCGGAGAAGGCTTCGGAAGAAGAAATAGAGCTAAACAGGCGCGCGGCACCAGTCCGAGTGCGAGCCATCGAAAAGATCAGCAACTAACCAACGACCAGCAACGTGAAGGAAACAACGACAATGGGAGCAAGCCGAGACCTCACCGCAGGCTACGGATCCACTGCGCTGCTCGAACGCGACCGTGGCCGCACCACACTTACCCCGCCGAAGCCTCGATTCGCGCCGCATGTGCCGCGACCGAGCCGTTTGGGCTCGAAGCAGGTCGTGTCGGTGCGTGGGCGCCGCATCTCCACGACGGAGACGAAGCGGAAGTTTTCCCGCGTCTCGGTGCTGTCCTTGCCGCTCTTGGTGCTGGGCATTTTTGGCGCAATGCTGTTGTCGGCGTTGTCGACGCAGCAGACGTTCACTATTCAGCAGCTGCAGAGTGAGGAGCGCGCGCTGAATAATGAGATTGAGACGCTGAACCGAAATGTCGAGGATTCCCGCGCTGCGGCTGAGCTTGCCGCACGAGCTGATAAGGCTGGGATGGTCGTTCCTGGCCAGGCGGGCATCATCACGGTGAATGATCGTGGCGAGGCAGTTGAGGCTGGTCCTGCGGATCCGGCGAAGACTCTGCGCGTGGTGGACGTGAACAGTGACACAGTCCGCGTTGACCGGGCGACCAGTGACCGCCGTGCAACGGATGACGTTGTCGATAACCTCTCTCCGCTTCCGGCACCAGTGGTGCTTCAGTCGCTGCCTGGCATGTAGTAATCGGATTAGTTCATCGTGGCAGTGTGGCGGTGAGCTTCCGGTGCGCGCGAGCCGGGCAAAATGAGGGGCGATTAAGCCTAAATACTGAGAGGTAGGTGACCTGCGCCGTGACTCGCATGGATCCGCAGCGGCGCCAACAACGTGGTGTGCCACAGAAAGCCATCACGGCTCAACGCATGCAGCTGTTGACCGTGATTTTTCTGGTGGTTGCTTTAGTTCTTGTTGGTCGTCTCGCATGGGTGCAGCTGAAGTGGGGGCCGCAGCTTCAAACTGTTGCGTCTGATCAGCGCACGCGGACGTTTGTGGATCCTGCGCGGCGTGGGGAGATCGTCGATAGGCAAGGCAACTTCCTTGCGTACACGATGCAGGCGCGTTCTTTGACTGTCTCGCCGGTGGTTTTGCGGCGTGAGCTGGGCGAGATTGCGCGCAATGAGATGTACGAGGAGGGTGCTACTCGCGCGGAGGCTGAAGCTCAGGAAGGCGCCCGCGTTGAGGACATGCTCCGCCAAATGGCTAATGAGATTCCCCGCATGATTGGCCAAGGGGAAGAGAACAGTGAGGACAAAAAGGACAGCGATAACAAGAGCGATAACAACAGCGCTAACAATGCTGATGCCAAGGTCAAAACCCAGAAGGTGAACTCCAAGGACATCTTGGAAAAGCTCCATGCTGACACTGATTATGAGGTTTTGGTGCGTAACGTCGACCCGGATGTTGCCGCCGAGGTGGCCAAGAAATTCCACGGTGTTGCGGCTGATCACCAGGACATCCGCGAGTACCCGAACGGTGCGGTGGCGGAGAACATCATTGGCCGTGTGTCCATGGATGGGCAAGGCCAGTTCGGTATGGAGGCGTCGAGTGACTCCATCTTGACTGGTATTAATGGCCGTTCCACCGAGGATGTATCGGCCAACGGTCAGGTCATTCCGGGCACGCTGCGTGATGTGGTGCCGGCTGTCAACGGCGCGAAGATTGAGCTCACCATCGATCTTGATCTGCAGGCCTATGTGCAGCAGCTGTTGGAACAGGCGAAGGAGAATTCCCGCGCGAAGGGTGCTGAGGCAGTTGTCCTTGACGCAGCGACGGGTGAAGTTCTAGCCATGGCCAATACGGACACGATTGATCCGAATGGGAACCTTGAAAAGCAGCTTAAAAATGGTCGCAGCTTTGATAATCCGTCGATCTCTCACCCGTTTGAGCCGGGCTCGGTAGCCAAGATCATCACGGCGACGGCCGCGATTGAGGAGGGGCTGACCACCCCGGATGAAGTGCACCAGGTGCCAGGGCAGATTGAAATGTCTGGCGTGACTGTCGCTGATGCGTGGGAGCACGGCGTACTTCCGTACACCACCACCGGCATCTTTGGTAAGTCCTCCAACGTGGGAACGCTCATGCTGGCCCAGCGCGTGGGGGAGGAGCGTTTTGATGACTACCTGAAGCGCTTCGGCATCGGCCAGGCGACGGGCGTGGAGCTACCGAATGAATCTGCTGGTTTGGTGCCTACCCGTGAGCAGTGGTCGGGCGGCACTTTTGCTAACTTACCCATCGGTCAAGGTATGTCCCTGACAACCCTGCAGTTGGCAAGTGTTTACCAGTCCTTGGCCAATGGTGGTGAGCGGATTGAACCCCGCATCATCAAACACGTCACTTCCCCAACCGGTGAGGAGATCCCGGCCGAGGAACCGCGACGCACCCGTGTGGCCAGCGAGGAAACCGCCCGCACCGTGGTGAACATGTTCCGTGCACCGTTCCAGGAAGATCCAGCAGGTTTCAACAGCGGCACCGCGCAGGGCAACAAGATCCCTGGCTATCAGCTTTCCGGCAAGACGGGTACGGCGCAGCAGGTGAACCCGGATACTGGTGCGTACTCGAATTCGGATTACTGGATTACGTTCGCTGGTATTGCACCGGCGGATGACCCACGTTTTGTTGTGGCTGTGATGATCGATGATCCAGAGCGCGGCCCACTGGAGGGCGGCGCTGGGGGTCAGTCGTCTGCACCGGTGTTCACCGAGATAGCTAACTGGCTTATTGCACGCGAGAATATTCCGCCTAGCCCGGACCCGGGCGAGCCCATGGTCCTTCAGGCCCAGTAGGGGAGAGAAGATGAGCAATCACATGACAATCAATGCCATCGCCGAGATCGCCGGTGGACGTGTTGAGAATGCTGAAAATGCTGCAGCGGTAGACATCAACGCCATCAGTCTTGATTCGCGTGCGGTGACATCCGGTGCGATGTTCGCGGCTTTGCCGGGGACACGCACGCATGGAGCGGCTTTTGCCTATGATTCTGCCGCTTCAGCTGTCCTCACTGATGAGGACGGGTGGGCACACCTGAAGCGGGCAGGGGAGGCCCGCCCCGTGGTCGTCGTGAAGCATGTGCGTGACATTTTGGGTGACGTCGCTTCCGCGATTTACGGACACCCGTCGAGCAAACTCACCGTGCTGGGGGTGACGGGAACGTCTGGCAAGACAACTACGACGTACATGCTCGAAGCGGGTCTTAGAGCCGCGGGGAAGAAGGTCGGGCTGATTGGCACGACGGGCACTCGCATCATGGGTGAGGATGTCCCGACATCTTTGACTACGCCGGAAGCGCCGAAGCTTCAGGAGCTTTTTGCTGAGATGGTCGCGCGTGGTGTCACCCACGTTGTCATGGAGGTCTCCTCCCACGCACTCGTGCTCGGGCGCGTTGGCGGCACGCAGTTCACAGCCGCAGGGTTCACCAACCTCTCGCAGGATCACCTCGATTTTCACCCCACGATGGAGGAGTACTTCGGGGCAAAGGCATTGCTTTTCGACGACTCCCTGAAAGCTTCCGTCATCTGCGTCGATGACGAATGGGGTGAGAAGATGGCTGCTCGTGCCCACAACGTGATCAGGGTGGGAACGAAGAGCCAGGACAATGTGGATTGCTCCGCACGCCTTCTCAGCACCACCGATTCCGGCGCGCAGGACGTGGAGCTGGTGCTCAACGGGACTGCCCACCAGTTCCGTCTACCTCTTCCGGGCGCATTCAATGTTGCGAATGCTGCGCTGGCGACTGCGTTAGCTAACTCCGTTGGCGTAGACGTGGAGCGTTTCTTGTCCGGCATTGAAGATGCTGCGGTGCCGGGCCGGATGGAGCGCATCAACTCCGGCCAGGAATTCATCGCCGTCGTCGATTACGCGCATAAGCCGGCTGCGATTGCTGCAGCATTAACGACGTTGCGTGAGCAGGTCAACGGCCGCATCGGTGTTGTCGTGGGCGCTGGCGGTGACCGTGATCAATCCAAGCGCGCACCCATGGGCGAAGAAGCCGCCAAGCGCGCGGACCTGGTGATCATCACCGATGACAACCCACGCAGTGAGGATCCCGCGACTATCCGTGAGGCTGTACGCGCTGGCGCGGAAAAGGTTGAAGGCCCAGAGGTCCGTGAGATCGGTTCACGTTCAGAGGCCATCAAGGAGCTTGTGGCCTGGGCGCAACCGGGTGATGCTGTCATCGTCGTGGGCAAAGGCCATGAGGTGGGGCAGATCATCGGCGATGTAGTCCATCACTTCGATGACCGTGAGGAAGTCCGTGCGGTCCTAGCCAACTTGGGTTTCAAGGAGGATCGACCATGATTCCAATGACACTGCGTCAGATCGCGGACGTGACCGGCGGAACGCTCAGCCCGTCCGCTGATCCGCAGGCCACCGTCACCGGCTACGTTGAGTTTGATTCCCGCAAGATCACCGAGGGTGGTCTGTTTGTGGCACTGCCCGGCGCGAACGTGGATGGTCATGACTTTGCGGATGCAGCGATGCAGCGTGGCGCGGTGGGCGCACTGGTCGCTCGCGATATCGGCGTCCCCGCTGTGATTCTTCCGCCTGTTGAGCAGGATGAAAACGATAATTCGGACCTTGCAGCCAGCGATCCGGATGGAACTGCTCGTGCAGTGGTGGCTGGGATGTCGAAGTTGGCGCAGTATGTGGCGCAAGAACTTACGGATAAGCATGGCCTCATGATCACGGGCGTGACGGGTTCTGCTGGTAAGACTTCCACGAAGGACCTCATCGCGAACGTGCTGGCGTGTGGTGGTGAAACAGTTGCGCCACCCGGGTCTTTCAACAACGAGATCGGTTTGCCGTACACGGTGCTGCGCTGCACGGAGGACACCAAGTTCCTCGTCGCGGAGATGTCCGCCCGCGGTATCGGGCACATTGAGAAGCTCACGCACATCGCGCCGCCGGTGATGAGTGTTGTTCTCAATGTTGGTAGCGCTCACCTGGGTGAATTCGGTTCACGGAACAACATTGCGAAAGCCAAGGGGGAGATTGTTGAAGCGCTCCCGGCACGCGGCACTGCAATTCTTAATGCGGATGATGAGCTCGTCGCTGGCATGGCCTCGCGCACGCAGGGCAAGGTCGTGACCTTCTCCACGCAGGGAAAGGCTGACTATTACGCAACGGGCATCGTGCTTGACGACGTCGCCCGTGCAACCTTCACCATGCACTCACCGGGTGGCGCACACGAGGTTTCCTTGAAGGTCTTCGGTGCACACCAGGTGTCTAATGCACTCGCCGCGGCCGCCGTTGGGATTGAAGCTGGTCTGGATGCAGCAACGGTTGCGCAGGCCCTGAGCAATGCGCACAGCGTGTCCGTCAATCGTATGGACGTGTGCACTCGTGCAGACGGCGTGACCGTGATCAATGATGCGTACAACGCCAACCCCGATTCCATGCGCGCTGGCATCGCTGCCCTCGCATTCACTGCGGCCGCACGCCCCGGCGTGCGCTCCATCGCCGTGCTGGGCGAGATGGGCGAACTCGGCGAGGATTCTGTCGAAGCGCACACTGCCTTGGCTGATGATCTCGGCCGTTACGGCATCACCCACCTTGTTGCGGTGGGGGACAACAAAGAGATTCAGGCATTGATGGCAGCAGCTTTACGCCACGGCATCGCGGTGGCGCAGGCAACTGGTGTCGACGATGCTGCGGCCACCGTCAGCGGTATTCTGAGCACGGCTCCGCCCGGTGAAGACAACTGGCACGAGCGGACTGACCGCGATGTCGTGCTTGTGAAAGCGAGTAATGCCGCCGGATTATGGCGCGTAGCTGAAAAGCTGTTGGAAACGGAAAGGTAGCAAGAGGTAATCACCATGACCCAGATCATCATGTCGGGGCTGATTAGCTTCCTGGTAGCCATCTTCACTACACCGCTGCTGATCCGGTACTTCACATCAGCCGGCAAGGGCCAGGAGATCCGTGAGGATGGCCCGCAATCCCACATCCGCAAACGCGGCACCCCGACGATGGGCGGCATTGCCATCCTGCTGGGCATCGTGGTGGCCTACCTTGCCGTTGGTTTTTGGGGCATGGCCTCAGGACATGGCGGTTTCAGTGCATCAGGCTTGTTGGTTCTGGGGCTCACGGTGGCCCTCGGTCTGCTGGGATTCGCGGACGATGGCATCAAGCTCTTCTTCAACCGCAACCTGGGCTTGAACAAGACGGCAAAGCTGGTTGGTCAGCTTGCTGTTGCCTTGATCTTTGGTTTCTTGCTGCTGCAGTTCCCGGATGAGCAGGGGCTTACCCCGGGCTCCACGCACCTGAGCTTCATTCGCGATATCGAGACCTTTGATATCGCCGTTGGTGGAGCAGTGGTGGGCACCATCTTGTTCCTCATCTTCATCTACTTCCTCATCGCCGCTTGGTCCAACGCCGTGAACCTCACCGATGGTCTGGATGGCCTGGCTGCGGGTTCCACTGCTTTGGTGATGTTCGGCTACATGATCATGACCTTCTGGCAGTTCCGAAACTCGTGCTCGATTACCCCGGGCCCTGGCTGCTATGACGTCCGCGATCCGCTTGACCTGGCTGTGCTGTGTGCTGCCGGTCTGGGTGCGTGCGTGGGCTTCCTGTGGTGGAATGCGGCACCAGCCAAGATCTTCATGGGCGACACAGGCTCCTTGGCTCTCGGTGGTTTGGTCGCTGGCGTGTCCATCACCAGCCGCACTGAGGTGCTCATGGTCATCGTCGGCGCCCTCTTCGTCATGGAAGCCGCATCCGTGGTCATCCAGGTTGCTTCCTTTAAGACCACCGGTAAGCGCGTGTTCCGCATGGCGCCCTTCCACCACCACTTTGAAAACGGTGGCTGGGCGGAAACCACAGTGGTGATTCGCTTCTGGCTCATCTGTGGCATTGCTGTTGCTCTTGGCCTGGCTATCTTCTATGGCGATTGGCTCACGGCTACGGGAGTGAGTTTGGCATGACGCGCTACCTGATCGCCGGCGCAGGTGTCTCTGGCCGGGGCACCGCGAACCTGCTCACTAAAGCAGGCCTGCCGTTCGACATTGTTGATGATGATCCCGCGAAGACAGACACGCTTCGCTCCACTGAGATTTCCTTCGCGGACTACGACACCGTAGTCACGTCGCCTGGCTGGCGTCCGGATTCCCCGCTGCTTGTTGCAGCCAAAGACGCGGGCTGTGAGGTCATTGGTGACGTTGAGTTGTGCTACCGGCTAGACAAACAAGGCGTGTTTGGCCCGCCGCGCGATTGGTTGGTGGTTACCGGCACGAACGGTAAAACCACCACCACCGGAATGCTGGCTGCAATCATGCAGGAAGCTGCCCATTACACGGGTAAGAACGCGGTCGCGTGCGGCAACATCGGTGTTGCGGTGGGCGATGCCCTCATTAATGAGGAGCGTGCAGACGTCCTCGTCGCCGAGCTATCCAGCTTCCAGCTCCACTGGTCTGAAGACCTCACACCCGATGCGGCAGTACTGCTGAACCTGGCCGATGACCACATTGATTGGCATGGCTCCTTTGATGCCTATGCGCAGGCGAAGGCGAAGGTTTTCAAAGCTTCGACGGCTGTCGCAGGTATCGACGATGAGCACGTGCGTGAGTACGCATCCGCGCATGCCCTCGGCTTCACTGTCAATGAGCCGAAGCCAGGACAGGTGGGCATTATCGACGGCCACATTGTCTCCCACATCGGCGACACCCCCGTGAGGATTACTTCCCTGGAGGGGATTGAACCCCCTGGACGTGCCGGTGTTTTGGATGCGCTCGCTGCCACAGCCATTGCGGTGACGCGTGGTGTCACCCCGGAGCAGATCGATCGCGCCCTGCACGCCTACACCGTGGCGGGCCACCGTGGCGCCGTCGTGCACAGTGATAACGGCATTGATTGGATCGATAATTCGAAGGCGACAAACCCGCACGCCGCTGATTCGGCGCTAAAAGGCACGACCTCGAAGATCGTGTGGGTTGCTGGCGGCCAGTTGAAGGGCGCGGATGTCACCGACCTCATCAAAGCCCACGGGGCGAAGTTCCGTGCGGTCGCGCTGTTGGGCATTGACGGCCCGGTGATCAAGCAAGCAGTCGATGCATATGCGCCGGAAGTACCCACCTTCCTGACTGACTCCACCGACCCGGTTGAAGCAATGAACCAGGTAGTGGATTTTGCTGCTGCTCACGCGCAGCCGGGGGACTCGGTGATCTTGGCTCCGGCTGCCGCAAGCCTGGATATGTACACCGGAATGGCTCAACGTGGAAATCTCTTTGCGGATGCTGCGCGCGCCACAAAGGAAAAAGTGAACGAATAGGGCAAAGTAGGCAACGATGACCACGACAGCCACATCAGCCACACGCGCTACACGTAACCAGTATTCCTCGGGCATGGCCCGCGCTCTGTCACGCCTGAACGCGTGGATGGACTCGCGGCCGCTCATTGATTACACAATGGTGCGCACCATCGTCCTTGTCCTCGCCGGTCTTGGCGTTGTCATGGTGACGAGCTCATCGATGACCTGGTCCGTGCTGAGTGATGAGTCCGTCTGGGCTCAGCCGCTCAAGCAGGCGATTGTGGTGGCCATGGGCTTGTTCGCCTTCTGGGTGGCGCTGCAGATTCCGCCGGAGAGAGTCCGGAATATCGCCGCGTTGTTTATGGGGCTGTCCATCCTCCTGCTAGTCCTCGTGCTCATCCCAGGCATTGGTACCGGCCGTGATGAAGTGGGTTCCCAGTCGTGGATTTACATTGCTGGTTTCCAGCTGCAGCCATCAGAAATCGCCCGCGTGGCCATCTGTGTGTGGGGCGCGTCCATCCTGGCCAATAAAGATCCGCGAAAGATGTTCCAGCTGACCAACGGGTTCATGCCGTTCATCATCGTGTCGGTGCTGTGCATGGGACTCATTGGTGCGCAGGGGGACTTGGGCATGATGGTGTCCTTCAGCATCGTCGTCGCCTTCATCTTGCTGTTCGCTGGTGTGACGTGGAAGTTCATCGGCATTGTTGCCGGATTTGCTGCGGTGTTGCTCGTCGCGGTGATGGCGGCTGGCGGTTACCGTTCCCACCGTCTTCTCGTTTATTTTGACGCACTCTTTGGTCACTTCGAGGACACCCGCGGTGTGGCCTTCCAGTCCTACCAAGGCTTCCTGTCGCTGGCGGATGGTTCCTTGTTTGGCGTTGGCTTGGGCCAGTCCCGCGCGAAGTGGTTCTACCTGCCGGAGGCGAAGAATGACTTCATCTTCGCGGTGATTGGTGAGGAACTCGGCCTGTGGGGTGGCGCTGTGGTGATCATCCTGTTTGCTCTGCTGCTGTTCTTTGGTCTGCGTACTGCTCGTCGGGCCCAGAATCAGTTCCAGGCTCTGCTGGCGGCAGCGATCACCACCGGTATCGTCTCGCAGGCGTTCATCAATATCGGCTACGTCATTGGCCTTTTGCCGGTCACCGGTATTCAGCTTCCGATGATCTCTGCTGGTGGTACGTCAGCCGTTATCACTCTCGGTGCGATGGGCTTGGTGGCTTCCGTTGCACGCCATGAGCCGGATGCAGTCTCCGCGATGCAGAACTACGGTCGCCCGCTCTTTGACCGGATGTTCTTCCTCGCTGAGCCCAAGGCTCCGCGCACCCCGGTGCGCCAGGCACCGCGACGTGTGCGTGAAGCACCGGCACCAACCCCGGTGACGGCCCGCCGCCGCGCGCAATACACTGACACTCGGCGCGCAAGCTAGCTACATAGAGGAGAACCGTGTCTTTCAACGTCGTTGTTGCTGGTGGTGGAACAGCCGGGCACATCGAGCCTGCACTTGCTGTTGCGGAAGTACTCCGTGATGAATTCGGTGCTTCGGTGTCAGCACTAGGGACGGAGAAGGGATTGGAAACCTCCATCGTCCCGGCCCGTGGGTTTGAGCTTGACCTGGTGGATCCGGTTCCAATCCCGCGTAAGCAACCCCTCAAACTTTTTGGTGTGCCTGCAAAACTTGTGAAGTCTGTGAACCAGACGCGTAAAGCACTGAAACGTCGTGAAGCTGATGCAGTCTTTGGCACTGGCGGCTACGTTTCTGCTTCCGCTTACCTCGCGGCGAAGACTCTCGGCATTCCATTTTATGTGTTGGAGACCAATGCTCTAGCTGGCATGGCCAACAAGCTGGGCGTCAAACTCGGTGGCGTTGGTTTTAACGCGGTGCCCAATTCCGGTATGCCGGGTGAGATCGTCGGGGTCCCTGTCCGTCCTGGCGTGGGCAAGGACGAGGATGGGGCGAAAGCACAGCGTGGCTACAAGATGTGGAACCTCGATCCGGATAAACCAACGGTCCTAGTGACTGGTGGTTCCCAAGGTGCGCGCAGCATCAACGAGGCACTGCACGGTGCCGTGGGTCGGCTGACCGCCGCGGGCTACCAGGTGCTTCATGCATATGGCCGTAAGAATGATGCGCCGGAGCCGCACGAGGGCTACACCGCTGTGCCGTACATCGATGACATGGAAGCTGCGTATGCGGTCACTGATGTGGTGATTTGCCGTTCCGGTGCGATGACGGTTGCGGAGAACTCCGCTGCCGGCGTGCCCGCGATCTACATCCCGCTTCCTCATGGCAATGGTGAGCAGGGGCTCAATTCCGCCCATCTGGTTGAAGCGGGCGCCGCAATGCGTATCGACGACGCCGCGCTCACCCCCGACGCCCTCGTCACCGCCGTGACGGAGATTCTTGGTGGCAAGAGCGAAGACATGAAGCGTGCGCTTTCTGGCACCCAAGCAGGTAATGCGGCGCAGATGATTGCCCGCCGGATCATGGGAAAGGACTCATAGTGAGCACCACAGTTGATCTTTCACGCGTCCACTTGATTGGTATTGGTGGTGCCGGCATGTCCGGTGTCGCCCGTATTCTCCTTGACCGCGGCAGTGTGGTGACGGGCTCCGATGTGAAGGATTCTCGTCCCGTTCGCGCACTGCGCACCCAAGGCGCACAGATTGCCGTGGGGCACGATGAGGCGAATCTGACCCTCGCCGGTGATCCGCCGACGGTTGTGGTGACCAGTTTCGCTGCCATCCCGAAGGACAATCCGGAACTCGTCGCAGCAGACAGGCTTGGCATCCCCGTTATTCGCCGCTCAGATCTGCTGGGTGAGCTGATGGAGGGTTACACCCAGATGCTGTTTGCCGGCACGCACGGCAAGACGTCCACCACCTCCATGGCTGTTGTTGCCCTGCAGGCAGCGGGGGAGGACCCCTCCTTTGCCATCGGTGGCCAACTCAACCGTGCAGGGACGAACGCGCATCACGGCAGCGGCAACGTCTTTGTGGCGGAAGCTGATGAGTCCGATGCGTCGCTTCTGCGCTACAAGCCGGACATCGCTGTGATCACCAATATTGAGCCGGATCACCTGGACTATTTCGGTGATCAGGCGTCCTATTTCCAGGTTTTTGATGACTTCGCGGATCGCGTCACGGAAACCGGCACGCTCGTTGTGTGCCTCGATGATGAGGCGACGGCGCGCTGCGGTGAACGCGCATTGGACCGCGGTGTCAATGTTGTTGGCTATGGCACGGTGACGCACCCACGCATTCCTAACCAAGCTCGTATCACCAGTGAGCGTCTGGAAGGCACCACGACGTTTGTCACGGTGGACCTGGGCGGTACGGAATATGAATACTCGCTGGTCATCCCCGGCCGCCACATGGCGCTCAACTCTGCGGCTGCACTGCTAGCCGGACATCTTGCCGGTGCCGATCCGGCGAAATTGGCCGACGGGTTGTCCGGCTTCACTGGCGTGCGCCGGCGTTTTGAATTCCGCGGTGAGCTGCCAAGTGGCACGCGCGTGTACGACGATTATGCGCACCACCCCACAGAAGTTGCTGCGGTGCTGTCCGCCGCCAAGGCTGCGCATGATCGCGTGGTGGTGTGCTTCCAGCCGCACCTGTACTCGCGGACAATCAACTTTGCGCAGGAATTTGCGGATGCATTGTCTATTGCGGACGCAGCCGTGGTGCTTGAGATCTTCGGTGCCCGTGAAGCTCCTGTTGAGGGAGTGGACTCACGCATCATCACGGACAAGATGAGCATTGAGGCCATCTATGATCCGGACTTCTCTCACGCACCTCTGTCCGTTGCGGAAATCACGCGTCCGGGTGATGTGGTGATCACCATGGGGGCTGGCAGCGTGACCATGCTTGCGGATCCGCTGTTGGCTGCCCTCGCGGAGGCAGAGAAGTGAAACGGGTAGTGGCAATCAGCGCCGCGGTTGTGGTGACACTCGCGGTGCTGTGGTCAGTCGTGGCTTTCACCCCACTCATGTCCGTGAAGCACATTGAGGTGGAAGGCAACGCGCACGTCAGCTCAGAAGACGTGGTGAATGCTTCGGGTGTCCAAGAAGGCACGCCACTTGCCCGGGTGAATATGCGTAACGCGGCCTCCGGTGTCGCTTCGATTCCTTGGGTGAAAACCGCAACAGCATCGAGAAGCTGGCCATCTACGATCAAGCTGTCGGTCACGGAGAATGACGCCGTGGCGTTTTTTAACCAGGAGGATGGAGCGCACCTGCTCGATGCTGAGGGCAGGGAATTCGCCGTCGATACGCCTCCTGAAAACGCGGTTGAACTCACGGGATCCGCTGCCACGGATGAGACCGTGCGTAAAGGTGCCGTTGATATCGCCGGCACGTTTAGTGAGCACGCGCGGGAAAGCGTCGAATCGATTGAAGCGCGTGGCAAGCATGATTACGTGCTGCACGTGAAAGAGGGACGCACGGTGGCGTGGGGCGCATCCGAGGACAACCGGAATAAGTCCCTGGCGCTTGACACTGTGCTGCAGCGCGAGGGTGCAGAGTTCAACATTACGAACCCTCAGCTCGTTACTGTTCGCTAAAAGCCCAGGTCACAAACCCTAAAGTAAAGGTTGAGGGTACCGACACGCCGTAAAAATTCGCCGAAATCTGTCTTTGGTTCGTCATGATGGGAAGCGTTGTCCGATTTTCCACAGAAGAACCCTGAAAGGCGAGCCCCTTCCATGACCTCTCCTAGCAACTACCTCGCCATGATCCGCGTTGTCGGTGTCGGTGGCGGTGGCGTCAACGCTGTTAACCGCATGATCGAGGAAGGCCTGAAGGGTGTTGAGTTTGTAGCTATCAACACCGATTCGCAGGCCCTGCTGTTCACCGATGCTGATACGAAGCTCGATATCGGCCGCGAAGCAACCCGTGGCCTTGGTGCTGGCGCTAACCCGGAGGTTGGCCGCACCTCTGCTGAGGATCACAAGCAGGAGATTGAGGAGTCCCTCAAGGGGTCTGACATGGTGTTCGTCACCGCTGGTGAGGGTGGCGGCACGGGTACTGGTGCCGCGCCGGTCGTCGCTGGTATCGCGAAGAAGATGGGCGCGCTCACCATCGGTGTTGTGACCCGTCCGTTCTCCTTCGAGGGCAAGCGCCGCACCCGTCAGGCTCTCGAGGGTATTGAGAACCTCAAGGAAGTCTGCGACACCGTCATCGTCATCCCGAATGACCGTCTGCTGCAGCTTGGGGATGCGGAGCTGTCCATGATGGAAGCATTCCGCGCCGCAGATGAGGTGCTCTACAACGGTGTTCAGGGTATTACCAACCTCATCACCATCCCGGGCATGATCAACGTCGACTTTGCGGACGTTCGCTCCGTCATGGCTGACGCTGGTTCTGCTCTCATGGGTGTTGGCTCTGCACGTGGCGACAACCGAGTGATGGCCGCTACCGAGCAGGCTATTAACTCCCCGCTGCTGGAGACAACGATGGAGGGCGCCAAGGGTGTTCTCATCTCCGTTGCCGGCGGTTCTGACCTTGGCCTCATGGAGGTCAACAACGCGGCGTCCATCGTCGAGGAGAAGGCCGACGATGACGCAAACATCATCTTCGGCACCATCATCGACGACAACCTGGGCGACGAGGTCCGCGTGACCATCATCGCTACCGGTTTCGATGAGAAGGCAAATGCACGTCAGGAGGAAGAGGCACCGGCACAGTCCACGGGCAGCTCCCTCTTCGATTCTGAGCCGAAGCAGGAAGAGCAGCCACAGGAGGCCGAGGAAAAGGAGGAAGCGCCGCGGACTGAGTACGCTCCGCGTCACCGCTTCGACGACACCCGTGGCGGCCTGTTCACTAACTCGGAACATGAGTCCCGTGACTCCCGTGACCCTGAGTCGTACCGTCCGTCCCGCCGCGATGTGGACGACCTCGACGTCCCGGATTTCCTGCGCTAATGCCAGCAATCGACACAACAGATTGCCCCGTCCGCATGGTCTTCACCGGCCGCGCGGCGGGGAATCTTGCTTCTCACGTCGGGGACGACCCATTCACCGTTTTGGCCAACCGGCAGCGCCTTGCTGATGTGCTCGGGCTCAAGCCAGAACAGTTCGTGTGGATGGAGCAGTTGCACACGAACACGGTGACCGTCGTCGATAAGCAACAGGATGCTCCCGTTGCAGCGACCGATGCCATTGTGACCACCGCTGAGAACCTTGCTTTGTGTGTTCTCGTTGCGGATTGTGTGCCGGTGCTCTTGGCTGATCCTCATGCGAAAGTGGTCGCCGCGGTGCACGCTGGCCGCATTGGTGCGCGCAATGGCATCGTGAAGAATACCGTTGAGGAGATGCTGAAACTGGGTGCTCGCCCGGGCTCCATCCATGCTCTGTTGGGCCCGGCCGCAGCGGGCGAATCTTACGAGGTGCCCCGTGAGATGGCGGACGATGTGGAAAAGCATCTGCCTGGCTCGAAAACCCGCACCAAGAAAGGTACGCCCGGAGTTGACGTGCGCGCGGGGCTCGTGCGGCAACTCATGTCCCTCGGTGTGACGCAGATTGATGCGCATCCAGCCGACACCATCACCGACGAAACATTCTTCTCCTACCGGCGCGAGAAAGAAACTGGGCGCCAGGCAGGCGTTATCTGGTTAACAGGGGGCAAATAATGGATCGTTTAGAGGAACTGAAGAACAACCTTGACACCGTCACGCGCGAAGTGCGTGACGCGGAACAGAAGGCTGGTCGCGAGCCAGGCAGTGTCACCATCTTGCCGGTGACCAAATTTCACCCCGCGGAAGATATCGCGCTGCTCGCACAGCTCGGCATCACCACGGTGGGGGAGAACCGCGAACAAGAGGCGAAGCAGAAGAAGGCTGAACTGGGAGATCTCGTTGACATCGCCATGATCGGCCAGATTCAAACCAAGAAGGCTAATTCTGTGACGCGCTGGGCTAGTTCGGTTCATTCACTCGACTCGATCAAGCTTGCCCGGGCCCTCAATCGCGGCATGGACAATGCGGAGCGCACCGAACCGTTGCCGTGCCTCATTCAGCTTTCTTTTGATGATGATGTGAATCGCGGCGGCGTCGCGCGGGAAGATCTGCCCGCACTCATTGAGGAAGTCGCCGAACTAGAGAATTTGCTTATCGACGGCTTCATGGTCGTTCCTCCCATTGGTGAGGATCCGGTGCCGGTCTTCGAAGCGTCGAAAAGCATTGCGATGCAGTACGAAAAAGAGCTTGGCCGAACGATGACTTTGTCCGCCGGCATGTCCGCAGATTTTGTGGATGCGATTGCTTGTGGGTCTGACATCGTGCGTGTCGGAACCAAGCTGCTTGGGGCCCGCCCCGTAGTCTAAAACTCAACCATAAACTGCCCGCGAACAGGAGACTTAACCTCATGTCTTTCTCCAACAGCCTGAAGGAATTCTTCGGCCTCGGCCCGTACAATCCGTCGGTCGACCCCTACTACGATGACCCGGCATACGAGGAAGCTGATACCTCCTACAGCCGCACTCCGCGCGACTACTCCGCGGCCATCATCAGCGTTCGTCCGCGTAACTACAACGACGCAAAGGACATTGGTGAGCCATTCCGTGACGGTGATGCAGTTGTCATGGACCTGTCCGTTGTGGATAAGCCGACCGCTATGCGTCTGATCGACTTCGCTGCAGGTCTTTGCTTCGCTGCTCGTGGCAAGATGCACAAGCTGTCCCGCACGGGGGATGAGCACCTGGTGTTCGCCATCGTTCCGGAGAACGCCCGCACCACCGTGGGTGAGCTGGAGCGCGCGGCGCACCTGCGTTAACCATGATCGGCGCCATTCTTTATGCCCTCATCGGGCTATACACCCTCATGGTGATCGTCCGGCTCATCATCGAGATGATCCAGTCCTTCTCCAAACATTTTGATCCGCCACGTTGGTTCATGGTTATTGCGGAATTCTTCTTTGTTACCACGGACCCACCGATCAAGTTTCTGCGTCGCTTTATTCCACCGCTTCCGTTGGGTGGGGTAGCCCTGGACGTGAGCGTGATTGTGCTGTTCATCGCGCTGATGGTGCTGAGTGCCGTGGTGCGGATCAGCTTTGGAATCTAGGCTTGGTTCATAGCTCACCCTCGGGTACACGTTGAGGGTGAACATTTCGTGGGCTAGGCTTTACCTAGTTATCGTCCATCTACCAATGAAAAGACGTGCTTCGAGCACATCTATCCGAAGGGAACTCACATGCCGCTGACACCAGCAGACGTGCACAATGTCGCTTTCAGCAAGCCGCCGATTGGCAAGCGTGGTTACAACGAGGACGAGGTTGATCAGTTCCTGGACCTCGTTGAGGACACTCTTGCTCAGCTGCAGGATGAAAACGATGAACTCCGTGCCCGCCTTGAGGAAGGTGGTGCAGCAGCCCCGAAGGTTGAGAAGGCTGACAAGGCTCCGAAGGTAGATGAGGCTGCTATCCGCCGTGAGGTGGAGGAGAAGCTCCGCAAGGAGTACGAAGCTCGTATTGAGCGCGCAGAGAACGAGGCCAAGAAGGCTCAGCAGGCGGCTAAGGCACAGCCGAAGGCTGCTGCACCGCAGGCTTCCACCGGTGAGCCCAACGTCCAGGCTGCTCGCATCCTGGGTCTGGCACAGGAGACCGCTGATCGTCTGACCAATGAGGCTCAGGAGGAGGCTCGTCGCCTGGTCGAGGAGGCACAGACGAGCGCTAACTCCCAGGTTGCAGAGGCAGAGAAGAACGCTACTGCCACCACCAAGAACGCTGAGCAGAAGGCTAACCAGCTGGTCGCCGAGGCACAGCGTAAGGCAGAGGAGACCACGAACGAGGCGAACTCTCGTGCCGAGGCTTCCATCCGTAAGGCTGAGGAGCAGGCAGCACAGCTGCGTAGCGATGCTGAGCGTAAGCACACCGAGATCATGACCACGGTGAAGCAGCAGCAGTCCGCACTGGAGGCTCGTATCGCCGAGCTGCGCACCTTCGAGCGTGAGTACCGCACCCGTCTCAAGACCCTGCTGGAGTCCCAGCTGGAGGAGCTGGAGACCCGTGGTTCTTCCGCACCGTCTGGTGAGCAGAAGTAGTACAGACTGAAGTAAGTACCCGCCCGAGATGGGCGGGTACTTTTTTTGTGCGCTACACTGTCTACTGTCCAACGCACACGCAGTGATCCGGCTATCACCGGGGAGCGTTCCGGAAGAACGGCGCAAGCTCATTAGAACCGGAAAATCCACTAATGAAGTGGGGGACTTCCTAGTTCCCAAGCGGGGTGGTACCGCGCGAGTGATCGCGTCCCCGCGGCTTTAAGTGGAGGATCCATGGAAAACACATCTCGCGTGTACCCGAAGGTGGACATGACCGGGGGGTCGCAGAAGTTCCCTGAGATGGAACAGGTCGTTCTTGATTACTGGAAGAAGGACGATACTTTCCAGGCCAGCCTGAAGAACCGTGAAGGTGCCGAAGAGTACGTATTCAACGATGGTCCGCCGTTTGCTAACGGCCTGCCGCACTACGGCCACCTGCTGACGGGTTACGTGAAGGACATCGTTCCGCGTTTCCGCACCATGACCGGCTACCACGTTCCGCGCGTGTTCGGCTGGGACTGCCACGGCCTGCCGGCTGAGCTGGAGGCAGAGAAGCAGCTGGGTATCACCGACAAGGCACAGATCCAGGACATGGGTCTGGCTAAGTTCAATGAGTACTGTGGCCAGTCCGTCATGCACTATGCCGGTGAGTGGGAAGACTACGTTACCCGCCAGGCGCGTTGGGTCGACTTTGAAAACGGCTACAAGACCATGGACATCGAGTACATGGAGTCCGTCATGTGGGCGTTCAAGACCCTCTACGACAAGGGCTTGATCTACCAGGGCTTCCGTGTCCTGCCGTACTCCTGGGCTGAGCACACTCCGCTGTCGAACCAGGAGACCCGCCTGGATGACTCGTACAAGGAGCGCCAGGATCCCACGGTGACGGTGACGCTTCCGCTTACCGGCGCGCGTGAGGGTTTCCCTGCACTGAAGACGTGGGAGAACAACCCTGAGCTTCACACCGCTGAGGCACTTGCTTGGACGACGACGCCGTGGACCCTGCCGTCCAACCTTGCTCTCGCTGTTGGCCCGGAGATCGAGTACTCCCTGATCCGCGTCACCGAGGGTGATTTCACCGGTCGCACCTTCCTCATCGCCACGGCACTCATCGGCTCCTACGCGAAGGAACTGGGCGAGAATGAGGTGCTTGCTACCTTCCAGGGCAGCGAGCTGGAGGGCCTGACCTACAAGCCGGTCTTCGATTATTTTGCGGATCAGCCGAACGCCTTCATGGTGCTCGTGGCAGATTACGTCTCCACTGAGGACGGTACCGGTATCGTCCACCAGGCTCCGGCCTTCGGTGAGGACGATATGATCACGTGCGAGAAGTACGGTATCGGCCTGGTCATCCCCGTTGACGCTGACGGTAAGTTCACCAGCCTCGTTCCTGAGTACCAGGGCAAGCTGGTGTTCGACGCCAACCGCGACATCATCCGTGACCTGAAGGCAGCGGATCGTGTCCTGCAGGACAAGGTTATTGTTCACTCCTACCCGCACTCTTGGCGTTCCGGTGAGCCGCTGATCTACATGGCTCTGCCGGCGTGGTTTGTGAAGGTCGTGGATATCCGCGACCGCATGGTGGAGCTCAACCAGACCATCGACTGGATCCCTAGCCACGTGCGCGATGGCCAGTTTGGCAAGTGGCTTGAGGGCGCACGCGACTGGAACATCTCCCGCACCCGTTACTGGGGTTCCCCGGTTCCGGCGTGGGTCTCCGACAACCCGGAGTACCCGCGTGTGGATGTGTACGGCTCCCTCGATGAGCTGGAGAAGGACTTCGGTGTTCGTCCGGAATCCCTGCACCGCCCGTACATCGATGAGCTGGTTCGTCCAAACCCGGATGATCCGACAGGCCAGTCCATGATGCGCCGTGTTCCGGACGTTCTGGACTGCTGGTTCGAGTCCGGTTCCATGCCGTTTGCGCAGTACCACTACCCGTTTGAGAACGTCGAGGAGCACGACGTGCGCCAGCCGGCGGACTTCATCGTGGAGTACTCCGGCCAGAGCCGTGGTTGGTTCTACGTGCAGCACGTCCTGTCTACCGCGCTGTTTGATCGCGTGGCCTACAAGCAGGTGGTCGCGCACGGCATCGTGCTGGGTTCGGACGGCCAGAAGATGTCCAAGTCCAAGGGCAATTACCCGAATGTCAACGAGGTCTTTGACCGTGATGGTTCTGACGCGATGCGTTGGTTCCTCATGTCCAGCCCGATCCTGCGCGGTGGCAACCTCATCGTGACGGAGCAGGGCATCCGCGACGGTGTCCGCCAGGCGATCCTGCCGCTGTGGAACGCTTATTCCTTCCTCCAGCTGTATGCGGATAGGGAGGCGGAGTTCTCCACCGAGTCCACCAATGTGCTTGACCGCTACATCCTGGCAAAGCTGCACGACATGGTGGATAACACCAAGAAGGCGCTGGATGCCACGGATATCTCTGGTGCCTGCGAAGAGGTCCGTCTGTTCGCAGACACCCTGACGAACTGGTACGTCCGCCGTTCCCGTGACCGTTTCTGGGCTGGCCAGGACGAGCACCCAGAGGCATTCAACACCCTCTACACGGTGCTGGAGATCCTGAGCCGTGCGACGGCTCCGCTGCTGCCGTACATCTCTGAGGTGATGTGGCGTGGTCTGACTGGTGGCCGAAGCGTGCACCTGGAGGACTACCCGGAGGCACAGAATATCCCGTCGGATGATGCCCTGGTTGCGTCCATGGATGCCACCCGCGCGGTGTGCTCCGCTGCATCGTCCGTGCGTAAGTCCAACAAGCTGCGCAACCGTCTGCCGCTGCCGAGCCTGACCGTGGCACTGCCGAACGCTGATTCCCTGCAGAACTTCCAGGACGTCATCCGTGATGAGGTCAATGTGAAGAATGTTGAGCTCACCACTGACGTGGACGCCGCTGGCTCCTTCGAGGTTGTGGTGAATGCGAAGGTCGCTGGCCCGACCTTGGGCAAGGACGTTCAGCGCGCCATCAAGAACGTGAAGGCAGGCAACTACGTACGCGAGGGTGAGAACGTCATCGTCGATGGTGACATTGTTCTGACGCCGGAGCTCTACACCGAGCGCCTCGTGGCAGAGAACCCTGACAGCACCGCACGCGTGGATGCTGGCGAACAAGTCGGCCTGGTCGTCCTGGACACCAACGTCACCGAGGAACTGGAATCCGAAGGCTGGGCAGCAGACGTGATCCGTGGCCTGCAGGATGCCCGCAAGCAGGAAGGCCTTGAGGTCTCTGACCGCATTGCCGTGGTCCTGTCCGTTCCGGCGGACAAGGAAGAGTGGGCACGCACCCACGCGGACCACATTGCTGCGGAAACGCTGGCGACGTCCTTCGACGTGGTCACCGAGCCGATCTCAGGTCATGATGTTGTCACCGGTGTGACTGCGAGCGTGCAGAAGAACTAGAGGTATGTCTCGCTGGGTGCTGCACATTGACATGGACGCGTTCTACGCGTCCTGTGAGCAGCTCACTCGGCCGACACTGAAGGGCCGCCCCGTGCTCGTCGCCGGCGTGACGGGCAGGGGAGTGGTCGCTGGTGCTTCCTATGAGGCACGCAAGTACGGCGCGCGTTCCGCCATGCCCACGTATCGTGCGGTCAAATTAGTCGGTTCCAAAGCCGTCCTCGTCGCCCCTCGCCGCGCTGTGTATTCCACGGCGTCGCGCCGGGTGTTTGAGATCATTGCCCGCCACGTAGATGTGGTGGAGCAGCTCTCCATCGACGAGGCATTCATGGAACCCGCTCACCTCCAGGGTGCTTCCCCGGAAGATGTTGAGCAGTGGTCAAATCAGCTCCGCGAGGCGATCAGGGAGGAAACAGGCCTGCCGAGCTCAATCGGGGCGGGAACCGGTAAACAGTACGCAAAGATTGCCTCAGGCCTGGCTAAACCGGATGGTGTCTTCATCATTCCACGCAGCCGCCAGAAAGACATTCTCCACCCTCTTCCCGTCAATGAGTTGTGGGGTGTTGGTCCCGTTACGGGCGCGAAACTCACTAATGCCGGGGTTGAAACCATCGGGGACTTCGCTCAACTCACAGAAAAAGAGGTGGATATTGCGCTTGGGGGTGCCGTGGCCAAGCAACTCTGGCAGCTTGCTCGTGGCACCGATGAGCGGCCCGTCGCTCCGCGTGCGGAAGCAAAACAGATCTCCGCGGAGCACACGTACCCGACCGATCTGACCACCGTCGCGGAAGTCGAGGCCGCCATCAGACGCGCGGCGAGTGAGTCGCATCGTCGATTGCTTATCGACGGCCGCGGTGCCCGCACCATCACCGTCAAACTCAAAATGGCGGACTTCCGCATTGAATCCCGGTCGATGACTCTGCCGTATGCGACTGATGATGAAGACACACTCACCGCAGCGGCCTTCAAAATTGCGCGTTACCCAGATGAAGTTGGCCCGATCCGGCTGGTGGGAGTCAGTTTTTCTGGCCTGGAATCCATCATGCAAGACACCCTGTTCCCAGAATTGGATCAAGAGATCACGCCCCATCAGGTGATCCCGGAAGAAACCGGCGTGTCTGACTTGGCTGACTTAGTTACACCCATGCCTGAGCCGACACACACCGAATCAGGTTGGCGCGCCACCCAGGACGTCACCCACCCGGACTTCGGCCACGGCTGGATTCAGGGGACGGGTCACGGCTTTGTCACCGTGCGGTTTGAAACCCGTGCGACAGGCCCCGGCAGGGTGGTGAACCTGCGTGCGGAGGACCCGGATCTTAAGCCGGGCGACCCGATTGATTCGTTGGCATGGGATGACTGGTTGGAACGCTGAAACGGGCGATCAAACCACCACCCACTCGCGGTAGAAGCTCAAGCTTCCCGCCGTGTGATGCGGCGATGCTGTCCGTCAGTGTGAGCCCCAAACCATGACCTGATCCGGTGAAAGGCTCCACAAACGTAGCCACTTCCTCCTCACTCAGTCCCGGACCAGCACTTTCCACCGTCACCGTGGCCAGCCCATCATGGAGAGTCAACGCGCCCGAGACATACTCCCCGTGAGTGTGCGCATTGCGCACCAGGTTCGACACCGCGTGCTGCAGCAAGACTGGATCACCAGTCACAATGACTGATTCCGCATCAATCCCGCAGTCACGGCAGATGGCACCGAAATCAACAGCATCAACAGCTGGCATTTCTGCGCGGGCAAGATCCAGCAGCGCAGTCACTGTTTTCGCATTGCCAGCATTCACTTCACGGATGCGGTTCAGTGCCTCTCGCAGTTCACCGTCGTTGTCACCTGCCAGCGCCACATCAGCGATGGTTTGGATGGTGGAGATCGGGGTTTTCAACTCATGGGAAGCATTCGCGGAGAAACGCTTCTGTGCGGTGATGGAATCAGCCAGAGTATCCAGCATGGTGTCCAACGCCTTTGATACGTCCCCGAGCTCATCAGCCGCGCCGGTATACCCCGTGCGTTCCTTCATATCGCCGGCGGTGACCTTGCGGGCAGTCGAGGCGATCGATGACAGCGGCGTGATCACCCATCCGGCCACGAACCATCCGATGACACCGGCCAAAACCGTCAGCACCAGCAGACTGACCAGGGAAGCTGTCAACATAACGCGCAGAATATCGCTGCTCACCGGCACCGCGCCATCGATGACGGCGGAATCGGGGAATTCAGCGCGGAAGGGGACTGGCGTTAATTTCAGGTAGCCATACACCAGCGCGATGAGCGCCAGGCCCACCGAAGCTGTCGTGGCCACGAACATCGCGGTGATGCGGGAACGCAGACTCATGAGACGTAGTACCCCTCACCAGGTCGAGTGAAAATCACCTGTGGCTCGCCAAGCTTCTTCCGAAGGTAAGAGATGGTCACGCGCGGTGAATTAGTAAATGGATCCGCGTTCTCATCCCAGGCTTGCTCCAACAATTCCTCCGCGGAGAGCACCGCGCCACCGGCTTCCATGAGTACTTCCAGCACCGCGAATTCCTTTGGGCTGAGAGCAATCTCCTTATCGCCCCGCATGACGCGTCGCCGCACGGTATCCATCCGGACATCACCGGACACCAAGACAGAATCACGTTTGGGGGAATTACGCCTTCCCAATGCGACTACCCGCGCGATGAGTTCCGGCAGTTCAAACGGCTTGGGCAGATAATCATCGGCGCCCAAATTGAACCCACTCAAGCGGTCGTCGAGGGTGCCAGATGCGGTCAACATGAGCACCCGGATGTGCGGATAATCCGAAACAATGCGCGCACAGATCTCATCACCATGCACGCCAGGCAGGTCACGGTCCAGCACAACGACGTCGATGCCGCCGCCGGAACTTGCGAGTTTTTCCACGGCCGCGGTGCCGTCGTAAAGCACTTCCGCCCGCATTCCTTCCCTGGTCAGGGCGGTGTGCAATGCGTCGGCGAGATAGACCTCGTCTTCAACGATGAGTACATGAGGGGACATGAAAAATGATCTTAACGCTCTCGCAACATCGCCCTCCGTAACGTGCGGTTCATGCGGATAGTTGGAATTGATGTGGCACGCGCAGTCGCCCTGATTGCCATGGTGGCGGCGCACCTGACAGTGACTGGTGCGAACACCTTAGGCATCGTTGGGCAGCTGCTCTATGGGTTCCCGGCGGCGCTCTTTGCATTCCTCGCCGGAATCTCCATGAGCTTGATGCGCCCGCACCCGGTCACCTTTTTGGTGCGTGGCCTGATCCTCATCATTCTTCACTTCGTGCTGGTTCCCTTCGCGGGATCCATCGAAGTGGTCCTGCTACCGCTGGGCCTGTCAATGATGCTCCTCGCCTTCGTTCCTTCCTGGAGCACTCCTCGTCTCAGCGCTGTGGGCATTATCGTTATTGCTCTCAGCGCAACGACGAGCCAGCTGGGAGGAATCTTCGGCGCACCCTACCCACTCGCCATGTGGGTTGCCCTCATGGTGGCCGGCATGCTGTTCAACCGGATCAAACACCTCAACATTGCTGTGCTTGTTGGTGGGGCGTTAGCAATCGCGGATATCTACCTGCGTCTGCATGTTGTGTTGCCGGTATGGCTCGATGCCAATGGCCACACGGGTGGAATCATTGATGTTCTTGGCTCAATCGGGATGTCAGCAGCAGTGGTGGCTCTGTGCCGCTTGCTGTACTCCGTCATCCCGGCGTCCCCGGTGCTTCAACCGATGGGTTCGATGACGCTCACCTTGTACTGCCTCCACATTCTCACCTCTGAGTATCTGTCCTTCGTTGTGACAGTGATCGCGGCGGCAGTCATCGCCGTGGTGTGGAAGCACTTCTTCACACGTGGCCCGCTTGAAGCCGGGGTCGCGAACATTACTAAAACCGCTAAGGAGAATTATGAAACTCGTACGCACAGCAGCGCTCGTAGCAACGGTTAGCCTGCTCAACCCGACTCTCGCTCTCGCAATGGAGAGCAAGGACATGGCTGGCAACACGGCGGAAGCTAACACGGTTGTCTCCCTGCGTATGCAGGACGATGAGCCGGAAGACGGTACCTGCACCGGCACGGCCATCGCTCCTCACTGGGTGCTCACCGCGCGCCACTGCATGGAGATGTTCGAGAAGCCGGGCGGCAGCGTCCGTACCCTGCAGGGCGAGGACCAGCGTGTCTACGAGGTTGACCGCTGGGAGAAGGCGCCGATCGGTGACATCGGCCTGGTCCACACCGTCCAGGACATGCAGCTGGACTACTACGCGGAAGTCTCCAAGGAAACTCTCGCTGACGGTGACGTGACCCTCTACGGTTGGTCTTCCGATGGTTCCGGCGGCTCCACCCAGCTGCCTACTGCAAAGGGCACCTCCAAGACGAGTGATGAAGCACCAGCGCTTTTCGACGCCCCGAGTGCCGCCGTCGTTGACCTCGCGGGCGGAGCACGCATCCAGCCGGGTGACTCCGGCGGACCGATCTTCCAGGATGGCCGCGTCTCCGCTGTGATGTCCGCTGGCCTGTTCAGTGATCCGGACAACCCGTCTGAGGAGGAGCTGCTGAGCAACCCGAAGGTGGCTGTTGCTCCAGTGGCTGCTCAGTACGAGTGGATTGACAAGATCATCCAGCAGCCGGAAACGGACATGATGGAGGAGAACAAGGGTGCGGACACCAAGACCTGGTGGATCGCTGGTGTCCTCGGTCTGATCGCTGTGATCGGTGCCGGCGCACTCCTGCTTAAGCGCCGATAATCTCCGCCGGATCAACCCCAGCCCGCAGCGCCGCAGCCAAGGCGATGCGGGCTTGACCGGCGCGTAACCAACCGGAGGGAATCACCCCGTGCTTCCCCAGGGTGTTTCCTCCTCCGGGGCCACCGTAAGAAAAGTTCACCTTGCCGAAGGGGACAGAGGTGGTCAACACAATAGGCATGGACAGTTCCGCCAATGCTTCGCCTACCTCCGCGGAGACATTGCCGGCACCGAGTCCTTCCACCACAAGACCATCCGCATCCTCACACCCATCGAGGATGCTCGCCGGTGCCCCTGGGTAACAGGTGATGATGGGAACGTTCATTCCTGCCAATGAAACAGGCGGCAGATGGACCGGATTTTCCGGGACATCGCCGGTAGAGACAAAAGGATTCAATGCCTCTGTATGCCCCTTAATTAGACCGCGTGCGGGCAGCACCTCCCCACAAAAGACCACGTGGGTGCGAGACCTCAAAGACCGCACCGCAGTGCGGAGGTTTTCAAACCCGTCCGGTTCCTCGTGGTCTGCGGGCCGCATAGCACCGGTAACAACTACTGGGTCTTCAAAGAAGAGATCGAGTGCGAAAGCGGTGTCCACCAGGGAATCTGTTCCATGTGTGACCACCACCCCCGAATGGTCTTCCAGTTCCTCATGCACGGCCGTGACCACTGCGTCGATATCAGCGAATGTCATCGCTGAAGAATCGAGCGCAGTGATGTCGCGTGCCGTAACACCATGAAGTCCAGCGCGCTCGACGAGCTCCGCTGCGGAAAGCGTCGGTGTTAACCCGCCATCAGCATCGCGTGTACAGGCAATCGTGCCACCAGTGGAAATTACTGAAACATGCACCATATTCCCAGATTGCCACAGGCGCGCCGATTGGACCTGAGGGGACAAGCCGGTAACGTAAAAACGGTGAAAACACGCAAATTTGTAGCCATCGTGTCCGCTTTCGGTGCCGCAGTGACCCTCGCGGCGTGCTCGAGTGACGATTCTGCGAGCAATGAAACCTCCGGCACCGCAGTAAGCAGCGGCGCTGAGCAAGCTCCGGCTGCGGAGATGCCCACCGCTGCTGAACTCAATGAGATCTTGGCCCGCGCCACCAACCCGGAGCTGCCCATGGAGGAGCGCACCCGCACCGTCCAGGGCGGTGAGAACGCTGTTGAAATCTTCGATGTGATGACGCAGGCGAAGAATGAATCCGGCGCTGACTTCCAGGTCGTCGAGCCGATCCTGCCGGGCTACACCCCGACTGAGGTGCTCGCCGCTGTGAACTTCACCCAGCCGGACCAGGGCCCGACTACTGCGGAGAACGTGTCCTTCGTCTTCGAGGACGGCACCTGGAAGCTCTCCCAGTCCTGGGCGTGCACCCTGATCCGCAACACTGTTGCCCCTGAGCAGGTCCCTGCTATGTGTGAGGCAGAAGCCCCTGAACAAGCGCCGGCACCAGAAGAGGCACCGGCACCGGAACAGGCACCGGCTCTCTAGCTTTCTTCGCGCCACACCTCCTCCGTCCACAGCGTGGACAGAGTGAGGATCGTGGCGCGTTGATCTTTTTCAGCGATGCGCCTGCGCCATTGGCGGCGCACCCACCGGTCGTGGGACGTGATGATGACGGTGCCTTCGAAGTCCAACAATGCTTCCTCAAGCTCTTCGGCAAGGGCGAGGGAGAGGTGGTTCGTGGGTTCGTCGAGAAGCAACAAATCCGGCGGTGAGGACAAGATCAACCCCAAGGACACGCGGCGACGCTGACCGAGGGAGAGGTCCTGCAGCGGTTGTTCTGCTTGCTCCTGTGTCATGAGGCCCATCTCGACGATTTCCGGGAGCATGTCCAGCGCCGTCACTGAGAGATCCGTCCAAGTGTCATCCTGCTCGAGGCGTGCCACCGTCATCTCTTCCGGCATGTGGAGTTCGCCGGAATAGTCGGTGAGCTCACCGTCCAGGATTTTCAGGAGTGTGGATTTGCCAGCGCCATTCGGACCTTCCACGAGGAGTTGCTGGCCGGGCTGCACCTTGATGGTCAGCGGTGCTAACCGATCTTCAACCGCGAGATCCTTCGTCACTACCGCGGGCACGCCGAGAGAAGTAGCGGTGTGGGATGGCAGGCCCTGGAAGCGCAGCCGTTTCGGAGGTGCAGGAATCTCACGGCGTTCGAGTGCTTCGAGGCGGTTCTCCGCGGACTTTCGGCGCCCACCGATGGTCTTGGCCGCGCGATCGGCATAGAACTTGGCTGCCTTGCGAGTTTCGGTCTTGCTCTCGAAGGAGTGGAACACGTCCTCGTCGGTGATAGCAGCGGCCTTCTCCAGCCGGGCACGTTCGTGTTCTTGTGCCGCATAGTCCGTGGCCCAGCGGTTTCGCCGGGATTCACGAGCAACCAGGTAATCAGAGAAAGAACCGGAGAAACGCGCACCCTGGCGGGTTTCTTCACCGAATCCGCCCTCCGCACCCAAACCGGGGTCGAGGTCAACCAGCCCATCGCAGGCGCTATCCAAGAAGAAGCGGTCGTGGGATGCAGCCAACACAGGTCCCTTGAAAGCGCGCAATTCCTCAATAAGGAAGTCCACGGCTTCATCATCGAGGTGGTTCGTCGGCTCGTCCAACACCATTGCGTCAACCGGTCGCAGCAACAGTGCTGCTAGTGCGAAGCGGCGGCGCTGACCACCGGACATCTCGCCTAGGGGAGTGCTCAATTCAACATTGGCAAGACCAAGGCCGGCCAGAACGGCAGCGATGCGGGCATCGAGTTCCCACACGCCGGAGTTCTCTGCGCGAGCTAGAGCAGCATCGAATTGATCCGAGTACTTCTCAGGATCTTCAGCCATGAGCTCGGACAGTTCGGTGATGGCGCGTTCGACGCCGCGGAGTTCGTGGACGGATTCGTCGATAAGCGATTGTGCTGGCTCACTGAATGGCAGCGACGTTTCTTGCGCGATGAATCCGGTCAACTCTGGGGTAATGATCGTGCCGGCGGTTGGCTTCAGATCACCGCTGATGAGTGACAACAGAGTGGACTTGCCGGCGCCATTCTCACCGATCAAACCGGTCACTGATCCAGAGGGGACCGCGAAGGAGACGTCGGTGAGGACGCGGTGTCCATCCGGGTAACTGAAGGAAAGTCCGTCTACACCAATGTGGGTATGCCTCATGTTGATCACTTCTTGTAGGTCGTCGCCGTGGTCATGTCCTGCACCACTTTGAAATCAGGGTTAGGTCCAGCGTAAACCGTTCGTGTTGTGGCGGTGTTTTCCCCGGCGGTAGGAAGAAGCTTGGTCAGATCCACGGTGATGGTGCCTGAAGAAGTGGTCGACCAGTCTTCGGCGGTTAATTTATTGCCGTCATCCAACTCGAGGGTCTTCTTCGCGGGTTCCTCCTGGACCTGCACATCCAGCGTGACAGTATCCCCATCGCGGGAGGTCAGAGTGTATGTGGTCGTGCGGAGCATATTTGTATCACCGAGGGTGCGCGTTTTCACCGACCATTGCGCGCCGACACCTACCGGCTCCACGGGGAATACCGGGTTGGTGGACATGATCTGCAGCAGAGCACGCTCGGTGGTGGCGCGTGTCTCGTCCGAACTGCCGTCTGGCGGGAGCAGCTTGATCTCCTCAACCTGCCCTTGCACGTCCATGTGCCACCGCATGCGGAAACCATCGGTGTTGAATTCAGCGACGTTTCCGTCCACCACAGAGACGGACAAGGGGAGTGTCGTCTCCTCCAAGCCCTCACCCGTTGGTGCTTCCGCATTCACCTTGTCCGTTGCCACGGCAGCGTGGTTGGCGGCGTAATTCACCGCAATCTCTGATTCTTGTGGGGAGAATGCATAAACTAGCTGCTGTTTATCGCCTTCACCATTGGAAATGAGATTCACATCTGGTGAATCCACGGCAAAAGCCGGGATCTCCTCAATAGGATCCGGACTGGAACAACCGGCGAGGGACAGGGCACTGGCCACGAGAAGAGTGGCGGTGATTCTACGCAAACTCACTCCTTGAACCTACCGCCGACTAAGGTTAGGGGCCAATGACCTCCCTTACTCATAAGCGCACGTATCTGGCCCTCATCATGATCGCCGTGGGAATCATCGATCAGATTCTCAAACAGATCATGGTGTCTTCACTGACGCCAGGGGAACCTTTCTATCTCATTGGGGATTGGTTCCGGCTTCTACTCGTGTTCAATCCGGGTGCCGCGTTCTCCCTCGGCAGTGATTCCACCTGGCTGTTCACTACTATTCAGCTCGCGTTCGTGGTGGGCGCGTTGATTGCGGCGCCACGTCTGAAAACCCGGTGGGAGATCGTGGGCCTTTCCCTCATCGCAGGTGGTGCTTTGGGGAATTTGATCGACCGCCTCTTCCGCGAGCCGGGTTTCTGGTTCGGTCACGTGGTGGACTACATCTCCGTCGGTTCGTTCGCCGTGTTCAATTTTGCGGATATGGCGATCAACGTTGGGGTTGTGGTGTTCATCATCGCGCTGTTTTTCACGGGGGAGAAATGAGCAAATACAGGTCCCTAGTCGTGCCTGAGGGCCTTGATGGCATGCGCGTAGACGCCGCTGTGGCCAAAGCGTTCGGCGTTTCCCGCACGGTCGCCGCTGAGCTCGAAGTGCTTATCGACGGCACCCTCGCCACCAAATCCACCCGCCTTACCACCGGCCAAACCCTGGAAGTCACGCTGCCGGAGCCGAAGAAGCCGCCGATGCCGAAGGAAGAGTTGGTGGAGGGGCTGACGATTCTGTATGACGACGCGGATGTGATTGTCGTCGATAAGCCTGTTGGCGTTGCGGCGCATCCGACCTTGGGGTGGGAAGGTCCGACTGTTGTGGGCGGGCTGTACGCGATGGGTTTTCAGCTGCCTGATGCGGGCCCACCTGAGCGCAAGGGCATTGTGCAGCGCCTGGATGTGGGTACCTCAGGCGTGATGGTTGTGGCGAATTCCATTCCGGGGTATTCCGCGCTCAAGCGGGCGTTCAAAGAGCGCACGGTGGACAAGACGTATCACGCGGTTGTACAGGGACTACCGGATCCGATCGTGGGCACCATTGATGCGCCGATTGGCCGGCACCCTTCTTCCGGCTGGAAATTTGCCGTGACGTCTGATGGCCGCCATTCGGTGACGCACTATGAGGTGCTGGAGGCCTTCCGCGAGGCGAGCCTGCTGGAGATTCAGCTAGAAACTGGCCGCACCCACCAGATTCGCGTGCACATGTCTTCGGTGGGACATCCATGCGTGGGTGATCCGATGTATGGCTCTGACCCGAACCTGAGTGCACGACTTGGTTTGAACCGCCAGTGGCTGCATGCCACCAAGCTGGGCTTCCTTCACCCGGGGAAGGGCACGTGGATGGAGGTTGAGTCGCCGTACCCGGCTGACCTTCAGCATGCGGTGGATGTGCTCCGCGGATGAATCGCATCATTGCTGCTCTCATCTGCTTGGCCTGTCTTGCCGGCGTCTACGTGCTGGGCCTGAACACGGGCATAGAACCGCACCCCATGGGGGATCAACTCGGCCCGGACAGTGGTGAGTCCACCACGGAATATGCGCAGCGCGCCCAAGCATCGCTTGCGGAAGCCGATGAACCTGCCTTTGCGCTGATCACTTTCTCTTCGCCCCTCGATCCGGACCAGGCTGCTGACTTGCTGCAGGGTGTGCGCCGCGTGAATCAGATCATCGTTGCTGATAAGCCACCGATCTCCGTGGGGGAGATGCCGGACCGGACCCAGGTTTTCGGTTCTGAGCCTCTCATCGCAGTGGTCGTGTGGGACGGTGGGGACGTCTTGCGCATGCTTATTAGCGACCCCCGCATCACCACCATCGACGTCCTCCCACCCGATGCTGTGTGGGGCACTTTTGGTGTTCGTGCCCCTTCGAACGTGTAGGTGTAAAAACTTTTAAAAAGTTTTTTCCAGACCTTGCGTGTCGAACAAGTGTTCCTGTATTGTTGTGTCTAGGAAACAATAAGGAGAAGGGGGTGAGATCGTGTCAGCTTCTGATAAGCGAAAGCGATTGGAACAGATCATAGGAGACGGGGAGGACACCCGGCCGGAGCAGGAAGAGGCATTCTTTGCCACTGAGTGTCCGGACAATGAAAACGCGGAATATGCATTGCTGTTGCGGCAGTGTCAGTTCGGGCTCTTCGGACTGTACGCCGAAGATGGGCAGGACTTTGCTGGTTCAAGTGATGACATTCATGTGGAGATAGCCAAGTTGAGTGCAGTCACGGGGATGGGCAAGAAAGCGGTGGAGAATGCCATGTGCGCCTACATGCGGCTTCAGGAACTGCCGATGCTGCGGGATCTTCAGAGGGAGACTCAGCGGCTGGACCTGTCCCGCTTGATAGCCATTGATAATCAGTTGGCGCGGTTGGGTAATGACATCACGGATGAGATGCTGGCTGCTTTTGATGAGCTTCTGGCGGGTCTCTTCAGTCCAACATCGGTGAACCAGCAGTTGCCCACGCCATGGACGATTAAAAGCAGGATGAAAAAGCTCCTGGCCTCGTTCGATCCGAATATTGATTACTGCTCGAAGAAAAAGAAAGAACGCGAGCAGAAGGAAGAGGACGTACCGCCCGGGCATTGCAGTGTCTCATTTAGTGCGGAGAACGAAGATGTTGGCAATGCGCGTATGAACGTCGTCGGAGACTCCGCAACGATGGCCTCTGTTCGCGCATTCGTGGAAGAAACAGCGCGTGAACACAAGATCAGCTTGGCGGATGCAACCGTGAAACTGCTGACGGGGGAGATAACTCCCGCGGCTAAAGCGGTGATTTACGGGTATGCGCCCAAGAACGCTGATGGCTCGATTGATTGCACCGCTCCGGTCTATATCCCCCGCTTTGGTTGGACCATGGCACCAGGAACCGCGATGTTCCACCACATGGCGGATGCGAATGGGACTGTCGTGGACTTGGACAGTGAAAAACTCGACCGTGCAGTGGCCGGATATGAGGTTCCGGAAGACATTAAAGCGAAGGTTCGGTGGCGTGATGGCAAATGCGTCTGGCCAGGTTGCCACGTTCCGGCGGAAAACTGCCAGATGGAACACCGCATTTCTTATGGTGAGGGTGGCCTGACGAAGGTAGACAATCTGTACTGCCTGTGTCAGCACCACCACAACATAAAAACCGATAAACGCGCGTACTACCTGCCAGATCCGGTGACAGGGGAGGTGGTTTGGTTACTCCCGGACGGGACCTACATGAAGTCTGAGCCAGAAGGGTTCATTCAGGAGCAAGTCTTGGCAGAAAACCCTCGATGGAAGACAACATTGCGTGGTCTTCTGACGCTGCGACGGAATGCCACACGATTTTTCGCCTTGGCCCACACGATCATGGATAAGTACGAATCAGGTGGGAGTTATGACGAGTGTGTGAGTGCACTGGAAGAAGTGGAGACGAAGTACGGCATGTCCTTCCCCTTCCACCCAACGCCACCGCCACCGGTTCCGGATCTGGACTTTGAACCACCCCAAGACCCCATGGATGACCGGCCCACGGTCCAAGACCTCAGCATGGAGCGCAGAATGAGCCTTCCATCTTAAGCTTGGCAGCGTGTAAAGTCTCTTCAGTAATTCTGTTCGCATCCCTGAAGTGGAGAATAATCTTGTCATCTCAACGCACCATCTGGGCACGTCGCGCTGGGGTGTCCCTAGCCATGGCAGCATCTCTGTTTTTCGTCACCGCCTGTGGTGGGGGCGAGGGAGCCGCTAAGGAGGGGGTCGCCGCAGGCGATTACGCAGTGGCCGCACGTGAGGATGTGGTGAACAGCATCGTCGTGGATGGCACGGTTGAGCCGATTCGTACGGCTGGTATCTCGAGTACCCTGACGGTTCCGGTGCAGACCGTCCACGTTCAGGTTGGTGACCGTGTGAAGCAGGGACAGCTGCTGGTGACCATGGACACCTCCTCCATTGAGCGTCAGCTCAATGCCTCCGGTGAGCCGATTGCGATGACGGCTGCTGCTGGTCAGGTCCAGCGGGTCGTGCAGGATGCCGGTAAGGCTATCCACGACAGCATCAGCTCCATCTTCCCGCAGAACGCCCCGTTACCAGCTCCTGCCCCGGCACCTAACCAGGGACCGAGCCAGGAGGAGATTGAGCAAGCGTTGGTTGAGGCGCACGAGCAGGGCCGCGCGCAGGGGCAGAGCGAGGCACAGCAGGCGATTGAGGAGCAGTTGGCAGCGCAGCCGGAGATGGGCGGTGCAGACACGAGCGCGCTTGAATACCAGATGGAAGAGCGTGAGATTTTCGCTCCGATGGATGGTGTGGTGACCAAGATCGAGGCTCAAGAAGGATCACCAGCGGGCGGTGCTTTGCTGACGATTGCGGATGCTTCCCGCCTGTTGGTCAAGGCAAACGTGCGGGAAAGTGATGTTGCCAAGGTTAAGGAAGGCAACCGCGTTGAGTTCACTACGCCAGTGACCGGGGACAAGAAGTTCGAAGGTCGCGTGCGCAAGATTGCCCCGATGGCAGAGGGTGGCGATTCGCCGGCGCGTGCACTCCAGCAGGGGCAGGGGCAGAGCCAGTCGAAGGACTCCGGCATTTTGTTCCCGGTGGAGATTGAAGTTGTCGGCGACATGAATGATCTGCGTCTTGGTGGTTCGGCACGAGCTGAGATCATCACTGATGAATCCCGTGATGGACTGAGCATCCCGCGCGACGCGGTCTTTGAAGACAATAAGGTGCTGGTCTTTGTTCCGGGCGATGATTCCTCGGCAACGGTCGAGGAACGCAACGTGAAAACCGGTGTGAAGAATGACACGGACATCGCCGTGACCGGTGGCGACCTGAAGGAAGGCGACATCGTTGTTGCCTGGCCGGATGACTACAAGGACAAGATTGGGCAGTCTGTCCAGGTCGTGGATGAGAACTTCGGTCAGGATAAGCAGGATAAACAGGACAAGAAGGACTAAGCAGTGACTAGTTCTGTCCCCGGTGCGCAGCCAGAGCAGGTAAGGATTGATCCTGACCAGCTGGTGTACATGCGCGGAATCGTCAAAACCTATAACGAGGGCAAAGACACCGAGCTGACGGTGTTGCACGGCATCGATTTTGATACGAAGCACGGTGAGTTCGTGTCCATCGTTGGTCCATCCGGCTGCGGTAAGTCGACGTTGATGAACATGATCGGGATGCTGGATAAGCCGACCCATGGTGGCTACGCATTCAACGGTGAAGATGTCTTCATCAAAAACGACAATGAGTTGGCGTCGTACCGCTCCCAGAACATCGGCTTCATTTTCCAGAACTTCAATCTGGTTGGGCGCATTAATGCGTTGCAGAATGTGGCGATGCCGATGATGTACGCGGGCGTCGGTAAGCAAGAGCGCGAAGAACGTGCGACCGAGCTTTTGGAAATGGTCGGCATGGGGGACCGGCTGAAGCATGCGCCGAATGAGCTTTCTGGTGGTCAGAAGCAGCGTGTGGCAATCGCGCGCAGTCTTGCGAATGATCCGGATTTGTTGCTGGCGGATGAGCCGACGGGTGCGCTGGACTCGAGCACCGGCCGCATGGTGATGGACCTTTTTCACCAGCTCAATGAGGAGTACGGCAAGGCGATCGTGTTTATTACGCACAACGCGGAGCTCGCGCAGGAGACCCAGCGGATCGTGGAGATGAAGGACGGCCGGGTCGTTGATGTTCACGCGGGAGGTGGGCGCTAAATGGAAATGCGCGAATCAATCAACCTCGCCGCGGGGAGTCTGCGCACGAACAAGATGCGCTCGGTGCTGACGCTGCTGGGCATCATCATCGGCATCATGGCCGTGATCATCATCATGACGTTGGGTCGTGGCCTGCAGAATCAGGTGCTCAGAGGGCTGGAAGGCATCGGTGCGTCGCAGCACATTGTCCTGGTCACGGAGAAGTCGGATGAATCCGACCAGGAAGAAGACGATTTCTCCGGCAGTTTCAACATGCCTGTCACGGATGAACAGGACATGGTGTCGCTGGAGCAGCTCCAGGAGATTAAGGATCACTTCGGGGATCGCGTCGAGGGCGTGGATATTCAGGAGACTCTCTACGCGGAGACGGCCTACGGTGACAAGACCGCCAGCGTTGATGTGATGCCGATGTTGGCAGATTCCATGAAGGTCCGCAACGTCGAGATCTCCTACGGGCGCGGTATCACGGAGCAGGATATTGCCACGCAGCGCCCAGTCACGGTTGTTTCGCAGGAGCTTGTCGACGCATTCTTTGGCGGCGACGCTGCCTCCGCCATCGGCGAACGCATTGATGTGAGCACTGATTCTACGAGTGTGTTCACCATTATCGGTGTCGCCGAAGGCGAGCAACAGAGCGCCGACGATTTTGGTCAGCAGACCGCGTACGGGCAGATGTACATCCCTGTCAGCGTGGCTGACCGGGTCGGCGAAAAGATTGACAATGTTTTCAACTTTGTTGTGATGACCCGCGGTGATGAGGATCCGGCGGCGTTCCGTGAGGAGCTGCAGTCCTATCTTGACCGCTGGTACGAGCACAACGATGAGGCTCAAGTTGAAGTCATTGATATGCAGGCGTCACTGGCGGCCTTCACCAGCATCTTTGGAATTATCAGTACGGTGCTCGCTGCCATCGCTGGCATCTCACTGCTCGTCGGCGGCATTGGCGTAATGAACATCATGCTGATTACGGTGACCGAGCGAACGCGTGAAATCGGTGTGCGTAAAGCACTTGGCGCAACGCAGCGGGATATCCGCACGCAGTTCATCGTTGAGGCAGTGATGGTTGGCCTGCTGGGCGGTGTCATCGGTGTGGTGCTCGGTGGCGCGCTGGGTATCTTCGCGAGTGGCTTCATCGGAATGATCGATGGTGAGTCCTACGGTCCGGTTGCCTTCCCACCCATGGGCGCAGTGTTGTTCTCGCTGTTGTTCTCCATGGCGATCGGCGTGTTCTTCGGTGCTTATCCAGCAAATAAGGCGGCAAAGATGCAGCCTATCGACGCGCTGAGGTACGAGTAGACAAGCGGGCTACACTAGGCAGCTATGGCCAAGAATTCTTCCTTTGTCCACCTGCACAACCACACCGAGTTTTCCATGCTCGACGGTATGGCAAAGGTGGATTTGCTGGCGGAGGAAGTAGACCGCCAGGGGATGCCTGCCGTGGGTATGACGGACCACGGCAACATGTTCGGTTCGAATGCTTTTTACCGCCGTATGACGGAGGCGGGCATCAAACCGATCATCGGTATTGAGGCATACATGGCCCCGGAATCCCGCTTCAACAAGAAGCGCGTTCTGTGGGGCACCCCTGACCAGAAGAGCGATGACGTGTCTGCTTCCGGTGCGTACCTGCACCAGACGATGCTGGCGGAGAATGCAGATGGTCTACGTAATCTTTTCCGCTTGAGTTCGCTTGCCTCTTACGAGGGACAGCTGGGTAAGTGGCCGCGCATGGATGCGGAGCTTATCGCGGAGCATGCAGAAGGCATTATTGCGACGACGGGGTGTCCGTCGGGTGATGTGCAGACGCGTCTGCGTTTGGGGCAGTATGACGAGGCGCTTGAAGCAGCCGCGATGTGGCAGGACATCTACGGCAAGGACAATTACTTCCTTGAGCTGATGGACCATGGCCTGCACATTGAGCGCCGTGTGCGCGATGACCTTCTGCGCATTGGCCAGGCACTGGATTTGCCGCCGCTAGTGACTAATGACTGCCACTACGTTCTGGAATCCCAGGCGCCAGCGCATGAGGCGATGCTGTGTGTGCAGACCGGTAAGACGCTGCTGGACCCAGACCGTTTCAAGTTCGATGGCACTGGCTACTACATCAAGTCGGCGCAGCAGATGCGTGAGATCTGGGACGACATGGTCCCTGATGGTTGCGATAACACGCTGTGGATCGCGGAACGCGTCGGTGATTACGGCGAGCTGTGGGAAGAGCACCCACATGACCGCATGCCGCTGGCAACGGTACCGGAGGGGGAGACCCCGACGACGTGGCTGCGCAAGGAAGTCCACCGTGGTCTGCAGGACCGCTTCGAAGGTGGGACTGTTCCGGAGGAGTACTACAAGCGCGCCGATTACGAGATCGACGTCATTGACATGAAGGGCTACCCGTCCTACTTCCTCATCGTCGCTGAGCTGATCAAGCATGCGCGTTCCATTGGTATTCGCGTTGGTCCGGGCCGTGGCTCGGCGGCTGGTTCGCTGGTGGCGTACGCACTGACGATTACGAATATTGATCCGATTGAGCACGGTCTGCTCTTCGAGCGATTCTTGAACCCGGAGCGCCCGTCCGCACCGGATATTGATATTGACTTCGATGATCGTCGCCGCGGCGAAATGATCACCTATGCGGCGGAAAACTGGGGCGAGGACAAGATCGCCCAGGTGATCACGTTCGGCACGGTGAAGACGAAGCAGGCGATTAAGGACGCCGCAAAGGTGAACTTCGGCCAGCCGGGCTTCCAGATGGCCGACCGGATTAATGCTGCGCTTCCGCCGGCGATCATGGCGAAGGACATTCCGCTGTCCGGCATCATGGATCCAGAGCATGAGCGCTACTCGGAGGCCACCGAGGTGCGGTCCATGATTGAGACGGACCCGGATGTGGCCAAGATCTATGAAACGGCGCGTGGCCTTGAGGGCGTAGTCCGTCAGGCGGGTGTTCACGCGTGTGCGGTGATTATGGCGTCCGTGCCGCTCATGGACCACATCCCGATGTGGAAGCGCCCTGCTGATGGTGCGTTGATCACGGGCTGGGACTACCCGGCGTGTGAGGCAATCGGCCTGCTGAAGATGGACTTCCTGGGTCTGCGTAACCTGACGGTGCTCGGGGATGCGATTGAGAACATCAAGAAGAACCGTGGCGAAACCATTGATTTGGACACGCTGGAGACCGATGATGAGGGGGTTTATGAACTGCTCTCACGCGGTGACACCTTGGGCGTGTTCCAGCTGGACTCCGGCGGTATGCAGGAGCTGCTGAAGCGCATGAAGCCGACGGGCTTCAACGATATCGTCGCGTCTTTGGCGCTGTACCGTCCCGGCCCGATGGGTGTGAATGCGCACTGGGATTACGCGGACCGTAAGAACGGCCGCAAGCCGATTACTCCGATTCACCCAGAGCTGGAAGAACCACTGCGAGAGATTCTGGATGAGACGTATGGTCTGATCGTTTACCAAGAGCAGATCATGAACATCTCCCAGAAGGTGGCTAACTACACCGCTGGTGAAGCAGACGGCTTCCGTAAGGCAATGGGTAAGAAGAAGCCGGAAGTGCTGGCCAAGGAGTATGAGAAGTTCTCCCAGGGCATGTTCAGCAACGGCTATTCCAAGGATGCAGTGGACGCGTTGTGGGGCACGATTGAACCGTTCGCGTCCTACGCGTTCAACAAGTCGCACGCTGCAGGTTATGCGTTGGTGTCCTACTGGACTGCCTACCTGAAGGCGAATTATGCGGCGGAGTACATGGCGGCCCTGTTGACGTCGGTAGGCGACAAGAAGGACAAGTCTGCGATCTACCTTGCGGATTGCCGCCACCTGGGTATCTCTGTTCTCCCGCCAGACATTAATGAGTCGGAGGAGAACTTCCTCGCTGTGGACAAGGACATCCGTTATGGGTTGGCCGCCGTCCGAAACGTGGGTGTGGAAGTTGTGGAGTCGATCCGTGAGACGCGGCGGACGAAGGGAGATTTCACGTCCTTCTCTGATTACCTGGACAAGATCGATCTGCTGCCGTGCAACAAGCGCATTACGGAATCACTGATCAAGGCGGGCGCTTTTGACTCGTTGGGGCATCCGCGCAAGGGTCTCATGCTCGTGTCCGATGATGCGGTGGATTCGGTGCTGACCACGAAGAAGGCTGCGGATAAGGGTCAGTTTGATCTCTTCGCGTCGCTTGGCAGTGAGGAAGCAGCCGCTGCATTCTCCATCGAGGTGCCCGAGGACGAGTGGGAAAAGAAGCACAAGCTCGCACTCGAGCGTGAAATGCTCGGGCTCTATGTCTCCGGCCACCCGCTGGATGGTTTCGAGGAGGCACTGGACGCACAGACGGATACGCCACTGCCAAGGATTCTGGAAGGTGGCATGCGCCATGGTGAGGAAGTAACCATCGGTGGCATCATTTCGGCTGTGGACCGGAGGTTCTCAAAGAAGGACGGCTCGCCGTGGGCGATTGTCACGCTGGAAGACCACCACGGTGCCCAGGTTGAAGTTCTGCTGTTCAACAAGGTGTACGCCCTAGTTGCTCCGCAGATCGTTGAGGACAACATCATCCTGGTCAAGGCACACGTGTCTATCCGCGATGAGCGCATGAGCTTGTTCGGTGATGACGTGAAGGTACCGGAGCTTGGGCCGGGCAATGGTGCCGGCCTGCCTCTGCGTCTGACGCTGCGCACGGAGCAGTGCACGGTGGACAACATCCGCAAACTAAAACAGGTCCTGGCAAACAATCCGGGTGATTCGGATGTTTACCTGAACCTGGTGAATGGGGATCACTCCCAGCTGATGATTCTGGGGGATCACCTAAGAGTAGAAAGGTCCGGCAGCCTCATGGGTGATCTGAAGGCCGCGATGGGCGCCGGGGTTCTGGGTTAAGCCGGGAACATAGCGGCGAAGCGTGCCTTCAGCTCCGGGTTAGAGCCGATAATCACCGCTGCGAAGTTAGCCAGAGCACCAATGATGGTGGCCACTGATCCAACGATCAGGGAGATCATCTTGAAGTGGTTGCTCTGGTAGTACGCAGACACGCGGTTCAGGGTGGAGGACTTCTCCGCATTAAAAGGTCCCTCAGGAGCCGGGTTGCTCGATGCGTTGTTCTTATCCCACATGTCCTTGGTGGGATCGAGCGTCAAGTCGTTCTTGTCCTTGTCGTCCTCGTCCTTGTCCTTCTCTTTGTCTTTGTCCTTGTCCTTTTCAGGAGTCTCAGGAGTTTCAGGAGTGTCCTTGTCGTTCGGGTTCTCCTGCACTTCATTAGTAGTTTCTGCCAATGCAGCAGGAGTGACGGAGAACGCAGTGGCGGCTGCGAGCGCGGCGGCGATGAGGGTCTTCTTCACGGGGGCTCCTTCTTGAGATTTGTACCGGCGAAAAGTGTACGTCCTTGCCGGGGTAAAGCCAAGAGTTATAAGGGCGCTAAGATGTGTGCTTATGACTTTTGCACCCGTCCACGCAGCCGATATCCAAGCAGCACAAGCGGACATCTCCCGCATTATTGCGCCGACTCCGCTGCAGTACTGCCCGCGGTTGTCGCAGCAGTATGGCGTGGAGGTGTACCTGAAGCGTGAAGACCTCCAGGACGTGCGGTCGTACAAGATCCGCGGTGCGTACTACAACATCTCCAAGCTTTCCGCGGACGAGAAGGCCGCCGGCGTTGTCGCCGCATCCGCCGGTAACCACGCACAGGGCGTGGCTTACGCGTGCCGGTCGATGGGCATTGACGGCAAGATCTTCGTGCCCAAGCGCACCCCGAAGCAGAAACGTGACCGCATTCTGGTGCACGGTGGTGATTCGGTTGAGCTCGTGCTGACGGGTAACAACTTCGATGAAGCAGCCGAGGCGGCACATGAGGATGCGCTCGCACGCGGTGCCACGATGGTGGAGCCCTTCAACGCGCGCAACACTGTGATCGGTCAAGGCACCGTGGCAGCCGAAGTTGTTTCGCAGTTGTCGGCGCTGGGCAAGTCGCTGGACAACATCTTGGTGCCGGTCGGTGGCGGTGGACTCATCGCTGGTATTACCTCCTACCTGGCGGACATGTCGCCGCGTACTGCCATTGTTGGCCTTGAGCCAGCTGGTGCGGCATCGATGGCAGCAGCGATGAAGGCAGGGGAGCCGGTCACGCTGAAGGACGTCGACCCCTTCGTTGATGGTGCTGCTGTGAAGCGCGTTGGTGATATCAACTACGAGATCGTTGAGCAGAACCAGGGCCGGATTCACCTCGCTGATGTGGATGAAGGTGCAGTGTGCACGAACATGCTGGACCTGTACCAGAACGAAGGCATCATCGCGGAGCCCGCGGGTGCATTGTCGGTGGCAGGCCTGGCTGAGGTGAACCTCGCACCGGGCAGCACCGTGGTGTGTGTGATTTCCGGCGGTAATAATGACGTGCTGCGTTACGCGGAGATCATGGAGCGCTCTCTTGTTCACCGTGGATTGAAGCACTACTTCCTAGTCAACTTCGCGCAGGAACCAGGACAGCTGCGCCGCTTCCTCACTGACGTGCTGGGGCCGGATGATGATATTGCGCTCTTCGAGTACTTGAAGAAGAACAACCGTGAAACCGGTGCCGCACTCGTTGGCTTGGAATTGGCACGAGCAACCGACCTGGAGCCGCTGCTGCAGCGCATGGAAGAGGCATCGTTTGATTGCGAGCGCCTCATGCCGGGGACGCCGGAGTATGACTACATCGTTATCGGCTGATCACTGCAAAGCCCCAAGGATCCAGCACGGTCGAGGTTTCTGTGACTTTCGGCTGGGTGAATGAGTAGATGAGCTTGCCGCCCACCGGCACGGTGGCGGGCTCGTCGGAGAAGGTCGCGGCGAGCACGACATCGTCGTAGCCCATGGTGAGCCAGTTTTTACCGTGCTCGACCTGCAGTTCGCGGAGGTCATCGCGGGCAAGGTTGAAGTCTTTCCGGAGTGACAACAGCTTCTTGTAGGCGGAGTGAATTTCTACGGAATCGTTCCCACAATCCCAATCGAGTTTCGCGGACTCAAAGGTGGCGGTGTCGGCCGGGTCGGGAACCGTGCCCAAGTCCCAGCCGTAGCGCGCGAATTCGTGGGCGCGACCCTCACTGGTCAGGCGCAGGAGATGTTCATCAGTGTGGGAGACGAAGAAGGGGAACGGGGTCTGCGCGTAGGTCTCCTCACCCATGAAGATCATGGGTGTGAAGGGGGAGAAGAAGATCACCGCGGCTTTGAGCGCATGTTGTGCCGGCGTCAGGTTTTGGGAAGGGCGGTCACCTCGAGCACGGTTACCCACTTGGTCGTGCGTGGTGGTGTAGGTGATCAGCTGCCACGGTGCGATGCGGGACAGGTCCAGTTCTTTCCCGTGGGTGCGTTCACGGAAAGTGGAGTAGGTGCGACGGAAGCGGTAGCCGTGGCGCAAGGTGTCAGCAAGAATGTCAAGGGTGCCGTAGTCCTCGTAATAAGCATCATTTTCGCCGGTGATGACGGTGTGGAGGGCATGGTGGACGTCGTCAAGCCACTGCGCGTCGAGGCCGTACCCACCGTGCTTATAAGCACTAATGATGCGTGGATCGTTGAGGTCGGACTCGGCGATGATGATGGCGCCGGTTTCATCCGCGATCCGGTTGATGTCCTCCATGATGGAGTACGCGGCGCGGTCGTCATAGGAATGTACGGCGTCGAGGCGCAGACCATCGACGTGGAATTCTTCGAGCCACTGGCGCACAGCATCGAGAACATACGCGCGGACCTCATCTGAATTCGCGCCAGACAGATTCACCACATCGCCCCAGCCAGTGGAACCCATGGTGGTGTACGGGCCGAAAAGACCGTTGTAGTTACCGTCCGGGCCGAAGTGGTTGTACACAACGTCAAGGAAGACGTCGATGTTGTGGGCATGGGCCGCGTCGATAAGCTTCTTCAGTTCCTCCGGCCCACCGTAACCTTCGTGGACAGCGAACCAATCAACGCCGTCGTAGCCCCAGTTGCGCTCACCGCCGAACGGTTGCACTGGCATGAGCTCGATTGCGGTCACGCCCAGGTCAACGAGGTAATCAAGCTTATCGACGACCCCTGCAAACGTCCCCTCCGGCGTAAACGTACCCACGTGGAGCTCGTAGATGACCTGGCCTTGGAGCTTTTTGGTTGTGTGTCCATGATCCGTCCAAGGGAAGTCCGTGCTGAAGACTTCTGACAAGCCATGGATACCGTCCGGTTGGCGGCGCGTGCGCGGATCGGGGAACGGGCCTACCCAGTCGTTTCCGTCGTGAAGGAGGTAGCCGTAACGCTGGCCGGGTTTCATGGGGATGTCGGAGACCCACCAACCTCTCTTCTTGGCGCGCCGCATCGGATAGTGGGCGCCGTCGACGATGAGCTGGACGTCATGTGCACGTGGAGCCCAGACTTTGAACTGCTCAGTGGAACTCATGGACTCCACACTAAGTAAAATGCGGACACGATGTTTGTTTCTTTTGAGTTGCCCGCACGCGATCTGATCACGCATGAGATCACGATCAAGCGCTCGCGCTTCATCACCTGGATCACTCGCGCGGAATCCGAAGAGGAAGCACGGGCGGTCATTGCGGAGGCAAAGGCCACCTACCCGGATGCGCGACACCACTGCTCCGCGTTCATTCTGAGCGGGCAGAACCCCATTGAGCGTTCCAGTGATGATGGTGAGCCCTCCGGCACTGCTGGCAAACCCATGTTGGATGTGCTGCGTGGCTCCGGGATGCAGGACATTGTGGCGGTGGTGATCCGGTACTTCGGAGGCATCAAACTGGGGGCTGGTGGGCTGGTGCATGCCTACTCCGGCGCGGTGTCAGAAACACTGGAGCAGGTCACGCGGGTGGAAAAGCGGTTGCGGCAACTCGCGGAAGTGGATTTCCCACATGCGGAAGCGGGCCGGATCGAAGCAGACCTGCGTACTAACGGCATTGATGTGGTGGATGTCCACTATGGCGCAGCAGCGACGTACACCCTGGGTATTGAGCCGGGTGGGTTAGAAGCCCTCAACGAATTGTTGGCAGCGTTGACACAAGGTGAAGCGGAGGCGTCAGAGGCCGGCGAGATGTGGGTGGAACGCTAAACTAAGCGCCATGACTTTGCAGCCTCGTCCTCATAACCCGATTGAAGCCCGCAAGCAGGCCGTACGGAAATACTCACGCAACGCTGTAGTTAGTGTTGCCGGCGGTGTTATTGGTGGTGCTGCACTCGGCCTGGCTTTCTCTTCATTCTGGGTCTGGTTCAGCCTCGGCCTCGTCGTTGCTGTTGTCGGCGGTGTGTACAACTACGTCAAGGTCCAGCAGATCATCAACCACCGGGACGAGTACTAGTGGAACCAGTCCGGATCGACGTATGGATCTGGGCGGTACGCATGTACAAAACCAGGTCTGATGCGGCCAACGCAGTCCGCGCCGGGCACGTGAAACTCAATGGCAATGCGGTGAAACCGTCTGCCAAAGTCGTGCCGGGGGACCGCATCAAGGCGTGGAAGGATTACCGCGACTTGGACTATGAGGTCGTAGAAACCGTCCGCAAACGCGTAGGTGCCCCCGTTGCGCGGACCTGCTACGTGGACCATTCACCGCCGCCACCGCCGAAGGAGTACTTCTACTCCATGCCCAAGCGCGATCGGGGTGCTGGGCGCCCGACGAAGAAGGAGCGGCGTGAGATCGACAGGCTGTTGGGGCGGGACCGCTAGCCCGCAACCAAGAGCGCTGTTGGGAAGTCTCCCAATAAGTCGCTTACCGGCACTGTTCCGGTGACGGTCTTTTTATTGAGGCGGTTCGTCCACGTTCCTTCAGGCAGTGTGACGGTTGTGTCGCCCCACCCGCCGCGGTCCTCGAGGCCGAGAGGGGAACGGGTGGCGAGGGCGATGACATCGTTTCCACGTCGGAGACCAAGCAGGTGGTGGGCTGCTTCACCTTCAGCAAACACTGCGCGATAGTTGTTGGCACTGAACACCTCGGGCCGTTCCCGACGGATCTGCAAACCCTCGTAGACGACTGCCTGCTTGAGCCGGTCAGAAGAATCGGTGATTCCCTCTTCGATGTACTGCTGGAGGGTCTGGCTGCGGTGGACGTAATCAACAAAGCGGCGATTATCGGGGTCAACGAGGGAGAAATCAAGGAATTCCTGCCCCTGGTACGTGTCCGGAATGCCGGGGCCGATCAGCTGGAGTAGCTTCCGGCCGAGGGAAATCTGGATAGCGCCCCGGTGAATCTCTTCAACGAATTCTTGGATCATGCTCGCGGCAGGCCCATCAATCACCGCGTCGACCCAGTTGGAGATCGCGGTTTCGAACGCCGTGTTGTTGTCGAACCAGGTGGTGTGCACACCAGCCTCACGCACGGCTTTCTCGGTGTACGCGTGGAGGCGCTGTCGGACATCCTCGGTTACGCCATCTGCGGGCCACACGCCCAGAATGTTCTGGAGGAGGAAATGCGCGGTCGCTTGATCCGGGGCGGGGACGAGTGCGCCAACGTGGCGAACGAGTTCAGCGAAGGCCTTGGGGCGTTCGGTGAGTTCGATAATTCGAGCGCGAGTGTCCTCACTGCGCTTGGTGTCGTGAGTTGTCAACGTTGTCATGGCACGCGGCCACAGCATCGCACGCTCCTGCTGAAGGAGGTGGAATTCTGCTGCAGAAACACCGAAACGGCCCGGTGCGCCACCAACTTCCTGCAAAGCAACGAGGCGGCATGCACGGTAGAACAACGTGTCTTCTACGCCTTTGGCCATGACAGCGCCACAGACTTGGGCGAAGCGAGTCTTGGCCTCACCATTGGTGAGGAAGGCAGCGGAGATGCGGTTGAGAGCATCGCCCCGGGAAGGGAAGCGGCGGGCCATGTCCGCGATGATGGTGGAGGTTTGCCGCGACAGGGAGATGTAGTCCGCGCGGTACACCGGCATCGCCGCGATGAGGTCAATGACGGTGGTCTCGAGGTCTTCCACGTCCTCAGTGGAAATCGCTCGGGTGAGGCGACGGATCTCAGCGGCGAGCTCGTACTGCGCGACATCACGTTTGAGTTGATGTTCGGCAGCCTCGATTGCGGCCTCATCCCAGGTGGAACCGGACTGTTCCAGGGACAACATGCTCAAGGCATCTTCGGCTTCACGGGCGATGAAGACACCATCGAGTTCACGCAGTGCGTCGTAGCCGGTGGTGCCATCGACGGCGAGGCGCGGATCGAGTGGTTCTGTCACTCCGAGGATCTTCTCCGCAATGAGGTAGCGGTCCGGGCCAATGAGTTCGCGCAGCTGGTTGAGGTAGGCGAAGGGATCCGCCAGTCCGTCTGGGTGGTCGACGCGGACGCCGTCGATCACGCCATCGTCGATAAGCATTCTGAGCGTACGATGCGTGTGCTCGAACACGACGGGGTTTTCTTGGCGGATGCCCGCGAGCCCGTTGACGGAGAAGAACCGGCGGTAAGAGATCACGCTGTCGCGCCAGTAAAGAAGACGGTAGTGCTGCCGCTCGTAAACCTCCCGTGGATCATCGTCGATGCTGTCGTACGAGCCGGGGGTGAGCGGAAAGTGCTTGTCGTAGTAGGTGAGAACAGGTTCATCGTCCACCAGGGTGAGCGTGAATGTGTCCTCATCGCCGGGACTGCCAAGGACGGGGAGAGCAAGCTTGCCATCCGCGCCATTGTCCTCATGCCAGTCGATGTCGAAGTAGGGCTCGAATTCGGAAGACGTGCCGTGTTTCAGGACATCCCACCACCAGGCATTGAGTTCCGGTGTTTCCACTCCCACGTGGTTCGGCACAATGTCCACGATGAGACCCAACCCCGCTGCATGGGCGGCATCAGCCAGCTCCTTCAGTCCGGTCATGCCACCGAGTTCCTCGTTGATCGTTGTCGGATCCGTCACGTCATAGTTGTGGTTTGAATCCGGGTACGAGGTGAAGATGGGGGAGAGGTAGAGGTGCGAGACACCTAAGTCAGCCAGATACGGCACCACGGCAGCAGCTTCGGCAAAACCGAATCCGCGGCCCGCTGGGTCAGCGTGGGGTCCGCGGAGTTGAAGACGATACGTGGAAGTAAGAGGCCGGTCCATGACTTCACACGATAGTGCGTTTTATTGGGAAGCCGAGGGAGTATGTGAATACAGTGGCGTAAGGGAATGTTGTTGCCGCTTGTTCCGGGGTGCAGTCCAACACAAAGAGTTCACGGTGGTCACGGGTGAGGTACGTGATGGCATGTTCCGGTTTCAAGACGTGCGTGAAGTGGCGGTGCAACATCTGAAAAGTTTTCGGGTGTGCAAGCCATGACGCGGCGGGGTCGCCTTTCACTTCAAAACCCCGCGGAGATTTCGGGCCGAGGCTGAAGCTAGAATTACGCACATCAAAATGCACCGTGTACGGGTCACGTTGCGCACCGAGCAATCTCAACGCCGCGGAATCCCAGGCCTGGCGCATGGTCAGTCCACGGCGGCCCAGCTCCACGTGGTCGAGGGAATTCCCCGAAGAATCCAGGAGCACAGCCGCGTGGTCGCGCGACAGGTTAATGGTCACCTGCCCGTCCCACTCTTTGCTGATCAACGCAGGAGTGCGTGGCACGAGGTGCGCGGTGAGATCCGTCGCCGGAGTAAGCAGGCTGTGAGCACGCTTGATGGTCGCGATGTCAGAGGCAATCTCAGGGACAGTCTCAGTGGGGATACCAGTGGGGATTTCAGTAGCAGTTTTAGTAGTCATATCTACTTAGACTGCTGCTACCCCCTATTTGGTTCCCTCAGATTCCAAATTAAGTGCAGAAAAAAGCTTTTCCGCAGGCCAGATCTCTATTTCTTGTCCCTTTTCCATGAGCTCGCGGGCACGTTTTTCCTTCGAGGTCATGGTTGCCCACGCGCCAGCGACCAAAATAGTGGTCTTCTTGGTCACGTTCTTACCCACCTGGCCGCCCTGGGCAGCAATGCCGTTCCACAGCTCACCCTTGTCATAGGGATCAAACTCACCAGTCAGGGTGACGTTGTGGCCATACAAGGGCGAGTTTGGGTCAGCGTTCGTATTCGGTTCCGGAATGGTGTCCGGGGTTGCCACGGCCTGCCAGGGGGCAGGTTTCTTTTCCTTCTTCTGCCTCCCGCGAAATTCCTTCAGTACCGGGGTGACATGGTCAGCATTGATGGAGCCAAGGTGGAAGCCGGATTCAGCAACGTATTCATTGATCGGCCCGGTGTACTTCGCGCGGCGCGCCAGCCCGATCATGATGCCCGCGGCTGCCGCAGCATCAGCCGCAGCATCGTGGTGATTGTCCAGTGCGACACCAAAGAAGGACGCCAGAGTGGGCAGACGGTGGTTTTCTACATCAAGATCGACCGCACGAGCATGCGCCAAAGAACATGCGAAGGTCAGATTGGGCATCTCAACACCAGCCGCGTGTGCTGCGTAGCGCAAGGCAGAAGCATCAAAATACGCGTTGTGCGCAACGACAGTGCGATCGCCGATGTACTTGAAGACGCGGGGGAGGATCTCGCTTATCGACGGCTCCTGCGCCACATCCTCCGCCGTGATGCCGTGGATGGCCACGTTGGCATCGTCGAAAAACGAAAGCTGCTCTGGCGGGCGGCACAACCATCCTTGCTGGTCAGTGATGACTCCGTCGGTGACAGTGACAACACCGATTTGGCAGATCGAGCCCCAGTTTTGGTTCGCGGTTTCCACATCGAGTGCCACGAAGCTGAAGCCAGGAACCGCGTCGAGGTTAATGGTTTCACCACGCTGAGCGGCGCTGATGGCCGCTTGCAATTGTTCTGGGCCCTCCGTGTCACCGGGAGCGAAGCGGACAGTCGTGTCGCTGAGCGTGACGGTGGATTCATCCCACTGGTCACCCGAGTGAAAATCCACGCCGTCAATATCCGCGAGAGGAATGATTATCGGCTGGGATGACCCGAGCAGTGCTGCTTCAAGCGGCGCGGGATGAATCTCTACTGCCGTGTGGTTGACCGAGAGACGAGCGCCGTGAGCGGTAATCATGATGCATCCTCCTCGAAGAAAGGCGGTTCAATCTGTCGCAGAACGATCGTGGATCGGGCCGGCACATTCTTCGTGCCCAAAGCCTCAATCTCCTCGGTCTCAGCCGGGTAACCCAAAGGCTCCGTGGTGTCGATGAGCACTTCCCACTTTGCGCCAAGATTCTTCGGCGGCAACGTGAACTCAATGTCTTCGTGGAAAGCGTTGAACATGAGCAAGAAGGAATCATCCGTGACACGCTGCCCACGCTGATCCGGCTCGACGATCTGGTTGCCGTTGAGATACACCTGCAAGGCCTTGCCGAAAGCGAAATCCCAATCGCCCTGTGTCATCAGCTCACCCGATGGCACGAGCCACGCGATGTCGCGGTCCTGCACATCAGCGCCGAGCGGGCCGCCAGCGAGGAATCGGCGACGACGGAACACTGGGTGATTTTTGCGGATAGCGATGAGGCGGCGGGTGAAATCATGGAGATTCTCCGCGGCATCGAGGTGCTCCCAATTCATCCAGGCGATCTCATTGTCCTGGCAGTACACGTTGTTGTTCCCGCCCTGGGTGCGGGCCAGCTCATCGCCGTGCGAGATCATGGGGGTGCCTTGGGAAAGCAGCAACGTGGTCAAGAAATTGCGGCGTTGGCGGGCACGCAGCTCCAGGATCTCCGGATCATCCGTTGGCCCCTCAACACCACAGTTCCAGGAACGGTTATGGTTCTCACCATCCCGGCTGTCTTCCTGGTTTTCCTCATTGTGCTTCTCGTTGTAGCTCACCAGGTCATTGAGTGTGAAGCCATCATGAGCAGTGATGAAGTTGATGGACGCTGTGGGGCGACGACCATTGTGGTTGTACAGGTCTGACGAACCGGTGAGACGGGACGCGAACTCACCGAGCGTTGATGGCTCACCACGCCAGAAATCACGCACTGTGTCGCGGTACTTACCGTTCCACTCACTCCACAACGGCGGGAAGTTACCCACCTGGTAACCACCTTCGCCGACATCCCACGGTTCAGCGATGAGCTTCACCTGGGAGACAACAGGGTCCTGCTGGACGAGGTCGAAGAATGTGGCCAGGCGGTCCACATCAGAAAACTCACGGGCGAGAGTGGATGCCAGATCAAAACGGAAGCCATCCACGTGCATCTCCGTGACCCAGTAGCGCAGCGAATCCATGATGAGCTGCAAGGAGTGCGGATCACGGACGTTCAGGGAATTGCCGGTGCCGGTGTAGTCCATGTAGTGGAACTTGTTGTCGTCCACCAGGCGGTAGTAAGCCTCATTGTCAATGCCGCGGAAGGCGATGGTGGGGCCCAGGTGGTTGCCTTCGGCGGTGTGGTTGTACACCACGTCAAGGATGATCTCCATGCCTGCCTCGTGGTAGGCACGCACCATGCCCTTGAATTCAGCTACGGCGTCGCCCGGGTGGTCGCCCGCTGCATAGTCCTGGTGTGGTGCGAAGAAACCGAAGGTGTTGTAGCCCCAATAGTTGCGCAGGCCCAGATCACGCAGCCGGTCATCCTGAAGGAACTGGTGCACCGGCATGAGTTCCACCGACGTGATACCGAGATCCTGCAAGTAGGAAATGACACTCGGGTGCGCCAAACCGGCGTAGGTGCCACGGAGATTTTCCGGTACGTCGGGGTGAAGCTGTGTCATGCCCTTCACGTGGGTTTCATAAATAACCGTGTCATTATCCGGGATCCGCGGTGCACGATCATCGCCCCAATCGAAGAAGGGGTTAATCACCACGGAGAGCATGGTGTGGCCGAGCGAATCCTCTTCATTCCTGCCTGTGCCCGGGGTCTCCGCAGTGATGTCATAGGAAAACAGGGACGGGTGCCCATCAAATTCACCATCAAAGGCGCGGGCATAAGGGTCAACGAGAAGTTTGGACGGATCGCACCGCTTACCGTTTTGCGGATCCCATGGCCCGTGTACTCGGTAGCCATAGCGCTGTCCTGGCAAAACACCGGGGAGGTAGGCGTGCCAAACGTGGTTGTCTACTTCCTCCAGTGGGATTCTTTCTTCGTTGTTATCCCGGTCGATCAAACAGAGCTCAACCTTGTCCGCCACGTTGGAAAAGATGGCAAAGTTGGTTCCCGCACCGTCATAGGTGGATCCCAGGGGGTACGCCGATCCAGGCCATACCTGGCTGTGCTCATGAGGGGTTGTCATGAGAGTCGATGTTAACCGAATCCGGATTGTGCCCAAGACCCAGGAGGAGTAGATCCACTGCCGTGTCGACTGACTCCCCGCGTGGAGTGCCAGGAGTCTTTGTCACGTCCTGCAGCTGAGCGCCAGACTGATAAATATTGGCCGCACCCAAAGTGAGGAACAAGAGTGCTTCGGCCGCGGCATCGGCGCGGGGATCGGATTGGGGGAGTGTTGCTCGCAGATCCTTGACGAGTGAAGTGAAGAGCGGGGAATGCGGCTGGGAAACAGCGGCCATGACCACATCAGCACCATCACGGTGGGAGAGGAGTGCCGCGCGAATCTGCGCGCACATCTCACGGGGATCGGAGTGCTTCCGTACAGACGAAAGGATGAGTTCAGCCATAGCGCTGACCAGTGCTTGCTTGTTTTCTACGTGCCAATACAACGCGCCGGGTGCGACCCCAAGTTGCCCAGCGACCCGACGCATGGACACGTCGGCGAGGCCATATTCGTCCAAGATCCTCACCGCCGCTTCGGCAATGACATCTCGCGACAGCTCCATACCAGCTGACCTTACACGCGAAACATGGCCAGGTATTCACAGCTTTCTCACGGGAAGTTCATCGGCCCAGAATTGAACTCCCTGCACAAAGGGTTGCTAAGATTCACTTTGCACTGAAAGCAATACAAAGCAACAATCTCGCATTTTCGACGCGAGTTGTGAGGAGAAACTTTTCATGACGTTGACCATCACTTCGAAGAAGACCGTCGCAGCTGCTTGCCTCGTAGCACCTTTGGCACTGGCCGCATGCGGCTCCGGGGATGATGCTTCGAACGTTGTATCTGAGATGGCCACCGTGACCAACATGGTCACCGAGGAGCAGAAGCCAGACGAGGACAAGAAGGCGGAAGAGGAGAAGAAGTCCGAAGAGGAGAAGAAGCCGGAGGATCAGAACGCTAATCCGACCGGTGTGGTGAACCCCTTCGAAAACGGCACCCTTCCTACCGCTGAGGTCAAGCCGGTGGATGGTGGCCAGCCCGCCAGCCAGGAAGATATCAACGCGATGACGGAAACCATGAACCGCATCTACAACCCGAAGGACATTGTGTCCTGGTCGCGCGTGATCATGGATAACTCCTGTAAGGCAGTGGTGGATAAGACCCACCAGGAGCTGGCCGCACAGGGCACCAGCCTGGAGCAGACCGAGAATGAGATGCGTCAGGCTGTTGAGGCCGCACGTCTTGCCGGTCAGCCGATCCCGCCGGTGCCGTCCACACAGGCCAACCTGTCTGATGTGCGCGTGAATGGTGACACCGCTTCCGCAACCGTCACGGTGAACACGAACGGCCAGACCGAGTCCGGTGTTCAGCGCTTCGCACGTGAAAACGGCCAGTGGAAGGTCTGCAACTAGTCCGCTGGGCCGCCGGCACCGTCTTCGTCTCGGGCGCGCTTGGAGCTGTAACAGGCGCAGTGTGGGGGCTGTTTCGCCCCTCCTATGTGCTCGTTGATGGAGGCGAGCATCCGGCGGTTGACCTTGTAGCAAGCCCTGACAATGTGGAGTTCGCTTCCTTTGCAGGGTTTGTTGTTTTGACCGGCATACTTGGCGTGATCGTTGGACTCTTACCGGGTGTGAAAACTGCTTGGCGGATGCTCTTTGTCATTGCGGTGAGTGTGTTTGGAGCATGGACCTTCTTGGTCCTCGGAACCGCAACAGCAGCGCAGGGGGTTCCGCTCCTGCAGCCGGGAGTTGGCTGGGTAGTGGCACCGTGGTGCGCGGCCCTGAGTTATTGGATAGGTATGGTCGCCAGACTGGAGCGAAACCCGATCTAATAGGATGGTTGGCATGCTCAAAGTGACCGACCTCAGGGGCCAAACACCAACCACTTCTGCGTTGCGGCGAGTATTGCCGCGCGGCGGTACGGATGTCGCATCCGTTATTCATATCGTGTCGCCGATTATTGATGCGGTGAAGGAGTCGGGGGCACGCGCTGCCCTTGACTATGGGGAGAAGTTTGATGGAGTGCGCCCAGATGCTGTGCGTGTGCCCACTGATGTCGTTGAAGCGGCAGTTGACCAGCTTGATTCTGAGGTGAAGGCAGCCTTGGAAGAGGCGATCCGCCGTATCCGTGCGGTGCACGCAGATCAGAAGCCAGAGGGGCAGACAACCGAGTTGGCGCCCGGCGCTACGGTGACAGAGGTCTTCCTGCCCATTTCCCGCGTGGGGCTGTACGTGCCGGGTGGCAAGGCGGTGTACCCGTCCTCAGTGCTGATGAACGTGATTCCGGCACAGGAAGCCGGTGTGGAATCGCTCGTGGTGTGCTCGCCCCCGCAGGCAGAGCACGGCGGCTGGCCGCACCCGACGATTCTGGCCGCATGCGCGATGCTCGGTGTGGATGAAGTCTGGGCGGTAGGCGGCGCACAAGCTGTCGCGTTGATGGCCTACGGCGATGATGATGCGCAGCTGGAGCCCGTGGACAAGATCACCGGTCCTGGCAATATCTTCGTGGCTGCCGCAAAACGCGTGGTCAATGGTGTCGTGGGCATTGATGCGGAGGCGGGTCCGTCCGAAATCGCGGTGCTCGCTGATGATTCTGCAGACCCAGTTTTTGTGGCGCTCGATCTGATTTCGCAGGCGGAGCACGATGAGAATGCAGCATCGGTACTCATCACGGACTCGGAGGAGTTCGCCCGTGCCGTGGATGCGGAGATTGATCAGCGTGCAGGAGAGACACTGAATGCGGAGCGTGCTGGCACCGCTCTTGGTGGTGCACAGTCGGGCATTGTTCTCGTGGACGATGTGGAAGCCGGAATCGCGGTTGCGGATGCGTACGCAGCGGAGCACCTGGAGATCCACACGCGGAATGCGGCGGAGGTGGCTCGTCGGATTAAGCATGCCGGTGCGATCTTTGTTGGCCCGTATTCCCCGGTGCCGTTGGGGGATTACATCGCGGGATCAAACCACGTGCTGCCAACCTCGGGCACGGCGCGGTTTACTCCTGGTCTGACCACGCACACCTTCCTGCGCCCGGTGAACCTGATTGAGTATGACGAGGCGGCGTTGAAGGAAGTCGGCCACCACATCGTTGCGTTGTCAGCGGATGAGCAGCTGCCAGCCCACGGTGAGGCCATCAAGGCACGGACGGAGGAGAACTAATGGCGGAGTTGTCTGATCTGCCACTGCGCGAAGAACTGCGCGGCAAGTCGGCGTACGGTGCGCCACAGTTGCAGGTGCCGTATGCGTTGAACACGAATGAGAACCCGTACCCGCCGTCGCAGAAGCTTATCGACGATGTGGTGGCGGAAGTTGCCCGCGTCGCCGGTAGCCTCAACCGCTACCCGGAACGTGATTCGGTGGAGCTGCGCGCAGATCTTGCAGCGTACGTGAGCCGCCAAACCGGTGTGCACGTGACGGTGGATAACCTCTGGGCCGCGAACGGTTCCAACGAGGTGTTGCAGCAGCTGCTGCAGGCCTTTGGTGGGCCGGGGAGGTCCGCGATGGGCTTCGTACCGTCCTATTCCATGCACCCGATTTTGAGCGCGGGCACGCAGACTGAGTTCATCGGTGTGGAGCGCGGAGCGGACTTCCGTATTGATATGGACCGTGCGTTGGAAGCCATCAATGAGAAGCAGCCGGATGTTGTGTTTATCACCACGCCGAATAACCCGACGGGCGATGTCACGTCGCTGGAAGACATTGAGCGCATTATTGAAGTTGCTCCCGGCATCGTCATCGTGGATGAGGCGTATGCGGAGTTCTCGCCGAGCCCGTCGGCAGTGACCCTGCTGGAGAAGTACCCAACCAAGCTGGTTGTGTCCCGCACGATGTCCAAGGCCTTTGACTTCGCTGGTGGTCGTCTTGGGTACTTCGTAGCAGATCCGGCTTTCATCGAAGCCGTGATGCTAGTGCGTTTGCCGTACCACCTGTCGGTGATTTCGCAGGCGGCCGCGCGCGTGGCGTTGAGGCATGCGGAGGAGACGCTGGCAAACGTCGATAAGCTTGCGCGTGAGCGCGAACGAGTCCAGGCAGCACTACTTGAGTACGGCTATGAGGTTGTGCCGAGTGAATCGAACTTCCTCTTCTTTGGGCACTTTGATGATGCGGCGGCTGCATGGCAGAAATTCCTCGATCGGGGTGTGCTTATCCGCGACGTGGGTGTGCCGGGCTATCTGCGTGTGACAATTGGGTTGGATGAAGAGAACGACGCATTTTTGAATGCGGCGAAGGAGATTAAGAACAATGGCTGATCGGATTGGTAAAGCACAGCGCACGACGAGCGAGTCGGACATTTCCGTCGAGATCAACCTTGATGGCACTGGCAAGGTGGATGTGGATACGGGCCTGCCGTTCTTTGACCACATGCTCACCGCATTTGGCACGCACGGCAGCTTTGACCTCACGGTGAAGGCAAAGGGTGACATTGAGATTGATGCGCACCACACCGTTGAGGACACCGCGATCACGCTGGGCTGGGCGCTTATTGACGCGGTGGGGGACAAGAAGGGCATCCGCCGCTTCGGCTCCATGGCTCTGCCGATGGATGAAACCCTAGTCAACGCCATCGTGGATATTTCGAACCGCCCGTACTTTGTCATGAACGGCGAGCCAGAAAGCATGGAATGGCAGATCATCGGTGGGCACTACGCCACGGTGATTAACCGTCACTTCTTTGAAACGCTGGCGTACAACGCGCGCATTACGCTCCACGTCAATGTGGAGTACGGCCGCGATCCGCACCACATCACGGAAGCGGAATACAAGGCTGTGGCACGTGCGCTGCGCGCTGCTTATGAGCGGGATCCCCGCGTGACCGGTGTGCCATCCACGAAGGGTGCGCTCTAATGGGTGTTGTTGGCAGCATTTCCGTTTGGATGCTGTTCATCACAGCTGGTCTCCTGGTGGGCGGCACGTGGTCTTTCTACCAACAGGACAAGAAAGGTCCCACCGTTGTCATGGGCATTCTTGCAGCGCTTGCGCTGGCTGGCGCACTGATTGTGCTCCTCGGGGCGATGCCCTAGATGACTGGTGCGAATGTGAAATCAGTGTGGTCAGTGCCGGGTTATATCCCGGCACTTATCGCTGTTGCGGCTTCTTTCGGCTCCTGGGCGATGCTGCTGCCGGTCATTCCGGTGGCAGTGCTGGATTCATCTGGATCGCCGGCATTGGCCGGCGCATCCACCGGTGTGTTCATGGTTGCCACCGTGATTACTCAGCTGTTCATGCCGAGATTGCTTCGCCGTTTCACCTACCGTTCCGCTATTGCGGTGTCAGCGGTCCTGCTGGGTGTGCCAGCGCTGCTGTTGTCCGTGAGCATGTCGCCGGCGATGGTCTTTGTTGTCTCCATCATCCGCGGTATGGGCTTTGGCGCCATGACGGTCTCCGAGGCAGCCATCATTCCGGAGCTCGTGCCGCGGAGGTTATTGGGCAAAGCCACCGGTATTTTCGGTGCGTCCGGTGGACTCGCGCAGATGCTCACGCTGCCCGTTGGTTTGGCAGTAGCGGAGCACTTTGGGTACTTCCCGGTATGGATCTTGGCCTTGATTGTTGCTGCGGTCGGCGGGCTGGCGTGCTTGTGGATTCCGGCGCTCAAGGGCGCGCCCGCGGAACCACAGGTGCGCGGTGCTGTGGCTGGCTGGATGGTACTGGTGCTGCCGGCACTGGCACTGGTGCTCATGTCGGGTGCATACAGCCTGATTTCTAATTTCTTGCCGGCTGCCATCAGGGCGTCCGGGGTTGCAGAAACTGCCGCGCTCGGTGGCATCGTGCTGGCGGTGGTCAACCTTGCTGTGATGTTTGCGCGTCTTGCTTCCGGTGCCATCGCTGACCGGAGAGGTGCGCCCGGAGCGCTGATGATTCCGGCGCATGTCTTCGGCGCTGTCGGCATGGCTGGGTTCGCATGGTGCCTGTATGCCGATAGTGCGCCAGCATGGATCGTGGCGGCGGCGTTTGTGTACGGCATTGGGTTCGGGCTGGTGCAAAACGAATCCCTGCTCAGCCTGTACCACCGTTGCCCGCCATCACAGATGAGCAGGGCCGCAGCGGTATGGAATATCTCCTTCGATGGTGGACAAGCCGCTGGCTCCTTCCTCTTCGGCCTTCTCATCGTGGGCATTGGTGCGCCGTGGTCCTTCGCGGTCGGTGGGGTGATCCTGCTGCTCGGCTTGATTGGGGCAGTGGCGGACTACGCGCGCAGACCCAACTAACATCACCACCATGAGTTCAGTTGTGGCGCTGCTCGATTACGGCGCAGGTAACCTCCGTTCCGCTCAACGTGCATTGGAGCACGTCGGTGGTGATGTTGTTGTCACCCGTGACCCCATGGTGGCAGTGGAAGCAGACGGGCTAGTTGTCCCTGGTGTGGGCGCCTTTGATGCCTGCATGCGTGGACTGCGTGAGGTTGCTGGCCCCCGCATCATCGGCCAGCGTTTGGCCGGCGATCGCCCGGTGTTGGGAATCTGTGTGGGCTTGCAGGTCATGTTTGACCGCGGTGTGGAGCACGGCATTGATACGGAGGGGTGTGGGCAGTGGCCGGGGGTCGTCGAAAAGCTTGATGCTCCTGTCCTTCCGCACATGGGGTGGAACACGGTAGACATCGCACCCGAATCGCAGATGTTTGCTGGCTTGGATGCAGGCACGCGCTTTTACTTCGTCCACTCCTACGGCGTGCAGAACTGGGAGATGGAAGAAGACGAGTTCATCGCAGCGCCGAAGGTTTCCTGGGCGCAGCACGGTAACTCCCGATTCGTCGCGGCCGTGGAAAATGGGCCGCTGTGGGCCACGCAATTCCACCCTGAAAAATCGGGTGATGCTGGCTTGCACTTGCTGAAGAACTGGGTCGATTCACTCAGGTAACACGCACACCATAGAATGCGGATATGGAAAACTCTGGTTTGTTCACTGTGCTTCCCGCCGTTGATGTCGTAGACGGCAAGGCCGTACGCCTCGACCAAGGTGAAGCAGGCACTGAGAAGTCCTACGGCGAGCCGCTAGAAGCTGCTTTGAAATGGCAGGCAGACGGTGCGGAATGGCTGCACTTCGTCGACCTTGATGCAGCGTTTGGCCGTGGATCGAACCACGAGCTCATGGCGGAGATCACCCGTGAGCTGAGTATTAACGTTGAGCTGACCGGCGGCATTCGTGATGATGAGAGCCTGGAGAGGGCCCTGGGTACCGGTGCAAAGCGCGTCAACATTGGCACCGCTGCGCTGGAGAATCCTGAGTGGGCGAAGGAAGTGATCTCCCGTCACGGTGAAGCGATTGCGATTGATATTGCCGTGCGGGAAGAAGACGGCCAGTGGCGCACGAAGGGCCGTGGCTGGACCTCTGATGGCGGTGACCTGTGGGAGGTGCTGGAGTTCTTCGATGCGGCTGGATGCGCACGCTTCGTGGTCACGGACGTGAGCAAGGACGGCACACTGTCCGGCCCGAACGTGGAATTGCTGCGTGAAGTCTCCGCGGCCACCGATGCGCTTGTGACGGCATCGGGTGGTGTGTCCACCCTTGATGACATCGCTGAGATTGCCCGTTACGCCGATGAAGGCATTGACAGCGTGATCGTGGGCAAGGCCTTGTACGAAAACCGCTTCACCCTGCCAGAGGCACTGCGGGTCGCAGGGGGCAAGTAGGGCACCAATGGCCATGGACGAAATGCGCGAGTACTTGCGCCTCGCTGAGGAAGCCGCTGACGAAGCGCGCAAAATGTTCGTCGACGGCCTAGGCAGCCTGCCCGCTTTGCACAAGAAGGACGGGGATTTTGCCACGGAGATGGATCTGAAGATCGAGGCGATGCTCCGTGAACAGCTGGCTTTGACCACGGGCATTCCGGTCTTGGGGGAGGAAGAAGGCGGAGTCCTGCGCACTGACGCCAGCTGGGTGGTCGACCCCATCGACGGCACCGCGAACTATGCGTCCGGCAACCCGAACTGCGCGGTGCTGATCTCCCTGGTGGTGGATAAACAGCCGGTGCTCGCTGTGACCGATATTCCGTTGATGAATATGAGACTGACGGCCAACCGCGGATCGGGCGTGTTCCACAACGGCGACTTGCTGCCACCTGTGACGTCCATTGCGAATGTGTCCAATCAGGTAGGCGTTGGTGCGGTGGGTGCTGATGAGGGAAGCAGGATCCCGCCGGATAGTCGCCTGCGTTTGATTAAGGCTCTCGAGTACGCCAACATGCGTCCGCGCATCAGTGGTTCTGTGGGCATTGACCTCGCGTTTGTTGCCCAGGGTGTGTACAAAGCAGCGGTGAGCTTTTCGCCCCATCCGTGGGACAATGCTGCGGGCGTCCTGCTCGCGCGGTGTGCCGGTGCGGTGGTCACGGATGTTGAAGGCAATGAGTGGGAGCTTGGTTCGCTCGGCGTGATCGCAGGGTCCCCAGACATCCACGAATCCGTTCTGCGTACCATTAAACGCATTGCTTGATAACGAAGAGGAGACCCCATGACCGTAGCCACTCGAGTGATCCCGTGCTTGGACGTAGACAACGGCCGGGTGGTCAAGGGAGTGAATTTTGAAAACCTGCGCGACGCCGGTGACCCAGTGGAGCTGGCCAAGCTTTACGGCGAGCAAGGCGCGGACGAGCTGACGTTCTTGGACGTGAGCGCCTCCAAGGAAGGCCGGGGCACGATGCTCGACGTGGTGCGCCGTACCGCCGAGCAGGTATTCATTCCATTGACTGTGGGCGGTGGCGTACGCAGCGCGGATGATGTCCGCGAACTCTTGCGCGCCGGTGCTGACAAGGTGTCCGTGAACACCTCCGCGATCGCGCGCCCTGAGCTCCTCTCGGAGCTTTCCCGCGAATTCGGAGCTCAGTGCATCGTGTTGTCGGTGGATGCGCGCCGCGCCGGGGATGGATTTGAAGTGACCACCCATGGCGGCACCCGCTCCGCAGGCATTGATGCGATTGAGTGGGCCAAGACCGGTGAGAAACTCGGTGTTGGTGAAATTCTGCTCAACTCCATGGATGGTGACGGCACCAAGGCCGGCTTTGATATTGAGCTCATCGAGCGCGTGCGCGAAGCAGTTTCCATCCCGATCATCGCTTCCGGCGGTGCCGGTAAGGCGGAGCACTTCCCGCCGGCCGTTGAAGCAGGCGCTGATGCAGTGCTGGCCGCATCCATCTTCCACTTCGGTGAAGTATCCATCGCCGAGGTCAAGCAAAGCCTGGCGGATGCTGGGTGTGAGGTACGCCTGTGAAACCTGAAGAAGCAGTCCTTGACCCCCAGGTGAAAGAACGCGTCCGCTTTAATGGTGCGGGCTTGGTTCCCGCGATCGTCCAGGCGGACAGCGGGGAAGTGCTCATGATGGCGTGGATGGATGAGCGCGCGCTCGCGTACACCTTGGCCACGCGTCAAGGCACGTACTACTCCCGCTCCCGCGCCGAATACTGGATCAAGGGATTGACCAGTGGCAACGTGCAGGAGGTCCTGGAAGTGAAACTGGACTGTGACGGCGACACGGTGTTGCTGGTTGTCCGCCAGACGGGCGGTGCGTGCCACACCGGGGACCGCACGTGTTTTGATGCCGATGTTCTGTTGGAGCAGCCATGAGCAAGTTTGGCGCATTGTTGATGGGGGTTGGCGCACTCGTGCTGTGGCTCGCCTCCCGCATGACGTGGTTGACGGCGCATTATGCTGACAACCTCACTGGTGACGGTTCTGCACCGATTAGTGGTGCGGACTGGTCGACGGAAGTGACCGCTGTGGTGCTGGTCTTGTTGGCCGCCACGATTGCTGGTCTGGCGCTGCGTCGCTGGGGTCGCCGCATCGTGGGTGCCATCGGCGCAGTGGCTGCCGGTGCTGTCACGGTGGCACCACTCGCCCTGCTGCTGGGTACACCGGATTCAGAACGCGTGTCGGCACTGTTGATGTACGACATTGAGAACAACGATGCCACCATCACTACGTGGTCTGACATCACGTCCGTGGACACGACTGTTGTTGCGCCATTGATTGCTGTCGTGGGCGCGGTTGTTGCTGTCGTAGGTGGCCTGTTGTTGGCTGTCCGCCCGGGACAGGATGCCGCCACGGTGAGTAAGTACGAAAAGGCCTCCCAGCGCAAGGAAAAGATCGAGCAAGACTTGGAGGCGGAGCCACAATCCGGTCGTGTTCTGTGGGATGCGATTGATGCGGATATTGATCCCACAGAGGACAACCGCTACACCTGATTTCGTTCTCACCACCACGAACGGATACTCTCTGAAGACATGACCGCGGTGAAGGGCAATCAACAGGTTGTCATTCCGGCGAGCGAAAATCCCGTAGTCGCCGGTGTTCTCGCGGACGTTGCTGCCCGTGAGGCGGTTGTTCCTTTTCAGGAGATCAAGGCACGTTCGCGGAGTTTGTCCGATAACCGTGATGCACTCGCGGCACTGTTGGGCCCAGGCTGTGGCGTGATCGTAGAGATCAAGCGCACATCCCCGGTGTTCGGCCCGACTCATGTGACACATACAGAACAAACAGTGGGAGAGCTCGCCGCTGACATTGAGGCTGGGGGAGCGGCACTCATCGCGTGTCAGACGGAGCGATTGCGTTTCGACGGCTCTTTGCAGGACATGCAGGAAGCCCGCCGGGCAACGAGCTTGCCCATGGTGTGCCGCGATGTCATCGTTGATCCCTATCAGATCCACGAAGCCCGCTGCTATGGCGCCGATATGGTGCCGCTGCAAGTCGGGCTTTTAGAACAAGCGCGGCTGGAGAGCTTGTTGGACCGCGTGGAATCCCTCGGCATGGTGGGTATGGCTGAGGTGCGCACTCCGGAAGAAGCCGATCGTGCTCTTGCCGCGGGCGCCACGGTGATCGGCGTGAACTCGTGGACCTTTGACACAAACGAGGTCAACCGCCAGGCCTTCAGTGAGATTGAGCCGGGCCTGCCGGAAAGCGTGGTGCGCATCAGTTTGGGTGGTGTGCGCAATGCACGCGACCTCATGGCTGCTGCCTCTACCGGCGCTGACGCAGTGATCGCTGGTGAGGCAGTGATGAATAGCGACGATGTTGCTGTGGCCACCCGCAAACTCGCCGCTGCTGGGCAGCACCCAGCCTGCCCTTCACGCCGTAGTAGCTAGCGTGGCACACTGTTGGGCGTGACTACGCAGATCCTTGCCAACATTCCCTCGCCCCCGCAGGGCGTCTGGTACATCGGGCCGGTTCCTATTCGCGCGTATGCGCTGTGCATCATCACCGGCATTATCGTGGCCATGGCGCTGACGATTCGGCGTTATCGCGCGCGCGGTGGAAACCCGGACACCGTGTGGGATGCATCCATCGTGGCTATCCCCGCCGGCATCATCGGTGGGCGCGCCTACCACGTGATCACGGACTATGACAGCTACTTCGGGCCGGGCAAGGACTGGAAGCAGATCTTCAATTTCTCCGCCGGTGGCCTGGGCATCATGGGGGCGGTCGCGCTAGGCACACTCGCCGTGTGGGCGCTGTTCAAATACAAGAGAATCCCGCTGCTGCCGTTCGCGGACGCAGTAGCACCCGGCATCATCCTGGCCCAGGCGATTGGAAGGTTGGGGAACTACTTCAACCAGGAGCTCTACGGGCGGCCAACGGATGTGCCGTGGGCGTTGGACATCTACTACCGCGTTGATGAAACAGGGGCTTACGCACCATTGACTGGCCGTTCGACGGGGGAGATCATCGCGAGCGTGCACCCCACGTTCCTCTACGAGATGATCTGGAACATCGCGGTCTTCTTCTTCCTGCTCTGGGCGGAGAAGAAGTTCCGCTTGGGTCACGGCCGCGTCTTTGTGCTCTATATCGCGTCCTATGCCTTGGGTCGTATCTTCATGGAATTCATGCGAGACGACGCGGCTAACCTCATCTTTGGCCTGCGCGTCAACCTTGTTGTCTCCACTGTTCTCTTCATCGTTGCCGCGATTGTCTTCTCGCGTATGAAGTCAGGACAGGAGACTCCGGAAGAAGTAGACCCACGGAGTGGGGATGCGGAGGAAGAACTGGACGCGCATAAGCATAAAATGCCTTAGAGCGAAACCAGTGCGGTTTCGGTAGCGTAGGGCGAGGAATCTGATACCTCGCGCGAATGAGAAGAAGTGGATGACAGTGGACAGACGCACCAAGATTGTTTGTACTCTCGGACCGGCCGTGGCCAGCAAAGATGCCATCCTCGGCCTTGTGCGTGACGGCATGGATGTCGCCCGCCTGAATTTCTCTCATGGTGATTACCCGGACCACGAGCAGAACTACAACTGGGTACGTGAAGCTACCGATGAGACCGGTAAGGCGGTAGGTATCCTCGCGGACCTCCAGGGGCCGAAGATTCGTCTCGGTCGCTTTGAGGGCGACGGAAAGACCTACTGGGAAACCGGTGAGGAAGTTCGCATCACCGTCGACGATGTTGTGGGCACGCATGACCGCGTATCCACCACCTACAAACACCTGGCGGAAGACGCGCAGCCGGGCGACCGCCTGCTGGTCGATGACGGCAAGGTGGCGCTGGTGTGTACCGCCGTTGAGGGCAACGATGTTGTGTGCAAGGTTGTCGAAGGCGGCCCGGTGTCCAACAACAAGGGTGTCTCCCTGCCGGGAATGAATATTTCTGTTCCGGCTTTGTCGGAGAAGGACAAGGCGGACCTGCGTTTTGCGCTCAAGCTGGGCGTGGACTTCATCGCACTGTCCTTCGTGCGCTCGCCGTCTGACGTGGACTTGGTTCACGAGATCATGGATGAAGTAGGCCGGCGCGTTCCTGTCATTGCAAAGCTGGAGAAGCCGGAAGCTGTTGATGCACTCGAATCCATCATCCTGGCTTTTGACGCAGTGATGGTGGCCCGCGGTGACTTGGGCGTGGAAATCGCGCTGGAGCAGGTGCCGCTGGTGCAGAAGCGTGTCATTCAGATCGCGCGTGAGAACGCGAAGCCGGTGATCGTGGCAACGCAGATGCTCGACTCCATGATTGAGAACTCGCGCCCAACGCGTGCTGAGGCATCCGACGTGGCTAACGCGGTGCTGGATGGCACGGATGCGGTCATGCTCTCCGGTGAAACCTCTATCGGTGTGGACCCGCACAACGTGGTGCGGACGATGGACCGGATCGTGCGTGTGGCGGAGTCCATGGGCAATGTCCCGCCGCTCAACCACATTCCGCGCACGAAGCGTGGCGTGATTTCTTATTCCGCCCGCGATATTGCGGAACGCCTCAACTCGCGTGCCCTCGTTGCTTTCACCAACTCTGGTGAGACGGCACGTCGTCTTGCACGTCTGCGTTCCCACCTGCCGCTGCTCGTGTTTACGCCACGCCAGGAAGTGCGTTCCCAGCTTGCCCTGACCTGGGGTGCGGAGACGTTCTTGTGCCAGAAGGTGGACAACACCGACGAGATGATGGAAGTTGTGGACAAGTCCCTGCTGTCCATCGACAAGTACAAGGAAGGCGACACCATGGTCATCGTCGCTGGCACCCCACCGGGAGTTGCCGGCACGACGAACATGATTCACGTGCACCAGCTGGGTGAAGATACGCGCAATCCGAAGAAGGTCTAAGAAGCCCCTAGGGGCTTCTTAGAGGAAACCGTCCCACCACCAGTGCCGCCACTGCGCGTAGTTGGGGTGGGGCGGGGGCGTAATCACGCCTGAGCTGGTGTGAATCTCACTGACCGGGCTGATGCCGTGCAGTGAGTTGAGGAACCACAGAGGGTGGTCGGCGGCACATTCCGGGGTGATGTGGCGAGGTGTGATTCGGAGCCCCATGCTTTCAGCACGTGCTGTGACTTGATGCAGAGTCACACTGGGCAGCCACACCCCATCGGGGATGCACAACGTGTTCCCGTCCCACATGACCAGCGCACCCGTCGTGGTCTCTAACATCGCGCCATCAGAGGCGGTAATCACCGTGTCATCGGTATCGGGCACCTGGTGGCGTGAACGGTAGGTGCGCAGCGCACCAAAATCAGGACCTTTCACCAGTGGCTGCGTACGCGGATCTGGTGCGGTGACGTACGTCAGGCGGGTTTCTGTGCGTGCCGGGGGAGCAGGCCGGATGTCCAGGAGTAAGAGTGAAGAGACCGCTGCAATACGGGGAAAGAGCTCGCCTTGCTCAAGCAACCCGAGCATCTCATCCACGAAGCCGGAGGGGAGCGGACCCGCCGTGCGCGAAAACCGCTCCAGGTGAAGATGCAGGCCATTGGTGCGACCAGATGAATGGCGCCAGGAATCGGCGACATCGAGCGGGCAGTGGGTGACATCGCGGGGGACAAAACCGTCATGCCAGACGTAGTTACTCACTGAAGGCCCCCAGAACGGACTGTGCTTTGAGGTTGCGTTCCGCCAATTCAGATTCAGGATCAGAGGCGAGAACGATAGCGCCGCCAGCACCGACTGTGACGGTGGAACCGGAGCGCACCGCGGTACGGATGACCACAGAAAGGTCCGCTTGGCCGTCGTAGCCGAGATAGCCAAGAGCACCGGAGTACACGCCACGTGGCCCGGTTTCCAGCTTGTCGATGATCTGGCACGTGCGCAGCTTCGGAGCACCCGTCATGGAACCTGGTGGGAAGGTAGCGCGCACTGCGTCGACGGCGGTGGAACCGTGCCTGAGGCGGCCGGTGATGACGGAGACGAGTTGGTGGACCGTCGAAAAGCTTTCAATCTGCATGAGTCCTGGTACGCGTACTGTGCCTGGCTCGCACACGCGCGAAAGATCATTACGCACAAGATCCACGATCATGAGGTTCTCCGCACGCGTCTTTTCATTCTTCAGCAGAGCTGGATCCTGGTCAGCGGCGACGGTGCCTTTAATAGGTTTTGCCTCCACATCGCGGCCGCGAACGGTGAGGAACCGTTCCGGGGATGCGCTTGCAACCTCCACGCCATCGAAGATGAGGTGAGCGGCGTAAGGGGCAGGGTTGTGCTGGCGGAGCGGCGCGTAGATCTCGCCGGTGATCTCCGTGGAGTAGGTATCGGTCAAACACACCTCGTAGCTTTCCCCGGCGTGCAGGAGCTCTTGTGATGTTTCAATGCGCTCAATGTAGTCCGGAGTACGCCATGAGCCTGGAACCATGAATGTGGGTTCGGTGGCGTGAGCGTCATGGATGTTGGTGGAGTGAGTGAGCGTTCCTTCGAGGCGGTTTAAGAGCTCATGAGAGTTTCCACCAGCGAGGCAGCAGAGGTGGGTGATTTCACGTTCATGATCGTAGACGATGAAGGACTGAGGCCGGACGAAATAAGCATCGGGGTACGGCGACGAGTGGGAGAGCGTGATGGGCATGGTGAGCTCAGCGCATTCGTAGCCGAGGTAGCCGATGACACCACCGGTGAAAGGAAGATCGGGTGCGTCGAAGACAGGAGTAGCCAGCTCCTCATCGAGGATCTGCAGGATGTCATCGCCGACATCATCGAGGTTGTACCGGATCGAGCGCGAAAGCTCACCGGCTGTATCCCCGAGAATGGAGAATGTCCCGCGAGAATCGGCGGAATCGAGGAAGAACGCGTCATGGCCGTCTTGTTTGATCGCGTTAAAGACCCGCTGGCAATCAATCGCGCCGGGGATCTCGCGGTGGATCAGGCGCCACCCGCCCAGGAAGTTACGCATGATGTCGACGCCATACTGGCTGAGTATGGATTCCGGATGGAACTGCACGCCCCAGTGTGGTGCATTGTCCACCTTGAGCGCCTGGATCACGCCGTCCTCACTGCGCGCATGAACCGTGATGCCCGGGACGTCTTCCACGTGGAGCGAGTGATAGCGCACGACCTCGATGCCCTGCGGGATACCGGCGAAGATGCCTTCGCCGGAATGCTGAATCCGAGAAACGAACCCATGGCGTGGTTCAGGCGCGCGCGTGACATGCGCACCGGCGAGCATGGCCAGACCCTGGTGGCCCAAGCACACGCCAAGGAGTGGGACGTTTGCATCCGCAGCGGCTTCGATGACGCGCCGGGAGGTACCAAAGTCCTCTTCCCGTTCAGGAGTACCTGGCCCGGGGGAGATCACCACATGGCTGAATTCGCCGGCGCGGATTCTCTCGGGCAGGTCAGTTCCGTCATGTGCAGGCACAACAAGGGGTTCAACCCCGCTCACCTCAGCGATGAGGTGAGCGAGGTTGAACGTGTAGGAATCGTAATTATCAACGAGCAGGATCATTACACAGGATCTACCGCTAGTTGATCGGGGTCGGATCGATCTTCCATACCTCGTTGGCGTAATCACGGATCGTGCGGTCAGAGGAGAAACGGCCGGACTCGCAGATGTTGATCCAGCACATGCGTGCCCACTGCAGCGGGTCAGCGTAGTACTCCTCCGCCATGCGGTCGCGGGTCTCCTTGTAGGACTCGAAGTCACCCAAGACGTAGTAGGGGTCCGGGGTGTTCCAGCCGCCGTCGATAAGCAGGGAATCGCGCAGGTCGGAGAATGCGCCGGTGTGGTTGTCGTCCAACGTGCCGTCGATAAGCGCATCGAGCACGCGCTTGATCGCCGGGTTGTTCTCGTAGATCTCGGTCGGGTTGTACGACTTCTTCAGCTCCGGCAGTTCTTCTTCGCGGGCGCCGAAGATGTAGGCGTTGTCCTCACCGACGGAATCGACGATCTCCACATTCGCGCCATCCATCGTGCCCAGAGTGAGAGCGCCATTCATCATGAACTTCATGTTCGACGTGCCCGACGCTTCCTTGCCGGCGGTGGAAATCTGCTCAGAGACATCCGTGGCAGGAATGATGTGCTCAGCAGGCGAGACGTTGTAGTTCTCAATGAACACAACGCGGATGTACTTGGAGGTTTCCGGGTCGTTGTTCACCAGGTCGCCGATGGAGTTGATCAGTTTGATGATCGCCTTGGCACGGACGTATCCCGGAGCGGCCTTCGCGCCGAAGATGAACGTGCGCTTCGGGATGTTGGTTTCCCCATCCTTGATGCGGAAGTACAGGTCAAGGATGTACATGGCGTTCAGCAGCTGGCGCTTGTACTCGTGCAGGCGCTTGATCTGCGTGTCGTAGATAGACTCCGGATCAATCTCGATGTCCTCGTGGGCGAGAACCCACTCTGCGAAGTCCTTCTTATTCGCCGCCTTGATCTCGCTGAGCTCCTTCATCACCGCGTCATCCTCGGCGTAGTGGCGCAGCTCCTTGAGCTTGTCCATATCGGTGACCCACTCATCAGAGCCGACGAGGCGATCGAGCAGCTCAGACAGACGCGGGTTGCACATGCGCAGCCAGCGGCGTGGGGTGACACCGTTGGTCTTGTTGTTGAACTTCTGCGGGTACAACTCGTACCAGTAGTTCAAGGTGTCGCGCTTGAGAATGTCAGTGTGGATCGCGGCAACACCATTGATGGAGTATGCGCCGTAGCAGGCAATCCACGCCATGTGAACCTTGCCATCGTGCACCGGCGAGTAGTGGTGGATCGTGTCCGGCTCCAAACCGCGGGAGGCCATGTCCTCGCGGTAACGGCGGTCAATCTCCACCACGATCTCCCAAATGCGGTGGAAGAGCTGCTGGAAGCTGGACACATCCCAGGTCTCCAGAGCCTCCTCGAGCACCGTGTGGTTGGTGTACGCGAAGGTCTTGGTGGTGACCTCCCAGGCGTCTTCCCAGGTCATCCCATGATCGTCGAGAAGCAGGCGCATGAGCTCCGGAATACCCAACACCGGGTGGGTGTCATTGAGCTGCACGGAGTTGTACTTGGCAAAGCCACGCAGGTCATTGCCGTGGTGCGCGATGTAGTTATCGATCATCTCCTGCAGCGACGCGGAGACGAAGAAGTACTGCTGGCGGACGCGCAGCACCTTGCCCTCATAGGTTGTGTCATTCGGGTACAGCACGCGCGTGATGTCGTGGACTGCCTCGCGCTCCAAGATCGCGTCAGCAAAGCGCTGGGAGTTGAATGCGTCGTAGTCGAATTCGGCCATCGGGGACGCATCCCACAGGCGCAGCGTGCCCACGTTATCCGTGCCGTAGCCCGTGATCGGCATGTCAAAGGGGATCGCGCGGACGTGCATGTCATCGAATTTCACGATGCGCTGCTGGGAGCCACGGCGGACGATGAAGGGGTAGAAGCTCTCCTTCCATGCATCCGGGTGCTCCTTCTGGAAGCCGTTTTCGATCTCCTGGCGGAACAGTCCATAGCGGTACAGCAGGCCGTAGCCGGTGACTGGGTAGTCCTGCGTCACAGCAGAGTCGAGGAAGCAGGCAGCCAGGCGGCCCAAGCCACCGTTACCAAGCGCGGCATCGTGCTCAGCTTCTAGGACATCGACGAAATTCTGGCCATTGTCCTCGGCAGCCTTGATCGCATCATCGACAAGCCCCAGGTTGGTCAGGTTGTTCAGCAGTGCACGGCCCATGAGGAACTCGGCGGAGAAGTACGCCTGCTGGCGGGTCGCGGAGTAGGCCGCACGGGTGGCATCCCAGTTATCGGAGAACTGCTCCATTGCAGCCAGGGAAAGACCAGTCCAGAACTTCTTGCGGGTTGCGGTCTCAGGAGCGGAGCCGGAGACCGAGCGAACATGGCCACCAACAGTGCTAGTGAAGGCGGGTGGGGTAGCTGGCACATTCATGTTTGGAAAATACCTCTAGACATCAGATGGTTGTGTCTCTAACGCCCGCCACTGTACCCACTAGTTGGTGGCTAGGTAGGTCAGCACCGCCGCAGCAGCGGCATGAGTTGCCGCATGGACGGTCGGCTCATACTCCGGCAGGAACGTGGGCATGTGGTTGACCGGTACGTCAAGGTTCACGCGGTTTTCAGCCACTGCCTTGTCCCACACGGTTCGTGGGGTGGAGCCAATGAGCCAGAAAATGTAGGGCACGCCAAAAGCGAGCGGGATATTGGCAAAATCTTCGGAGACTGTCGACGGCTCCGCATCGACGGAATCCACGCCGAAGACCTCGTCGAATGTGGAGCGGACGGTGTGGAAAGCATCCTCGTCATTGTCCAGAAGCTCACCGTGGGCGAAGTATTCAAAGTGTGGCTCTTCTTGGATGCCGGACGCCTCACATTCGGCGATGACCACGCGCTGGATGGCTGCGTACACCTTGTGCTTCACATCGTCGTTGTAGAAGCGGCAGTTAAGCACCAGTTCGGCGTGGCTCGGAATGATGTTGTTTGTTGTGCCGGCGTTGATTTGGCCAACAGAGATCACCGCGAAATCCTTCGGATTCACCTCCCGGCCGACAATGCCTTGCAGGCGAAGAACAATGTGGGCGGCGGTATAAGTCGGGTCGATGGCTGCATGCGGCATAGAGCCATGGGCGCCGCGGCCGGGGATGTGAATACGGATGGAATCGCAGGCCGCGAACTGGGGTCCCGGTTTGGATTGCACCTGCCCGGCGCGACCTGGCATGACGTGTTGGCCCATGCAGATATCTGGGCGGGGGATACGGTCCGTCAGGCCATCCGTGATCATCTCGCTGGCGCCACGTCCGATTTCTTCACCGGGCTGGAACAGAGCCACGAAGGTGCCTGCCCAGTGCTCACGGTTGTTGTCCATGATGTCGCACAGGCTCAGCAGCGCTGTGACGTGCATGTCATGGCCGCAGGCGTGCATGAGTCCAGTAACAGTGCCGTCCGCCCGCGTGGCGGTGTCCGTGGAGGCGTACGGGGCGCCGGTGGTTTCTGTCACCGGAAGGCCATCAAAATCCGCACGGAAGAGCACCGTGGGGCCGGCGGTGCCGTTGGTCTGGGGGCCGTTGTGGAACACAGCGACAATGCCGTAGCCGCCGATCGGGGCAATCACCTGGCAGTCGAAGCGTTCGAGCTCCATGAGGATGCGGGCGTGCGTGTTGGCTTCCTGCATGGACAGCTCGGGGTGCGCGTGGAGTTCTTCATACAGCTCCCGCTGCCACACGGGATCCACCGTGTAGTTCTGCAGAATCTCTTTGATGGTGTTCGCCTGAACAGTCATGAGCGTGTGTGCCTCCTAAAAATGCTCGCGGGTAGCCAGTGTATTAGCAGCACTAGCGGCCAAGCAGTGGGTTGTACCGCAGGACGTTGAGCGCCGGCGAGCATTCGGTGGCAATGCGCAGGTTCTGCGCGATCTTTCCAGCATCACGCAGGCGGTAAAGCGCAGTGACAGTGCGGTCACGGATGTCAAAGGGGGACAGGGTGTTCACGTACACCCTCGTGCCCCCTTCAAAGCCAGCCAGGGTGGACACGCGCCACTTGATATTGATGCGCCACGGCATGGGCATATCCAGATCAATCGGCTTGTGGTGCCATTCCTCGTTGCATGCCACCTCAGGGCCAGTGGCAGCGTGCGCGGCATGGATGAGGTCAGACATACCGCGTACTTCTTCGTCCGTGTGCAGCCATGGCTCTGATGTCTCAGACTTGGAGTAGATGCTGATGGTGGGGTAGCGGTGACCAATGCCCGCGGCCATGATCGCGTAGTCATTCTCCGCGATGATGAGGTTGTGGCGGCTGGCGTAGTTGATGCCCCATTCGTTGTACATGTTGGGGTTCACGCGCAGTTTCGCAATTTCCATTTCGGCTTGGACCCCGTGCTCGTCGATAGCAACGAGCTGCTTGTGCAGGTGCTCAAAGGATGCGCCGGCGGGCGCGAGCCAGTTTTGAAACACGGATACGTAGGGTGCGTAACGGTTGCGCTGGTACAAGTCGCGCAAAGAGTCGACCGTGAATGTGATGAACGCATGGTGCTCATCTGGGCTCAAACTGCCGGAAGAAGCCAGTTGCGAGCTGTTCGTTGCGCCATCGACGTAGTGCTGCCGCGCGATGATGACATCGTGCCCGCCACCGAAATAGGATGGCGCGTGCTCAAGCAGTTCAGCCTCGCTCAGCACATCATCGTGGCCCGATGCTTTCAGACGCGTGCGCACAATGCCCAGCACATGGCGGCGCCCCGCATCATCCGCGAGGTAGCGTTCCATGTGCTTCGCGCGGGATTCATCCATGCTGAAGCCGTAATTTTGGGCCCAGTAATCGTAGGAGACGATCTCAAACAAGTTAGGCACCCGGCGAAACATCGGCTCGGTGTTGTGGAGCTCATGCGGCAGCAGGTCGCGCAGAATCTCGGTTTTTCCATCGCGGGAGATGATGCGGGATTTCTCCGGCGGGGTGGCCAGCATGTTGTTGGAACAGAAATTGCACTGCGCCGTGAAGTCCTCTTCTGTCAGTGCGCGTGGTTCTGTGTGTGGTGCTGCTAGCGGCCGATTGCCACGCCCCGGCACCGTCCACACCTGTGTTCCCGAAAATGGGTTGACTTGCTTGATGGTTCCGTCAGCCATGGTGGTCAACGGTTCGCGGGAGGCGGGGAGGGGGAACGTCGGGTGCGTCATAGGTTTTCAGGTTATCCGCTAGTCTTTGCTCATGCCTAGGATCCAATTCGATGTTCTCGTGCCCGATGCGTCCGCAGCAGCGTCTGTCGGTGATGCGTTTAGCCGTGCAGTGGAGATTCTTGTTCAGCACGGCAAGCTCGAAGAAGGGCAGGTGCTTATCGACGAATCACCGGAACTCGCCCCCGGCATCGAAGAGCAACTCCGTACTGTGTATGAGGATGAGCGCGGGGAAGATCCTGAGGGCACTCAGGTTGCCCGCTATGTCATCACTGCTACTGGTGCGAGTTCCATGAACCAACTGGCCATGGGCCTGTCACGCGTGCTCACCCCAAAGGCCACACTTCCGCAGGATCCCGTGGCCCTGGAGCGCCAGATGGATTTTGAACTGCCTGCGATTTACCCCTGGGTGGTTGAGGTGTTGAGGTAGTCCACGGCTGCCTGGGCGCCAGCGCGGACGAGCTGGGACCGGACGTCATCGGACTCTTCGCCGATATCAACGGCGATGACGCCTTCTGGGGTGTCAATCTTGAACGTGCCAGCGCACACGGCCACGGTAGCGCCAGCTTCAGCGGCGAGTTCCGTAACCACGGAGACGACCTTGCCGTTGACGCTCTGCTCGTCATAGCTGCCCTCGCCAGTGACGACGAAGTGGGCATTGTTGGTTTTCTCGCGCAGATCGTGGGCGGCCGCCACGGTACGTGCACCGGAGACAACATGCACGTGCTCGGTGTTGCCGTGCAGCATCTGAGAAAGCCACGTGATGCCCACCGGCACAGCGCCGGCGGCGCCGTAACCCGGCTGCTGGGAATCAACGCCAGTCACCTCACAGAGGTGAGCAAGCCCCGCATCGACCTTGTCCACGTCTTCGGGGGAAGCGCCCTTCTGCGGGCCGAAGATACGTGCTGCGCCCTCTGGGCCGGTGGCAGGGAATTCCGTATCAGACAGCAGCACCCAATCAACGGAGCCAGCCGGAATATTCAGGTGAGCGGTATCAAAATCAGCGAGCTGATCCAGGTTGCCGCCACCAGGTTTCAACGGGTGCCCCTTCGCATCGATCGGGGTGGCACCCAGTGCGACGAGGATGCCTGTGCCGCCATCCATGGTTGCGGATCCGCCCATACCTAAAACGATGGTGGAGGCACCGCGGGACTGAGCATCCGCGATGAGCACGCCAGTGCCGTAAGTGTCACCAGTCAAGGGGACAGGGGAGTCCTTGACCGCCGGTAGACCCGTTGCCGCGGCGATGTCGATGTACGCGGTTGCCTCAGCGGCATTGAAGACATAACTGGCCTCCGTCAGACGCCCAGCAGCATCTGTTGTGGGGAGCGTGATGGTGTCGCCTTCAAAGAGTTCCGCGGTCCCTTCACCGCCGTCAGCCATGGGTATGTGTTCAACGTCACAGTCAATAATGATGGACTGGATTCCTTCCGCAATCCACTCCGCTGCTTGGCTCGCGCTGGCCGTTCCTTTGAAAGCGTCGGGGGCAACGACAACCCGGACTGTGTCCGCGTTGGGGTGAAAATCTGCTGGTAAGCCGGGGGTCTCTTCTTCGGGAGTTTTTGCGGCGGGGAAAGGCTGACCGGTCACGTTGTTGCTCCTGTTAGTTAGCCCGGTGATGGGCCGGGTGGAATTTCATGCTTGCGATTGCCTATCGACGTTAGCAATTTTGCTCAATTCGACTCCCCATTTCGTGCCCTAAGCCACTACAGTGACAAAACTGTCGGCTAATAGATAAGAAGGGATCGACAATGGCAACGAACGACAATCAGATCGCTGGTTATTACCAGAAGCTGTTGAAGCGTAACGCGGGAGAGCCAGAATTCCACCAGGCAGTCGCCGAGGTTCTGGATTCCCTACAGATCGTTTTGCAGAAGGATCCTCACTACAACGACTACGGCCTCATCGAGCGTCTCTGCGAGCCGGAGCGTCAGATCATCTTCCGCGTCCCGTGGGTTGCGGACAATGGTGACGTCCGGGTGAACCGTGGCTTCCGCGTCCAGTTCAACTCTGCACTCGGCCCCTACAAGGGCGGCCTGCGATTCCACCCGAGCGTCAACCTGGGCATCATCAAGTTCCTCGGTTTCGAGCAGATCTTCAAGAACTCCCTGACCGGTCTGCCCATCGGTGGCGGCAAGGGTGGCTCCGACTTTGACCCGAAGGGCAAGTCCGATGCTGAGATCATGCGTTTCTGCCAGTCCTTCATGACGGAGCTGCACCGCCACATCGGTGAGTACCGCGACGTCCCGGCCGGTGACATCGGCGTCGGTGGCCGCGAGATCGGCTACCTGTTCGGCCAGTACCGTCGTCTGACCAATGAGCACGAGTCCGGTGTTCTCACTGGCAAGGGCCTGACCTGGGGTGGTTCCCTGGTGCGTACGGAGGCAACTGGTTACGGTTGCGTGTACATCACCAACAAGATGATGGTCGCCAACGGGGATTCCCTCGAGGGCGCAAAGGTGATCGTCTCTGGTTCCGGCAACGTGGCTATCTACGCCATCGAGAAGGCCCAGGAGCTGGGCGCTACCGTCGTTGGTTTCTCCGACTCCTCCGGCTGGGTTGAAACCCCGAACGGTGTGGACGTGGAGCTGCTCAAGGAGATCAAGGAAGTCCGTCGCGGCCGCGTCAACGAGTACGTCGAAGAAGCAACCGGCGCAATCTTCCACGAGGATGGTTCCATCTGGGACCTCAAGGCCGATGTAGCTCTGCCGTGTGCAACCCAGAACGAGATTGATGGTGAGCACGCTCAGAAGCTCGTGGAGAACGGTGTGAAGTATGTCGCTGAAGGCGCAAACATGCCGTCCACCGCAGAGGCCATTGAGGTCTACCGCAAGAACCACATCCACTTCCTGCCGGGCAAGGCAGCGAACGCTGGTGGTGTGGCTACCTCCGCACTGGAGATGCAGCAGAACGCGTCGCGTGACTCCTGGAGCTTCGAATACACCGATGATCGCCTGAAGCGCATCATGGAGAACATCTTCCGTCACACCTCGGCTACCGCAGCTGAGTACGACCACGAGGGTGACTACGTGATCGGCGCGAACATCGCTGGTTTCAAGAAGGTTGCGGACGCAATGCTTGCGCAGGGTGTCATCTAAACAACGCCCATAGCTAATCCTGTAGCAATCCTCTGACACACCGCCCTGGCTTGCCAGGGCGGTTGTCTTTTCGCAGGTACTGTTTGGGATTATGTACCGCGTTTTTGAAGCTCTTGATGAACTAGTTAACACAGTCGAACAGGCGTACGGCGTTCCTATGACGTCGAATTGCATGGTCCCGCGCAACGAAGTGCTCGCGCTTCTCGACGATATTCGGAATGCCTTCCCGGTTGAGATTGATGACGCGCAGGATGTGCTGGACAAGCAGGATGAAATCCTTCGCGGTGCGGAGGATCGCGCCGACCAGATCATTGGTCAGGCTGAGGACGAAGCTCAGCGGCTCGTCAGCGATGCTCACAATGAATCCGAGTCGATGTTGAGTGATGCACAGGAGCGCTCAACGCGCATGGTGTCTGATGCTGAGCAGGATGCTCACGCAACCGTGACCCGCGCCCGTGAGGAATCCGAGCAGATGGTGGAGCGTGCACGCCGCGAGGCTGAGCGTCTCGTTGCTGACGGTAACGAGTCGTATGACCGCTCTGTTGCTGAAGGTCTGGAGGAGCAGAAGCGCCTCGTCTCCGAAGCTGAGGTCACCCGCCGTGCGGATGAGGAAGCGCACCGCATCGTGGAGAACGCTCACACCGAGTCGAATCGTCTGCGTACTGAATGTGATGAGTTTGTGGACGGCAAGCTGGGTGAGTTCGAAGAGGTTTTGACGTCGGTTCTGCGCACTGTCTCCTCGGACCGTTCGGCTCTGCGCCAGGGTGCTGGCGTGTCGGGCCGACGGTATGAGAGCCCGCGCCGTCGATAAGCCTTCGTGCGGGTAGGCTAAGGGCCGTTATGGCTACAAATCCTTTTGTTTTCGATGTCGCGGCTGTCATGCGCGGTGATGGCCTCCCGGAAACGGTAACCAAGACTGGTCCCGCGCCTTCCCGTATTGGGCCGGAAATGATCGCAGTGCCGGAAGGCGCTGAGGTCACGGTTGAAGCGACGCTGACTCCGCTGGGCAGCGGCGTGCTCGTTGACGCGACGATGACCGCACAATTGCAAGGCCAGTGCGTGCGCTGCCTGCGTGAACTGACTCCGACGGAGAGCATCACCATTTCTCAGGTGTACTCGGGTTCAGATGACTTCATCACCGGCGATGCGGAAGAAGATGTGGATTCCGGCTCGGGTGATGATGTGCCCACCATCGAGGAGGGCAACGTGAATCTGGAACAGGCCTTTGTTGATGAGGCGGGACTGACCTGGCCCTTCAACCCACAGTGTGAGCCAGCATGCCCTGATGATGCGGATGTTCCTGCCCCGCACGGGGTTTCGGGTGAGAAGAACAACCTGGTTGACCCGCGATGGGCTGGGCTGGAGAAATTCCTCAACACAGACGGGCAGAACTAGTGCCACGCGCGAAGAAAAACAAGATCCCGGGCGACCAGGCATGGGCGCAGGCGTTCGCGGCAGTGGACCATGCACCGCTGTTGACAAAGCTCGGTGTAGACATTGAACCGGATGTATTGAAGCTGGCGTTGACCCACCGCTCCTTCGCTAATGAGCATGGCTTTTTGCCGAATAATGAGCGCCTCGAGTTTCTCGGCGATGCGGTCTTGGGGTTGTCGGTGGCAACCAAGCTTTTTGAGCTCCACCCATCGCGGCCAGAGTCTGATATTTCGAAGATGCGCTCATCGATTGTGTCGCGCTACGGGCTGGCTGATGTGGCCCACGACATTGACTTGGGTGCATACATCCTGCTGGGGAAGGGGGAGGAGACTACCGGTGGGCGTGAGAAGGATTCAATTCTCGCGGACACCATGGAGGCAGTCTTCGGTGCGATTTACCGGCAGCATGGGTTTGAGCCAGCGCGCGATGTGATTTTGAAGCTGTTTGAGCACAAGATCAACACCGCGTCTGCAACGGGCCGTCACCACGACTGGAAGACCACGCTGCAGGAGCGCCTGGCTGAACTCAAGGCGCACACCGCTGCGTACACCGCCACCTCTGTCGGACCGGAGCATGATCAGACGTTCACGGTTCACGTCTTTTCTGGTGACACGGAATTGGGCATGGGCACTGGCCCGAACAAGAAGCTGGCGGAGCAGCAAGCTGCACGTCAGGCCATGATCTTCCTGCACGACCACCCGGGTGCGGTGGCTGTCATCGACTAATCCTTGGGTGATGCCTCATGCCTGAATTGCCTGAAGTCGAAGTGGTTCGCCGTGGCCTAGAGGATCACGTGGTGGGCTACACATTCACATCCGTCGAGGTGCTTCATCCACGCGCCGCGCGAGGCAATGACGTGGACCTCGCTGAGGTGCTGCCGGGACTAACAGTCACGGGAACTGGACGGCGGGGGAAGTTCATGTGGTTAGAGCTTTCGGACGGCCATGCGTTGCTGGTGCATCTTCGCATGTCCGGACAGATGATCGTGGGCAAGCCAGGCATGGCAAACAGCCGCCACATGCGCATCCGTTCCGTGTTGGAGCGGGACGGTGAGGAAATCGAGCTCGCCTTCATTGATCAGCGCATCTTTGGTTCCTGGCAGTGGGTGCCCATGACAGTGGATCACGGGGCGCTCGTTCCGGAAGGGATCTCCCACATTGCTCCGGATCCCTTTGAGGATTCCTTTGATGTTGTTGAGGTGGCTCGCACGATGCGCCGAAAGAACGTGGCAGTGAAAACGCTCTTGCTCAACCAGTCCGTTGTGAGTGGAATCGGTTCTATTTACGCTGACGAGGCCATGTGGACTGTGGGGGTAAAACCCACCCGCAAGGGGAAGGCGTTGCGCCAACGTGATGCCGTTGCGCTGCTGGAAGAATCCCGTGCCGTCATGGCCCGAGCGCTTAGAGCCGGTGGTACGAGCTTTGATTCGTTGTACGTCAACGTGAATGGTGCCAGCGGTTATTTCGCTCGCTCACTCAACGCGTATGGGCGGGAAGATGAACCGTGCCTGCGTTGTGGCACGCCGATTCATCGGACGATGGTGAATCAACGGTCTTCTTATTACTGCCCGGAGTGCCAGAAGCTATAAACTTCCATTCATGGAAGCTGCTTTTCTTTTTGTAGATGACACCCTGAATGGTGTCATCTGGCGTATCGTGCCCTGGTTCCTGCTGGCAGCAGGCATATATTTCGGGCTGCGAACGATCTTTGTTCAGGTCCGCGCAGTGCCGGATATGTTCCGCGCTATCGCGGAAAGCCCGAAGGGGAAGGACCGTGAGGGCCGTGACCTGGATGAGGAATACGGCGGTCTATCCGCCTTCAAGTCCTTCACCATTTCCGCTGCCTCCCGTGTGGGCACCGGCAACGTTGCCGGTGTCGCCCTGGCTATCTCCATCGGTGGCCCAGGCTCGGTGTTCTGGATGTGGATGTTGGCCATCCTGGGTGGCGCAACCGCATTCGTGGAGTCCACTCTGGCACAGCTGTGGAAGACCAAGGATGAGGACGGGAACTACCACGGTGGTCCGGCCTACTACATGACCCGTGGTTTGGGCTGGAAGCACATGGCGGCTGTGTTCTCCGTCTTCCTCGCCTTCACCTACGGTTTTGTGTACAACGCCGTTCAGTCCAACTCCATCGTTGAAGCTGTTGGTGGTTCCTTGGGCAATGACTCCAATGTGCTGAAGGGCATCGCTGCTGTGGTGCTGGCAAGCTTGACCGCATTGGTCATTTTCGGCGGTGTCACGCGTGTGGCTAGCTGGACCCAGGTCATCGTTCCGTTCATGGCGGGTGCCTACATCATCGTTGGCATCATCGTCGTGGTGCTGAATATCAGCGAAGTGCCCAACATGATTTCCCTTATCGTCGGCCACGCACTTGGCCTCAAGCAGGTGGCAGGTGCCGCCGTGGGTGTTGCCTTCATGCAGGGTATGCGCCGTGGTCTGTTCTCCAATGAGGCCGGTATGGGTTCTGCCCCGAACGCAGCGGCAACCGCAACCGTGTCCCACCCGGTGAAGCAGGGTCTTGTTCAGACGCTCGGCGTGTACTTTGACACCCTCGTGGTCTGCTCCATCACTGCCTTCATCGTGCTGCTGGGCCCGGCAGTGACCTATGGCCGTGATGATATTCAGGGTGCTGCTCTCACTCAGTCCGCTCTCGCTGACTCGGTTGGCCCGTGGGGTGCCCACTTCATCACCTTCATCTTGTTCTTCCTCGCATTCTCCTCCGTGCTGGGCAATTACTACCTTGGCCAGGCAAATATCGAGTATTTGACGAAGAGCAAGGCGGCGCTGAACATCTACCGCACCGTGGTCATTGGCTTCGTTGTCTTTGGTTGCTTCGGTTCGGTTCCGCTGGTCTGGGCACTGGGCGACACGATGGCTGGTCTGCTGGCCATCATGAACATCATTGCGATCATCCCGCTGGGTGGTATTGCCTTCAAGCTGCTGAAGAACTTCAACGAGCAGCGCCGCCAGAACATGGACCCAGTCTTCCACCGTGACATGATGCCTGAGGTCAAGAACGTTGAGTTCTGGGATGGCTCGGACCCGGTGACGCGCCGCAGGATCGAAGACCGCGTGACGGTCGAGGAAGTTCGCCGTGATGGGGACATTGACGGCAACAACGACGAGGGTGGCCTCACCCGCATCTAATGCGTATGAACACGATTCGGATGACAGCCTTTGTCACTGGCCACGTTCAGGGCGTGGGGTTCCGCTGGTGGACCCGCAGCCGCGCCCTGGAACTGGGTTTGGCTGGTTATGCCAAGAACCTCAAGGACGGCCGTGTTGAGGTGGTGGCGGAAGGGGAGCGAGGCGACGTCGATAAGCTTCTCGCCCTCCTTCAAGAAGACCCCTCCACGATGAAGCGCCCTGGCACCGTGACCCTCGTTGTCCCGCAGTACAGCGAGGCACGGGGCGCCCAGGGGTTCGTTGAGCGCTAAGCGGAACTTCCGCGGCTCGGCCTTCCGAGGTTAAAATGTCTACTTTTCTGAGGGTAAGCGCCAAATTTTGTTGCCCAAAGGGGTGACCTTTACGCCAGGCCGGATCTTCATAATGAAGTCTTCGTCCTCTTCCGTACGGGGTAGGTACGCAAACCCCGGCAAGCTGGTCAATCCAATCACCGGAGGGTACGTCGGGTTGTAGTCAACAACAACGTTGTGCTGGCGAAGCCTTCTTAGAAGCCCGTGAGCTCGTTCGTGTGACTCTTTTGTTAAATTTCCAGGTGCTACCGCCTCGTGCCCAACTAGGCGGAAGGCGATGAACGTGGAGTTTCTAGCGAACTCAGGGTCAACATCCCACGGCAGGTTTTCCTGAACCGTAGTGATCGGCGACGTGTACCCGGCTCGCTTTGCCAGTTGGTAGACGTACTGGCGAGACACCCCGTACTCGCGTGCGATGTCAACCTGGCGGTAGCCGTTATCCATAAGGTAGATAACCAGTTCTGGAGAAAGAGACATTGTCAGGACTCATCCTTATCCGGAATTGTTTTTACAAGATTCGCTTATGTTACGGGAACGATCAGGCTTTCAATGGTGCACGGGGGCACCCGGCGATTGAGAGTAACAAGTGCACCCAGTGTTGAGCGCTAATCCTCTGGGTTAAACTTTTCCAATGCACTTAACATCGCTGACGCTGAAAGGATTCAAGTCCTTTGCGTCTGCGACGACGATGAAATTCGAGCCCGGCATTTGTGCCGTTGTCGGGCCGAATGGCTCGGGCAAGTCCAATGTGGTGGACGCGCTTGCCTGGGTGATGGGGGAGCAGGGTGCGAAGAACCTGCGTGGCGGGAAGATGGAAGACGTCATCTTCGCCGGAGCGGGGGAGCGAAAGCAGCTTGGCCGTGCGGAAGTCACTCTGACATTCGACAACACGGATGGGCGTTTGCCGATTGATTACTCCGAGGTTGCCATCACGCGCCGCATGTTCCGCGATGGTGCCAGTGAGTATGAGATTAATGGCTCCAAAGCGCGCCTCATGGATATTCAGGAGCTGCTCAGTGATTCAGGTATCGGCCGTGAGATGCACATCATCGTCGGCCAGGGCAAGCTCAGTGAGATTCTGGAATCCCGCCCGGAAGATCGTCGCGCGTTCATCGAGGAAGCAGCAGGTGTGCTCAAGCACCGCCGCCGCAAGGAGAAAGCGCAGCGCAAGCTCAACGGCATGCAGGCGAATCTGGATCGCCTCACTGACCTCACGGATGAGCTAGGCAAGCAGCTCAAGCCACTCGCACGCCAAGCGGAAGCAGCGAAGCGCGCTGCGACTGTGCAGGCCGATTTGCGTGATGCGCGCCTGAAATTGGCAGGCCATCAGGTGGTCACACTGCGCACATCGCTTATCGACGCCGCACGGGCCGCCGAACTCCACGCCGAGAAAGTCGCTGCGGTGACGCGCGAGTTGGAAGAAGCTGAGAAGAACCAGCTGGCTGTGGAGGAGAACCAAGCGCGTGTCAGCGAAGCTTCCCAAGAAGCACAGCGTCTGTGGTTTGGTTTGTCCTCCTTGGCTGAGCGCACATCGGCGACGTTGCGCATCGCGGGGGAGCGCGCGAAAAACGCTATGGCGATACCTGAATTCAGAGGCCAAGATCCAGATGAGCTTCTAGCGCGTGCCGAGCGAGCGGAAGAGGAATATGAGGCTGCGCAGGAAGCCTACGAGGACGCCGCGGAGGCACTCGAAGAAGCAGCTGCTGAAACCGCGGAACTAGAGCAGCGAGCCAAGGCAGCGGAAGCTGAGCACATGGCGCAGGTACGTGCGATCGCCGACCGTCGCGAAGGCGTTGTGCGTTTGCTGGCGCAAGAAGAAAGCCAAGCTGCAGCGGTGGATGCCGCGAAGCAGGAGGTAGAACGTCTAGCCGCGGCCGCTGAGGAAACCCGCGAACAAGCCCGTGAAGCCGAGGCGCAGGCAGAAGAAACTGCGCAGAAAATGGATGAGCTCACCACTGATCGGGAGCCACTGACTCAGGCGCACGTGCGGGCTGCTGCGGAAGCCGATGCGGCGGAGAAGCGTCTTGAGCAGCTACGTGATGAGCAAAAGGCACGCGAGAAAACGGTGTATTCGCTGAGCTCGCGCATTGCTACGTTGTCTGAGACTGCGCCCGTGGCGGAAGCAGCCGACGTGCTGGGCTCTGGGTTTAACTCGTTGGCGGACTGGGTGAAGGCCGAGTCTGGCTTAGAAAAGGCGTTGGTCGCCGCACTCGGTGCGCACGCAGAAGCCCTCGCCGGAAAGGTGAAGGATTCCACCGCCACGGATCTGTCAGGTGCTTCGCGCACAGTGGTGGTGGATACGGCAGCAGGGGGCCGGCAGTGGCGCCTGGACGGCACCCCGCCGGCGGGCACGACGTGGCTGTTGGACCACGTCACTCTTGCGCCGGAGATCGCAGGTCCAGTGACGCGAGTGCTTGTCGACGTCGTGGTGGCCACCGACATCACCCACGCCCGCGCAGCTGTCGCGGATGATCCGCGCCTGCGTGCGGTCATCGCTGACGGGACCATTGTTGGCGAAGGGTGGATCGCAGCTGGTTCTGGTGGGGCGTCCAGCGTGGAGGTTGCTGCACAGATTGAACAGGCAACCGCTGATCTGGAAAAAGCACAGGCCCAGCTTGAGGAGCTTTCCGGCACCCTCGAAGGCGCCAAGATCACGGCGGAGGAAGCACGCGTGGCGGCAGCGGCAGCTAAGGCTGCGTTGAATGAACACGACGCTCATGCTGAGTCCTGGAAGCGTGATCACCAGCGCGTCCTGGGGCAGGCAGAGAACGCGAAGCAACAACACGAGCGTGCAGCGAAGCAGGCCACGGATGCAGAGATTCGCCTCAGCGACCGGATGAAGAACCTCGAAGAAACACGCGACCGTCTCGCGCGTGTGGAACACGATGACACAGAAGAAGACGTGGATTCTTCCTTCCGGGACGAGGCGAATGAGGCACTGGCACGTGCCCGCGCACGTGAGATGGAAGCAACGCTTCTGGCACGCTCCACACAACAGGCGGTTGAGCAGATTGCTGGCCGTGGTGCGGCATTGCGCCGTCAAGCTGAACATGAGCGCGAAGCGAAAGCGCGCCACCACGCCGCGATGGCCCGCAAGCGTGCCGAAGCGGAACTCGCGGAAGCTGTGGCTCAGCACGCGCAGGTGTTGGCGTCGCGAATTCAGGTTTCGCTCGAGCGTGCCACGCAGCAACGTGATGAACTTGCTGACCATCTCAAACAGCTCACTGCGCGCCAGTCACAGGTGCGCGACACGGTCAGTGCGCTACGCCAACAGCTCAGCCGACTGGGGGATACCGCTCATGCAGCGGATATCGCGCGCGAGCAGGCGCAGGTGAGGATTGATGAGGCGGAAGCGGGGATCGTCGATAAGCTTGGCATTGCTATCGACGACCTGTTGGCCGATTACACACCCGGCGAAGACTTTGACAAGGCCGCGGAGACAAAGAGGCTCAAGCAGGCCGAGCGTGACCTGGCTTCCTTGGGTAAGGTGAACCCGCTTGCTTTGGAGGAGTACAAGGCGCTGGAGGAGCGCTACAGCTTCCTGTCCACGCAGCTCGCGGATGTGATTCAGGCGCGCAAGGACCTTGCCGGCGTGATCGATGATGTGGATGCGCAGATTCTGCAGCTGTTCACTGATGCGTGGCATGACGTGGAGAAGGAATTCCCCAAAGTCTTCAACACGCTGTTCCCGGGGGGTGAGGCACGTTTGGTGCTCACCGATCCGTCGGACATGCTCACCACGGGTATTGAGATTGAAGCCCGCCCGCCCGGCAAGCGCGTCAAGCGTTTGTCACTGCTGTCTGGTGGTGAGAAATCCCTCACCGCACTGGCCATGCTCGTGGCTATCTTCCGTGCGCGCCCATCCCCGTTCTATGTCCTCGATGAGGTGGAAGCGGCACTGGATGACGTGAACCTGCGCCGTCTCATCGCGCTGCTTGAAGAGCTCCGCGAGGACTCACAGCTCATCGTGATTACTCACCAGAAGCCCACGATGGATGTAGCAAACGTGCTCTATGGCGTGACTATGCGCGGCGATGGTGTCACTCGCGTGATCTCCCAGCGCATGAGCCCCGCGCCGCGTGATTAGCGCGCCGGGCTGAGTTTCAAGCCCGTGCCGTCTTTGCCCAGGTACGCGTTCGTGCCGTCGTAGAAGATCGTGTTGCCTTTAATGAGGGCATTGCGCACCGCGCCATCGTAGAGGTGGCGTTCGGCGTCACAGCCCATCATTGTCACCGGCCGGTCCTCGTAGCTGTACGTCGCGGTGCTCTTATCCACCACGAGGGCGACACCAAAGCCATTGCACGCCCCGCCCTGGACAAGGGCGGTGTTCTCCGGAGCCTCGTCACCGCGCCAGAAGGTGATGTTGCGTCCAAGCGGGTGCGATGCGGTCTTCCACTCGCCGTTGAGGATCTCTTCCACCTGCTCCGGCGTGGCCTTGTGCGCATTCGCGGGGAGCGTGACCACGAGTGCATCCGATTCTCCTGTGGGTGGGGTGGGTGCACTTGAACCAAAGGCTCCGAATCCAGCTGCGGCGCTGATGGCGATGATCAGTGCGGTGATCACTGACAGTGCTGTGGCAATCACCGGGTTCTTCAACACATCCATGTTCATATGGTTCATAAACTGCAGCCTAGTCCGGCTTGCGGGGCCGAAAGAACACGAACAACTCCATCGGTGGCACACTGGTTCGCATGATGAATTCAACTGTTTTGTGGATCATTGTCGCCGTTGTGGTGGTGCTGCTCATCATTCTGGGCATCATCATTGCCGGCAATAAGCGGAAGAAATCAAAGGCAGTGTCCTTTGAAAAGAAGGATCTGACTGCACAGAAAGAACTCACCCAGCAGGAGAAATCCGGAAATTACCAAGCCCAGGGTGGCTTTAATTTCGCTCCCGCCGCAGCACCGGTTGCTGAGAAGGAGCCAGTCCTGCGCGAAGAGCAGAAGTTTAGCGATGAACCCGTGGCACCCGTCGTGCCCGAGCCGGTAAAAGAGCCGGTAGAAGAGCTTGTCGTTGAACCTGCAGTTGAACCCGAAGTAGCCGAGGACATCCCTGCGGAGATCCCCGAGGAGATTTCTGAGGAGATTTCGGAGGAAGAAACCGTGGTGGTTGAACCGGTCGAGGTTGAAGAACCGGTAGAACCAGTCGCCGTGGAACCTGAACCCGAACCTGAACCCGCGGTGGTTGAGGAAGCGGAGGAAGCAGCTGAGGCTGCCCGCACGACTGTTGATGCGGCGGATGAAGCGCTTGAGCAGACTCCGGTTCCGGAGGAGGAGCCAGCACCCGCTCCGGAGCCGTTGGACGATATTGCCCCGGCGACGGGTCGTCTTGGACGTCTGCGTGGGCGTTTGTCGCGCTCCCAGAACGCGATTGGCCAGGGACTGCTGGGCATTCTGAGTGCTGGTGATCTGGATGAGGATGCTTGGGAGGAGATCGAGGACACCCTCATCATGGCGGACCTCGGCGCGCCGCTGACGATGAAGATCACCGAGACGCTGCGTGAGAAGATCGCGGAGCGCGGTGTGTCTTCGGAGGAAGAGGCTCGCGCGATGCTGCGTGAGACTCTCATTGAGGCCGGCAAGCCGGAGCTGGACCGCTCGATCAAGGCGATGCCGAATGACGGTAAGCCGGCGGTCATCCTTGTTGTCGGTGTGAACGGCACCGGTAAGACCACTACGACGGGCAAGCTCGCCCGCGTGCTTGTCTCTATGGGGCACAGCGTGGTCTTGGGTGCAGCGGACACGTTCCGTGCCGCGGCCGCGGATCAGTTGGAAACGTGGGGTCGACGCGTTGGTGCAACCACCGTTCGTGGCAACGAAGGAGCAGACTCAGCCGCGGTTGCTTTTGACGCCGTGAAGACAGGAGTGGAGCAGCAGGCGGATGTGGTCATCGTCGATACTGCTGGGCGCTTGCACACCTCCACAGGCCTGATGGATCAGCTGGGCAAGGTCAAGCGCGTGGTGGAGAAGAAGTCTCAGGTGGATGAGGTTCTGCTCGTCCTTGATGCCACGGTGGGGCAGAACGGTCTGACCCAGGCGCGTGTGTTCAAGGACGTTGTGGAGATCACCGGTGTTGTCCTGACCAAGCTTGATGGCACCGCGAAGGGTGGCATTGTCTTCCAGGTTCAGGAGGAACTCGGAGTGCCGGTGAAGCTCGTCGGTCTCGGTGAGGGTGCTGATGACCTTGCCCCGTTTGAGGTGGAAGGCTTCGTCGACGCGTTGCTGGGCTCCTAGCAGGATTTTTCGTCGGATACTCGCGAACCCGGTACCACAGTGATGTGGTGCCGGGTTTTTGTGATTTCGGTTACAGAAAAAGTCATACCGTTGACCGTGGTATCTATCGCTCTATAGGTTTTTTCTCGGTACAAATCGGTCAATCGATAGGTATTAGGAACAATGAGAATCGAGGTGATAGTTATGACTGCAGATCAAGTTGCATTGGCGTCTGGGAACGCGGGGTGGATGCTTGTCTCCGCTTCGCTCGTGTTGCTCATGACACCGGGCCTGGCATTTTTCTACGGGGGTATGACATCACGCCGAAGTGTCCTGAACATGATGATGATGTCGTTCACGGCGATGGGGGTTGTGTCGGTCGTGTACGTGCTGTGGGGATGGTCGATGTCCTACGGGACGCAATCCGTTGGTGGATTGTTTGCAAATCCGTTTGAGTTTTTCGGGCTGCGCAATTCGATCACCAATGGGGGAGGCGCCTACATCGCCGGAGGCAATGGCTACGCCAATGTCATTGATATTGCTTTTCAGCTGACATTCGCCGTGATCTCAGTGGCGATTATTTCGGGTGCGATTGCCAGCCGAGTGAAGATCGGCGCGTGGATGGTATTCGCCGGCGTGTGGGCCACTCTGGTGTATTTCCCGCTTGCCCACATGGTGTGGGGTGGCGGTCTGCTCGGCGAAGGAACTCGCTCGGTCGCGGCGTGGATGTTCGGGAGTGAAAACGGTGAAGCCCACATCGCGCCCATCGACTTTGCAGGCGGCACTGTCGTTCACATTTCAGCGGGCGTGGCTGCATTGGTTCTCGTCTTGGTCATCGGGCAACGTGAAGGATTTCCGCAATCTAATTCGCGTCCCCACAACCTTCCCTTCGTCATGCTTGGCGCCGCACTTTTGTGGTTTGGGTGGTGTGGCTTCAACGGCGGTTCGGCTCTTGCGGCTGATGGGTTGGCGGGTCTGGCGTGGCTAAACACCGCCGCGGCAACAGCTGCCGCAATGTTGGGCTGGTTAGCAGTTGAGAAACTCCGGGATGGTTACGCAACATCGCTTGGTGCTTCCTCCGGGCTTGTCGCAGGACTTGTTGCCATCACGCCGGCTGCCGGGACGCTTACCCCAGTGACGTCTATTCTGCTTGGTCTCGGTGGCGGAGTGTTCTCCTGCTTCGGTGTGAGCCTGAAGTACCGCTTCAATTACGACGACTCCCTGGATGTCGTGGGCGTTCACCTCGTCGCAGCTACCTGGGGAACGATCGGCCTTGCATTCTTCGCACAAGGTGAAGGGGTCTTTACCGGCGGGGGAGCAGACGGCTGGAAGCTTCTTGTTGTCCAGACAGTGGTTGCTGTTGTGGCCATGGTGTTCTCGGGGGCGTTGACGTTCCTCATCGCAATCGTCGTGAAGCATACGATGGGCTGGCGTGTGACTCGCGCGCAGGAATTTGCTGGCGTGGACTACTCCGTTCACCGTGAGACGGGCTATGACTTGGGCGGACCAGGACTTCGGCCTGGTGGAGTCCCAGCGGGCAACAAGTCAGCTGCTGAGTTAGGGCTGAATGAGGGGCGGCAGCACCATGAGCACGCTGACCGTTCAAAGCCAATGGATAATCAGTAAGAAGAAACAGCAGAGGGAAGGTGAAAGACATGAAGCTCGTGACAGCAGTTGTACAACCGTTCACGCTCGCTGACATCCGTCAGGCTCTCAGCGAGGCCGGGGTGAAAGGTATTACCGTCACTGAGGCCCAGGGCGCTGGCCGGCAGATGGCCAGTGTGGAGTACTACCGCGGTGCGCGGTACAGCTCCAATTTTGTGCAAAAGGTCAAGATTGAGGTGCTTGTCACTGATGCTCAGGAAGATGCGGCCGTCAATGCAATCCTGGAAGCTGCTCGTACCGGAGAGGTAGGCGATGGAAAAATCTGGGTCACAGAAGTAACTCGCGTCGTGCGTGTACGTACCGGAGAGACAGACGACGCGGCTATTTAGCCCCGGCTATCGACGGAATCACTCAGCTGAGCTGAACCGTATGTGATTTTGGTGGTGGGTTGCAGTTAGGCTGTAACCCACCACTTAATCTTTTTAGCCACCGGGCTAGAGACATTTACTCAAAGACTTCAAGGGAGCTTTTACGTGTTCGAGTCATTGTCCGATCGCCTTCAATCAGCACTCACCGGGCTGCGGGGCAAGGGCAAACTCACGGAAGAGGACATCAACGCCACTGCCCGTGAGATCCGCATCGCCCTGCTCGAGGCCGATGTCTCGCTCACCGTTGTTCGCGCCTTCATCCAGCGTGTGAAGGAACGCGCGCTTGGCGCGGCTGTGTCTGAGGCACTGAATCCGGCGCAGCAAGTAATCAAGATCGTCGATGAGGAACTGACCAATATCCTCGGCGGCGAAACGCGTCGCCTGAACCTGGCGAAGAACCCGCCGACAGTGATCATGCTGGCTGGTTTGCAGGGTGCTGGTAAGACGACGTTGGCCGGTAAGTTGGCGCTTCACCTGTCCAAGCAGGGGCATGCCCCGATGCTGGTGGCATGTGACCTGCAGCGCCCGGGTGCTGTGCAGCAGCTCCAGATCGTTGGTGAGCGTGCCGGTGTGAAGACTTTCGCGCCGGATCCGGGTACGTCCTTGGATTCCAATGATCATGAGATGGGCACGTCCCACGGTGATCCGGTTGAGGTTGCTCTGGCTTCTATTGAGGAAGCACGCCGTACCAATGCAGATGTGGTGATCATCGATACCGCTGGTCGTTTGGGTATTGATGAGACGCTGATGACTCAGGCCCGCAACATCCGTGATGCGGTGAATCCGGATGAGGTCTTGTTCGTCATCGATGCGATGATCGGCCAGGACGCGGTGAACACCGCTCAGGCCTTCGCTGATGGTGTGGACTTCACCGGTGTTGTTCTGACCAAGCTTGACGGTGACGCACGTGGTGGTGCGGCGCTGTCCATCCGTGAGGTCACCGGCAAACCGATTCTGTTTGCTTCCACCGGTGAGAAGCTCGAAGACTTTGACGTCTTCCACCCGGACCGCATGTCCAGCCGCATCCTCGGCATGGGTGACCTGCTCTCCCTGATTGAGCAGGCCGAAACCATGATGGACCAGCAGAAGGCGGAAGAAGCCGCCCGCAAGCTGGGCACGGGTGAGCTGACCCTCGAGGACTTCCTTGATCAGCTGCTCATGATTCGCCGCATGGGCCCCATTGGCAATCTGCTGAAGATGATGCCGGGCGGCAAGCAGATGAACCAGATGGCAGACATGGTGGACGAGAAGCAGCTCGACCGCATCCAGGCCATCATCCGCGGTATGACCCCGGCTGAGCGTGAGGATCCGAAGATTCTTAACGCATCGCGCCGCAAGCGCATCGCGAATGGTTCTGGTGTCTCTGTCGCTGAGGTAAACAAGCTCGTCGAGCGCTTCTTCGAAGCGAAGAAGATGATGGGCAAGATGGCCAACCAGTTCGGCATGGGTGGTATGCCGGGCATGCCAGGCATGGGCCGTTCCGCAACCAAGAAGAAGCCGAAGGGCCGCAAGGGCAAGAACGGTAAGCGTAAGCCCGTGAAGCGTCAGGGCGCACCGAAGATGCCGGGAATGCCGGGGATGCCGGGCATGCCAAGCATGGATCAGTTGCAGCAGATGCAGCAGCAGATGCCGCCGGGAATGGAAGGTCTGGACTTGAACAACCTGGACTTCGGTAGCGCGATGAAGCGCATGGGGAAGAAGAAGTTCTAGCGATTAGCCCTGAGCGGTCACTCCCGGTGTAAAATTTTACATTGCTCCGGTAACTATCAAATGGTAGAAATTTTCTACCAGGGGCTTTGTTCGGGCCGATTTTTTGCGATGTAAATTCTTACACACGCCCGGCGAAGGAAAGCGACCGAGGGCAACCCTCGTCACCCTCCTTAGTCCTCCATGATCCTTAGATCGTCGAGGGTTTCATCATTGCGGTAGGGGAGCTCCAGCGCATCAAAGATGGGCTGGAGGCTATTCCACATCACCGGGGCAGTGGAAGCCGCGTAGGCATTCGAAATGTGGTTCTGATCGCGGTAGACGTAAATATTGCCGATGATCGGTGGGCAGTAGGTGTCGTCGCAGAACCAGTTAGCCGTATCAATCGTCCACTGCTTGTTCGCCGGGAACAGGTATTGCTCAGCCGGGTTCTTCGGCGCGTACACAGTGGAACGCAGGGTAGAGCAATCCTTCATGGTGTTATGGGCGAGGAGGCATTCGTTCGGGTCCATGTGATCACCCTCGCGGGAGAACACCCATGGATTGTCGCGCAGGCCCACGAACGGGATGCCGTTGAGGCGTAGCTTGTCCCACACCGTGGAGTAGGCTCCCGGCACGATGTCAGGGCCTACACCGCCAGCGCCAGCGCGGCCGGCAGGGCGGGTGGCATTAGAGATAGCCAGGTCGGGCTGCAGAGCAATGATCTCAGCGAAAGCATTGCGGGACCATTCAGCGCACACCTCAGACACCGTGTCCAGGTCATCCAGCACCAGCGGGCATTCCTGGCGGACGTATGTGACCACCTTGAAGCCACGTTCACGGCCAATCTGGTCCAGGGGAATGACCCACGGCTCAGCGTGGGAGCCGCCGAACAGAACCACGGTGACATCGGCTTCCGGGTCACCGAAGACACAGCCTTCGTGGGGGAGCAGGTCGCCCGGCTGGTCCATGAAGATCATGCAGCCACGGTCAACTGTGGGTGGCCACATGTCCGCGATGAAGTGTGGATCAGGTGCGGCCAATGCGCGCGGCACATCCGCGCCGAACTGGGCCATGGCACCCGGGTACGTCGCTGGGTCGAGCTCGCCGCTGGCCTGGGCCACCTGGCGGTTGAATATGGGCAAGATTGCCAGCATGCCCACGAGCAGAACAGCGATGGCGGCGCCGCCGACGGCGTGGGCGCGGCCGGTGAACGTCGACAAGCTATCAAGCGCATTACGCACTGGCGTATCTGTGGCCTTCGGGCGCTTGGCGTGCTGGCGCAAAGGATCTTCCACGAAGGTGTACGTGAGGTGCGCCAACGCGAGTGATACGGCAATGACGGCGAAGCCCAGCAGGACGGACGGTTTGTCCTTGCCCAGGTACACGGTGAGCAAGATGAGCAACGGCCAGTGCCACAGATACAGGGAGTATGCGACCTTGCCTAGCCAGGTCATCGTGGAAGACGACAGCAGCTTTGCCACGACGTGCTGGGGCCCGCTGAGCACAACGAGCGCGGCGCCGAGCAACGGAATCAGCGCGGCCGGGCCAGGGAAGGCGAGCGAGGTGGGGATGATGAAGCCGGTGGCGGCGATCATCGTGACGCCCAGGCCGGCGGCAGGTGCTTGGAACCGTGCTGGGACAGCCACCTTTGCTGGCAACATGGCGAGCAGCGCGCCAAAGCTCAACTCCCACAAACGGGAGGGGAAAGAGTAGTAATTCGCGGCCGTGCCTACGAAACCAAAACGTGAAGCGTAGGCGAAAGAAGCGATGGTGATCAGCGCGAGGATGACCACGATCCAGCGGCGCACGCGCTGAACACCCACGTGGACGCGGGAGACCAAAAAGGCCACCAGAATGCCAGCGGTGATGGCAAAGAGGTAGAACTGGCCCTGCACACTCATGGACCACAGGTGCTGCAAGGGGGAGGTCTGCGAACCCGCAGCAGCATACGCCGCATCCTGGATGCTCAGCTCATAGTTTTGGTAGTAGAGCACCGAGGCCTTGAACTGGCGAGCAATCTCATGGCTCATGATCTGCGGCGTGAAGTACTGGATGCCGGCATAGATAGCAGCGAGTACCACGGCTAGTGCAGGAAGAAGCCTGCGTGCAGTACGCCAGAAAGGCCACCACGGATTCAGGGAAGGATTCGGGCGCATGGCATAACGCAACTGCGTGCCCATGAAGAAGTAGCCCGACAGCAGCAGGAACACATCCACGCCGCCGGATACCTTGCCCACGAAGACGTGGAACACAACCACAAGCATGATGGAAAAACCACGCAAACCATCAAGGTCATAACGGTAGGGCGATGACGGAACCGGCTGGGCGGCCGATTGCTGTGGGGTGCCTACTGGTGCTGTCATCGTGCTTGTGTGGGTGAGAAACTCAAAAAATAAAATAAGGGTGTGTTCTTAACCCTGGTTATTAAACCCGTTCTTGAACCGTGAATAGAAATCTAGGTCTTTTGGTGACCCTACCCCTGTCAAGGGCGCGGCTGGGAACCAAACACTGGGAGCGTGCCGTTTTTGGTGTAAGCAGTGGTGCGCGGGTAAGGTATTGCAGGTTGCCTAGCAACACCCTGCGTTAGCGCCGGACCCGATGGGAGTCTCTGGGTTCCCCTTCGACCGGCCCTAGTCACACGCAGACGAAAACCAAGGGCTGAACCGGCCCGCCAAAAACGTGGCGGGTGTCTGAACTGCCCAGTGACCGAAGTAAAGGACTTTTACACCATGGCTGTCAAGATCAAGCTGCAGCGTCTGGGCAAGATCCGTAATGCTCAGTACCGCGTTGTTATCGCTGATGCCCGCACCCGTCGTGACGGTGCTGTCATTGAGAACATTGGTATCTACCACCCGAAGGAAGAGCCGTCGCTCATCAAGATTGATTCCGAGCGCGCTCAGTACTGGCTCGGCGTTGGCGCTCAGCCGACCGAACCGGTGCTCGCACTGCTGAAGGTGACCGGCGACTGGCAGAAGTACAAGGGCCTCGACGGTGCTGAGGGCACCCTCAAGGTTGCTGAGGAGAAGCCGTCCAAGCTCGACCTGTTCAACCAGGCTCTGGAGGAGGCCTCCAACGGCCCGACCGCTGAGGCCATCACCGAGAAGCGCAAGAAGGCTAAGGAAGAGGCAGAGGCTAAGGCAGCTGCTGAGGCCGAGGCTGAGGCAAAGGCTGCTGCAGAGGCTGAGGCTGCAGCTGAAGAGGCTGAGGAAGCTCCGGCTGAAGAGGCTCCGGCTGAAGAAGAGAAGGCTGAGGAGTCCGAGGAGAACTAAACTCCCTCCAGCGTTAAAGCGGTTAAAGCGACTGCCCGTGTACCACTTGGTGCGCGGGCAGTTTTTGTGTTGATGGGTGCTGGTAGCCTTAGCTCCCATGAAGTTGCTCATCGGCAAAGTAGTGAAGTCCCATGGCGTTAAAGGGGAGGTCGCCGTGGAGGTGTTGACTGACGAGCCGGAGATCCGATACGCAGTGGGAGAAGTACTCCACGGCAAGCAGGCGGGGAAGGAACAAGACCTGACCATCGCCTCGGTGCGCCCGCACCAGAAACGCCTATTGGTCACGTTTGAGGAGATCCCGGACCGTACCGCCGCGGACTCGCTGCGGGGGATGCAGTTCTTTGCGGAACCCTTGGAGCGCGATGAGGACTCGGATGAGTTCTACGACCATGAACTTATCGGCCTGAAGGTCGTGCACGACGGTGAGGAAATCGGGGAGGTCACCGGTGTGATGAATGCCCCGAACCGGAAGATCTTGGAGGTTGCCTACCACGGCAGGGAAGTGCTGGTTCCCTTCGTTATGGACATTGTCCCGGAGGTGGATCTGGAGGAAGGCTTCCTGGAAATCACTCCGCCGGAAGGGTTGCTGGACCTATGACGGGTACACCAGCATTGCGGATTGACGCGATCACGATCTTCCCGGATTACCTTGAGCCCATGCGCCACGCGCTGCTGGGCAAAGCGATTGAGCAGGGCATCCTGGCAGTCGGTGTGCATGATCTGCGGGATTGGGCCACGGGCGGACACAAGGCGGTGGATGATTCACCGCTGGGTGGTGGCCCGGGCATGGTGATGAAGCCGGACGTGTGGGGTCCAGCGCTCGATGAGGTGCACGCGGGGCGGAAAGGTCTTGACCTGGACACCGCGGCTGCACACCGCAATGACAAAGCACGCCACGATGATGTGGCTGAGGTTGCCGCACGCCCGTACGCCGTTCCCAGTGATGTACGCGAAGGGGAGGACCCGGACGCGCCATTGCTCTTGGTGCCCACGCCGGCCGGCAAACCTTTCACACAAGCTGATGCGCAAGTGTGGTCGCGGGAGAACCACATTGTTTTTGCCTGCGGCCGCTACGAGGGAATTGACCAGCGAGTCTTCGAGGACGCCGCGCAGCGGTATCGCGTGCGCGAGGTGTCCATCGGTGACTACGTGCTCATCGGTGGGGAAGTGGCGGTGCTCGTCATCGTGGAGGCCGTCACGCGCCTGATCCCTGGAGTGCTGGGTAATACCGAAAGCCATGAGGATGACAGCTTTTCCGACGGACTGTTGGAAGGCCCGAGCTACACCAAGCCGCGCGTGTGGCGAGGAATCGAAGCCCCGCCGGTGCTGACGTCGGGTGATCACGCCAAGGTGGAGCAGTGGCGCCGCGAGCAGTCCCTCAAGCGCACGCGTGAAGTGCGCCCGGAGCTCATCGACGCCGCGGAGCTCACCGAAGAAGACCGGTTCATGCTCGACGCCCGCGACGTGGTGACAGAGCTGGATGTCCTCGGCTGGAAGCCCGGTTTGGAAAAGAACATGCGTAGGGTGTTGAAGAAGGCGGGGTACCGCGATGCGCAGATAAGTACAAAAGAACGCGGAACCGATCGGTGCTTTGGGCCGTCGATGCTGGAGACAGAGTTTGAGCGCCGCGAGGGGCGGCCGAGCCTCGATCCGTTAGTCCGGCTCACGGTCCGTGGCCGCACTGCTTTGAGCCTCACTGACGCCACGCAAGCCGTGGTTGCAGCGTTGCCGAAGGGCACGGATTGGTACGGGACGACCCGCGAGGTGTAGCCCTATAACGTCCGCCGACTAGACTTCCCCGAATGACTATCGCAGAGGTTATCGCGAAAGAAATTCACGTCCGCGCGACCCAAGTTCAGGCAGCGCTTACCCTTCTCGCGGAGGGCAACACCGTGCCCTTCATCGCCCGTTACCGCAAGGAAGTCACGGGTGGGTTGGACGATGCGCAGCTGCGCCACATCGAGGAGCGCAACACGTACCTGCTGGAACTGGCGGAGCGCAAGGAAGCTGTGCTGGCCAGCATCGAGGAGCAGGGCAAGCTCACCGATGAGCTGAAGCGCGAGATCCTCGCCGCCGACACGAAGGCCCGCGTTGAGGACTTGTACCTGCCATACAAGAAGCGCCGCAAGACCAAGGCAGATATCGCGCGTGAAGCTGGGCTTGAGGAGCTGGAGCAATTGCTTATCGACGAGCCCAGCGCCAACCCCGAGACCGCCGCCGAAAAGTTCATCTGCGAAGGCTTCCCGGACACCAAAGCTGTTCTTGATGGTGCGCGCGCAATCCTGGTGGATCGCTTTGCCACTGATGCGGACTTGGTGGGCGCCGTGCGTGACCGTGTGTATGCCGAGGGAGCGATGCGTTCTGCCGTTGTGGAAGGCAAAGAACAAGAGGGCGCGAAATTCGCGGACTACTTCGAGTTCGCTGAGGACCTGACCAAGCTACCGTCCCACCGCATCCTGGCGCTATTCCGTGGCGAAGCGGAAGGCGTGCTCACCCTGAGCTTTGATCCGGGTGATGAGGCTGTTTATGAAGGCATGATCGCCGAGCGCTTCGACCTGCCCGTGCAGGAGTCTGAGTGGTTGGCCAAGGCAGTGCGCTGGGGCTGGCGCACCAAGCTGCAGATCTCCGCGAACGTGGACGCCCGTATGCGCCTGAAAGAAAAAGCGGACGAGGGGGCACTCGAGGTCTTCAAAACTAATCTGCGCGATGTGCTGTTGGCAGCACCTGCTGGACAGCGAGCAACCCTGGCGCTGGATCCGGGGTACCGCAATGGTGTGAAGTGTGCCGTGGTGGATGGCACCGGCAAGGTTTTGGCCACCAGCATTGTGTACCCGCACCAACCGCAGAATCGCTGGGATGCGGCGCGCACGGAGCTTGCCTCCTTGGTGGCGGAACATGGCGTGGAGCTCATCGCGGTGGGCAACGGTACGGCATCGCGCGAGTCCGAGAAGCTTGCCGGTGAGGTAGCAGACCTCATCGCGCAGGCCGGCGGTAAGCGCCCAACGCCGGTGATGGTGAGTGAGTCTGGTGCGTCGATTTATTCCGCGAGTGCCATCGCAGCAGAAGAATTCCCGGATATGGATGTCTCGCTGCGTTCCGCGGTGTCTATCGCGCGGCGCCTGCAGGACCCGTTGGCAGAGCTGGTCAAGGTGGATCCGAAGTCCATTGGTGTTGGCCAGTACCAGCATGACGTGAACCAGGTTGCGCTGGCGCAAACACTGGATGCGGTGGTGGAAGATGCGGTGAACTCCGTCGGTGTGGACGTGAACACCGCGTCCGCACCACTGCTGGAACGAGTGGCAGGTTTGTCTAACACGGTGGCCAAGAACATCGTGGCCTACCGCGATGAGAACGGCAGCTTCACTACCCGCAAGCAGCTGGGCAAAGTGCCGCGCCTGGGGCCCAAGGCTTTTGAGCAGGCGGCAGGGTTCCTGCGCATCCAGGGTGGCACGGATCCGCTGGACGCATCGGCTGTTCACCCGGAGGCGTACCCCGTGGTGGAGCGCATTGCTGCTGCGACAGGGATGGATACCACGCAGCTCATCGGCAACACCGCAGTGTTGACCAAACTCGCGCCGGCAGACTTCGCCGATGAGACCTTTGGTGTGCCCACGGTGACGGACATCATCGCTGAGCTGGATAAGCCCGGCCGTGACCCTCGTCCGGAATTCACCACCGCCACCTTCAAGGAAGGTGTCAACGAGGTCAAGGACCTCACACCCGGCATGATCCTGGAGGGCACGGTGACCAATGTGGCTGCCTTCGGTGCCTTCGTTGATGTGGGTGTGCACCAGGATGGCCTCGTGCATGTGTCTGCGATGAGCAACAAGTTCGTCTCCGACCCACACGATGTGGTGCGCTCCGGCCAGGTGGTCAAGGTGAAGGTCATGGATGTCGATGTCGCGCGCAATCGCATCGGGCTGTCGCTGCGGCTTGATGACGAGCCTGGGAAGCCCAACAAACCCGCAGGGAAGAAGAATGGGGCGGGGAACGGGGGACGTCGACAAGCGAAAAGTGCGAAGCCTGCGCAGGGCTCGATGGCGGATGCGTTGAAGCGTGCCGGATTTGGGAAGTGACCCGGGGCTATGCAAGAATAGTCGGGTCTTGTAGCCGACATGAACCAGTCGAGCGCCCCAGGAGGGGAAGAGCCGCTAGGTTCCTCTGTCCAAATCTGAAAAGGAATTCGTATGTCTAACGGCATCATCGATAAGGTCGACGCAGGCCAGCTGCGCGACGACATCCCGGACTTCCGTCCTGGTGACACCCTGGGCGTTCACGTCAAGGTGATCGAGGGTAGCGTCACCCGTACCCAGCTCTTCGAGGGCTTCGTTGTCCGTCGTCAGGGCTCCGGCATCCGTGAGACCTTCACCGTCCGCAAGATCTCCTTCGGCATCGGTGTGGAGCGTACCTTCCCGGTTCACTCCCCGAACATTGACCGCATTGAGGTTCTGCGTCGCGGCCGTGTCCGCCGTGCGAAGCTGTACTACATGCGCGACCTGCGTGGCAAGGCTGCCCGCATCAAGGAGCGCCGCTAAGCTTCAGCGCTTCAACGCCCCCTTTCCCACTCATTCTTGCTGTGGGGAAGGGGGCGTTGTGTATGCGCGGTGTTAGAGTGTTTGACCGTGACTAATACTCCCCGCCAGCGTCCTGTTCGCGACAAAGAAGACCGCACGATGCCGTGGTATGTGGAGATCCCCGTGGTGGTTCTTCTCACCCTCGGCCTTATCTTCTTGCTGCAGACATTCGTTGGGCGCGTGTACCTGATCCCTTCTGCCTCCATGGAGCCCACGCTTCACGGGTGTGAGGGATGTAATGGTGACCGCATCTTCGTGCAGAAGGTGTCCTACTATTTCACCGACCCAGAGCCGGGCGATGTCGTGGTGTTTGAAGGCACTCCGTCCTGGAACACTTCCTACCAATCCAACCGTTCGGACAACCCGTTCGTGGCGGGATTGCAGCAGCTTGGTTCCTACGTGGGCCTCGTTGCGCCGGATGAGAACAATCTGGTGAAGCGCGTGATTGCTACTGGCGGTCAAACCGTGTCATGCCAGGCTGGTGACCCGTCCGTGATGGTGGACGGCCAGCCCACGGATCAGACGTTTACTCTGCAGCCGCCGGACAACCCGGTGATGACGGAGGACGGCTCTGAGGCGTGCGGTGGCCAGTACTTTGGGCCGCTGACTGTGCCGGAAGGCAATGTCTTTGTCATGGGCGATAACCGCACGAACTCGCTGGACTCGCGCTACCACATGGGGGATGAGTTCCAGGGAACGATCCCGGAGGAGAACATCCGCGGCAAAGTCTCGTTCATCATCTTGCCGTTGACCCGCATCGGGCCCGTGAAGAATGGCGATGTGGAGTTGCTGCCACAGTAAATGCGCAGGCTGAAGCAGCTCCGCACGTACGAGGTGGCGTTGGATAAGGCCGGCCTCGGCCCCGTTGCGGGTATCGATGAGGCGGGCCGTGGCGCATGCTTCGGCCCCATCACCATCGCCGCGTGCATTCTGCCCTCACGCCCGCTACGGGGGCTTGAGGAGCTCACGGACTCCAAGAAGTTGACGCCAAAGAAGCGTGATTTGCTTTTCGACGAAGTGGTGTCTTCCGCCACCGCCTACTCCGTCGTGCACATCAGCGCGGGGGAGATTGATCGCCGCGGAATCCAGAACGCGAACCTCGACGGTGCGCGCCGCGCGATTTCCGAGTTGGCTGTTGAACCAGGCTTCGTGCTCGTGGACGCCTTCCGGGTGCCCGGCCTCACCATCCCCCAACTACCCATCGTGGGCGGTGACTACACAGCACGCTGCATCGCGGCAGCGAGCATCCTGGCCAAAGTGAGCCGCGACCGCCTGGTCACACAGATGGCCGAAGAGTTTCCGGAGTACGGCCTGGAAGGGCACAAAGGTTATGGCACGCAGGCGCATATGGATGCGGTGCGCCGCCACGGTGCAAGCCCTGAGCATCGCTACACTTATGCCAACGTTGCAGCAGCCCACCAGACGTATGTGAGGAGCACCAAGCCATGAGCGCTGAGGAATTGGATAACTACGAGGCAGAGGTTGAGCTCTCTCTGTACCGCGAATACCGCGACGTGGTCAGCCAGTTTTCTTATGTGGTGGAGACAGACCGCCGCTTCTACTTGGCCAACGGCGTGGAATTGATCCCACACACGGAGGGCAAGGATGTGTACTACGAGGTGCGTTTGTCTGACGCCTGGGTGTGGGACATGTACCGTGCAGTGCGTTTTGTGCGCTACGTGCGCGTGATCACGTACAAGGACGTCAATATTGAGGAGCTGGATAAACCGGAGATGGTCATCCCGGAATAGCTCGTTGTGTGCGCACCCTGTGGATAAAGAAGCGTTATCCACAGGGTGCTTTGTTTATTTTTGGCCAATTTTCTCGCCGAGGGATCTTTTTGGTCTTTTGTGTCGTCCAAAGAAGTAGACCGCCTTTTTATGCGGTGAATGTTGACACACAAGATCGGAGAACACGATGGGGAGAAGTACATCTACCGCTGACTTTGATAAAGACCAGTGGGTGCTGGGCACGCTCGGCGAATCAAGTGCGGCTGCCTGGTACGAGGAAATGGGTTATGAGATTGTCCAGCTTGGGTACAGAACCAAGCGGGGCGAAATCGATGTGATTGCTCGTGCGCAGGACGGCACGATCGTTTTCGTTGAGGTGAAAACACGTCGGGGGCGTAGCTTCGGTGCCGCGGAGGCAGTCACCGAAAGAAAACTCAAACGCATCCGCGCCGCCGCTAGTGAGTGGTTGATGGATCAGCCGTATACGCCCGTGCGTTTCGACGTGGTCGAGGTGCTGTACGACGGCCACGAGTTCTTCCACCGCTTGTACCAGGGGGTGGAAGATGGCGCTTGCTAGTACCTATAGCGCTGCGGTTGAGGGCGTCACCGCTCATTTTGTCACGGTGGAAGCCAACGTGGGGCCGGGTTTGCCGGGAATCCACATCGTTGGTCTGGGGGATAAAGCGGTGGGGGAATCGCGTGATCGAATCCGCACCGCGGTAGCAAACTCAGTGTTGCCGTGGCCACGGACAAAGATCATGGTGTCCTTATCACCGGCGAACTTACCTAAGTCCGGTTCCCATTTTGATCTGCCTATCGCGTTGGCAGTGCTTGCCAGCATGGATCCGCGGGCGGAGCGCAAACTCAAGCGCTCACTCATCGTGGGGGAGTTGGCATTGTCCGGGGAGTTGCGCCGGGTGGATGGCATCCTGCAGATCATCTTGGAGGCACTCCACAGCGATATCGAGCATGTGATCATTCCCGCGAGCAATGCCCGGGAGGCCGCACTCATTGGCCACCCAGCGGTGCGGATCGCACGCAGTCTCACTGAAGCCTGGCGGTGGGTGACGGGGGAGTGTGAGCTCCCCGGCCTGGAAACCGTCAACCACACGGTGGAGCCAGTGCACACACCAGATTTCCGTGACATCATCGGCCAGCCCAATGAGCGCCGCGCCATGGAAATCGCGGCAGCGGGTGCACACCACATGCTCATGATCGGCTCACCCGGCTCTGGCAAATCCATGCTGGCAGAGAGGCTTCCATCGATCCTGCCGGACCTCACGCCGGAACAGGTAGTCGAAGCAACCGCGATTCATTCAGTGTCCGGTCATTCCTCCGGTGAGGTGATCATGAGGGCGCCGTTTGTGGCACCGCATCCGTCGTTAGGCAGAGCTGCCTTGATTGGCGGCGGCTCTGGCATTCCGCGTCCCGGTGCGGTGAGCCACGCTCATCATGGGGTGCTCTTTCTCGATGAGGTCAGTGAGATCGACGCCCGCACTCTTGACGCCCTGCGCGTGCCGTTGGAGAAAGGCGAAGTCCAGCTGTCACGTGCGCGCCGGGTGGTGGTGTATCCGGCGAATTTCCAGCTGATCATGGCTGCGAATCCCTGCCGGTGTGGCGTGGACAATGCGGCGAAATGCACGTGCTCTTCTGGCGAACGCGCCAAGTACCTGCGCAACCTGTCGGGGCCTTTGCGGGACCGCATTGATATCAGCCTGACCACCACCTCGGTGGGTGGTGTGGTCACGGCAGCGGACCAGGAATCCTCTGCTGTTATTGCGGAGCGCGTCTTGGCCGCGCGGGACCGATCCCAATGGCGGTGGGCGAAAGCGGGATTACCAATGACGACAAATGGCCGCGTCCCCGGCGCAGTACTGCGGCGTGACTTCCCTGTGGCAGAAGACGGCATGGGCGTGATCAGCAGAGCCTTGTCCAAAGGGCACATCACTCAACGCGGGGTGGATCGCCTGCTCCGCCTGTCGTGGACGCTGGCGGATCTTGCCGGAGTGGATCAGCCGCGGCTGTCTGAGGTGATGGACGCGCTGAACCTGCGTGAAGAGGAACAGCAGGGGGTGGCAGCATGAGTTCGCTTGAATCTTGGGCATACCTGAACCGCGTGGTGGAAGGCCCAAACCGCCACTTGTTGGCGCTGCTTGATGCGGGGCGCGATGCGGATGAGCTCGCGCACGGCATTCGCACTCGCGCGAGTTGGCTCGGTGACTTGGGTCCGGCGACTGAATCGCGGTACACGTGGGATCAGCCCGCTGAAGATCTCGCGGTGGCAGAACGGGAAGGTTACGCGCTGCTCACTCCCGAATCACCGGAATGGCCGCATGATGAGATTGCAGCCTCCTTTGAAGCAGTCCGCGCCAAGGAGGCGCGACGCGAGCGGGACGAAAACGGGGATGTGATCAAACTGCCACCCGATGCCTATGCGCCCCATGCTCTGTGGGTGCGGGGGAACACGAACCTGGCGCAGCTCTTTGCCAGTTCGGTGGGGATCGTGGGTACGCGTGCGGCCTCTGCGTATGGGCATCACGCCACGACGGATCTGTGCAAGGGGCTCGCGCGGCACCAGCACACGATCGTGTCTGGTGGGGCCTTGGGCATTGACACGGTTGCGCATTCCACCGCATTGGATGAGGGCGGGGCTACCGTCGTTGTCGCGGCGTGTGGTGCTGGTCAGGTGTATCCGCGGCGCAATGAGCAGTTGTTCACGCGGATTGCCAATGAGGGTGGCGCGATTGTCACGGAATACCCGCCCGGGATCACCCCGGACCGCCATCGCTTCCTCACTCGGAACCGGCTCGTTGCGGCGCTGACACAGGGCACGATCGTGGTGGAAGCAGCGTTTCGCTCAGGCGCCCTGAACACCCTGAAGTGGGTGGAAGTGTTCAACCGGGTGGGCATGGCGGTGCCGGGGCCAATTCTGGGTCCGGGATCTTTGGGCACGAATCTGGCCATCCGCGATGAGCGTGCAGCGATGGTGTTAAGCGCCGATGATGCCCACGAGAAACTCAGCCCCATCGGCACCACGGATGTAGACGGCCAGTATGAGATCGACTATGCCGCCAACGCCGTCCAGCAGCTCTCCCGCAATGAGCTGCGGGTCTATGACTCGCTTCCGCTCGCGGACACAGGGGGACTGGAAGCTGCGGAGGTCGCCCAAGCATGCGGCTTCACCATCGGGCTTACGGTTCACCTGCTCATGGACCTGAACAACAAAGGGCTAGTGATCCGGAAGGGCCAGATGTGGGAAAGGGCCGATAGCGCGTAGATACCCGCCTAGCTGAAAAGTGAACTGCTCCCTACGGGGAGCAGTTTTTCATTGAGAGCCAAACCATGCCGCGTGGCAACGGTAGTATCCGAGACAAAAGTTTTCTGTGGTCTTTGCTTGCGGGCCCACGACCTATTCACAAGGAGATCTCATGACTCAGTTTGCTACCTACGCTGATCTGCTCAACGCCATTACGGACGAAAGTGGGCGCTACATCCTCAACCCCGCCACCGGTGAGGTTGTTGGCCGCGCGCCGGAGAACACCGTTGAGGACCTCAACGCTGCAGTTGATGCTGCACGCGTGGCGCAGAAGGACTTTGCCAAGCTGAGCGATGAAGAGCGTTGCGAGCTGCTCACGAAGGCGGCTGCCGCCATCGAGGCCAATGCAGAGGTCCTCGCGGAGTTGCTCTCCCGCGAACAGGGCAAGCCGCTGAACGGTCCGAATGCCCGCTTCGAAGTCGGTGCCTGCGCCGGGTGGCTGAATGCCACTGCCTCCTTCGAGCACCCCAACTACACCGCGGTGGATGATGACATCACGGCCACCGTCAACTACCGCCCGCTCGGTGTCGTCGGCGCTATTGGCCCGTGGAATTGGCCGATGATGATCACCATCTGGCAGATTGCGCCGGCGTTGCGAATGGGCAACGCGGTCGTCGTAAAGCCATCTGAGTACACCCCGCTGTCCGTGCTGGGACTGCTTGAGATTGTGAACTCCGTGCTGCCGGAGGGGGTTCTCCACGTTGTCACTGGGACCGGTGAGGTTGGCGCGGCGCTGACTACGCACGAGGGCGTAGACAAGATCATGTTCACCGGTTCCACTGCCACCGGCAAGAAGATTGTGGAGGCCAGCGCGGATAGCCTCACCCGCCTCACGCTGGAGCTCGGCGGCAATGACGCGGGCATCGTGCTGGATGACGCTGACCCGAAGGAGATCGCCGGCGACCTCTTCTGGGGTGCTTTCATTAACACCGGCCAGACCTGCGCGGCGATGAAGCGTGTGTACGTACCGGAGTCGCTGTATGACGCTGTCTGTGAAGCCCTCGTCGAAGTAGCGCAGGCCTCCCCGATGGGAGTGGGCCTGGAAGAAGAGAACGTGCTCGGCCCGCTGCAGAACAAGCAGCAGTTCGACATCGTGGACAAACTCGTCACAGCTGCCAAGGACTCAGGCGCCCGCGTTTTGCTGGGCGGTGACCCCGACTATGACGCGCCGGGCTACTTCTATCCCACCACCTTGGTTACGGACATTGACCCGGACAACCCGTTGGTCGTGGAGGAGCAGTTCGGCCCCGCGCTGCCGATCGTGAAATACACGGACCTGGACTGGGCCATTGAGCAGGCCAACAAGCTCGACGTGGGTCTGGGTTCTTCCGTCTGGTCCTCCAACCGCGAGCGTGCGCTGGACGTCGCCGCACATCTGGAGGCAGGCACTACCTGGATCAACAGCCACGGTGCGGTGGACCCGCGCGTGCCCTTCGGCGGGATCAAGGCCTCCGGCTACGGCGTGGAGTTCGGCACCGAGGGCCTCAAGGGCCTGGCCTACCCGCACATCATCAACGGCTAAGCCCGAAATACCGAGCGGTCTTATACTGCCAGGAGAGCAACGAACGGCAGGAGGGCACGATGACGCAACTTGAAGCAGCCATCGATGACTTCGCTGACCACGCTCTCCTGGTGAAAGGCCGCTCTGAAGCTACGGTCAAGGGCTACCGCAGTGACTTACGGTCACTCGCGGAAATCGCCCCGCTTTTCGACGATTTCACCCTCCCCACCCTTCGCTCCTGGCTCGCTGCGGGCGTGCGCGCCGGGCTGGCGCGCTCCACTATGGCGCGACGCACCGCTGCTGCGCGGGCGTTTTCCACCTGGGCTTATGAACACGGCCATCTTGAATCCGATGTGGCTGCCCGCCTGGTCACACCCAAGATCAACCGCCACCTACCCGATGTGGTGAGCCCGAAGCGCGCCGGGGAACTCGTCGAGGCGCAGATCAACCCCGATGCCGATGGGCCTGAGGCAGCCCGCGACCGGGCGATGCTCGAGCTGCTGTATGCCACAGGCATGCGCGTCTCCGAACTCACCGGCCTTGATGTGGATGATGTCGATCTTGGTCGTGGCCTGGCCAAGGTCACCGGCAAGGGTAATAAACAGCGCGTCGTTCCCTTTGGGGACAATGCCCAGGTTGCGCTCAACGCGTGGCTGACGCGCCGGGGTGAGCTGGCTGCCAAGAATAAAGAGGGGACAGCCGGCCACGCTTTGTTCCTGGGCTCCCGCGGTGGGCGCATTGATGTGCGCCAGGTGCGTCGCGTTGTCGAACGCGCCGCCCAGCGCACTGGTGATAGTGACTTAAGCCCGCACGCGCTGCGCCACAGTGCTGCCACCCACATGCTGGAAGGTGGTGCGGACCTCCGCGTCGTGCAGGAACTATTAGGCCATTCCTCCTTGCAGACCACGCAGATTTACACCCACGTCAGCGCGCAACGCTTGAAATCGGTGTACGACCAAGCCCATCCACGGGCTTAAGACGAATAGTCGGGGCTTCCAACAGAGACAGCGGATTGATGTAGGCATCCGGGCCGGTCTTGGCGCCCCAATGCAGCCCGTCGTGGTCCCCATTCGGTGGCGCCATCCGGCCAATCGGCTGCCCTTCGCGGACAGAATCCCCAACCGCCACGGTGGGGAACACCGGCTGATACGTCGTGCGAATGCCATCGGCGTGGTCGATGGAGATCACCGGCACCCCAACAATCACGCCGACAAATGCCACCACGCCGTCCTCGGCCGCCAAGATGTCCTGGCCGGGTCGTGCTGCTAGGTCGACGCCACGGTGGCCGGGCATCCAGTTCTTCTCCGGAATATCCGCGCCCCGTGTCACCCGCGTGGCAGTCGTGGCGCCCGTTGTGGGATCCACATAGGCCCACGCGGGGGCGGCGCTTCCGACACATACGACTGTGAGTGTTGCTAAAACTTTTTGAAAAGTAGTCATGGGTTCGATTGTGGGGGATGTGGGGGAGGGGGTGCGTCGATAAGCGAAAAGGGCCTGTGGAAAACGAGAAGTTATCCACAGGTGCGCGCCGTAAATTGGCGCATACGCTGGAGCAATGTAGACTTACACGGCAGCAACGCGTCCATTCGGGCGAGTTGACTACGCGCGGTGAAAATGCCTGGTCACAGCCTATCTTCGATAGGGGCAGTGAAGCAGGCGCCGTCACTTGCACCGGTCCTTCCGTGAATTATCTGCGGGCGGTTCCACGTCCACGGAAAATTTTTTGATTCCACGGAAGGTGCGAGTCCGGCTCACCGCCAGGGTGTGGGGCAAACCCACACAACAAGACAAGAAACCGAGATCATTTACTCCAAAGGAGACATTCCCATGGCAGTCGTAACCATGCGTGAACTCCTCGACGCAGGTGTGCACTTCGGCCACCAGACGCGTCGTTGGAACCCGAAGATGCGTCGCTTCATCTTCACCGACCGCAACGGCATCTACATCATCGACCTGCAGCAGACGCTGACCTACATCGATGAGGCATACGAATTCGTCAAGGAGACCGTCGCACACGGCGGCACCATCCTGTTCGTGGGCACCAAGAAGCAGGCTCAGGAACCGGTCCAGGAAGAAGCAGAGCGCGTGGGCATGCCGTATGTCAACCACCGCTGGCTCGGCGGTATGCTGACCAACTTCCAGACCGTGTCTAAGCGCCTCGCCCGCATGAAGGAACTGCAGGCCATGGACGCAGCCGAGGACGGCTACGCAGGTCGCGGCAAGAAGGAAATCCTCATGCTCACCCGCGAGCGCACCAAGCTGGAGCGCGTCCTGGGCGGTATTTCCGACATGTCCAAGACCCCGTCCGCACTCTGGATCGTGGACACCAACAAGGAGCACATCGCTGTCGCTGAGGCACAGAAGCTGCGCATCCCGGTTGTCGCAATCCTGGACACCAACTGCGACCCGGATGTTGTTGATTACCCGATCCCGGGCAACGACGACGCAATCCGCTCCGTCAAGCTGCTCACCCACATCATCGGTGAGGCAGTTGTTGCTGGTAAGCAGCAGCGCGAAGAGCGTGCACTGGCTAAGGCACGCGAAGCAGCAGGCGACGCACCGGCAGCAGAGCAGGCTGAGGCAGCAGCTGAAGCACCGGCAGCTGAGGCAGCTTCCGAAAACTAAGCTGAGGCCAGACCTCATAAGGTAACCCCCGCGTCCGACACAAGCGCCCCGCCCCGCCTCACATGAGGCTGTGACGGACGCCCGGGCACGGGGGTTTTCCTCACAACACAGTTGGCTCTAGCGAGCTGGGCATGCCGGACCGGCATGTGTCCACTACGCTGGCAACTGTCCTTTTACATACTTTGATTAACCACCACGAGGAGGGTCGCCCCACTATGGCGAACTACACCGCTGCAGACGTGAAGAAGCTGCGCGAAACCACCGGCTCCGGCATGCTCGACTGCAAGAAGGCACTGGAGGAGTCCGGCGGCGACTTCGACAAGGCCGTTGAGATCCTGCGCATCAAGGGTGCAAAGGACGTGGGCAAGCGCGCTGAGCGCAACGCTCTCGAGGGCCTGGTGGCTGTCTCCGGCAACACCATCGTTGAGATCAACTCTGAGACTGACTTCGTGGCTAAGAACGACGAGTTCAAACAGATCGCTCAGCAGATCGCTGACGCTGCAGCCGCTGTGAAGGCTAACTCCGTTGAGGAGCTCGCTGGCGCTGACGTCAACGGCGAGACCGCTGCTGATGTCCTGCAGGCACTGTCCGCAAAGATCGGCGAGAAGCTCGAGCTGCGTCGTGCGGCTACCGTTGAGGGCGAGAACATCGCTAAGTACCTGCACCAGAAGGCTGCAGACCTGCCGCCGGCAGTGGGCGTGCTCGTGTCCTACACCGGTGACAACGCTGAGGCAGCACACCAGGTTGCTCTGCAGATCGCTGCTATGAAGGCTCGCTTCCTGGACAAGGACTCCATCCCGGCTGACGTCGTGGAGAAGGAGCGCGCAGTTCAGGAAGAGATCACCCGCAACGAGGGCAAGCCGGAAGCTGCTATCGAGAAGATCGTCGAGGGTCGTCTCGGCGGCTTCTTCAAGGACGTTGCTCTGCTCGAGCAGCCGTCCCTGGCTGACTCCAAGAAGACCGTCCGTCAGTTCACTGAGGAGAACGGCATTGAGGTCAAGGACTTCGTCCGCTTCGAGGTTGGCCAGGCTTAAGCCCTAGCTCAAAGCCCTAACGCAGCATGTGCCCCAGGTTCGCCTGGGGCTTTTTGCTTATCGACGTCTCAGCGCCCACACCCCGTCCCGCCTCTCAAACCGCATTTGCGCATCCGGGTTTAGCGCTAACACTGCCTCGGCGTCGCCTGCACACAAGTCGACCTGGGATCGTTCCAAAGCCACCTTTGACACTTTGCCGTTGGGTTTTTGGACGAGTACCCAGTTGGTGGAGTCGTATGAGTCCTCATAGTTGCGAAACACCCGAGTGCCGAGGGTGTCATTTGCAGCGTGGCCCGCGTACGGGCAAACAAGGAGGACTTGCGAGGCGTTGGGATAAACGTCGCTGACATGCAGCGTGACAGAAGCGTCAGCCGCGTGTTCTGCCAACGCGTCCTGCAGCGCGTGCTGCTCCGGGTGTGTGCCGCAGGCGGTTAAAAGCACACAGGAGAGGGCAGCAGTGGTGAGTTTGACGCGCATCTGGGTCCTTTTCCTCCGGCAGCGTAAGATTGTCGCCGAGTGTATCTGATCCCCTTTTCAAAGGAGTTGACAAACGTGACCGAAGCCACGGCACCCATGCGTACAGGCTACAAGCGAGTGATGCTGAAGCTTGGTGGTGAGATGTTTGGTGGCGGCAAGGTCGGCATTGACCCTGATGTGGTTGAAAGTGTGGCCAAGCAGATCGCCGAGGTTGCCCGTGGCGGCACCGAAATCGCTGTGGTGATCGGTGGAGGTAACTTCTTCCGCGGCGCGCAGCTGCAGCAGCGCGGCATGGACCGTGCGCGGTCGGACTACATGGGCATGCTGGGCACCGTGATGAACTGCCTGGCGCTGCAGGACTTCCTGCAGCAGGAGGGCGTGGACTGCCGTGTGCAGACCGCGATCAACATGGCGCAGGTGGCGGAGCCGTACCTGCCGCTGCGCGCATCCCGCCACCTAGAGAAGGGCCGCGTAGTCATCTTCGGAGCAGGTATGGGTATGCCGTACTTCTCCACCGACACCACCGCAGCACAGCGTGCACTGGAGATTGGGTGTGACGTTCTGCTCATGGCTAAGGCTGTGGACGGTGTGTACTCCGATGACCCACGCACCAACCCGGACGCGGAACTGTTCACCGAGATCTCCCCGCGTGAGGCACTGGAGAAAGACCTCAAGGTCGCTGACGCCACCGCGTTCAGCCTCTGCATGGACAACAACATGCCGATCTTGGTGTTCAACCTGCTCAAGGAAGGCAATATTGCGCGGGCGGTTGCGGGGGAGCGCATCGGCACCCTCGTGCAGTAATGCTTATTCTCGCCGCGATGGCGGTGGGGGCGGTCATCCCTGCCCAGACCGCCGTGAATAGTCGCCTGCGCGCGAGCGTGGGCGCACCTCTTCCGACGAGCTTTTACTCGTTCAGCATCGCGTTTCTCTGCGCGGTGTCCCTGGCGGTAGCCACAACAGGTTTCCATTGGGATTTCGCGGCTGCTGCCGCGGAGCCGTGGTGGGTGTGGATTGGCGGTGTGATGGGCACCGTGTTCCTCACTGGCAGCGTCGTGCTGTTTCCCAAGCTGGGCAGCGTGGAAACCGTGGTCATTCCGATCCTGGGCCAAGTGATCATGGCCTTGGCTATCGACCAGTTCGGCCTGTTTGGTGCGCCGCAGACGGCGGCCAGTCCGCTGCGTTTCCTTGGCGCAGTGGTGGTTGTTGCCGGCATTTTGTGTATTCACGTACTGGGGCGTAGGAGCGGCGGCGGGGTAAGTGGCCATGCGGGAGGCGGTTCCTTGTGGGGCTGGCGTGCCTTCGGCGTATTCATGGGCATGTGCTCCGCCACCCAAACCGCGGCCAATGGGTATCTGGGCACCGTCCTGGGAAGCTCCATTCAAGCGGGCGCCGTCAACCTTGTGGTCGGGGCAACTCTGCTGTTGCTCCTCAGCCTGACCTTCAGCTCTTCCCGCAGGGCACTGCTGTCTCCTATCGAGCCGGGCCCGTGGTGGATGTGGCTCGGCGGTGTGTTCGGCGCGATCTTCGTTGTGGGCATGGCAACTCTCGCACCGATCATCGGTACCGGTGCAACGGTTGTCGGCCAGCTCGCCGGCACCATCATGTGTGGTCAGCTCATCGAGCGCTTCGGTCTCTTCGGCAGCCCGAAGACCTTGCTTCAAACAAACCGCGTGCTTGGCCTCATCCTGGTCTTCCTGGGCGCGGTCTTAGTACGCGCGCTTTAGCGCCACTGACGCACAACCGGCTCAATGGCCTGCGCCAGCTGGAGCACCGTCGCATCATCCACGGTCAGCCCGCCTAGGTGAACAGGCCCCACCGCAATGGCAGGCCCGCCTGTGAGGTTGAACAAGGAACACCATGGTGTCCATTCGGTCTGCGCCATGAAACTGTCCGCCGGAGACAAACCGGGGAAGTAGTTCACCGCGGGCGGGTCCGTCGCAATCGTCGGTGTCAGCAGGACATCCACGTCCCACTGCGCAGCCACATGCGTGGCCAAGCCCGCTGCTTGCTGCTGAGCCAGGGTCACATCGCCCGGAGTCAATGCCCGGCCCTCACGGCGCAGCCACGCCACATACTCACTGTCCGCCGGGTCCACGTCCGCAAATTTATGGGTGATCAGAGTACGGAAGTAGCCAAACGCACGCTCAGCGCCAGAGAACGGTTTAAGCACATGCTTATCGACGCCCACTAGAGCCTCCAACACTTCCCCCGCGCGCTCCACCACCGCGATGCGCTTCTCATCCACGGGTGCGCCGGGGGTGAAGAGGGGGGAGGTGCAGATGCCGAGGCGGAGACGTCGATAAGCATGCGGGGTGAGCCGATGAAGAGTGAGTTGATCTGCGACCGTGCGGGTTAAGAACCCGTCGACCGTGCCCCTGCCGGAAGGCTTGAAACTCACGACCTCACACGCGGCGGCGGGCACGCGCAGGGACCCACCCGCATCACTGCCATGAGCCGCGCGATGCAGGCCTTCAGCAACGACAACCGCGGCACCCGAGGAAGAACCACCCGGCGTAGCACCTGGATAGGCCGGGGACACAAGCTCAGGCACGCGCTCCGCGTACACCGTGGCACCCAATTCCGCGGTGACGGTCTTGCCATTGATGGCCGCGCCCTGGTGTTGCAGCTTGCTGAGAAACTGCGATGTCGTGCGCGCTACGTACTCGCGCGCGGGGTTCCCCATCGTGGTGGGCATCCCCGCAACATCCGACAAATCCTTCGCAGGAATCACCCAACCCGCCAGCCGGCCAACAGGGCGGGGGCGCACAGAATCGTCGAGGTAAGTAAAAGCAGGATGCATCGTGGAGATCAGTGTAGAAGCGGCTGCTAAGTTAGTACACGACAACGGCGCGCACAACGCGCGCGATGAAAGGATGAACACCCCCATGATCGACGACGTACTGCTTGACGCCGAAGAGCGCATGACCAACTCTGTAGAGCACACCCGCTCCGAGCTGGTGACCATCCGCACTGGCCGCGCTAACCCCGCCATGTTCAACGGTGTCATGGCTGAGTTCTACGGTGCACTCACCCCGATCAACCAGATGGCCACCATCTCCGTGCCGGAACCGCGCATGCTGCTGATCAAGCCGTTTGACCCGTCCACCATGGGCGAGATTGAGAACGCGATCCGCAACTCCGACCTCGGCGTGAACCCGACCGATGATGGCCATGTCATCCGCGTGACCATCCCGCAGCTCACCGAGGAGCGTCGCCGCGACCTGGTGAAGCAGGCTAAGGCCAAGGGCGAAGACGGCAAGATTGCTATCCGCAATGTCCGTCGCTCCGGCATGGATGCACTGAAGAAGATTCAGAAGGACGGCGACGCAGGCGAGGACGAAGTCACTGCAGCGGAGAAGGAGCTGGACAAGGTCACCGCTAAGTATGTCGACCAGATCGACGACCTGGTGGGCAAGAAGGAAGCAGAGCTCCTCGAGGTCTAAATTCCGTGACGGACAGCATCGATAACCCACACCAGCGCCGGGTGCACCTGCCTAAGCCGAAGAACTCGGCGGGGCGCAACTTGCCCGTGGCCATTGCCACGAGCGTGGTACTCGTCGCCTTGGTGCTCGTCTCCATCTATGTCGGGCCCGTGATGTGGTACCCCGTCGTCAGCGTGGCCGCCGCGCTGGCGATGTGGGAGACCTTCACCCGCCTGCGTGAGCATGGTTTTGGGGTGTACCGCTTTGCCAGCATCGTGCTGGGCCTGTGCATGATCGTGTCTACCTGGCCGTTTGGATACACCGGTTTGCTGGCCACGTTCACCGTGAGTGTTCTGGCGCTCATGTTTGCGCGCCTGTTCTTCCATGGGCCGGATACGGCGCCACGGAACTATGTGCGTGATACCGCGGTGAACATTTTTGTCCTCGTGTGGATCGGCATGTTCGCCGCGTTCGCTGCCATGATTTCCCGTCTCGAGGCGCCGGGGGTATCAGGTGGGTTCTTCATCATCACGTTCATCGCGTGCGTGGTCGCTTCCGATGTGGGTGGGTACACCGCTGGAGTTCTCTTCGGTTCCCACCCGATGGCACCGGCAGTGAGCCCGAAGAAGTCTTGGGAAGGCTTTGCTGGCTCCGTCCTCTTCGGTGCGGTGACGGGTGTGCTCACGGGCATGTACCTGTTGGACACGCAGTGGTGGGCAGGACTTGTCTTCGGCCTCGGTACCGTTGTCTGCGCCACCTTGGGGGACCTGGTGGAAAGCCAATTCAAGCGTGAGCTGGGAATCAAGGACATGTCCGCGATCTTGCCTGGCCACGGCGGAATGATGGATCGGGTTGACGGGCTGTTGCCTGCGGCAGCCGCGACGTGGCTGCTGATGAGCGTCGTCGTGCTGTAAAAATTGGCTATGCGGTGCCAAACCGGGCACAATGGGCCACGTCATGAGTGATTTTCCAAAGATCCAGTTGCTGGCCCCCAAGCGCGGCATGCCACCGAAGCACTTCGCGGACCTGACCGTCGAAGAACGCATTACCGCGCTCGGGGAGCTTGGCCTGCCCAAGTTCCGCGCCGACCAGATCGCGCGCCACTACTACGGCCGCTATGAGGCGGACCCGTCCACGATGACGGATCTGCCCGCGGCCCAGCGTGAGACAGTCAAGGAAGCACTGTTCCCGCGCCTGCTCACCCCCGTACGCAAGGTGGAGACTGATAACGGTGACACCACCAAGACCTTGTGGCGGCTTCACGACGGCATCCTGTTGGAATCCGTCCTCATGCGCTACCCGGGCCGCGCGACTCTCTGCATTTCCTCCCAGGCCGGCTGCGGTATGGCGTGCCCATTCTGTGCGACCGGCCAGGGCGGGTTGGACCGTAACCTGTCCACGGCGGAGATCGTCGACCAGGTGCGTGAAGCCGCGGCCATGATGGAGGCTGAAGGTGGCCGTCTGACCAACGTGGTCTTCATGGGCATGGGGGAGCCGCTGGCGAACTACAACCGCGTGGTGCAAGCGGTGCGTCAGATCATTTCGCCGGCGCCGGAAGGCTTTGGCATCTCCCAGCGCAACGTGACCGTGTCCACGGTGGGGCTCGCGCCTGCGATTCGCAAGCTCGCGGACGAAGGCTTCAACGTCACCCTCGCCGTCTCGCTGCACACGCCTGATGACGAGCTCCGGGACACCCTCGTCCCCATGAACAACCGTTTCTCCGTTGCCGACGTCTTGGACGCCGCCCGATACTTCGCGGACCAAACCGGCCGTCGCGTGTCCATCGAGTACGCACTGATCCGCGACATCAATGACCATGATTTCCGCGCGGACATGCTGGGCAAGAAGCTTCACGACGCATTGGGCCCCCTCGTCCACGTCAACCTCATCCCGCTGAACCCGACACCGGGATCGAAGTGGGATGCCTCCCCGCGTGAGCGTCAGGACGAGTTTGTTCGCCGCGTCATCGCCCAGGGCGTGACGTGCACGGTGCGTGACACCAAGGGCCAAGAAATCGCCGCGGCGTGCGGCCAGCTCGCCGCCGACGAAAAGGCCGAAGCCTAACTTCTTCAGAACAGAACAAACCCCAGCCAGCATGTGCTGACTGGGGTTAAAGCTTTGCCCGAGGGGAGCTAGCGTTAATTAGTTGCTGAGCTCGTGGCGGCCCTGCTGGGAAGCGCGGAAGGCTTCCGGCTCGATGTTGAGGGCGCGCAGCTGACCGTCGGTAAGCTCAGCGTACGGGCCGGTCATGGTGCGCTGGAGTTCGGTCCAGTCCTTCTCCTGGTAGCCGACCGGCTGGTTGAAGGCGGTGACGGTGCGGACCTGGGACAGCTCCGGGCGGATGGCAAACAGCACGAGGCCGAGAGCAATGAGGACAGCCAGTGCGATGAGCCAAATGGTCTCAACATGGCCCTGGTGGTTGCCGAAGTTGTAGGCAATGAGGAAAGCCACGGACACCCAGCCAGCGATCTGGATGGTCTTCGGGGTCAGTTCAGACCAGCCCCACTTGGCGGAAGGCACATCAGCCTCGGAAACACCGTTGTAGACCTGGGGTGCGTCATCCTTAGCGCTCACAACAAACTCCTTGACACGGGTTAGGGAAAAGAGTCAATGCCCCTATTTTGGCACACGTGGTGCTGTGTTTCCGATTCATCCCCCCGAAACACCCCGAACCTCACCCTTAGTATGACCCCACGGCGATTTTTGCCCGCTCTGTGTGAGAATGAAACGGTGCGCAAAGTTGTGATTTTGGGTTCCACAGGTTCCATCGGTACGCAGGCCCTGGAGGTGATTCGGGATAATCCCGACGCCTTTGAAGTGGTTGGTATTTCCGCTGCCGGGTCGGACCCGGCCACCATCGTGGCACAGGCTCGGGAGTGGGGGCTGGAGGCGGGTCAGGTTGGCGTCGCTAAGCAAGAAGCCGCTGAAGAAGTCAGCCGTGAGCTCGGCGGCGAGGTCTTGCGTGGCGACGCGGCCGCGGAAACGCTGGTGCGCACCGCTCATGCGGACGTTGTGTTGAATGCGCTCGTCGGCTCGTTGGGTCTTGCTTCGACACTGGCCACCTTGGATAGCGGCGCGGTGCTGGCGCTGGCGAACAAGGAATCCCTCGTCGCGGGCGGTGACATTGTGATGGCGCGCGGCGGCGAGATCGTCCCCGTCGATTCGGAACACTCCGCGATGGCGCAGTGTTTGCGCGCGGGCCGTGCCGGGGACGTGGAGCGCTTCGTGCTCACCGCCTCCGGCGGGCCTTTCCGCGGGCAAACCCGCGAGCAGATGTGGGACGCCACCCCCGCGCAGGCGGCCGCGCACCCGACGTGGTCGATGGGGCAGATGAACACCCTGAATTCCGCGACGATGGTGAACAAGGGCCTTGAACTCATCGAGGCGACGCTGCTCTTTGGCATCTCCCCAGACATCATCGACGTGACCGTGCACCCGCAGTCCATCGTGCACTCCATGGTGACCTTCGTGGATGGCGCGACGATCGCGCAGGCCTCGCCGCCGTCAATGAAGATGCCCATCGCGCATGCCCTTGCATGGCCGAACCGCGTGGCGGACGTCCAGCCGAAGCTCGACTTCACCCAAGCCATGGACTGGCGCTTTGAGCCACTCGATGAGGAGGCGTTCCCCGCAGTCCGCCTTGCACGTGAGGTGGCCCGCGCCCGCGGCACTTTCCCGGCGGTGTACAACGCTGCTAACGAAGAAGCGGCCGCAGCCTTCCTCGCCGGAAAGATTCGCTTTCCGCAGATCGTGGACACCATCGACTTCGTGCTCGATTCGGCGTCGGAGTTCGCGGTGGTACCGTCATCCTTCGACGACATCGTGGCCGTGGAAACCGAGGCCCGTGCCCGCGCAGTGGAGCGGGTTAAAACCATCAGCGCGTAGCGCCGGACGGAAAGGCAGTTCGTGGGAGCATTCATCCTGGGCATCGTGGCCTTCGCGCTGTGTATTGCTGTGTCGATTGCGCTGCACGAGGCAGGACACATGCTCACGGCGAAAGCCTTTGGCATGCGAGTGCGCCGTTTCTTCGTGGGGTTCGGGCCGAAGCTCGTGTCCGTGAAGAAGGGGGAGACAGAGTACGGCATTGCGGCGCTGCCGTTCGGCGGGTTCTGCGACATCGCCGGCATGACCGCGATGGATTCGCTCACTCCCGAAGAGGAGCCGCACGCGATGTACCGCAAGCCGTGGTGGCAGCGGGTCGCAGTGATGAGCGGTGGCATTGTGATGAACCTGTTTCTCGGGTTCATGGTGCTGTACCTACTGGCAGTCTCGTCCGGCATTCCGAACCCATACGCAGATCGCACCCCGACGGTGGGAGAGGTGTCGTGCACGTCTGACCAGGTGGATGCCACGACGGTCGCCGACTGCACGGGCCCTGGTCCGGCCGGTGAAGCGGGAGTGCGCCCCGGCGACCAGATCTTGGCCATCGACGGCCAGGAGATGCGCACCTTCGTGGAGATCCGCGAGTACGTGCTCACACGCCCGGGCCAGACGGTCACGCTTGATGTGGAGCGCGCAGGGGAGCGCATGCTTATCGACGTCCCCGTTGCCTCCGTCACCCGCCTCACCCCCGAGGGAACCGCTTTTGAAGCCGGCGCGATCGGCGTGAGCAACGCGCCGGTGGAAGATGCCGTGAAGCGCTTCGGGCCGGTCGAAGCAGTGCCGGCAACCGCGCGTGTATCGGGGGAGATGCTGTCAGCGTCCGTGAAGGGGATCATCGCGTTCCCGGGCAAGGTGCCGGGCGTGGTGGCGTCGATATTCGGTGCGGAGCGAGACGTTGAAGGACCGATCAGTGTGGTCGGTGCGTCGCGCGCCGGCGGTGAGCTCGTGGAGCGCTCCATGTGGACAGTGTTCTTCTTCTTGCTGGTCTCCTTGAACTTCTTCCTGGCGCTGTTCAATCTGATCCCGCTGCCGCCGCTGGATGGCGGGCACATCGCGGTGGTGTTGTACGAAACAATCCGTGATCGCCTACGCGCCATGCGTGGCCTGCCGCCGGGTGGGCCGGTGAACTACCAGAAGCTGGCGCCGGTGACGTACGCGATGGCTGCGCTTTTGTTGGTTGTTGGTGTGTTGGTGATTATTGCGGACGTGGTCAACCCAGTGCGCCTCTTTGGCTGAGGCAACCGGTGTTAGTCTTAGGGCTATGAATCTTCCCATCGGTTTGGGCATTCCGGAAGGCCCGCCTCCGACCCTTGCTCCGCGTCGTAAAACCCGCCAGCTGTTCGTGGGTGGGGTAGGTGTTGGTTCCGATCACCCGATCAGCGTGCAGTCGATGACGACGACGAAGACGCACGACGTCAACTCCACTTTGCAGCAGATCGCGCAGCTGACTGCGTCTGGCTGTGACATTGTGCGTGTCGCCTGCCCGAAGACGGTGGATGCGGAGGCGCTGCCGGCGATTGCGAAGAAGTCGCCGATCCCGGTTATTGCGGATATTCACTTCCAGCCGAAGTACATCTTCGCGGCTATTGACGCTGGCTGTGCCGCCGTCCGCGTTAATCCGGGCAACATCAAGGAATTCGACGGCCGTGTGAAAGAGGTAGCCAAGGCTGCCAGCGATGCGGGTATCCCGATTCGTATTGGTGTTAACGGCGGTTCCCTGGATAAGCGCCTGCTGGAGAAGTACGGCAAGGCGACGCCGGAGGCGCTCGTCGAGTCCGCGATGTGGGAGGCCAGCCTGTTCGAGGAGCATGGCTTCGGTGATATCGCGATCTCCGTGAAGCACTCCGACCCTGTTCTCATGGTGGAGGCGTACCGCCAGCTCGCCGCACAGACGGATTACCCGCTGCATCTCGGTGTCACCGAGGCGGGCCCGAAGTTCATGGGCACGATTAAGTCGTCCGTGGCCTTCGGCGCGCTGCTCGCCGAGGGGATCGGTGACACCATCCGCGTGTCGCTTTCCGCCGACCCGGTGGAGGAGATCAAGGTCGGCGACCAGATCCTCCAGTCGCTCAACCTGCGCCCGCGCAAGCTGGAGATTGTCTCCTGCCCGTCGTGTGGTCGCGCCCAGGTGGATGTGTACAAGCTCGCCGAGGAAGTCACTGCCGGTCTGGAGGGTATGGAATACCCGCTGCGTGTAGCGGTGATGGGCTGCGTCGTTAATGGCCCCGGTGAGGCGCGCGATGCTGACCTCGGTGTCGCTTCTGGCAACGGTAAGGGCCAGATCTTCGTCAAGGGCGAGGTTGTGGAGACGGTGCCGGAGTCGAAGATCGTCGAAACGCTGATTGCGCACGCGATGCGCATTGCGGAAGAGGAAGGCCTCGAGGAGATCGCAGGCGCCAAGGCGGAAGTCAAGGTGACGAAGTAAAACGATGAAGTCTCGGGTCCTTGCGCTGTTTGCGGTTCTGGTTGTCGCGTTGGGCGTGACCGCGTGCACGCCGAAGCCGAATCCAGCGAAGCCAGTGGCGCAGGATCTGCTCGACGCACTGCAGGACTTCGATTATGAGGCTCTTGCGCAGCTTGTCGACGTCCCCCAGAAAGCCGCCGACTCCGCCTCCGCCACCGTCAGTGGCCTGCAGGCAGAAGCGTTGACCGCGACGCTGAACTACATCGACCAAAAAGAGAACATCGCTACTGCCCACTACACCTTGGAGTGGGCACTGCCACGTGACCGGCACGTCACTTATGACGCGTCGATGACGTTGACCCAGTCCAACGAGGAGTGGACTGTGCGCTGGCAGCCGTCTGTGTTGCACCCGCGGTTGGGTGCGAACCAGCATTTGGAGCTGCGGACGGTTCCGGCGGAGCAGGCGAGTGTTGTGTCCTCAGACGGCGTGGCGTTGTTGAGTCCGGGGGTGGCGTATCGGGTGCTCGTGGATAAGGGCTCTGTGCGCAGCGTCGGGGAAACCGCGATCTCGATCTCTAACGCTTTGGCGAATGCGCACTCGGTGGACAAAGCTGTGCCCACGCGTGATGCGGGGGACCTGCAGAAGGAGCTGGAGGCCGCCTCCGGCGTGTACTCCGTTGCGATGGTCCCGGCTACCGCCCACGCGGTCGCTGATGCCGCGCTGAAAGGCATCCCCGGGGTGCGGCTGAATGAGGAAGCTGCGATGGTGAACGCGAACCCTGGTTTTGCGCCGGACATCATGGCGCGCATCGGGGAAGTGGTGCGCGGTGATTTGGAAGGCGATGCGGGCTGGAAAATCGCGATCGTGAATGAGAACGGCAACGAGCTCGAGGACGTGGAGAAGCACGACGCGAAGCCGTCGCCGTCTATCGGTATCAGTCTTTCCCACAAGGTTCAGGTTGCAGCCGAGAAGGCCCTTGAGCCGATCGCGGGGCAGAAAGCGATGATTGTGGCTATCCGTCCGTCGACGGGTGAGATCCTCGCCGTCGCGCAAACGCCTGAGGCGGATAAGGACGGCAACCTTGCCCTCATGGGCCAATACCCGCCGGGCTCGACGTTCAAGATAGTCTCCGCGGCGGCTGGGTTGGAGAAGCAGGGGCTCAACCCGGATTCCATCGTGCCGTGCCCGGGAACGATGAATATCTACGGGCGTATCGTGACCAACTATGCCGGTTCCGGTGCTGGCAATGTGCCACTGCAGACCGCGTTCGCCCGTTCGTGCAACACCACATTTGCGGATATTTCGACGAAGTTGGCGCCGGGGGAGCTGAGGGACGTGGGGAAGCAATTCGGCCTTGGGGTGGACTACGACATCATGGGCCTGGATACCTTGACTGGCTCCATCCCGGTTGGTGAGGAGCCGCTTGACCGCACCGAGGCCGGCTACGGGCAGGGCCACGACCTAGCTAGTCCGTTTGGCATGGCACTCGTGTCGGCGACGGCTGCCCGCGGTGAGGTACCAACGCCGTACCTGATCAAGGGCAAGGAAACCAAGGCGAGTGAACAGTCGCCGAAGCTAGAGCCACACGCCGTGGCGGGACTGCAGCAAATGATGAAGGCAGTGGTTAGCCCTGGTGGTACTGCTGGTGGCATGAGCGCTGGCGGCGACATCCGTGGCAAGACCGGTGAGGCTGAGATCAACGGTGGCTCCCACTCTTGGTTCACGGGCTACCGCGATGATGACATTGCCTTTGCCACCCTCATCGTTCTCGGTGGTGGATCCGAGGCTGCCGTGCGCATCACGGACGCGATGCTGCGCAATATTGATGAGGCCGGTGCCTAGCCCGCATGCCGCGGGACTACCATGGCACCCATGAACCCACGCGGAAAACTGACACCTGGAAAACCCACCCCGATCCGCACTGTGCCGGACTCCATTGAGCGCCCGGAATACGTCTGGAAGGACACGGTCGCCGAGAACATTGGCGAACCGTTTGTGCAGACACCGGAGGTTATTGAGAAGATGCGCGAGGCGTCCCGCATCGCTGCCAACGCATTGGAGGCTGCCGGAGCGGCTGTCGCCCCCGGCGTGACCACCGATGAGATTGACCGCATCGCCCACGAGTACATGCTCGACCACGGCGCCTACCCGTCAACGCTTGGTTACCGCGGTTTTGAGAAGTCCTGCTGCACGTCCCTCAATGAGATCGTCTGCCACGGCATCCCGGACACCACCGTGATCCAGGAAGGTGACATCTGCAATATCGATGTCACCGCCTACAAGAACGGCGTCCACGGTGACACCAACGCCACCTTCCTTGCCGGCGAGGTTGCTGAGGAGCACAAGCTGCTTGTTGAGCGCACACATGAGGCGATGATGCGCGGCATCCGCGCCGCTAAGCCGGGCCGTCAGGTTAACGTGATCGGTCGTGTCATTGAGTCCTACGCCAAGCGCTTCGGCTACAACGTGGTCACGGACTTCACCGGCCACGGTGTTGGCCCAACCTTCCACAATGGGCTGGTGGTGCTCCACTACGACTCGGATGCCTACACAGACGTGCTGGAACCAGGGATGACGCTGACCATCGAGCCGATGATCAACCTCGGCGGGCTCGACTACGAGATCTGGGACGACGGCTGGACCGTCCAGAACACCGACGGTGAGTACACCGCCCAGTTCGAGCACACCATCCTCATCACCGAGGACGGCAACGAGATCCTCACCCTCCCGGATTCCCAGCGCTAAACACATAGTCCTATGAATACGGCCCCGGCGTTTAAGCCGGGTTAAGTAGGAGGAACTTGGCTGGACCCCGCCGAAACGCAAACCCCAATAAACGTTTTCAAATAAACCAGGATGGGGCACCAAATTCTTACGGAAACTGATGCGCCCACCTGGTTTATTTGAGTTCATTCATCACGGTTTGCCTGGGATGCAGGTGCAAGGGTGCCAACACAAAAAGAAGACCGCGGTGTACGCGGTCTTCTTAGAAGTTTCTAGCTTGCAGCTATTGGTGCTGCGAAGTGCTTAGAACTTGATCTGCGGCAGCAGGCCCTCGTGCAGAGCTGCGTTGCCCAGTGCGATGACGATGCCGATGCCGGAGAGCAGGCCGAGCCAGTTCACACCGTCGCGCCACAGGAGTGCCCACTGCGGCTGACCCTCATCGTCGACGTTAGCGCCCCACAGCTTGGTGAAGTCAGCCTGCTGGTCAGCACCAGTCAGCTTGCCGACGCCCTTCGGGCCTTCCTGGAAGAAAGCCTTGATGATGTCGCCGAGCGGAGCGTCGCCTTCAGCATTACGGGTAGAGCCAGAGATGAAGGTGGAAGAGGTCTGAGCCTTCGGAGCCTGGTTGCCCTCTTCAGCGACTGCGACGGAGGTGCCGCCGAAGGTCAGAGCGGTTGCGGTTGCTGCTGCGAGTGCTGCGTTACGGAACTTGCGCATGTTATGTCCTTACTTTCTGTGAAATCGAAATGGGGATGGGAGTTCGAACGCAGTTAGTTAGCGAACGGGCCGAACTTGAAGAAGTTGTAGATCGGTGCGGCCAGGGCGGTCAGGCCAGCAAACACGCCAAGGGCGATGGTCAGACCGTAGAGGGTCTTAGCAGAGTCAGGGAGGTCCTCTGCCTTCTTAACACCCCACATGTCCTGGCCCTTGACCTTGTAGGTCTTCTCATCCTTCGGGTCGATGCCGAGGGCGCGGCCGAACTTGTGCTGCCAGGAGGCACCTTCCTTGGAGGATCCCTTGTTGGAGTCCTGCGTGGAGGACTGGTTCTGCTTGGTTGCCATGTCACCATCAGCAGCGACTGCGACGGAGGTGCCGCCGAAGGTCAGTGCGACTGCGGTTGCGCCTGCGAGGGCGATGTTGCGAAGGTTACGCATATTCACGATTCCTTTTCTAGTTCGAGTTGGGGAACGGGAACGTTGTGGGAACCCGGTTCGCTTCCAGGGAACCAGTGTAGGTTAACGCAACAACAGATGCTTTTACAAAAGGCTGTTGAGGAACCTTTGATTATCTCAGGGAAGTTCTCAGGTTCCTAAACGGCGGCTGATGGAAACGTGTTAAACCTCGGGAAACTCGAGGTCGAGACCTAAGAGAGCGTTTTCTGTCACCTCCCCCAAAGCGGGGTGAATCCAATATTGGTGGCGGGCGACTTCGCGCAGGTCGAGGTCGAAAGCCATCACGGTGATCATTTGTTGGATCAGGGTGGATGCCTGGGGGCCCATGTAGTGGGCACCCAAAAGGCGGGCGGTGCGCCGATCGGCGATGAGTTTGACGATGGAAGTGGAGTCCTCCATGGCCCAGCCATAGGCAACGTCGCCGTAGTTCTGGATCTTGCAGGTGACGTCGTAACCGGCGTCGATGGCCTGCTGCTCAGTCAGGCCAACGGTGGCGATCTGCGGGGAGGTGAAGATCGCAGACGGCACGTCATCATGGGGCATGGGCACCATTGCGTCGGGGTGCAGGATGTTGTGACGTACGGCACGCAACTCAGCGTTCGCCACGTGCTTGAGCATGAAGGGGGAGGAGATATCGCCCAAGGCCCACACGCCCTCAGCGGTGGTGCGGCCAAACTCGTCGACCTTCACGCGGCCATCCTCATGCAGTTCCACACCGCCGGCGGCAGCGCCGAGGCGGTCGCCATTGGGCACACGGCCGGTGGCAACGAGGAGGGCGGAGGAGGTGACTGCAGTGCCGTCGTCAAGCATGAGCGTGACTGAGTTTGCATCGTGGAAGGCGGAGGCAACGGTGCGGCCAAGATGCGCTTCGTAGCGCTCCGTAGCCAGCGCATTGAAGCGTTTGGCCAGGTCACCATCCAGATGACGCAGCAAAGGTGAACGGTTGACAATGCGCACGTGGGTGCCCAGGGATTGGAAGATGTGCGCGAATTCCATCGCGATATACCCGCCACCGAGGATGGTCAGGGATTCGGGCTGTGCAGGCAGGCGCATGACGGATTCGTTGGTCAGGTACGGAACACCGGATTCAGCGATGACATCCGGGATGAAAGAACGGGACCCAGCTGCCAGGAGAATGGTGTCGGCGGTGATGTCCCCGGGTTCGCCATTGCGGGAGGTGCGGATTGTTTTCGGGCCGACGAATTCGGCGTGGCCGTCGTAGACATCAATGTTCGGGCACTCGCCGCCACGCCGGTACTCTTCGCCGCCGCGCGAGATCGCGTCGATGCGGTCGGTGAACACGCGGTCAACGATCGCCGGCCAATCCGCACCATCAAAGGAGGTCTGGAGGTTGAGACGCGCTGAATCCGCAGCTGAGTCAGCTGTGTCCGCCGCGAGGACAAACATCTTCGTGGGGATGCAACCGTGGTTGAGGCAGGTGCCGCCGAAGCGCGGGGCTTCGTCGATAAGCGCGATGCTCTTGTCATCGAACTCGGGCGTGGGAAATGAATTGCCGGAGCCAGAGCCCAGCACAATGTAGTCGTAGTGCGTCATTATTGAGCCTTTCGCTTATCGACGAGCCCCTCCAGCCACCCGTCCAGCTCCCGGAACGCATTCTGGCGGGCGAGTGGGGCGGAGAGGAAAACATCATGGAGAGCGCCGTCAATGACGGCAGTGGTGGAACCAGGTGCGCTGGAGACATGCGGTGCCCAGTGCTGAATCTGCTTCACATCGAGCACCGTGTCTGCCGTATCGGCGGCCGCGGAATACGGCTTGCTCAGGTACGAATGCGAGGAACACAGCGTGAGAGTGGGCACGCCGGAGTCCACTGCGCCTTCGTGGATGTCCTTCTGAGCGACCATGACCGCGCGGAACCAGCCGAGGAATTTCTTGTGGCCGCCCATGGCCTTCTTCTCCGTGTCATAGTCCCAGCGACCGTGCGCACCTTTATAAATAGATTCCCCGTAGGTTCCCTCACCGATCGCGGGGAGTGGGAACAAAGGGAAGCGCTTGCCCGTGGCATTCACAAGGGGAGTTGCTACCGCTACCACCCAGGAAGGGAACTGCATATCCAGCCACGGGCTGTTGAGCACCTGGGCGGCGACGAGAGCGTGCGTTGTCGGATCATGCCGACGCAGATGATCCAACCAGAGCGGGGTGATGAGGCCGCCGGTGGAATGCGCAAGAGGAATGACACTGCCGTGCTTCTCGCCGATGAGCTTGGTAGCTTCCGTGAGCTCCTCGAAGTAGTAGCGCATGTCCGTGGTGTAGTGCCAGCGTTGACCGCTGCGGTGGGCGCGGCCGCATTTGCGCAGATCCAGTGCGTAGAAGGGGTAGCCCAATTCCTTATAGTGCTGCGCCACGTGGTCCTGGAAGAAGTAGTCAGACATGCCGTGTACCCACAGCAGAGCGGGCTTGTCCGTCGTCTTATCTGGGACTGATTGCACCAACACTGCAGACACATCGCCCTCGTTGTCGGGGTCGGGGCCCAGGGGAATGGTGGCGCGACGGTAGTTGCTACCAAGTTCATCTGTAGTCCAGCTCAAGGAGTCGAGATTCATGTCACACATCATAGGGCGATCGGGGGTGAGAGCGATGCGGACATTTCAATTTGGCCCCATACCGCAATTCGGGTGGAATAGTGGGGAGGAGTAGGATTCACGTAAAGCAAAAACGGCGACAAGATCGAAGAGGTCAAAAGGTGTCAACGAAGCAGCCCCAAACGGCGAAGAACCACTCTAAAGGGGACGAGGTTGATGTCCTCCTGATTGGCGCGGGTGTCATGAGCGCGACATTGGGAGCAATGATCCGCCAGCTCGAGCCCTCCTGGTCCCAGCTCATCTACGAGCGCCTGGACGGTGCAGCCCAGGAGTCTTCCTTCCCGTGGAACAACGCGGGTACCGGCCACTCCGCACTCTGTGAGCTCAACTACACGCCGGAGAAGAACGGCCGCATTGATGTGACCAAGGCGATTGCCATCAATGAGAAGTTCCAGGTCTCCCGTCAGTTCTGGGCCCACCAGCTCAATGAAGGTGTTCTGACTGATCCGACCGAGTTCATTAACCCGGTCCCGCACGTGTCCTTCGCACAGGGCCAAGACCAGATTGATTACTTGAAGCGCCGCTACGAGGCGCTGTCGGATAACTACATGTTCCCGGACATGCAGTTCACCGATGACCGTGAGAAGTTCGCTGAGAAGCTGCCTCTCATGGCTGAGCAGCGTGACTTCGACTCTGAGCCGGTGGCTATCTCCTGGGTGGACGCTGGTACGGACGTCAACTACGGCGCACTGACCAACCAGTTCATCGACCACGCTCAGACGCAGGGTACCGAGGTCCGCTACGGCCACGAGGTCGTGGACATCAAGCGTGAGGGCAGTTTCTGGCACGTCACCGCTAAGAACCTGCACACCGGCTCCAAGGAAACCACCAAGGCACGCTTCGTCTTCGTGGGTGCCGGCGGCTACGCCCTCGACCTGCTGCGCAAGGCAAAGGTGCCGGAGGTTCGTGGCTACGCTGGCTTCCCGATCTCGGGTGCATGGCTGCGTACCACCAACCCGGAGCTCGTGGCTAAGCACCAGGCCAAGGTGTACGGCAAGGCAAAGGTGGGCGCCCCGCCGATGTCCGTTCCGCACCTGGACCTGCGCGTCGTTGACGGCAAGCAGTCCCTGCTCTTCGGTCCGTTCGGTGGCTGGACGCCGAAGTTCCTGAAGGAAGGCTCCTACCTCGACCTGTTCAAGTCCATCCGCGTGGACAACATCCCGTCCTACCTGGGTGTTGCTGCTTGGAACTTCGGCCTGGTCAAGTACCTGGTGGAGGAAGTGTTCAAGTCCTTCGACGGCCGCGTGGATCACCTGCGCGAGTACATGCCGTCCGCTGATGGTAAGGACTGGGAGGCAGTCATTGCCGGCCAGCGCGTCCAGATCATCAAACCAGCCACCCCGCCGCACTTCGGTTCCCTCGAGTTCGGCACCGCCCTGGTCAACGACCAGTCCGGCACCATCGCGGGCATCCTCGGTGCTTCCCCGGGTGCGTCCATCGCTCCGGCCGCAATGCTCGAGCTGCTTGAGCGTTGCTTCGGTGAGCGCATGATTGAGTGGAGCCCGAAGCTCTACGAGATGATCCCAACGTACGGCAAGACCCTCATGCGTGAGCGCGACCTGTACGAGAAGCAGTGGGCAGAGACCCAGGCAGCACTGAAGCTGGACAACTAAACGCTTAAGTACCGCAGTATGTGACGAAGGGCCCACCTTCGTCCCCCTCGGGCTCGGCCATCCAGGTCGAGCCCGCTTCTGCGTTATAGGGGTCCGTCACGGCGGTGAGCAGCTCGAAGTATGGCTGCACGTCGCTGTCGCGTTCAGCACTCATGATGGCGCGATCAAGCATCCGGTTGCGCGGGATGAACAGCGGCCCACCGTGGTGCTCACGGTTGTACGTGGTCATGTCATCTGCGGCAGCGAGCGCCTGCGGGGCAGGCACGTGTTTTTCCCACGCGCGGTGCCAGATGGGTTCCATTTCCGCGAGGACTTCGCGCATGGCATCCTCGTTGCTTACCGGAAGTAGCGCTTCCGCCAAGCGCGTGAGGTTCCACGCCATGATGTCCGGTTGGTTGCCAAACGCGTAGCGGCCGCGGGTATCAATGGAGGAGAACACGGCCGAAGGCTTGAACTTCTCCGTAAAAGCGCAGGGGCCGTAATCGATCGTCTCGCCGGACAGGGCCACGTTGTCGGTGTTCATCACCCCGTGGATAAAGCCGATGCGCATCCACTGCGCAACCAGGTTGAGCTGGCGTTCCATCACGGTTGCTAGGAGGTCTTCGGGGGTTTCGAAGCCGGCGACGTCGATAAGCTTTTCGACGAGCTCCGGTGACCGCACCGCTGCATACTGAACCGATCCAATCCGCAGGTGGCTGCGTGCTACGCGCACCACGATCCCACCCGGAACGTATCCCTGCTGCCGCAGAACCGTTTCGCCGGTGGTCAGCACCGCGAGGCTGTGGGTTGTGGAGATACCCACCGCGTGCATGAACTCGCTGACCAGATACTCACGCAGCATCGGGCCGAGCGCCCCGCGGCCGTCCGAACCTGGTTTGGAAAACGGCGTAGGGCCAGAGCCTTTCAGCTGGATTTCGACACGGCCATCCGCGGTGGGGAGGTCGCCGAGGAGGAGAGCGCGGCCGTCGCCAAGCAGTGGCACGAACTGGCCGAACTGGTGCCCGGCATACGCGGTGGCGTGACCGCCGTTGGCCCCGGTGAGCCAGCGAAGACCGTCCTCGCTACGCAACCATTCGCGATCAAGGCCGAGCTCACGCGCAAGCGATTCATTGAGTACCACGATCTGCGGGTCCGGGAAGTCCGCGCCGCGTGCTTCGGCCACCATGGAGGGCAGTGCGTCGGCGAAAGAGTGATTCAGAGCGAGCATATGGCCAGCGTAGACAGGCCGACCGTGTGGTACGGTAAAGCGGTACAACTAAGGAGGGGTCATGGCACTCAGCGCTAGTGAAGCGCGGCGGACACTGTTCCCACTCATTGAGCGCGTCAACAACGATCGTTCAGTCGTGGAAATAACGTCCCGTTCCGGCAACGCGGTCCTCATGTCGGCGGATGATTACGCCGCGTGGGAAGAGACCGCTCACATCTTCCGTTCCCCCGTGAATGCGCGGCGCGTGCTCGATGCTTACGAAGCGGCACGTGCAGGTGAGTTCGTAGAGCACGCGATCGAGGACTAATGCGTCTGGTGTGGGTCGCCCACGCGTGGGAGGACTATCAGTATTGGCAGCGGGAGGATCGTAAAACGCTGAAGCGTATTAACCAGTTGATCCGGGACACTATGCGTGACCCGTTCGAGGGGATCGGGAAACCGGAGCCTCTCAAGTACGGTGCTGAGGGGGCGTGGTCGCGGCGGATCACGCAGGAACACCGGCTCATTTATTTGGTGGACGGCGATGATTTGATCATCCTTCAGGCCCGCTACCACTACTGATGTGCACCACCCTAGACTTGGAACCCATGAACGGAACTGTCACGTTGGTCGGTGGTGGCCCAGGGGAGTGGGACCTCCTCACAATGCGCGGATTACGCGCGTTGGAGGCTGCCGATGTCATTCTTGCGGATCACCTTGGCCCAACGAATCAGCTCGACGAGTTTTTGGATCTGACGGGCAAAGAGGTCATTGATGTAGCAAAGCTGCCCTATGCCAAGCAGGTGGCCCAGGAGCGGATCAACGAGCTCATCGTCACCCATGCGCAGGCCGGCAAGCGCGTAGCAAGGCTGAAAGGCGGGGACCCATACATCTTCGGCCGTGGCTTTGAGGAAGTGCAGGCATGTGCTGCTGCGGGTGTGCCGTGCGAGGTGATTCCGGGAGTGACCAGCGCGGTAGCTGCGCCCGCAGCAGTGGGTGTTCCGGTGACGCAGCGGGGTGTGAATCATGCGTTCACGGTGGTCTCGGGACACCTTGCGCCTGATGATCCACGCTCGCTTGTGGATTGGGATGCGCTCGGCCGGCTCGGCGGGACCATCGTTGTTGTGATGGGTGTACGCCAGGCCCGCCCGATTGCGGAGGCGTTGCTGCGTACCTTGCCCGCCGACACCCCGGCGGCCATCATTCAGGACGGGGAAACTGCTAATCAGCGTGACTTCCGCACCACGCTCGGATCCCTCGCCGACACGATGGAACGCGAGAATGTGTCTAACCCAGCCACCTATGTCATTGGGGAGGTCGCAGGTCTTGCGCACACTGGATAGCCTCATCGTGGATGAGGCGCTTATCGACGGCGCCGCAACCACCCTCATCTGCCACGACCCCACCTTGGATCTCACCCGCACCGCCTTGGAATCCGGTGGGTCGGTGGTGTTCCTGGACTCGGACTACTCGCGCAGCCAGCAGGCTGCCTCGCTTGGGGCTGTGATCGCCGGCGATGTTCGTCTGGATGAATTCCTAGCTGGGTCCGCTGGTTCAGCAGTAGCGATCGGGGAGATGCCCAAGTCCCTGGCACGCCTGGACTACCTGGCACGCTCGATTGCCGGTGCTGGTTTCAATGAGGTCCGTATCGTGCTGGGCGCGAACAACAAGCACCTTTCGCGCGGAATGAACGGCGTGCTCGCGGAATCCTTCACCAATGTTGCGGCGTCCCGTGGTCGCGGGAAATTCCGCTGTCTCATTGCTTCCGGGCCTCGCGCTGTGACCTATACACCGGTGCATGGTGACGGTCTCGTCGCCATCGGCGGCGTGTTCTCCGGTGCGAAGCCGGACCGTGGTGGGGAATTCCTGCGTTCTTGCCTGCCTGATTCACCGGGCAGGCTACTTGACCTTGGGTGTGGCAACGGCTCCGTTACCCGTGGCCTTGATGCCCAGGCGACTGACTCCGATGCCGATGCCATGCTCTCCGCCCGCGCTATCGGCCTGGAGGCCACGTGGGATGATGCAGGCTCTCAGTTGCCGGACGCTTCCTTCGACACTATCGCGCTCAACCCGCCATTCCACGATGGAACGGCCGTCGATGCGACGTTGGTGCAGCACCTACTTGATGCGTCTGTGCGATTGCTCGCACCGGGTGGTTCGCTGTACCTGGTGCACAATTCACACCTGCGCTACCGCGGGGAAGTGGAAGCACGGTTCCGGCGCGTTACTGAGGTCGCACGGAACCAGAAGTTCACTGTGCTGCGCGCCGCCAACTAGCCCAGGAGCTTGGGCAGGGCATTGGCGGCGGTGTCCTCGATGACCACCTCGGCCAGGTGCGATAGGTCCGTGCGCATGGGAGTGACCTCAATGATCGGGATCTCATTGGCGTGTGCCAGCAAAGGCAACCCGGCAGCGGGGTAGACCACGCCTGAGGTGCCCACGATCAGTACCGCATCAGCCGTGCGCATGCGGCGTTCTGCTTCCTGCCACTCTGCTTCCGGAAGGGATTCGCCGAACCACACCACGCCTGGTCGCACCGGGCCACCGCATTCCGAGCAGGGCGGCGGGGTGATCTCAGCGACTGGCTGCTCGGGGAAGGGGATGGGGCGGGTATACGGTTCGTCGCAAAGCGAACAACGGAAATCAAACAACGAACCGTGCAGGTGCACGACCTCCGTGCTGCCTGCTCTTTCGTGCAAATTGTCAATATTTTGCGTGGTCACTGTCGTCTTCGGTGAGCGCGCGATGGCGAGGTGCCCGGCGTTCGGCTCCGCCTCTTGTGCGAGACGTGCGCGCCACAAATACCACGCGAACATCGTGTCCGGGTCGTTGTGCCATGCGTCGGTGGACGCCATATCCTGTGGGTCGACGTTCTCCCACAAGCCTGTTTGCGCGTCGCGGTACGTAGCGATCCCGCTGTCCGCGCTCATGCCAGCGCCAGTGAAGACCTCGATGTGCGCGGCGCCCGCGAGAATTTCCTGTGCCCGAGTGATGCTCATATTTACCCAGGTTATTGCGTGACTAGCCGATCTGCACCTTCGTGTTGCTCTCGACTCTGGCGCTTTTGTTCCTTCTTCTCCGTCTTCTCCAGAGTTTTCTCCGCGTCTTCTACTTGGGCAGCAGTGCGGTCGAGGAATTCAGCTAGCTCGGTGGCGTAGAAGAATTTCTGTGAGCGACCGGCTTGTTCATCGCGCTGGATGAAGGCTCGCATTTCGTCGACGGTGTGACGCATACGGTCCACGATCTCTCGCGCATCCCGCAGACGATTCGGATCCGAAAGGTCGATATCATCCAAGTTTTCTGAATCCTGCTGCAGAGCTTCCAGCTTCTCTTTGTCCTGCGGGACCGGCGCGAAACAGCCCCCCCCCGGCGCCGAAGATCCCGGACTTTTTGTGCTTCGGGCCGGCCTCCGCAGCAAGGATCCGGTCGTAGAACTTCCGATTTGGCTCGAAGACGACCGCGCGGGCGTAGCCTTCCTGCACGATCACCTCATTGATGAAGGTGGCCTCCTTGAACACACCAGCCAGCTCGCGCCCGTAGCGGTCCTGTCGCTCAACGTCATACTCCAAGGAGACCTTCGTGCCGACAGGCAGAAGTTCTTCCAGGCGTGCTTTGGCTTCTCGGGCGAAGCACTCATCGGACACACCGTCACGCCCAAGCTCAGGGGTGTCGATGTTGAGCAGCCTCACCCGTTTCGTTTCGCCTTTCATGGTGACATCAATGGTGTCGCCATCAATGATGCGGTCCACCGTCGTGTCACCACGCATGACATCCGCAACCATCACTCCCGTACCAACGAGGGCGGCTGCTGCCACAGCTACAAGCCATTTCTTCATGCAGTCCACCTAGAAGGTCAAGAACGGTGCCACCGTTACAACCACGATCAGCAGGACCATCGTGTAGATGTACCGTTTTACCGGCGCGTGAGCCCAGTTCAGATCCACCTTGCTTTGGTTGAAGGGGGAGACCCAGGCCGCCATCGGATCGTTCGGTTTGTTGTAGAAACCCATGCCACCGCCGAAGCCGAAGAGCTTCTGACGGGCGCGCTCCTCATCATCGGTGGGCATGGCTTCCAGCTGGTTCGGCCAGCGGGAGATCTGAAGATAGGTGTATCCCGCTGCCGCGATGATGCTGATGATCAGCAGGATGATGGTCGCTGTGAGGTATCCCCGGTAGGTGGGGAAGGTGAGAGTGAACTGCATCAGACACATCGGCACCACGGTGGCCAACGCCAGCCATGCGAGGGAGCGCTCAGTGATGCTGAGCAGGGCGGCAGTCTTGTCGGCCGCGGTGTTGGAGAAGGGGATGGCCGGTTCCTCGGTAGCGACAGGAAATCGCATGTGGGCAATAGCCGGCCGGGGTGCGGCGAACACCACGAGCACGAGGAGTAGCACGGAGTACCACACACCGAAGGTGGCGCTGGGCACGGACTTCGGCTCGGTCCGGTTGACTTCGCCGCCAGGTCCCACGTGTACGGGAATATTGTCCGGCGCAGCATCAATATTCAGCACGATCAACGCGAAGCTGAACAGCGCAAAAGCGACGGCGACACCATAAATAGTTCGGGAGGACATAGAACAACTTTATCCGCGGAGGGAACCAAACCGGGGTCTAGGGCAGTCCAAGTAAGTGAGAACAACGATTCACTAAAGGGGGACATATGAACGTGGATAGGGGAATAGGTTTGGTGGAAGGGCTCGTCGATAAGCGAAGAAGCGATGAGCACATGGTGGCAGTGAGCGCACTGCGTGCGATTAGTGCGGAGGTTCACCGTGGGTTGACCAGCTATGAAAAGCGCTGGCTGCGCGCGGCGGCCGTGGCACACAGCCATCCGAAGGCTGTGCTGACGGGGCGTGCGGCTGCGCGGCTGACCAACATGTGGGTTGTTGCGACTAGTGAAGAGACCGTGGAGCTCATGCTGCCCAGCGGTGGAGTGCCACAACGGTCGCGGTGGGCGGAAGGGGTGAGCTACCACCGCGGCACCCTTGCACCACATGAGATTGGCTACATCGAAGCCTATGGCGGGTTCGCAGTGACCACGCCTATCCGCACCGCGGTCGACATTGCTATCCGCCACGGATTCGCCGAAGGGCTCGTGGCATTCGACTGGCTGCTCGCATCGCGCACCACGACCCGCGATGAACTGGAAGCCACCGTCGATGCGATGCGTGGCAAGAAGGGAGTGGCAGTGGTGCGGAAAGCTCTCGCGCACGCGGTGGCGAACTCGCAGTCGCCGTATGAAAGCTACGCGCGAGCTTTGCTGATTTGTGCTGGTCTGGCTCCGTCCACCCAAGCCCCTATCGGGCCGTACCTGGTAGATCTGCTGATCGGCCGGGTTGTCATCGAGGTCGACGGAGAAGTGAAATACGACGACGCCACCTATCGGCCGCTCGCGGAGACCCTCCGGCGTGAGCGTGAGCGGGAAGTGCAGATTCAGAACAGTGGCTATGTGGTGCGCCGGGTGAAGCCGGCAGACCTGTTACGGGACCCAGATGGTTTCGTCGCGGGGGTCATGGCGGCATTGAGGGCTAACGGGTCCGTTTGACTATGGCGAGCGACGACGCCTAAAACCCCAGGTCAGTTTTGGCCTTCAGGTGCCATAGTCAAACCGCTCAATAGCTAAACGACGAGCGTCAGCTGGTTCCCGTCCACTTCCACCGTCATGCCGGCGGCTTCGGTGATGGCGGCGACCCCTTCGATGTCGGTCACGGAGTCGGCGTCGGGCGCGGTGGCAAGGACGCGGGCGAGCTCACCCTTGTAATGCTTGTTGAAGTGGCTGACCACCTTCCGGGAGCCGTCTTCCTGCACCGACTCGACGCGGACGGTGATTGCGCCGGGAACGGGGCCGAGCTGCTGGTAGGCACCGGAACGCATATCCACGATCAGATCGTCCACGGCGAGCAGAGCGTCGGTGATCGCAGAGCCCCAGCGGGCTTTCATGGTGGGGGTACTGCGCTGAGACGGAAGCTTGGAGCCACCGGACAGCCGGTAGCGGGGGATCATGTCGCCGGCGCGGACCACGCCGAAAAGGGCGGAGCCGATGGCCAGGCGTGCTAGGGCGGGGTCGGGGAGGGTGTCGGCGGACAACGCGTCGTAAAGCACGCCCGTGTAGCGGTAAATGGCGGGCATGACGGGCGCTGAGCGCAGTTCGAGGTTCTCTTCGGCTTCCTCGCGCTTGGTGGGGGGAAGCTTGAGAGCAGACATCATCTCATCGACCTCGAGTGCTGCGAGGTCATCCATGATCTCGTCGCGGATCGGGTCGAGGGAAGGAAAGGACACGTCGATGCCGTCCATTTCGCCGCCGGGAGCTTTGGTTTCAGAAGGCGGAAGCACAATCAGCATGCCGTCCAAACTACATGCCGGCGGGCAGGGTTAAGATGACGGGCATGATCACACGTTTGTCCACGCTGTTCCTGCGCACGCTGCGCGAAGACCCTGCCGATGCTGAAGTGCCCAGCCACAAGCTGCTGGTGCGCGCCGGGTATATCCGCCGTGCGGCGCCGGGCGTGTACTCGTGGTTGCCACTTGGTTTGCGGGCCGTGCGCAATATTGAGGAGATCGTGCGCGAGGAGATGAACGCGATCGGCGCGCAGGAGCTGCTGTTCCCGGCGCTGCTGCCGCGTGAGCCTTATGAGGCGACCAACCGTTGGACGGAGTACGGCGATGACCTGTTCCGTCTGAAGGACCGCAAGGGCACGGACATGCTGCTGGGCCCGACGCATGAGGAGATGTTTACGCTTGCCGTGAAGGACCTGTACTCCTCGTACAAGGATTTCCCGGTGACGCTGTACCAGATTCAGACGAAGTACCGCGATGAGGCGCGTCCGCGCGCAGGCATTCTGCGTGGCCGTGAGTTCGTGATGAAGGACTCTTACTCCTTCGACATGTCCGACGAGGGCCTGGATGAGTCTTACGCGAAGCACCGTGGCGCGTACCAGCGGATCTTTGACCGCGTGGGCCTGAAGTATGAAATTTGCCAGGCCACGTCTGGTGCGATGGGTGGTTCCGCCTCCGAGGAATTCCTCGCATACTCGGATAACGGCGAGGACACGTTCGTTGTCTCCACCGCGGGTGATTTCGCGGCGAATGTGGAGGCTGTGGTGACGGTACCGCCGGCAGAGCAGCCGATCGAGGGCCAGCCGGAAGCAGTCGTGCACGATACGCCGGCCTCGGAGACCATCGACACACTCGTTGAGTGGGCGAATAATGCGGGCGTGCTTATCGACGGGCGTGCGGTCGAAGCCTCCGACACCCTCAAGTGCATGGTTGTGAAGGTCAACGACCCGCGCCAAGTGGATGAGGATGGCAAGCCGGTCGGCCCGCAGCTGACTGGTGTGCTCATCCCGGGTGACCGCGAGCTGGATGAGAAGCGCCTTGAGGCGTCCCTCGAGCCGGCCACCTTTGAGCTGGCCAGCGAGGAGGACTTCAAGAACAATTCCTTCCTGGTGAAGGGCTACGTTGGCCCGAAGGCACTCAATGCCAACGGCGTGAAGGTGTATGCCGATCCGCGCGTGGTTGCTGGTTCGTCCTGGATCACTGGTGCGGATGCGCCGCAGAAGCACGTTGTCGGCCTGGTGGCTGGCCGTGATTTCCAGGTGGACGAGTTCATCGAGGCAGCGGAGATTAAGGAAGGTGATCCGTCGCCAAGCGGCAACGGCACTGTGAAGCTGGCGCGCGGTATTGAGCTGGGCCACATCTTCCAGCTTGGCCGCAAGTACACCGAGGCGATGGATGTGCAGATCCTCGACGAGAATGGCAAGCGTGCTGTGCCGACGATGGGGTCTTACGGCATCGGCGTGACCCGCATGCTTGCGGTGATTGCGGAGCAGACCCACGATGAGAAGGGGCTGGTCTGGCCGAAGGAGATCGCGCCGTACCAGGTGCACCTCGCCGTGGCCAACAAGGATGCGGCCGCGCTTGAAGAGGGTGAGCGCCTCGTGGGTGAGTTCGAGAAGGCCGGCATCGATGTGCTTTTCGACGATCGCCCGAAGGTCTCCCCAGGCGTCAAGTTCAAGGATGCTGAGCTCCTGGGCATGCCGTTCATTGTGATCCTCGGTCGTTCTTTCGCCGACGGCATCATTGAACTGCGTATCCGCGGTGGTGAAACGCTGGAGGTCCCGGCGGATCAGATCGTGGACAAGGTGCGCGAGCTGGTCAACGGCTAGCGTGGCCAGCCAGCAGGATGGCTAGTTCACGCCATTCGGGGGAATCCGCGTTCGCAGCCGCAGCGCGCCAGCGGGTGATGAGGTCGCTTTCAAGCGCGTCGACAAACGCCACGGCTTCCTCCGTCGTCGTCGGTGAACCGCCAGGCACCTCATAGCCAGCTTCGCGGGAGGGAAGCTCGGCGTTGGGGAAGGCGTGATGGAGGACAGCCAAACGCGCGTCATGGAGCACACGCAGCTCATCGATGCGCGCCTGGAGCGCATCATCGGCGTACGCGCTGGCGATGTCGAGTCCGAACTCCGCCGCGTACTCAGCGCTGATGAGCTGTTGTGCTGCCTCGAGCGCGTCGGTGTCCTTCTCGTTGATAGGAGTCGGGTTCTCGATGTCGAGTTGTGCGGTCGCGACAGCATCGATCGCCTGGGCAATGATCAGGTCGCGGGATTCTTCGGGGACTTTGCCCGCGGCTTCAGCGGTCTGGGTGACAAGCGCCCGAGCGTCACTGCTAGCGGGCAGGTCGGTGTCGCCGTACGTGACGTTGCACGAGGATGGCACCTGGCCGCTGTCATCGGTTCCGCAGAGCCGGCGTGCTTCTTCTTGGAGCTGTTCCGCGTGGGTGGCGCGGAGTTCGCTCCACTCGCCCTCGCCATCCATTCGATCGGCGGAGGCCTGCTTGGCCAGCTCCATGATTGTGCCGTTGGCGTGCGGGCCAAAGATGTCGACGGGGGAGCAGGCGGCTAGCGGCAGTGCGGCCGCGATGCAGATGATGGCGAGACGGGGGGACTTCACGTGGTCGACCCTACCGGCCGGGAAGTACAGTGGCCTGCATGGCATTCCCGAAAGTTGAAGAACTCACTGATCTCATCCGTCCCGTCACTGACGCGCGCGGCTTTGACATTGAAAACGTGAAAACGGTCAAGGCTGGCAAGAAGTCGCAGGTTGTCGTCGCAGTTTCTGGTGATGAAGCGCCGACGCTGGATCAGCTTGAAGAGGTGTCCAATGAGCTTTCGGAGCTTTTCGACGACGCCGAGGAACGCGGCACCGTCAACTTCGGTGCCGGCTACACCCTGGAAGTGACTACCCCAGGCATTGATCTGCCGCTGACGGAGCTGCGCCACTGGCGCCGGAACCGCGGCCGGTTGGTCAAGGTTGGTGGGGAAACCTTCCGGGTAGGGCCGTGTGATGAGGCGACGGAGCAGGTGGTGCTCATCGTGCCGGTGAAGAAGGGTGAACCCGGTGTGCGCGTGGTTCCTATTTCGGATGTGTCGGGCGCAGTGGTAGAAATTGAGTTCAACACTCCGCCGCAAACAGAGATCGAATTGGCGGAGAAGTCTTTCGGCGAGGTTGCCGAGGACTCCACCACCGGGAAGGACGACAAGTGAATATTGACATTGCAGCGCTGAAATCCATTGAGAAGGAAGCCGGTATTCCGGTTGAGGATCTCTTGGGAACCATTGCTGCCGCTCTGCTGCACGCTTACCGCGAGCACAAGAACGACGGCATCGCACCGACGCAGCCGGATGAGGGCTCCAAGGCACGCGTGGACATCGATACCGAAACCGGTGATGTCGCGGTGATCGTCAGCGAGTTGGACGAAGAGGGCAATGCCGTTTCTGAGTTCGATGACACCCCGGTGAATTTCTCCCGCGTGGGCACACTCGCTGTGCGCGACGCCATTCTGAAGCGTCTGCGCCAAGCGGAATCGCAGCGCGCTTTTGGTGAATACTCAGAGCTTGAGGGCAAGGTTGTCTCCGGTGTCGTGCAGCGTGATGCGATGGCGAATGCCCGCGGCATTGTTGTCGTGCAGTTGGGCACAGAGGCTGATCCACAGGACGGCATTCTGCTTCCGGCGGAACAGATCCCAGGTGAAAAGCTGGAGCACGGCGACCGCGTGAAGGCTTACGTCGTCGGTGTTTCCGGTGGTGAGCGGGGTACGACGGTGAATCTGTCGCGCACGCACCCAGAGCTCGTCCGCGGCCTGTTCGCACTTGAGGTGCCTGAGGTAGCCGATGGGGCAGTGGAGCTGGTCTCCATTGCCCGTGAAGCTGGTCACCGCTCCAAGGTGTCTGTCAAGGGCGTGGCCAAGGGCATCAACGCCAAGGGCGCTTGCATTGGCCCGCGCGGTGCCCGCGTGACCAACATCATGGAAGAACTGGCGGGGGAGAAGATCGACATCGTCGACTACTCCGATGATCCAGCCGTGTACGTGGGCAACGCGCTTGCCCCGTCCAAGGTGATCCGCGTGGAAGTTCTGGATCATGATGCCCAGACAGCAAAGGTCACGGTGCCGGACTACCAGCTCTCCTTGGCTATCGGCCGTGAAGGGCAGAATGCTCGCCTAGCGGCACGCCTTACCGGCTGGAAGATTGATATCCACTCGGATTCCGGTGTGGGTACTGCTGATCAGGCGGACTAAGCGAAGTAACAGTTCACGCAAAAGTGGCGTAAGGTGGTTCATTGGCTTCGATCTGGCAGAACTGCTGGGGTAGGGGTCGTCGATAAGCGAAAATGAGCAAGAAACATGAACCAGTTCGCACGTGCATAGCCACGCGCCAACTGCTACCAGCAACGAAGCTCTTGCGCGTCGTCGTCGATCCAGATGATCCAACGCAGATTATCCCTGATCCCAAGCGGGTAATGCCGGGACGCGGAGCGTGGATTACTCCCACCCTCCATGCGTGTGAGCAGGCGGAATCGCGCCACGCCTTCGGGCGGGCCCTCCGCGTGTCTGCGAAAGTGGACACTAGCCGTGTACGCAAGTACATCGCCGATATGGAAACCACCATGTCGGCTGGCAAAACAGTAAGTGAAAAGGACTAAAGAACTGATGAGTCTTCAACCATGAAGCAGAAAATGCATCAGCGATGAACGTCATGACCATCGTCTAGAGGTCGCTCGCGTAGCTCTTCAAGCTGCCGTGCCGCCTCTAGCCTGACCAAGAGGAGACACGTGCCCGGAAAGCTACGCGTTCACGAACTGGCAAAACAGCTCGGCGTAACAAGTAAGGAACTACTCGCCACCCTGAAAGAGGAAGGCGAGTTCGTCAAGACTGCTTCTTCCACCATCGAACCCCCGGTGGTGAAGAAGATGATTGCGCTCTACGAAGAGCGCGGTGCCGCTGCCGGCGACGCGAAGGATGAAAAGGCTGAGAAGAAGCCCGCGCCTGCAAAGGCATCGTCCACTAAGGCTGCAGAGGCCCCGAAGACACCAGCGGCGAAGAAGCCGGCTGCCGCAAAGCCAGCCGCGCCGAAGCCAGCCGCTCCGAAACCAGCTGCGCCGAAGCCGGCTGCACCGAAACCGGCAGAGGCTGCAAAGCCTGCTGCCCCCAAGCCGGCTGCGCCAGGCCCGAAGCCTGCAGCGCCGAAACCGGCTGCAAAGAGCGATGCTGCATCCGCGATGCCGCGTCCGATGCCCAAGCCGGGTGGCCGTCCGCGTGTGGCCAACAACCCGTTCTCGTCCAACACCGGTGGCCCGCGTCCGCAGCCGCGTCCAGGTGGCAACCGTGGTGGCGGTGCCGGTGCTGGCGGCGGTCAGCGCCGTGGCCAGGGCGGCCAGGGTGGACAGGGCCAGCGTGGTGCAGGTGCACCCCGTCCAGGCGCACCACGTCCGGGCGCACCGAGCCCGGCAGATATGGCTAATGCGCCGAGCCCAGGCCAGATGCCGTCGCGTGCTGCTACACGTGGTGGCGGCCGTGGCCGTGGTCAGGGTGGCAGCGGTGGCGGCCGTGGTCGTGGCCACGGCGGACCGGGCGCACCGGGTGGTTTTGGCGGTCCCGGTGGCGGGTTCCGCGGCCGTGGCGGTCGTCGCGGTGGCACTGCCGGTGCTTTCGGTCGCCCAGGTGGCGCACCTGGCCGCGGACGCAAGTCCAAGCGCCAGAAGCGTAATGAGTACGAGGAGATGCACGCACCGAACGTCGTTGGTGGCGTTCGCCTGCCGGATGGTGGCGGCAAGACCGTTCGCCTGCGCCAGGGTGCAACTCTGTCTGACTTGGCAGAGAAGATTGGTACCGAGGCATCGAATCTCGTCCAGGCTCTGTTCAACCTCGGCGAGATGGTGACGGCAACGCAGTCTGTCTCCGAGGACACCCTGCAGCTGCTGGGTGCGGAGATCAACTACGAAGTCCAGATCGTCTCCCCTGAGGATGAGGACCGTGAGCTGCTCGAGTCCTTCGATCTGCAGTTCGGTGAGGACGAGGGCGGCGAAGAAGCGCTTGAGCAGCGTCCGCCGGTCGTGTCCGTCATGGGTCACGTTGACCACGGTAAGACCCGCCTGCTGGACTCCATCCGCAACGCCAATGTTGGCCGCGGTGAGGCTGGCGGTATTACCCAGGGCATCGGTGCGTACCAGACTGAGGTCACCCTCGATGGTGAGAAACGCAAGATCACCTTCCTGGATACCCCGGGCCACGAGGCGTTTACCGCCATGCGTGCCCGTGGTGCGAAGTCCACGGACCTGGCCATCCTCGTCGTCGCAGCTGATGACGGCGTGATGCCGCAGACCGTGGAAGCTATCAACCACGCGAAGGCTGCTGATCTGCCGATCGTGGTTGCTGTGAACAAGGTGGATAAGCCTGAAGCTCAGCCGGACAAGATCCGTGGCCAGCTCACCGAGTACGAACTCGTGCCGGAGGAGTACGGCGGTGACACCATGTTCATCGACATCTCTGCGAAGAACGGCACCGGTATCGATGAGCTGTTGGAGGCTGTCCTGCTCACCGCAGACGCAGCTCTTGAGCTCACCGCGAACCCGGACATGGATGCGCAGGGTCTGTCCATCGAGTCTCACCTCGACCGTGGCCGTGGTCCTGTGTCCACCGTCATCGTCCAGCGCGGTACCCTCCGCGTCGGCGATTCCATCGTGGTGGGCGGCAACTTCGGTCGCGTCCGCCGCATGGTTGACGAGTGGGGCAATGACGTGGAAGAGGCAGGCCCGTCCTGCCCGGTCCAGGTCCAAGGCCTCAACGGTGTGCCGGGTCCTGGTGACAACCTGCTCGTGGTCGAGGATGACCGCGTGGCTCGCCAGATCGCTGCACAGCGTGACGCCCGTCAGCGTGCCGCTATGCAGGCGCGCAAGAAGAAGCGCGTGTCCCTGGAGAACCTGGACCAGGCTCTCAAGGAGACGAACACGCTCAACCTCATCCTCAAGGGCGACAACGCCGGTTCGGTGGAAGCCCTGGAGGAGGCGCTGCTCAAGATCGAGATCGACGACGAGGTGGATGTGAACATCATCGACCGTGGCGTCGGTGCGGTCACGCAGACCAACGTCACGCTCGCTGCTGCGTCGGACGCCGTCATCGTGGCGTTCAACGTCCGCTCCGATGGCAAGGCGACGGAGGAAGCCAACGAGGAGGGCGTGGAGATCCGCTACTACTCGGTGATCTACCAGGTCATCGAGGACGTCGAGGCCGCTCTCAAGGGCATGCTCAAGCCGGTCTACGAGGAGCGCGACCTGGGTACCGCGGAGATCCGCCAGATCTTCAAGGCATCCGCTGTGGGTCTCATCGCTGGTTGTATGGTCACCACCGGCAGCGTCAAACGTGGTGCGAAGCTGCGTCTCGTGCGCGATGGCAACGTGATCACGCCGGACGCAACCATCACCTCCCTGCGCCGGGAGAAGGACGATGTCACCGAAGTGGCCAAGGGCTACGAGTGCGGTATGGTCCTGTCCTACCCGGATATCCAGGTGGGCGATGAAATTCAGGCCTACGAAATGGTCGAGGTACCAAGGACGTAGGTGTGGGCTGTAAGGAGATCGTCGATAAGCACATGCTTATCGACGATCTCTTTAGGCCTGTAGACTATGAGCCTGTTCTGCTGCTGACATCAAAGGAGTGACGTTATGGCTGACAACACGCGTGCACAACGACTGGCGAAGAGGATCCAGACGATCGTGGCGAGCGCCATTGAGCGCCAAGTCAAGGACCGCCGCTTGGAGTTGGTCACCGTCACTGATGTCCGCGTGACGGGCGATCTGCACGACGCAACTGTGTACTACACGGTGCGTGGCGCAAATATTGAAGATGAGCCGGATTATGACCAGGCTGCTGAGGCCCTCAACCGTGCTCGTGGCCAGCTGCGCAAGATCGTCGGTGATGAGTTGGGTGTGCGCTTCACCCCGACGCTGGCTTTTGAGCTGGATACCGTCCCGGAGGCGTCGGCCCGCATGGAGGAGTTGCTCGCGCGTGCTCGCGCCCGCGATGAGGAGCTCGCGGAGCTGAAGAAGAACGCGACCCCGGCGGGGGACGCGGACCCGTATAAGACGAGGGACGAGTAGATGGCCGGTGGTATTCAGGCCGAATACCCGGCCTTGTTCGGCCCTGGTGAAGGTAATTTCACTGAGGTCGCTGAGAAGCTTCGCGCTGCGGATGAGGTACATATTGTCACCCACATTCGCCCCGACGCGGACGCGGTAGGTTCTGCTTTCGGCCTAAAGTACGCGCTCGCTGCTCTTGATGTGCCGGCCAAGGTGTACATCGGCCAGAACGTGGAACTTCCGGAAAATATCCGGACGGTGCCAGGTGTGGAAACGGTGGCGTTGGGGAAGCCGCTGCCGGAAACAGGCCTGATTGTGACCACCGATTGTGCGTCCTTGGACCGCACAGGCATGTATCAGGAGGAACTGGCAGCGCATCCAGAACGCGTTGTGGTGATTGATCACCATGCGTCGAATCCAGGGTATGGGGCACTGAATCTTGTGTTGCCGTCTGAATCGACGACGGTGATTATTCGTGAGCTGCTGTCGTACCTGGATGTTGAGCTCACCCCTGACATTGCGTACTGCCTGTACGCGGGCCTTGTCACGGACACCGGAAGTTTCCGCTGGGGCACCTCCCGCATGCACATCCTCGCTGCCGAGTTGATGGAGCACGGTGTGGATACCCGTGCCGCTGCGATGGACCTCATGGATGCGGTGTCAGCGGATGACCTGAAGCTCATGGGCGACGTGATGGCGGGGATGGAAACGCGTGCGGCTGGGCGCTACACCATCTCTGTTTTGGCTATTGATGATGCGCATTTGCGCCACATGAACCAGACCGCGATCGAGTCCATCATTGAGTATTCCCGTGCATTGACCGGCAGCGATATCGGCGTGGTGTTCAAGGAAATTCATCCGGGCTACTGGTCGGTGTCATTGCGCTCGAGCGTGGTGAATGTGGCTGAGGTGGCCGCGATTCACGGTGGCGGCGGACACATCCCGGCTGCTGGCTATTCCGTTGCTGGTTCTGTGGATGATGCGATTAGCGCTCTGCAGAAGTCGGTGTCGGAGCTTCCGTGACAGAAGTAACCGCTAAACGGGTACTTGCTCTTGCGCTTCCTGCATTAGGTGTGCTGGCAGCAAACCCACTGTATTTGCTGCTTGATACTGCCGTGATTGGCCGCCTGGGTGCGGTGGAACTCGCTGCACTGGCGGCAGGCGCCACTGTCCAATCCACGGTGACCACGCAGTTGACGTTTTTGTCCTACGGGACTACCGCGCGGTCTGCGCGTTTTTATGGGGCGGGCAAGAAAGACCAAGCCATTGCTGAGGGCGTGCAGGCAACGTGGGTGGCACTGGGCGTTGGCGCCATTCTGGCCACGCTGGTGTGGATCTTCGCGCGGCCGATCGCACTGTTTCTCACCAACGATCCTGCGGCAGCGGGGCAGGCGGTGTGGTGGATGCGCACCGCTGCTTTTGCCATCCCGCTGACACTGGTGATCATGGCTGGTAATGGCTGGTTACGGGGTATCCAGAACACGCGTTTGCCGTTCGTGTTCACGTTGTTCGGGCTGATCCCCGGCGCTATTGCGCTGCCGTTCCTCGTAGCCAAGTTCGGGCTGGTGGGCTCAGCAGTGGCCAATATCATTGGAATGGGGCTCACGGCTACGGGCTTCATCGTGGCGCTGATGCGCGCACACAACGGGTCGTGGAAGCCACAGTGGCGCGTGATCAAGCAGCAGTTGGTGTTGGGCCGTGATCTGATCGTGCGGTCTTTGTCATTCCAAGTGGCGTTTGTCTCCGCCGCGGCTGTGGCGGGCCGCGTTGGGGTAGCAGCGCTCGCAGCACACCAGATCATGCTGCAGCTGTGGAACTTCCTCACGCTGGTGCTTGATTCCTTGGCTATCGCCGCGCAGACCCTCACCGGCGCTGCATTGGGTACCGGCCGGGTGGATACAGCCCGTGATGTGGGCAAGCAAGTGATTCGTCTCTCTGCTGGATTCGCCCTCATTCTGGCGGCTGTCTTCGCCGTTGGTGGTCCGGCGATCCGGATGATCTTTACCTCTGATCAGGCGGTGCTTAACGCCATGGCGGTGCCCTGGTGGGTGCTCATCGCCATGATCGTGGCCGGGGGAGTGCTCTTCGCGCTCGACGGCGTGCTGTTGGGCGCAAGCGACGCTGCATTTCTGCGCACCCTCACGGTGGCATCAGTGGTCTTTGGTTTCTTGCCGGGTATCGCCGTGGCGTACTGGGCAGGAACGGGGCTCACGGGTATCTGGTGTGGTTTGGCCGCAATGATCGCTTTGCGATTGATTGGTGTGGTGTGGCGATTTAAGTCCATGCGGTGGGCACGCACGGTGGTAGGAACATAAGCACGATGATTAAACGGCCAAGGAAGAAGCGGACCACCACCTTGTGGGCGGTCTCTGATCTGCATGCGGCGGTGAAAGCAAACCAGCCACGGTTGGAGGAGATCCAGCCGAATGATCCTTCTGATTGGCTCATTGTTGCCGGGGACGTAGCAGAACGCACCGAACTTGTGGTTCAGGTGATGCAGCAGCTGGTGGATCGCTTCCACACGGTCATCTGGGTGCCCGGCAACCACGAATTGTTCAGCCGTGGCATGGACCGCTACACGGGGCGTGACAAATATGACCAGTTGGTCAGCAGGCTGCGCGCCATTGGTGTGATCACTCCGGAAGACCCGTACCCGGTGTTCGGGGGAGTGACCATCGCGCCGCTATTCACCCTGTATGACTATTCTTTCCGCGCGCCGATGATGAGCGTGGAAGAGGCACTTGCCTCCGCACGAGCCCGGGAAATTGTGCTTACTGATGAGGTGGCCATCGCCCCATTCGTGGACATCCGCGCGTGGTGCTGGGACAGGTTGACGTACACCACTAGGCGGCTCTCCCGCGTGGAGGGGGAGACCATCCTGGTGAATCACTGGCCGCTCATCCAGGAGCCAACGGACAAGATGCTGTGGCGTGAGATCGCCTTGTGGTGCGGCACCCGGCACACACGTGGGTGGGCGAAGCGCTATAACGCCCGCGCTGTCATCTATGGTCACCTGCATATGCCAGGGGTGGAAACGTATGACGGGGTGGATCACATCGAGGTCTCCTTGGGGTACCCCGATGAGTGGCGGAGGCGTGGCCACGTCCCGCAGTGGCCATTCCCGGTGATGGAGGTGGAACAGTGATTGACCGCGACCTGTTCCCCGAGCCTGCCCGCGTGGTGTACATGTACACCGACCAGAGCAACGGTGACACGGATTTAAGCAACTACCACGAGTTGCACCCGGAAGAACGCATCGTGGTCAGTCGCGCTGTGGATTCCCGGAAGGGCGAGTTCGGCGACGCGCGCTGGTGCGCCCATGAGGCATTGCGCGAACTCGGTGTGGATTCCGTGCACGCGATCTTGCGCGGTGAGCGGGGAATGCCGTTGTGGCCAGAGGGGTACACGGGCTCTCTTACACACACGGAGGGGCTGCGCATCGCGGTGGCAGCGCCGACGAGCCAATTGCGTTCCGTCGGCATCGACGCAGAACCTGCCCAGGCGCTGCCGGAGGGGGTGCTAGATCAGATTGCGCGCTCGCAGGAACGACACTGGGTGGACACCCAGAAGGTAACAGGCAAGGACTGGGCTGACCGCCTGCTGTTCTGTGCCAAGGAAGCCACGTACAAGGCGTGGTTCCCCATGACGTTGCGGTGGCTCGGTTTTGAGGACGCGGAGATTGAAATTCGCCCAGACGGCACCTTCATCGCCTATATCCTTGCCCGCCCCACCCCGGTGCCGTTCATTGAAGGCCGGTGGGTTGTCCGCGGCGGCTATGTGTGCGCTGGGACCTTCGTGCCGCGGGTGGCGCGTTAGAGGGTGGAAGGGCGAGCGACGAAGATCGTCGATAAGCGAGAGCCCTTCTCCTTGACCAGCGCGACAGCGCGGCCATCAGGGCCCACTGCAGCGTGAACACCCTTCAGCCCGCGCGGTTCAAACCATTTCCCCATCGCCAGTGCCGCGTATTCATCCGCCGTGACCTCCAGGACAGGCCAAGCGGCGGTCAAAGCCTCATCGAGTGAGAGGGAGAGCGCCGCGGATTCTTCGAGCTCATCGAGCGTGCGCGCATGCGCGAGGGTGAAGGGCCCAGATGCTTCACGACGCAACGCGGTCAAATGCCCACCCACCCCGAGTGCTTCACCCATATCGCGGGCGAGCGAGCGAATGTAGGTGCCCGACGAACAGTGCACGCGGGCGTGCACATCCACGAAAGACCCCTCGCGGGTGATCTCCGAGACATCGAAGGAGAACACTGTCACGGGTCGCGCCGGGATGACCACTTCTTTGCCTTCGCGGACGAGTTCGTGGGCGCGCTTGCCGTCGATCTTGATAGCAGACACCTTGGACGGCACCTGCATGATGTCCCCGGTGAGCGCGGCGACTTCAGCCATGATCGCCTCATCAGTGAGCGCGGAAGCATCCGCCTGTGAGACGACCTCGCCTTCCGCATCATCCGTCGTGGTGGCAGCACCCAGGCGGAGAGTGGTGGAGTACACCTTGTCATCGGCCACGAGGTGAGCCAGCAGCTTCGTGCCCCGCTCAATGCCAGCAACAAGCACGCCGGTTGCCATCGGATCAAGCGTGCCCGCGTGCCCCACCTTGCGGGTGCCAAAGAAGCGCCGCAGACGCGCCACAACATCATGGCTGGTCATGCCGGCAGGTTTGTCCACAACGACGATGCCGGACGTGGACAGAGGATCAGGGTTTTGGCCAAGGTTCATGTGACTAACCCTATGCACTACGCTAGCGCGAGTGGATATTTTGTCAGGGCTCGCTGAGGTTCCCGCCGGTCTGAATGGTCCGGTGGTCACCATTGGGGTCTTCGACGGGGTGCACCGTGGCCACCAAAAGCTCATTGGGCATGCGGTGGACCGTGCCCGCGCCGCTGGTGTGCCCACTGTGCTGATGACCTTTGACCCGCACCCAGTTGCTGTCTTCGCCCCCGAGTACACCCCGGATGTGCTCATGCCGCTGGAAGAGCGCGCTCGTCTCATCGAAGGGCTCGGCGTGGATTACATGCTGGTCATCGACTTCACCAAGGAGCTCGCGGGGGAGAGCCCGGAGGATTACTTCGTGCAGGTCATCGTGGACAAGCTTCATGCTTCCCGCGTGGTCGTGGGGGAGAACTTCACCTTCGGTGCAGGCGGTTTAGGCACCGCGCAGACGATGCAGGAGCTCGGTGAAAAATACGGCGTCGACGTGGACATCGTGTCTTTGCTTTTCGACGGCTCCTCCCGCGTCTGCTCCACCTCCATCCGCGACGCACTCGAGAAGGGCGATGTGGGTCAGGCATCTGATTTCCTTGGCCGGGCCTTCTCCGTGACAGCACGCGTGGAGCGCGGCGCTGGACGTGGTGGCCGTGAGCTGGGATACCCGACGGCGAACCAGTACGTCTGCGATAACGAAGCCGTGCCAGGTGACGGCGTGTACGCCGGCTGGTTCACCGTGCTGCCTGAGGAGGGGACAAGTCCCATTGACGGTGACATGGAGTTGGGTGTGCGCTACCCAGCGGCGATCTCCGTGGGCACGAACCCGACCTTTGGTGATTCGCGCCGCAGTGTCGAATCCTTCGTGCTGGACCGTGACGCGGATCTGTATGGGCGACTCGCACGCGTGGAATTCGTGGCGAAGGTGCGCGACATGGTGAAGTTTGATTCTGTGGACGAGCTCCTGGAAAACATGGCGCGCGACGTAGCAACCACGCGCACCCTCCTTGAGCGCGCTTAAGGCATGACCAGTTAGGCTTGGGCGCCATGACCCGCAAAATGATTCTGGACCTTGATACCGGCATCGATGATGCCCTCGCTCTCGCCTACGCACTGGGCTCTGAGGAAGTAGACCTCATTGGTGTGACCGGCACCTACGGCAACGTTCTCGTTGAAACCGGTGTGCGCAACACCCTGGCCATCCTCGAACTCTTCGGCCGCACCGACGTTCCGGTGTTCGCCGGCCCCGGCCACGCCAGCGCGAAGGATTCCTTCGAGGTGCTGGAAATCTCCGAGTTCATCCATGGCAAGAACGGCATCGGTGAGGCAGAACTGCCCGAGCCCACGCGCCGGGTGGAGGCCAAGTCCGCGGTGGACTTCCTCGTGGAGTCGGTGGAGAAGTACGGCGATGAGCTCGTGATCGTCCCCACTGGCCCGTCCACGACGATCGCTGCTGCTGCGAAGGTGAGCCAGACGTTTGCGGAGAAAGCCCACATCGTCATGATGGGCGGCGCTCTCACCGTCCCAGGCAATGTGTCCCCGTGGGCAGAAGCCAACGTCAACCAGGACCCGGAGGCAACGGACGCGATCTTCCGCAGCATGGCAGACATCACCATGATCGGTCTGGACGTCACGCTGCAGACTCTTCTCACCACCGCTGAGACCGCGAAGTGGGAAGCCCTGGGCACCCCGGGCGGTGACTTCTTGGCAGCAGCCACGAATTACTACATCGGCGCTTATGACACCACCGCACCGCACCTCGGTGGCTGTGGCCTACACGATCCGCTGGCTGTTGGTGTGGCGATCGACCCGTCGCTGGTGACCACCCTGGACATCAACCTCAAGGTCGACACCGAAGGGGAGACCCGCGGACGCACCATCGGTGATGAAACTCGCCTCAACGATGAGACGAAGACCGCCAAGGTCGCCGTGGCCGTGGACAAGCAGCGCTTCCTCGAGGAGTTCATGCGCCGTCTGACCGGCCTGGCGGAGAAGAGCTAGATCACTAGATCATCGGGTGGGATTACCAGTTTCCGCCCACGGTGCGGTACTCTTTTCAACTCGGTAGCGGCTCGCGTGACTGTGGTTCGCAGCAGTCCCCGCCACTGATTTCCGATGAATGCGAACTGAAATAACCAAGGAGAATAATTCCCATGGCTTTGACCACTGAGAAGAAGGCCGAAATCCTCAAGGAGTACGGCCTGCACGAGACCGACACTGGTTCCCCGGAGGCTCAGGTTGCACTGCTCACCGAGCGCATCAACAACCTCACCGAGCACCTCAAGGACCACAAGCACGATCACCACTCCCGTCGTGGTCTGCTGCTGCTCGTTGGTCGTCGTCGCGGTCTGCTGAAGTACCTGCGCGAGAACAACGTTGAGCGTTACCGTGATCTGATTGCTCGTCTGGGTCTGCGTCGATAAGCAATTAGCTTCGCGACAACCTTGGATAACGGCCGTCACTTTTGGCGGCCGTTTTTTCGTGTGCATAGGGCTTTTTGTGTGACTAGCTGGTAGTGTCCCTGGGTGCAACGAAAAGATTCACCACGGCGGCACCGACGACCGCCACGAACCCATGAAAGGGATCCGTTGAGCAAGAACACAAAGCACACACCGGACAACTCTGTCGAATTCCATGTTGATGAGGAATTCGGCGTGACCGAAACTACCGCCATCCTCGACAACGGGGACTTTGGCACCCGCACCGTCCGGTTTGAAACCGGCCAGCTGGCGCGCCAGGCTGACGGCTCGGTGACCACCTACCTCGATGACGACACGATGCTGCTGGCTACCACCACCGCATCCAACCAGCCGCGCGAAGGCTTCGACTTCTTCCCGCTCACCGTTGACGTGGAAGAGCGCATGTACGCCGCCGGCAAGATTCCCGGCTCGTTCTTCCGCCGCGAAGGCCGCCCGTCCACGCAGGCGATCTTGGCCTGCCGCCTCATTGACCGCCCGCTGCGCCCGACCTTTGTCAAGGGGCTGCGCAACGAAGTCCAGGTTGTCATCACCGTGATGAGCTGGGACCCAGAGGAGTACTACGACGTCGTTGCTATCAATGGCGCATCCGCTGCGACCCAGCTGTCCGGCCTGCCGGTCTCCGGCGCCGTTGGTGGTGTGCGCATGGCTCTCATCGCTGATGAGAAGCACCCGAACGGCCAGTGGGTCGCGTTTCCGAATCACGAGCAGCATGAGAAGGCTGTCTTCGAGATGGTTGTGGCCGGCCGCATCGTTGAGAAGAAGAAGGGCCGCCGCAAGGTCCAGGACGTAGCCATCATGATGGTGGAAGCGGGCGCTGGCGTGAACGTGATGAAGCTGGTTGCCGATGGCGCACCGGCACCGACGGAAGCAACCGTCGCGGAGGGCCTGGAGGCTGCTAAGCCGTACATCAAGACCCTGTGCGAGGCGCAGAACGTTCTGGCTGAGAAGACCGCCAAGGACGCTCAGGAGTTCCCGCTCTTCCCGGCATACAGCGACGAGGTCTTTGACGCTGTGGAGAAGAAGGCCTCCAAGAAGCTGGCCAAGCTGCTCACCATCGCGGGCAAGGCTGAGCGCGATGATGCGACCAACGAGTACATGGAGGAGATCGAGGAGTCCCTCCTGTCCTCCTTCACCGCTGAGGATGCATCCAAGCAGATCCGTGCTGCCTACAACGCGCTGATGAAGCAGATCGTGCGCGAGAAGATCCTCACCGAGGGCTTCCGTATCGACGGCCGTGGTGTCACCGACATCCGCGACCTTGGCGTCGAAGTTGAACTGATCCCGCGCGCCCACGGCTCCGCACTGTTTGAGCGTGGCGAGACCCAGATCCTCGGCGTGACCACCTTGGACATGCTGAAGATGGAGCAGCAGCTGGATTCCCTCCACCCGGAGACCTCCAAGCACTACATCCACCACTACAACTTCCCGCCGTACTCCACGGGTGAGACCGGCCGCGTCGGTTCCCCGAAGCGCCGCGAGATCGGCCACGGTGCGCTTGCTGAGCGTGCCCTCGTGCCGGTGATCCCGTCCAAGGAGGACTTCCCGTACACGATCCGCCAGGTCTCTGAGGCCCTGGGCTCCAACGGCTCTACCTCCATGGGTTCCGTGTGTGCATCGACCCTGTCCTTGTACAACGCTGGCGTGCCGCTGGCTGCACCGGTCGCTGGTATCGCCATGGGTCTTGTCTCTGGCGAGGTTGATGGTGAGACCAAGTACGTCGCCCTGACCGACATCCTCGGTGCCGAGGATGCCTTCGGCGATATGGACTTCAAGGTTGCCGGTACCCCGGACTTCATCACCGCCCTGCAGCTGGACACCAAGCTCGACGGCATCCCGTCGGACGTTCTGGCCAACGCTCTGAACCAGGCCAAGGACGCTCGCGTGACCATCCTGGACACGATGGCTGAGATCATCGAGGGTCCGGATGAGATGAGCCCGCTGGCACCGAAGATCACCACGGTGCACGTGCCCGTGTCCAAGATCGGTGAGGTCATCGGCCCGAAGGGTAAGACCATCAACCAGATCACCGAGGAGACCGGCGCTGACATCTCCATCGAGGATGACGGCACCATCTACGTTGCTGCTGCTACCGGTGAGAGCGCGGATGCTGCGATTGAGCAGATCAACGCGATTGCTAACCCGCAGCAGCCGAAGGTGGGGGAGCGCTACCTGGGCACCGTTGTGAAGACGGTTGCTTTCGGTGCGTTCGTGTCCCTCACGCCGGGTCGTGATGGCCTGGTGCACATCTCCAAGCTCGGCGGCGACAAGCGCATCGAGAAGGTGGAAGATGTGGTCAACGTCGGCGACAAGATCGAGGTGGAGATCGCGGACATCGATAACCGCGGCAAGATCTCGCTCGTGCCTGTCGAAGACTAAACACCTGCTTATCCGCGAAGCCCCCGGCCAGTTCATTCATTTTGAGCTGGCCGGGGGCTCTTTGCCGCTTTCTTTCGCTGGGTGTGTGTAAAAAATTACAACGCGAAAAATCGGCTCGGATGAAATCCCTGGTAGAAAATTTCTACTGTTTGATAGTTACCGCAGC